>CAYZNM010000007.1:0-147148 GCA_964479875.1 uncultured Eubacteriales bacterium
TGATGACTTTGTTGAGATGATATAGGGGAAAGGGGTTTACGAACACGACCTAGTACAAATGCAATCTATGTTTGACATTCGCCCATAGCTTCTCTATAGGATTAAGTTCATTAGAATTATGTATATATTTATAAAAAAACACTCTCTCTGTAATAAAAATGTATATAATTCATGTAATAAATGTGAACAATTTGTTAAATTTGCTATTGACAATATAATGTAATTATGAGATAATATCACAGTAGCAAGTATATGTCATTATCTACAATATATCGACAAAATATGAACCTTTTACGTTAACTCAATACAAATTGCTTTATGGAATGTACAAAACATTTTTTTATATAAGTATAATATTTGCTTGTAATCACAATGAGTATAGGGGTTAAAAATGGCTAAGAGAGCAATATTGTGCATACTTAGATGGCTGTACCTCGGCTTTATCACGATTATTTCGGTAGGGCCGCTTGTATGGATTATACTTTCGTCTTTTAAAACTAACTCGGAGATTTTGTCCGATACGCTGTCGCTGCCGTCGAATTGGTCTTTTAACGGTTACAGCGAGGCGTTGCGCATATCGCCTATATTTAAATTTTACATAAACAGCGTTATAGTTTCGTTCGGGTCGACGCTGCTTTGCGTTTTCGTTGTGTCTATGGCGGCGTATGTTCTTGCGCGGTTTGACTTTAAGGGCAAGAATTTGTTAACGCTGCTGCTTGCTTCGTCTTTGCTAGTCCCAATATCGGCGCTGCTTATGCCGATTTATACTCTTATAAGAAATATTGGTCTTTACGATACAAAAACAGGTTTAATCATTGTCTACGCCGCAATCGGCTTACCCACCACTTTGTTTATAATGAAAAGCTTTTTCCTCGGCATACCGCGTACGATCGAGGAATCGGCATACCTTGACGGCGCAAGCTTTATGCGCACATTCATCTCTATCGTGCTGCCTATGGCAAAGTCAGGGCTTGCCACTGCGGCTACGCTACAATTCCTTATGTCGTGGAATGAGTTCTTGTTTGCGTTGATAATAACAGGCAGTTCTAAGGCGCGCACGCTTCCGCTGTCGCTTGGATATTTCGTAGCGCAGTTCAGTTTTAACTATACGGCGTTGTTCGCCGCGTTGGTTATGGTAATACTGCCCAGCGTTGTGATATACGTCGTGCTGCAAGAGCAGGTTACAGGCAGCTTGGTTGCAGGCTCGGTAAAAGGCTAATGTAGGGGAGGGGCTCTGCTCCTCCCGTCCCCACGTTATAAACGGTTTATCTGTTTATATAAAGAAGAAAATTAGGAGGATTATATTTGATGAAAAGAATTATCGCGATGACAATGGCTTGCTGCCTAATGCTTGCTGTTTTTGCCGCCTGCAACAACGGCGGAAGCGGCGGCGGTTCAGGCAAGCTTGTTACAATCACCTTCCCCACGATGTGGGTAGGCGTAAACTCCTCGGCGCGTTGGGCGCAGCCTGCAATTGAGGATTTCAACAAGCAATTCGAGGGCAAAATCAAGGTTGAGATAGAAGAAATCCCCGGCGACCAAGCTTATGTTGACAAGCTAAAGGTTCTCTATTCCTCAAAGTCACTGCCTGACGTAATGAACGCAGGCGGCTACAACTTAATCGACCTCATGCTCGACCAGCTCACAGACATCACCTCATACGTTGACGCCGACTGGAAAAAGGACATATCCCCCCAAGGCTATGACTTCAACAGCAGAAACGGCAAGCTGTACGGAATCCCCTACACACGCAACGTAATCGGCTACTTCTACAACAAAGACTTATTCGCGCAAGCAGGCATATCCGCTCCCGCGAAAACATGGGACGAACTCTTCGACCAAGCTGAAAAGCTGAAGGCGGCAGGCATAACCCCCTTCGCTATGGACACAGCAGACAGCGGCTGGCTGACATCGCTGTGGCTAGGCGCGATGATAGGCTCTTCCGACAGCGGCAACAAATTCATGAACACACTGCTGCCCAAGGACTACAACACCCCCGAATTTATCGACGCTGCCACAAAGGTTCAAAAGATGTTCACCGAATACACAACCAAGGACGCAGTAGGCGGCGCATATGAACACGGCGCAAACAACTTCCTAAGCGGCAAGGTTGCCATGATAGCAAACGGTCCGTGGATGGTAGGCGATTTCTACGACACATCAATCGCACCCGAAGGCTTCCCGGATTCCGTTGCAGCGGCAATATATCCCGGTGATGTAATGTACTCCGGCGGCAAATACGGCTACCATGTAGGCTCCAAGTCCGACGAAAAAACCAAGGCTGCTATGGAATTTATCAAATTCATGGTAGGACCTAATGTTCAAAAATCCTTCTTCGAGGACACAGGCGATGTACCTGACGCTGTAAGCTTCAAGGTCGCTGACGACGCTCGCCCCTTATTAAAGGAAACAGTAGCTAACTCCAACGCTTCCAAGTACAAAATCAACGACTACCAAGCATTATGGTGGCCGAACACAATAGACGAAATCAGCCAACTCTATCCGCTTCTCGCGCAAGGCAAGATGACCCCCGAGGAATTTGCGAAGAAGATGACCGAAGCTGCGGCTAAGAATTAAACCACGGGCGGATAATATCCACAGGCACGCGGCTCGCCAGTGGCGAGCGGTTTTGCGTGCAGTCCGCCCCTACATACGGAGATGGATTATGAAAAAGCACAGGCTTGCCATCATTTTATTTTTGCTTCCAACTGTACTGCTGTTCCTGTTGGTGTACGGCTATCCAATCGCGACGGTTATTGTGACTTCCTTCTTTAGCTGGAAGGCGTCGTCGCCGCTTGAATTTGTTGGATTAGGCAACTACATCAAGGCGTTTACTGCCGACGAAACAATGCTGACATCTTTTGTAAACACAGGCATATGGGTGCTGCTGCAATCCACCGTGCATGTATGCATAGGCGTAACCTTCGCCTACATCTTGTCGCGCAAAAGACGCGGCTGGAAGTTTTTCCGCACGGCCTTTATGATACCCAACGTTATATCCATGTCCGCGCTCGGCTTAATTTTCCTCAATATATTTAACCCCGAGTACGGTTTGATTAACGCGTTGGTGCGACCTTTTATGGGGCAGGACTTTTACCATGTGTGGTATTTTGACACGAGCACGGCGTTTTTCACCGTTACGCTGTCGTGGCTGCTATATGCAGGCTTAATCAGCGTGCTTGCGCTGTCCGGCATAATGTCGGTGCCGGAGGAAGTGCTTGAAGCCGCAGTAATCGACGGCGCAAGCGGCTTCCAAATCGACATGATGGTAACATTTCCGCTGCTGCGCACAACCTTAGGCACGGCGATAATCCTTGCCGCGACAAGTATGCTGCGCGAGTTCGAGCTTATCTACCTCACGACCAACGGCGGCCCAGGCTCGATGACTATGAACCTGCCGCTCTACCTATATAAAACGGCGGTACTCGAAAACAACTACGGCTACGCCAACATGATAGGCACAACCTTAATCGTACTGGGCATACTGGCAGTTATACTCATCAACAAAGTCTTCCGCATGAATGAATCTGATTATTGACATAGTGAAAAGTGAAGAATGAAAAGTGAAAAGTTGGGGGATTGAGTATGCTTGAAAATAGTCCGTTAGTACAACAATCCATCGAATTTGCGATAGAAATTATAAATTATTATAAATGGCTTGTTGGCGAAAAGAAAGAATATGTTTTATCAAAACAAATATTGAGAAGCGGAACAAGCATTGGAGCAAATATTCACGAAGCGAATTTCGGAATAAGCAAAGCGGACTTCATTTCAAAAATTCAAATTGCACTTAAGGAAACGTCCGAAACTGAATACTGGTTGATTGTTTTAGAAAAAACCGGATATCTTCCTGATGAACATTCTATGCTAAAGCAGAAGTGTAACAGCATAAAAAGAATGTTAATCTCAACATTAAATACAAGCAAGAAATAACTTTTCACTTTTCATTCTTCACTTTTCACTAATCTCCGCTTCGCGGAGATACAGTATCATAATCTGGACAATTAACAATTGACAATCGAAGATTGTTAATTGAATATATAATGGAGGAATATGGAAATATGCTTAAAAAGATTTTCGCGGTTGTATTGGCAGTGGCTATGATAGCGTCATTTATGCCGACGCTTGCCTTCGCGGCACGCTCCAATGAATTGGAGGGCGCGCCAATCAAGGGCATTGCCGACACGATCAACGCTGTAAATCAGTTGGACAGCACCAAAAAGGCGCTATTCGTCGGCGCACACCCTGACGACGAAAACAACAGCTTGCTTGTTTATTTAAACAGGAAGCTG
The DNA here is from genome assembly GCA_964479875.1 of uncultured Eubacteriales bacterium. Lineage (GTDB taxonomy): Bacteria > Bacillota > Clostridia > Monoglobales > CAYZNM01 > CAYZNM01. The sequence goes on from CAYZNM010000007.1 coordinate 4,293, forward strand.
GGCGCTGATGTAGTTTACGCCGACGCTAACTGGGGCGAAGGCGGCGACAACTCCATCGGCACAGAGCTGTACGGCGCATTAGGCGTACTGCGCTCGCAGGAATTAAAATCCAGCCGTTTATTCGATGGCGCGGAGCAAATGTATTTCGGCGCGTATGACTTCGGCTATTCCGTTTCACTTTACGAATCGCTGCTAGGCGACGCCGAAACAAAAGCGGCAGGTATCTGGAACATCGACGTTTTAGGCTACAACCTAGCTAAAACAATCCGCATAACAAAGCCGCAGGTTATCTTCTCGCACCATAAGGCTCCAAACTCCGACCACGGTCAGCACAGAGGCGTAGGTTGGTTAATCGAATACGCTATGGACTTAGCTGCCGACGCTAGCTACACCATCACCGAAAACGGCGTTAAACTGGACGCGTGGCAGGTAAGCAAATACTTCGCTTCCCCCTACACAGCAAGTGCATACAGCAAGCCGATACTTGAAGAATTAAAAGACCAAATCACAGCCGTAGGCGAAAAATCAAGCGTACCCGCCGACGCAGGTCAAGGCCTGGTTATCAAGGGCGCAACCCCCGACATGGTGCTTGATTTAGGCGAATACGACTCCAACCTTGCTATGTCCTACGCTGAATGGGGCATTATCGGCCGCAACATGCACAAGTGCCAAAAAATGCTAGGCATACCTGTCAAGGGCGAAAGCTTATCCAGATGGATACTGAAAAAAGCAGCCCCCAACTCAAACGTTAAGGGCGAATTCAGCTCCACAGTATTCGGCGGAACACCCGGCGAAAAAGGTATCTCCGACCTAGGCAAGCTGTTCCCACAAAACACTAACGATGTTACAGCTTTAGAAAAAGCTCTGACGGAGTTCAAATCCAAGTTCGACACAAAGAACGTTACAGCAAACGCAGCTTTACTTGCTACAGCCAAGGCTACATTTGCAAAGCTTGCAGGCGTTGCAACATTTGAAACACAAAAGGCAATGCTCAAAAGAATCGAGAAGCATGTTGACGCTGTTATCACAGATATATTCGCGCTGTCCGTTGACGTTACTGTTGACGACAACGATGTAGTACCTGGGCAAACTGTTAAGGTGACTGCAAAGGTTATGGCGCGCAACGCTACAGCCGACCTGGCAGGCATTCCTGCCAAGGGCATAGTTGACGGCAAACCTGTTGCAATCACAGTTCCCGCAGGCTTTAAGGTTGAGGAAGTTTCCGTAACCGACTTAAAGAGCGGTGACAAGGTTGTAGGACGCGACTTCGTTTACAACGTGACAATCCCTGCTGACTACAAAGGCTACACAGGTCCTTACAACGCACCTTACAACGAAGGCTACACAAACCCGAATTACCCCCACGGTTCAGTGCCCAAGGTAAACACACTGCCCAAGCTTACACAAGACCCTGCCGCCGTTACAGCAGCTATGGTTAAAAAGCAAACTCCCGAAAAGGACATCAAGGCAGGCATAACAGTTAAGGTTGACGACCCGTACAGCAAATCCCCGATTATGGGCAGCTACACAGCAAAGGTTGCAGGGGTGACATTAACAGTGGTAGGCGAGCCGCAATTACGCGTTGTTCCCAAAATCACAGCGTTAGTGTCCAACGAATCCTCCATGCTTAAATTCACAGGCAAGGAAATTAAGAGCACAATCGATGTTGTAATCAAGAACAACACCAAAGGTGAAGCTGCCAACATCGTAGTAACAGCAGCTCCCAAGGATAAAGACACAGGAATCAAGGTTGACACACAAACAATCACGATCGCAGGGGAGGGCCAAACCAAGCTTGTTACATTAAACGTAACAGTGCCTGCAAGCTTTAACAACAAAGGTACAACCCTGGTAGTAGGCGCAACCTACAACGGCGAGCTGTTCTACGAAGGCTACGAGGTAATCGACTATTCGCACATTGAAACAAAGAACTACTATAAACTAGCGGCACAATCCCTCACAGTTACACAATACGACTTGGTAAGCGACGACATCAAGATTGGTTATCTAATGTCCGGCGCGGACGACTTTGTATTCGACTACATCAAGGGCATGTACAGCGACGCAGCTAAGGCAGACGCAAACCTCAAGGTAATAGGTGCGTCCGACATATCCAAGAGCGGCGCAGAGCTTTACAAGCAATTCGACACAATCATCGTAGGCAAGACAGCACTTCCGGACCAAAGCCCAATCAGCCCCGCACTAAAGGCTAATATGCAGAACCTGCTTGACTTTGCTAACGCAGGCGGCAACCTAGTTGTACACTACCAAAACTACAGAGAAGACAACAAAATGCCGTTCGCTCCCGCTCCGTTCGAGCTAGGCAGCTCAAACATCAACAAAGAGGACAGCGATGTTTACATCAGCGACAAAGCTGCAGCTACCCCATTCTACGCAGGCTTAGACCTAATGCGCGGCAAGGACAACAAGTCGAGCTCCGACATATGGGACGGCTGGATGCAGCAACGCTGCGAATGGACACCCGGCAACGCAGGCGCAGGTCAACCCGAAGCCATGGAAGCCCTAGGCTACACAGTCCTCTTCGCAGGCCAAGACCCCGAAGGTCAACCCCGCCCCGCAATCCTCTACAAAGAGATGAACAACGGCGGCCACTACACCTACAGCGCAGTAGTTTGGGAACGCCAGCTGCAAAACCTAACCCCCGGTGCATACAAGCTATACGCAAACCTAATCAGCATGGGCTACAAAAAGAAATAAAAAAGGGCGGCGCAAGCCGCCTTTTTTGCCTATACAGAATCATTTTGTCAAGACCGAAAATGCAAGGGGTGATATATATCAATATCCGCACATACCCATTCTCCCAAAGCATAAGCAACTACAAACCCACAACAAACCCACAACCACGTACGCCGAACAATATCGGCACATTTTCGGCAATACTTCAGAATGCCAAAAATAATTCCCCGAGCCAAGACGCCGAAAGGTATTATGAATCTTCGTTATTCAGCTATCAATCCATTTGGTATGACTTCATGGACAAAAGCTATGACTATGGATTTGATACACACATTGCCGTAATCGATAGAAGTGCCATTCACCAGCTGGAGGAGTTTGATGTTATCGGCAAAAACGGTGAGGTTTTACCTGGAATCAAGCGACTAAATATGGATACTCCCGATACTTATATCCAAAAAGGCGGTGGCTTTGATATTTTGTCTGACGAGATGAAGGAATATCTTAAACAAAAATACAACCCAGAGGAAATGACCACGGAGCTGCATTTTGAGATGATGTCTGAATTAGCCGCGCTTGGCGTAATTGGGCTAAAGGAGTGGAGCTCATGGTCTGATATAATGCACATGGATTTAGGCTTGATTGGGTTTGAAGACGCGCTGTATACAACAATGCTGCCGAGTGTAAAATGCACATCGGAACAATTAGAAGAAATATCAAGGAAACAAAACGAAGCGGAATGGCTTAAGGTATTTTCAAATAAGCAGCACATTAATTGGTTTAAGTATTATAGCAACTTTAATGCAAGGGTATCGGAAAAACGTGGTATAGTAAGTGATTATTCCGATTTCCAAAAGGCTACGTTGAATATAATGAGCTTCTTTAGCGAGCATTAGTAAATGCTGACATTTTTACTAACTTAATCAAGTCATAGTAATAATCCCCCCATCCTTGTAATATATTGTACTAGACGTCTTAAAGCCAAAAATATTACAAGGATAATGGGGGTATCTTAATTGAACAACATATATAGCGACATCGCCGAGAGGACGCAGGGCGATATCTATATCGGCGTTGTAGGTCCGGTTAGGACAGGCAAGTCGACATTTATCAAGAAGTTTATGGATTTATTGGTTATCCCGAACATCGACAACGAGTATAAGAAGGAGCGCGCGATAGACGAGCTTCCACAATCGGCGGCAGGGCGTATGATTATGACGACCGAGCCTAAATTTGTGCCGAATGAAGCTGTGCAAATAGGCCTTAACGATAACGCGCAGTTTAAGGTGCGGCTGATCGATTGCGTGGGCTACATCGTGCCTTCGGCTATGGGATACATGGATGAGGAAGCTCCGCGTATGGTGTCCACACCGTGGTTTGCCGAGGAAATCCCCTTCGCGCAAGCTGCCGAAATCGGCACGCGCAAGGTTATAAACGAGCACAGCACAATCGGCTTGCTTGTCACCACCGATGGCTCTATCACCGAAATCCCGCGCGAGGATTATGTAGGCGCGGAGGAACGCGTGGTTAAGGAGCTCAAAGACATAAACAAGCCCTTCGTGATGATACTTAACACAGGTATGCCTGAATCGGACGCGGCAATCGATATGGCGCGCACAATGTCGGACAAATACGATGTGCCTGTAATTCCCGTAAACTGCCAAGACATGGACATACAAGACATCAACGGCATAATCGAGCGCGTGCTGTACGAGTTCCCGCTCACTGAAATCACAGTAGAAATGCCAGGTTGGATGAATGTGCTTGCGCCCAACAATCCATTGCGCAAGAGCATGTTCGACACGATAAAGTCCTCGATGAAGGACGTATACAAAATCCGCGAGGCGAGAGATGTGATGAAACGCATAGGCGAGCATGAGCATGTAGCTGACGTTTCGGTAAGCAACATCGACCTAAGCCGCGGACAGGTTTGTATCAATGTTCCGTTTGCAGACAACCTGTTCTACAAGGTTCTAAGCGACAACAGCGGACTTGAAGTGCAGGACGACCAAGACCTGATGAACATAATGATAAAAATGGGCAACATCAAGGGCGAGTACGACAAATTGTCGACAGCCTTGCAGGAAGTTAAGCAAAAAGGCTACGGCATAGTCTACCCGTCAATCGAGGAGCTAACCCTAGAAGAGCCTGAAATAATCAAGCAAGGCAGCCGCTACGGCGTACGCCTGCGTGCAAGCGCACCAAGCATACACATGGTTCGCGCCGACATCGAAACCGAGGTAAACCCAATCGTAGGCACAGAGAAGCAATCAGAGGAATTGGTACACTACCTCCTAAAAGACTTCGACGAAAACCCTGCGACAATATGGAAATCCAACATCTTTGGCAAATCGCTGCACGAGCTAGTCAACGAAGGCCTGCACAACAAGCTCGAGCGTATGCCCGAGGACGCACAGTTCAAGCTACAGGAAACGCTGCAAAAAATCATCAACGAAGGCAGCGGCGGCCTGATATGTATCATCTTATAAACATCACCTCCCTAGCGGGAGGTTTTTTTATACCATAAAGGTTTACATTTGCCAATATTTTATCATATATTGTAGTAGGGCGATTACGCCCAAAACAAAGTAGGTGATAAAATGAAGATAAATTGGAAGTTGAGGTTACAAAGCCCTGCATTTTGGGTTTTTGTGATAACGATTGTTTTCACTAACCTATCCGCCGCGCTTAATGTAAAGGTCGAAGATCTTACAACGTGGAATGCAGTGTGGCAACTGATATATCATGCGATAATAAATCCGACAGTGCTTGTACCGACCCTTATTTCGGTATACCTAGGCGCTGTTGACTACACGTCTAAGGGTTTGAGCGACACATTGGAAACACTTGGAAAATAAACTAAAAATCAATAATGCATTACGGGCGGATATTATCCGCCCGTATAGTGAAACAACTTTAAAACAATCTGCTAGTCAATCACGTTTCTTTGATTCTATGGGCATTCGTCGTAGTTCTTATGTAGCGGAATGAAACGTGATTGACTATACATTCGAATGGGGGTTTCTATGAAATTTGAAAATCAAAACTGGTACGCGAATGTGCCGTACCCGAGCGCGGAGCTGCCTAAGGCTACGATAAAAAGCGGAGGGTGCGGCTGTGTTTCGTCCTGCAATGTTGCTATATTTTTCGGCAATGTTGTGACTGTGCCTGAGCTTGCTAAGGCTTTTGTGAACAATAAAATTCGCGTAAACGGCGGCACGGATATGGCGAAGGCGGCACAGTATCTCTGCGACACATATAAGCTGCACTGCACGACTACCTGCGACGAAAAGGTGCTGCTGGACGGAATCAAAAGCGGCTGCATAGCAATCGCAAACGTCGACGGCGACGAGGGTGCAAAGGGTATCTTCTCCACGCAAGGGCATTTCATCAACATCGTAGGCTACGACGGAATCCCTCCAAAGCCTTTTATTGCGTTCGACGTAGGCTACTACGACGGCAAATTCAGCGACAGCTATCGCAAGCAATATGTGTCAGTGTCCAAGGATAGGTTCGGCAATGTGATTCAGTTTACGACGCAGCAGGCGCTTGATATTGACACCAAGAATAAGAATCCGCAGTATTGGCTTTTCACAAATTGATGAGGTTTATGTATATGCAAAGCGTGCGGCGATGTGCTGCACGCTTTGTGTTGTCGTGGGGGTGGAGCGATGGGAGGTTGTAGGTGGGTTTATGAAGATTATGCTCATTTGGTGGGGTTATTTAATCAATGTCAATATTAAATTTTTCATAAATTTTTTTCTTAATTTGTTCTTTAAGGGTTGGGTAAAATTCAAAATATCTATTGACAATGTTTATATTTTTTGTTATTTCATAAGATTCAATAGCTTTATCTATCATATCGCTATCGTCTAATGGAATATACTCCGGTCTTTCTGGATAAAGATACAATTTTAGATTATCCGTTTTTTTCAACTCGCTCAAAACGTTTTCGATCTTGATACATTCAATAACATCAACTTCATCATCTGACACCACTTCCAAATTCCATTCCGTTTGATTTTTTTTGAATTTTTCATCACTCAAAACATATAAATAACCAGTTATTTTATCATATGTTTCTTTTAATATATTCGGCTTTCTCTCAACCATAGATACGCCTGTTAAAACACCATCTCTACTATGATTTATCTGCGAAATTGTTAAGCTATCAAATTTGCCTAAATACGCTAATGCAATTTGCTTATGTTTGGTAGCATATAAATACGACTTTCCGTGCATAGAAGCATTAGGAGAAAGTTTTTTTAAATTACCTACTTTGCTTCCGTGATACACTATGCCCATATAATTAACCTCCTACACAAAATATAAATAATCTGTAGCAGTTGATATTGCAAATAGTCTGTGAACTCACCCTAGCTTGTTGCCGCAGTCGGTGCAGAATTTCGCGGTGCGCGGGACTTTTGTGCCGCATTCGCTGCAGAATTTGGTGTCGCCGCTTGGGGCGGATTGCTGCTGCTTCGGCTGTGATTGGTGTTGCTGTTGTTGCTGCATTTGCATTTGTTGTTGCTGCATTTGCTGCATCATCATCATCGACATCATCTCTGCGCCGCCGGCTGTGCCTTTGCCTTGCGCCATTGCATCCGCCATCGATACGCGCTGGAGCTTGTCGACGTCATTTACCATGCCCATTGCTGCCGCTTGCTCGATGCGCTTTTGTATTTCCTCGGGGTAGTTGATGTTGGTTATGTTGAAGGAGGTTGCGGTGAAGCCTATGTCGAAGAGGTTTTTGTCCAGGTCCTGCATTATGCCGCCGCCGATTACGTCGGCATAGCTCATAAGCTGGAACATGTCCTTGCCTTCGCGTGTTATCCACTTCATCAGGAGGTTGTCAAGGATTGCCATAATGCGCGCCTTGATGTCGTCGACAGTGTATTGGTCGGATATTCCGGCGATTTTGTCGATAACCTTGATGTAGTCCTGGATTTTTACTGTGAATGTACCGCGCATACGCAGGGGCATACCTCCGGGAAGAATGGGCGACATTATGTTTATCGGTGACTTTGTACCCCAATTTATCAGGAACTCGCGTACGTTTACGAACAGCACTTCCGCGCGCAAGCCGGAGTTAAAGCCAAACTTGAAGCCTTTTAAGGTTGAGAGGAAGGGGATAATCTGTGTTTCCACGTCGTAGGAGCCGCTATCGGTGAATATACCCTCGATTATGCCGTTTTGGAATAGGATTGCGTCCTGCCCCGGGCGAATTATAATGCGGCTGCCTTTTTTTAATTCCTTGTTGCGCCACTTCCAAAATATAACGTCGTCGCGCATTTCGTTCCATTCAACGACGTTTGCCAGTTGGTTAAAAAATGCCATGTGTTCTCCTTATTCTCCGTATTGTGCATACAGATATAACAGTATTCCTGCTATAATTAAGCTTGCGACTATGGTTAAGCCGACTTTGACTTTGCTTACAGGGTATTCGCCTTTAATTTCCCCCGTTTGCCCGTTGCATATTACATTGTACAGCTTTTCCTTAAAATGGTAGCTGCTTATCCAAAACGGCGCGAGTATGTGCTTGAAGGTGACGCGCGAAAACTTTGCGGCGAGGGAAGATACCTGCGCTTCGTCGTAGCTTCTAAGTATGTCCTGGTGCGCTAATCCTCGCAGAACTTGCTCCATCTTGGATTGCGCTTGAGTGAAGCCTTCTTTTGGCGAAATGATGTACTTTTCGGTATGGTAGCCGCTTACGTAGGATTTGTCGAATGGTTTCGCGGACTTGGTGTCAAATTCGGCTACTTCGTCGATTAGGTCTGCGTTTTTGTTGTTGGCGTAGATTAGCACGTCGTCGAAGAATTGCGATACATCGCCTGATACGCTAGTCCAGCGTACGCGACGCTCTTGATGTGATTTGCCGTCCTTATCTTTGACAGTTACGTAGTAGACCGTGCCGCCTTGACCTTTGTATTTGGCGTACGCGTCTGCGTCGTATGTCCAGAAGGGGAGGTACATCGGGATTAGCTTGCCCGATTGATACAGATATTTCAGCGCGTTGGGCGCGAATTTCTTCCCCTTAATCCAACGTGCGAAACGCGACTTCATGTCGTTTTTGTCGATGTTGAATAAGACGATTGCTTCGGGCTGTACGCCTGCTGATTGCCTGTCGTCCAGTGTGTATTTGCTGCCGCAGTAGGGGCATTCGATTGTTGTGGCGACGGAATCTGTTACCATTTCTTCGCCGCAGCCTGTACATTTGTAGGTTTTGCCTAGTGCGTTCCAGTTGACGCTTGCTTTGGCAAGCTCGGCTTCGTTGAAGATGTACTCTTTTACGTCGCCGCTGTCGTCTACGTCGTAGACGCTTTCGCAGCTTTGGCACTTTAACTTGCCGGAGGTTATGTCGTAAACGACAGAACCTCCGCAGTTTTCACATATATTTTTTTGTGCTTCTTTATTCCCCACAGTTTGCACCTCGATTAATTGCCGCTGTTAAGCTTTGCTTTGAGCGCGGCAAGCTCGTCGTCGACAGCGGAAGTTGGTTGCTCGCTTGCGTATTTGCGCTCGAGGTCGGATATGTCGTCCTTTGGCTTGTTTAACTCTGCCATTGCGGCGGCGGTGTCCAGCATTTTGTTTGCTTTTTCTTCCATCTCGTTGAATTTGTTTATGGAAGCGGAATCGACGCTTGATGTCATCTTGTTTACTTTGTCTTGCAGGCCTGCAACGGCGGTAGCGGCTTTAATGCTTGCGCGTTTGGAATCAAGCTCGGCGATTTGCGCTTGCAGCTTGTCGTGCATTTGGCGCATTTTTCCGGCGTTGTCTTTGGCTACGTTGTAGGCTGTTTCTAGTGCGGCAAGCTGCGTTTGCTTCTTGTTTTTTTCTTCTAGGAATTTGCGCGCGTCGCCATCATTCCCTGCAAGCACTGCTTTTTCGGCGTAGTTTGTGTATTTGGCGATGTCCTCGCGGCATTCTGAAACTTGCCTGCCTGCGCGGGATTCCTCTGCCATAACTGCTGCTGTTTCGGCTTTTACTTCGGACAGATTCTTGGTGAGGTCACGCATAAGCTGGTCTACCATTTTGGCAGGGTCTTCCATTTTGTCCAGCATTGCGTTTATGTTCGACGACATTATTGTTGTGAAACGTTTTAATATGCTCATAAGCACACTCCTTGTAGTTTTATAGTTATATTATAACAGTATGTGAACATTTATGCAACTGATTGCGAGGCGGCTTAATCTTCCCTTTTGGTGACTGCGCCTATTATTAGGAATACGAGTGTGGTTAATAATACGCCGAAGAAGATGAATGCGTCGAGTGCGTTTAAGTTTTCTGTAATGCCGAACAGTTCAAGCGCGTATGTCAGCGGCCACGCGAATATTATCAGCATGAATATACCTACTCCTGCGGCATTCCATGGCCTCACCTTCATTTGATTGATAAAGAAGTACAGCACCCATATATAAATCATACTTGCGCCTGATACAAACAAACCCAATGGGAAGAACAGCTCCTTGATACTTGTAATCTCGCTTATCACATAAAACAGCGGTACAATAAAGACGCAAAACGAAATCATGGCAAACGTAAGCCGCAGCTTCTTGAAATAAAACACAGGCGCAATCACGAGCCACAGGAATAGCACACTCACCGCGATAAGAGGAGTGTACGTAAACTCGTCATTCACAGCCATGTCATAAACCGCGACAGCACCTGCGAAAAAGTACATCATCGTGGTTATCAGATTGCCTTTTAGTCTGTCTTCCATATTAACCCACCTTTCAGTTTTTGGCGAATCATGTTCGCAATTTATGTTATTTTTCTAGGAATTCGGGGTCATATATAAGTGCGCACAGGCGCATTGCGGAGGGCCACGCTACGAACCATTTGTTGATTGAGCCTTTGCCGTTTTCGCCTGTGAAGTCGGAAAAGCACCAATTTGTTTGGAAGGAGGCCTCCCCTTGCGCGCCGTAGGGGTATGCTACGCCACCGTAGGTTGTGTTTTTGTCGGCGATGCACAGCATTGCGTTGCCCCATAGGAGTTTTGCCCATTCGTGCCACTTGCTTTCGTGCGATACCTTGTACATACGCTCGAAATCGATGGAAATCATTGCGCCCCATGGGTCTAGGTGGTGGTGCTGTGCTGATACTGATGTTGCGCCTGTTGTGCGATATCCAAGCGCGGTGAAGTCGCAGGGCTTGTCGTAGATTACGTCGTATAGGTATGTCCATGATAATAGGTAGTATCCTGCGCGTTCGGCGACTTCGAGATAGTAGGGGTTTCCTGTGAGTTCATACAGCGTTATCGCGGAATTCAGCATGGGGCAGCAGGTTTCTTTGTCGACGCAATCTGTGTCGAGCGCACCTGCTGTGCAGGCGAAACGCTGTAGGTCGCGTTTGTCGTAGAATGCTAGGGCGCGTTCGGCCGTGTGCAGGTATGCCGCGTTGCCGCTTTGGCGATATGCTTCCAGCAGTGCCATGTTTATGAATATACCGACTGTACCGTCGGTTGCTATGGGTTCGCCGTCGACGTTCCATGTTTTGCCGAAGCCGTAGTTATCTGAATAATGCTCGGTGAAAAAGTCGCACAGGTGTATGCCGTAGTCGTACCAATGGCGCATATCTGTGCCGCGCTGCTTTAGTTCGTCGTACGCGCGTAGTATTTGGTATGCGCCCATGCCCATGTTGCAGGTGTCGGCGACACGCGGCATTTCGCCCGATAGTGTATCGGGGAGGTGCGTGCCGATTATGCCGCTTGTGAATGAGTTTTTGTTCACCCATGTGTCGATTACGCTTACGCCGATGTCGAGGTGTGCGCGATTGCCCGTGCGCAGATAATCGGTGATGAATGCACGTGCGAACAGTGCGTTCTGTCCGCACCAGCCTAATTCGTAGCGGCCGCCTTCGCGCAGTTTGGCTACTCCGTTTTCGTCAGGCATACAGCCTATGTTGAAGGCGGAGAATCCGCCGTCGCTTTGGTAGAGGGTGTCGCGGGCGTAGGATAGTGCTGCGTCCCAAATTTGCGCGTTGGTCATTGTGCGGTCGGGGGTTGGCTTGAATATTGCGCAGGCGTGGTCATACACCTGCATTATGCCGTAGCGCGGATACTTGGGCGTGCATACGACAATATATGCCGCCGCCGCGAAGCTTTCGCCCTGCGCAAGATGAATCGCGCCGCGCACCGCGTCGTCGTAGGTATCGCGGTACGCGTATCGCACAGGCAGCTCAAGCTCGGGATAATAAATCCGCTGTGCGTACCTTCCATCAGGGAGCTCAAGCATGGAGCAGGAGGAGATAAGGCTGTCGCGCGCGGAAGTATCCGCAAACAGCGCGGTACATTCGCCGCCGCCCTCGCATATAGTCGTCGACGGAACACCGCTGCGCGAATATGCGAACACCCACGGCTGTCCGTCGCGCGTCAGCCCCTTAGGCTCGTTGCCGCGACCGAACGCGTTGCGGTCGTACATAACGTTAGGTATCACTGAAAAATCCACGGCGTGACGTGTCGCAATCTGCGTCACGAAGACAAAATCCGACGCACTGCCGATATTTGTCCATTCACGCTCAACGCGGAAAAGTCCGCGTCCCATATCCGTAATCTTCTGCCGTAGCTGTATCTGCTCGTCGCAGTATGTATCAGTGTCCGATGCGTGCAGCTTACGCACCTCGTCGTTTATTGCGTATGCGGCAATCGCGCCGTTCTCGCACATCATAGCGCGAATATCGCTCACAGTAATTGCTTCCATAAATCCCCCAATTATATAATCAACATTTATCAAATTGCATTTCGCCGCGTTTACACCAAGCTCTGGCGTATTTCCTGTATTTTCGGGCGTTGCTCTCGCTTATGCAGAAGCCGATTGATTTAAGCTCGCCTTCGATTTCGCTGATGATTTTCGCGAACTTCACATGCGTTTTCGCGGAAACATAAACTCTCACGGTGGTTTCACCGCATATATCGAACAGAATTTTTTCATAGCTGCCGCTGTCCATGCCGAGCCAATTTTCAAGCTCCGCGCTATTTGAAGCAGCAATCGACATCAGCCGCTTGTAAACCAAGCTTACGCCTTGCATTGCACGCCCTCCAAGATTTTGAGCAGTTTGTATAAGAATCTGCTCGCGTGGAGCAGATTCTTCCTAATTATTATAACATTTTCGTGGTTGACGTGTCAATCCGCAGCGCGATTAATCTTCCCACGCGCCTTGTGTATATTTCGGGTCGAGCATGTCGCTTATGCCTGCGAGCAGCATTAGTATGCCCTGCACTCGGTGCGGCTGCACGGCGTACACGCCTCTGCCCTCATTTTTTTCGTCCTCAGTTACTAGGTCGGCGGAGATAAGCGGCTTTAGCAGGTGATACACCTGCCCTGTGGTGTTGAAGCCGCAGTTTTCCACCAGTTGCGCCACAGACATAGGCTTTTTCAGCAGCGCAAGCAGCATGTTGAGCCTGTCGCTGTTGCCTATGCAGGCAAGCACCTTTTCCGCCGTTTTATTCTCGATTAGCTGAAGCAAATCGTCGGTGTTTACGAGATTACGTACCCACGTAGATTGCCGTCCACTGCTTTTGTATACTCCGACGTAGGTTATGCGGCCGCTGCTGCCTGATGTGCCGCACTCATTTTCCGCTTTGTCGAGGATTCGCATTACGTCGGCGTCCTCGTGCAATTTGTGCATTTTGTAGATATGCCCGCACTGCTGCGGCAATGTGCCGTCCGAGTTATCGCCCACAGGCGGATTCATCCTCCCCATCAGCAATTCCTTAATCTGACCAATCTCACCCTTTAACTCATCAATCTCTTTCGCAAAATCTCGTTGCATGACACTACCTCCCTAATTAGTTATACGTTATAACGTAAATACATAATAACATAACTACCTATATTTGTCAATACGTAAAAACGTAATATCGAAATAAATCATTGCGTAATACTACTATTTAGTTGTATAATTATAGACAACTCACAACATTTGATATATAATTATATAAATCATATTTAGGAGGGTTTATGAACAAACTGCTGCATGATTACGAGATTTATCCTAAGTTTATCCTTGAAGGCAAGGAAACTAAGGTGACTATACGTCCGTTGGGCGCACATGTTAAGTTTAACCCTGAGGTGGAGTTTGAAGCGTTGATTCTGCCGATGAATGAAACGATGGAGCCTTTCGAGGGCGACCAAGACGAAAATTATAATTGGGTAAATCCGAAATACGAGGACGGCAACCTTGTGTTTTCACATACATTTACGGGCGAACAGCAGTATTGGGTTCGCTTATTTGACGTGCGCGACAACAAGCAGCGCCGTAAGTCGTACGGTACATTCCCTGTATATTCATGTTTCGCCGACTTATACGAGCGCCGTCCGTATAAGGGCGACCTGCACGTGCACTCCAACCAAAGCGACGGACATGAAGACCCTGCAATCGTACTTGCAAACTATCGCAAGCACGGCTATGACTTCACAGGATTAACCGACCACGGCAGGCATTATCCGTCGATTATGGGAATCGAAGCGTACAACAGTGTGCCTGTCGACATGCTGCTGTGCAAGGGCGAGGAAGTTCACCTCCCTGACAATCACGTGCATATCGTAAACTTCGGCGGCAACGTTTGCATAAACGACATGGCAAAGAGCAACGAGGAAAAATACCGCGCCGAGGTAAACGAAATCGCAGCGAAGCTTGACCTGCCCGAAGGCATAAACAAATTCGAGTACGCCTCCTGCATATGGGCGTTCGACCGAATCCGCGAAACAGGCGGAATCGGCATATTCGCGCACCCGCACTGGAAATCCAACGCATACCATGTCAAGGACGCGTTTTCCAAGCTGTTGTTCGAGAATAAGCCTTTCGACGCGTTCGAGTTATTGGGCGGACACGAATACGAGTGCAACAACATGCAGACTACATTCTACTACGACGCGCGCGCAAATGGGCAGCAAATCCCGATAGTCGGCAGCTCTGATTCCCACGGAAGCATAAAGGGCGAGGGTTGGTTCGATATGTTCAAGACCATCGTCTTCGCAAAGGAGCTTTCAACCGAAGGAATCAAGGAAGCAATTACTAACCTCTACAGCGTCGCTGTGGAATGCTACGACGACAAATTCCCGCGCGTGTACGGCCCGTATCGCTTTGTATCATTCGCAATCTTCTGCCTGGAAAACTACTTCCCGCTGCACGACGAAATCTGCTTCGAGGAAGGCAGACAGATGAAGGCATACATCGTAGGCGACGAAAAAGCCGAGGATATGCTAAAGCTAATGCACGGACGCGTGAGCAAGTATTTGGAGAAAATGTACTCATAGCAATTCACAGCAATAAACCTCAGGGGGACGGAAGGAGCAGGGCATGAGCAAACCAATTGACCCAAAGCTGTTAATCGGCGAATTGCGGGAGATAAATATAATAAATGAGTATATTCCCGGAGGGGTGCTCATTGCTAAGGCTGACCCTGACTTTACAATCGTTGAAGCCAATCAGGGCTATTTCAATCTTGTGGGGTATACGAAAGAGGAAATATATGACATATACAAAAACAAAGGCTTCCTGACCCTTCACCCTGACGAGGCTCTTGCCTCTGCAATATCCTTTCAAGAGCAAGTAGACACCAACCCTGACCATTCGTTCAGCATTAAGACGAGGTTAGTTAATAAGCAAGACGGCTACAGGTGGGTACATTTCAGCGGAAGGCTTGTCCCTGAAGATGGTTTAATCTACTTCCAATTGGTTGACATAACCGACCACCTCCGCACATTGGCGCAGCTTGAAAAGGAGCAGTCATTCAACGACCTAATCGGCTCGCTATCCGAGGACGCTTTCTTCGACTTCGATATAATCAGCCGCACCATGCGCTTTTCCAAAAACTTCGCAAAACGCATGTGCATTCAAGAAATCATCGCGGACTACCCGGAATCGCTTGCGCACAGCAACGTAGTTGCCAAAGACAGCGTGAGCTTGTTCAACATAAATTTTTTCATGGAAATGGACGACATCTCCGAGGGCGAAATACATTTTGTGCTACCCGAAGAAGGCGACATATGGTATCAGTATCTATGCAACATTGTGAAGGATTCGTCGGGCAAGCCTGTACGTGCCGTCGGAAAGCTGAACGACATAACGCAGCATAAAGCAGAAATTTACGAGCTGTCAGTCATGGCGCAGCGTGACCAATTGACAGGGCTATACAACAAATTCACAACCGAATATTTGATTAAGGAAACGCTGAAGCAACGCCGATTCACCGACGATGAATACATCTTGATGATTATCGACATCGACAACTTCAAAAGCGTGAACGACAAGCTAGGCCATTTATACGGCGACATCGTGCTTACGCAGCTGTCGGATTTTCTAAAGCCGCTGTTTCGTGCGGACGACATCGCAGGCAGAGTAGGCGGCGACGAATTCTTCGTGCTGATGAAAAACTGCAAGCAGCTTGATGTAGTAGAAGCAAAGGCGCATGAGATATGCCGCTTGTTCCGCAAGACCTACGTTGAAAACGACACCAAGGTGTCCATTTCCGCAAGCATCGGCATAGCGCGCTGCCCCGAGCATGGAATTGAGTTCGAGGACTTATACAAAAACGCCGATGTCGCGCTGTACAACACAAAAGCCACAGGCAAAAACGGCTTCACCTTCTACGACGGAATAACCGAAAACGAATACAAATCAACCCGCACCGAAATTGACGCGCACGGCGGCATACAAAAAAGCTTCCGCGAAAACAGAGTCGAGTATATATTCAAGCTGCTGTACAGCTCCGAGCACCCCAACTCCGCAATCAAGCTCACGTTGCAGCTTATCGCCGAGCATTTCGGGTTTTCACGCGTCAACGTGGTTGACATAATCAACAGCGGCACGCGCCTTTCCTGCACATTCGAGTGGTGCGGCGAAAGCGTAGAGCCGCTAATCGGCAGCCTGCAAAATCTGCCGTTAGAAAATTTTAAGTTCATTTTCGATTCTTTCAAAGAATTTAATGGCATGTTCGCGAAAAGTATCTTGGATTTTCCTGCTGATGCTCAGCAAATGTACAAAGACATGGGCACAAAATCCATGGTATATTTTCCCATAAAGGACAAGGAAAAGGTAATCGGTTCAATCACCTTCGTCGACATGGAAAATGACTACATCGCCCTATCCGATGTCGAGCTTGACGAGCTCCGCACAATCTGCCAAATCCTCACCACATTCATGCAAAAGCAGCGCACATTTGAAGCGGCCGACGCCAACTACAAATCCCTTTCCGCCGTTATCCAAAACATGGAAGGGTACGCGTATGTCATCGACACAGACACATACGAGGTGCTGTTTGAAAACAACAAGGTAAAAACCCTCACAAACACAGACGCAATCGGAAAACGCTGCCACCAAGCCTACACGGGCAGCGACTCCCCCTGCGAGGTATGCCCCCTTTTGGGCATATCGGAGCAAAACCCAAAAAACACCGTCGAAATCTATAACGAAAAATACAACGCCTATTCAAGAACTACAGGTTCAATCATCGATTGGGTCAACGGCAAAAAAGTTTGCCTAATCAACAGCATTGACGTAACCGAATATAAAATGTAAATTTATTTAATCGCGAGTGAGTTTATTGCTCACGCGCGATTCTTTTTGCAGATGTTTATGTATATCCAAAAAATGCTTGCAATTTGTAACTATTTATGATACAATCGTAGTAAATTATAGGAAATTTATCAAACATTAACAAAAATCAACTCAAATGAGATAACATTACTATTATGAAACGAAGGTGTCATTATGCAGGTGCGAAAGAGGAAGTATAGCTATTTTGATTTTCTTCGGATTCCTTTTGCATGTGCGCCGATTAGCTCGGCGCTGCGAGTGATATTGCTTGTCATGGGGGCTATGCAGCCCAGCGTGCAGGTTATAGCTACCGCCTTATTTGTCGACAACGCGATTGCAATTTTCAACGGGCAGCTTGCGCGTGACGCGATTTATCTGCCGCTGTGGATATCGATGGCGATTATCGCTTATGTCAGCATTCAAGGTTCAATTAATGACTTCGTAGACCAAAAGCTAAAAATAGGCATTGCCGAAAACTTTCGCGCGAATATTGTCGACAAACGCGCGAAGCTTGAATATCGCCACATCGAGGACAACGACACGTGGGAGTTGATAAAGCGAGTATGCTCCGACCCTGTGGGGAGGGTGAGCGGTGGCTTCGGCAACATAATGCAGGCCGCGTCGCTCATCATAACGGTCGTATCGCTGCTATCCATCATAACAGTGCAGGTGTGGTGGGCAGGGTTTGCGATAATCGCCTTCTCCGTACCAATGTTTTACATAGCCTACAAAAGCGGAAAGAACAGCTATGAGGCCAACAAAGAAGCACAAAAACATAACCGCCGCGCAGATTACCTGCAAGGCTTGCTAACAGGCAGAGAAAATGTAGAGGAACGTGCACTCTTCTCCTACACAAATGATTTAAGTGAAAAGTGGTACGACAAATACGAAGCGGCACGCAAGATTAATGTAAAGGTGCAGGCACGCAACTTCATCAAGATGAAGGGCGGCGGCATAATCACGTTGTTTGTGTCGGTTGGAATAATTGCGATATTGATACTTCCGCTGCAAAGGGGCGAAATATCGGTCGGCATGTTCATAGGTCTAGTGACCGCGACATTTAACCTTGTGCAAAACATATCGTGGAGCCTTGTTTGGATAACGAGTCAAATAGCGGAAAATCGCGAATACCTAAAGGACATCACGGCTTTCAGCGAGCTAAGCGAGCAAAAGGGCGCACTGGAATTCCCTCATCGCGCAAAAGGCTTTGTCTTCCGCAGCCTTGAGTTTGTCAACGTATCGTTTGCGTATCCGGGAACGGAGCGTTTGATACTCGATGATTTTAACTTGAAGATTTACAATGGAATGCACTACGCCTTCGTGGGTGAAAACGGCGCGGGAAAAACTACCATAACCAAGCTACTGTGCGGTATGTACAGCAATTACGAGGGCGAGATTCTGATAAACGGCAAAAACCTGCGCGACTACGCAAAGGGTGAGTTGAAGGGAATCTTTTCTGTGGTGTACCAAGACTTCGCTAAATACTACATTAAGCTGAAAGATAACGTGGAGCTGGGCGATGTATGCACCGACGATGCCGCGAGAATGCGCGGCGCACTTGCGACGATGAAGCTTGACGACCTCGTGCGTGGATTCCCCAATGGCGTTGACACATACCTAGGCAAAATCAAGGAAAACGGCACAGACGTAAGCGGCGGACAGTGGCAGCGTATCGCAATCGCGCGGTCGCTTTACAGCAACGCCCTTGTGCGCATTTTAGATGAACCTACCGCCGCGCTCGACCCAATCGCCGAAAGCAGCGTTTACGACATGTTCGGGCAAATAAGCAAGGGGCAGACGACAATCTTTATCACGCACAGACTAGGCGCGGCGCGGCTTGCGGACGAAATCGTCGTCCTAAGCGGAGGCAAAGCAGTAGAAAAAGGCAGTCACGCCGAGTTGATGTCGATAAACGGCATATACGCCGAAATGTTTGACGCGCAAAGGAGCTGGTATCAATGAAGGACAAGAGCGCAAAAAAGGCTAATATCGCGGTCACATTTTTACGCTTGCTTCCCGTTGCGTACTCGTCCGCGCCGTGGTGGTTCTGGCTAACGTTTGTGCTTAGTGTGGCGCACGGTACGTCGTGGGGCGTGCTTGCGATATTTAATCAGCGGCTGTTTGATTCGGCGGCAAGCTTTGCCGCGGGCAACACGACGATGAGCGTTGTGTTCATCGAGCTGCTCATACTAACGGCCGTCTACACGACATGCCAGCTGCTTAACGGTATAGGTAACTTTGTTCCGATGGTACACGGCGGAATCGCCTGCGGCCGCATGGGTAAAAGGATAAGTGAGAAAATCGGGCGGCTGTCACCCGAATCCTTCGAGGACACCGATATGCTAGACCATATCAACAAAGCCAACCAAGGCAAGGACAACGCTTTTTGGTTTGTCTTTACCATATTGAACATGTTCATGTTCTACATGCCTTACTTTATAGCGATGGGCTGGTATTTGTTTACAGTTAAGCCAATCCTCGCGCTGTCGATAGCGATAGCCTTTGTGCCTACGGCCGCGACGCAGATTCTGCGCGTCAAGGTATTCTCCAAGCTGGAGGACCAATCTGCGCCTATTCGGCGTGAGAACGAATACTACGAGAGGTGCATAGTCGACAGGGAATATTTTAAGGAAACGCGGCTGCTCGGCGGATTTAAGTTTTTCAAGGAGCTGTACCTCGACACGCTCAAGCTGATGAACAAATTAAGCTACCGCGCGAATGTCAAGACAAACCTAACAATGCTTGGCATGAACATGCTGACAATTGCAGCGTACGCTCTGATACTCTACATGCTGTTCGACGGACTTATGGCGCGAGAGATAACGGTCGGCGCATTCGCTGCTATATTCGGCTCACTGGGATTGTTATTCGGCATTATGAATGAAATAATATGCGGACATATGACGCGGCTTGCGAACAACATGGGCACGGTGCAAAACTACGTGGAATTCCTAGTCCTGCCTGAACGTGACGGCGCAAATAAGCCCATTCCCAAAAACAGCGCAATCACCCTCGAAAACGTGACCTTCGCCTATCCCAAAGCGGAAAAGGACGTTATCAAAAATGTGTCGCTTTCAATCGCAAACGGCGAAACTATCGCGATAGTAGGCGAAAACGGCTCAGGCAAATCCACGCTCATTCGCTTAATCACAGGCTTGTACCTGCCTAAATCAGGCTCTGTATCCTTCGGCGAGGTGAATACGCGCGATATGTCGATGAAGTCGCTGTATGCACGCACATCTGCTGTGTTCCAAAAATATCAGCGTTATCAAATGAAGTTGTCCGACAACATAACCATAAGCATGGCAGACGAAAAAGCGGACGAATCCACGCTCGACGCAATCGGCGAAATGGCAGGCTTTGACAAATCCGCGCCCCAGTTCACCAACGGCTACGACACAATGCTGTCGCGCGAATTCGACGGCGTAGACTTATCAGGAGGGCAGTGGCAGCGCGTCGCAATCGGTCGCGGACTTTATCGCACCCACGACATAATCGTGCTGGACGAACCCACCGCCGCGATTGACCCAATCGAGGAAACGCGAATCTACAATCGATTCGCCGAAATATCAAAGGGGAAAACTGCCATCATAGTTACCCACCGCCTAGGCTCCGTGCGCCTAGCCGACCGCGTGGTGGTGATGAAGGAAGGCGAAATCTGCGAGTGCGGCACACACGACGAGCTAATGAAAGCCGACGGCGAGTATGCACGCATGTACAATTCGCAGCAGCAATGGTACGCGGAATCGGCTTCATAAAATGAATGGGCGGATAACCTCCGCCCATTCATAATCCCATCAAATACAAAATAACCAGAAAACGCCAAACTTATCTCTAATAATGGCAGATAAAGGCGTCCAACCCCAATCGGTGTTTAGTGCACACTCTTCCGCCTCTTCTTTCATAACATCGTATGCTTTTCGTAGTTCATCTTCCGATGAAAAATGTATACAGCACTCTCCACTATGACCTTCGTTGTTAGATTGAATGAATATTCCAAAGTTAAATAGTGTTATATTAATGCCAATCCAGCCATTTCCGCCGGTTAACTCATCTTTGGAAGTCATTTCAGCGTTAAAAGCTTTTTTATACATTTCAACTGCTTCAATTACATTTTGTTTGCTGTTTAAATTAAATATCAAGTAGCAGTACGAATGCTTTTCAACTATATCAGGTGCTGTTGCTAACTTCTCCGTAACCTCCAACAGTCGATTCACATTCGCTGCATTCCCCTCATAATCCACATTGACGAGCTGCGACTCAATATCCTTTGCCTTTTCATAAAGCAGCTTTACATCTGATTCCTTGCTGAAGTCAGAATCTTTGATTTGTTTGATAAACGATAAAATGATCTCCTTCAATTCATGGAGAAGCGCAACTTCGTCATCAATATCACCAATTTTCTTATCCAGAACCTCTAACACTACATCGGAACCGGGGCTGCCAAATACACGGCGAATGTCTTTTATGCTGATGTTCAGTCTGCGTAAAATCAGTATTTGCTCCAATCGTTTGATTGCGGACTCATCGTATAGACGATATGCGTAATCATCTTTTCGCGTACTGGTAATCAACCCCATATCTTCGTAGTAACGTAGGGTGCGAGCAGATATATCATATCTACTCGACAACTCTTTGATTTTTACTAATTCGTTCATGTAAAATCCTCCTGTTTTCATTTTATAAGATAAGCATACACGCTTCCCCAACGACAGAGTCAAGAGGTTTTTGAAATATTTTTGTAAATAATTTTTGAATGCTTTTTTCTACCTCGGTGATCCTTTAAAGCCATAGATACCTCCGAAAAATTACTTTAGTAAATTATAACATCACCTATGGTGAATTACAACAAAAGTTATACCCAATTAACTTTAAAATAACCTGCTAGTCAATCACGTTTCCTTGATTCTATACGCATTAGTCGTGCTTCTTATGTAGCGGAATGAAATGTGATTGAGTATATGTTACAAAATTCTAACAATTTTAAAAATAAGTTACATCTATATTGATTTTCACAAACTTTTGTGTTATCATTTAAGTTGAAGAATTCACATTAAAAGAAATATTTTTGAATTAATATACAAATACGATGAGCGAAGAGGTTTAAGATGAAGAAGATTGTTTCTGCTATTGTGATGTGTTCGATCTGTTTAGTACAACCTAGCGCGTACGCCGAGCATTGGGCGGATGGATACTATCAGTATCTGCAAACGGAAGGCGTGATAAACACAGATGTTCCCTCTATAAACGAGGAGAAAATGGATGCGGCGATAACTAGGCAGGAGTTTATTTGTCTGCTAACCTCCGCTTTATTCGGTGCACAGCCGCCGCGCGATGAAATGCTCACGTTCGAAGACTTTTCAGCCGTGACGCGCGAGCTCACAGGCTACATCGGCGCAGCTTACGATAACCAAATCATCACAGGGGCAGAAGACCAAGGCAAGCTCTACGTTATGCCGAACGCGCCTATAACGCGCGAGGAAGCCGTAACCATAATCGGTCGCGCGCTAGAGCTTAGCGTGAACCTGCCCAATGAATTCGCCGACAGCGAAGCAATCGAGGAATATGCCGCAAACTATGTAGTAGGCTGCGAAAAGACTGCGATAATCTCCGGATACGACGACGGAGAGTTCAAGCCGAAGAACAATGTAACCTGGGCGGAAAGCTTGCGCATGGTGTCGACCGCGTTAAGCGGCGGCTACGTTCGCCCCAATACCCCTCAAGTTGTCGCAGGCAACAGCACAAAAGGTGCATACGACGGCTTATCAGAATTGGCAGCATTTAACGCACCCCACGGAGTATACGTAAACGGCGGCACTATTTACATAGCCGACACCGACAACAACCTCATTCGCAAAGTATCAAACGGCAAAACATCAGTATTCGCAGGCAAAATCATAGGCTACGACAGATACAGCGACGCAATAAACGTATTCTACAACAGCGACGCATTAAAGTCACTGTTCGCGCGCCCCGTAGCAATACTGTATGCACGAGATAGCTACTTCATATTAGACAGAGATAATCACGCAATCCGCAGAATCGTCGACGGCGAAGTCACAACCTACGCCGGAACAGGTCGCGAAGGCAAACGCGACGGCGCAAAATCCACCGCGTCATTCAGGTCGCCGCAAGGCTTCTGCGCCGACGAAAAAGGCAACCTATACGTCGCCGACACAGGCAACGACGCCGTACGAATGGTAAAGGTAAGCGGAGTATCCACCGTAGCGAAAATCAATTCCCCCTCCGGAATAGCATACCGCGACGGCATATTATACGTAACAAGCAGCACAGACAATAAAATCTACAAAATAGTAGATGAAGAAGTAATCGCAATCGCCGGAGCAGACACAGGCTTATACGACGACGACGGCAACATGGTAGGCGACTTCCGCGACGGCGCGGCCGATGCCGCATACTTCTCCAATCCCACAGGCATCGCAGTAGCAGCCGACGGCACAATCTATGTCGCCGACACAGGCAACTCGCTGATTCGTAAAATAAAAGACGGCGTTGTCGGCACAGTATCAGGCTTTGGAAAATCCGAATACTTTGTAGCACCGCGCGGATTATACCTCGACGGCAGCACCCTATATGTCACAGACAGCTTCCTAAACACAGTCGTAAAACTTGAGGTAGACAGTGAAGGCTAAGCGCAAGGATAAGGGCATGGACATACCGCCGCTAAAGCTTGCGATTATCGCAGTGCTTTCGGCGGCGGCACTAACCGCGCTAATGCTGTCGGGCATATTCGCCGACTTTGAGCTTTTCGCAAGCGATAAGCTGTATCAGCGTGAGCGTCCGCTCGACGGCAACATATTTGTAATAGGTATAGACGAAGTCGCGCTTGCGAATATAGGCCCGTACAACACATGGGACCGCTCGATTATGACGCAGGTTATCGATGCGCTGAACGCCGACGCGGAAGCTGCCCCTGCCGTAATCGGCGTCGACATAATGTATTTCGGCGACAGCGACCCGCAGCTTGACGAAGCCCTAGCCGAAGCGTGCGGCCGCTACGACAACACCGTCGTTGCGTCTAACATAGTCGTTGCAAGCGAGGTAAAAGTTGACGGCGACAATTTCTACATCGACAATTCCTCCGTGCAGATGGTGGAGCTTCCGTTTGACGCGCTTAAGAATGTGACTACATTCGGGCATATCAACACAGTCAAGGATTCGGACGGCTATATCCGCTACTCTGTTCCGTATATTGCCATACCCGAGGAGCTTAGGGGGGAAGCGGGATTTGATGTGTCGAGCAGCTTTGCGTTGCAAATATACAACAAGTACACGCAAACCCTAGGTCTGCCCAATAACTTCACCCCTGACGTTTTATCTGACGGAAAATTCTATATACCTTACTCTGCAAAACCAGGCGGCTACAGCGATTCATTCTCGGTGTGGGACATAATCACAGGTGAGCTTCCGCCCGAAATTTTCGCAGGCACCATAGTTTTACTGGGGCCCTACGCTACAGGGCTTGAGGATTCGTACAACACGCCGATTGACCGAGTGACGTCGATGTACGGCGTTGAGATTCACGCAAACATAGTCGACGCAATGTTGAAAAACGAATACAGGCGCACCGTGGATATTCGGCTGCAGGCTGTGGTTTTATTCATCGTGCTGCTTGGGCTTTTCTACGCCTTCTATTATTTTCACGCTGCCATTGCCGCCGCGATTTTAGCCGCTGTTTCGGGGCTGTATCTGCTGCTTGCGACGCAGATGGTGTTCCCTTTCAGCGAGAGTTTGTTCCTATTTAAAACAGGCGCGATTACATACAGGTACATGCTGCCTGTAGTCTTGCTGCCGCTTTCGTCGGCGACGATGTACGTCGGCGTACTGGTTTTCAACTTCATAAAAACCCTGCGGCAGAAGAAGCAAGTTACCGACACCTTCAAAAAATACGTCGACCCTGCGATAATAGACGATATATTTGCAAGCGGAATCGACAACCTAAACCTAGGCGGTCGCAAAGCCGACATATGCGTAATGTTCGTCGACATTCGCGGCTTCACGCCGATGTCGGAGGTTATGACGCCCGAAGGTGTAGTTGAGATTTTGGGGCAATACCTCGAGCTTACCAGCAGCGCAATTTTCAAGCACAAAGGCACCCTCGACAAATTCATCGGCGACGCGACCATGGCATTTTTCAACGCACCACTTCCGCTCGACGACTACATCTACAAGTCGATACTCACAGCGTGGGACATAGTGCAAGGCGGCTTAGCACTCGAAAAAGAGCTGCTTGACAAATACGGACGCACCGTAAGCTTCGGCATAGGCCTGCACTGCGGCGAAGCTGTCGTAGGCAACATAGGCACGCCGCGTCGCGTCGACTACACTGCAATCGGCAACACTGTAAACACAGCCGCACGCCTTGAAAGCAACGCACGCCCCGCACAAATCCTAATGAGCGAAGCGGTATATCGCGCAGTCGAGGACAGAATAATCGCACGCTGCGTAGGCAACATTCCATTAAAAGGCAAGAGTGAGGAACTCACAGTTTACGCGCTCGAGCACATCAAAGAATACATGGACACATACGAACCATTGGCGTCTGCCGCACTAACCCCAGGCAAATAATCCCATAATTCGCATAAATTTTTAAAGGAAAGATTCTATGAGAATCAAATTAAGGAAACTACTATCCGCAGCGTTAATATTGGCATTCCTTGCCAATATGCTAACTCCTGCATTAGCAGCGGATAAAGCCGAAGCCGTAACCATTCGCCTCTCGAAAACCGAAGGCAAAGGCGTATCTGTAACCACAAACGCCGACAAAAGCGTTAAGCTTTCGGACAACATGCGAGTATTCAACGGCTACAAAATTCTCACAGACAAAGCAAGCTACGCCTTTTTCTCCCTCGACGACAAAAGGGCCGTAAAGCTTGACAAGAGCAGCGAAGTCGAGGTAAAAAAATCCGGCGACAAAAATGAGCTGTACCTATCAAGTGGACAGTTGTTTTTCAACGTCAAAGAAAAGCTAAAAGAGAACGAAGAAGTCAATCTAGTCACCTCCAACATGGTAATGGGTATACGCGGCACATCAGGCGTCGTTTCGACCGTAAACGTATATGGCTCAAACGGCGAACAAATATACACCCTAACAAAAATCCAAATATACGACGGCAAAGCCAAAATTACAGTAGTAAACCCAAGCACAGGCGCGATCGAAACCTACGACTTACCGGCAGGCTCACAGCTTATAATAAAAGACTACACCATAACCGAGGACGGCACGGTCGAAGTTATCGCATTAGCAGCAACAGATATACCAAGCTTCGCCGCGCTTGAAATCATAATTGACGCCGAACTGGCAAAGCGAATCTTAGACGACTCAAACATATCGCTTGAGCAATTGAAGGAATTGCTTGAATCGATAATTGAAAGCGAGCTATCCGAAAGCAAATCATGGCAATCCCACTACGATTCCGCTTCGGGCGCATTGAACAAGATAATATATGATAATATCGCTATGTCAGACCAAGCACCACTAGGCAGCAACGATATATTATCCCAAACAAGCATTCCCGCAAGCAACAGCGAACCAACCGAACAGCCTCCCTTTGCGGCAATCAGCAGCATGACAGAAGCGCAGCTAATCGCGCAGCTGCTTGACGAAAACATTACGGTAATAACAATTCCAAGCGGCTCAAACATAACCTTAAACGCGAATTTAACGCTTGCCCCAGGTAAAACCTTAAACATAAACGGTTCACTCGCCCTTAATGCGGACTTCCGAGCCTACGGCCGAATCAACAACAACACAAACACATTCACGCAGCAAGACGGCAGCATTATCCTAGGCGACGGCGCAGTGTTCCACAACAACGGACGAATAATAGGCGACCAAGCCTTAATCGCGGACGGAAACGCCGCAATCGAAAACTTAAGCGGCAAGACAATACCCTCCGTCGCAATAACAGAAAACGGCTACCTCACACTAATCAACAACGGCGCAATCGCCGCACTATCCGCCGAAACAGGCGCAAGGCTTCTCATAAACTCCGCAGGTACAATACCATCCGCCTTCACCGACGAAAACTTCATAGCCGAATCAGCTGTGCAAGGCCGCGAGTATGCGTGGATAGACGACAGCAACGCGTGGGCATACAACAGAGAATACGAGATAACGTACAACCTAGGCGGCGGCTCAAACAATTCCATAAACAAAACCAAGTACAAAAAGTTCGACGGAATCAATCTTGCTCCTGCTTCAATTCCGGGGCAGGTATTCGTGGGTTGGTTTTTCGGCTCTGACTATGTTGCGGCGGACGAGATATATTACGGAATCGGCAACTCCTCCGGCGACATCACGGTTAACGCGTTCTATCAAACTCCGGTAACGGATTCTACATCGCTTAACGCTGCTATCGCGGCATTGCCGCCTGGTGTCACAGAAGCACCGCCAATTGTTCTTACGCAAGACGTTACAGTGACAAGCACTTTACAAATCCCCAACACAGGTTCATACGTTATTCGCAGCTCACGCGGCAAGCAGTATGCGTTAAAGCGACATTTGAGCTTAACCACCGGCAATGTAGTAAGAGTAGCAGGCATATCAAGTAGCGTCTGCAAGCTTGTGCTTGACAACGTAAAACTCGACGGAGCGAGCATTGGAGCGCAAGCAGCCGTAGTCAATGCGGAAAACAGCACTCTCGTTTTAACAGGCGGCACTGTTATAACAGGCGGAAGTAATCAAAATAACGGCGGCGGAATATACGCCGATGGCAGCGATATAATAATCGACAACGCTTCCATCACAAACACAACCATATCCGGATCGGGGGGCGGCGTATATCTTACGGGAGATTCATCATTAACTATGAACGGCGGCTCGATATTCGCCAATACGGCATTAACCAAAGGCGGCGGCGTCTATATAGGAGCCGGCTGCACATTTAATTTAAACGGCGGCACCATATCGAATAACACTGCGATTTACGGTGATGGCGGCGTTTGCAACGACGGCGGCACATATAATCGCAACGGCGGATTATATTACGAAAACGTCCCCGAAGATTTCGGGCCGTAATCCATTTTGGAAAGGAAAATATCTATGAGATTCAAACTAAGGAAACTACTATCCGCAGCGTTAATATTGGCATTCCTTGCCAACATGCTAACTCCTGCATTAGCAGCGGATAAAGCCGAAGCCGTAACCATTCGCCTCTCGAAAACCGAAGGCAAAGGCGTATCTGTAACCACAAACGCCGACAAAAGCGTTAAGCTTTCGGACAACATGCGAGTATTCAACGGTTACAAAATTCTCACAGACAAAGCAAGCTACGCATTTTTCTCCCTCGATGACAAAAAAGCCGTAAAGCTTGACAAGAGCAGCGAAGTGGAGGTAAAAAAATCCGGCGACAAAAATGAGCTGTACCTTTCAAACGGACAGCTATTCTTCAACGTCAAAGAAAAGCTGAAAGACAACGAGGAGGTGAACGTCGTAACCTCCAACATGGTAATGGGCATACGCGGCACATCAGGCGTTGTTTCCACAGCTAATGTCTACGACAGAAACGGAAAGCTTACAGGCACAATCACCAACGTGCAAATATACGACGGAATAGCTACAATCACATTCACAAATCCAACCACGGGCGAAACCGAAACAATAAGCCTCCCCGCAGGCTCACAGCTTGTAATAACCGATTATACCGTAACTGAGAACGGAACTGTTGTGGTTAAGCTTATGGTTGCCGGCGATATTCCCAACTTTGCCGCGATTGAAATTATCCTCGACGAAGAGCTTGCAAAGCGTATATTCGACGATTGGGGAATATCGCTTGAAAATATAAAGGAGATGTTGGGAGCTATACTCGATAAAGAGCTGGCAATCAACGGGCTGTGGCAGTCGCAGTATGATTTCGCAGGGAACTTATTGAACAGGCTGCTAAACGAAAATACTGATACGCATAATGTCGGGGATTCGCTTACGTTTAATGAAAATGAAGCAGTGCAGGTAAGCAAAGAAGAAACAAAAACAGATAATTACTATAGTAATTCAAACAATATAAATTTTTCGTCACAAATGACAGCCGCAGATTTTATGGCGTTGCTATCAGACAGCAGCGTTAGCGTTATCAATATTCCGGCAGGAGTGAATATTGTGTTAAGCACATCTGCAACGCTGTCTAGTGGCAAAACCATAAACCTCAACGGCACGCTTACGTTAAACGGCGACCTCATCGTTTACGGCACATTCAACAACTTAAGCTCCCACACCCTTGTTATGGAAAATGGCAACGTAATCCTTAAAACAGGCGCAGTATTCAACAATGGCGGCAGTATTACAGGCAACGGCAGACCCGTTGAAGGTCTGGGCAGCGAAAGTCACATCGCGAATATAGCCGGAATCATCGTCGACGGCAACGCTAAAATCATCAACGCCGCCGGAGTGACTATACCTTCCGTAGCAATTACAGCCGTCGGCTATGCACACATAACAAATAACGGCACAATCAACGATTTAGAGACAGAAAACGACGCTCGTCTTATATTCAGCACTGTCGGAACAGTTTTGGGCGCTACCTTCAACGACGAGGAAGGCTATCCTCAAGCAATACAAGCAGGGAACGAATACGTGATGTCATACGGCGAAATCCTTCACAACGCCGAGTATAACATCACCTACGATTTAGATGGCGGCACGAACCACCCTGATAACATATCAACATTCGGCAGATATACAGGGCTAGAGTTTAAGTCCCCAACACGTCCCGGTAAAGTGTTCGTCGGTTGGTATGATGCCACCGACCCCGAAATGCTGCTCAATGAGGCATACTATAATTATAGCTACGGAGATATTGCTGTTAAAGCAGTATGGCAAGAACCTATTTCAACAGCAACAGAATTTAATGCAGTGATAAGTAGCGGAGCGATTAATCTATTCAGGATTGTATTAGACAGAAACGTTACTGTTAATGAAACTATACAATTCCCTAATAGTCGTTCTTTTCAAGTAGTAAGCGAAAGCGGCAAGCAGTTTACGCTAAGCCGCGACACGGGATTCACCGACGCGATGATTAATTATGCAAACGGCCTGACATCTGGTTGGAGACTAGAGTTAGTCGACGTCGTTGTAGACGGACGCGGAGTGGAAACTACGTCAGCATTGATAGAGTTATCAAGTTCCAATCTTTATTTATATGGCAAAACTGTTATAAAAGGAGGCAATAATACTAGCGGCAACGGTGGCGGCATTCATCTCGCAAATGGTTCTGGTTTGATTATAGGTATTTCTTTTACAGGTTCAATAAGCGGAAACTTACCTGAAGATGTATACGACTCCGATCCGTGATAATGCGAAAAAAGGGCGAACGCAGTTCGCCCCTACATAGCTTATGATAACCTCAGCTTCCCACCGATTTATAGCGGCGGACGCCGTATCGCCAGAAGGCGTACGCAGGGACGAGGAATAGTATGCCTGCAATGGGCGAAAGCATGTGGGTTATGCTGCTTGTCCTTCCGAGAAGGTACAACAGCGGATAGTATTGCACGCACGCGATTGGCACGACATATGTGAAAAACTTCAATATGCTGTCGCCGTAGATGGAGAAGGGGTAGCGGCCAAATTCGCGTCCGCCGTCGGTGAGTACGTTCATGAACTCAAGCCCCTCAAGAGTGAAGAAGCATATGCTTGCGTAGACGATGAAAAGCCCTGCGAATACGCAAACGCCACCGATTATCATGAGGACGAGGACGAATATTTTGTCGGCCGTCCAATTTACGCCGCTGTACGGAAGCGCGTAGCAAAGCATTAGCACAGCTTGCAGCAGTCGCCCAAGCCGTGACAGCTCAATGCGTGAGGCTAGCACCTGTAACATTTCGTTGCGCGGACGCACCATCATTCGGTCGAACTCCGCGTTCGATATAATTACAGAGAACATATCGAAGCCGCGCGCGAACATTTCCGCAAGCGCAAACCCCATAAGCACAACCGAAAAGCAAAGCAGCACCTCCGCGAAGCTGAATCCGCTCACCGAGTTAAACCGCGAAAACATAAAGTAAATTCCGATGAACGCAGAAAACGATACGATAAGCTGTCCCAGCGTCATCATGACGAAAGAGCCTTTATGCTGCATTTGCGAGCGGAGAATTATGCTTGCGTATCTTAGGTAAAGTTTCATTTTGTAAGGTTATGCTTTCGCGGCGCGGCTGCGTGCAAGCGAGATTATCGCTTTGGCGAGTTGGTCTGCGTCGTGGCGTATGTATCCGTTTTCGATTTTTACGAGGTTTTCTAATATGGGGGTTATGCCCATGTCGGCGATTTCGTCTATGTCGTAGGCTACGCTTAGCGAGCCTTCTTCGTTGTAGTAATGGTGCAGGACTTCGCGCGGAATGCTTTGCATGTTTATCACGGCATAATCGATTAGGTTCGGGTCGGAGTATTTGCGTATAGTTTCGATGTGGCGCGCGGCGGACATGCTGTGAGTTTCGCCCGGCTGCGTCATTATGTTGCATACGTATATGCAGGGGGCAGGGCTTGCAAGGATTGTCTGCACGATTCCGGGGACGAGCAGATTCGGGATAATGCTGGTGTACAGGCTGCCCGGGCCTAGTACGATTATGTCGGCTTCGGCAATCGCCTTGACTGCGTTACGCACAGGGATAACGTTGGGAGGGTCTAGGTTAATGTTGCTGATGTGGCTGCGGCGGAGCTTGCCGTATTCGGTAATGCTGCTTTCGCCGCGGACAGTTTCGCCGTCCTCAAATTCCGCTATAAGGTGTACGTCGGCGAGGGTTACGGGGATAACCTTGCCCTTTACCTTTAGTACGTCGCTTACGCGTTCGACCGCCTGCTCGAAGGTCGACGAGATTCCATTCATCGCGGCAAGGAAAAGGTTGCCGAAGCTTTGTCCGCTTAGCTGCCCTTCGTTGAAGCGATAGTTGAGCAGCTTTTCCATCTGCGGTTCCATCTCGGCTAGGGCTAGTATGCAGTTGCGAATGTCGCCTGGAGGCAGCATACCTAAATCCTGCCTGAGCCAACCGCTGCCGCCGCCGTCGTCGGAAACTGTCACTATTGCGGAAATGTTGTGCGTGAACTTTTTGATGCCGCGCAGCATGGTGGAAAGCCCTGTGCCTCCACCGATTGCTGCTATTTTGATATTGTTTAACATATAACCACCAATTAATTACTATTGCTTTTTATTTACTTCGTTTACATATTTTGCTTGATAGTCTACCAGAGTTGTGCAGGGGTATTCGTCGCATTGGTTGCAACTATCTATGCCGCGGTCGGCGCTGCAACGCTTGAAGGGGCAGCCGCCGCATAGGGGCATTATTTCGTCCGACCTGCCGCTTAGGCAGTGGACTTGCGCAAGGGAAACTTCTAAGCCGAACTCCGATTTGTAGTAGGCTGCCATCTCCTGCTTGAGCGATTCGTCGCCGTTTAATGTTGCGATGAAGGTTTTACACTTACCGCAATCGTAGCCACAGCAGCATTCCAGTAAATTGGGAATCTCGCCTGCGCAAATTGCGTTATGTACACCCTTGTAAAACTCAACCTTGCTGATTGCGCCGTGCAGCTTTTCGTATGCTATAATCAAACTGTCGCCGCGTGAAATGCTCTCTTGTAAATACTGTGTGATGTTTGTGTGCATATTTTTCTCCTTGTAAGTTTTATCAAGCCGCGACGCGGTAGGAACAGAGCCCCTACCCTACAATTTATGTGTTATTTATAGTGACGCAGAAAATTCGATATTGTTCCAATTTCTAATTTACGTGTATTGCTTGGTGCTTTTTTATGTCCCTGTGATTTACAGTTACGGCTACGCTTCCTTTGGAGAGGTGCGCTTTTAGGCTTTCGGATATTGCTACGGAGCGGTGTTTTCCGCCTGTGCAGCCGATTGCGATAACCAGTTGGCTTTTGCCCTCATCTATATAATATGGGATTAAAAAGTCAATCATGTCAAATAATTTTTTGGTGAAGATTTTGGTTTGGTTGTGGGAGAATACGTAATCGTAGACGGATTCGTCTTTGCCTGTGTGCTGCTTTAGCTCGGGAATGTAGAAGGGGTTGGGCAGGAAACGTACGTCGAAAACTAGGTCGGCGTCTAGGGGCAAGCCGAATTTGAAGCCGAATGACAGTACGTTTACCATGAATGCGACGTGAGCGTGCTTGTCGCCGAATATTCCTGATAACTCTGTGCGCAATGCGGACAGGCTTAGGCTAGAGGTGTCGATGATGTAGTTGGCTTTGGGCTTGACGTCGCTTAGTATGTCGCGCTCGTCTGCTATGCTTTCGGATAGGAGCTTGTTGGGGTGCAGTGGGTGCTTTCGGCGAGTTTCTTTGTAGCGGCTTACGAGGATTTCATCCTTTGCGTCGATGAAAAGCAGCTCGTAGGTGTAGGCGAGCTTGTCAAGCTCCTTCAAGGTGTCGAGGAACTCAAAAAACATTTCGCCGCCCCGAATGTCGCAGCAGATTGCCACTTTGTCGAAAGGCTCGTGCGCGTTAAAGCAAAGCTCCGCAAACTTTATAATAAGCGACGGCGGCATATTGTCAATGCAATAGTAGTCCATATCCTCAAGATAGCGCACGACTTGGCTCTTGCCGCCGCCTGACATTCCTGTAATCAAAACAAAACGCATAATATACCTCAAAATAATTGGATAATATAGTAAACTAGCGGGAGCGTGCCTAGACTTAGCACGGTTGTTAAAAAGATTGTTTCGCTTGCGTACATATAGTCCGCGCCTACGTCATGGGCGAGTATCGCCGCGACAGTCATGCAAGGCATTGCGCATTGCAGTGCGACTACGAAAAACGGAATGTCCGAAAGACCGAACGGCGCAATCGACATAGTGAACGCAAGTGCAATCGGCACAATCAGCATTTTCACAGCCACAATCAAATAAACAGGCGGATATATCAATATTTTAAGCGACGCGCGTGAGATAGATATTCCGATAAACAACAGCGCGAGGTAGACCGTGATTCTGCCGAGCCCATTGAGTGGATTATGCAGAATCTCCGGCAGCCGCCACCCCATGAGGAAGCAGATGATTCCTAGGAACAAAGCTATTATGTTTGGATTCGTCAGCTTTTGAAAAACTGCGCGCGCTGTAATCTTAGTTTTTTTGTCGAGTATGACGCGTCCTACGGTCCATAGCATCAAATCGTTGATGAGGTGGTAGAATGCCGCATAGAATATGCCAATCGCGCCGAACAGAGCTTCAAGCAATGGAAATGCGATAAATACTACGTTGCCGAATGTGGTAAGCACCGCTTGCACGCCGCTTCTTTCCGGCGACATACGCAGCAGCTTTGCGGAAAATAAGCCAATCGCCATAAGCGTACCTATTCCGATAGCCGACCACAGCATAACCAGCAGCATGTCGCGGATTAAGTCGCTGTTCTTTTGCATTGAGGTAAGCGACGTGAAAATCAAAAGAGGCGACGTAAGCCGTACAATCATCGTCCCGATTAAATTTTTATCTTCAAATTTGAATACCTTTAGCTTTGTAAGTGCAAATCCTATTACTATTATAAGACCGAACATCAATATATTGTTCAGCATAATGAGCGTTTGTTCCAATATAACACCCCTCTCGCCTATAGTATATAGTCAATCGCGTTTCATTCCGCGACTGCAAAACTGCGACAAGCACATGTATAATCAAAGAAACGCGATTGACTTGTTCGCATTTCCGAACTGTATTTAGTATACCATAATTCGCAGAATTTAGCAAATACATACTGTGTTATTTACAAGACAGAAGCTTTGTTTATCTCTTCCTCGCTGATGGAGCAAAAGATGTCGACTAGGGCAGGGTCTAATATTGTGCCGGCGTCACCTTTTATGATTTCCATGACTTTGTGAAGCGGGAATCGCTTGCGGTATACTCTGTCGGTGTATAGGGCGGAGAATATGTCGGCTAGGGTGATGATTCGCGCTTCGATTGGGATTGCCATTCCGGGGAGGTTGTAGTAGCCGCGGCCATCTACGCGCTCGTGGTGGTATAAAATCCAGTCGCAGATGTCGCGGTAGCAGGTGTTTTCTAGGATTGCTTTGCCGTTTTTCGGGTGGCGTTTTATGATTTCGTATTCTTCGGGGGAGAGCTTGCCTGCTTTGTTTAAGATTTCGTCGGGTATACCGATTTTGCCTATGTCGTGCAGGATTGCGGCGTCGGCTAGCTTTACTATGTTGATGTTGCGGCGCATTGATGTTGGCATGTGGTGGTATATGAGAACTGAAAGGTTGCGGACATGCTCGGAGTGACCTTTTGTGTAGATGTCCTTTGCTTCCATTGCGCTTACCATGGATTTTATTGTTTCTGCCGTTTTGTTTGTTATTGTCTCGGACATGATTGTCTGCACATTAACCATGCACAGCACGAAGATTGCGCCGAAGAAGAATATTATGGCAATCACGATGTAGTAGGGCTCGTAGTGGCTGCTGATGAACATGCCCCCGACCGCGATGTAGCCGATGAGGAAAAATATCATCATTATAAATGATGCGCCGTATATCCATTGGTTGAATACGGATTTGTCGTATGTTTGCTCGCGCATGTATGCTAGGGTTTTGTAGTAAGCGTAAATGCTGTAGCCCATTATTAGTACGCCTAAGGTAATCATTACCATGCAGATGTAAATCATGATGTTCCTCTCTTTGCAGGCTTATGTATACAACAAAAAGCTGTCGGACAATCCGACAGCTGTCAGCTGTGATTTGATTATATTATAGCATACATATATGCCTAATGCAAGGGGTGGGCGGATGATATCCGCCCCTACACATTGTGCTACATTGCGAATACATGATTTTGTATGCGTGTGATTACAGGGCGGGAGTATATCCATTTGTTGGTAGTTTTCGCAGGATTGTAGTAGTAAACTGCTCCGCCTGTGGGGTCTTGTCCGTTTAAGGCTGCGATTGCTGCGCGGCGTGCGGATTCGTAGATTTCGGCTTCGATCTGCTTGTCCGTTACGGCTGTGAATGCGTCGGGCTGATATATTACGCCTTCGATAGTATCAGGGAATGACGGTGAGGCTACTCGGTTTAACACTACTGCGCCTACGGCAACTTGTCCCTCGAAGGATTCGCCGCGTGCTTCTCCGTTTATTATGCGTGTGAGCAGGTCAATTTCGGCTTCGGTGTAGTTTTGGGCGGGCTCACCTGTGCCTATGCCTAGGGCGTTTAGCGTTTGCTTGCCGATGATTCCGTCGGCGGTTAAGCCTTTGTCGCGTTGGAACGCGGTTACGGCTTCCCTTGTTTTTGCGCCTGCTACGCCATCGGGAGTTCCTGCGTCATATCCCAGCTCGTTCAGCTTTTGCTGCACCTGTTTTACTGTTTCCGTGCTTACGCCTGATGACATAGCGGGCAGCACATTAGGCTTGGCCACAAAAAAGACAACTGCTCCTGCCAAGCATACGATTAGCATATACTTGTATATGTTGTTCATTAATCTTCCCCCAACTGTTTTATTAATAATATATACAAGCTATGCCTTTATTATGCAATTATTATAGTAAAACAACTTTAAAACTATCTGCTAGTCAATCGCGTTTCTTTGATTCTAGCTGCATTTGTGGTAGTTCTGCTATAATTGATTGAAACGCGATTGACTATATTGATGGCGTTGGGGGGCAGATTTTATTTTTGTTCTATGCTTCCGTTGGGGTGCAGGGCGTATAGCTTGCCTTGAATGTAGCCGCGTACATCCTCGCCTTCTTGTGTGTTTAGCTCTTTTGCGGAGGTGTATTTTGTTAGGATGTCGGATAGTAGCGTGGGGAATATGGGCGGCTGCGCGAATATATCTTGTGCGTCGTACTCGAAGTGCAGCGGGCCGTTGTAGAAGATTGCCGCGCCGCCGTTATTGTGCTCGCGCATGAATGCGGAGGCGCATTCGAGCGTGCGTGTGCCGGAATAGTTGCTTCCGTTGTAGTCGGCGTTTGCCAGGATTGTTGTGTCGTCGTGGAGGTAGAGCCAGCCGCGTGCTGTTGTGTAGCTGCCGATTTGCTTGAAGCCCAGGAATGTGTCGGTGCGGACTATGTTTTGTGTTCCGTTGCCTATGCCTAGCTCGGAGTATGGCATTATGCCGAACAGCTCGTTGAACTCGGCTATGTCCTCTAGTTCGATGTCTTTAAGCTGCCCTACTGCGAAAACCTTGCCGCCGTTTTTTACCCACTCTGCGATTTTCAGCGCCACGTCTTTGTGCGTGAAGACTTCCATTGGGATGATGAGCAGCTTGTATCGGTCAAGTGCGCCGTCGGCAATCATATAGTCGTTGATTGGCATGATTGTTGTGCGCTTGCGGATGTAGGTGACGATTTCCTGCATTTCAAATGGTATGCCTCTGCCTAACGCGCCTACCATGCACGGCCAGAAGAATGCTGTGTCGCACTCGGTTTTTGATTCGTTGAGCAGCGGCAGGTATTTGATGAAGGTTTCGGTGCAGGCGTTGTAGATTGAGTCGGCGGCAGTCTTTGGGCGGGAGTAGATGTTGTCGTAGTAGTACATCATCTGCTTGTTGCCGTAAACTGCCGAGCCGAACATACGTGCAGCAACGCCTTCGGGCGTTTGTGGCCCTACAGGCTCAAGCCCTAGGTATGCGCCATAGTATTCGCACGCGGAGTGTGTGTAGGAGGTGTAGAAGAAGTTCTCGAAGAAGCGGTTGCCTTCGTTGGTGAGGCGTATGCCGCCGTTGTATTTGCCGCATACTCTTGCTTGCTCGCTGAAGTTGGACGCGTGTTCAGGCTCTTCGTTTCCGCCTGTACACATGTAGATGGAGGTATCGGGGAAGTGCTTGCGCGTGGTTTTCATCCAAAAGTCGACGAACTCTGTCATGGAGGATTTATACCACTCGAGCATGTCGAACAACGCAGTGCGCGACGGAGCTTTGTGCGGCAGGAATGGGCTTACTTGCTCAATGGAAGTGTGCGCGGTGCGCCATGCTTCGTTTAGCGTGCACACGCAGCAGTATTTGTCCGCGAGGTAGCCGCGGAAAGAGGCCGCCGCGTCATCGCCGCCGCACCAATAGCCGTTGTGCGTGTGATAGTCGCCCGCCCAGTTTCCGATTACAGGCATGATGGATTCGCCGTAGTCGCCGCATATTCCCGGCTGCACGGATTCAAGCACGTCCCACGGCAGATAATGCTCCGCGAATGCTTGCAGCACGCGGTCAATTTCCACGCGTATTTCAGGATTCCATATTGATTCAATCGGCGATTCCTTGCGATGCTCAAGGCAAACAAGCCCCTTATGCCGCGGATTCTCAAGCCACCACGTCGGCGCGGCATACTTTGGCCCAATCAAGATAAACGGCACATACTTCAAGCCTGCTTCCTTGATAAGCCGAACGTGCTTGTCCATGTATTCCCAATCAAACACGCCGCGCTGATTCGGTTCAAAATCCTTCCAAAAGGT
Source organism: uncultured Eubacteriales bacterium (assembly GCA_964479875.1). Taxonomy (GTDB): domain Bacteria; phylum Bacillota; class Clostridia; order Monoglobales; family CAYZNM01; genus CAYZNM01. Next base: position 42,905 of record CAYZNM010000007.1, read on the forward strand.
GTAAATTTGCACCGAGGTTGCGCCGCTCTCCTTTATCTGCCGCAGGAAGTTTAAATCAAATTCCGCTTCCAGAGTGAAGGGTGCTTGACATACAACTATTTCTGAAATTGCCATAGTTTCCTCCGAGTTTATGTGATTATGATAGGCGATTGCAAGAAGTCTTGGCCTGCTATACGACGCGATTTATCGGGGGCGCACAGCGCGGATAAATCCTGCGCGAGAATGTCGAGCTGCCATGCGCGCGAGTTTAGCCCTGCGCGTGCGGCTTTTGTGACGATAGGCAGCGTGTCGATTGCCGATAGCTTTTGCCGCCCGATTGCGTTCGCACCTAGTACGCGAATATATGACGGCGGCGCGGCCAGGTCTGCGGCGGTTACGCCGAGCGTTGCGTTTAGGATAACGCGGCGTATTCGCGAGAGGGTGTACCGCTTTGTTTTCACTAGTGCCGCAAGGTCGCGGAAGCTTGTGGCTTTAGCGGCGGCGGCTTTTAGTCTGTGCTGTAGGCCTTCGGTTACGTCGGCGATTTGCTCTAGGTCGTGTATCGGTTCGGTGCGTAGTTTTAGCAGGATTGCGTTGTCGAGCGAGGAGATGTCGAGGGGGCAATTGCCTTGCGATGTTAGGTCTGCGATAATTTGCGAACAGTGTTGAGGTAGGTATGCTGAGACGTTTTCGCCTGCAAGCATTTGCGCGCGAATGTATGACGCGGAGGCAATGTTTTCGCCTGTGAGTGAATCTGCTTGGTCGTGTGCTGCGCCGTTGCGCTTTATTAGGCGTAGTTCTATCGAGGGATTGATTGCTTGAATGGCGTTGTAGTATTCGAGAGCGAGTATGTTGTTGGGCGTGCAGTCGAAGCCGCCGCTTTGCAGCATTGCCGCGTAGGCTTTGGCGTAGCTTCCGCCTGTTGCGAGAGCTTCTTTGACTGCGCCGGGGGTTTCGGTCTGCACAAGCTTGTATGCATTTTGCAGCTTTCCAATGTCATCGTCCTCCGCGCCGCAGCATATGCAATCTACGCCGACTGCGTTTAGCAGCGCGACTGCTCCGCGCGCGAAATATCGCGCCGCTTGTCCGCAATAGATGTACGGCAGCTCCAGCACCAAATCCGCGCCGCCCATAAGTGCCATCTTTGCGCGGCTCCATTTATCGCATATTGCGACGTCGCCGCGCTGCACAAGTGCGCCGCTCATCACTGCGACAACGCAGTCGAAGCCCTGCCGCGCCTGCGATAAGTGGTAGGCGTGCCCGTTGTGGAATGGGTTGTACTCTGCGACAATGCCGACTGTTTTCAATTAGCCTCCTTGTATCACGACGCGCTTTAGCGCTCTCTTCATCAAAAGCTTGCCTGCGACATACAGCGCAATCAGCCACACGGCTTGCGTAGCTATCGCACGAAGCGCGGCCTCCCCTGCCAAGCTCCCGCTGTAAATCATAAACGGCGCATTCTGCATAGAAGCAAACGGCAGCAGTTCCACCACACGCCGCACACCTTCAGGGAAAAACGGCAGAGGAATAATCGCCCCTGCGAGAAATTCCACAATTGAAACAGACAGAATCCGCACACCCAGCGACGAAATCGTGTAAAACACCGTACCATAAATTACCATACTGTACGACACCATAACCGAAAATCCAAGCAACAGCGACAGTGTAAACATCGCCGCCGCTCCAATATCGCGCGGTGCAGTTAACCCGAGCGGCTGCGGCAGCAATATCGCAACAAGCAGAATCGGCATACAGCGCAGCACTGCGCGTGCAAGCCTAACCGCCGCATTCTTCGCGTACCACATCGTATAAATGTCACAAGGCCGGCAAAGCTCGTAGCACACATTGCCGCTGCTGATTCCCTCCAATATCTCACCGTCGAAATACCAAGCCATAAACAGCGCAAGAAACGCCTGCTGCAACCAAATGTAATTGCTGAGCGCGTCAAATTCCATAGGAAAGCTTGCTGCATTTTCCGCATAAAATGCGCGGTACATCAGCAAATTCATAAAGCCCCACGCAAACTGCGTCACAATCCCTGCCGCCGCCGCGCTGCGATATGCAAGGCTGTGAATAAACCTAAGCCGAAAAAAAGATAGGTATTTTTTCATATAATAATCCTTAAAATAATGTAAGAATTATTATAGCATATTTATTTATTTTTGACAATAAATTTGTTGACTATCGCATTGTGATGTGCTATACTGATATAAACCGAATCGGTTTATGAATGGAAGGAGGGCGTAAGATGAGCAAGCATATTGGGAAGCTGATTGCGCCTATTGCGATTATTGCTGTTGTTGTGGCGTGGTATGCCTCGATTGCGTGGCTCGGTCTTGAGTTCGTGTCGCCGTGGTGGGGCAAGGCGGCGGCTGTGATTGTGCCGCTTGTGTTTATCGGATTGGGGATTTATGTATTGGTGCAGCGAATAAACGAGATAAGGAGCGGAGAAGAAGATGATCTTAGTAAATACTGATTACATCACAGGCAAGGAATTGGAGATGTTAGGCTTAGTTAAGGGCGGCACGATTCAAAGCAAAAACATAGGCCGCGACATTACGCAAGGCTTTAAAACACTTGTCGGGGGCGAGCTTACGGCCTACAACGACATGATGAACACAGCTCGCGCCCTTGCGACAAAGCGCATGGTTGCCGAAGCTGAAAGCCTCGGCGCGGACGCAATCGTGAACATACGCTACGCTTCCGCTTCAATTATGGCAGGCGCGGCGGAGGTTATGGCGTACGGCACCGCTGTCAAGTTTAAGAATAAATAGGAGGCCATATGATTGAGGCAAAGAACCTCACGCTGAAATATTCAAGCGGCAAGGGCGTGTTTGGGTTAAACTTTAAAGTTGGCAAGGGCGAAGTCGCAGGCTATCTCGGACCTAACGGCGCAGGGAAAACTACAACCATACGCCAACTCATGGGATTCATGCAGCCTGAAAGCGGAAGCTGCACAATAGGAGGGCGCGATTGCTTCGGCGACGCACCAGAAATCCAGCGCACCCTAGGCTATATCCCTGGCGAAATTGCCTTCACCGAAGGCATGAACGGCGACGAATATCTAAAATTCATAATGGAGCTTCGCGGAAACAAGGACACAACGCGGCAAAAGCAATTGATTGACATGTTCGAGTTTTCGCCCAAGGGCGGCGTGAAAAAGTTCTCCAAAGGTATGAAGCAAAAGCTTGGCATTGTCGCCGCGTTCATGCACAATCCCGACGTACTTATCCTAGACGAACCCACAAGCGGACTAGATCCACTTATGCAAAACCGATTCATAGAGCTAATCCTCGAAGAGAAGAAAAGGGGCAAAACAATCCTAATGTCAAGCCACATCTTCGAGGAAATCGAACGCACCTGCGACAACGTGCTCATCATAAAGGAAGGGCGAATCGTCGCTCAATCCGACATAGCAACGCTAAAAAGCTCGCAGCGCAAAGGCTTCATCGTAAAAACGCACGAAGCAGAAGCTGCCGCAAAAGCGTTCACTGCCCAAGGCTTCGAGATAACTCGCAACGGCGACAGCATAGAGGTGTACATCAAAGGCGACAGCACCGATAAATTCGTCAAAGCCCTAGGCAGCTTCACCGTGAGCAGCCTTGACGCAAAGGCACAAACGCTCGAGGATGTATTCATGCACTACTACAAAAAGGAGGGGAAACAATGAGCCTTGCACTTTTCAAAAACACCCTCAAGAAGAATTGGACGCTTGCCCTAATCTTTTTCGGTGTGCTTACCATGTATTCGGGCGTGATGATTTCGATGTACAATCCCGAGGACACAGAAAAGCTTATGCAGATGTTCGAGCTTTTCCCTCCCGAATTTATGAGCGCGTTCGGCTTTGCCGAGGCGTTCTATGACATGACAGGGTATCTGGCGAGTTGGCTTTATGGGCTGCTGATGATCGGCTTCCCGATGGTGTACTCGATTATATTGGGCAACAGGCTTGTCGCACGCACTGTGGATTCCGGCTCGATTGCGTGCCTGCTTGCGACGCCCAATTCGCGCGGGAAAATTGTGACGACTAAGGCGATATACGCCGCAGTGTCGCTTGTTGCGATACTCGCTGCGCTGTTTGCAATAAACACGCTTATCGGCAAGTCGATGTATCCCGATGATTTAGACGTGTGGGCGTTCTTCCGATTGAACGTGACAATCGTACTCGTGAACCTCGTGGTGATGTCGATTACATTCTTTTTCTCCTGCGTATTCAACGACGCGAAGTATTCGATGGGATTCGGCGCAGGCGTACCGATTGCGTTCCTGCTGCTGAATATGCTCGGCGGAGCGTCTGCCGACTCGGAGATTTTGAAGAAGATTTCAATATTCGGTTGGTATGACCCGATGAAGGTAGTGGCAGGCGAAAGCACATTGGTAGTTAACATAATCTACCTAGCAATCATCGTCGTATTGTTCGCGGCAGGAATAATCATATTCAAACGCAAACGCTTACCTGTATAGTGAAACAACTTTAAAACAATCTGCTAGTCAATCACGTTTCCTTGATTCCATCGGCATTCGTCGCACTTCTGATGTATCGGAATGAAACGTGATTGACTATATAATTTAACAAAGGGCTATCAAAATGAAAAACAACGACTTAAATCAAATAAAACAACAAATGCTAGACCAAAACGAGCAGCAATACGGCAGCGAGATTCGCGAAAAATACGGCAGCGATACTGTGGACGCGTCCAACAAAAAATTCATGGGAATGTCGCCGGAGCAATTTGCTGAAAGCGAACGCTTGTCCGGCGAATACTTCGCCGCGCTAAAAGCAGCGTTCGAGCAAGGCGACCACAACGGCGAGCTTGCACAGCGTGCTTGCGAGCTTCATGCACAGTGGCTGCAACTGATGTGGCCCGATGGTATGTACAGCGGCGAAGCGCACCTCGGGCTTGCGCAGATGTATTGCGACGACCCACGTTTTCGTGCATACTACGAAAAAATTGCCAGCAACTGCCCTGAATTTTTCCGCGACGCAATAGGGGTGTACGTATACAAGTTCGCGCCGCAAGGAGATTAATATGAAAGCTGTAATCGAAACCAAGAAACTAACCAAAAGCTACGGCAGCGCAAGAGGAATAGTCGACGTCGACATGGTTGTAAACGAAGGCGAAATCTTCGGCTTCATCGGACCAAACGGCGCAGGCAAATCCACTACAATCCGCACGCTGCTGTCCCTAATCTACAAAACAAGCGGCGAGGCACGCGTGTTCGGCTTGGATTGTCACGCCGAGCGTGTGCGAATCCTCCGCGACGTAGGCTATCTCCCGAGTGAGGTATTCTACTACGACAACATGAAGGCCATAGACCTGCTCAACTATTCCGCGAGCTTCTACAACAAAGACTGCTCAAAGCGAATCAAAGAGCTTGCCGCCGCACTGGAGCTTGACCTCAACAAGAAAATCGAGGACATGAGCCTAGGTAACAAAAAGAAAGTAGGCATAGTGCAGGGGCTATTGCACAGCCCACGCCTGATTATCCTAGACGAACCCACAAGCGGCTTGGACCCACTAATCCAACGCACCTTCTTCGACATAATCAAAGCCGAAAACAATCGCGGCGCAACCGTCCTGTTCTCGTCGCACATACTAAGTGAAGTGCAGCGCATATGCGACAGAGTGGCAATCATAAAGGAAGGCAAAATCGTAAGCACGCAAAAAATAGCCGACCTACAACAAAACGCCTACAAAAAGGTAAGCTTCACCACCGCACAGCCTCTTTCTGCCTTTAGCGTAAACGGCGCGGCGAATGTAGAAATAAACGGTGGCAGCGTAAGCTTCATCTTCAAAGGCGACTGCAATCTGCTGCTGCGTGAAATCGCAAAGCACACAATTTCAAACGTAGACATCACCGAGCCGCCGCTTGAAGAAATCTTCATGCACTACTACAGCTAAGGGGGCGGCGCATGAATATTTTTAAGTTTGAGTTGAAAGCGGGGCTGAAAGGCTCTGCTGCATGGACTGTACTATTGATTGCCGCGCTGATTGCGTTTATGGGCGGCGTGTATCCGTTTTTCAGCGAGAGCGTGGACGATGTGCTGCGCGTGATAGAGGGATTTCCGCCTGAATTTGCGGCGGCATTCAACCTTGAGATTTCGAGTATGTTCAGCTTCGGCGGATTCTACGGCTTCGGCTTTAGCTATTTTAGCTTGCTTGGTGCGATAATGGCAACGTCGCTTGGACTATCCTCGTTTGCACGAGAGAAGCGTGTGAAGTGCGCGGACTTTTTGCTGACTAAGCCTATGTCGCGTGAGGCGATATTTTCGGCAAAGCTATTGTCGGGATTGGCGATTCTGGTTGTTGCCAATGTATTTTATGTAATCGCGTCGATGGCAATAGGAGCATCCAACGATGAGGGCGGCGCGACTATGTTTATGGCATCGCTGTCGCTGTTGCTGACGCAGCTTGTATTTTACGCGGCAGGCGTATTTTTCGCAGTATTCGCGAAAAGGGTGCGCTCGGTATCGGGAGTTGCGACGGCATTCGGCTTCGCAGGATTCATACTGACAGCGCTCAACAATATATTTGAAGAAGAAGCGATACGATTTATCGCGCCGCTCAAATACTTTGAGCCGACCGCGTTGTTCGCCAGCGGTGCATACGAGTGGCAGTACGCGTTAACGGGCGCGGTAATTGCAATAGCGTGTGTCGCGGCGGCATTCGTGCGCTTTTGCAAAAGCGACGCGCACGCTGTATAGGGAGGTGAGCGCATGAATATTTTAAAAAGAGAGCTAAGGGCAGGAGTGAAGCCATTTCTGCTGTGGACGATTGCGTTGTTCGTGCTTGTATTCGCAGGCATGATAAAGTATACAGGCATAGAAGCAGGGGGAGCGACCGTAGGCGAAATCATCGAGCAGTTTCCGCGAATAGTGCAAGCCTTCCTCGGCATAGTGGGGATTAATATTGAAACGTTGGGCGGCTATTACGCTGTACTTGCGTACTTTGCACTGCTGTGCGGCGCGGTTTACGCTGTATATCTCGGCGGAAACGCTGTGAGCCGCGAAGCTTCCGATAAAACGTACGAGTTTGTGTTCACAAAGCCGCGCACTCGCAGCTATATCCTGTCGATTAAGCTTGCCGCTGCGTTTATCTACTTGCTCCTGTTTTGCGTGCTTGACTATTTGTTCTCGATTGCAGCCACGGCGTCGCTTGGACTTGATGAGAACATCAATGGGGAAATGGCGTTGTTTGCGCTTTCGCTGTTCTTCATCATGCTGTTGTTTTTTACATTGTCTGCCTTTTTATCGGCAGTGTCAAAGCGTGCGGAGAAAGGCTCATTTTACGCTAACATATGTCTATCCTTCGCGTTTGTTATGGGGATTGTCTTCGATATGTTGGAAAACGGCGGCTTGCTAAGACTACTGTCGCCGCTGAAATACTTCGCCGCCGCAGATTTGCTTGCAAGCAATTTTGACGCTGTGTACGCGATTATATGCGCTGCGCTGTCTGCGATACTGTTATACGCTGCATTTCACAGCTTCGAGAAAAGGGATTTGTCAGCAGCATAGGCTGCGTTGAAAAAATACACCTCTTGTGATATAATAGATAAAAACAACAAGGGGGTTATTATGCAATTTAATATAATGGAACGTATATGCTGGGTTGGCGACAGCATAACAGCGAACGGCGAGTTTATCAGCAATATTTGGGGATACCTTCTGAGGAAATTCGCCGACAGGCGCATTGAGTTTTACAATTGCGGAATCTCGGGCGATACTGTGCAAAACGTAATCGAAAGGTTCGACAGGGACGTTGTTCCGTGCAAGCCGCAGCAGGCTGTTGTGATGCTCGGCATGAACGATTCAGGTGCTGCGGATTATTCCGAGAGCGGTTTTATGCCGGCGCAGGAATTGTTGCAGAAGTATAGGGATGATATGTCGCGGCTTTTGCAAATGCTGGAGCAAACAGGCGCAGAACTAATACTATGCACGCCGACGCCTTATGATGACAGCGCAATGCTGCAAGCGCAGTGCGACGTCGGCCGCAATAAGACGCTCGGCTGCTATGCTGAAATAGTGCGCGAAATCGCGGCGGAAAAAGGCTGCCCTGTTGTGGATTTTTGGGCTGCAATGACGCAGTATAACAAGACCGCGCAGGCAGTGAATCCCTACTTCACAGTTATAGGCAGCGACAGGATTCATCCGGAATCGCTAGGGCATACGATTATGTCGCATATTTTCTTGCAAACGCTAGGCTTGCTCGACAACGCAGAGCGTAAGCCAAGCAACGAGCTATTGCAAGCAATATCCGAGAAGCGCGAAGCAGATGCAACGCTGCGTATTATCAAGGAAGTCAACACCATGCTGCAAAAAGGAAATCATAGCGATTACGGCAAATTCAAAGAAGGCTTCCTCGCGGAAATCGCAGACAAGCCCTACTATGGCTATTGGGTCGACATGCTGAAGCTGTACGAGGACAACAACGGCGAATACGATAATTTGCAACACAAAGTCGCGGAATTAATAGACAAGGTTAATTCCGTAGAAAGAATAGCGGCTCGATAATCTGTTATTGCAATTTGCTGTCACTCCCGCTCCTTTATTGTAACGGCGACAGTATCTCCAGGCTGTTTGCCGATTTTTGCACGGATTGCTTTTTGTATGCCTAGGATATGGCAGGGCGTTTTCATTTTGACAAGGCTTCCGTCGTACGGTTCGCCGTCGAAGGTTGCGTGAACCTTTACGCGTCCTTTGCCAAATTCCGCGCGCACATCGTAGGGGAAATTGATATAGGCTCCGTCTATGTCCGGTACTTTTTGGATTATGGCTTCAAATTCATATGTTTTTTGGTTCATTCTCACCTCTTATTTTATTTAACTCAAGTCAATTGTCGCCGATTCGGCGCGCGCGTAGGTGCGACGGCGGTATTCCTTCGGCCTTGCGGAAGGCGCGGCTGAAAACGTTCACGCTCTCGAAGCCGAATTGCTCGGCGATTGTCGTTAGGCTACTGTTTGTGTTGAGTATGACCTTTTTTATGCTTTCAATTCGCACCATGTGATGGTAGTGGATTGGGGTTACGCCGTACGCGTTTTTGAAAAGGCGTGAGAGGTGGTATTTGCTGATGTTGAATTTTGCTGCGAGTTCGTCGAGGGTGATTTGTGTGCGTACGTTTCGGCGGATGTAGTTGCGCACTTTTTCGATGATTTTTTGGTCGTGATGCGGGTGCGGGGCTGTGTTTCGCTTATGCTCTTGCAAGATGTAAGCAAGCAGGCGCAGGAATTTTGCCTTTAGCGCAAGCTCATAAAACGGGGCTTTAAGCTCGTATTCGTTTATTACGTCGTATATCAGCTCCTCGAAATGGCCTATGTTGCTTACGGTTAATTTGTCAGGCAGGTCGAAGGGCGGCGAATCGCAAATGTCGTCGCGGAAGAGCTGTTTTTCCTCATCTGACATTGATTCAATGGGGAAGAAGGATACTAGCACGTCGTGGCTGTTATCTTGATAAAATAAGTCGAAATGTATGTGCGGCTGGTGAAGCCCTGTGATTGGGTGCGGAAAGATGGAGTGCGGCATTTTTGGGCGCACAAAAAATATGTCGCCGGGGGCGGCGTTGTACACCCTGTCCTCGAAGGTGATTGTCGCGCTGCCGTCCTGTATGTAGATTATCTCATAGTCGAAGATTACGCGGGTGTAGATTGGCTCGGCGATTATGAGCTTGCTGTCCCACGCTATGCGTATGTACGGCGAAATGTTGTTTAAATCCATTTTCATCACCCCCATACATATTATACCATTGCGGCGCAGGAAACGCAAATTAATCCGAAATTAGTTCTAGCAAGCGGAAGAAGATGTCGTCATAGCGTTTATCTTTATTTCCGACTGTGGCTTGAATTACGTTGATGATTCGTTTGTTCGGCACGATGTTTATATCTTGTCCACCGATACCTTTGCAACTGTACCCGAAGTCGTATAACCAGAATAGGTAGCCGTAGCCGTTGCTCGCTTGCGACGGCGATGTGGCTTGGTTTACATAATCTTGTGAAACTATGCGTTGTCCGTTGTATGTGCCGCCGTCTAGTAGTAGTTGTCCGATTTTGGCTAGGTCGAATGCGGATAGGTCGGACTGCGCCTCGATTGCTTGGTTGCGCGGCGAAATGGTGTAGTCTATGCCGCAGCGGCTTTGTGCCCATTTGCCGCTGCGTATGTCGAGGGGCTTGTACAGGTGCGCGTCGCAAAAGTTGTAGGTACACATTCCTGCTGCCTTTGAGATTAACGCAGACAGAAGTATCACGTCAAATTCCTTATACACATACTTGCTGCCTGGAGTGTCACGCATAGGAATGTCTGCCAAAAACGCAAGCCAATCGTTGCAGCGAAACAATTGCTCCAGCATTGGGCAATGGTAATGCACGCCTCCGTTCCAATAAATGCCGCTACTCATCGTGAGCAAGTGGCGTATGGTTATGCGCTTGTGCAGTGGGCTATCCCCCTTGGCAAATTCGGGCAAGTACCTGCATATTGGGTCGTCGACGCTACCGACTATGCCTTTGTCTATGCAAATGCCTAGGCAGAGGGAGAGTATGCTTTTCCATATCGACTTGATGTTGTTGCGGCTGTCGCGCGTGAAGCCGTTGTAGTATCGCTCCAGAAGAAGCTCGCCGTCGCGATACAGCAGCACGCTGTTGAGCTTTGGGTAACGATTTTGCAGCACGATTTCGTCTACGGCGTATATTAGGTCGTTCATAATAGGTAGCCCCCGATGATGGATTGGGAATTTTGCTTTAGCGCAGCAGGAGTTCCTGTGGCAATTATGTTGCCCCCGTCGCTGCCGCCGCCTACGCCTAACTCGATGATGTAGTCGCAGTTGGATAGGATGTAGGGGTCGTGTTCGGTGACGATTACGCTGTTTCCGTTGTCGACTAGCTCTTGCATGAGCTTCATTAGTTTGTGTGTGTCGTGGAAGGATAGTCCGGTCGTTGGCTCGTCCATGATGTAGAGGGTGTCGCCGCGTTGATTTGCTTTGGACAACTCTTTGGCAAGCTTAATGCGTTGGCTTTCGCCGCCGGAGATTGTGGTGGTTTTTTGCCCTAGGGTGATGTAGCCCATGCCTACGCGGCGCAGGGTCGACAGCATGTCGGCGACGGATTTGCTTTTGCCGCAGAAAAAATCTGCGGCTTCGTCGACTGTCATGTGCAGCACGTCGCGTATGTTTTTGCCGTCCAGCTCTACCGCGATTGCTTCCTCGATGAAGCCTGTGCCGCCGCAGTCCTCGCATTCCATGTCGATGAAGTTGCCGTAGCCTACGTGGTAGTGTATCTCGCCGTCGCCTTTGCAGCGTCGGCAGCGGCCTTTTGCGTTGATGGAGAAAAGCCCCATGTCTTTGCCGCTGTACTTGGCGTAGAGGGTGCGGATTTTGTCCATCACGCCTGTGTATGTCGCAGGGCATGATGTGCGCGTGCGCCCGATTGGCTTTTGGTCGATGATTACGCATTTGCCTATGTGCTCCACGCCGAGCAGCTTTGCGCCGGTGGGCGAGTATTCGCCGAGTGCGTCCTCGTCTACCACGCACTTGGATTTAAGCAGTTGCTTTAGTTCGGGCACTAGGGTGTCGGAGATTAGGCTGGATTTGCCGCTGCCTGAAACTCCTGCGACGCCTACCATAAGCCCGAGCGGAATTTCCGCCGTCACGTTGCGGAGGTTGTGCAGGTGTGCGTTTTGGATTGTGAGCTGTTTGCGTGGGTCTATAGGTTTATAGCTTTGTTTGCACTCGCGTTTGCTTACGAGGTAGGGCGCGGTGCGCGAGGTTGTGCATTTGAGGAAATCGGCGTAGCTGCCTTGAAAAATGCGTTCGCCGCCGTATATGCCTGCGTCGGGGCCCAGATCGATGATGTAATCGGCGATGCGCATGAAGTTTTCGTCATGCTCGACTGCGATTACTGTGTTGCCGCGTTTTATAAGGTTTTGCAGGATTGAGATGAGTTTGTGCTTTTCGACTTCGTGCAGCCCGATTGTCGGCTCGTCGAAGATGAAGATTATGCCGTCCATTTCAGCGATAATGTAGGATGCGAGGAATAGTCGCTGTATTTCTCCGCCGGATAGTGTGGGTACGGGACGCGATAGTGCGAGGTGGTGCAGCCCTACGTCAACCATGCAGTCGAGCTTTACAATTATTTCCTTTAGCAGCGGAGATTGTTTTATGTCAGCGTTGCGCAGAAATTCGAGCAAGTCCCTGATGTACATATCGTTTAGCTGCGTGATTGTTTTGCCTGCAACTGTGGTTGTCGCGGCGTATTCGTTCATGCCCGAGCCGTGGCATCTCGTGCATGGGCCTACGCGGAAGTGGCCGCTTTGTCCTAGCAAATACGCAAGTCTGCCTGAGGAGGAAAACGCACCGTTGATGATTTGCATAATCCACGGAATGTAGCCCATGAAGCCGCGCCCGCCGTAGATTAGTATGTCGCGCTGCTCATCGGTTAATTCTGACACAGATTGGTTTATGTCGAGCTTGTGTTCGTTGCAGTAGGCGTCGAGCATTTTGCGTGTGCTGCCGCGATAGCCTAGGTCGAGCTTGTAGGGTTGGTACAGCTTTTGTGAACCATCCTCGAAAATGCGCTCCTCGTCCAGCTTTTTCATCATTCCGTTGCCTAGGCATTTGACGCACATGCCCTTGGGTGAGTTGCGCATGAACATTTCCATGGACAGCGGAAGTCCGTCGTCGTGCATAGGGTAGCGCTTGCCGAAGCTTGCGAAAAGCGCGGCGAGCATATTGTTTATCTTGGTGCGTGTGCCTACGGTGGAGCGCGGATTCGACTGCCGAATAATGCGCTGCTCCACCGCAACTGTCGGCGACAATCCGTTTATGCTCTCGAAAGTGGGTACGCTGTCGACCATAAACTGCGTGCCGGAGAACATTAGGTAGCGGCGTTTGCCTTCCTCGTACAGCGTATCGAAGGCGAGGGAGGATTTGCCGCTGCCCGAAACTCCTGTGATAACCGTGAGCGCGTCGCGTGGGATTGTCACGTCCACGCCTTTTAGGTTGTGGATTATCGCGCCTTTTATGTCGATGTGTGTATGCACTATAGTTTCCTCGCTTTGACTATGAAGGATTGTGGGAAGAATTTGGCTTTGTAGGGGGAGTAGTATTTTTCCGCGAAGTCGTGTTCGGCTGCCATTGTCGCCGCGTCGGTTTGCTCGACGATTTGTTCGACGCAGAAGCCTGATTGCGCGAGAGTATTGACGTAGGTTGACAGCTTGCGATTGAATACGGTGACGGGATTGCCGCCTTTCTCGAAGGTGAAGGTTTCGTCGATGTTGTAGTTGCCGCAGAAAATTAGTTGGTTATCGCGTGCTTCTACAGCGTGCATGAAGGGGTGGTCCCAGCTGAAGATGAAGATTCCGCCTTGCTTTAAATAGGAAGAAACGAGTGCGAAGGTTGCTGCGAGGTCGGTCGTCCAGCCTATTGCGTAGATGGAGTAGGCTATGTCGAAGTAGCCCTTGGGTATGCCGTATTCGCGCTCCATCGGCGCGTTGACGAGTATGGGGGAGTAGCCGGATTCTTTTAGGTAGCGTCCGGCGTTTTCGATTTGCCGCGACGACACATCCAGTCCCCACAGCTCCGCTGCGCCATTGTCGCCGTGCCACTTTAGCGAGTGTCCGCTGCCGCAGCCTATGTCGAGCACGCGCTTTCCGCTTACGTCGCCGAATAGGTGCAGCTTGTCCTCGGTCGGAATGTAGCAGCCGTAAGTCGGCAGCGCAGTCGTGCCGAACCACTCGTCTGCCATATTATCCCAACTTTGCTTATTTTGCGCGAGTATATTCTCCATGCCTTTATCCCCCTTTGTATATCAGTGATATATCAGATTAAAATTTCTCTGATGTATCTGCACATGATTTGCTTTCTGATTTGTTCTGGCTTGTATATTATATTATACAAATAGCTAAAAAGCAAGCCTTCACTGTACGATAAATTGGTTAATGTTTCATAAAAATAACGCTTGCATATTTCCGATTTTTCTTGTATACTTTATTTAAATCAAACAAAATCAGGTGGGTATATGAGTGGTATATGTTTTAATATACAACATTTTTCTATATACGACGGTCCCGGAACGCGGACTGTGGTGTTTTTCAAGGGGTGCAATCTGCGCTGCAAATGGTGTCACAATCCCGAAAGCTTGAGTGTTAAGCCGCAGGTGATGTTTTATGGGGAGAAGTGTATTGGGTGCGGCAAATGCGTGAGTGTTTGCCCGAATGGCGCGGTGAATCCTGCAACGGGTGGGATTGATAGGGACAAGTGCGTGTCGTGCTTGAAGTGCGCAGACACGTGTTATGCCGAAGCTTTAGTTGTGGCGGGTGAGGAAGTCACCGTCGACTACATCTGCCGCATAGTGGAGGAGCAACGTCCCTATTACGGCGACAGCGGCGGCGTCACATTTTCAGGCGGAGAAGCTATGCTACAGCTTGACTTTTTACATGAGCTACTGCAACGCTGCAAGGGCATGGGCGTACATACAGCGGTAGACACCGCCGGAAACCTGCCCTACAGCAGCTTCGAGAAAATCCTCGACTGCACCGACCTGTTCCTATACGACATCAAGCTTGCCGACAGCGACCTGCACAAGCAATACACAGGCGTAGGCAACGAGCTAATCCTCGAAAACCTGCGCAAACTCAAGGCGGCAGGCAAGCAAATTCACATACGCATACCCTTTATAAAGGAAGTGAACGGTGGCGAGTTATCGTCGATTGCAGACATAGTAGCAGAAATCGCGCCGCAGCAAGTGCAGCTTATCCCTTACCACACGCTAGGCAACAGCAAATACATCGCGCTAGGCGCTGACTATCGCGAATTTGCGATTCCAACCGACGCAGACATCGCCGAAGCCGCACAAATATTCGCAAACAAAGGAATCAACCTAAAAATATAATGCCCACAGGAGGCAGCTATGTTGGACACAAGCAAAACAATTTTATCTCCGTTGATGGAAAAATACATCAACAACCTTCACACCGATAAGCTCGCAATTAATGACAAAAAGCGCGAAACGATAGGTTACATGAACTTCGACGATTGGGGATTTGTGCATTATCCCGAGTTCAAGTTTACGCCACCGCCTGTTGCGCGCGAGGACGGAATCATCTGCGGCTATGTGCCGATTGGTAAAACCTTGCGGAAGTATTTCAACGACATGCCGAAATATGTCAACAAGAACAGCGCACTCGGAGGTGCGTGGATTCGTGGCATAAACGAGCATGTAAAAATTGCAGTTGCACCCGAGGATTTTCCCGAGCATTTGCGCCCTATTTGGGAAAAGTACAACACATATCCGGGCTGCGGCGGCATGAATCATTGTGCAGGCGACATCAACATCGGTTTACAATTGGGTTGGGGCGGACTGCTGAAAAAGCTGCGCTACTACCGCGAGCTGAATAATCCTGCCGACACCTCGTTCTACGACGGCGAGGAGGAGGTAGTGCTTGGAATGCAGGAGTGGATTGCGGCGATTTCCGTAAAGGCGACCGAAATGGCGAACGAGGAAACTGACCTAGTCTACAAGAAGAACCTGCTTGAGATTGCAGAAATAAACCGCTGGCTTATTGAAAATCCGCCTCGCACACTGCGGGAGGCTTGCCAATTTATCGCGCACTTCCAAACCCTCGACCGCACATATTTCTTAGGCGGCGCACTCGACCAACTCGACCAAGCCTTAATCCCCTTCTACAACAGCGACAAAAAGAACGGCAAACTCTCGGACGACGAGGCCGTTTGGTACATCGCAAGCCTTTTCTTCAACGACACGCACTATTCGCAAATTGCAGGGCTAACTCCCGACGGCAGCGCGGATATGACCAGCCGCATGTCCTTCATCATAT
The DNA here is from genome assembly GCA_964479875.1 of uncultured Eubacteriales bacterium. GTDB lineage: Bacteria > Bacillota > Clostridia > Monoglobales > CAYZNM01 > CAYZNM01. The sequence continues at coordinate 58,704 of CAYZNM010000007.1, forward strand.
TGGACGCTATGCACTACTTAAAAATACCAATCAACCTTGCGCTGCGCGTACACGATAAGGTGAACGCAGACTTAATGCGCCGTTCGCTCGAGTATACACGCGAGGACGGCACAGGCGTGTGCTACTCGCTCAACGTCGGTTGCGAGGAAGGCTACGCGAAAAACGGCTACCCGATGGGGCTTGCACGCACTCGCGCAAAGGTAGGCTGCAACTGGACGGCAATCCCGGGACGTGAATATCCGCTGCAAGATGTGACAAGATGCAACTTTGGCTTCGCACTGTACCACGCATTGCAGGACGTACGCGAGGGCGAAAAGTCGCTTGACTATCTATTCGAGCGATTCTGCCACCACACCAAAATCATCGTAGACAGCATAAAGTCAGGCTACGACTTCCACTACGAATTCATGGGGCGAAACATGCCCGAGGTTGTATACAACCTGTTCATGCACGGCCCAATCGAACGCGGTATAAACTGCTCCGAGGGCGGCGTGGATATACTAAACTTCAACATCGACGGCGTTGCCTTAGCAACAGTAGCGGACAGCTTTGCCGCACTCGAACAGCGCGTCGTAACCGAAAAGCGTCTGTCGTGGGACGAAATGTACGCGGCACTCGACTGCAACTACGAGGGCAAGGAAGATGTACGCCTAATGCTGCAAAACATCAACCGCTTCGGCTCACCCAACTCGCTTGCGGAGAAGTGGGCGCTCAAAATCCGCGACCACTTCGTATGGTGCTGCAAGCACGAGGGTACACCGCGCCACGGTTTAACAATAATCCCAGGCCTATTCTCACACGGCGGAATCTACGACCTGGGCGCAAAGCTTCCCGCGACGCCTAACGGACGCAAAAACTTCGAGGCTATATCCCACTCGAACGAGCCCGACCCCGGATTCGCACGCGGACTTGACACCTTCTCGCCCACACTAAAAGCCAACGCCGTAGCAAAAGCGCAGCCTGGACTGGGCAACTCCGCACCGCTTCACCTAGACATCGACAGCGACATGCTGGACAAAGAAGGCGGAATCGACGCCCTCATCAACCTAATCCACGCGCACAATCGCATGGGCGGCACCCTAATCAACCTCAACTGCCTGACCCACAAAAAGCTGATGGAAGCGCACGAAAATCCCGCGTCACACCCGGATTTAATCGTCCGCGTAACAGGATATTCTGCATTCTTCGCGTCACTCTCAAAGGAGTATCGCGCTCAAATAATCGACCGTTTCTTGAAAAAGGCATAATTAATAATATTACAAAGGTGGTTTTATTTTGTACGTTATAAAAAAATATGAATTTGAACCTGACTATACAAATGTTATAAAAGTTGCAAACAACATATGGGTAGACAGAGTGCCTGTCTACGACCACATTATCGGCGGCAAAGTAATATACGAAATAACAGGCAACAAGCCCTATGAAACATGGTTTTCCTCCGACAGAGCAGAAAGCCGAAACGCAATATCGCAGGTATGGGATTTCTGGAAACTAATGGGCTACGATACTGTATCGATGGAGTTTAGTTTCTGTTCAATCTTGGAAGGTAACGGGTGTCTTGGTGGGCATGTGGAAGGCTGCATAAAAGATAGAGCGGATTTCGAACGTTACCCTTGGGACGGAATTTTACAGAAATATATTGACGCCTATAAGTCGCACATTGAAGATTTCGTTGCAACTTGTCCTGCGGGAATGAAGCTTATCGGAGGAGTAGGCAACGGAGTGTTTGAGTCTGTGCAGGATATTATCGGATACCAAAACCTTTGCTACATTAAAGCCGATGAAGAACAATTGTACGCTGATATTTTCAAGAAAATGGGCGAAGAGCAGTACAAGGTATGGGATTGGCTGATGACAAACTACGGCGACTTATTCTGCGTAGCGCGTTTCGGCGACGACCTTGGCTTCAAGAGCCAAACGTTGATATCACCTCAAGACATACATGACAATATCGTCCCTGTCTACAAAAAGATAATCGACCGTGTTCATGCTGATAATAAACCTTTCCTGCTGCATTCCTGCGGAAACTTGTTTGACGTAATGGATGACCTAATCGATAATGCCGGAATTAACGCAAAGCACTCGAACGAAGATGCAATCGCGCATTTTTCAGTATGGGTAGACAAATTCGGCGATAGAATCGGAAACTTTGGCGGCATTGACACAGATGTGATCTGCGGATACTCGCCGGAACAAATACGCGAATACGTGCATGACTGCTTAAACAAATGCAAGGGCAAAGGCGGCATAGCCTTTGGCTGCGGCAACTCAATCCCTGACTATGTTCCAACAGAAGGATATGTTGCTATGAACAACGCAGTGCGAGAATGGCGTGGTGACAAATAAATCGAAAGGGGCTGTTTCAAAATGATTTTTTCGGAACGGATAAATCCGTTCCCTACAGTATGTTGTTCAAAAATTAATTTGCCAACACAATATGTAGGGTTCGCATTTATGCGAACCGCATTTTGCAACAGCCCCTTTTCTACATATTCATGTACTCCTCGATTGAATACTCGAACGCGTCGGCGATGTCTATGTCGATTGTGCCGTCGTCCAATCGCACGCCTGTCTTGTCTTTGTCCCAGCACTGTGTCGCGAGCGAGCGAATTATGTTGTCGCACCCGCGCAAAATGTGCAGCATGTTTTTGTTGAGCATTGCGTTGATGAAGTTAATGCGCGACACTATCGGCTTTTTCAACGCGTTGGAGATTGGGATTTTTATGTTGCTTTCCGTAAACGCTCGGCGCAATCCGTTGATGAGATATTGCTCCGCGCTGTCCGCGCGTATGCGGATTATCGGCACAGAGGGATATTTTTCCGCAACGCTGTTGACGAATTCCACTAATCGTTTGTTGATGGAAGTGCTGTCGACGTTGCCGTTGTCGTTGATTTTGTCCTCGGCAGCGACGACAAAGCTTTTGTCGCGCGTGATTCCTGTTGCGACGAATGTTGTTTTGGATTTATTGCCGCCGAAGTCTACGCCGATTGAGATGAAGGAGAGGTTGCCCGGCGCGTCATCTTGAATGTAGGCAGTAGGGTCGTTTGCGAATTGGATAAAGATTACACCCTCGCTATGCACCCACTCGCCGAGAATATAGCGCGAGTAGAACACACCCTCGTACTCCTTTTTCAACGCCTCGACATATGCACGGTCTAAAAAAGGGTTGTCCTCAATCGTGAACTTCATCGAAAGCAGCGAAAGCTTTCCCTTCCTGTCAATGTAGCGGGTCTTGTACCAATGCGTGGGCATATCCGCATTGGTCGTGCCAAAAAGCTTACTGCCCCTAACACTAAGCCGCGACAGCAGCATTGCGAAAAAATCCTCCGGAACAAGCGTCACCTCATCGACATACGCCCCCATAAGCGTCATTCCGCGAATTTTGCTTTCGGCGCGCGTATCGCACGCCCCCTCAAAAAATATCTGCCGCCCGAACAATACCCCTTCCTTCTTGCTCAAGCTATAGTGGAAGTGGTTGCCGAACAATTGCTCCATTATGCCAAGCACGTTTCGCTTAAGCGACGTCAAAGTCTTCGCCGTCATAAGATACGCGCCGTCCTGCGGCATTCTGCCGACCCACAGCCCAAACACAAACGCGCTAACCCACGTCTTTCCGCTGCGAACGCTCCCTTCCAACACATTAATCCGCTCAAGCTTTTCATTCAAAAGCAGCTCAATAAATTCCTTCTGCTTGCAACTAAATGTGATAAATATCACCTCCATATAGTCAATCGCGTTTCATTCCGCGACTGCAAAACTGCGACGAATGCCGATAGAATCAAAGAAACGCGATTGACTTGCTCGCTGTTTTAAATAGCTTTGACTATATCAGAATATGTCACGGTGATATTATAACACATCACTCCCACAAAATGGTATCAACTTTACATAATGAACCAAATATGATACAATTTGTAGGGCGCACATTGCGTTCCCCTAAAAATTTTATCTAACGCAGGAGAGCATATGTACAATCACATACTAGTCCTCAACGGCCCAAACCTAAACATGCTAGGTACACGCGAGCCGGGAATCTACGGCAACTTCACATTGTCAGACATCGAGCAAATGCTGCGCGAGCAAGCCGGCCCGCACGGTATTACATTAACCTTTCACCAATCCAACCACGAAGGCGAGCTTATCGACATACTGCAACAGCACATGCACAAAGTCGACGGCGTAATCTTCAACGCCGGTGCGTACACCCACACCTCAATCGCGCTGCGCGACGCTATCTCCGCAACGCAGCACAACGTGATAGAGGTACACATCAGCAATATCCACAAACGCGAGGAGTTTCGCCACGTATCGATGATTGCGCCTGTTTGCATTGGCACAATCGCAGGATTTGGCGCACAGTCATATTCGCTTGCACTGCAAGCATTCATTGCACAAAAAAAGTAGGAGTTGACACTTGCGTCAACTCCTACTTTTGATATTCTTATAATGGAGCTCTATTCAACAGCTTCCATTCCTCATTCAAAATAGCATACTGAAACCTATCGCACCACTCGTTATTCAATGCACTGCTGCCAAGCTGCGCTTTCACAAAACAAGCCTCGCGACGCATTCCGATTTTTTCCATAATCCTATACGAGCCGTGGTTTTTTGCGTTGCAGCCGGCAATAATTCTGCGCAGGCCGAGCATATCAAAACCCAATCTCAACATGGTCATGCCTATCTCAGTGCCGTATCCTTGCCGCCAAAAATCCCTATGCACAGTCCAACCAACCTCGGGTTCATCAGGAACATTCATAAGTGTAGAAGCACCAATCAAACGATTACCTTCCTTCAACACTACGGCATACTTGAATGTTGCACACGGCTCTTGTTCCGCACATGACATAGCCCAAGCTAAATAATCGCGAACTTGAGCCTCGGTTCGCGGCTCGCCATATCGATATTTCATATTTTCAGCATTGCCAAGCCAATCGAATACGATATCGAAATCGTCTTGTGCAAATTTGCGATATATAAGCCTTTCTGATTCGAGTGCAACAAATTTCATGTTATTGCTCCAAAAACAATTAGCTTGCTTGCTCTTCCTTAGAAAGCCCACGTTTCAACGACTTTTTGTCGCCGTAAATCTTCATCGGCAATTCCTTGTTCTTTATCGAGTCCTCGGTAACAATTACCTTTTCAATCATGTTGTCGCCCGGAACTTCAAACATCGTTTCCATCAAGGCTTTTTCGGTGATTGCACGAAGTCCGCGCGCGCCTATTTTGCGCTCGAAGGCGATTTTCGCAATTTCGGACAATGCTTCATCGTCGAACTCTAGGGCAACATTGTCGAGCTTGAACAGCTTTTGGTATTGTTTGGTAAGTGCGTTCTTTGGTTCGGTGAGTATCGTTTTGAGAATGTCAACTGTGAGCGCGTCCAGTGTCGCGATTACAGGAACTCTGCCCACGAACTCGGGGATTAAGCCATATTTTATTAAATCTGTCGGCAGTACATGCGACATGGTTTTGGCAAGGTCAATGTTTTTGCGGTTTGTTACGTTTGCTTCAAAGCCCAGGGCTTTTTGATTCAAACGCTCGTCAATTATCTTTTCAAGTCCATCAAACGCACCTCCGCAAATGAATAAGATGTTGGTGGTGTCGATTTGGATGAACTCTTGATGTGGGTGTTTGCGCCCTGTTGTTGGAGGTACAGATGCAACTGTGCCTTCAAGCATTTTGAGCAGTGCTTGCTGCACACCCTCGCCGCTTACATCTCGTGTGATGGAAACGTTTTCGCCTTTTCTTGTGATTTTGTCGATTTCGTCGATATAGATAATGCCGCGCTCTGCGCTTTCGATGTCGTAGTCGGCAGCTTGTATGAGCTTTAGAAGAATATTTTCAACGTCCTCGCCTACATAACCTGCTTCGGTCAGGGCCGTTGCGTCCGCCATTGCGAAAGGTACATTCAAAATTCGCGCCAATGTTTGCGCCAGATAAGTTTTGCCACAGCCTGTTGGTCCGATAAAAACGATGTTGGATTTTTGCAGCTCCACGTCAGTGTCGTCGTCGGATTTAATACGCTTGTAGTGGTTGTATACTGCAACCGCGAGAGCTTTTTTTGCTGCATCCTGCCCTACTACGTATTCGTCCAACACCTTTTTTATTTCGGCAGGCTTTGGAATTTCGGTTATAGGCGGAGCGGAGGAAGTGGTAGCTGTTGCAGCGTCGTCCTCGTCGATTATCTCAAAGCATAGCTCAACGCATTCGTTGCAAATATACACTCCAGGGCCCGAAACTAATCGCTTTACCTGCTCATAGTTTTTGCCGCAGAAGGAACATCTGCACAGCTTTTCGTCATTTTTACTCATTGTTATCACCTCACTTTTCAATCAACAGCCGCAGCTGTTGATTTACTTGTAGTAAATGGAATTATTAGGAAGTGCTGCTTCGTTAAAACTAAAACGAAGCAGCTATTCATTTGTTTTATTGTCTATTGTAGATTACGCGGTCGATTAAACCGTATGCTTTTGCATCCTCGGCGGACATGAAGTTGTCGCGCTCGGTGTCGCGCTCGATTACTTCAAGCGGCTGACCTGTCGCGTCGGATAAGATTTTATTGATGTTGTCGCGCATTTTAATAATGCGTTCTGCGTGGATTTTGATGTCGGTTGCCTGACCACGAGTACCGCCCAAGGGCTGGTGAATCATGATTTCGCTGTTAGGCAGAGCGAAGCGCTTGCCCTTTGTGCCTGCTGTAAGCAGGAACGCGCCCATGCTTGCAGCCATGCCGATACATATTGTGCATACGTCGCACTTAATGTATTTCATGGTATCGTAAATCGCAAAGCCGGAGGTTATTGAGCCGCCGGGGCTGTTGATATAAAAGCTGATATCTTTATCAGGAGATACGCTTTCCAGGTACAGCATTTGCGCTACGATAAGGCTAGCTGTTACGTCGTTAACCTCTTCGCTTAAAATGATTATGCGGTCGTTAAGCAAGCGCGAGAATATGTCATACGAACGCTCGCCGCGATTGGTTTGTTCGACTACTATTGGTACTAAGCTCATTTATGCCTCCTTTGATTCATCCGGATTCACAGTTTTTTCGGTTATAATTGCGCTGTCCTTGATGAACTGCATGGTCTTGCGATTCCTTGCGCGAGATTTAACTTCCTCAACGTTAAGGCGTTCTTTCGCAAATTCTACTGTTACGTTGTATTCTTTTGCAAGCTCGGCGTATTCGTTTTCAACGTCCTCGTCGGTCGCTTGCATGTCTAGCTCTTTTATGATTGCTTCAAGCACTAAGCGGTATTTTACGTTTTTGGTTGCGTTGGGGATAAAGTCCTTGCGCATTGTTGCTTCGTCTGTGCCGAACATTTTGAAGATATTTTCGCGCGGCATTCCGTATTGCGTGAAGCGTTGGATTGAGCCTTCAACCATGTTGTCGGCTTCCATGTCGATCATGGCTTGCGGAATTTCAACTTCGCAGTTGTTTAGGATTTTATCGAACAGCGCGTCTTCGCATTCTTCGGTGGAGCGTTGCTCCTCTTTCTTTTCGAGGTCGGCTTTGATGCTTGCGCGGTATTCGGCAAGGGTGTCGAACTCGGATATGTCTTTGGCAAATTCGTCGTCAAGCTCCGCGAGCTCACGGCGTTTGATTCCTTTTAAGTTTATTTCAAATACAACAGGCTTTCCTGCAAGGTCTGCGTTGTGGTATTCTTCGGGGAAGGTTACGTCTATTGAGAAGCTGTCGCCTACGTTTTTGCCTATAAGCTGCGGCTCGAATCCGGGGATAAAGGTGTTGCTGCCGATTTCGAGGTCGTAGTTTTCAGCTGTGCCGCCGTCGAATGCTACTCCGTCGAGCAAGCCTTTGTAGTCGATCGTCACTTTGTCGCCGTCGATTGTAGGTCCAACTTCCACATCTACAATGCGCGCGTTTGCCTTGCGCTTTTTGTCAATCTCTTCGTCGATTTGCGCGTCGGTAATTGGGCGGACAAGCTTGTCTGCCTCAATGCCCTTATATTGCCCCAGGGTCACAGGCGGCTTTGTCACCACTTTAACTGAAACCACGATGGGACGCTCCATTATTTCAAGCGAATCAACTTCCGGCTTGCCTACAGGCTCAAGCTTTAATTCGTCTACAGCGTTGTCGTACGCCTTAGGCAGCACTATGTCAAGCGCGTCCTCATAGAACACTGTTTCGCCGTAATATTTTTCGATAATCTTGCGCGGCGCTTTACCTTTTCTAAAGCCTTGAATGTTGATTTTATGTTTTGATTGACGATACGCTTGTTCGATGGCGTTGTCAAAGTCCGCGTCGGGAATGGTAATCTTGAATGTAGCTATGTTCTTTTCGTGTGTAAGCAGCTCTGCTGTCATATTAAATCTCCTAGAAAAAAAGTATATATGCTCCCTACGAAATATGCAATCTCGCGTATTTTCGCAAGAAGCCGCAGTAAGCTTGTAAAAAATTTAATTATTTCTCTTTATTATAACATACACGCAAGATTTTTTAAATGGATTATGAAAAAATCTACATCTTGCATGAAGAATTGTGTAGTATTCGGTAATATTTGGTTAATTGCTATAAATATTTTGCTTAGTCGTAGATTTTTTTCGGCTCAAAGTTTAGGAAGTCGCAGGAAACGAAGTGGTAGTTTATGCCACTGCCGTTATCTTGCACCATGTTGGCTTTGCCCTTCGCGTGTAAGTGCCCGTATAGGCAGTCACTTACATTATATGCCGAAAGCAGCTCCATAAACATTGTGTTAGGCGGATAGTGCATTGCGACGATTATTCGCTCGGGCGATTGCTTTTTGGCTTCGTCTAAAGATAATTGTAGCCGAATAAGCTCGCGGTTAAACATCTTGTTGTCGTTTGCTTTTTGGTTGGTGGACTGCCAGCCGCGCGTTGCGCAAATGGCGTAGTCGCCCATCATGTAGCAGTCGTTTTGGATAAACTTTATGTCGGCGAAGTTGTTTTGGTCGAGGAAGTCGTAGAGCTTGGACTTGGTTGTCCACCAATAGTCGTGGTTGCCCTTGCTGATTAGCTTTGTGCCGTTTAGGGAGGATATGAACTCAAAATCCTTTTGCGCCTGCTCGATGTAGGTCGCCCACGATATGTCGCCGTTGATTATAACATAGTCTTCGGGCGATACCGTTTTTTGCCAATTGTCGCGCAGTCGTTCCATGTAATTATCCCACCGCTGCCCGAATATATTCATGGGCTTGTCTATGCTAAGGGAGAGGTGGAGGTCTGATATTGCGAATAGTGCCAAGGATGAAATCCTTTCGTTTGGTTTTTATGGTGTGATAAGATATTGCTTGTTGTTATAATCTCAAACGGCAAGTTCCCCATTTTCCCAAAGTTCACACTCGGAAATATCGATTTCATCATTCCAAGCTATCCCATAACCTCCACAGTCAACTTGTACTGAGTTAAATAAAGCTTCATCTTTAAGACGATTGTATATGGGAAATTTAGGGATTAGGCTTTTAATGTCAAATTTCTTTATGACATCATTGTCGAAGGTGACTAATAATATCATGTCTTCCATTGGCTTAACTAACTTTATTTTGGGGATTATACTCATAATACAACTCCATTATTCTAGGGGTGGTAGCTTTTTTAGAGTTTTGCTGTTCCACTTGGGTTAATTGTTCTTATAGCCCAGATTTATTTCACGGCGTCAATTATATAGGAAGGGAGTGCGTCTTTGTCCAAGGTGGTGTCAAACCTTTGCGGCAGCGAGAATACGCTTGCGAGATTCTGCGGAATTGACACATTTGCAGCAGTGGAAAGTTTTTGCATAATCTCTTGCTCTGTCCCATTTATGGGGCAGTTGATTGCGTTGGCTACGGCTTTGTTAAATTTGAAGGGGCTTGCGGTGGAGGCGATTATGGTTTTGCGATTGTCGTTTGTTTCGCGAACGTATTGTGTGTGTACGCCTAGGGCTACGGCCGTGTGGGTGTCGATAAGGTAGCCTTGCTGCTCGAAGGTGGATTTGATTGTCGCGTTTACGTCGTCCTCGGAGAGGTGGCCGCCGTATAAATCCTTGCGCATAGCGGAAAGTATGCTGTCGCTTACTTTGTATTCGCCCTTTTGCTTTAAGTCGTCCATGCACTTATTTACATAATCGTGGTCGCAGCCAGATACGTGGTAGAGGTAACGCTCGAGGTTGCTGCTGATTAGTATGTCCATGGAGGGGGAAGTGGTGAGGTGGAACTGTCTGTTGGCGTTGTATACGCCTGTGTTTATGAATTCAGTTAGCACGTTGTTCATGTTGGACGCGCATATCAGCTTGTGGATTGGCAAGCCCATTTGCTTTGCGTAGTATGCCGCGAGTATGTTGCCGAAATTGCCTGTGGGTACAACTACGTTAATGCTGTCGCCCATACTTATCTCGTTGTTCGCGAGAAGCTTCGCGTATGAGCTGAAATAGTACACCACTTGCGGAAGCAGTCTGCCCCAGTTTATGGAATTTGCCGACGACAGCATGAACCTGTCGCCAAGCTTTGCGCGCATATCTTCATTTAAGAATGCGTGCTTCACTGCTGTTTGGCAGTCGTCGAAGTTGCCGCGTACGGCCGCGACATGGACATTGCCGCCCTGCTGCGTTTCCATTTGCAGACGCTGCACGTCGGATACGCCGTCCTTGGGATAAAACACGCATATACCTGTGCGCGGCACATCGGAGAAGCCTTCCAGCGCAGCCTTACCTGTATCGCCGGAGGTTGCCACTAAAATAAGTATATCCCTACTCTCGCCGGATTTATCCAGCGCGATTGTAAGATAATGCGGCAGTATCGACAGCGCGACGTCCTTGAACGCACTTGTAGCGCCGTGGAATAACTCCATCATAAATACGCCGCCGTCCAGTTTGTGCAGCGGCACAACTTCAGGATGTGTAAACTTTTTGTACGCCTTATCAATGCAAGCCTGCAATTCACCCTGCGTAAAATCATCAAGATAAAGGCGCATTATCTCGTAAGCTATCTCTTGATAGCTCATGCCTTGCATTTTCGCAATATTCTCTGCCGAAATTGTCGGAATTGCTTCAGGCACAAACAAGCCGCCGTCCGGCGATATGCCTTGCAGCATTGCCTTCATGCTTTTGTCTACTGTATATTCGGTCTGTGCGCTTCTGGTGCTGTTGTAGTTCATGTTGCTCCTTATAAATGCTTTAATATGTAGAGCGGCAAACGCCGCTCTTTTTAGTGATTAGTCTATGCAATACTTCAATATATTCTCCGGCACGATGTTGCGTTCCGCGCTTATTGTAATAACTACCTCAATCTCAAACTTTTTAAGCAGCTTGTCAAGCTCGTACACAAAAGTTGAAAAATTCTCAAGGTCAGCGTTCACAACCTTTGTCATGCTTTCGATGAAGATGTGAGTTATGTCAAAGTCCTCAGCGATAACTCCGCACAGGAAGCCGTAGAACGCCTTATAGTCGTCTATGCCGAACTCGTCTATTTCAATTAATCGAATATCATGCTTTAAATCGTACAGCAGCCTGTTGCCTTTGGTTATGCAAACAACGTTACCCTTGTCGGAATCTGCTACGCTGTTAATCATTTCAACCAAAGTCTTTGTTTTGCCTGTGCCTTTTGCACCTACAATAATTTTAATCATGATACGTTCCTCCAATATTATAGTCTTTTTTCAAGTATTTCGCGTTCTTTGTCGTAGCCCTTTTTGCCTAGCAGCGCGAACATGTTTACCTTGTACGCCTCAACTCCGGGCTGGTCGAAGGGGTTTATTCCGAGCATGTATCCGCTTACGCCGCAGGCTTTCTCGAAGAAGTATACGAGGTTGCCGAAGGTGTACGCCGATGTGTCATCGAGGTGAATGATGAGGTTAGGCACTCCGCCGTCGCTGTGCGCGAGAAGCGTCGCGTATGCAGCCTTCTTGTTGATTGTCGCGAGAGATTCGCCCTCGAGGTAGCCAAGGCCGTCCACGTCTACATCAGTCGCGGGAACAGTCAGCTTTTCACCTGCATTTTCAACAAGCACCACTGTTTCAAATATATTACGCATACCGTCTTGAATATACTGCCCCATTGAATGTAAATCCATGGTAAAGTCAACGGAAGCAGGGAATATACCCTTGCCGTCCTTGCCTTCGCTTTCGCCGTAAAGCTGCTTCCACCATTCGGAAACTGTGTGCAACGCAGGCTCATAGTTTGCGAGTATCTCAATCGTCTTGCCTTTGTTAAGCAGTACGTTGCGTACAGCTGCGTATTGGTAGCAATGATTGTGATAGAAGTCGTGCTGATATTCCTTATGCGCGTCTGCTGCGCCTTGCAGCATTTCGTCCACATCTATTCCTGCAACAGCTATAGGAAGCAACCCAACAGCCGTAAGAACAGAAAAACGGCCGCCTACATCGTCCGGCACCACAAAGGTTTCATAACCTTCTTCGGTAGCCAGCTTTTTAAGCGCGCCCTTTTCCTTATCTGTTGTTGCATAGATACGCTTTGCCGCGCCTTCTTTTCCGTATTTTTCCACCATCATTTTTTGCAGAATACGGAAAGCAATCGCAGGCTCTGTTGTTGTGCCTGACTTTGAGATTACATTTATCGATACATCTTTATCTTTGATGATGTCGCAAAGCTCATTCAAATAAGACGCGCTGATGTTGTTTCCGGCAAAGAAAACCTGCGGCTTCTTATTGTAATTGTGGAACGGGGTGTTAACAAACTCAATCGCAGCGCGCGCACCTAAATACGAGCCGCCTATGCCTATAACGATTAGTGCGTCGGAGTTACCTCTTATGGTTTCGGCAGATTGCTTAATTCGCGCGAGCTCCTCCTTGTCATAGTTTATGGGTAGGTCAACCCAGCCTAAAAAGCTATTGCCCGCGCCGGATTTATTCATTAGTGTTTCAGCGGCAGCTTTAACCAAATGCTGTGCGCCTTCAATTTCCCTTTCGCTGACAAACTGCAAAGCTTTGCTGTAATCAAACCTTAGTTTCATTCATCTTGCCTCCTTGTAGCTATTTTTCCTTCTATGTATATTGTACACTATAATTACGAATTTTTCAAGTAAATATTTCTTTAACAATTTACAATTAAAGGCGGACGAGCCTATGCTAAGGCTCGTCCTGCAATTCTATCGATTGTTTGTGTTCGTGTTGAAGTCTACTGATGTGCCGTTAATGCTTTTGCCTGTTGTTTGGTTGTTTATGCTTGTGTTGTTGTTCATACCGTATGTGTTTGAACCTGTGCCTGTTGACGCGTTGTTCATTGTGTTGTCAGTACCCATGTTGCCGTTGGTGGATGAAGCAGGGTTATTTGTTTGGTTTTGATTCATTGTGTTGCCTTGATTGCTTGCTGTCGCACCGGCTTGGTTAGTATTATTTTGGGTACCCATTTGGTCGTATATGCTGTATGTGTTAGCTGAACGGCCGTATTGGGATTGGTTATTTGTGCTTTGGTTATTTGTGTTTTGGTTGTTTTGGTTCATGTCTGTTGCGTTGGTCATTCTTGTGTTGTTCATGTTGCCGCTGGTCATGTTTCCATTGGTCATGTTTGTGTTGCGTGCATTGTTGTTTGCACCGTTATATTGTGTTGCGTTTGTAGCTGTGTTGTTATTTGCGTTTGTGCTTGTGTTGGCGTTCATGTTCGTACGTGTGTTTGTTGTCATGTTGTTTGTACGACCTGCGCCGCGGTTAAGGTTTACGCCTTCAAATTGTACTAAGTGGTCATTTGTTACGGCTGTTCCGGGACGAGCTGCTCTGTTACGTGCATTGTTGCGGGCTCTTGTTGTGCCTGTTGTACGTCCTCTGTTATTTGTAGCTGTAGCATTTCTGCCTGCTGTTGTGCCGTCATAAATGCTGCGTGTAGTTGCGCGTGTGCCTGTGTTCATGCCTCGAGTAACGTTGGTATTACGCGGAGCGCTGCCTGCGTTGCCAAGGTTAGCGTTCATGTTTGTAGTATTTGTGTTTGTGCCTACGTTAGCTGTACCTGTTGCGTTACGTGTGATTGCGCCTGTTCTTGCGTTAGCTGCAGCTGATGCGTTTCTTGTAGCTGCTGCGTTAACGGCGTTAGTTGTAGCGTTAGTTCTTGCCCCTGTATTACGGGTGTTAGTTGTACGTGCGGTTGCGTTACGTGTTGTTGTTTTTGCTGTAGCTTTTGTGTTTGCGCTGCGTGCTGTTTTTGCAGCTGCGGCTGCTTTTGTGCCTGTGCTTTTTGCGTTGGCTGTTGCAGCTGCGTTACGAGTATTTGCTGTAGTTGCTGTGTTTTTTACAGCTGTTGTTGCGTTACGCGCTGTTGTAGCTGTGTTGGCAGCTGCGTTTCTTACATTAGTAGTGGTGTTTGCAACTGCGTTGCGTGTTACATTTGTTGCAGCTGCGGCATTGCGAGTTGCGGTTGTTGCGTTAGTTGCTGCGCCCATATTTGTGTTGGGTACAGTAACTGTCGCATTGGCTGCGCCTGTGTTGTACGCTGTGCTAGTGTTAAGATTGCGGTTAACTGCGTTTGTTGTTGCGTTGTTGGTTACAACATTATTGCGCGCGTTCGTTGTTGTGCCGGTGTAACCTCGAGTGGCATAGTTACCGTTTGGGTTAACTACGTCGTTGCGAGTGTAGTTAGTGTTGGGTGTAGCCGCGTTGTATGCGCGTGTACCGTTTACATTGTTTGTGCCTCTGTAAACGTTATCTCGTACCGGAGTACCTGCGTATGCACCGCGAGTATTTACTGCATTTCTATTGCTGTAGTTGTTGATTACTTCTCTGTCGCCTACTACTACGCCGTCGTTACGTCTTACATCTTCATTATAGTTGCGGTAGTGAGTGCGGCCCGCTGCGGTAGAGTTATAATTATAGGCCAGGTTATTGCTCGGGTTAGAATAGTTGGAACCCGTTTTAGCGCAGCCTGTAAATAATAACGCTGCCGAGAATACGGTTGCTAACAAACGTTTCATGTATATAGAATCTCCTTTTGTAAAATTTATGCGGCAATTATCTTGCCGTTATTATTATTATAAAATGCGATAAAAAAATTCTATAAAATATAATGCAAAATTGGCATTAAAGCTCTTATCATATGAAAAATCTGCCTAAATCCGCTTCCATAAATTTTACCAAACAAATGTATGCGCGACAAAATATTTTTGATTTTCTTCATTTTAATAATAAAATAATACTATTATTTGCGAAATCATTATGATATAATAAGGAGTAATAAAAAGGAGGTTTAAAAATGAAAATTGACACAAAGTGCATTCATTCAGGTTACACGCCGCAAAACGGAGAGCCGCGTGTCATGCCATTGGTGCAAAGTACAACATATAGATATGACAACGCTGATACGATAGGGCAGATATTCGACCTTGAAGCTTCGGGCTTCTTCTACAGCAGGCTGTCTAACCCTACGGTTGACGCTATGGAGAAGAAGATCGCTGAGCTTGAAGGCGGAATCGCTGCGATTGCTACATCGTCGGGGCAAGCGGCGGTAACGCTTGCGGTGACAAATATTCTTAATGCAGGCGACCATATACTGTGCAGCAGCGCAGTTTACGGCGGCACATTCAACCTATTTAATGTAACGCTGCGCCGTATGGGCTATGATGTAACATTCGTAAGCCCTGACGCAAGCTTCGAGGAGATTGACGCGGCCGTGAAGCCTAACACGCGTTGCGTATTCGGCGAAATGCTGTCGAATCCGTCGATGTGCATACTGGACTTGGACAAGTTCTCGAAAATCGCGAAGAAGCATAACGTTCCGTTTATCGTGGACAACACCTTCCCGACGCCGATTAACTGCCGTCCGTTGGAACATGGTGCGGATATTGTAATACATTCCACGACGAAATATTTGGACGGACACGCAGTTGCGCTCGGCGGAATAGTTGTCGACAGCGGCAACTATGACTGGAGCAACGGCGTATTCAAGGATTTATGCACGCCCGACCCATCGTACCACGGCAGCGTATTCACCGAATTATTCGGCAAGGCTGCATATATCGCACGTGCGCGCCTGCACATTATGCGCGACATGGGAATGGCGCAATCGCCGATGAACGCTTTCCTTACCAACCTTGGCATGGAAACGCTGCACCTACGCATGAAGCGTCACAACGAGAGTGCGGACAAACTCGCGCACTATTTGCAAAAGCAGGATAAAGTTGAGATGGTGTACTATCCAACGCTTGAGGGCAACAAATATAACGCGCTTGCGAAGAAGTATCTGCCGAATGGCTGCTCTGGCGTAATCGCTTTCAATATAAAAGGCGGCAAGCAAAAGGCGATTGACTTTATGAAAAACCTAAAGCTCATCAGCATTTGCACCCACGTTGCGGATTTGCGCTCCTATATGCTGCACCCTGCTGGAACAACACATAGGCAGATGGACGATGCCTCGCTGAATGCGCTTGGAATTGCGCCGAACATGATTCGCTTCTCGGTAGGACTTGAAGATGTTGACGATTTAATCGCGGACATCGACAATGCATTAAAGGCAATATAAACAAAAAATTTATCATAAACAGCTGCGCTTTGCACAAGGCGCAGCCTTTCTGCGTTGCAGAGGAGGTAGTATGGTTGAGTATGATGTAGTGCCTGTGGGTAGTTTTGCTGCGGAGTTGGGCGAGGGTCCTTGTTGGGACAGTCGCGGCAAGTGCTTGTATTATGTTGATATTTTAGGGAAGAAGCTGCTTAAGTATGAGGCGCAGTCGGGCGATACTGTCGCGTACGATATGCCGTCGTACATAGGCACTGTTGCGCCGACGGAAGGTAGTGAGCTTGTGGTTGCACTGCAAGACGGAGCGTATTTGTTTAATCCTGAATCCCAAAAGTTGGAATTACTATGCGAGCTTGAAAAAGAAAACGATAACAATCGCACCAACGACGGCAAGTGTGACCCGCGCGGCAGGTTTTGGGTAGGCACAATGCCGCTGTCCGAAAGGTCAGCAAGCGGTTCACTTTACAGCATATCTGGCAAAAACGCGCCTGTAAAGCACAGGAGCGACGTAACAATCAGCAACGGAATTGCCTTTGATGAAGATAAGCACATAATGTACTACATCGACACACCCTTATGCTGCGTAGAAGCATATGACTACAACGCCGACACAGGCTCAATCTCAAATCCGCGCAAAGTCGTGGAAGTCGACGGAAGCGTCGGACACCCTGACGGCATGACTATCGACAGCGAGGGCATGTTGTGGGTTGCATTATGGGGTGGATGCTGCGTGAATCGCTACAATCCTGCGACGGGCGAGCTTCTGGCGCACATAAATGTTCCGGCAAAAAATGTCACGGCTTGCACATTCGCAGGCGACAACCTAAACACCATGTACATCACGGCCGCGCAGCATAGTAAGGACGAGCGTGTGCATACACTATTCAAAGTTGAATTGCCACATCATGGAATCGACACCTACCGCTTCGCATTATAACTAATAAATTCCCCTTGAAATGTGAATAATATTTTTATTATTATTTCAAGGAGAAGATGAATTGATGAGATGTAATAGATGGAAGGTATTGCTGTTGTTGATTGCAATGCTTGTTTCTAGTATGAAGGTTTTTGCCTTGTCAGCGGATAGCGCGATTTTGATTGACGCGGCAAGCGGCAAGGTGCTGAAGGAAGTCAACGCTTACCAGAAGCGCGGCATGGCTAGCACTACCAAGATAATGACTGCACTTGTCGCGCTGGAGAATAGCAATCCCGATGATGTTGTGACTGTATCGGCGACTGCAAGCGGAGTGGAAGGCTCGTCGCTTTACCTCGTCGTTGGCGAAAAGCTTACGATGGAGCAGCTGCTGTATGGGCTGATGCTGCATTCAGGTAACGACGCAGCTACGGCTATAGCCGAGCATGTCGCGGGCAGCGTCGATGACTTTGCCGTACTTATGAATAAGAAAGCAGTTGAGCTAGGTTTAAAGAATACTCACTTTACAAATCCGCACGGGCTTGACAACGAGCAGCATTACACCACGGCGTACGACCTCGCCATGCTCACCAAGCACGCGCTGCAAAATGAAACCTTCGCCAAGATAGTCGCAACCAAGCAGACGAAAATCGGCGAAAACGAGCAAACGCGCTACCTCACCAATCACAACAAGCTATTACGCATGTACGAGGGCGCAAACGGCGTGAAAACAGGCTTCACTAAAAAAGACGGCCGCTGCCTAGTTTCATCGGCTACACGCGACGGAATAACGCTTATCGCGGTAACGCTTGCAGCCTGCGACGACTGGAACGACCACATGGAGATGTTCAACTATGGCTTCGGCAACTTCAAAGGACACCAGTGCATACGTAAAGGTGAGCAGCTTTACACCGTGGAAACACGCGGCTGCGACCAAAACCTACTAGCCGTAACCTGCGACAAGGACGTGTTCGTCACTGTAAAGTCAGATGACATTACAGCAATCCGCGTCGAACATGACCTACCGCAATATGTAGACAAGCCAATCGCGCAAAATGAAAAGGTAGGCACTGCCACCATTTATATAGGAAGCGACATCGCAGCAACCGCCGACCTGATAGCGCAAAACGAAATAACACTAATGAAGCCGTCGCAAACATTTGAAGCCAAAGAAGAAGGAATAATCGAAACAATCGTTGAATTTATTGATAATCTATTTTAGGGAGGGTTTTTCGTAGAAGCAATTAGATTGCAAAAATATATTGCGAGCTGTGGGGTATGCTCGCGCCGCGCTGCGGAGGTGTTGATATCCGAGGGGCGCGTTACTGTGAACGGCGCGGTGGTGTCCAAGTTGGGCAGCACCGTGGAGCAAAGGGATGTTGTAGCGGTTGACGGAATGATTGTCAAACCGACAAACAAAATGCTTTACATCGCAGTTAACAAGCCAATGCGATATCTGTCGTCTGTATCGGACGACAGGGGAAGAGCTACAGTTATCGACCTTATTAACAACGAGATAACAGAGCGTATGTACCCGATAGGGCGGCTTGATTACGACAGCCACGGCTTGTTGCTTATGACCAACGACGGTGACTTTGCGCAAAAGCTTGCGCACCCATCGAACAAAATCAAGAAAACGTATATTGCCGCACTAAAGAAGCCTATCACCAACCACGCGCTCAAGGCATTGCAGCACGGCGTAAAGCTTGAAGACGGAATGACTCGTCCTGCGGAGGTTGACATAATCTCCGAGCGCGAGATTCGCATTACGATAGTCGAAGGCAAGAACAGGCAAATCCGCCGTATGCTTGAAGCTGTCGACAACAAAGTCGCGGACTTAGAGCGCATATCGATAGGCGGAATACTGCTAGGCAACATTCCGCTAGGCAGATGGCGTCACCTCGGCAAAACCGAAGTCGACAGCATATCGCGGCAAGCAGAGTAGGAGGCGGCATGATTAACATTTTACCAATTGATACAGGCGACGACAACACAATCGTAATGCAGATGACAGAGCGCGACGAGATTCTATGCGAGGGCAAGGCGGTTATCCAAGCCGACGCTGCCTATATAAAGGAAGTGGGGCATAACGAATTTTCCGCCGACATAGCGCGTGCGCTGCTTAACGCAATCGACCTGCGCGGTATACAAGAAGTCGTGTGGCACGCCAACAACTCGACTGCCGCGGCCGCTGTAGGTTTTGAACAAACCGAGCGCGGCTTATATCTAAATTTGAATGGCTATTTCGCCAAAAAATGCAATTAGGCGAAATTAATTTTGCAAAGCGTGCAAATACCTCTTGCCATTAGTTGAGATTTATAGTAAAATAAAGAAGGTACAAAATTGAAGCAATTCAAGCTGTATAATCGTACAGCGTATATTTTTGAGGAGGTAATCTTTTATGGGCAATGTAGATAGATTGTCGAAGTTCATGCAGAAGAAGCAAGAACTGCAAGATAAGGCAACCAAATCTGCAAACAAGGATAAAAAGACGGCGTATCAGCGTATGCAAATGCTGTTCGACCCCGATTCCTTTTGCGAGCTGTCCCCCTTTGATTCGGACGAAGCTTGCGTAAAAGCAGGAAACGGCAAGGTAGGCGGCAGACTAGTGTATGCGTATTCGCTCGATAGCGCGGACGCGGGTGCTGTTACTGTACAGCAAGCGAAGAAAATCGCGAGCGTGCTTGAATCTGCGTTAAAGGTTGGCGCGCCTGTAGTGAGCATTTGCGACAGCAATGCCGCTAAGGTGCAGGAAGGTATGGACTTGCTGTCCGGCATAGGCGATGTGCTTGCAGGAATCAGCAAATTAAGCGGCGTAGTTCCGCAAATCGCAATCGTGCTGGGACAATGTGTAGGCGTAAGCGCGTACATTCCAACGATGAGTGACTTTGTAATCATGCAAAAGGGTAAGGCGTGCCTGTTATCCAACGGCGCGGCTGTTATCAACAACGCAAAGGGCAAGAACGACGACGCACAAAACCTAGGCGGCGCAGACGTTCACGCTGTTAAAACAGGCGTAGCCTCTTTCGTAGGCGCAACCGAAGCGGAGTGCATAGAATCCGCACGCAAGCTTCTGGACATGCTGCCCTCGAACAACCTCGAATCCGCACCAATCATCGAAACAGCGGACGCAGCAGATAGAGCAAACGCAAGCCTAAACAACATAATCCCTGACGACGACGCTACAGCCTACGATGTTACTACAATCATAAAGGAAATAGCGGACGACAACGAATTCTGCGAAATCACAAAAGAGTTCGCGAAGTCGATGGTTACAGGCTTTGTGAAGCTGGGCGGAATGACTGCCGGCGTTGTTGCAAATCAAACTACAGTTGAAGGCGGCATAATCAACGCCGACGCGGCTTCAAAGGCTGCACGCTTCATCAGAATATGTGATTCCTTCAACATTCCTGTTGTGACAATAGTTGATACTGTGGGTCTTAATACAACATGCAAGTGCATGGCCGCACAAGGCGCGAAGCTTGTTAGCTGCTATTCGCAAGCTACCGTTCCGGTGGTTACTCTTATCACAGGCAAGGCATTCGGCAGCGCGTATATCGCTATGGGCAGCAAATCTGTAGGCGCGGACTATGTTCTCGCTTATCCTTCCGCGCAAATAGGCATACTTCCTGCCGACACGGCCGCGTTAATCTTATACCGTGACCAATTAGGCAAAAAAGGCAGCGCGGAAGCTGATAAAGCTAACCTCATGGAGATGTACAAGGATAAAGACGCAAGCTGCTACAATGCGGCGGCACAAGGCTATGTCGACAGCATAATCGAGCCATCCGCGACACGCGCGTCCATCATCGCAGCACTCGAAACACTCGAGAGCAAGAGAATCACACTGCCTGCGAAAAAGCACAACAATTACCCCATTTAAGGGAGGCAACATTTGATGATAGTAGGATTAGCAAACAATTTAGCGACGTTGGCGAACGAGGGCATAAGCGTTACCCTTATCGGCATGGGAATTGTATTCCTTATCCTTGCGATTTTGTGGGGCGTGCTTGAGTGTATGCGCTTGATTTTCTACAAGCCTGTGCAGACAGCGAAGGCGATTCTTGAGCCTACACCTGCTCCCGCTCCTGTTGTAGAAGCAGCCCCCGAGCCTGAACCTCAGGACGACACAGAGGTTATCGCTGCAATAACAGCTGCAATCGCAGTTTATATGGATACAGACCAATCCAACATTAAAATAAAATCCGTCAAGAAAATTTCCGAAAGCGGAAACGCATGGAAGATGGCAGCGCGCCGTCAAACCCTTGACAGCAGATTATAAAAGGAGGATTATACAATGAGAAGATTTAACATAAACGTAAACGGTACAGCTTATGACGTAGTAGTGGAGGAAGTTGGCGCAGGCGCGGCTCCTGTTGCGGCTGCTGCACCTGCTCCGAAGGCAGCTCCTGCTGCAGCTCCCGCAGCTGCGGCTAAACCGGCAGCAGCATCGGCAGGCAGCGTAAACATCGCAGCTCCAATGCCGGGAACATTGCTTGACGTAAAAGTAAAAGCAGGCGACAACGTAACCAAGGGTCAAGTTGTAGCCGTACTCGAAGCGATGAAGATGGAGAACGAAATCATGGCTCCGCAAGCCGGAAAGGTTGCGGCCGTGCATGTATCCAAAGGACAATCCGTAAACAGCGGCGACCTTTTAGTATCGTTAAGCTAATTTAGTTTACATCACTATGATGTAAAGGAGGAGAAATCTTTGGTTGAATTAATAACAGAAGGATTTATAAACTTTGCAAAAAGTACAGGCTTGGCAGTAATAACATGGCAGCAGGGATTAATGCTGCTTATATCGCTGCTGCTGATGTACCTTGCAATAGGTAAAAAGTTCGAGCCGCTGTTGCTGCTGCCGATAGCTTTCGGCATGGCTTTAGCGAATTTACCAGGGCAGAGCTTCTTGAGTAACGAGCTTTTCGTTGGCGACGGCTCAACGGCAGATTTCCATTTAAGCATACAAGCAATTGTTGACAAAGGAAACTTAGGCGACTTACTATACCTTGGCGTTAAGCTTGGTATTTATCCGCCGCTTATCTTCTTAGGCGTTGGCGCGATGAACGACTTCGGTCCGCTGATTGCAAACCCGAAAACATTCTTATTAGGCGCAGCAGCGCAGTTCGGCGTATTCGCGGCATTTGCGCTTGCGTTATTCCTCGGCTTCTCAGTTGCGGAAGCTATGTCAATCGGTATCATCGGCGGCGCAGACGGCCCAACGGCTATCTACGTTACAAAGACACTCGCACCGATACTGCTCCCTGCAATCGCAATCGCGGCATATTCGTACATGGCGCTCGTGCCAATCATTCAGCCGCCTATAATGAAAGCGCTCACAACCAAAAAAGAGCGTCAAATCGTTATGGAGCAGCTTCGCCCCGTTTCTAAGACAGAGAAAATCGTATTCCCAATCGCTGTTACAATCATCGTTTCCTTGATTCTTCCGGCAGCTGTACCGCTCGTTGGTATGCTCATGCTTGGTAACTTGATAAAGGAAAGCGGCGTTGCGGAACGTTTGTCCAAGACTGCACAAAATGAGTTAATCAACATAGTAACAATATTCCTCGGCGTAAGCGTCGGCGCAACTGCAAGCGCGGAAAGCTTCCTGCGTCCGCAGACGCTGATGATTATCGGCTTAGGCTTACTGGCGTTCGCGTTCAGCACAGCAGGCGGCGTATTAATCGGCAAGCTGATGTGCAAGCTTACAGGCGGCAAAATCAATCCGCTTATCGGCTCTGCTGGCGTTTCGGCCGTACCGATGGCAGCGCGCGTTTCACAGGTAGTTGGTCAGAAGGAAAATCCTGCGAACTTCCTGCTCATGCACGCTATGGGCCCCAACGTTGCGGGTGTAATCGGCTCTGCTGTAGCGGCAGGCGTATTCCTCGCGTTGGCAGGTTCTTTCATTTAAATAACACAAGGAGGTTAATATGAGTAAAGTAGGCATAACCGAAACGGTGCTGCGTGACGCGCACCAATCACTTATTGCCACACGCATGAAGACAGAAGACATGCTGCCCATCGTTGAGCAGCTTGACAATATAGGCTACCATTCACTGGAAGCATGGGGCGGCGCGACATTCGACAGCTGCATACGCTTCCTCAACGAAGACCCATGGGAAAGACTGCGCAAGATTAAAGCTGTAGCGAAAAAGACTCCGCTGCAAATGCTTTTCCGCGGACAGAATATCCTCGGCTACAGAAACTACGCGGACGACGTTGTTGAGTATTTCGTGCAAAAGTCGCTCGCAAACGGAATTAACATAATCCGTATATTCGACGCGCTCAACGACATGCGCAATCTGCAAGCGGCAGTTAAGGCGACAATCAAGGAAAAGGGTCACGTTCAAGCCTGTATTTCCTACACAATCAGCCCTGTCCACAACAACGACGTTTTCGTTAAAATGGCGAAGGAGCTTGAGGACATGGGCGCGAACAGCATCTGCATAAAGGATATGGCAGGTCTGCTCGTTCCTTACAATGCGTTTGAATTAGTGTCTGCGCTGAAGAAGGCTGTAAAAATTCCGATTCAGCTGCACACCCACTACACAAGCGGCGTTGCTTCCATGACATACCTCAAGGCGATTGAAGCCGGAGTTGACGTGGTAGACTGCGCAATATCGCCCCTTTCGATGGGAACATCGCAGCCGCCGACCGAGCCGCTAGTTGCCACACTCAAAGGCACACAATACGACACAGGCTTAGAACTAGATAAGTTCACTCCGATAGCGGAACATTTCCGCAAGCTGCGCGACAAATACCTCGACAGCAAGCTGCTCGACCCGATGGTTATGGGCGTAGACGTAAACACGCTCGTTTACCAAGTTCCGGGCGGCATGTTATCCAACCTCGTATCACAGCTTAAAGAGCAAAACAAGCTCGACAAATACGACGAAGTGCTGCGCGAAGTTCCGCGCTGCCGCGAAGAATTAGGCTATCCGCCGTTAGTAACACCTACAAGTCAAATCGTAGGTACACAAGCCGTGCTGAACGTACTGTCAGGCGAACGCTACAAGATGGTTTCCAAGGAAACAAAAGGTCTTGTTAAGGGCGAATACGGTCGCACGCCTGTTAAAATTTCCAAAGAAATGGTTAAAAAGATTATCGGCGACGAAGAGCAAATCACCTGCCGTTTCGCCGACACCTTAAAGCCGGAGCTGAAAAAGCTCGAGGGAGAAATAGCCGAGTTTATCGAACAGCCGGAGGACGTACTCACATACGCTCTGCTTCCGCAAGTTGCGCTCAAATTCTTTGAAGCGCGCCGCGCTGCGAAGTATAAGGTTGACCCTTCACTCGTGAACGTTGAAAAGAAAACCTATCCGATAATATAGGAGTTGGAATCGGGGGACATACCCCTTAACCTTTGGGTGTGTACGTAAGCCGAAGCTTGCGGACACACCCACATAATTATATGAGAATCAATAGCGAAAACGACGTATTACACCGAATCGCCGCGAAAAGCTACAGTTTCAGCAAGAATCAACGGCTTATCGCTGATTATATCCTGCAAAACAACGAAAAAGCTGCCTTTATGACCGCAGGTAAGCTAAGCAGCGTCACAGGCGTAAGTTGCTCGACCGTAGTGAGATTCGCGAAGGAATTAGGCTACGAAGGCTACTTCGAGCTGCAGGCCGCAGTGCAGGACATTGTGAAAACAAAGCTGACATCGCTGCAACGTTTGGAGCTTACCGCGCTGCGTGTAGGCAACGACGACATACTTACGACAGTGCTGCACCAAGACATGCAGCACATCAAGCAAACCCTTGACGAAATCGACAGACATTCCTTCAATCAAGCCGTGGACACAATCATCAGCGCGAACAAGGTGTACATCATAGGCGCGCGAAGCAGCTCAATGCTGTCCGGCTTTTTAAGCTATTACCTTAACATAATCTTAGACAATGTCGTCCTGGTGCAGGCGACCTCGACCAGCGAGGTATTCGAGCAAATCCTGCACATAGGCGAGAACGATACAATTATTGCGATAAGCTTCCCCAGATATTCCCAGCGCACAGTACAATCTATACAATACGCGAAAAAGAATAATGCCAAGGTTGTCGCAATCACCGACACATACTCGTCGCCCCTAAGCATTATCGCAGACTATACGCTGCCTGCGAAGTGCGAGATTGCAAGCTTTGCGGATTCACTTGTCGCGCCGCTTTCGATTATGAACGCGCTTATATCGGCGGTAGGCATGAAGAAGAAGGACGTAGTGGAGCGTGTGCTGACAAGGCTGGAAGAAATATGGGAAGAGTATTCGGTGTATGAAAAAACGAAATAGGTGCATTGTAGTAGGCGGCGGCGCGGCAGGAATGATGGCTGCTATACAAGCAGCCAAGCACGGCGCGGCCGTAACCATAATCGAGCGCAAAGCCCTCGGCACAAAGCTGCGCATTACAGGAAAAGGACGCTGCAACATCACAAACGCTGCCGACATCTCCGATTTTTTCCCGAACATTCGTAGCAACGCAAACTTCCTTTATAGCGCATTTTACAACTTCACCAACGCAGACTTAATCGCATTCTTCAACGAGATAGGCGTGCCCACAAAAGTGGAGCGCGGTGAGCGTGTGTTCCCATTATCCGACAGCGCACATCAAGTCACCGACGCACTCGTGAAGCAAGTGAACTCACTCAACGTCAACATAGTCTACGGCAGAGCGGCAGAGTTGGTAGTGGAGGAGGGAGTATGTAAAGGCGTAATACTTGACAGCGGACGCACGCTTCAAGCCGACGCTGTAATTATTGCAACAGGCGGACTGTCCTACCCTAAAACAGGCTCGACAGGCGATGGCTATGCAATGGCTCAAGCTGTGGGTCATACTGTAGCAAAGACAACACCTTCACTCGTGCCAATTGAAACATATGAGAACTTCCCTGTGGAATTACAGGGCTTGTCGCTTAAAAATATAGCTGTAAAGCTATACAACACCACAGGTAAGCTGCTGTTCGAGGACTTCGGTGAAATGCTGTTCACCCACTTCGGCATATCCGGGCCTGTCATACTAAGCGCAAGCGCACATATCAAACAAGCCGACGGCTGCAAGCTATCAATAGACCTAAAGCCTGCACTCACTGAAGAAATGTTCGACGCACGCCTTCTTCGCGAATTTGAGCAAAGCAAAAACAAGGACATAATCAACGCCCTTGATTCTGTTTACCCCAAAAAGCTTATCCCAATTATACTGGAGCTGTCAGGCATTCAGCCTAACACAAAGGTAAACTCAATCACAAAAGCGCAGCGGCAAGCCATTGTGAATACAACAAAATCCCTAACGCTAACACTAAAACGCCTTAGACCAATCGAGGAAGCGATAATCACCGCAGGCGGAATAAGCACAAAAGAAATCGACCCACAGACGATGAAGTCGAAGATACTCGATCGCCTTTACTTCGCGGGTGAAGTCATCGACATCGACGCATACACAGGCGGCTTTAACCTGCAAATCGCATTCAGCACAGGTTATCTCGCCGGAGTGTCAGCTGCTCAAGCATAAAAAACGCCAATATCCAAGCGATATTGGCGTTTTTTATGCTATTTTACCTTTGCAAGAAATTCCTTTGCACGCGCAGTTTTCGGATTGCCAAACAATTGCTCCGGCTTGCCGCGCTCGATTATAAGTCCTCCGTCCATGAAAAGCACGTCGTCCGCGACCTCGCGCGCGAAGCCCATTTCATGCGTGACAACTGCCATAGTCATTCCATCTTTTGCCAAGTTTATCATTACATCGAGAACCTCGCCCACCATTTCGGGGTCGAGCGCACTCGTCGGTTCATCGAACAGCATTATTTCAGGGTTCATCGTCAGTGCGCGCGCGATAGCAACGCGCTGCTTTTGCCCGCCCGATAGCGATATTGGGTAATTGTCAGCCTTATCAGCTACGCCAACGCGTGCAAGCAAAGCTTTCGCACGATCTTGCGCGTCGGACTTATTCATCAGCTTAAGCTTAATCGGCGCAAGCGTGAGATTTTCCAACACAGTGAGGTGATTGAACAGGTTAAAATTTTGAAAAACCATGCCCATTTTTCGGCGCACACTGTTGATGTCGCAATCTTTCAGCAAAATATTTTCACCGTCGACCCAAATTTCGCCGCTTGTAGGCCGCTCCAACAAATTCATACACCGCAGCAGCGTAGACTTACCCGAGCCGGAAGGCCCAATAATAACCACCTTATCCCCCTGCGCAATATGCTCGTCAATCCCATTAAGCACATTCAACTCACCGAAAGATTTATGTAAATTTTTTATATTAATCATAGTAGCTTCCTTTAAATGTTGACATTGAGCAGAGCTTCCCACTTTTCGCATATAGACATTATAGCATAAGTCGACCGATAAATCAATAACAATAAAATTTCATAGAATATCTTCATCTATTTAAACCATGTTGAGAAAGTTAAGGCGATCTCGGACACAAGGATAAGAATCGTCCTGCTCGGCTATTCGGCGGCGAGCAACAACGTGTAGCAAATCGTACGTGCAATCGCGAACAATCCCGATGTAATCCTTGTCGATGAGCCAATGGATAATATCGACCAAAAGAATAGCGATGATATCATGGAGCTGCCACAAAGTTTGCATAGATTCATTAAAACCATCGCGATGGTTGAAGCTTGCGAAATGCGCAGATATAGTGGTGAAGCTGGCAAGTGGGTGCGCAGTGCAGCGAGTGGCGATTAAAACAGCAGATATTGAAAAAAGGTCAAACAGCAGCTCTGAGTGTGGTTATTTCCTACACAGTTGTTATATAAGAGGGCAACGGGTGTATTGCACTCTATATACCAGCGTACGCCTATTTCAACCCACGCCCTCGCGTAGAGGGCGACAACATGGCGATTAGTCGGCGGTCATCCAATGCAATTTCAACCCACGCCCTCGCGTAGAGGGCGACGTGATAAGCTCGTGTATTGATTTCTGCACAGATAATTTCAACCCACGCCCTCGCGTAGAGGGCGACACATTTGGCATGGTGCTGCGTAATATGTACGCAGATTTCAACCCACGCCCTCGCGTAGAGAGCGACTACACCATTAATAGTGATACCGCTGTAACCCGAATTTCAACCCACGCCCTCGCGTAGAGAGCGACTGTATAGGTGCTTTTTAATTTGCTCGATGGTCGGATTTCAACCCACGCCCTCGCGTAGAGAGCGACATACCTGTACAATTAATTAGTTGTGAGCATCGATATTTCAACCCACGCCCTCGCGTAGAGGGCGACTTATTTCATCAATCCAATTCAAGGTATCACGATTATTTCAACCCACGCCCTCGCGTAGAGGGCGACTTGCTTGGCATATCTTCGCCTACATACTCCGCTATTTCAACCCACGCCCTCGCGTAGAGGGCGACTCCACCAGTTGGATATACCGCTCCACAAGTCGGAATTTCAACCCACGCCCTCGCGTAGAGGGCGACATATTTCTTCCGTCTGATACTTTCGGCTTTCTAGATTTCAACCCACGCCCTCGCGTAGAGGGCGACGGACTTGCTTGTACCGATGGGCTTTGTCCGTGAGATTTCAACCCACGCCCTCGCGTAGAGGGCGACTCCACCAGTTGGATATACCGCTCCACAAGTCGGAATTTCAACCCACGCCCTCGCGTAGAGGGCGACGGACTTGCTTGTACCGATGGGCTTTGTCCGTGAGATTTCAACCCACGCCCTCGCGTAGAGGGCGACGGCAAGATAGCTTTAGACGGTGCGATGCAACTCATTTCAACCCACGCCCTCGCGTAGAGGGCGACGCAAAAGCGTTAATGTCGCGCAGGATTATATCTTATTTCAACCCACGCCCTCGCGTAGAGGGCGACAGAAAGGGGGTGACGTTATAAATACAAAAATGTTATTTCAACCCACGCCCTCGCGTAGAGGGCGACCCAGAGTTGCTAGTTTTAATTCCAGTATGTTGGGATTTCAACCCACGCCCTCGCGTAGAGGGCGACTCGCATTACCAATATTTTGACAGTGCAGAAATCAAATTTCAACCCACGCCCTCGCGTAGAGGGCGACCAAAAAAGGGTTTGATACGCATTCGCCGTCAAAGAATTTCAACCCACGCCCTCGCGTAGAGGGCGACGGATGTTGCCGTTGGCTTGCAAACATTGTGGGCTATTTCAACCCACGCCCTCGCGTAGAGGGCGACTGTAGAAGAGGTTGAGCAGCTTTTAACCTTATTATTTCAACCCACGCCCTCGCGTAGAGGGCGACTGCATCAATGCTCTCATCGCGTTGGTTGTCGCTCATTTCAACCCACGCCCTCGCGTAGAGGGCGACACATCGTTGCGCACGTGATGCACGCACGTATAGGATTTCAACCCACGCCCTCGCGTAGAGGGCGACCAAGCAAGGAGTGTGGGGAATGTTGCAATTACCTATTTCAACCCACGCCCTCGCGTAGAGGGCGACATGCTTGTGATTAATCCTGCTACGGTTATGATTTATTTCAACCCACGCCCTCGCGTAGAGGGCGACTCGATGGCTGCTATAGCAGTTTCGGCAAATGCTTATTTCAACCCACGCCCTCGCGTAGAGGGCGACCAGCCCGGCGATTTCGCCCGGGCTATTTTTAATGATTTCAACCCACGCCCTCGCGTAGAGGGCGACATGCTTGTGATTAATCCTGCTACGGTTATGATTTATTTCAACCCACGCCCTCGCGTAGAGGGCGACATTACCGTGGTGGATATTCACAAAAACAAGATTATTTCAACCCACGCCCTCGCGTAGAGGGCGACCTACAGCTTCAAGCATGACCTCGACCGCATACTTATTTCAACCCACGCCCTCGCGTAGAGGGCGACAGGAGAGAAAAACCATGTATCAAAACGACGCAATATTTCAACCCACGCCCTCGCGTAGAGGGCGACATGGCTGCGCGGTATGAGGGCGGCGATTACAAAATTTCAACCCACGCCCTCGCGTAGAGGGCGACGCTTTGTCGTCCTCGGTTAGTTCAGCTCTGAAATATTTCAACCCACGCCCTCGCGTAGAGGGCGACAGCACGCTATCTAGGTGAGATTGCTGCTCAACGATTTCAACCCACGCCCTCGCGTAGAGGGCGACATGCTTGTGATTAATCCTGCTACGGTTATGATTTATTTCAACCCACGCCCTCGCGTAGAGGGCGACCATATTGGTCGCCGCAGCCGTCCTCGTCACCAAATTTCAACCCACGCCCTCGCGTAGAGGGCGACTACACGCCTTGCACAAGCAACACCATATCTTGGAATTTCAACCCACGCCCTCGCGTAGAGGGCGACTTCCATTTGTGTGAGATACTGCGTTCTAAGCAATATTTCAACCCACGCCCTCGCGTAGAGGGCGACTGTTGATTGTTGCGTACACGGGACACATAAAAAATTTCAACCCACGCCCTCGCGTAGAGGGCGACGGCACAGGATATGAAATATCATATGGTGGTTATATTTCAACCCACGCCCTCGCGTAGAGGGCGACAAGGTCAAGCAATGAATGGTGTGAGTATTGCCAATTTCAACCCACGCCCTCGCGTAGAGGGCGACTGTGATGTTATCCAATGCATACCAAATAGCACTATTTCAACCCACGCCCTCGCGTAGAGGGCGACACAAGGTTGAGGTAGCAAAATCTTGGAGTGATGATTTCAACCCACGCCCTCGCGTAGAGGGCGACTTAAGTTGTCACTTGCACATAGCATTGTATTCTTATTTCAACCCACGCCCTCGCGTAGAGGGCGACAATTTGGACAGCTCGCCCGAAAGCATATTGTTGATTTCAACCCACGCCCTCGCGTAGAGGGCGACGATGCTAATGATTTGTTTCTCGCTTATCAAATACATTTCAACCCACGCCCTCGCGTAGAGGGCGACATAATATCGCTTCGGTATCTCCGTCGCTGTCCTATTTCAACCCACGCCCTCGCGTAGAGGGCGACTGCCGATAAAACGCATTTTCTTGTACAGTTTACAATTTCAACCCACGCCCTCGCGTAGAGGGCGACCGACATGCAAGCTGAAGGCAGCCTTGCAAGCTATATTTCAACCCACGCCCTCGCGTAGAGGGCGACAGGATAACATCGATGAGCAGATTGCCGCAGTGAAATTTCAACCCACGCCCTCGCGTAGAGGGCGACCGTATGCAGTGCGCGATATGTCTGCGGTCATTATTTCAACCCACGCCCTCGCGTAGAGGGCGACAGCTTTTACAATGGATTCGGCGACTTGCAATGCGATTTCAACCCACGCCCTCGCGTAGAGGGCGACATGCAGGAGCAGCCTTCGTGGTAGGGAGGGTGCATTTCAACCCACGCCCTCGCGTAGAGGGCGACTTAAGCCGTACCACACATTACGCTTAGTCAGCCGATTTCAACCCACGCCCTCGCGTAGAGGGCGACTTAAGCCGTACCACACATTACGCTTAGTCAGCCGATTTCAACCCACGCCCTCGCGTAGAGGGCGACTTGCTCGCGTCTATCCGCGCCGTCGACGTATATTATTTCAACCCACGCCCTCGCGTAGAGGGCGACTTTCCCGGCAGCGGCTTTGTATATCGTTATGCGATTTCAACCCACGCCCTCGCGTAGAGGGCGACTTGGCTTCCGGGTCGGGGATTTTGTTGCGGCAGGTATTTCAACCCACGCCCTCGCGTAGAGGGCGACTTGCCGAATTGTTTCCACACGAAACAAGCGTCGAATTTCAACCCACGCCCTCGCGTAGAGGGCGACTGATTTACCCTAAAATATTGCATAAAATATTTAAATTTCAACCCACGCCCTCGCGTAGAGGGCGACCTGTCTTGCTCCAAAACAAGATACTGCCTTTGTTATTTCAACCCACGCCCTCGCGTAGAGGGCGACATATGAGAACGATGGCATTTACGACGAGTTGATATTTCAACCCACGCCCTCGCGTAGAGGGCGACCTTTTTACTGTGCATGTGTCGAATGTGTATTCCTTATTTCAACCCACGCCCTCGCGTAGAGGGCGACTTTATCAATTAGGTTATAAGCTCCAACTTCGGGATTTCAACCCACGCCCTCGCGTAGAGGGCGACCGCAAATTTCCTCAATCTTCATTGTGGGATAATGATTTCAACCCACGCCCTCGCGTAGAGGGCGACAAGAAGGGGATAACTCCCCCGGCGTTTATGTTATTTCAACCCACGCCCTCGCGTAGAGGGCGACATGGCTTCAATATGCGCCCTTCGTACACAAACGAATTTCAACCCACGCCCTCGCGTAGAGGGCGACTATGATATTGCCGAGGACGGTACGTACATAATAAATATTTCAACCCACGCCCTCGCGTAGAGGGCGACATTGGTTGTATTAGTTGTGGTCGCAGTGTAGTTTATTTCAACCCACGCCCTCGCGTAGAGGGCGACGCTAAAGAGGAACACGATGAAAAAGTCAGAATCGAATTTCAACCCACGCCCTCGCGTAGAGGGCGACACATTGATTCCATAACCTATAAAATCCACAACAATTTCAACCCACGCCCTCGCGTAGAGGGCGACTGATGATGATTGTAATAAAAAAATGCGCTTGAAAATTTCAACCCACGCCCTCGCGTAGAGGGCGACGCTTCCTCCGCGCCCATCTTGACACGCGCTAAGGATTTCAACCCACGCCCTCGCGTAGAGGGCGACGGGGAGGCATTTTGCTTGTGCCGTATTCCAATACATTTCAACCCACGCCCTCGCGTAGAGGGCGACCCTTATGTATGCCACTGATTATCAGGCATCGCCGATTTCAACCCACGCCCTCGCGTAGAGGGCGACATAGTTTGTGTTCAAAACGTAGTCGGCGAAGTTATTTCAACCCACGCCCTCGCGTAGAGGGCGACTACGATTTCATGTTGTGTATTTTATAGGTGATGATTTCAACCCACGCCCTCGCGTAGAGGGCGACCGTTGGGTACGTGAAATAAAAGCGATAGCTCCGGATTTCAACCCACGCCCTCGCGTAGAGGGCGACTCCAAACAGCGTAGCAAAGTTGTTACCGTTTAGCATTTCAACCCACGCCCTCGCGTAGAGGGCGACATTCCTCCCATGATTCCTCGGCGACAGTGAATGCATTTCAACCCACGCCCTCGCGTAGAGGGCGACCGGCGTGGCCGGGAACGTCCGCAAAAACCCAAGGATTTCAACCCACGCCCTCGCGTAGAGGGCGACCAAGACGCACGCGACATAGGCAGTGACGAAAACGATTTCAACCCACGCCCTCGCGTAGAGGGCGACAGGTGCAGTATGGGAATGCTAGATAACCCCTTAGAATTTCAACCCACGCCCTCGCGTAGAGGGCGACATCAACATCATTCGCAAGCTTGAAATAAAACAAATTTCAACCCACGCCCTCGCGTAGAGGGCGACCCGGCATGTTGGTTTTGTGCAGGACTGCAATATTATTTCAACCCACGCCCTCGCGTAGAGGGCGACCGCTAAATGTATAGTATTCGCCTTTATATACGCTAATTTCAACCCACGCCCTCGCGTAGAGGGCGACATTTTTGGCGATTCTAGCAACGTCAGTTTTCATTATTTCAACCCACGCCCTCGCGTAGAGGGCGACCCAATGCAGTTATAGCCGCAGCCAAAACAGGGTATTTCAACCCACGCCCTCGCGTAGAGGGCGACCGGATTTTTCTTTTGATAGGACGTTCAGCTCATCATTTCAACCCACGCCCTCGCGTAGAGGGCGACCTTCGATGTAGTAAAGTTGCTTAGGTGTTGCTCCATTTCAACCCACGCCCTCGCGTAGAGGGCGACATCCTCTGCTATCGACGGCATAGAAGCCGCATTTATTTCAACCCACGCCCTCGCGTAGAGGGCGACTATGCGAATCCTGGCTTATACCCTCTTGCTTTAGCATTTCAACCCACGCCCTCGCGTAGAGGGCGACCTTACAAGCAGAGCTTCCCGGTCTGCGCCAACAAATTTCAACCCACGCCCTCGCGTAGAGGGCGACTATATACTATATATATATTTATTATTATATATATATTTCAACCCACGCCCTCGCGTAGAGGGCGACAAATCTGTGCGCATAACTCGCGGCGGTGGACTAGATTTCAACCCACGCCCTCGCGTAGAGGGCGACATGTACCCCCTTATTTGTCGCTCGAACGAATACTCATTTCAACCCACGCCCTCGCGTAGAGGGCGACCATTTAAAGGCGAAACTTGACGAAGCCGATACGAATTTCAACCCACGCCCTCGCGTAGAGGGCGACGGTGCTGTAAGCCCTTCACGCGCTCATAACCAAATTTCAACCCACGCCCTCGCGTAGAGGGCGACCCAAATTTACGCGCCTATGGGGCTTGTACGCGAATTTCAACCCACGCCCTCGCGTAGAGGGCGACAAAACTGATTTCGGCGACTTGCTGGAAACTACAATTTCAACCCACGCCCTCGCGTAGAGGGCGACCGCCCTATACTATGCCGATAAAAAGGCAATCGACATTTCAACCCACGCCCTCGCGTAGAGGGCGACTTGAAGCATGGACACGTAGTCTTGAAGAATTGGGATTTCAACCCACGCCCTCGCGTAGAGGGCGACAACTATATACAAGTTGACGGCAGAGGGCTTGACATTTCAACCCACGCCCTCGCGTAGAGGGCGACAGCGGATTAAAACGGCGGCTTGATACAGCTGTGCATTTCAACCCACGCCCTCGCGTAGAGGGCGACCAAAAACGAAATCGACGAAAACTTCTATGCTGCTATTTCAACCCACGCCCTCGCGTAGAGGGCGACTTTATTGCGGTTATCCTAGGATAAGCAACGGCAGATTTCAACCCACGCCCTCGCGTAGAGGGCGACTATAATATCATATGTATATAGCTTTGTCAAGCGATTTCAACCCACGCCCTCGCGTAGAGGGCGACTCGCGAGTGCTTAATGCAAATAACACGCGAGTACATTTCAACCCACGCCCTCGCGTAGAGGGCGACGCCGATTGTTTTTCCTTATCGGCGATTTCCGTTTATTTCAACCCACGCCCTCGCGTAGAGGGCGACCCTACATCGACAGCGGAAAGTTGGACTTAACATATTTCAACCCACGCCCTCGCGTAGAGGGCGACCACCATGCTCGACAATCCAATCATGGGCGAGGAAATTTCAACCCACGCCCTCGCGTAGAGGGCGACCTTCGTATGGTGACCGTGTAGATAAATTAAGCCAATTTCAACCCACGCCCTCGCGTAGAGGGCGACGCCCTATGGGATAGAGCCGACGTTATCACGGCGCATTTCAACCCACGCCCTCGCGTAGAGGGCGACATATCGCGTTTCGACTTCGTCCTCGATGATAAGGATTTCAACCCACGCCCTCGCGTAGAGGGCGACGAACATCATAGTCAGTGGGCATTTCTACAGCAATATTTCAACCCACGCCCTCGCGTAGAGGGCGACGCGAATGGTACTTGATGATGGTTGGCACTTGAAATTTCAACCCACGCCCTCGCGTAGAGGGCGACAAGGAACAATCCAACTGGGGCGACGCTCAAACGATTTCAACCCACGCCCTCGCGTAGAGGGCGACCTGCGGCATGTACGAAACTATCGCCGAAAACATCATTTCAACCCACGCCCTCGCGTAGAGGGCGACAGCAAAACTACATAAAAAAATATAGAATTGCAACAACATTATACAACATTTACACAAAAAAAGCAATCCATTTCTACATTGCTCCGTGCAACGTATGAAATATGTCGCCAAAAACACAAAAATATCGGTGCGAACGAACCGATATTTTTGTGATAGCTTGCCCTTCGCACGTGGCGTCAGACGATTAATGTGTCGTTGACGTCGAAGGAGGGCTTTGCTCCGATGTGCAGCGTTTTGTCTTTGTAAGCGTTGCCGAGATAGTAAAAGCGTAGGCTGTCTTTGCTTTTGTCTACGATGCTTTCTAAAATGTGTTGCATTTTGCGAAGCTCGGCGGCGTCGAGGTGACACTCGAATACGGAGTTCTGTACGCGTTGACCATAATTTACGCACTCTTTTGCAACCTTGCGCAGCCGACGCTTGCCTGCGGCGTCCTCTGTGCTTACGTCATATGTGATAACCACTAGCATATTTTTGCTCCATTCGTCTTGCGTTTACTTCCAAAGGAATGGTGGGTACGCGTCGATGTCGCCGCGCAGATACCGCGCCAACAGCAGGCTTTGTGCGTACGGAACTAGCCCCCACTCCAGCTTTTCGTTAAGGTAGGGGTGCGTGATAATCTCGCGCTTACGCTCCTGCCAAACGCCAAGAACTGTGCGGCGTGCATCATCATCCATTATTACTGCGCCATTTTCTTTTATTGTGAAATCCTTCGCCGACACGCGCTTGTTGTTTATCAGCGTGATTACAAACCTGTCCGCGACTATCGGGCGCAATTCCTCCATCATATCGAGCGCAAGCGATATGCGGCCGGGGCGGTCTGCGTGCATGAAGCCAACGTAAGGGTCTAGCCCTACTGTCGTCAACGCCGACGCTACATCGTTCGCAAGCAGCGTATACGCGAACGAAAGCAGCGCGTTCACATTATCGAGCGGCGGACGGCGGTTGCGTCCGTTGAACTTAAAGCTGTCCTTCTGCTGCAATATAAGCTCGTCGAAAACCGAGTAGTATCGCGCAGCGGCTTCACCCTCGATACCGCGCAGCGCGTCCAGCGCGAGTGCGTCGCTTGCCATGCTTATTCCGTTATCCAACTGCCCTACGACACGTTCGAGCCGCTCGGTATCTAAGCGTACCGCGTGGTCACGTATCGCTCGGCGCAGCACCCACTTGCAATTGTAAAGCTTGCCCTGTATAAAATACTTTGCAACTTCGATGCTTCTGCTTTCGTTGTCCGCGATACGGTATTGCGTCTTGCGCAGCAGCACATTGCCGCGCTCCTTGCCGTGCACTCCTGCTATGAAGCGTCCGCTCGCCGTCAAGAAGGTGAGCGCAATTCCGCGCTCGGCACACGCGCCCATTAACGCCGGACTTGCTCCGGTGTAACCGAATGTTATAATGCTTTCGAGGTTGTGCAGCGGCAGTCGTTTGGCTTCCTTGTCTTCGATTAATATGACGACGTTTTCGCCGTCGACCGCGCAGTACGCTTCGGGCGTTGTGACATACAGCGTGTTGCCTAGCTTTCTCATACGTCTACCTTCAACATTTCGTTTATATATTGCTTTGCCGGCCGCGCTTTGTTCAGCTTAGGAAGGCATATGTCCTTCAATGAGCATGACGCGCAAGCCTTGGTAGTCTTGACCTTGGGAGTGTGTCTGCGTTCGTACATCTCGCGCATTTCCTTAAGGTGCGACAACACTGTTTCGCGCAATTGTTCGTCCAGTTCAACCTTTTGTCTGTGACGCGTTTCGCCGTAGTATAGGTACGCGTCGGGTATATCGCACACAAACATTTGCTCAAGGCACATCGCTTGTGCGCATAGCTGCAACGCGTCGCAGTCGTCAGGCTTAGGCTTGCCGCGCTTGTACTCGACAGGTATCGGCAGATGCAATCCTTCGCGTCCATGCAAGGGTACGCCGTTTTTGTCCTTATGCAGCTCAACTATATCGCATTTTCCTGTGATTCCGAGCGTGTAGGAAACGACAGGCATATCTGTAGATACAATGCAATCGCCGCGCTTATATGAAGTGTTGCTGTCGTGCGCGCGTTCGTGAAGGATATGCCCATCGATTGTGTAGTAGTTTTCGTCCCACTGATTCTCTATGTGTATCAACGCCCACTGCCTTCGGCAAAAAGCAAAGTGCTGCAAGCCTGATATAAGCAGTAAATCATCGTCCGCGTACATGGTGTTACACTTTCTTTAGTGCGTTCGCCGAGGTATCCCATTCGTACACCGTCACGCCATTGGGCATCGACGCGGTATCGAGTGCAACATCATAGTCGCCGTATTCGCGCGCCAATTCGCAGCCATCTTTTCGCTTAGCCATAAACTTATCAAACAGCGTATGCGCAGGAGCGTTGCCGAACACCGACTCATGCTTAAACACAATCAGCTTGCGCACCGCCATCTTTCCGCGCGCCGCAGAACGGTCATGCTCGAACATATTCGCTATAGCTTCCCAAAGCAGCGACAGGTCGCCCTCGCTAAAGCCTGTAGTCTTGGATGCTAGGTTAGCCGATATATAGCCTTCGGCTCGGTACAGTCCATATGGTACGATATACTTTCTGCCCATCTCGGTGGATTTCTTGTCGAAGTCATCTTCCTTCGTGATAGCTACGCGCGTTATAGTAACGTTTTGTTGGAAAACAGGGTCGATGCTGCGTGCAAAGCCTATTTGCACAGGGCCGCGAACTTGTCCGCAGTTAAGTGAAGCTTTGACGAATGTAGTCATAACCGCGCCGAATGTGCGTATGTCGAAGAAGTTTTGGCACATGAAGTCGCGTATGATAATATCAGCGTCAGGGTTCGACTTTTTTAAATCCTTAAGCTTGGTCGGCTCTACGCCTATATGTGTGAACGCTTCGTTGTCCAAGCGATTGAGCGGCGCTTTCTCTTGAATGTATATGCGATAACCTGCCTCGCCGTCCTTAACAGCGTCAACGTAGTTGCGTATCTTACGCTTAAGGCAGACATCGGTCACGATTCCCAAGCCTGTTTCGGGGTCGATGCGCGGCATGTTGCCGGAATCAGGGTCGCCGTTGGGGTTTCCGTTCTCTACGTCGAACAGCACTATGAAATCATACTTGTTTTGTATCGGTTGGTTGCTCATTTGTTTTATCCTCCTTCTTGGTATAGAACGCCTGTACCTGTTGATAGTAGCCCAATATAAACAGCCCTTGCTCCTCCGGCGTATGCCGCGCAGGGAATGGCTCGGCGGTTGGGTCGAGCATACTTACCAGCATACGCTTCCTATACTCAATCGAGCCGCCGTGTTCGCCCTTGTTCGTGTGGTGCAGCGACAGCTTCATAAGGTATGGGAATACGCTGCGCGGCGTTGCGCACGCTGATGTGAAATACTGGTCCTTTATCGTGGTGTTTACGTCAGGCATCGCGTCCTGCTGCCCGTTCTCCAGTACGGCGAACAGCCGCCCCAGTACGTACGCTCTATTATCGTATTGTTCATTTAATGCCACAGTCAAAACCTCCTTGTACTTATATCCGTTGTCCGCTTTAAGCCGCGACAGATAAGCCTTTATAATCGCGGCGCGTCCGTATGACACCTTCTTGATGTAACTATCATCGTCGTCAGGCTGCGCGTAGATACGTGAAAGCGCGGCGGTATACAACGCAGTAGGGTACGGCACATTCTCGTCTAATATGCTGCGCATAACCTCGCCTGACATCAGCGGCGACGGCGTCGGGTCTTTGCTATATGGATTGACGGTTTCTTTTAGTAAGTCCGATATTTTGATGTAGTCGCGCTCATACGGCGCGTGTACGATACTCATATCATCGTAGTGCTGCGCTATGCTTTTGACGAATCGCCCGAATGTACCGCGCATAAAGAAGCGTATCGATATACGCGCCGCGTTGGGCGACAGCCCCAGCACGTAAAACGGCGTATCTAAATTATACTCGTTGTAAGACCCGACCGGGGCGGCTTTCGACACACGCGAAAACACGTCACTAAGTACGACGTTAGGGTCAGGCGATTGAGTGTCGTCTTTATCCGGATAGACAGGTTCGAGCGACATGTTCATGAAATCAACATATTGAGGTTCGGGCGTATTCGCCCAGTATACGGTTGTAGCGTCGCCTATCTGCTTATGCGTCTTGGAATCAGACAGCAGCATGTTTAATAAATTGACATACGCCGAAGCGGCGTGTTGACTTACGGGCGCGTTAAGCCCCTGACTTTCTGACTTGCCGTATGATTCGTACGCGCGCGCGTTATAGCTTACAATTGACGCGCCGACAGACTGCGCGCCGCGTACTCCTTTGATTTTGCCGTGCAGCTGTGTGTACGGCGCTACGTCACCTGTAACTAAGCAGCGGAGCGGCTCAGTTTGCTGCGTCTGCAAATGATTCTCCCAGCGTTTGCGTATCTGGCTGCACTCAAAAGCGAACTTGCCGTTATGCATAAAAACTATGTTGCCTCCGGCCGCGAATGCCTCGGCGTATTGCGCAATAACATGATGCGTCGCCGCGGACGATGTATCCCAGCTGTTGAAGTACGCGCATATTGCCTTCGCCGCCGGGCTGTCCGCCCCATCTAACAAACTGATGTGCAGCTCTTTTGATACATCATAGCATTGCGCGGCGCGTGACGCGTTGCCTTTGGAATCTAAGCCTAACAAATATATTGCATTATCGCAAAGAAAGTTGGCACTCACGCCAACGGTACGCACTGACTGTTCAGGAATCATCAACGTGCGCGGCACCTCGACTACCTTGACTTTGCCCTTGCCTGCCTTGCGTTCAACTTTATCAATCAGAGGTATCACGCTGATTACCTCGCCGTCGTCTGATATGTTCAGCGCGTAGCTTACCTTTGCGCTGCAATATCCCACGGCGGGTATCTTGCCTTCCGACGCCAATGTGTCGTAGTATTGCATAAGCGATTGCAGAATCATGAAACCACCTCGCTGTTTGCTACATCGATAACGCCGCGGCTCATTACTGCGCGGAAAAACATCGGCTTGTAGTCCTCGGGGTCGGAGTAGTCCACATCGTAGAGCATGTAGCCTAAATCCATGTCGGGCTCGTCTGCGTAGTGCAACAGCGGCATATCGCCCTCGCGCAGCTTAAACTGCGCAGGGAACTCCCTGCAGCCGAAGCACGGCTGCTGAAAGCACTGTCCGTTGCGAAGCCGCCGCATTACGATTGCGTAATGCTTCTCCTCTGTGTCGGATTCTCCTGCTTTATCGGTCAACGTAAAGTGTGCGTCTATCACATACCTCACGTCCTTTAACACCATTGACGCACGCTGCTGAATATCATCAGACGCTGCGATGTACAACGCACCTTTCCCTGCGCGCATAACAGTAGCGACGTTATCTGCCGAAATTTTGGAGCTTACCTCGTTGCGCCGCACATTGGCGAACTTTATGGGATTGCACACGGTTATGCGGTCGATATGCCAGCGTATCGCCGGCTTCCAGTGTATGGATTCGATAATGGCACGCGCAGCCGACGGCGTAATCACATCATAGGAAACGCGTTCAACCTTCATCTCAAGCCTTGTAAACAGCGCGGTATCGCCCCATACTTCAAATGTTATACCCAACGAATGACCTCCCTTCAATAGAAAATTATTACATTTTATATAATTTTATCATATATTCTCGAAAGTTGTCAATAAATATTTGTATTAAATTATAAAAGCCTGTCCTGCTGCAGCGTATACTTCCAAGCCTACATCGTCGCGGTACAAGTCGACGTCGATAAGTATAGCGATGTTTTCGTCCAGGCGTTCGACAGCTCCTGCGTCGTACAGCTTGATGAAGTCGTGATTGTACACGCTGACGCTGTACATACCCGCCTTGCGCAGCAGCTCACGCGTGCGTATGCCGCCGCGCAGCTGCGCGGCAATATCGGCGGCTTCGTTGGCGATAGGTATGAGTATGCTGCGAGTGTCTTCGTTAATGATGCGGAATGATTCGGCTACGGTCGCGAACGGAAAGTTGAGTTCATGCCCTTCCTTCGCGCCATCGTCGAACGCGGCGACTATGTGCTTGCTGTCCAACATGTCCCCACGCGTGTAATATAATATGTCGAAGTAACTGCGAATCGCATCAGGCTCGGACACATCGGCGTATTTATACATCACATCTTCGGTCGCTCCAATGTTTGCCAATACCTCGTCGGGCGGCTTAAGCCTGCTGTCGCTGTCGAAGACATACACGTTGCTTTCAGCAAGTGGACGCTTGCCCTCGCGATTGCAGCGTCCTGCCGCCTGTATAATCGAGTCGACGCCTGCCTTCTCACGATACACAGTCGGGAAGTCGAGGTCGACACCTGCCTCTACAAGATTAGTCGCAATTACGCGACATGGTTGACCTGCGATAAGTGCCTCGCGTATCGCTTTCAGCGTAGCCTTGCGATGTATCGGATACATCAGCGTCGACAGGTGATACGCCCCTCCGTCGATAAGCTTGTATAATTCGCGCGCGTGACGCTTGTTATTCACTATACATAACGACTGTTTCTCACCGCCGATTCGCTCGGCAAGCATATCGTCGGACATAATGCCTGCGTATTTAATCTGTGCTCGCTTAAAGTATAGGTAGTGGTCGTAAGCGTCGTCGCACAGTTCCGCTGCGCTTTTGCCGTAGAGGTGCGGACCAAGCGAAGGTTGCGTCGCGGTACACAATACCGCGGTGCAATTGTAGTTATGCGTAAGCTCCACGATTGCGCGAGTGCAAGGCAGCAGATGTTCGCGCGGCAGCATTTGCGCTTCGTCGAAGATTATCACGCTGTTTGCGATGTTGTGCAGCTTGCGCGTACCCGATGATTTGTTCGCGTACAGTGACTCGAAAAATTGTACGTTGGTTGTCACAATTATAGGCGCGTCCCAATTTTCCGTAGCTAACCTGTGTCGCTCGCTCTTGTGGTCATTGTCGTCATAGTTATAGTTCGCGTGGTGCTCGATTACGTTATCGC
This sequence comes from uncultured Eubacteriales bacterium, assembly GCA_964479875.1. Classification (GTDB taxonomy): domain Bacteria; phylum Bacillota; class Clostridia; order Monoglobales; family CAYZNM01; genus CAYZNM01. The sequence goes on from CAYZNM010000007.1 coordinate 101,549, forward strand.
CGAATATATCGCGGTACACCGCCGCGTTTTGCTCGATAATACTAGTGTAAGGCAACACGCATATCACGCGCGCCATACCGTTGCGCTTTGCGTGACGCAATGCGAACGCCATAGACGCTATCGTCTTGCCGCCGCCTGTAGGCACGGTCAACGTAAACAGTCCGCGCTCACATTCGGCATTGCGTTCGCAGCTATGCAAAATCCGATACCGCCGAGAATTTATCTCGGACGACGGCTTATCGAACCCCTTCTCCGATATGTGTCGCTCCAATTTATCGCACAGTGTGTCTATATCATCATAATTGCCGCGCTGTACCGCGCCGCCGCTTACGAAAGCTTCGGTGTCGAGATAGTCCGCGTCCTTTAGACACGAGAACAACATGCGTATGAAGAACGATAAGGTGTAACCCTGCTTCTTGTCAAGGGGAGTGATGGGCAGCGACTTAATTGCCGCTATGTACGCCATTACGTCCACCTCGTCCCTATATGCCGAATAGTCAGGCACGTTCTTATTTAGCCTGCCGCGCAGCGTAGGTGAATCTTTATTGTCTTTGGATAGTCCGCCGTCGGGTAGACCTGCATGATGTCCCGCTATGCAATAAGCAAGGCATATCGCCATCCAATTGTTACACCACGCTTTGACCAACTCTTGCGCACCTGCTGTAGCGTGGTCGACTTGGGCGCTATCGCCGCGTATCCTTCGCTGAAACTCCGCCGAATATTTGCCTATGTCGTGCATAATGCTGATGCATCTTGCGTATTCGGACGCACCGAATGCCTTTGCGAATTGCTCGGCGATGGACGCTGTGCAATTCAAATGGTCAATAACACTTTGTTCTTGACCATTATCGCTTATGTGTGAGATGTACATGATGTCCTCCTTTGCAGCGCAGCAAGGCGCACCGCGCCGATTACCGGCGGCTGCGACAGAATGATAAATTCCAAATTTTGTCTAATCGCAGACAAGTCGTGCTTAAATCGCTCAACCGCTGTTTTGTTTGCACATTTTACATTTACCGAGCCTGCCATTATTATAGGTATGGTAATATCTTCCGGGAAGCTTAGCTCATTGATAAGTCCGCCTACGGTTTTGGCGTTTTCTGCGCCGATGTGATTTAGTATTTCGAGGGCGGCTGCGTCGCCGAGGTTTGCGCAGTCGAATACCAGCTTGCATATGTCGGAGGTCGGCAATGCGCCGCTGACGACTGCTTCCGGCAAAACTTGCATGAAGTCGTACTTTGATGTAATTCCCAGCAGCGCGAACAATTTGTCGGCGAGTATGGTTTGCTTGCCCATGCGGAATAGGGAGTTGTAGGCGGCTTTTATGCCGAAGAATGCTACATCATCGCCGCCGCCTATGTCGCCTGTGAAGCCGCCTTGTCCGCCGACTTGGAACATGCGCCCGTCTGTATTTATTCCGGCGGCAGTGTTTCCCGTGCCGCAGATTAGGCATACCCCGTAGCCGCATTCCGCGCCTGCGTATACGCCGAGGTATGCGTCGTTGCATACCGCAGCATTTTGCATACCTAAGTCGCGGATTATGCCGGAGATTATCTGCTGTTGCTTATTCGTGTCAACGCCTGCCATACCCCAGCCGCTTGCGACTATCTGCGCGCGGCTGATTCCATTGTCGTCCAGCGCGGACTTTAACATGTTGTCTATGACAATGCGGAATTCGTCGAAGCCGTTATCCATGCCCTCGTGATTGGTCGGGCCCCACTCGATTGTATGCACAGGCTGCATATCTAAATCGCAGACGTAGCAGTTAGTTTTAGTGCCGCCGCCGTCTACGCCTAAAATGTATTTTTCCATTATTGTGCCTCCTTGAAGAATGCAGGGAGATAGTCGCGGTTTGCTTGCAGAAGCTCGTCGAGCAGTGGCTTGCACTTCCAGTAGTCGCCGATGATTGGGTTAATCATTAGTGCGGCTAACGCCTTGCTTCTGTCGCCTTCGATTGCGGTTTGGACCGTTAGCTTCTCGTATGCTTTGACTGCTTGCACCAGCCCTATCATGTAGGGGTCGTCGAAGTCGCGTAGGGGTAATGGTGTTGCGCCGCTTTTGTTTATCAGGCATTTTGTTTCCACTACGTCGTTTTTGTTTAGGAAGCTGTATGTGCCGTTGTTTTTTACGTCTACTACGTGGATTTCGTTTCTGTCGTTTTCGATTGCGTCGACTAGGCTTACGGCGGCTTCGGAATAAAGTGCGCCGCCGCGTTTAGACAGCATTTCGGGTTTGTCGCACAGGTTTACATCTTTGTACATCTCGAGAAGCTCGGCTTCGATTTTTTCGCAGACCTCTCCGCGACATTGGTCGCCGTTTGCCAATGCTTTGACGCTTTTGTCGTTTTGCATGTTTGTGAAGTAAAAGTAGTTGAGGTAGCTTGAGGGTATGCCTTTTACTGCGGAGAGCAGTGAGCGTTCGTACACCTCGCTGTCGATATTGGAAGGAGCGTCGGTTTGCATATCCTCGCTCAGCAGGTCGCCGATTATGTTTTTGCCGTCGGCGTATACGCCTGTAATCCAGCTTAGGTGATTAAGACCGGCGTAGCTGTAGTCGAAGTGGCGCATACCTTCGGGGCAGCGTTTGCGTACGTCGCTCACCATATTAATCGGCACGTTGCACAGCCCCATCATCTTTACGTTCGAGTAATTGAGCAAAGCTTCCGCGACGATTCCGGAGGGGTTGGAAAAATTTATCAGCCATGCGTTGGGCGCGTATTTTTCCATCACACGCGCAATGTTGAGCATAACAGGCACGGTGCGCAGCGCGTTCGCAAAGCCGCCCGCGCCTGTAGTTTCCTGCCCAACGAAGCCGTATTTCGGCGGAATCTTCTCGTCGCGTATACGCGCTTGCAGGAAGCCGACGCGTATTTGCCCAAGCACATAGTCTGCGCCCTCGATTGCTTCCTCGTAGCTCATAGTATTAACTACGCGCGACGATACGCCGCTTTTGGCAAGCATTCGCTGTGCCATGCCGGACACCACCCCAAGCTTCTCCTTGTTTATATCCATCATATAAAAGCTGTCAACGCCAAGACTGTCCTTGCGCCGGATAAAGCCTTCAATCATCTCCGGCGTGTAGGTGCTTCCTGCGCCTATGACGGCTATTTTTAGTTTGCCCATATTTCCTCCTAGGTTGTTAATCAATTACTATTGTTGTGACGGAATCGGCGGATAGCCCCACGGTGAAGCCGTCGCTGCCTATGCTTATGCCTACGGATTTATCATAGCGATTCCAGTTGTGCAGGATTAGAACGAGTGAATCGTCGGGATTTATAAACGCGGAGGATTCCACGTTGTCGCGGTATGTGTTGGTGTTGATTCGGTATGCTCCCGGGCGTACGAATTTGCTTATATGTCCGAGGGTGTAATAATCCACATTGTAGGTTATTTCGTGCGTTTCGGAGTTTATTTCGACTAATCCGCGGCAGGTACTGTTGTTTAATATCGAAGGTCCGCGGTTTTCGTCCAAGGCGAGATTCCACCATACAAGCGATTTCGCGTATTGGCTGATTGTGCGCGTGATGTGCATACTTTGGTCGCGGAACGCAGGGGAGAACGAGGGAATCCAATCGCCGCCGGAGCTTTCGGTGAACCAGTTGCCTTTTTCGGGATACTTGTTTAGCATTGTCACCATTGTGCTTCCGCGTCCGCCGTAGCTGTGCCACGCTGCGCCGTCGGTGTAATCCCAAGCTTTTGCGTAAACCGTGTCTACATATTCGGGTGTGTCCCAATTGTGGCTGAAACACATTATTTTTACATCAGGGTGCGTGGATTCCAGAGCAGGACCTAGGTGTTCGCCGATAAAGGTCGCCTGCTGCTCCGCAGGCATGTAGCAGCCGGGATTATCATCGGAGCGACGCAGCGGCTCGCCTATCGGCGACACGGCGTAAATCGGTATGCCTTCCTTCTCGTATTCATCTATGAATTTTACGAAGTAGTCGGCGTATACGCTCAAGTATTCGTTTTTCAGCGTGCCGTTGAACATACTCTTGTTCGACTTCATCCACCGCGGAGGACTCCACGGCATTGCGAGTATCTTTATGTCGGGATTCACTTCATACGCAAGCTTTAGCGCAGGTATCACATGCTCACGCTCATAGCCTATGTCGAAGCGTTCAAGCGACAAATCAGTTTCGTTAATCGGAATATCGTTGTAGGTGTACAGCTTTAGCGCATAATCCGAAGCACCCATAGGCTGCTTCAAAAACGACACGCCGATACCCTCGTCATACGAAAACAGCTTCTTCATAAGCTCGGCGCGCTCGTCATCATTCAGCACTTCCATTATAAGGTAGGCGGAGCTGTCCGTCATAGACGCGCCGAATCCGTCCATCTGCTGCTTTAATTCCTTATACTTCAAGTCAAAGGTAAGCAGCTTTTTGTCAAACGGCCCTGTCCGCGGTTCGACGCTTATATCAGCTTCCTTATGCAAAAGCTTAGACTGGTCGGCCGTCGTAACATACACCGACGCTTTGGTGTATTTTGTTTCCTCCATAATTTCAACTTCACCTCCGCAACAATTTAAAATAATTAAAAGAGAACAAGTAACAATTATCAGTTTAACTAGCCGCATATGCCCTCCTTCACTTGCATCTTAGCAAGTTTTTCATTATTATTATAGACAATGTATAATTATAAGTCAATGATTTTGAACTAATTTATTCAAAGTGCAAAAATAGTGCAACTTCTATTATTGGTTGCAAATTTTGTTTATTGTAATAAATCCACTGATATGTTATTATTTTGACATACAGTCAATCGCGTTTCATTCAACTATATCATAAGCACGATAAATGCCAGTATAATCAAGGAAACGCGATTGACTAGCAGACAGTTTTAAAGTTAATTGAGTATGACATAATTAGGCAAGGGTGCTATAAGTATGCGCAAGCAAACAATTCGCGAACGCGACATCAACATAAAACAAAAGCAAGGGGCGATTGAGCTGTCCTATAAAACGGGCTGCTCCTACGTGACCTCGAACAAAACACATCAGCATGATACATATGAAATGTACTTTCTAATATCAGGCGCGAAAACGTACGAGGTCGAAGGAGAGGTTTACATGCTGCGCCCGGGCGATGTTATGATAATCCCTCCCAAGGTTAATCACAGGACGATTAACAGCGAGGAGGATTACTCGGGCAGGGTGAACGCGAGTGAGAGGATTGTTGTGTTGTTTGACGAGCTGTTCCTTCGTCCGATTGAGGCTTTCACCTACGATTACGACCTGGTGTCGGAGCTGTTGTGCCAGCCTAGGTTTATATCGCTTTCCAATGCGAACCGCACCGATTTGGACATTACGCTGTCGGTTATAAAGAATGAAATCTCCAAGGCAGGTGATGAGTATTTTGTAATGGCGCGTGCGCTTATGGTGCAGGTTTTCGTCTACCTTCACAGGCAGCTTAACGAAGATATGGCAATGCCGAGTGCTTCCTACAAGAATATCGCGCAGGACATACTCGAGTATATCGACGGCAACTTCACAGATTTTGTGAGCCTTAACAGTTTATCGCGCGGCTTTTACATGAACCCCAGCGCGCTTGCGCGTGCATTCAAAAAGCACACGGGTCAAACCGTAAGCGAATACGTAAACATTCGCCGAGTTGAATTGGCAAAGCAGCTGTTGGACGACGACAGCAGCAGCGTTAACGATATCGCAATGTCGGTGGGCTTCAACAACCTGACATACTTCACGCGAGTATTTAAGCGGCTCACGGGAAATTCGCCCTCGCAATACCGAAAGCTGTTGGGGCGTTCAAAGTAAAGTTTATATTCTAACGAATGTAAATAGATAGTTGAAAACATATTTTAGGAGGAATGAAAATGACAAGAAGAATACTATCCTTGGCTCTTGCGCTAATGCTGTGCGTTGCGCTTCTGGGCGCGTGCGGCGGCGGCAACTCTGCCACTTCCCAAAAGCCATCGGCTACACCCACGTCCACTGCCGCAAATGAAACAACGGCGGCCGACACTCAAACCGACGAAGCTCCCGTCGAGGAAGCAAAATCCCTAAGCGGCGAGATAACTTTTTTGTCACGCTTTAGCGCGGACATTCAAAACGCTTTAATCTCATCATTTGAAGCAAAGTACCCCGGAACTAAAATCACACCTGTGGAATGGGACGGCGACTTACAGGAATTTATCACAACTATGGCAGCTTCAAACAATCTGCCTGATGTATTCGAGCATTGGCATTTAGCGACATTTGCGTCAAACGGATGGCTTGCTCCGCTTGATGATTTAATGACGGGCGAAAAGGTGTACGACGAGGTTATCCCTATGGCGATGGAAGCTAGCCGATACTACGGCAAGCAGTACGCACTTCCGAACAAGACACAGTATGTACATTTATTTGTAAACCTTGACTTACTAGACACGCTCAACATAAAAATGCCAAAGTATGATTGGACAGTTGAAGAGTTCGAGGAGCTGTTGAAGAAAACCACAACTGACAAATACGGCGGCATAAACCACGTATGGGGCATGGAATACGACCTCACAGCGGTAATCGACCCGCAAGGCGGTTGGCTCACATACAACAGCAAGGACAAAAAGTTCGACTTCACACGCCAATCCTGGATTGACGCTGTTAACTACGTAAAAAACTGGAAGGCAGCAGGTTATGTAGCAGACGACTTGGCAGCAATGCCTGCATCAAAAGAAGGCTTCGAGAATGCGTATGAGGAAAAATTCGGCGTAGGCGTACCTGCGATAGACTCCGGATTTGTTGCGCTAGGCTACATCGGCACATGGGACTGGAACAGTTGGGTATCGCCGCTTCCGTTTGAGATGGATTTCCTGCCGCTGCCGCGTTTCGGCGATAAGGTTCACCTGCCGCTGCAAACTGACTATATCTCAGTTTCCGCTTCAAGCGACAACAAGGATTTGGCGTATGAGTTCGCTAAATGGTGTTCGGTTGAGCCGGAGGGCATGTCGACGCTGTTCAATAAAATCGCGGAGCTTCCTTTAGAGGAACAAAAGCTGCTATATCCTTCAACTACAAACGCGCAGGTTGTAGAAGCGTTTAAGTCAGTGGAAAGCTACCCCCAAGGCGCTGTTTGGATGCTCGAAAACTCCAAGGACGCATTCCAGGACGACCCGCAAAAAAATATCCCCAACTGGGGTCACATCATGTGGGACGTAATCTACCCGATACAAGAAACCATGACAGCAGGCGGAGTTAACGCCCTCGACGTATCGGTCGAGCTTACCACAAAAGCAAACGAAGCCTTAGACGAAGAATTTAAAAAGATGAACGACGTGATGAAAGCTATCCAAGACGAATACGACGCAAAAAACAAAAAATAAACACAGGGCGACCATTGGTCGCCTGTTTTGTAGGAGAATCCCATGCAAACACTAGCTTTCGCAAAACAAGAACTAACTAAATACCTGCGCAAAATGACAGCGCAGGAAGGTGACATATCGCTGCACGTAAACGAAAACTTATCCGCGCACGCGTATGACAACTTGATAAATATAAATGTAAATAGCGGCAGCGGCACAATAACCGGTAGCAGCGAGCAGTCCGTGCTTATCGCCGTGTACGAGCTTCTGCGTCGCTGCGGCTGCGCATTCCTGCGTCCGGGCGAGCTTGGCGAATATATCCCGCACAAGGACATCGCCGACATAAGCTGCACGCTCAAACATAAAGCAAGCAAACGCTACAGAGGCGTTTGCATAGAAGGCGCAACTTCCCTCGAAACAATACTCGGCATACTGGACTTCCTGCCGAAAGTCGGCATGAACTCATACTTTATGCAATTCCGCGAAGGCTACAACTTCTTCGAGCGATGGTATACGCATACAGGCAACACATTGGTCGAGCCTGAATCTTTCGACTTAGAACGCTGTCGCAGCTTGATTCGGCCTATAGTTGAAGCGGCAAAACTGCGCGGAATAATCTATCAAGGCGTAGGGCACGGCTTCACCTGCGAAGCTTTTGGCGTGAGCGGACTTGGTTGGATCGAGATGAAGGACGCATGGCCGGAGGAACATAGATACGCCCTTGCGATGAAAAACGGCGTGCGCGATTTAGCGTGGGATATGCCGCTTATCACTGCCCTGTGCTATTCCAATGAAGCCGTGCAAAAGATTGTGGTAGACAGCGCGGCGGACTATATCAATCAGCATCGTGAGCTTGACGTCGTACATTTTTGGCTCGATGACGGACACAACAACAAATGCGAATGTGACAACTGCAAAGACACAATCGTGAGCGAATACTACGTCACAATGCTCAACATGCTCGACCGACGTTTGACGGAATTAGGCTGCAACACAAAAATTGTCTTTCTTGCCTATCACGAAACGCTGTGGCCTCCCAAGGCGCACATCATCAACCCGGAGCGTTTTATATTCATGTTCGCGCCGATACAGCGTTCGTTTACAGAGGTCGTGCCTACGATTGACGAAGTGTGCGAGCCGCTGCCGTATAATCTAAACGACCAGCCGTTGCCCAAAAATAACGCAGAGATGATGACCTTCCTCAAGACGTGGTGCAGCTACTTCGACGAAACAGACTACACAAAGGGCAAGGAGCTTGACGCATTCGACTTCGACTACTACCTCAACAATTATTCCGACGCAGGGCAGCTTGAGCTTGCGCGGATTATCTACGACGACATACATAATATGTCGAAAAATAAGCTGAACGGAATTATCAACTGTCAGTCGCAGCGCATATTTATGGCGATGGGCTTCCAAATGTATGTGATGTGCCGCGCACTGTTCGACGAAAGCGTGAGCTTTGACGCGATAGCGGAGGAGTATTTCACCGGAAGCTATGGCGTACACGCACAGGATATGCTGGAGCGCGCAAAAAAGCTTACCGCCGCTTCTGAATGTATGCGAGGCCGCGGCAACGACTTCGACAAGCTGCTTGCAGTTATAAATGAGCCACTGCCGAATTACGGCGAGCTTGACGCAACGCAGCAGCGTTCATTCGAGCTATTCGCGCTGTACATGCAATTGTACGCAAAATACGCGTCCATGATTAAGACATACGAAGCGAACGACAAGGATTCCGCAAAGGCGCAATTTACCGACCTAAAGCAGTTGGTTATGGAAACCGACTTAAAGTATCCGACGGAATTTGAACAATATTATTTCCTTGACAAAATGAAGCGGCTCGTGAAGGAGCTATCGGAATAGACCTGTTCTAAAACCTACGCTTGCAAAGCTGTTCTGAAACTTTTTATCAGATGGATTAAGTCGGTAGTGTATGCACAATTGAGGTTTCAGAACAGCTTTAATAAAGATGAATTGGCATAAATTGGGGGCAATATGAAATTAAAGCTTGTGATTCCCATTGTTTTAGCAGTAGCCGCGGCGTGGTGCGGATTGTCGCTTGCATTCGGCGGCTATTCTGTAGATGGTTCGGGCACGGCTACGGTGAAGGGGCTTTTTCCGCAATATGACAGCGCGACCGAACGTATACTTGACGCGGACGAATCCTTGACGTACGAGCTATCCGTCGCAGAAAGCGGAAGCTACAACCTAGGCTTGCACTACAAAAACAACAGCGGCAAGGTTATAAAAAGCTCAATCGGGGTGACAGTTACAAACGCAGATACAGGCGCGATAGTAGCAGACGTAGATTCCGATTGGCGCGCGATAACGTTAGACGGAATATGGTACGACGACGGCGAGCGCATATTCGACCGCTACAGCGACCAAACGTTGCCGCGGCAGCAATCATACCAAGGCTGGCTGTACGCTTTATGCGAAAACAACAAGCGTTCCGCGCCTGCGTTAAGCCTTGACCTTTCGGCGGGAAGCTACATTGTAGAGGTACGCAATAACGGCGACAGCTTTATTTTGGGCGATGCAGCGTTCGTAAAACGTGAGCAGCCTATAGCCTACGCCGATTACATCGCACAAAACGCGCAAGCTGCCGATAATGCCGCCGACGAGCTAATCATACTGGAAGCCGAGGACTACAGCTACAAAAGCGACAGCTATATACGCGCAGGCAACAACTCCGCACGCACCGTGCTTCCTTATAATCCCGACAGTCGACTTCTTAACTCAATCGCCGAGCATTCTTGGAATAAATCGGGGCAGTGGCTGACCTACGCCGTGGACATAGAAAAAGATGGCTTTTACAGCATTGGCGTGCGGTACATGACTTCCGCAAAGCAGAACGCCTTAACATACCGCACAGTGCTTGTCGACGGCGTATTACCCTTCGCCGAATACAATGCGCACCCATTTGAGTTCACCAACGGCAATTGGCAAACGAAAGCATTGTCCGACGCAAACGCTGTGCCTCTGCGAATTTATCTAACAAAAGGCACACACTATATCACGCTCCGCGCGGACAATACTCCCGTAGCGGAGCAGCTTTCCGAAGTCAAGCGAATCATGGGCGAAATCTACGACTTCTCAATACAAATTCGCAAGGTTACGGGAAACATATCTGATAAAACGCGCACGTGGAATGTGGAGCAGTATTATCCCTATGCAATCCCCTCAATCGAGGGCTGGATTGCGCGGCTTGATTCCCTATACTCTGAATTCACCTATACCAACGATAAAGGAAGGCAGCTAAATCCCACCTTCGCCGAGGGAATAAAGATAGCTGCACTGCGGCTTTCGGAAGCTATAAAGAAGCCCGAACAGCTCCCGCTGCGGCTAAATCTTATCTCCGAAGGCGACAGCTCTGCCGTAAAGCTTCTCGGCGACGTGCTTCAAACTGTAGCCGACCAGCCTATGTCTGCGGACAGACTGTACCTAATGGGGCAAAATCGTGAGCCTGAGCAGATAAAAGATTCCTTGGCAAGCGGATTGCTTGCAAGCACGCGCAGCTTCCTGCTATCATTCACGGGAGGCGGACGCTACAGCAACTACAAAAGCGACGACGCGCTGAATATATGGGTAAGCTTGCCCATTGCTTATGTACAATTGCTGCAGCAATTAGCCGACACACGCTTCACTCCCCAGACAGGCATTAAAGTAAATCTGTCGCTCATGCCAGGCGACCAAAAGCTGCTGCTGTCCAACGCTTCCAACACTGCCCCTGATGTTGCAAGCGGAATCGCAAGCGGCAGACCCTTCAATTACGGCATACGCGGCGCAGCGTATGACCTCACAAACTTCCCCGACTTCAACCAATTCATAGAAGAAAACTTCGCGTCAGAAAGCATTGTGCCGTACAAATATCAAGACAAAGTCTACGGAATGACCGAAACGCAGGACTTCTACGTGATGTTCTACCGCAAGGATATATTCGAGGGCTTAAACCTCACCCCTCCCGACACGTGGGAGGAGCTAAAGGCAATCCTGCCCAAGATGAAGCGCAATTCGATGGACTTCTACATCCCTGCCGCAGGTTGGGCAGGCTATAAGCCGTTTTACACAACCGTGCCGTTTATCTATCAATACGGCGGCAGAGTTTACAAAGAGGACGGCGCAGGCGTGGATTACACAAACGCGCGCACGCTCGAAGGCTTAAAGCTGCTTACCGACTTGTTCCGCTTATACAGTATGCCTGTGGAGGTGCCGAACTTCTTCAATGATTTCCGCTACGGAAAAGTTCCGGCAGGAGTATCCAGCTTCTCCACATATTTGTGGCTGTCCAATGCAGTGCCGGAGCTTGAAGGCATGTGGGACATTGTGCCGTCGCCCGGAGTTGCAAACGCCGACGGCGAAGTATTGCGCTACCAAATCGCGGCAGACAGAGCCTTGATGATTTCCGAGCAATCCGACAAAAAAGAGCAAGCGTGGGAGTATGTGAAATGGTGGATGTCGAAGGAAACGCAAGTGGAGTTCGGCAATCTGCTTCAAGTGTCATTCGGCCCCGAATACATGTGGAACTCCGCGAACCTTAACGCATTCGCCGAGCTTCCGTTTAAAGAGGAACACAAACGCGTAATACTCGAGCAGTGGCAGTACATCAAAGAATTACCGCCGCACCCTGCGTATTATATTACGGAACGTACACTTTCGGATTTATGGAACGATGTAGTTGTAAGCGGAATGAACCTTCGCCTTGCCGCCGACCGAAACTCCGTCGACGCAGACAGAGAGATATTGCTAAAGCTTGAGGAATTCGGCTACATCAAGGACGGCGTAATCACGCCATACCAAATACAGGAATGGAGGGACAGCGAATGAAAACCAAAACAAGCTTTTTTGAGAAATACGCGCACATAGTGCTTGTTTCACCGTATTTCATCTTGTTCTTTATCTTCATCTTCATTCCTGTTGTGATTGCCGTGGCGCTTAGCTTTACGCACTTCAACGGGATTCAAATGCCGACATTCTACGGCATACGCAACTATATTGTGCTGTTGACGCAAGACCCTGTATTTATGCAGACTGTGCTGCCTAATACGCTGCAATTCGCACTCATCGTAGGTGTGTTCGGCTATATGCTCTCCTTCTTCCTCGCGTGGAGCTTGGCACAGATTACGCCTAGGGTTCGCACGTTGTTCGCCATAATTATATACTCCCCCTCGATGATGAGCGGTATTATTATGACTACAGTGTGGCGCGTAATCTTCGCAGGGAGCGAAAGTGGCTACCTCAACGGATTGCTTATGTCGATGGGCTACATAAGTTCGCCGATAAAGTGGCTGCAAACAGCGTCTATGATTATGCCGATAATGATTGTCGTATCGCTGTGGTCGAGTATGGGCGTGGGCTTTCTTGCAATGCTTGCAGGCGTGCTAAATGTAGACGAGGAGCAATACGACGCAGGCAAAATCGACGGAATACGCAATCGCGTGCAGGAGCTTTTCTACATCACAATTCCGAACATGCGCCCTCAAATGCTTTTCGGCGCGGTAATGGCAGTGGTGAACACATTCCAAAACGGCGCAATCGGCGTAGCCTTAACAGGCTCAAACCCAACGCCGCAGTACGCAGGGCAGCTTGTCGTAAACCATATCGAGGACTTCGGTTTTATTCGCTTCGACATGAGCTATGCCGCGACATTGTCACTGGTGCTGCTAATCGGAATATACTACATTTCGCGCGTATCCAACAAGCTGTTTTTGGATAAGTAAGGGGGCGGCATAATGAATAATAAAAGAAAAAAATCCCGGATAGTGGAAGGGTCAGGCATAAATCCGTCGCGCTTTTCAAAGGGGCAGATTAAGTTTTACCTTTATCTTGTGCCGATTGTCTTGTTTATGCTGCTTCCGATTATCTATATTGTAAATTCGGCGTTTAAGCCGCTTGATGAGCTTGCGGCATTCCCTCCGCGATTTTTCGTGACAAATCCTACATTTGAAAATTTCAAGGATTTAGGCATGATGTCGGAGAGTATAAGCGTGTCGATTTCGCGGTACATCTTCAACAGCGTAATTGTCACAGCTATTGTTTTGGCTGCGTCGATTGTACTTTCGACTGCGGCGGGATATGTGCTGTCTAAGCGGCCGTTTCCCGGACGCAAGCTGTTCAACACACTTAACACACTCGCGCTTATGTTTGTGCCTGTAGCTGTGGCGATTCCGCGCTACTTCATTATATCCAAAACAGGCATAATGGACACGTACCTCGCGCATGTGCTTCCGCTTATCTCGATGCCCGTCGGCTTATTTCTGGTGAAGCAGTTTATCGACCAGATTCCCGATTCGCTGATAGAAGCCGCGAAAATCGACGGCGCGAACGACTATCACATTCTGCGGAGCGTAATCTTCCCGAACGTGAAGCCTGCGCTTGCCACAGTAGCGATACTGTCGTTTCAAACAGTGTGGAACGGAGTTGAAACGTCGACATTGTTTGTCGACAATGAATCGCTAAAAACCTTCGCCTACACCTTAACTATGATAACTGCAGGAGGCAACACCGTCGCAGGGCAGGGAGTATCGGCGGCGGCTTCATTGATTCTGTTCCTGCCCAACTTAGTTTTATTCATATTCATGCAGTCTAAGGTGATGAACACGCTGGTTCATTCCGGCATTAAATAAGGAGGCATAGATGAAATTGATTAAGCGGACGATAGCCGCGCTGATTGCCTTGCTCCTTATATCAAGCCCTGCGCTTGCCATGTCCACGACCTACACCTACACAGTTTCTACAAAGTACACATGGACAAAGACGCAGGACGCGTATATCCCCGAGGCTGTGATATTCCAAAACATAGGCTTATCCGCGCCGCAGGACATTTTTATCGCCGAGGGGCACATTTATATCGCAGACACAGGCAATTCGCGCGTGCTTAAAATAAACCCACGCGATTACGACGACTACGAAGCAATCGGCGAAGGTATACTCCAAAGCCCGATGGGCTTGTGGGTGACAGGTGAACGATTGTACGTATGCGACAACATGCGCGAATCCGTGCTTGTATTCGAGGACGGCGAGCTGATACGCGAGCACATTCGGCCTGACACGCTATCCTTCGGCACGTCCAATCCATTTAAGCCGATAAAAGTCGCGGTAGACAGCAACGGCAGCATATTCATTTTATCCGAGGGAGCATTCGACGGCATTATCCAAATATCGGACGAGGGCGAATTCCTAGGCTACTTCGGCGCGAATAACGTCAAGCAAAGCCTGTGGGACAGAATCCTCCGCATAGTGCTTGCTCCGGAACAAGTTGCAAAAATGTTCAACCTAATTCCGCAGTCCCTTACCAACATCGCGCTGGATAAAGACGGAATGGTGTGCTCTATAACACAAACCAAAGACAACAACGCCGTTAAAAAATACAACATCGAAGGCGAAAATATCCTGCAAAATTCCGTGCATGGCGGCATGGCGACCGAGGTAAACTTCTCCGACATAATCGTTGGCAGATACAATCAAATCTACTGCGTAAGTGAATCCGGCGTAATATACGAATACGACGAAAACGGCGCACTGATGTTCGCGTTCGGCGGACGCTCCACCACAAACGAGCGCAACGGATTGTTCACCGTAGTATCAGGCATTGCCGTAGACGAAAACGACAGACTGTTCGTACTTGACAAAGAACGCGCAATCGTGCAGATTTTCAGCCCCACAGTTTTCGCGAACCTGTACCATCAAGGCATCGACCTGTTCGCGCGAGGCGAATACGAGCGCGGCAAGCAAGTTTGGCAGGAGGTGCTGAAGTACGATTCAATGTCGCAGCGTGCGCACAACGGTCTAGGCATGATGCACTACAACAGCCTAGACTATGAAAAGGCTGCCGATTCCTTCAAGACAGCAGGCAATCGGCAGGACTACTCCGACGCGTTTTGGCAGCTCCGCGACAAATTCATACAGCAGAACGCGGCGTATTTTATACTCGCACTGTTCGCTCTAGGAGCATTGAGCTTCATACTAAAGCTGCTCGACAAGCGTTTCCGCATATTGAACTTTTGGCGCGGCTTTAAAGGCGCATACCAAAATACCACAGCGTACAAGCGGCTCAAAATGTTCCGCCGCGTAAGTCTGCACCCGATTGACGCATACTACGACTTAAAGCTGGACAATTCCATATGGTTCAGCTCGTGCATATACGTCGCCGCATTTATAGTATTCGCCGCGTACATGGTAGGGCGAAGCTATTTGTATGCACCGTACCAAGTCGGATTCTACACGCCGTTCTACATTTTTTCACTGTTTTTCGCACCTGTAGCACTGTGGGTACTCGGCAACTACATGGTGTCGACTATATCCGAAGGCGAGGGCAGTCTGCGGCAGGTATTCTGCTGCACAGCGTACGCGTTCGCACCGTTTGTGATATTCATGCCGTTTGTGATAGCTTCAACATATATCTTCACCTACAACGAAGCATTTGTCGTGGATACATTCACCGCGGTGATTGTCGCATGTAGCGGATTAAACTTATTCCTCATGGTGAAGGAAGTGCACGACTATTCCCTGCGCGACACGATTAAAAATGTGCTGATAACCCTGTTCTTTATGGCTGTTACCGTGATAGTTATAGGCTTCTTCTACATCTTTATAGATAAGCTGATTGACTTTGTTTATTCCTTTGTGATGGAGGTGATTGGACGTGGATAAGCGAAAACTGATGAAGTGGATTGCCGCGCCGATTGCGCTGCTGCTTACGATATGCCTTGCGTCCGCGATAATATTCGGCGCGCAGGATAGTAATGCTGCAAAAATGCTGACTTACGGCCCGAGTGTGACCAACTTCACCTCCAACATATTTACGCAGCCGGAGAAGGATTCGGCGACTGCAATATCCGACCGCTTCGATTTAAGCGACTACACCCTTGCGATGGAGGACGACAGCTTGCGCGTTTACATCGACGAGCGCAACGCCGAGCTTGTCGTACAAGATAAGCAAAGCGGCTACATCTGGGGCTGCCTAGCCGAAGACGTAAACGACAGCTTGAACACATCGTCCTACAACATGGCAAAATCCTTCTTCACCTTCGAGTACGTGAATCTGGTGAACAACGAAAAACGCGCCTCACTTTCCGACAACGGCTGCAAGTTGAGCTATGAATATGCAGGCAATCGCGTGAACGTAAGCTTCGCATTCTCCAAGCTGAAAATATCAGGGAAGATGTACATCGAATTAACCGACGGCGTACTAGCAGCAGGCTTCGACTACGCAGACTTTGCAGAGGAGGGCGAAAACCTTGTCACCTCCGTATACGTGCTGCCCTTCTTCGGTTCAACCTTCGGCAACGAGATGGAAGGCTACTTCCTCATTCCCGATGGCCCAGGCGCGTTAATGCGCTTCCGCGAGCCCACCCACTACATCGCCCCCTACACAGCGAAGGTCTACGGAAAGGACTACGGTCTTGACGCAATAACCGAGTTCGACGACTCCAACACGCGCCGCCCCACCGACTACCGCGTCGAGGAAAAAGCCGCACTAATTCCGCTGTTCGGCGTGAGCCACGCCAACGCCAACGCATTTTACGCAACAATGACGCAGGGCGCGGAATGGGCGACGCTGCTAGCTTATCCAGCGGGAACTACCTACGACTACAATTGGATTACTGCGCGCTACGGCTTGCGGCAGGTATACTTGCAGCCTGTCGACAGAACAGGCGGCGGCGTAATGTCGTCGCGTCACCCAATGCAGCCTATAGTCGCACGCACCGAATTCCGCTTCCTCACAGGCGATAGCGCAAACTACGCAGGCATGGCGAACAGCTACAGGGATAACTTGCGCGAACGCGGAATGTTGCCTAAAGGCGAGCGTATCGACGGCGATATTCCGCTTAGGGCGGAGATAGTTGCCTCCGACGTAAAATCCGGCTTCCTAGTGGATTCAGTAATGGACGTTACCACAAATGAGCAAGCCAACAACATAATCGAAACCCTGCGCAACATGGGCATAAGCAACGTCACGGCGGTAGTAAGCGGTTGGCAAAACGGCGGATTAAACGGTGCGTCCCTTAGCGCATACAATCCGAAAGACAGCGGCGGCCTGCAAAGCTTACGCGACAATCTAAGCCAAAACGGCGGACGCCTGTACCTACAGGACAAAAGCATGAGCGGCACAGATAGGCAGCTATCGCCCTCGCGCTCCGCGTCCTTCAACATGTCGCAGTCCTACATCAAAACTACCCTGTCCGACTTCACAATAAAAAAGCCCGACACTTACTACCTAAAGCCCGAACTTGCCGCGAGAAATCTCGCAAGCAAGCTGAATGCCTACAGCAAAAACAGCTTCACCAATCTCGCGTTAAGCGATTACATGACCTTGCTCTACGCAAACAATCACAACAGCAATCGCATGTCGCGCCTCGAAGCCTTCGACATTCTATCAAACGCGCTCAATAACGACAGCTTCACATTCGCAGCCTACGCCCCCTACGAAAAGATGTGGCAATACAGCGGCGAAATCTTCGACATACCCGTGATAAACAGCCGCTACACCTATGCGACCGACACAGTGCCGTTCCTGCAAATGCTGCTCAAAGGCAGCGCAGACCTCTACGGAAGATACGTAAACGAAAGCTTCTACACCGACACCGACATACTGCGCATGATTGAATACGGCACATACCCTTCATTCCTGCTAACAGGCGTATCCAACGACAAGCTTATCGACACACGCCTTAAAACGCTGTACTCGACCTA
This sequence comes from uncultured Eubacteriales bacterium, assembly GCA_964479875.1. GTDB lineage: Bacteria > Bacillota > Clostridia > Monoglobales > CAYZNM01 > CAYZNM01. Next base: position 119,539 of record CAYZNM010000007.1, read on the forward strand.
CTACAGCGATTGGCTCGACACCATCGACTACGTGTACGAATACGTTAACGGCGCACTAAAACATGTCGAGGGCGCACAAATGATAAACCACACCGCCCTAAAACCCGGAGTGTCCGCGACCCAATATTCCAACGGCGTAACAATCTACGTAAACTACACCCACGAAACCTATTGGGGCGACGACTTCGCGATAATGCCAAATTCATACAAAGTAGCGGGAGGTGATGTAAGTGAATAAGAAAAAGTCCTCCGGCTCGCGCCTATCAATGCGGCACAGGAATATGCTGTGGGGGTATGCGTTTATTCTGCTGTGGATAGTAGGCTTTGCGATATTCACCGCGTGGCCGCTGTTCTACTCATTCTTTTTAAGCTTCAACAAGGTGACAATCAAGATTGGCTACCTCGACACAGAGTTTATCGGCTGGGCAAACTACCTTCGCGCGTTTACGCTTGACACACGCTTCCTGCCTGCATTCACAAGCACAGTGTGGTTTATAGGCGCGTCTGTGCCGATGATATTGGTATTTTCCACAATATTGGCAATCGCGCTCAATCAGAAAATCCGCTTCCGATGGTTTTTCCGCCTACTATTCTTCATGCCCTTTGTAATAATCAGCGGCTCGGTTATGTCCGAGCTAATGTCAGGCGGCGCAGCATACCTAGAGGGTGTGGATAAATATGGGATATACCAATACATCGCATTCCTGCCGGAAATTATCTCACGACCTGTGCTGTATGTATTCGACAACATAATCCTGCTGCTATGGTTCTCAAGCGCGCAGATTCTGATTATACTCGCAGGCCTGCAAAAGATAGACAAGGCGCAGTATGAAGCCGCATATGTAGACGGAGCGTCCGCATGGGAAGCCTTTTGGAAAATAACGCTGCCTGCGCTAAAGCCGTTGATTATGATAAACGCAGTCTACACAATCGTGACACTAGCTGCATTTTCCAACACGGAGTTAAACGCGCTGATTCAATTGCGCATGTTCGAGCAAGGCATTATCTACTCCTATTCATCGGCGTTGTCGTGGCTCTACTTTGCAACAGTGCTGCTGATAATCGGAATAACCGTACTCATTATCCGCGGAAGGGGGGACGGAGCATGAAAAAACTCACTGCAATAAGCAAGGATAAGGCGAAGCGCGATTCGCGCAGGATAATCTACCGCGTATTTTTGTACGCATTCCTCATAAGCCTTGGGTTTATCTATATGTACCCTGTGATAAACATGACGCTGTCCAGCTTCATGAGCAACAACGACCTCATAAATCCCGCGTCGCGATTCATTCCCGAGAAGCTGTATCTTGAAAACTATAAGCAAGCGTGGGAGATTATGGATATGCGTAATTCGCTTTTCACCTCCGCGTGGTTCTCGATTGTGCTGTCGCTTTGCCAAACATTTTCGGGCGCGATAATCGGCTATGGCTTCGCGCGGTTTAAGTTCTACGGCTGGAAGGTATGCTTCGGCTTAGTGTTGCTAACGATCGTAGTAACCCCTGCTATCACAATGATTCCGAAATATACTATGTTCGAGGGAATGCAGCTTATCGGCTCGCCCCTCACAATGATACTACCTGCCGCGACGGGTCAGGGGCTTAACGCAGGCATGTTCATACTCATATTCTTCCAATTCTTTTCCATGATACCAAAGTCGCTGGACGAAGCGTCAGAGATAGACGGAGCAGGCAAGCTGCGCACATTCCTATCGATTGCGATTCCAATCTCCACCCCTGCTATTGTTGTTAGCCTTATATTTTCGGTGGTGTGGAATTGGAACGAAACCTACATCACCACATTATTTGTAGGCAAAGCCATACAAACGCTGCCTATGCGCCTGTCGCAGTTTGTGACGCGCTTTTACGAGATTAACCCAATGCAGTGGGGCTCTACCGTAAACCGAATCAATGAGGGCATACGCCTTGCAGGCACGCTTGTGACAATACTTCCGCTTGTTGTTTTCTATTTAATCCTACAAAAGCAGTTTGTCGAAAGCGTGGACAGAGCAGGTATTACAGGCGAGTAGGTCTTATAGTAAGAGTTATTCAGAAACCCGATTGACTATATGCTCCGAGCTAATTATTCCCTTGCAATATTTAGCAAAATGTGTTACCATAAACACAGGCAGACATAATAATTTGTCAACATCTACAAGACGATCTACAAAATGTAACACAATACAACGGAGGTGCAAATGTTAATCGACCTAATCACAAGCATGAAGGGCAGCTTCGCCGAATACACAGAGCTGCGCGCGCAGGTGAACTCGCAGCAGCAGGTGACGCTGCTCAAGGGCAACCTCGTGAACAATACCTCGGCGAAGTTGGGCGGAATCTCGGCGCGAGTGTACAAGAACGGTATATTCGGCTTCGCGTCCGCGCCCGAGTACGACAAGGACAGCATAGCAAGCGTAATCAAGGCAGCAACCGATAACGCGGTATTTTTGGACGGTAAGGCGAAAAAAGGCGGCGCACCTCTGGGCGGTCGCGACATAGGCTTCACCGCGCCCAAAATAGGCGACCGTATGCCGGAGCAAAAATACATCATAGACTTTGCGCGCGAGCTTGACGAATACGTCGCGGCGAAGTATCCCGACCTCGAAAGCCGTTTCGTTTCGGGCGGCGTGCTTATAATGGAAAAGCTGCTCACTGTTTCGGAAGGCAGCGACATTCACTATATAATTCCGCGCGGACACATCTACATCGGCATGACCAAGCTTGACAAAAACGGCACGCCGATTGAATTGTACGAGCCTGCCGCAGCTTACGGCTTGTTCGACGAAATCTTCACAAACCCCAAGGCATTGTATGCGGCGGCGGATAAGCTGTACGAGCAAGTATGCGCCAAAACCGAAGGCGTACATCCGGACGCAGGCGTGAAAACCTGCATACTGCACCCTGATTTAGGCGGAATGCTTGTGCATGAAGCCGTAGGCCATACAGTTGAAGCCGACATAGTTTTAGGCGGCTCTGTCGCAGGCGTAAACATGGGCAAGCAAGTCGCGAGCGAAATCGTGACGATGGTAGACTTTGCCAACACATACAACGGCGAGCTGTGCGCACAGCCTGTATTCGTCGACGACGAGGGCACTCCCGCACGCGATGCTGTGCTAATCCAAAACGGCATACTTAAATCATACATGCACAATAAGGAAAGCGCACGTCACTTCGGCGCAGAGCCTACAGGTAACGCACGCGCGTTTGCATTCTCGGACGAACCACTTATCCGTATGCGCAACACTGCAATACTTCCGGGCAAGGATAAGCTTGACGACATGATTGCGTCAATCGACGACGGCTACTTCCTTGTAAAAACAGGCAACGGTCAAGCCGACACCACAGGCGAATTTACATTCAGCGTGGAACTCGGCTACGAGATAAAGCAAGGCAAAATCGCACGCGCGATTCGCGACACCACGATTTCAGGCGTAGCGTTCGAGGTGCTAAAGACCGTCGACATGCTGTCCGACGATATGTCGTGGAGCTGCAGCGGAATGTGCGGCAAAAAGCAGCCAATGCCTGTAGGCATGGGCGGCCCCGCGATAAAATGCAGGCTAAACATTGGAGGTAGATAAATGGAGATACTAAAAATTTGCGAATACGCGCTATCCAGCTTGAAGAAAGCAGGAGCGGACAGCGCACAGTGCTTTGTCAAAAAAGGCAAGACTGACGAATTCAACGTGGAAGCAGGCAAATTCAGCCTGCTACGCTCTGTATTTTCCACTGACATATCACTAAAAGCAATCAAGGACGGCAAAAAAGGCACAGTAGTGTTGAACAAATCCGACAAGGAAAGCATTGACGAAGCCGTGCAATCCTGCATAACCTCTGCGAACGGCGGCGTTTTCGACGAAGCCGAATGCGTAGCAAGCGTTGTCGAAAACAAGCACATCACATCGGCAAGTGCAGTCCGCGACATGGACAAATTCTACGACAGAATCAACGAGTTCCTCGAAGAAACGCGCGAACGCTACCCCAAGGTAATCCTAGAAGGCATCAACGCGAGCTACCTAAGTGGTGACTGTGCATACCTAAACACAAACGGCGTTCAACTAAGCGAAAGCTACGCGAAGTACGACTTTTCAAATATGTTCTCGTCCAAGGACGGCGACAAATCCTCGTCATTCAACGGTTACGACTTCTCGACAATAGACCTTAACCGGAAATTCATGGACATAGGCTTAACCCGCGCCACTCTTGAAGAATCCGAAAAATCCATAGACACACGCACAATCGGCGAAAAATTCGAGGGCACAATAATAGTGACGCCCACGGCTCTTCCGTGGTTCATGTACGCAATCACAATGCACCTGCGCGACATGGCGATGATTGAAGGCACGAGCATATGGAAAGACGCGTTAGACACGCAAATCGCCGCGAAAGAATTTACCATGTACGCAGACCCATTCGCGGACGGTGTAGTCAACGGCGGCAGCATGATAACCCACGACGGCTACGCGACGCAGCGCATGGACATAATCAAGGACGGCGTTCTCGCAAACTTCCTGCTGTCCGAATATGCCGCACGCAAAACCAATCGAGCGCGCAGTAAAAACTACGGCGGCTTCATCACATTCGCCCCGGGCGACCGCAGTATAGCTGACATAATCAAATCCGTAGACCGCGGCATTCTCGTAGGGCGCATATCCGGCGCAAGCCCATCGCCAAGCGGCGACGTTTCGGGCGTTGCGAAAAACAGCTTCCTTATTGAAAACGGCAAGGTGGAAGATGCAGTGAGCGAAACCATGATTTCAGGCAATATCGCGAACATGATTAAGAATCTGCACTCTGTTTCAAGCGACACAATAAATAACGGCGGCGGTGCGCTGCCGTGGATAGGTTTCAACGGCGTGACAATATCGTAATGCAGTGGGCGGAGCGTTGCTCCGCCCACTTTTATTTTTCGGAGGTCGCTATGTCAAACGCTCAAAACCTACGACTTGCACTAGAGCGATTGGGGCTTACAAACAGTATGACGGCGAATGCGTTGTCGGTCGACCCTTCGTTATGCGACAAGCTGTGCGATTATCTGCTCTCGAACAGCAAAAGCCTTGAGGACATCGAGCGGTTCAATAAGCAGTTTGCGAAATATGGACTTTCGGCAAATGCAAGCTCCATCGGAGAAATGAAGCAGAATCTGCTGATATGGCTTGCGCATGACGGCGGCTCTTATATTAAGAATATCAGCAGAGCAAGGATTGCGACGGAATCGCATACGCCGAACATCGCCGACTACCAAGTACGCACAGGCTTTGCAGACATCGCGCTATGCCTAGACGGACTGCTGTCGCAGCTCGAAAGCGGAAGCAACCGAAATAGCCGAGGACGGCATGTTGCTAGTGCAAGGCGCAGAGTTCGCCAATGGCAAAGACGGCAAAATCACAATAAACGGCGACGCCGCAATCCCGATGAGCCAATTCGCAAACGAAGGCACCATCGCACTAAACGGCACACTCCAAAACAGCGGCACAGTGAAAGCTGCCAAGGGCGCGGAGATTTACAGCTTCAGCGCAATCGAAGGCTACGAAGTAGCAAATAATCCCGGCGTATACATCTACGACGGCAAAACATGGATATCCGACGGATTCCCCTAGCGTCCGCTGCAAGAAAAGATTGACATACTTATAAACGCCTACGGACTTGAAGAATCATATGTAAAAGGAGAAGGCGACCACGACCACAAAACAGGCGACAACACCTTCTTCAAATTCCGCGGCAATCTCGCCTATGTAATAGTAAAACTATACAACCTATCCGCCCTCCCCATCGATTCCGACACATCATGGAAGCACGACAAAACAGGATACAGCGACGTTGACTCACAAAAACAAGGCTATCCCTGCAACAAAGAAGCAATATACATCTGCAAAACCTTAGGCATAGAACTCCCCGAAGAATCCGCAACCAAGCTCGGCTTTGACAAACCCGTAACAAAAGCCGAATTCGCAATCGCAGCCTACAGCGCCCTAGGCAAACGCATGAACTTCTCCGACGTAAACGAAAACGACCAATACTACGACGCAATAAAATTCGCCTACCTCAACAACATAAGCAAAGGTTAGGCCGACGGCAAATTTTTACCAAACGACCCCGTAACACGCGCACAGTTTATCGTAATGCTTTGCCGCACCTTCGGCATTGAGGAAAAGACCGGCGACAACAAATTCGCCCCCGAAACAGAATTAACCAACGAAACAATGCACACCCTAGCCTACAACGCATTGTTGAAACTAAACGCCCTACCAAAATCCCGCAACGGCAAGAAGCTGCCAGAATACATCGACAGCAACGACATATCCTATTGGGCAAAAGCTGCAATGAGCAAACTAGCCGAACTCGGCCTACTGGTAGACTTCGACGGAAAACTAGACCCAAGCGGAATCGCAAAACGAGCAACAATGGCACAATTCTTCTACCACCTATTACAATAACCCCAATGGGCGGACTAAAATCCGCCCACATTTATTTTATATCGGAGTTGCTTCTTGCGACTAATCTTTTAAGGTCAAAGATAACCTTTCCTTCATGTACATATAGAATTGGCTTAGCCGCTTCGATTCCCTCTTTTGTGCGATTGCCTATTATGTTATTCCTACGCCAAACAGACAGCACCGTCCCAATAAGCAGCATAGTCGCAACATAGTCAATCACTCCATAAGAAACCAACGGCAATCCGATAGCTACAATAGGGAACAAGCTAAAGTTGATTAATATGTTCAACACAAATTTAATCGACAACATAACGCACACAGACAGCGACAGATAGAAGCCGTAGCTGTTCTTAACCTTCACCGTGGTGCGAAAAAGCCGCAGTATAAACGCGCCGATAATAATCATAAGTGCAAGCCCTGCAATCCAACCTAAGCTTGCTATAATGTTTACCAAAACATACTCTGTGCTTGTCGCCGGCAGCTCCATATATATAGTATAGCCTACATCGCTTGTTCCAGCCCCGCCGAATAATTGCGAAAGCGAGAGCCATTTATCCGCTTGGACAAGCATCCAACCACTTTGAAATGGGTCGGCTTTGCCTCGGGAAATAAACAAACTAAAAAACTGCGTGATTCTATCCTTGATTCGGTCTTGCAAAATAAAACTAAGTGACGCAATGAAAGCCAAGCCCAGCCCATACAACCCAATCAAATAAACGCTCCGCTTGCCCTTGAAATGCCCGCGCACCACTGCAACTGTCACGACGATAGCGAAACACGCACACAGTATAAAGGCATTCGCCACCGACGGAAACATAAGTGACACAACAATCGACAGCAGCATTAACGCAATTAATATCGCAACACTGCCCCAACCCCCGTTTTTGTATTTACATAAAATACCGGCGAAGGGTATCACTGCAAGATGCGACATAGTCATAACGTTGGTTAGCGTGTTATACGTATTCCAGCTGTCCCAAGAGGTGCTGCGCTGTATGATTATTTTACCTACAAACATCGCAACAATAAACATAACATAAATCACTCCGCTGTACTTGTACAGCTTTGTATAATCAAAAAAGTACGCGCCGATTAAAACTGCCGCGCCCAGCACTGCGCCGCCGATAAAGTTTGCATAATTCACCAATCCATCTTCCTGATACACGCTGCAAATGTACATGATAACCGCGCCGAAAGCCGCAATCGCAAGCGTAAGCAGCAGCAGCGACCACTCGGTCTGCGGCCTATGCTGCTTGTCCAGGCGATTGCCTACGTCGCAGGCGTCGCCCATCTGCGCAATTGCCTTACTCACTGCGTCATCATACGCCAATCCCTCACCTGCATACAGCTCCGCCGCGTCCTCAATATGCCGCGACAACTCGTCGCGAATATCGTCATGCGCAGCCTTGCAGCGAATCCTTCCGCACACATCTCCCACATATTCCGCAATCGCCTTATTCAAAGCACGCACCTCCAATCACCTTGCTGACCGACGACGCATACGCTTGCCACTCTGCCTTTTTCTCGCCGAGCAGCTTCAAGCCTGCCTTTTCAATTTTGTAGTATTTGCGCCTGCGTCCCTCGTCGGTGTCGAACCAATAAGACGAGATTGCGCCTGCATTCTCGAGCGCGTGCAGCAGCGGATAAAGCGTACCCTCCTTCAACGCGAACATATTGTCCGACTTCTCCTTAAGCTTACCAATCAATTGATAGCCGTACATATCCTCCGCTTCAAGCAGCGATAAAATCAAAAGCGGCGTACTGCCCTTCATCAACTCTTTGCTAATCTTCATCAACTCACCTCTGCAATCTATATACATAGTAAATCCATGTATATAGTATCACAATGCACAACGCATGTCAAGCAATTGCAAACAGGAGCGGGCAAACTGGTTAAAATACAATCAGCACTCTTGATAGACGCAGATATGCTGCATCGTCTTAAACTGTTCAGAGCATAAAAACACCCCCAAAGCTATGCCTTTGAGGGTGCTGCCATCCGCCTATCTCCACATTACTTCTGCAACTGCTTTATAATCTCGGCAGGATTCACAATCTTTCCGAACTTATAGGTTTCCCCGTTATGCTCGATGTCGACCGTTACGCCTGTTGCCCTAACAACCTCCATAAATCCCTGCGGTGTAATATCAGGCTTAACCTGGCAGCTTAGTGCATACATGCCTGCAAACCACGGCACTGCCCAACTTAAGCCGCCTTGATTGGCGATTGCATATTCATCTACACCCGTCCAGCTTGCGAATGTTCTCGAATTCATAGGGACTAAAATATCGCCGCCGAAAACCTCGGGGTTTGTATAATAATTTTCAGTTGGAGGAGCGTAGGACTTGAAGTCATCAGGGTCTTTGATATATTCCCGACCCATGCCCATTAATGTGAAGTCGTAGTAGCATTTGGTAGTGGTAGTTAAAACAAACACATTTTGCTTGTTCGCCTTATCTATCGCTTCATTCAATTCATCGTAGCCAACATCGTCCTCGCCGTAGCCTCTTGAAATGGATATAACCCTTATTTTATCATCTTCAGGCAAATGCTTGTTTATGTCCAGTATTCTCATCACGCAGTCCGCAATGATTGAAGCGTCAAACTCATAGGTATCATCAGCGAAGTGCCCATAGTTCGTAGCTATATAGTAAAGCTTTGCGTCCGGCGCGACGCCTATGGTATCTCCTACAGCTATGCTTGCTACAGCCGGACCGTGCATCTGCGCCCCTTCCCCAGGCGAATGAATGCGTTCGTAATACATAAGGTTGTCCTTGTATTGCTCATGGTCAAGCAACAGCGGTTGGTCTATGATAGCAACGCTTATGCCTGCTCCGGTTATTCCATTTTTATGAAGCTCACGCACTCCAAGCCCGGGATTTTTGTTATATTCAAGTATATAATCCGGGTCAAAGCCCTCGGGCAACGCTTTTGGCCACACAGTATTTGTATCAAAGGTTAAGTCCTGAAAGTTATCTATCTCACTGAAATCAACATCTGACACATCGCAGCTTCGGACGTCGTATCCAAAGACATAATCCTTCACAAACCCTTGAAACTTTCCAACCCATGGGCGTGTTTTCTCCTGCAGCGCAAAAACGCGTTCGCCTTTGGCAAGCTTCGACAGGTCAACAAGAACTGTTTTATAAAGCCTCTCGTTCAGGTCGGAGTGACTGCTGTAGTCTAAATAATCAGGAGTTTCTTTCTGCTGTGACGTTATTGGTTCTTTCGTTGTCTGCGAAACAGGCAAGCTTTCGCTCGGGACAGAATTATCGCCCCAATTACACGCCGACAAAAACAAGCAAATACTTAAAAACAATACAACCAGCCTAATTTTCATTTTTCCCCTAAAAAAAGCAAGCATAAACTTATACATACATTATAATTTACACGCATACCCATGTCAAGAATATTCCATTTCTTTTTATCGCACATATACAAACCACCTCAAGCAATTGAATTTCCAGTGAACATATGATATAATAACATAAACTAATTATTATGCAATAATAACAAAATTTAAAGGAGGATTATATGGGAAAAGTTTCATTCAGAGAGCAATGTGTGATATTCACCCAAGGAGAAAAAAGCTATGAAGCATATCTTGTAGAATCAGGCAAGGTCGGCTTATACATCAACTATAAAAAAGCAAACGAACGCCTGTTGGAAGTTGTAGAGGAGGGAGGAGTATTCGGCGAAATGGCAATGCTGGAGCGGCTTCCGCGGTCGGCTGCCGCTGTCGCGATAACGGATTGCACCCTTATCTCGTTCGACATCGAAAACATGCTGGCGCTGTTTCAATCGCACCCACAAGTCGCACTAAAGCTTATCACAAACCTAAGCGAGCGTCTGCGAAAAACCACGTCCGACTTCGACGAAGCCAATCGCCTCCTCTACGAAATAGGCAAAATAAAGCGTGAACAAAACTCATACCTGCGCCTAACCGAAGAGCAAAACAACGCACTTCGCCTTAGGGCAAAAAACTACACAGAGCGTCAATACAACCTATAACAGCAACCATTATGTTAAATAACTCGAAATAAATCATTTAACGTGTTAAGTATATTTTACAAGGAATGTTCAACCTATTAATAATTATGCACTAATTGTTTAATAAATTTGATATGTTTAATCAAACGGAATATTGTATTATTTGCCAATATAAACAAAAATAGATTGACATCAGTTGCAAACTATGTTAATATAAAGTATCAAGAAATGGTAGACAACTTCCACGAAAGGTGCGTGAATTGTATGACTTACACAAAAACCGATGTAAAGGTCGATGAAACAAAAACTATCGGTGTGAATACTAAGAAAAAACGCTGGTGGCATTGGTTTAAATGGTCACGAGATGATGTGGAGTTGACTTTGTTGTCGTTGCCTACCACTATTTGGTATATTTGCTTTTGCTTTTTGCCAATGTTTGGTATTATCATCGCGTTTAAGAATTATAAGTTTGTGTACCACGACCAGAGCTTTTTCTACAACCTGTTGATGAGCGATACGACGTGGTTTGACAACTTTAAGTTTTTGTTCTCCAGCGGAACAATGGCTCTCGTTATAAAGAATACATTGCTATACAACTTGGCATTCCAATTTTTGGGCATATTCGTCCCTGTTACGCTGTCTATCATGATGAGCCAGCTTTTGTATAAAAAGTACGGCAGATTGTGCCAGACGCTGATGTTCTTCCCACACTTTTTGTCGTGGGTTGTTGTTACTTATTTTGTGTTCGCGTTTTTAAGCCCGGACAAGGGTCTTGTTAACCAAGTTATAATGTCAAACGGCGGCGAAATGGTGAACTGGTACATGGAGCCTAAGTATTGGCCGGGGATACTCATATTCTTGAACGTTTGGAAGGGTATGGGGTACGGCATGATCGTATACCTTGCAACCATCGCCGGAATCGACGCGACGCTCTATGAAGCAGCAGTTATCGACGGAGCAAGCAAGTGGCAACAGGTTAAGTTTGTAACCCTGCCTGTACTCAAAGTTACAATTATAATGATGTTCATACTCGGCATAGGTTCGGTTGTACGCTCCGACTTCGGCTTATTCTATCAAGTGCCAAAGGCGAGCAACTCGCTTTACGCCGTGACCGAAACCATAGACGTATTCATATACAAAATGCTGCGAACGCAGCCCAACCCCAATATGGCGTCTGCCGCCGCATTCCTGCAATCGGTAATCGGCTGCGCGTTAATTCTGCTTAGCAACTGGATTGTGCGCAAGGTCGACAGCGACAGCGCAATTATATAGGAGGGGTCTATGTCAAAGAAAACTATGGACGCAGGCTTTGAGCGTCTAAACTCCATATCAAAGCCTGTTAATTTCATCTTTGTAATTATATTTACAATACTTGCGCTGCTGTGCGTTGTACCTGTTGTATTCGTAGTAATTATCTCGTTTTCGAGCGCGGATAGCATTCAGCTTAACGGGTACTCCTTCTTCCCGAAGGCGTTGTCGCTTGAAGCCTACAGGTTCTTGTGGGACAGCCGCAAGACGATAGTTACAGCATTCGGCGTGTCTGCTTTTGTTACGGTTGTAGGCACAATGCTGGGGCTGCTGCTCACTACCTCTATGGGATATGTGCTATCGCGTCCCGGGTACAAGCTCAAGGGATTCCTTACATGGGTTGTTTTTATCCCTATGATATTCGGCGGCGGTCTTGTTGCTACTTACAACGTTTACACATCTATGCTGAACATAAACAACTCGATGTGGGTACTGATTCTGCCGATGGCAGTATCTTCCTTTAACGTAACAATATGTAAAACCTTCTTTAAGATAACGATTCCTGATTCTATAATTGAATCGGCTAAAATCGACGGTGCGGCGCAGCTGCGAATATTCTTCGGCATAGTAATGCCTATATCGCTGCCGCTGATTGCGACTATCGGATTGTTCCTCACCTTCGGTTACTGGAACGATTGGTGGCTGTCGCTTATGTATATCGACAACAGGAATCTGTTCTCGCTGCAAGCCGTGCTTATGAATGTTGAAAGAAACATCGACTTCCTTGCAAACAACGCGAACACCCTCGGAATCTCCGCTGCGGAATATTCAGCGAAGATGCCGCGCGAAGCAATGCGTATGGCTATGGCTGTAGTAATCATATTCCCAATCGCCTGCGCATACCCCTTCTTCCAAAAGTATTTCGTAACAGGCTTAACAATCGGCGCGGTAAAAGGTTAAGCGCAATATCCCTACGATATAATCCGCTATGCGGCATTATATAAATTTAACACAAATTTGGAGGTTAAAATGAAAAGAAGCTTAAAGCTAATCGCTTTAATTCTGTCGGTAGTTATGATTGCAGCAGCATTTTCAGCTTGCAGCACAAGCTCCGGCAGCAAAGCAACTGACAAGCCTGCAGGCGACAAAACTGCAAGCGGCGAAGCTCCCACATTAAAGTGGATAGTTATCGGCGGACAACCTAACGACTTGCAAACTGTTACAGATGCAATCAACGAGTATTCAAAAGAGAAAATCAACGTAAAAGTAGAATTCACATACCTCGACTGGGGCGTATGGGGCGACAGAGTTAAGGCTATTCTTAACTCCGGCGAAAAGTTCGACATTATGTTCAACAACCTAGGCGTATACTCAAACGCAGTAGCACAAGGTAACTTCGCAGACATCACAGATATACTCTCCGAAACACCTGACTTAAAAAGCTTTATCCCTGAATTAGTTTGGGACGGCACAAAAATCAAAGGCAAAATCTACGGCGTACCCACATACAAGGATTCCTCCCAAACACAATACTGGGTATGGGATAAGGAAATCGTAGAAAAATACAACATAGACATCGCCAACACATTAACAGTTGACAAAATCGACCCGTACCTCTACACATTCAAGGATGAAATCGCAGCAGGCAACATCACAGGCATAAACTACGCTCTTCCTATGACAAGAGAAGGTATCAACGGCATGTGCGTTGACTATGACAACAACATCGTTGAAATCGGCGTAAACTACAAAGATAAGGAAGCTAAGGTTGTACGCGTACTCGAGCAACCTGAAATTATGCAAACACTCGAATACCTCTACAAGTGGCACAAGGACGGAATCACAAATCCCGACGCAGCTACACTTGCTGAAGGTCCGAAGTGGGTTATCTTAGGCGCAGGTCAAGGCTTCCCTGGCGCTGACGCTATCTGGGGCACAGGCAGAGGTAAGCCTGTTGTAAGCACACCCTTCGCAGGCCCGATCTACTCCACAGGCACAATCCTAGGTTCTATCAACTCAATCGCTTCCTCTTCCCAATACAAGGTTGAAGCTTTAAAATTCCTTGAGCTGATGAACACAGACGCAAAAGCACGCAACATGTTAGCATATGGTATCGAAGGCACACACTACAAGGATAACGGCGACGGCACAATCACACGTATCGAAGGCAAAATGGACGACTACGCAGTTCCGGCGTATTCACAAGCTACATTCTTCACAATGAGCCCACAAGCTCCCAACCCTGCTGACCAATGGAAAGTTGTTGAAGAATGGAACCACAAGGCTGAAGGTTCTGTAATCCTCGGCTTCTCCTTTGACCCGATTCCTGTTGAAAACGAAATCGCAGCTTGCCAAGCTGTAGAATCCCGCTTCAAGTCTGAAATCTACACAGGCGCAGTTGACCCCAAGGTTAAGGTTCCTGAATACTATGCAGAGCTTGACAAAGCAGGTCTGCAAAAGGTTATCGACGAAATGCAAAAGCAAATCAACGAGTTCTTAGGCAAATAATATTGCAATAAAAAAGGCGCGGAGTTCCGCGTCTTTTTTATTCCTCTATATCGTCGTCGGCGACAGTGCCGATTCCAAACTCCCGCGCAAGCTTGCGCTGTACATATGGATTTATCTTGCGCAGCTCGCCGTCCTTGCGAAAGTGCGTGCCTGTGCTTCTGAACGCAAAGGGCATGCCTGCGTTTTTGCATTGCTCGTTTAGGCTTAATATCCAGTCGAAGTTGCACTCACGTGCTTCTTTTCCTGCTTCTCCGTTTGCTTCTACGCTTTCCACGCCATGCAGATACGGCGACAAGTCCAGCTCACTTATCATAGGCGAGCATACGATAAACTTATGCTTTATCGGATAGGATATATAAAGCGGCAGCCGAAAATCCGCCGCAGCTTGATTCTCGACCGTGCAGCCGATTCGCACATTATCGTAGCCGTCGCCCCAATCGTCAGGCAGCGCAATGTTAAACCTCTCAATCCGCTTAGTCAGAAATAGGAAGGTCAAGTCGCGCCGCTGCTTCATAATGTTCCACGCCTCGGCACGCCATTCATCAGCTTCCGGCAAAAAGAAGTCGGTCGTAAAGCAGGTGTAGCAAATTTTGCCTCCCTCAATCTTATACTTCGTAATCTTTTTGCGCGGCATATAAATAGTTTCAATCGGCTTATAAAATTCGTTCGTTTTCACGATAGTGTTCTGCCCGAATCGCTTTGAGTGCAAGCCGTAGTAGTAGCAATATTTGCAGCCATCGCTTGCAGGATAGCAGCCTGTCCATGGTTCCCACGCCATAATTATACCTTTCCACTACCATATGCAAGTTGATTTATTAAGTCGGATATTTGCTTTTTCGTGCCTTCGATCAGGTTGACGCATACGCTTCTGCCTTGCTCGTCGGACATTAAGGTGACGTGGCATTCGTGTATCAGCCAATCGATGAGCAGCATTTTTTGTGCGGCATTGGTGCAGCCCTCCCACTTTTGCGCGTAGCTTTCAAATATAGGCGTTGCACGGCCTCCGGGCATGTTTGCGGAATTGCAGCTGCGTCTGTATTCGCGATAGGTGTAGCTGTAGCCGCACGTGCAAGTCACCACCCCTTCGTAGCTTGTGCATGTCAGCACCTCGCCGCATTGCAGGCATAGCATCTGCCCCTTTTCCATAAGTTCCCGCACCCTTTTGGCTTGCGTGCAGCGCATGTAGAAGGTTATGCCTATGTCTTCGAGCAAGTCCTCGTCGAGCATACCTGCCGCTTCGCCTTTGTACAGCTTTTGTAAATCACTGCGCGAAACTTTTTCACACCACTTAAATTTATTGAATGTTTCAGGGTTGACGTCCTTCGCTATGTCGGCCATTTGCAGCTTTTCGCGCTCAATGCGTTTTTTGGCGCGCTCGATTTGATTGCCGCGGCGTTTTGCTGATAAGGCGGCGTATCTTTCCTCGAATCCATCGTTATACTTGTCGCTTGCCTTCGCGATTGCCGCCGCCAATGATTCGCCGTCCGTTACAGTAATTCCCAGCACGCGAAAGCCGGAATTATGTACAGTGACCGCAAGCAGCTCGCAGTTATAGCTGCGACCGTAGCCGTAAACCCACCCGTTAGTTTTGTCATATCTGTGATATTTATTGTGCACTCCGAACTTCTCGTTCATCTCTTTGTCGAACTGCAAAAACAATCCGCGTGCATCTTCGCTGAAAAAGTCCAGCAGCTGACTGTATGCAGGCTTTGCCGATTTGGTAAACGCGTCCTTCCATTCCATATAATCCACCCTTTCGCTGTCGCGGTAAATTTGAGCCGATGTTTTATTGGATTATACCACACATGATGATTTTGTGCAACACGAGCATATAGTCAATCGCGTTTCATTCCGCAACTACAAAACTGCGACAAGCACAGATATAATCAAAGAAACGCGATTGACTTGCTCGCGCTTTCAAATAGCTTTAACTATACGCCGTCGCCGCGTTCATCCTCAAACAAAACTATTGACCTTTTGCATAATATGTGCTATAATAAGGAAAATCCAAATAAAGGGGCGATAACATGAGGCAAACTTCTTGCTAGCAGTTGGCGTGCTGAAAATAAGCATAGCTTATTTTGTGCTGCCGTAGCAAGAAGATTACCTCTATCGCTTGATATAGTGAAGCTGCTTCTGTTGCGATAACGCTGTCGCGTTACCGTAATGCGGCAGCTTTGTCGAAGCAATGTTTTTGCTTCGACGCAATAGCTTGGCTTTTGCGCGTGAATTAGGCTGCGAGAAATCTTCTTGCGGTCTAATTTTATTTCGGAGGTACAATTATGTCCTTGATAAACGTGCAAGGGCTGACCTTTTGCTATGAGGGCAGCTATGATAATATATTTGAAAACGTGTCCTTTCAGCTTGACACTGATTGGAAGCTTGGCTTCACGGGGCGAAACGGGCGCGGCAAGACTACGTTTCTGAACCTGCTGCTGGGGAAGTATGCTTACGGCGGCAATATTTCAGCTTCGGTGGAGTTTGAGTATTTTCCGTTCGCGGTCGCGGATGTGAGCGCGAACACGGTTGATGTGGTGAGTTCCGTCAACCGCGATTATATGGAGTGGGAGCTGCTGCGTGAGCTGTCGCTGCTTGAGGTGGAGGAGGAAGTGCTGTCGCGTCCGTTTGCTACGCTTAGTAACGGCGAGCAAACGAAGGTTCTGCTTGCAGCTTTGTTCCTCAAAGATAACAGCTTTCTCTTGATCGACGAGCCTACCAATCACCTAGACGCAGCAGGGCGGCGCATTGTCGCAAACTATCTTCGCGGCAAAAAGGGCTTCATTCTAGTGTCGCACGACAGGGTGTTCCTCGACACATGTGTCGACCACACTTTGTCGATTAACCGTGCCAACATCGAGGTACAAAGCGGCAACTTCTCGCAGTGGTACCACAACAAAATGCTGCGCGACAACTTTGAACTTTCCCAAAACGAGAAGCTTAAAAAAGAAATCAAGCGGCTGGAAGCTTCCGCACGGCGCACCGCCGAATGGGCTGTCGCCGCCGAAAAAAGCAAAATCGGCTTCAATCCCATAAAAACCGAAAAAAGTGCGGGCAGACGCTCATACCAAGGCGAAAAGTCACGCAAGATGATGAAGCAATCCAAAGTAATCGAATCGAGGCAGCAGTCTGCAATCGAGGAAAAGTCCGCGCTGCTCAAGAATCTCGAGGAAGCCGAAAGCCTAAAGCTGTCGCCGCTTGAATATCGCTCAGCAACAATTCTGTCGCTCGACAAGGTATCACTCTATTACGGCGACAAGCACGTCTGCGGCGACCTAACATTCGAGCTGTGCCGCGGCGACAGACTTGCACTGCGCGGCAAAAACGGCAGCGGCAAATCTTCGCTTATCAAGCTGTTACGCGGCGAGGAAATCACCCACACAGGCGCACTATGCATGGGCAAGGACATTACAATCTCCTACGTCCCACAAGACACATCGCACTTAAGCGGCGGCCTCGACGACTACGCACACGCCCTCGGCATAAGCATTCCCCTCTTCAAAGCAATCCTGCGCAAGCTCGACTTCTCCCGCCTGCAATTCGAGAAGGAAATGCAAAACTACAGCGGCGGACAAAAGAAAAAGGTGCTAATCGCCGCAAGCCTATGCCAAAGCGCGCACCTGTATATATGGGACGAACCGCTCAACTACATCGACATACTGTCGCGTATGCAAATCGAGCAGCTTCTCCTTCAATTTAAACCAACGATTATTTTCGTAGAACATGACCGCGCCTTTTGCGACAACGTCGCAACCAAGGCTGTAGATTTATAAATGAGGTAATAAAAATGAGCTTACTAGCAATCACAAACTTGTCCCACGCATTCGGTGACAACGTTTTGTATAAAGATATAAACTTAGAATTATTCAACGGTGAGAAGATGGGGCTTGTAGGTCACAACGGTTCAGGCAAGTCCACCCTTCTCAAAATCATGGTGGGCGAGATTATCCAAGACGGCGGCGAGGTTACATGGCACCCCAAAGCCAAAATCGGCTACCTAGACCAATACGCCGAAATCGACCAATCCCACACAATCGAAAGCTACCTACAAACTGCCTACGCGGAATTGTTCGCCCTAGACAAACGCCTGAACGAGCTAAACGAACAACTCATGCACAGCAGCGAGCCGGAGCTTATTCGCCAAGCCTCCGCGTGCCAACGCAAGCTTGAGGAATCCAACTTTTACGCAATAGACAGCCAAATAGGCAAAGTTGCTGCAGGCTTAGGCGTAACCCAAATGGGCATGGACACTCCCATCGACGAATTAAGCGGAGGGCAGCGCGCCAAGGTTATCCTTGCCAAGTTGCTGCTCAGCGAATCCGACATACTCCTCCTCGACGAGCCGACCAACTTTCTAGACACAACCCACATCGAGTGGCTGACGCGCTACCTCAACAATTTCAAGGGCGCGTTCGTAATAATCTCTCACAACTTCGACTTTTTAGACTCTATTACCACATGCGTGTGCGACATCGAGTTCCACACCCTCACACGCTACACAGGAAACCTCACCGCCTTCCTCAAACGCAAAGGCGAACGCAAGGAGCAGTACATCAAGCAATACAACGCCCAACAAAAATTCATCGCCAAAACCGAGGACTACATCGCCAAAAACAAAGTGAGAGCTTCCACTGCAAAAATGGCGAAAAGCCGAGAGAAAATGTTGGATAGACTTGACAAGCTTGCCCCTCCGCAAAATGTGAAAAAAGCCAACTTCCGCTTCGGCTTCGTTCCGCTAATCACCAACACCATGCTGGAAACCTTCGACCTCGAGGTAGGCTATTACCACGCAATCCTGCCCAAAATCAGCTTCATGCTGCCCAAGGGCAAAAAAGTCGCAATCACAGGTTTCAACGGCATAGGCAAGACCACGCTTATCCGCACCCTCACAGGCGAGCTTCCCGCAATCGCAGGCGACTACAAAATCGGCGCAAAGGTGAAAATAGGCTACTTCCGTCAGGATTCAGTCTGGAACGATGATTCAATGACGCCCTTTTCCTACATTCATCAGCTGTACCCGAAGTACACCCAAAAAGAAATCCGCGGCAAGCTTGCGCAAGTAGGCATAAGCGGCGAGCACATCAATCAGCCCCTGTCGACCCTATCCGGCGGCGAGCAAGCCAAAACGCGCCTGTGCCACCTACTGCAAGAGCCGTGCAACCTGCTAATCCTAGACGAGCCGACCAACCATCTTGACGTCGACACAAAAGCCGTACTCGAACAAGCCCTGCAAGATTTCGAGGGCAGCATAATCCTAGTGTCGCACGAACATGGATTCTACAAATACATCATCGACGATGTAATCGACATCGAAAAGCTGTTTGATTGAGTATAAAGCTATGATAAATATACCAAGCCAAGACATAGCAAAATACAGCCCCCTATTCGATGAATACTCCCACAACACAGCCGTCATACATTCATCAATCGAGGGGCAGTACGCAGGCGAGTTATTCGTAAACAAGCAGGATAACCCTGACATCGCGATATTGTTCACCCCATTCGACTTTGCCTACGTTGCCGGAAATCCAAGCTTCCCCAATGCAATTGAAGTATTAAAAGATGTTATTTTCGATTACATCAACGAGCATAGCAAAGAGGAAATGGTTGTGTTCTCCCCAACAGAGCAATGGCATTCAATACTCGCCGCAGTATTCGATAAACACAACGGATTAAGCGACTACAGAAAAGTATTCGCGCTGAATCAAACAAAGTTTGAAAGCTTCAAGCAAACAATGCAAAATAGGAATGATGTAACCGCAACAATACTATACGAACAGCAGCATAATTCCGTCATTGCCTATCCGGTTGCAAGGGTATACAAAGATGGCGCGTGCGTAAGTCATTGCGCAGGATTCATGCTAGGCAAGAATCACGCCGAGATAGACGTAGGCACGGAGGAGGGGTATGAGCAGCAAGGATACGCAACAATCGCGGCCGCCTTGCTCATAGACGAATTGCTTCAAAAAGGCATAACTCCCGATTGGAATACATGGCCTTACAAAGAAGCTTCGCAAGCGTTGGCGAAGAAACTCGGTTTCGAGGAGCAACCTAGCGCGAAAGCGTTTATATGGTTGAAACATCAATAAAATAAAATGAGTATCGCAGATATGCGATACTCATTTTATTTATACTGCCGCAATCCGCTGCGACAAATTCCCGCACTCTTTCGCGAAAACTTGCAGCACTCCGCCTCTTTCCCCAAGCGAATCCGCGTGCCGCTGCAGCTCACGCGCGATTGCGCCTATGCTCTCGGACAATGCTGCGAAGTCGGCCTTTTGCACTTCGGGCAAACGCTTTAGCTCATGCACACGCTTTAGCACCGCACGCATATCCTCCGCGATTTTCGCAAGCTCGCCGCGCTGCTCGTCTGACAATATAAAGTTCATCTTTGCAAACTCCGTTCGCGCGTACAGCTTTATAATGCTAATCTGGAAGAATATACTGTCTAAATACTTTTCGGGGCTGCAACCACTTCTGGGAACGGGTTTGTTTTTGATTTTGTCGCACAGCTCATGCAGCTCTTTGTTGTCGCTGTTACATTCGCCCATTATTTCAAGGTAGTTGCCTATCAGCTTTTCCGTTTCAAATACTACCAATTTTACGCTTTCTTCATCGGGGCAGCGCATTAGGTCGAGCCTGCATTCAAGCAAGGTTATGTTCATGTTGAACATGAACTCTTTCACGGACTCATTTAACGCTGACACTGTTTCTCTTGCAGCAAGCACATCGTTGGGCATATCCGCCGCGGCTTGCTTATAATGTTCGCTCAAATTATCAAGGTGCGAACGCAGCTCCTCGCTGATTACCATATAGTTGCCGCCGTCGATTTCAGGCGCGGTTTTCGCGATAAAGTCGCACACCTGTTCGCCGATAGATATAGCATGCTTAGTTTTCGCCTGCATACTGTGGATTGCGCCCCACGCTTGCTTAACAGTATCCTCGTGGATTAAATCCGCTAGCTGCTCCATTATGCCGGACGCTTTTCCTGCAATTTCAGCGGCAGTTTTTGCCAAGCCTACATAGCGCTCCGCTATCGGACTAAACGGCTCTTTGTGAATTTGTGCCGTACGTCCAACTTGTATCGCCATGTTGAAGGCGAGTATGTTTGCCTGAAACGCTACGTCCTCCAACATCATCATTATTTCATACCGCTTTGTTATGCGCGAATACGCGTCGTTCATGTTGCCGATAGCTTCGCAGCCGCTTTGCACCTTTTCGGCTAAATGCTGCGTTTCCCTGCCTATCACCAAAAAATTGCTGAAACGAGTTCCGGCTACTGCTTTCTCGATAAGCTCCGCAATCTGCCTAGCTTCCGCTACAAAACCGTTGAGTGCGCGCATTATTTCATCAATGCTGTTGTCATACCTTGTGTTGTTCGCTGACATAAGTGACATCTCCTTTATATATGGTTGTCGTGACAGAAGCGATATGCCGTAGCGGCGGCAATCCGACGGCGTTATGCCGTAAAAGGTCTTGAACGCGCGCGTAAATCCTTCATGTGAGTTATATCCATGCCGCAGCGCAATCTCGAGAATCGTATCGCGCCCGTGACACACATCTTTTGCCGCAAGCGACAGCCGCCGCTTTTTCACATAATCCATCACCGAGTCGCCCACATACTCACGGAATTGCCGCCCGAAATGATACTTAGAAAAATACGCGTCCGCCGCAATATCGTCCGCCGTAAGTCTATCGCGCAAGCGGCCCTCTATCTCGAACAATGCTTCAAATATCACACTACGATTCATCGCTTCCACCTCCTGTTACCATAATAGCAAAAGCAACGCCGGATTGTCTTGACTGATTGTGCTATAAAAATGGTTGTGAAACAAAAACGGAACGCATTCATGCGTTCCCTGTGATATATTATTTTGTGTTGTATTTGTTCATTGCTGTATCCACGCCGGAGCTAATTATTTCCGCGACAATATCAGGCACTCGCGCTACGGCTTCTTTTACTGCGGCAGCTTGCTCTTGCGTAAACGCAGACAGTACGTAGTCGATCGCCTGCCCTTGCTCGGGCTTGCCTATGCCTATGCGAATTCGACAAAACTCGTCGCTGTCCATGTAGTCGATTATGCTGCGCATACCATTATGGCCGCCGTGGCTGCCCTTTTTGCGAATGCGAATTTTCCCCGGCTCAAGTGCGTAATCGTCATATATTATCACAATCTCATTCAGCCCCAAGCCGTACGCCTTGCACATCTCGTGCACAGCCTCGCCGCTTAAATTCATAAACGTCTGCGGCTTTGCAAGCAGCACTCGCTTTCCGCACAGCGCAATCTCCGTAACCTTACTGTTGTGCTTCCCCTTAAACTTATCCTTGCACATAGCGTCAATAGCGTCAAAGCCGACGTTATGCTTCGTCCCCTTATACTTTGCTCCGGGATTGCCCAACCCCACCACAAGCAAATCATACTTCCCATTTTTTGACCTAAACATATTTTCCTTTAAAAAGTGCTTGCATTTTTATTTATTATGTGCTATAATGTACTAAACAGTGCGCAAGCACATAAGGCAGGACAGCTTCACGTTAGTTCTTTATAAAACTATTGCAAAAGGTAGCCCACAACTTGGTAGGGAGGGGCTACTTTTTTAATTCCTTTATCAGGACGATCAGCACACATACGAATATGATTGCCAATATTGGATCCATGAAATTAACCTCCTTTCCACAAAACAACAGGGAACAAATTGCATTCCCAAAGCGGATAGGACGGCGAAGTAGCCTTACCTCGATACTATGCTTGCGCAGTATATCTATTTATCGGCAAATAATCCGCCGATAACTTATCATACCACATCATTCGACAAAAATCAAATTACAAGTTTGTTACAAATGTAATGTATATTACAGAAAATTAAAGAAAAATACTTGCAAAAATATATTTAGTGTGCTATAATGTACTAAACAGTGCGCAAGCACATAAGGCAGGACAGCTTCACGTTAGTTCTTTATAAAACTATTGCAAAAGGTAGCCCACAACTTGGTAGGGAGGGGCTACTTTTTTAATTCCTTTATCAGGACGATCAGCACACATACGAATATGATTGCCAATATTGGATCCATGAAATTAACCTCCTTTCCACAAAACAACAGGGAACAAATTGCATTCCCAAAGCGGATAGGACGGCGAAGTAGCCTTACCTCGATACTATGCTTGCGCAGTATATCTATTTATCGGCAAATAATCCGCCGATAACTTATCATACCACATCATTCGACAAAAATCAAATTACAAGTTTGTTACAAATGTAATGTATATTACAAACAAGTCATGATTGTTCGTTTCTGATTACAATGCTTCCCTGGCCTGAGCTTGCGGAAATATGCACGTCGCCGCTGCCGATTGTGCTTATGACGTGGTTGCGGTGGGCGATTGGCTCTTGTATGAGTGGGCATTCTATTTTGCCTATGGGGGCTTTTGCGTCCAGGCGAGCGTTTACCTCGGCAGGTAGCGCAAGCTTTACGTTTCCGGATTGGCTCATCATGTTGACGTTGCTTACTAAGCGGTACATGTTTATGCTTATGTTGCCGCTTTTTGTGTTGGCGTTGACTTCGCCGAGTGCGTCGTTTACCTCGATGTTGCCGCCGGATGAGTAGAGGTTTATTTGGTCGGCGTGGATTATGTTCGCCGTCACGTTGCCGCCGGAGGACGTGAGCATTGCTTTTTTGGCGTACACCTCGTCGACGTTGACAATCCCTGCGGTCGTCGTAAGCGTAAGCGAATCCATGTGCTGCTTTGTCTTCATTATAACGCTGCCTGCCATGGAATCGCATGTTAATTTGCCGCTAAAGCCCTCAGGAATGGTGATGTCCAGCGACAAATAGCGCGGGAAAATGCCGCGGTTCAGTCTGCACCTGTTTTTTATCTCAACTATGTTGCTGTGCGCAGTTATTTCCAGCTCGTAGTTTTGATTGTTGGTGACTTCGTGCACGCGACCGTATAAATGCGCGAGCAGGGTATCTTCCTTATGAGATGTGATGAAAATGCGCGATATGTTGGATTTTATAATAATGTGGCAGTTTAAGTCGATTTCGTATTCCTTTTGCTTGTCTATGTCTATTTGCATAATACCCCCTATTGTGCGTGTTTACCTTTAGTTTTATTATTGCACATAGTGAAGGTGTTATACAAATAAGCAGTCAAACAAATTTCACAGTGTAATATTATAAAATTGCTTGCGCATGTTGTTGCGATGTGTTATAATCTGCATAAATAATTAGTTGTAATAACATGAGAATTTTTGGAGGGTCTATGCAAATTAACATAGGAAGTGCGGTGCTTTCGTTTGACGAAAGAGGGTATATTACATCGATTTTGTTGGACGGCGGCGAGAATTTGCTTGCGGCGGCGAGTCCGTTTGCGCAAATATGCAGAGGTGGTAAGCTTTGTGCGCCGTTGTCGCTTGCGCGTACATCGGAAGGGTTTAAATTATTGTATGATGGAAATGTTGCGTTAACATTTGCGTGTGAGCAAAAATGTGGGTACGCGGTGTTTGCGTTGAGCGAAGTTGAAGGCGAAGTCGACGCGGTAGTCTTCGGCTCGTATTATACGACTTTGCGCGATTGCATCGGCGACATCATAGGCGTAGTGCAAGGCGGTGGACGCGCGTTGGGCATACAGGCGCTCAACATAAAAACGCTTGCGGGATTCCCGGAGGAGTATGCCGAATGCGCAATAAAGCCTGATGGCTGCATATCTGAAACATCTGTCGCGGGGTTTTCATATTTCGAGAGCGCGGCGTATAGCGCGGATGTTGAAGGGAAGCAATGCAGTCTACTGCAACTCTATTGCGAGAATAGGGCGCGAGCTAGAGTTAAGCAAGTGATGAGCTTTAAAGACGTGAGCTGTGAGCCGTATCACGGAGAGGATTCGGGAGTTATCGGCGCGGCATTTGCGCTATTCTGCTGCGATGCAGCGGACGCGCTGATGCGTATAGGCGAAATTGAAGTAGGTGAGGGACTGCCGCACCCTATGCTAAACGGCGAGTGGATGAAAACATCGCGTATGGCTATGCAGTCATACCTAATAGCGGAATTTGACAGCGGCAACTTCGACAGCCTGCTCAATAGAACAAAACAAGCAGGACTTAAATACCTATATCACCCCGAACCATTTTCAACATGGGGACATTTTGTACTGCGCAGCGAACATTTTCCGCAGGGCGACGATTCGCTTGCGCAATACTGCGAAAAAGCGGCGGCAGAGGGAGTGCGTATAGGTCTGCACACGCTCTCGGCGTTCACCACGACCAATGATTCATATGTAACGCCTGTGCCTGACAAAAGGCTTGCTGTCCTGGGCAAAAGCACGCTCAACAAAGCAATCGAAGGCGACGACACCTGCATAGAAGTAGCGGACGGCGGCATTTTCACAGCAGTGACAACCTTGCAAACCGTCAAGGTAGGCGACGAGCTAATCCAATACGAAAAAGTTGACGGCAACAAACTGCACGGCTGCAAACGCGGCGCGTTCGGCACAACCGCGGCGGCACATTCAACCGCCGCCGATGTATCGCTTTTATGCGACCACCCCTACCGCGTATTCTTTCCCAATCTCGAAATGCAGGACGAATACTCCGCACGCCTAGGCGAACTCTTCGCCAAAACAGGCGCGGCACAAATATCGTTCGACGGCCTGGAAGGCTGTGCCGCTGCGTGCGAGGACGCATATTCAATCAACCGCTTCTGCATGAAGTGGTGGGAAAAATTGGGAAGCACCGACGTAATCAACGACGCGAGCCGATTAAATCACAACCTGTGGCATATGCACACGCGCATGAATTGGGGCGAGCCATGGGGCGCAAAAATGCGCGAGGGCATGATTGAATACCGCGTCAAGAATCAAGACTTTTTCAGGCGCAATCTGTTTCCGCGAATGCTTGGTTGGTTCTTGATTCGCAAGGCGGACAGAAAATACGAGGCTACGCCGCCCGAGGATATCGAGTGGGCGTTGTCTATGTCCGCGGGATTTGACGCAGGACTTACATTTTTTACAAGTCACACTGTGCTGGAAACAAATGGCTTCACGGACGAGCTGCTTTCACTGATTAAGCATTGGGAGAAGCTGCGACTTGGGAATGCTTTCGGCGAGGAATTGCGTGAACAGCTGCGTTCGCCTAAGACAGAGTGGCACTTGGCGCAGGTGAGCGACGCCGAATATCGGCTGCACGCGCTTGATGTTTCGCAAACGTATGTGTGCGACTTGATGGAGCTGCAGCCTGGGCAGCCTGGAGGCGCGGATTGGGTGTACAACAACCCATACCATAAGCAGCACTACGACCTGCGCGCTTGCGTAACAGGCTACGGCGAAATCGAAAACCCTACATTCATCACGAAAAACGCAATGCTAAAATTCGACTGCACAATCAAGGGCGGGCAATATCTCATATTCCGCGGCGGCAGCGCATATATCGCCGACCGCAACTTCAACAAAATCCGCGACGTGCAATATTCGGGCGAGGGCATAGTCGAAGCAGGGCAGCAAGCGTTCTCATTCAGCTGCGGATTCGCAGGCGACGAGCCGCCGGAAGTCGCGGTAAAGGTATTCGCCTACGGCGAGGGTATTCCGATTACTGTTGAATAGGAAGTGGATTATTTTAACATAGCCTCCAACGCGCGAATATTCGCGCCTACATCGGCGGATTTATGCGCGTCGGACGCTGTGTTGATTTGCACGCCGTTTTCTTTCAATATCGCTAGCAACTTTGAGTTTAACCCAAGCTCCAGCGTTGGACTGTAGTTGAGGTGCAAGCCGCCGCTGTTTTCGGCGTACATGCCGTGCTTTTGCAGCAGCATTGCGAGTGTGTCGTAGTATTCGCGCATATCGGCGGCAGGGGCGTACCCGAAGCATTTTATGCTGTCAGGGTGCGCCACTCCCTCGAACAAGCCGCATTCGCATAAGTCGAACATTATCTCGTAGTAGCGGCGATATACTTTGTAGATGTCTTTGCTGCCCCACAATTCTTTTTGCTTTCGGTGGTCGAAGCCCCAACCGTCGACATAATGCACCGAGCCAACGTAAAAATCAAGCTCGCACTCATCAAGCACATTCGCAAGCTTATCCTCGCGCTCTGGAATGTAGCAAACTTCAAGCCCAAACCGCACCTTCACAGGATAGTCGCCGCCGCGATTCCTTTTGGCAAACGCGAGGTATCCTTGAATTGAGTTGCTGAATTTACCCGAAAGCCACTGTCTTTGGTAGTCATTGTACGCCGCGATAGGCTCGTACACCGCTGCAAACTCCCTAAAGCAATGCGTATGCTCAAGCAGCCAAATCTCGTCAAGTCCTGCATTCTCCGCCGCCGCGATATACTCGTGCAGCAGTTCGTCTGTATACACGCCGCTGCGTTGTTGCAAATGAATGTGTACGTCCTTCAGAACCTGTATTCATAAGCGACGAAGCAAGACGCAGAGATGTGCAACAATCA
>CAYZNM010000008.1:0-136300 GCA_964479875.1 uncultured Eubacteriales bacterium
TGATTGTTGCACATCTCTGCGTCTTGCTTCGTCGCTTATGAATACAGGTTCTTAAATTCATTCCTTGCAATAGAGAATTCAACCCCCCTTTGTGTGATTGTATCGTTTGAAAATATGTTGATTTTTCGTTGATGATGTGATAGGATTTACACAAATGTGTTCCAAAGGAGGAGCTATGAATAAACAATCTTTTGCAGCTATGGAATGTTGGACGCTTTCATTTAAGCTGCGCAAGGGCGCGTGCGGAAGCGTGGTTAGGGCTGTGGATTTGGGGAAGGAAACTGTTAATGTTGCGGTTGACGAAGGTAAGCTTTCGGTGAGCTTTCGTACATATGCTAAGGATTCGCCGCTGAAGCTTTGCTGCGATGTGGGCGATAATGCGGCCGCGTGGATTACTTGGCAGGGGCATACTGTGCAGCTTGCGATTGATGGAGTTATACAAGATGAGGATTGGCCTATCGGTGAGTGCTTTAAAGGGGAAACGATTGAGCTGCGGTATGATGATTCGTGCGTGAGTGAATTGTCGTTCGGCGATGCGAAGCCTGTCGCGGAAAAGCTGTGCACGTTCGCAAACATGCAGTATTGGAATCCCGAAGGGTGTCGCGTCGGCGATTGTATGCCGTATTTCGACGGCGAAACCTTCCGCTTGTACTACCTAAAGGATAGGCATGGACACGCCAGCAAGTGGGGATTGGGTGCGCACCAATTTGCGCAGGCGACGTCGCGCGACTTGATAAATTGGCAGACGCAGCCGCTTGCCGTGCCGATTACGCACCAATGGGAGGGGTCAATCTGCACAGGATGCGTTATACAAAAGGACGGCGAGTACTACGCCTTCTACGCTGCACGCATGAGCGACTACACCGCCGCACGCCTTACCTACGCGAAAAGCAGTGACGGCATAAGCTTCACCAAGTCGGAGCGGTACATCACATTGCAGCCGCCGTACGAGCCTACCTCTGCACGCGACCCGCATGTATTTTTGGGCGCGGACGGACAATACCATATGCTTGTGACGACAGAGCTGTGCGACGTAGAGCAGCGCAACGGCTGCCTTGCACATTTAACCTCGAGCGACCTTGAAAATTGGGAGCAGCAATCGCCATTCTACGTTCCTGGATATACAGACCAGCCCGAATGTTCCACATACTTTGAGTGGAACGGCTGGTACTACCTCTGCTTCTCCAACTATGGAGTGGCGAAGTATCGGTATTCACGCGAGCCCTTCGGCAACTGGATTAAGCCACGCAACGACATATTTGACAGCCTAACCTATCGCGTGCCGAAATTCACGTCGTACCACGGCAACAGGCGTATCGCCGCCGGATTCCTCACCTACGACTGCCGTGGCGACACATACGCAGGCAGCGCAATCTTCCGCGAGCTTATCCAAAACAGCGACGGCACGCTGTCGATGAAGCACTTGCCCGAAATGTTGCCGCAGCCGTGTGGAAAGTCAGCAAGCGTATCTGTCGCAGCAGACAGCGTGAATGCGTTCGCGGTAAAGCCGCTGCTGGAATTAGACGGAGGCACAACGCGTATCGACCTGGAGATAACGCCATCGGGCGAAAACGTGTGCTACGGATTGCAGCTTTGGAGCGGCTATGAAATCCGCTTCGAGCCGTACAAGGAAAAAGTGGGAGTATGTCCGCTCAATTACGCGCTGATTCTGGAAAGCGAGCGCACGAGCATATACAATGTGCCGAACCTGAATGAAAAGGTTAAGGCGACGATAATTTTGCACGGCAACATTATCGACATATGCGTAAACGACAGCCGCACATTAATTGCGCGCGCCGAGCGCGACGTATGCGCAGGCGTTGTTTCGGCTTATGCAAAGGACGGCAGTGCGGTATTTGAATTAGCGTAAGCATACACAAAGAGGAATAGCTTGTACGCTATTCCTCTTTGTAATTTATGAATTACACAACTTTGCATATGCTACCATGTCTTTTTCAGCAATTTTGCTTAGACCTCGTTTTTGATAGAACTTATTATCTACTTCGTCGTGTATATCTGTGACCACCAGAAACATTCGCACATGCTTGTATTTATTCTCTGTGTGGCTAAACAGATATGAGCCAACGCCTTGCTGTTGGTAGTCTTTATGAACGATTAAATCTTGAACGAGAAGTATATGCTCACCATCTCCTACACATCTTATAAATCCGATAAGCAGGTCGTTGTCATATGCTCCATAAAAGAATAAGTTGTTCTCGAAAGCCCTCATCAGCTTTGCGTCGTCTTTTAAATATGCGAACCAACTGCAAGATTCGTATATTTCTTTTATTCGCTCAAAGTCGGATGATTCTACTTCCTTGTAATTAATTGGCATAAGATTGCCGCTTTGCTATTCCACTTCAATCAAACCATACTTGCCGTCACGGCGGCGATATACCAGGTTTGTATCATTGGTTTTGTCGTTGATATATATGAAGAAATCGTGCCCGAGCAGGTTCATTTGCAGCACGGCTTCCTCTGCACTCATCGGCTTTTTGCCGATACGCTTCGTGCGTACGATTTCGTACTCATGCTCCTGCATTTCCTGCACGTCGTGCATATTTTCAGCAGGGGCAGGTGCAGGGTCGAAGGCTCCCGCTCTCAGGCGTTTTTCAAGCTTTGTCTTGTGCTTACGAATCTGGCGTTCAAGCCCTGCGACAACCTTGTCTATCGAAACATACATGTCCGTGGTAATATCCTCGACACGGTAAATGGTGTTGCGGTTATGCACCGTCGCTTCTGCGACTTGCCGCTCCTTCTTCTCATTTATAAATGTTACGGCAATCTCCGCGTCGTCGTCGAAAAACTTGGAAAGCTTATGAAGCTTCTTTTCGGCGTAATCCTTCAAGGCGTCGGTTAAGTCCATCTTTCTGGCTGTATACGTAATTTTCATGGTTGTTACTTCCTTTCTACTGTAATAACCTGCCGCAGATTTCTCCTTAGGTTTGTGTAAATCTGTCGAATAAAAATCAAACCTTATTATATAAATACGACAATATACTCAAAAAACCCTTTATTTTTATGCGTGATTATCTACTTGACTTTTGTGATGTTTTGGCGCACAATAATAGTAGAAGGTAAAATTGCGAAAGGCAGGGCTTTGGCTGATGAGGAGAGGGAAGGTTTTTTTTGCGGGGATTGTGCTTGGAATTGTGCTTACTGTTGCGGTGCAGGTTTATGGCGAGTACATAAGCGTTGCGCTGGACGATATTTCGATTTACGTCAACGGAGTGCGTGTGCGCGGAAGCAATTTGATTTATAATGATAAAACATATGTGCCGCTGCGTGAGATTGCTGAAATGCTGAACAAAGACGTATTCTGGGACGAAAAGTTGAAAGCTGCAACAATTACCGATAAAGTGCCACCTGCTGAATACTCAACCAAAGGCTACTCCTTCTCAAGCGTAAGCATAAAGACCGATGCGTTTTACACGCGCGTGCAAGGTGAAATCGAGAACAAAACCTCGCGCAACAAGACGCAGATTGTTTTTACCGTAAACTTTTATGATAGCGGAAATCGACTGCTCGGCACCGCCAATGCAGTCGTCGACAATATTGCACGGGGTGAGAAACGCTCGTTCACTGCATACGGCGACCCTGTGGGAAAGTTCACCAAATACACGATTCAAATCGATACCGAGGTGTGATACATGGAAATAATACTTGCGACAAAAAATAAAGGTAAGGTAAGGGAAATCGCGGCGATTATGCCGCAGCATACGCTGTACACTATGGAGGAACGCGGCTTCGACTGCGATATAGTCGAGGACGGCGCAAGCTTTGAGGAAAATGCGCTCATTAAGGCGCGTGCGCTTGTGCAGGCGACAGGTATGCCGTGCATGGCAGACGACAGTGGATTGTGCGTTGAAGCCTTGGGCGGAGCGCCCGGAATATTCTCAGCGCGTTACGCAGGCATGGACTGCAATGACGATGACAACAATGACCTAGTGCTTGCGAATATGCGCGGCAAGGAGAATCGCGCGGCTTACTTCATCTGCGTAGCCGCAATTGCATTCCCCGACGGCACATCACTAACCGCAGAGGGACGAATCGACGGCGTACTCACCACAGAGCGCATGGGCACAGGCGGCTTCGGCTACGACTGCATATTCTACCTGCCGCAATATGGCAAAACCACAGCGCAGCTCACGCCCGAACAAAAAAACAGCATAAGCCACCGTTTTATCGCATTTAATAAACTAAACGAATTAATAAACAAGAGGTAATTTTGTTCAAAAGCATACAATGGCGTTTGGTGACGATGTTCGTGCTGCTTGTCGTGGCAGTTATGCTTGTATTTGGAACATTCCTGCGCTTTCGGATTGTTTCATTCTACCACGACTTGTTCAAGCAAAAGATGACGGCTGTATTCGAGGGCGAGCTTACAAATAAGCTCGCGGAAGCTATGTCGCAGCCGAATCCTCCTGAATCTATGCAGCGCACGCTTGAAGCATACTCGGGTCGGCTTGGTATAAACACCGACAGAAACTTCTATATCTTAGATAAAAACGGCACGTTCATCTGCGGTTCGGATGAAGTGGGAGGGCAATCGCTCACCTCCAGTACCAACATGATTGCGGCGCGTGCAGGAGCGGTCGGCAGCAGCAATCCAACATCGGCTGAGTTTCTCGACTACGCAGTGCCGCTTATCACGGAAAAGCACCAATACATCGTCTACGTCCGCGACAACAAAAATGAAGTGCTGCGCAACGTGCAGGAAATGCTGATGATGATTGCGCAGACATTGATTGTGGGAATACTGTTTTCGGCATTCCTCGGCTTTTTGCTGTCCAAAACTATCACCAAGCCGATTTCGACATTGACGCGCAAGGCGGAAAATATCGCGCGCGGAGACTTTGAGTCGCGCATTGAGATAAAATCCGGCGACGAGATAGGCAAGCTATCGTCGGCGTTCAACAATATGTCGCAGATTATCTCACGCTCGTTAAAGGAAATATCGCAGGAGAAAAACAAAGCCGAAACCTTCCTCACCTACATGAACGACGGAGTGATAGGCTTCGACACAGAGCAGCGCGTAATTCACATAAACCCTGCCGCGCGCAGAATGCTAGACATTGCGGACGAGGGCGATATTTTGTTCGATGACTTTTTCCGAAACCTCGGCGTTGAAATTTGCATATCCGAGCTAATCTACCTCGAGCAGCTCAACATCACCGAAAAGCACCTCACCATCGGCGAGAATCACTTTAAGGCTTTCTTCGCCGCATTCAAAATGGATACGGGCAAAATCGGCGGCGTAATCGTAGTACTGCACGATGAAACAACGACGGCCCGTCTGGACAATGCCCGCCGCGAATTTGTCGCGAATGTATCGCACGAGCTGCGCACCCCTCTCACCACAATCAAAAGCTACGCAGAAACACTGCTCGACGACTGCGACGACCCAATGGCGCGTCAATTTTTGCCTGTCATTATAAAGGAAGTAAATCGCATGACGCGCATAGTCAAGGACTTGCTGACCCTAAGCAGCCTCGACAACAATCGCAATCAAGAGCGTCGGCAGGAGTTTTCGCTCAACGACCTAATCCGCGAGTGCGTGCAAAAGCTCTCTATGGAAGCGAATGTGAAGGAGCAAAACCTCACCCATCACCTCTCTACAAACTTGCCGAACATATACGGGGATCGCGACCGAATTGAGCAAGTTATCACCAACGTAATCACCAACAGCCTAAAGTACACCCCAGACGGCGGCGAAATCGAGGTATACACAGGGCATGTAGTGAGCGGCGTATACATTCGCGTGCTTGACAACGGAATCGGCATACCCGAGAAGGACTTGCCGCACATCTTCGAGCGTTTCTACCGCGTAGACAAAGCCCGCACCAGAGAAGCAGGCGGCACGGGCTTAGGGCTAGCGATTGCGCGCGAAATCTTGCGGCTGCACGGCGGTTCGATTAAGATAAACAGCGTGTACAACGAAGGCACAGAGGTTATAATCATGCTGCCTATTGTAGCACGCACAGATTGACGTTGCGCTGTAAAACGGGCAGGGAAAAGCCCCACCCCTACACAGAACCCGAAAATGTCGTGTAGGGGCGACCCTCGCGGTCGCCCGCGGATTCTGCACACATTTCGGGACGGGCGCACACGCGGGTGCGCCCCTACTTACAGATGTAATGTTTTAGATTTTACAGGGTACTACATATTCAGCTTAAATATCCTGTTCGGGTTATCGTACAGCAACGCCTTCGCAATCCTCACAGCAGCGTCAAATCCAATCGCGCCGTCGTTCACCTTATTTTGCAGCGTGCGTGCGATATTTTCGCGCGCCATCTGCAAATGCCCATATACGCCGTCGACAAAGCAATAGTCGCCGCCGAAGCCCGAAATTTTATTATACGGCACAGCGTCAAGGAAATTATCAAGCGCACCCACTGCCGCCGCCGGCGATATAATGTGCGCCCAACACATGTCTATGAAAACATTAGGGAACATTTTACACAGTGCGGCAGCCTTCGCCTGGAAGGGATAGCTTATGTGGAACAGGTCGAAGTCGACATTGGGATACTCGATGAATAAATTGTTAAGCAGCGTAGGGTCGCTATTCGCCAGCGTGTTGCAATTACCCTCAAGCAATCCTGTATGCACCTGCACTGTGAGATTCCTCTCGTTCGCAAGCTTCATAGCGTGGTGCATAATATAATCCTGCAACTCGCGCGAAAACTCAACGCTGTCACTTTCATCCATGCGCGAAATCGCGTAGGCGAAATCACCCTTCGCGTCGCTGTAGCTTACCTTCTCGAAATAAAGCGAACGCGAATACGCAATCGCGGTCTTGATTATACGCACGCCGTATTTTTGCAGCATTCGATCAAGCTCGGTTTCCATGGCGTCCAACCAATCGTCCAAGCAACGCACCTCGATACCATGCCGATTTTTAATATTCTCGAATATATCCTTGTGCGCCAAAACATGAGATGTAGGCTGCCACAGATTCTTGAAGTTGGGATAATCCCCCTCCACGTCATAGCTCCACACGTCCATAAGGCTCATTTTGATGTTGCACAAATCGCCAAGCACGCGCTTGTAATGCCCCACCTTCTTATTTTCCCGAAACAGGCTGTTAAGCTGCTCGATAGTTCCTGCATTGATTCCATCGACGCCGTATATCCCCTTAGCCGAAATATCAAGCGCACGCGCGTAGCCTGTGTAGCGGCAGGCTTCCCAATACGGCTCGACTATCTTCCACCGCTCATTAATATCGCCGCTCTTATCGACAACCTTGTTGAACTCACCTCGGGGCATACCTGACGAAATAATGTCGCTGCTAAGATAGTGAATCAAATATTCGCTCAACACATCATTGCCGTCATTCGCCCACCATTGCTCATTCCACGGCAAATGCTCATGCGTATCTATCACCGGAAGCTTGCTAATCTCTTGAAATAGTTCTGTTTCGCGTATTTTCATTGAAACCCACCTCCATTATTGTATTTGTGCAATTATACCATATTCCCTCTCTGTTGTAAATAAAAAATGTAGAAGCGGATAATATCCGCCTCTACATCAACTTGTCATCTTCTTCATAAACAGTGCGTCCACGTCTTGCGTTCCGCTTGATTCGCATATGATAATCGGCGTCAGCGAAAGCTCGCGGATTGCCTCTGCGAAAGGCTCGAACTCCGGACCGTATTCCGTGTCGGCGAAGGTTGTGTGCCGCTTTTCGCCGCCTTTGGTATATTCGATTTTGCTGAAGTGGCAGTGGAAGCTTTTGGCGCGGTATTCGCCCAAATGCTTGCGTATGCTGTCAATTATCTCCACGTAGTCGGCTTTCTCAAGTTTGCGTACAGGCTCGCCTTTGATTAGGCTTGCCGCGGCGTTGCGCGAATTGATGTGTCCGAAGTCCAGCGTCGGAATAAGCCGCTCGTCGATTTTGCACACGTCGATAGTTTCGGCGACCGTGCCGAGTTGATTCACCTTTCCCATAGTTTCGGGGCAAAGGTGAATGTGCGAAAATCCCATCTCGTCAAGCTTTGCATACATAGCCGAAATGAATCGCTTGCTGTTCGCGATACCCACCGCACGCTCCACATTGCCGCCCGCGCCCATATGCACAACCACGCGCCGCGCCCCCATTGCATTCGCAGCCTCCACGCTTTGCATGATGTACTTCATTGAGTTTTCCACAATAGTAGGGTCGCTCGACGCGATATTCACAAAATAAGGCGAATGCAGCGACATCGTTATGTTATGCTTGTCCGCTTCCTCTTTAAGCTGCGCCGCACTGTCGGCGGAAACCTTCACGCCCCTGCCGCATTGGTACTCGAACGCGTCCAGCCCAATTTCATGCAGCCACTGCGGCATTTTCAACGCCGACGTTTCATTAAAATTATCCGGAAGTCCCGCGACCCCGAACTTAATTGATTCCATCTATTTATCTCCTGTAATTATTTTAGTATCAAGCAACAGTCCAAGCGTATGCAGCGCACGGAACTCTTCAAACGCCGCAGCGTCAAAGTAAATGTAACAGTTATTCTTGCGCTGCCCAATCGCTCCAGATAAGTCATACACATGCGCACCCCTGCTTATATCGGACAAATCAGGCGGCGACTGCGACAGATTCACCAATACGGCGCATTCGCTCGCACAGTCCATATCCGCGACATTCGCCCCCTCGGTACGCAGTGCGCGGCGAATGGAATCCGCAAGCACACCCTCGCCCAAGACAATTACTGCCTTACCTGCAACATTTATTCCATTTTCCTTAACATACTGCCGAAAAGCCGTGCATACAGTATTAAACCCATGCAGCTTTCCACCCCTCACCTTTACGGCAGTGCAATAATTCGTCGCGGCGCAATCCTCGTCCGCGACTTCGATATGCGGCATTATCTCGCCGCACAGCATTCCGCCGACGACCGCTCCCGCATACCGCTTGCGCATATGCTCAATCCGTCGCGCCGATAGCTCCCCAAACTGCCTAACAACCGCATTCACGCCATGCCTATCAACAATATCCGCATACGGAATCTCGCCCTCGAACCCAACCGCCGCAATACGCTTGCGCAGTATCACACGCTCCAGCTTCCGCTTAAAGCTGATACTCTTAATATCGGTCGAGCTATTCACAGGCTTCACAAGCACCGACTTCACCTTGAGCCTATTAGCAAGCAATATATCGGTAAAAATCTGGTCGCCCACGATACAAACTTCATTTTTCGCATATCCGTTACGCCGCAGCACGCCCTTCACCTTGTGCAAAAACGGCTTAAACGCCATATGTACAGCGTCCAGCATAATACTCTCGTTGAAGTCGCTGACCCTTTGCTTCTTATTATTCGACAAAATGTGCAGCTTAAAACCAAGCGTCCGCGCCTTCTTAATAAACGCAAGCGCAGCTTCGCTAGGCAGCTTATGATTATGCGGCACAAGCGTATTATCGAGGTCAAGTATCAGCACATTCACACCAAGCCCTCGCAGCTCTGTCAAATCAATATCCCCCACGCTATCCGCGTACAGCGTCGGCAAAAACCTTTTTATCATTAAGGAAATAACTCCCTTCATTTGTAAACCATCAAATTCACATAATTAAATTATTCGCAAACTTACTCATATTAATTATACTATATCCATGCAAATAAAACAATAAGTTTATAATATCCCATTTAATGACATTTAAATAAAACGCAAGCAGGATTTTTATGCAAATACAATTACGAAAAGGAACAATTGCTAAAAAAACACTTTATTTTTATTTGTAGTTGTGGTATAATATCGATAGACATATTTATTTTATAATAGTTAATTTTTGGTAATATTGATATAAACGGAGAAATAAACACGGAGGTAGAAACATGAAAAAGGAGCGAATTTTGCGATACCTGTCCGGTAGGCGGATTGTTTGCTACGCGGTATTGCTGTCTGTATTAGTTAACGCTTTTTCTTTTTTGGGAACGGAAAGGGCGAAGGCCGCGTCGCCGCGTGAGCTTAAGGTGGGCGACATTGTAAATTTCGGCGCGTTCGAGCATACGATGGGCGTGTGGAATTACGAGAGCTATCAGACGCCGATTAAATGGATTGTAGTTGAAAGAGATACTGCACAAAACACGGCGACACTTGTTACAAACAACATAATAGACGCGCGCCCTTGGCATATAGAAGAAAAAACATTCGACAGCGGTTGGGTTGGCTCATACCTGCGCGATTGGCTTAACAGCGACAGAGCAGACATAGGCGGCTTTTTAGTCACCAACAACGTATTCACATCGCGCGAGAAGGAAGCGCTAGTTTTATTTGACGAGATTGGAAAAGACGGAAAACCGATAACAAGCATACCTGTTAAAGTATCTATGCCGTCGCTTGACCAGATGAGGAAGTGGGTCGAACAAAGCGAAGACCCAACGAATCCGCGACCTGCTTCATTTGACCCGCAGGCGAAATATCAAAAAACGGACAAGTACAACACATACGCAAGCTATTGGACGCGCGACACTGTCGAGGGCAACATACGAAACGCGTATGTAATTCCATCAGGCCCGCTGTCCAACGATTACCTGCTTGGTAGCGACGACATGCTCACCACGTCGAAAACATACATCGATAAAGCAAGCGGACAGGATTTACCCGCGAACGGAATCCGCCCCGTTATAAAGATTAATGTAAGCAGCGGGAGCCTTGCGTCAAACATGCTAGGCGACGGAACCCTGGAAAATCCTTACAACATAATGCCGCGCGACTCCTGGAGCAAAGACCAGATTCGCAATGCGGAGGTTGACGGCTCACGCCTTGCAATCGAGCTGTACGACCAATACATCGTAGCAGGGAAGCCAAAGGCAACCGACTTCACAGTAACAATAGGCAACGAGAATGTGCCTGTAAGCGGAATCAATTGGGATGAATCAAACGGACGCGAACGAATTATAATGCTGCAGCTCAGCCAATATATTCAAAAGGGTTATTCAGACATAAAGGTGAGCTACAAGGCGTCGGACGAATACAATTTATTCCAATGGCGCGGCACGCACCAATTTATCTATAGCATAGCGCCGTACGCCGTTACTAACATGACCGAAAACGCCACAAACTTAAAGAAGGGCGACTACGTATTCCTAGGAGAAAAGGCTAACGGCGAATCCATTGTATGGCAGGTTGTAGATGACAACGTAGGTACAACGTCAAACTACACGCTGCTTGCCACCGACGTAGTAGGCGACCCAAAGCCATGGACGACAAACAGCGAAAAAACATGGGATAAATCCACGCTGTACGACTATTTGAACGGAAGCTTCTTTGGCACAACCTTCGGCACAGAGCGCGAAATAACAGTTGAAACAGAAAATGAACCGAGGCAGAAGTTCAAGATTATCGTATCAAAGGACAGCGAATTAATCGCGGCGAACTACGGCTCGTCGGGCTCGAACAAACCGATTTCAGTCCCCTCCGCAGAAGAGTTGGGATACTTGAACGGACCTGCCCGATTCACAAGAGGATTCAACTTAAATGAAGGGCGCAGCGTTTCAAAAAGCGAACAAAATACAGGGCATGTTAAATCCGCGTTTTGGACGCGTTCCACCGACATAGGCGGAAACTACTCAATGTACGTCGATGAAAGCGGACGATTCCCTGCGACAGATAAAACAATAGTTGTTGACCAAGAAACAAACACAACGACGTCAGGCGACCGCTCCACGCCATTAGGCGTACGCCCCGTACTAACGCTCATTTCATCAAAGATTGCAGTTATGACAGGGCAGGGAACAAAAACCAACCCCTACAACCTATTCACAGGAAATGACTTTAAAGTATGGTCGGTTAAGCCTACAGCTTCAGCGACAGGCTCGCGCATAACCCTCACCTTCCCCGAAAGCATATACACCTTCGGCGGAACGCCCTCGCCGAACGACTTCACTGTTCGTGTGGGTACAGAGATTGTTCCTGTAGTTGCCGTGCAGACAAGCGGATTGAGCGGTAAAGTTGACCTCGTAATGAAAAGCGAGATTAAGCCAACTAACAATCGCAAAGTATTCGTAACATATAAACGCGCAAAGTTCGCTATTTTCAGAATCAGATGGCAGTCGCAGAATGACCCGAACAACGGACAGAGTGTAATAACAGGAGCAAAGCTCGAAGTCGTGGACGACTTTGAAAATGTTCCTGTAACGGCAGGCTTTACCTCCGCCGAAAACGCGCTAAAGTCAATCGAAGTAAAATACATCACCAAAACAGGGCAGGACGCAGCAAAGCTTACGCCTGACTTTGACCCTGAAAAAACAGGGTATACCCTGCGAGTACCTTCCGACGTAGCGACAATCGACTTGTTTGCAGTTGCAAAAGATGGAGATGCGACTATTGAAGTAAAAAGCACGGGCGGCAAGCTGACGCAAATCGGTGAAAGCCCCGGCATGGTAACATCGCCGCTTAAAGCCAATAAAACCAACGAATCCAGCACGGTTATCACAATCACAGTAACCGCGCTCGACAATAGCAAACGCTCCTACACCCTCACCATAATCCGCGAAAAGCCAAGCGGTGACAGCAGCCTTGACAACCTCGTAGTTTCTCCGGGACCGCTGATTCAGGAATCTACCAAGGAAGAGGGCTTTGACCCGGGGCAGCTTGACTATGTGGTAAACGTAGGCGTGAACGTAATGTCTGCCGAAATAAAAGCCTTTACGCTAATGGCAATACTTACCACGATTGACAAGGATAAGGCGGTGCAAAGCGGCGTCGGCAAGGTAATCGACTTGTCTAAGCTAAAGCCGGGCGCAAGCAGAATAGTTGAAATTGTCACCACATCCGAAAGCGGGCAAAAGCGTACATACCGCGTACGCTTCTACAAGCTAAGCGGCGACAATAAGCTAGCCAACCTTGTAATCACCCCTGCCGACCCCACTAAGGCATACAAGTTTAACCCTGATATAGAGGAGTACAAAATCCCGTACGCTGCGTCGGTGACAACCGCGCGTATCACGCCTACACTGCCTAAGGGCAGCGCGGCTAAGGTTGAAATCTTCAAGGACGACGAGGAAACTCCGCTGAAAACGCCGTACGACGTAAAGCTTAACGCAGCTGGCCTGTCGACCAAAGTAACCGTACGCGTTACGCCAACCGACCCTACCGAAGTAGTGCGCGAATACATCGTAATGCTAAACCGCGCAGTTATCGTCGACCAAAGCAGCGACTCAAGCAAGGGCGAATCCTACGTCAGCATAAAGCCGATAAATCAGGACTTCCTCAACGGATTAGTTACGACCCACGTCGACTACGACACAGCGGCAAATGCGCTGACGGCCGTAGCGGCCTCGAAAACAAAGGTGACAATCCTCGAGATAGAAACTCCCACGATGGAGAATGCCATCTCATACAAGCTAGCTGTCGACCAAAAAACCTTCGACGCGATTAAGGCGTGCAAAGCCAACTACTTGAAGGTGACGACAGAATTCGGCTCGGTTTGGCTGACGCCTGCGACGCTGAAAAGCCTACGCGCCGATGGCGAAGGCTTCTTCCTCACGATCCACAGCAAGGTGTACAACGCGCCGCTTGTAGGCAAACGCCCTGCAATCTCGGTCGAAATAGCAGCAGGACGACATAAAATAAGCGACCTAGGCGACTACCAAGCATTGGTAGACATTCCCTATGAATTAGAAAGCACAGAGTTCCCCGACGCAGTAGTTGCAATGCACGCAAACGACGACGGCTCCAATCCGATGCTAGTCAAGCACTCCTCCTACATTCGCGACGAAGACGTGCTGCGGATTAAAACAAGTAACTTCAGCGTATTCGCAGTCGCGTACAACTTCAAATATTTCGAGGACACCGCAGAGCATTGGAGCTTCCCGAACGTAATGTTCCTAGGCGCACGCGACATTATCCACGGAAGAGAGGAAGAGATTTTCGAGCCTGACGCGCCGATAAAACGCGTTGAGTTCTTGAAGATGCTGCTTACAGTTTATGACGACCTCGACTTTTCGGGCGATATGCGCGGCATATTCACAGACGTGACGCAGAACAGATGGTTCTTTGAATACGTGTCATGGGCATACAATGCAGGAATCGTCAAGGGCTATCCCGACGGAACATTTGGGGTAGACGGCTACATCACGCGGCAGGAGATGTCGACTATAGTTTACCGATTCGCGCAGGTTATGAAAGTAACGCTGCCGAAGAGGGAGAAAATGCCGGCATATTCAGATTCCGCGCTGATATTCTCGTGGGCAGCCCCCGCGGTGCAGGCGCTTTCCGAAGCGATGATTATCGAAGGCAAAGGCGACGCATTCGAGCCGCGCGAATACGCGACCCGCGCCGAAACAGCGAAAATTATCGCAGGCTTCATCGACGCAACATTCAGCTTCTTTTAAAACATGGTATTAATATCCATATGTATAAGTTACATGGTGGGAATCGCAAGCAGCAGGCTAAATTTTGGCTTGCTGCTTTTTCCCTTGCCTGCGATAATTTATGCCTTAACGGATAAAAGGCGCAGGGCAAGTGCGGCGATTTTGTGTGTGATATTTTACGCTGCCGGAAATATTTACGCAGCGAAAATCGTAGCATACAAGGACGCGCAAGTGGAAGATTTTCTACGTACACCTGTAACGATGACAGGCGAGGTTACATGGTTCGACGACACACACTTTGCTCTAAAGTTGTATAAGGTCGACGCAGACGGAACGGTCTACACTCCTGATACCACAGCGCACATAGCCTACCGCGCCGAAAAGTATCAGTTTGAGCTGCGCGAAATCATACAAGTGCAAGGCAGACTTTACAGCTTCAAGCAAGACGAATACAACGGCGACTACAACCTAAAGCTTGCGCGATTTTCGCAAGGAAGCTACATCGCCGGAAGCATTACCGACAAAACTCTGATAAAACTTGGGAAGCGTAGTGTTTTCGCGGATTTAATGGACTTAAGCTACAAAACACGCGAGTACATTTGCAACGTAATAGACAAGCACCTTTCAGAAGACCACGCGGCCGTAATCAAAGCAATCTGCCTTGGCTACAAGGCAGGCATGTCGCCAAGCGTCCGCGAAACGCTGAGCAAAAGCGGAATCAGCCACATAACAGTTGCAAGCGGACTGCACCTGTCGGTATTGCTGCTTGCGCTGCAGCCGCTGCTGTATCGCAAGCAGCGTTCGACGATATTCGCTGCCGCTGCGACTATGCTTGTGATTGCCGCATTCTGCTTGCTCACCATGTTTTCGCCGTCGATACTTCGCGCGTCGATTATGTGCAGCGCGGGACTTATTGCATTTGCGACGAACAGGCGATACAACGCGATATCGGCGTTATTTTTGTCGTCGCTTTTTATGTTGCTGTACAATCCATTTTACTTGTACAACCTCTCGTTCCAAATGTCATTTGCTTCCACTTTGTCCATATTGATATTTTACCCACTGCTGCGCGACGCGTTTCAGGCGAAAAAGATAGCGCGTGCGATATGCTTCACGGCCGCCGCGACCATAGGCGTAATGCCGATTGTCGCTTACACGATGAACTATGTTTCCTTCGCCGGAATCGTGGTCAACCTTATCGCAGGATACGAGGTTTTGTATTTGTTGTGCGGCGGTTATTTGCTGCTCGTTTTCGGTGCAGTGCCTGTTGTTGGAGATATATTGGTGTCGGCGTTGGCGTTGCTGCTGGATATTCTGCTGTTTACCGCAGATGTTTTCGCCAACAAGCTACCGCTGTGGCTTTCGATACCTTCGCCGCGAATTGGTTTGCTAGCGATTTATTTCATCGCTGTCTTTCTGTTGTACATACTTCTCAATAGGCGAATCGCAAAACAATTGTAGGCGCACGTTGTAATTATGCCCGAGCTGTGCTATAATTTAAGTATCACATTACAAAAGAAGGTGCGTCCTTGCCTAGAATACTGTTGAACAATAAGGTGTATGTACCGTTGCTTGCGATTGCGCTTATCATGGTTGCGATATGCTGCCGCGATTATTACGAGAGCAGGTTTGCCGCGGTGAGCTTCCTCAACGTGGGGCAAGGCGACAGCGCGATTATTTCGCTGCCGAACAACAGGCATATCCTCATCGACAGCGGCAACTCCTACATGGAGGAGCGCGGTTACGACACATTCCTCGGTACATACCTAAACAAAAGCGGAATTAAAAATATCGACATAGCCATTCTATCGCATTATCACGACGACCACGGCAAGGCATTCCTCGAGTTGTTGCAGGAAGGGCGCATTGGCACGCTCATCATTCCCGCGCCCAATGGAAACTATGAAACGCCGCTGCACGATATGCTGTTCGCCGCCAACACTTCCGCGAAAATACTGTATGTCGATAATCCGGCAAACATACTCACGCTCGATTACCTCACCCTCGACGTGGTATACTTCAACACCGACGCTGGCGACGAGAACAATCGCAGCCTTGTGCTAAAGCTAAAAGTAAAGGAATACACAATGCTTTTCTGCGGTGACATTGAGCGTACGGCGGAAAATGATGTTGTGAATTCCGGCGTAGATGTTCGCGCGGATTTGCTGAAGGTGCCGCACCACGGCTCGGCTACGTCTACGTCGCAAGCTTTTCTTGAAGCGGTATCTCCCTCCGTCGCGGTGATAAGCTCCGGCAATACTTCCGGGCATCCGTCGCCCGAGGTTGTAGAGCGGCTGCGGCAAAACGGCGTTGAGGTATTCAGCATTGTCACTGATGGTATGTACACGAAAAAGATACAAGTCAAGGATTGGTTCGGAAAATAATTTTTTGGAGGTATACATGAAAAGGACGTTAATGCAGGTTTATGTAAAAAACAGCGTTGAAGCTGTCAAGCTATACGTCAAGGCCTTCGACGCGCAGCTCGTCGCAGAATACACAAACGACGATGGCTCATACATGCACGCCGAAATAGACGTAGAAGGGCAAATCATCGCGGTGTCGGAAGCAAGCGAAAACACCAAAGCAACCAATATGCAATTCTGCC
The DNA here is from genome assembly GCA_964479875.1 of uncultured Eubacteriales bacterium. GTDB lineage: Bacteria > Bacillota > Clostridia > Monoglobales > CAYZNM01 > CAYZNM01. The sequence goes on from CAYZNM010000008.1 coordinate 16,903, forward strand.
TACAATTCGACGACGGCGCAGAAGCAAAAATCGACAACGCATTTAACACCTTGCACGGCGGCGAACTAACGTACGGCACGCCCGCCCCGTGCTCATTCAGCTCGTACATGTCTTCTTTCGTTGACAAATTTGGAATATTTTGGTGCTTGTTTATCTAATATGAATATGAACATTACGCAATTGAAAAATGAGCTTGCAAGCGGCACTCTGCGCGGCGTTTATCTGCTGCACGGCGATGAGCCTTACCTCATAAAGATGTACGCGGACAAGATAAAAAACATGGCCGCCACGGAAATGCAGGACTTAAACGCCGACACCTTCGACGACAAAAGCACACTTCCTGCGTTTATCGCGGCTACAAACAATCCGCCGCTGTTATGCGAAAAGCGCGCGATTATCGCAAACAACACGGACTTTATCAAAACTGCGGCGAATGCAAAGCGCATAATCGAGCTGCTAAAGAATCCGCCGCCGATTGCCGCTATCGTGTTCACCGAGCCGTCGCTGTCCAAGGTGTACAAGGAAGCGGCGGACGCTATCGCTAAAAGCGGCGCGGTGGTGGAATGCCCCGTGCAGCCGCAAAGCGTGCTTATAAGTTGGCTTGCGCGCATTTTCCAAAATGAGGGCGTCAGCATTAGCAAGGACAACGCGGCATACCTTATTGAGCTATGCGCCGCGTCAATGCAGCGGTTAGAGCAGGAGGCAAGCAAGCTAGCCGCCTACTGCGAAAGCGGCAACGTCACGCGCGAGGCAATCGACCTGCTTGTCGAAAAGCCCACCGACTACAAAATTTTCAAGCTAAGCGAACACATGCTAAAGCAAGAAGCCGACATATGTATGCAAATGCTAAAGGAATTTGCAATAAAAAAAGAGCCTGTCAATTTAATCAACGTGGCTCTTTACAACACGCTTTCCGAGATTCTCATGTTCAAGGAGGTGCGCACAGCTGCAAGCTTTTTGCCGCAGAACAAGCAATTCCTCGCAAGCAGACTGCAAGCTCAAGCAAAAAAGCTGGACGGCGAAAAGCTACGCGCCGCAATGCGCTTGTGCGCTAGGTTTGACATCGACACCAAAACCAAGGACGGCGACCCGCACATTCTTTTGTCGGTGCTTGTGTTGTCGATTATACGAATTTTGAATTGATAGTTATAAAAGTTCGGACATGATTTGCCTGTCGCGTGCGGATTTTTGTTTTATCTCGTTTGCTACTGCGTTTAGCTGCGTTACGATTTCTTTTCGGTTGCCGACGATTTCGTCGATGAATGCCGTGAGTTTTTCCGCATAGTCGCCGTCCGCGTCTACGTAATATTGCTGCTGCAAATATTCCAGCACGGCGTTCACCTTCGGATTGTATACTATGCCAATGCAGGGGCAGGATAAGCTTGCGGCGTAAATCAGCGTGTGCAGCCGCATTGCAAGGCATAGCTCCGCGCCGCGTATAAGCGACAGCAGCTCCTTTATGTTGCTTGCGCCTACGATGTCGCCGCCGCATTTTGTCATGGCACGCAGCTTGTGCGTGATGGCGTTGTCTTTTTGCGGCTGCATTATGATGTACACAGGCGTGCAGCCGTACTTTTCGTGAGTGTGGTCGATTGCCTGCGCGATTGCCGCGAGATTCACGCCGCCGCTAAAGCTTCGCACCGACACAACAAAGTATTTGCCGCGATTCTGCGGCTTTTTTATATTCAGCTTGTCAACGAGGTTGAAAACAGGGTCAACTGTAACTTCTATCTTCGGGCGCGTCACGCCGATTTCATTCAGCAGCGCAAGACTGTTCGGCTCGCGCAAGGTTATCGCTTGCACGTGATTGAGCGTTTCCGCGATACGCGGCATATTCTTTTGTCGCACGGGGCCTATTCCGTTTGCGTACAGCATATTGCGTGCGCCGCGTTCGTACGCAAGCGCGATAAGGGATAGGTAGTAGGTGAGGGAGCGATTGCTAGTGCCATCTTGAATTAGGCTGCCGCCACCTGTGATCAGCAGGTCGGTTTGCTTCATCTGTTTGCGAATTTTGAGGAAGTTGTAGCGATAGATGCTGTCCGTGCCGTAGATTTTGCGCGTAGCGGCAGGGGTGTTGGATAAAACTGTCACATTCGCTTTGGGCGACACCGCCTTGATTTCGTCGATTATAGCAGATAGCAGCGCGTCGTCGCCGCTGTTGCCGAAGCCGTAGTATCCGCTTATCATCACGTTGCGGCACTTATCCGACAGCAGCTTATCGTACACCTGCATATAGTCGCCGCACATTCTGTCGACGGAATAGTGCTGCTCGATAATCTCGCGGTTGCGCTTGCCTATTTCCTCGAGCGGCATGGATAGCAGTCGCGGAATGTCGCGTGCAAGCTTGTCCGCGTCGGAAAGCTCGCAATCGCGGCAGCAAAAGTTGCTCTCGATTGCTTTGTCGAGGTTGTCGTCGTTCAATATGCCGATGTACCCCTCGTTGCCTGCCAATATCAGCGGAAGCTCCGCCGACATAGCTTCAAGCGCAGCGCGTGAAACTCCGACGAAAATATCGGCGATAGGCATATACTCCTGCACGTTGGTAATTGTGCCAAGCGTGTATATCGCCTTGTAGCCAAGTGCGCTGTTGGCCTTTTCAACTTCGCGCTGCAATTTATCAAACTCATCGCCGCTTCCGAGTATCACAAGCCGCAAGCTTTCATCGGCAAGCTTAACCATCGCTTGCGTTAGCAAAAACGAAGCCATGCTCCTGTCGCTGTCAATTCGGCTCACGTGCAGGATTATCTTTTTATCGGCAGGGATTCCAAGCCGCCGCTTTATCTCGTCGCCGCCTTCAAGCTTGCGATAACGCTCCATGTCGATTCCGTTAATCGTCAGCGACACATTCTGCGGCGGATATCCGTAGTTGTCTACAACATACTGCTTTATGTCGCTCGACACAGCTATACATCGCTCGCCCCAATTGGTAATCAACTTATACAGCGGATTCACCCTGAACACCCAATGCGCGGTGGTCACAAAATTAAAGCGCATACGGCGTTTAAGCAAGCTGCAAACAAATGCAGGAATGCGCGCGTGCGCGTGAATTATATCGAAGTCGCCCTCGCGTATTATCTGCGCAAGCCGCTTTAAAGCCTTGCGCGTGTTAAGCAAATTTTTATTGTGCATCGGCAGCTTATAGTGCTTCACGCCGATTTGCGGAAGCTGCGTTTCATAGTCGCCGCCGTTGGAGCATATGCTCACACTATGACCTTGCCGCGTCAGTCCTGCGGCAAGGTCAATTACATGCGTTTCCGCTCCGCCTATATCCAGCTTTTGCAGCAGCATAAGTATCTTCATTTGTACACCGCCATTTTTTCGTATTATAACCTAATTTTAACACAAGCCAATCACGGAAGCAAGCACAAATGTAGGGGACGGGTTTCCCGTCCCGCGCAACTACGCACAAACGCAGGAATTACACGTTTGCTGCTCGTTTATTATGCCTCCCCTTGAAAAACACAATCAGCACAATCACAAACGAAACAGTCTGCGCAATCGTTATGCGCACAATCTGCATTTCATCAGCTCCCGAAGCCGTCACTATATGCAGCGTATTTATTATCGTATTATTCACAAAGTGGTCGGCCATCGGCAGCCACAGCGAGCAGGATATTTTTGCAAGCAAGCAGAATTTCGCCCCTGTAATCCCTGTTGTAGCCACAAGCATTAACATCATCATAAGCGTCCCGGGCAAGCTTCTCTCCGCGTCCAAAAAGCTGCGCAGCGGCGCGGCAATATGCCAAAACCCAAACAGCACCGACGATATAATTACAGCAACCAAAAACGAATACTTCTTTTCAGCAAGCTTAAGGAACAACCCTCTGAAAATTCCCTCTTCCATCACAACATTGATGATATTGCCGACGATACACATCGCAAAAAACAACACCCCTGTTTGATTGCCCAAGTTGCCGTCGATCGAATAGCTGGACACATACCATTGCAGCGACGGCGAATTGCCCGACATGGACTGCATAGCAAACTCCACTCCATACGCCAACAAATACACGCCCAAGCCAAGCAGCAACCCATACAGCGTATTCTTGAGCACATCCTTCGTTTGGAAGCCGATTTCGCTTGCGCTCATTGACAAAAGCTTCAGCGCGATAAACAGCACGCCTATTCCGATAAGCTTATGTATAAAAGCTTCGCCGAAAATGCTTTGGTCCGTTCTGATAAACATATACTCAATGCCTCGGAAAACGAAACACGCGAAATACACGAGCAGTATAATTTTCATTGTTGCTTGAGTGCTGTCTTTTTTCATAGTCATGCTCCTTAAATTATTTGATTTGTTTGCTCCTTGCGAAGCTTTAGTTGGTGGTTGATAAATTCGACGTCGCTGTTTACGCGGAATATGTTAATCAAGCTGCCGAGCAAATATACTACAGTTCCGATAATTGCAAGCAGCCATATAGGCGTGCTGCTGTACCAACCGAACACATATCCGCTTATCGCCAAGACCGCAAGCACATAGCCTAATTCCGCAACTATTTCAACGATAAAATACTTACATTCAAACCGTTTGAGCAGGCTTAGCCCGAGGTGTATTACAATGTTTGCCGCAAGCGTTTGATAAACGCTGCTGATGAAGAGGAAGCGTGCGCCGTTAAGCGTTGCCACGACGGCAAGTATCACCAGTGCCAGTCCTGTTGTCGCCATGCAGTTTTTTATCTCATCTTTCATTTGCCTCACCTCCCTTGCAGCTTTTCTTTGATTGAAGGTATGAACTTCCTTGTCACGTTGATACACTCTCCGTTAGACAGGGTTGCTTCCATTCGGCTGTTCATCAAAGGGCGTATGCTTTCAAGCACATTGATGTTCATAAGGCAGGACTTGCTCACTTGAACGAATCCTACGTCCGACAGCTTTTCTTGCAGCTGATACAGCCGCAGCTCCGTGCGATACACCAACTTTTCACAGTACACGAATGTGCGCTTGTCGACGCTTTCTATGTAGTAGATGTCGGAGGCGTTCACCCACAGCTCGGAGCTTTCGTCGGAACATTTCACCGTTTTGCTAACGGATTTTATCAGCGTTTCGAGCCGCTTCACGGTTTGATTCATCTTGGCATACTTGATTAATATTTCAATATCCCCCTGGCTTAAATTCTCCACAAGTTTTAGTATCATCTTGCTGTACTCCCATCTTAACAAACTATTTTCTATTATGCAATAGCCTTGCAACCAACGTGCAAATAACAGCTACCATCATGCAATAAACAAAAAATAAACCTGTTTTGGGCAGGTTTATTGTGTGCTTAATTAAATTATATAATATTGCGAATTGCATTGCAATATTGAAAATGCGTTTATTTTTTAATCCAATCGAATAGTTCAAGCACGCGGAATTTTACTTGCACTTCCGCCGTGTCGGATTTGTCTATCATCTTGTATTGCTCCTCGGGCAACACCTTTTTAAGCTGCTCCTTGCCCGAATCGGGCATGGACGCGTTGTCACCGCTAAAGCATAGCGGCGGAAACAGCACACAGAACCAATTGTTGCCGACAGCTTCGCCTATCTCGACGCGTACCGCGTTGTATTTGCCTTGGGGCAACGCCATGTTACCGTAGTATTTTGTAGGGAAGTCGAATTCGCCTACGTTTACGCGCACAGGGTAGTCGTAGCCTGCGAGCGCGATTGTTTCCTCCGCGGCCTTTTGGATGTTGCCGACGTTGCCGTTGATGTAACCGAACGCGCTGTCGATGTCGCCCTCGGGCATATCGGATAAGTATTTTGTGATGTTGTCCCTTACTTCAAGCTTTAGCTTTTGGTCGAAGTCCGTGTTGCTGTTTGCGATAACGTGCAAGCGTATCACGCCGGAGCTTATCCCCTTTTGCAGATACACGATATGTGTAACGACTGCGCCCATAAGACAAAGCCCCACCAGCAGCGCAATTCCAACATTTTTGATAACTCTATGTGCCATAATAACCTCCATAAACTTCCATAAGTATTATGGTAATTATTTCCGTTTTGCACGAAGTTATACAGAAATTTTCGTCATACGGCACAAAGTTGGAATTTCGCATTTAAAATATCGTAGGAGGGAAGGGGGTTATATTCAAATAGAGATTATGCTCATTTTGTTCATAGATATAGAATTAGTTTTGCATTCATGATATAATACTGATATTAGATAAATTAAACCAATGGTTTAATTGCATAAACCAACAGGTTCTTGTTAAACAACAAAATATCATTATAATATAATTTAGAAACAGGCCTGTTTACTTTAATGAGGAGCAATAACAATGAATATCTATATTAACGAAAACATCAAGCGTCTACGCCGTGAAAAAAACATTACACAGGAAAAGCTCGCTGAGCATTTGAATATCAGCACACAAGCTGTATCAAAATGGGAAAGAAGCGAAGCATATCCCGATATAACAATGATTTTGCCTATTGCAAGTTATTTCAATGTATCTACTGATGAGTTATTAGGACTTGATACAGCGAAAAATGAGGCTAAAATCAATGAATATTTGGCCGAATACGCAAGCCTTAAAAATCAAGGGAAATGGGTTGAACCGACAGAATTAATTACAGAAGCACACAAGGAATTTCCAAATGATTTTCGTATAACAATCCGTTATTTATATGATATTATCGGCAGCTGTGCTGATAATACTGTTGATGTTGTTCTCTCATGTGCAGACGAATTAACATATCAATGCAACAGAATTATTGCCGAATGTACTGTTGACGAAATACGCAACGGAGCAATTGATATTCTTGCAAAGGTAGAAAAAGCAAAGGGGAATATCGACAAAGCAATAGAGCTATTAGGACATTTTCCTGATTGGTTCGGTTGTACGAAATATCAAAAATGCGAACAGCTCTTTGATGAAAAAACTCCGGAATGGTGGCATTATATCAATTTTAATTTCTTTGCCTTATCGGATTTTGCTCTAAATAAACTGGATAAAATCATCTGGTTTTCCGACGTGGACTTTGACGAAAAAATAAAATTCGGTAATATGACAGCGGAATATTTAATAAAACTCCTTGACGACACAAACTATGAAATGCTAAAATATTTCATTTTCAGAACATACGAAGGTTTGGGATTGAAATACAATACACAAGGAAAATCGGATAAAGCTATCGAATATATAGATATAGCGTTAGAATATGCTGTTAAATTCGATGAATTTATCGTTTCAAACCGACAAATAGCAAATACAGACAGCAAATTCAAGCATGATATTATAACATATTGGGGGTATTGGAAAGAAAATCTGATTATGCGGTTGTTAAAGTTTTATGATAACAGTCCTCAATTTGCTATACTTAGGGTTGATGAAAGGTTTATAAAAATGATTGAAAAGTACCGGTCATTTGCCAAGGGGATAATCTAATAATTCTAAGCGGGGATTACTTCACCCTATGAACACGGCTTCTTAAATCTTTGAAAGCAAAATATCGTTGAGTTAAGGTGAGATTATATAAAAAATCCTTAGCACAAGCATAGCACACATTTGCTGCAATCGCAAGGATAAAAAAACGCTTGCAAAGCGGCATTTGTTGTGATATAATGTTAAAAGCATTATGATTTTAAGCGAGGTGAACTAATGAAACAGGGCATACACCCACAATATGAGAATACTTCTATCCGCTGTGCATGTGGTGAGGTTATCGAAACACGCTCGACTAAGCCGAATGTACACGTTGAAATATGCTCAAAGTGCCATCCGTTTTTCACCGGCAAACAAAAGCTGGTTGACGCAGGCGGACGCGTAGACAGATTCAAGAAGCGTTATAACATGGATTCTGCTACTCAATAACGCATAAAAATAAGGACGGGCTGCCGTCCTTTTTTATTTGCGTAATAGTTCTGTGAAGCCTTGGGTGGATTTGGTGGAGTTGTCGCTGTATACCCATAAGGCGTGGGCGTCTTCGTATTGTTGCAGCAGCGATTCGGCGTCGCTCTCCGATAGGCAGAATAGGGCGGTAGAGAGTGCGTCGGCGATTCCGCTGTCGGGGTGGATTACGGTTACGGCTGCGTATAGCTGCGATGGCATTAGGGTCGCGGGGTCGACGATGTGGTGGTAGCGTACGCCGCCTACTGTGTAGTAGCGTTGGTATGTGCCGCTTGTCACCATGGAGTTGTCGGATAGGTTTACAGAGCCGATAATGGATTCGCTTGATTCGCCGTCGGGATTTTGTACGCCTACGCGCCACGGCTCGCCGAATTTGTCGCCGACTGCGCATACGTTGCCGCCGACGCTTATTAGGATGTTTGCGATGCCTTGCGCGCGAGCGAGTTCGCATACGCGTTGCGCGGCGTAGCCTTTAGCGATTGCGCCTACGTCTAGGGACATTTGGCTGTCGGAGAGGTAGACGGTGGAAGCGGATTTGTCAATGATTATGTCATTGATGTCGATGTGCTCGGCGGCGACTTGAAGCTTTTCCGTCGGGGGAAGCTGCGCATTTAGTGGGTCGGCGATTCCGGCTTCGCGATACTCGTGCCATAGGGACAGTACGCTGCCCATTGCGGCATTTACTTTTCCATCGGTGGCAGCATACATCTCCTTGCAAAACTCAAGCAGCTCGATAATGCGTGCGTCAACTGCAACAGGGGCAATGCCTGCGTTGTCATTGATTGTTTTCAAGTTCGCGATTCCGTCGTAGGTTTTATAGATGTCGAAAAGCTCGTGGTACTCTTGCAAGCTTTCCTTGATGAAAGTCGCTTGCGCGGTAAACTCCTGCTCGCTATCGGCGTAGCCTACTATGCGCGTCATGGTGTCAAACAGCAGCAGGAATTCGGCTTCGTAGCGCTTCGGCTGCTTTTGGCAGGAAGTGAGCAGCAGCAGGGCGACCAGTGCCGCTATGATTTTGTGCATGATTGGTAGAATGTGAGGTTGTGCAGGGTTGCAAGCCTATTGGCTAGGGTGTCGCCGTTTTTGGCTAGGTGGTGCAGGTATCCTAGGGAATAGTTGCGGCATAGGGGGCAGTTGCAGCTTGGGTCGGGTGGTGAGGTTACGGCGGCGTTTTTGGTGTCCATGGTGTAGATGTATTTGTAAGTGTCGCCGTGAGCTACATAAAGGCGGCCGTGGCGTGCTTCGCGCGTGGGGATTACGCAGTCGAATAGGTTGTAGCCCATCTGCATACAGGCACGGATTTCTTCGGGCTTGCCTACGCCCATCGCATATTTTACGCTGCCGTTAGGCATAAGGCTTGCCGTGTATTCAAGCAGTTCGTACAAAAACTCGCCGCCCTCGGATAAAGGCCAGCCGCCGAATCCGAAGCCGTCGAAGCCTATCGCGACTAATTCCTCCGCGCAGTATTTGCGTAAGCTGTAGTCGTTGCCGCCTTGGATTATCGCGAACAGTAGGGGGCGTATCTCGCCGTATTTATAGTTTTTCAGTTGCAGTTGATATTCTTCCTTGCACAGCCGCGCCCACTTTATCGTGCTGTCGACGGCTTTCTTTTGAACGTCGTACGGTTCGCTTGGGTGCGTGCAATGGTCTAGGCACATGATTATGTCGGAGCGTATCGCGAATTGCGCTTGTATGCACTTGCTCGGCGAAAGTATGAGTTTGTCGCTGCCCATATCGGGGCGGAAGATTATGCAGTCGCTGCGAATCTGCCCATACGCCGGATTCTGCTTGATTAGCGAGAATGCTTGAAAGCCGCCGCTGTCTGTGAGTACCGCGCCTTTGTAGCCGTTGAATGCGTGGATTCCGCCGTGCTTGCGCAGTACGCCCAGTCCGGGCTTGCTCATTAAGTGGAAGGTGTTGCACACCATGCCCCTAACTCCGCAGGCCCCTAAGTCCGCACTGTCCGCGCATTTCACATTGCCGTATGTCGCGTCAGGGAAAAACGCAGGAAGCATAAGCTCCCCGCTTGGTAATTGTAACTTTATGGTAAATACCTCATTTCAATATTGTGTCAAACGGCTGCAACTCGTCGGTTGCCTTGCGATTGTAGTATGCGTCGAACATATCTCGTGCAACCTCGGCAGCATAACTGCCGTGGCCGCCGTGTTCAACTACAATTGCGATTGCAACCTCGGGCTTATCCACAGGCGTGAACGCCACGAATACAGCGTTAGCCGCGCCCTCAGATACACTCGCCGTACCTGTTTTACTTGCAACAGGGTAGGGGAATTTGGAAAGGATTGCGCTCGCCGTACCTGTTTTACTCGCGCGGTACATACCCTCTTTTATGTTTTCGATGTCCTGTTGTTTGATTACGATTGCGTCCTGCACAACGGGAATTGTTTCCTGCATCGGGGAGGAGTAGTCGCTTTTGATTACGCCCTTGACTAGGTGCGCGTTGTAGCGCGTGCCGCCGTTTGCTAAGGTTGAGATGTAGCACGCAAGCTGCAACGGTGTGTACAAGTGGTCGGACTGCCCGATTGCCGCTTGAATTGTGTCGCCCGGATACCACTTTTTGCCCATAGCTTCGCGCGATTCCTTTCCCGCCAACAAGCCCTTGCTCTCGCCTGATAATTCTATGCCTGTGCGGCTGCCTAAGCCGAAGCGCGCCGCGTATTGCGAAAGCTTATCTATGCCTAGCTGCCGCCCTACATCATAGAAATAGTAGTTGCAGGAATGCTCCACCGCGCCGATTACGTTTACCACGCCATGTCCGCGGCGATAGTCGCCGTAAATCCAGCACACAGGCTCATAGCCTGCATCGGCGTAGAATCTGTACACGCCTGTGTCGTTTACAGTGAAGCTTGAATCAACTGTACCTTCACTAAGCGCAGCTGCGGCAGTCAGCGGCTTGAATACCGAGCCGGGCGGATATTCGCCTTGCAGTGCGCGGTTGAACATAGGCTTCAGCGGGTCGTTTATCATCTCACCGAAGTTTTTGTTGTACAAGCTTATGTCATAACTCGGGTACGACGTCATGGCAAGCACCTCGAAGGTGTTCACGTCAAGCAGCACCGCCGCGCCTGCGTCGGCTTGCTCTCCGTCCTTCATCGTGCGGATTTTCGGAATAATGTTCTCTATGGATTTGTTCAGCCTCTCCTGCAAGTAGCTGTCTATCGTCAGCACGACGTTGTTTCCGGGCTCCCACGCTTTGTTTTGGATAGTTTCGGCAGGAGTGCCGTCGGCGTTGTATATCCGCGTAATCTCGCCGACTGTGCCGCGCAGCGTGTCCTCCATCGCATACTCCATGCCGCTTCTGCCTATGATGTCGCCTATGCGATAGCTTTCGCCCAGACGCTCCACGTCTTCCTTATAAGCCGAGCCTACATGCCCGATTATGTGCGACGCAAGCGTAGTTTGATTGTACACCCGCGACGGCACGGTTTCAATGCTTATACCTTTAAACAGCTTGCCCTGCTCGCGAATATTGGTAATAACAGCCATATCCACATCATTCGCAAACACAAACGGCTGCCCCTTGCCGAAATAATTCTGCTCCATCTCATAGCGTACGCCGATAATTGCACGCTTTTCCATAGGCAACAGCTCCGCGTCAACCTCATATTTTTCCGCGAAATAGTCAATCACATCGGAAACCGAGCTATCCTCCTCAAGCTTATGCTGCTGCATAAACTTGATAATGCGCGTATTCGCCGACGACTCAGCAGAATCCGCATAGGTAAACGCAAACGGCTCTGTCGTCGTAATAGGAAAACTATCATTATACTTCGCCGACTGCGCGTCAAAAAGCCGCGTCATCTCAAGTATGACACCGTTCAATTCCTTCTCGCCGATAAGCTCCTGCACGAACGAAACCTTGTTGCCGATTTTGTTCGTGTTAAGCGGACGGCCGTACCTGTCGTACAAACCTCCGCGCGGCGGTATTATGCTAAAGTTTACGCTGGTAGTCTTGCTCACGGCTTTTTCTGCGTACACCTCACGCTGCACAATTTGCAAATCCATAAGGCGATACACAATAGCAAGCGCGCACATTGCAATCACAACATACAGCAGCATAAACCTAATTTTATATTTTCTTTCTTTAATGTCATTCATATTAGCTATCAATCAAAACTTTCTTCGTGGTGAAGTGTCTGTTAAGCGCACGGAACGCAAAAAACAGCGGAATCGTCGTCGCAATCGCGTAAATAGCCTCGGGCAGTATATGTGAGAAAAACGCAATGTCGATATAATCGAACCCCCACATAAAATGCCCGAAGAAGTAGTATATCGAAGGTGCAACAAACGCAGCAACTACCGAAAATCCAAGCGTGATAAAAAACTTATCCCTATACAAATTATTGCACAAGAATCCGCACAGCACGCCTATATATAAATATATCAAGCCGTACAGCCCTATTATACTGAACTGCACAAAGTCGTAGAGCAGTCCGCACAGCACACCCACGATTCCGCCCTCAAGGCTTCCGCGCAGTATAGCGACGCATATCACCATGGCAAACAGCAGATTCGGCGTCGCCCCAATCCGCAAAAAATTGCCAACCGTAGATTGAAACGCCGCGAATAAAATCGACAGGATAAAGTATAAAAAAAGTCTAATCAGCATTAGTTGTTATAGGCTCCAGCTCGATTTCGTCCATGTCGTCCACGATTATTATAACCTCGTTTATCTTCTCAAAGTTTACGGAGGGTTTCACTACGGCGTATTGCAGTATGCTTGTCGAGTCGCGCACGATTTCGGTTATCTCGCCGATAAGCAAGCCCTTTTTGTTGTAGATACTGCCAAGTCCGCTTGTTTCCAATTTGTCGCCCACCATGATAGTTCCGTCCTTTTCAAGGTAGGTCATCTTGAGCAGGCCTTCCTCCTTAAGCAGCACATCGCCTTCCACAACAGCAATGTCGCGCGTACGCGTCACAAGGCAGCCCACGGCATTTTGCAGCTCCAAGATGGATATAGCCTTCGACCAATTCGTGCCGACCTCGTATATATGTCCAACCAATCCGTCCTCGGTTGTGACTTCCATATTAATCCCAACGCCGTCCGCCGCGCCTTTATCCAAGGTGAAGGTGCTGTACCACGTGCCTGCGTCCTTAGCGATAACCTCGCTGCTTATCGTGGAATAGTTGAGCGTCTGCTTAAAGTCAAGCATAGTCCGCAGCCGCTTATTCTCGTAGCGATACATCTCAATCTCACGCGTTTCATCCTCCAGCGCGGTAATCCTCGCCGTAAGCTCATCGTTCTCCTGCCGCAGCTTATTTAAATCCGTGAAGTACGAAAAAAACCCGATTGTGTTAAGCGACATGCCGGAGAATAACTTTTGTACGGGTGCAAGCACTGCGCCTGTAATGTCCTCTACAATCGAAACGCTCTCGCGCTTCGTTGTGTAAACTGTCATTATCCCAAGCAGTGCAATCGTGATAACAAGCAGCAAAATAAAATATTTGTTGCTAAAGAGTTTTTTCATTTTCCCTTATCGTGTTGCTTTTTTAAGTAGGAGCTTGTTCATCTGCCCCATCTTGCTTAATACTATGCCCGTGCCGCGCGCAACGCAGTCTAGCGGATTGTCGGCGATTCTGGTGTGTATGCCTGTTTCGCGCTGTATGAGCTTATCCAGGTCTTGCAGCAGTGCGCCGCCGCCTGTCAGCACGATTCCGTTTTCCATTATGTCGCTTGCAAGCTCGGGCGGAGTTTTCTCAAGCGTAGTCTTGATTGAGTCGATTATCGCGGAAACTTGCTCGGCGATAGCTTCGCATACCTCGCTCTTTGTGATAATGAGGGCGTTAGGCAAGCCCGACACCAGATTGCGTCCGCGCACCTCGACAGATTCGTCCACCATGTTAAAGCCCGAATCCATCGCGCAGCCGATAGTAATCTTTATCTCCTCCGCCGTACGCTCGCCAAGCAGCAGATTATGCTTCTTGCGCACATATTGAATTATCGATTCGTCTATATCATCCCCAGCAGTGCGCAGCGACATACAGGTTACGATTCCGCCGAGTGATATTACCGCGACTTCAGTTGTGCCACCGCCGATGTCTACCACCATCGACCCCATAGCCGACTGCACAGGCAACCCTGCGCCGACCGCAGCCGACATAGGCTCCTCCATTAAAAACGCCTGCTTCGCCCCTGCCTGCATTGCGGCTTCTTCCACCGCACGGCGTTCAACCTCAGTAACGCCCCCTGGTATACATATTAAGACGTTAGGCTTTATAAAACTTGTTCCGCAAACTTTTTTTATAAAATAGCTAAGCATACTCTGCGTCGTATTAAAATCAGCGATAACGCCTTCCTTAAGCGGACGCACCGCGATAATATTCCCCGGAGTACGCCCAATCATATTCTTAGCGTCATTTCCAACAGCAAGCACCTTCCCATTATCCGTATTAACAGCAACAACAGAAGGCTCTCTAAGTACAATCCCCTTACCGTGCGTATATACCAAAGTGTTAGCAGTGCCAAGGTCAATCCCAATATCCTTAAATAAAGCCATTACTTTCACCTTTCTTATGTGAATAAACTTTTGTTTATAATTAGCTTGTATATAATTCCATTATATATAATATTATTAAATAAAGCAAGTACAAAATCCTTGTAGCTACAATTTGTTTGTTGCAATTTGAAACAATATTTGTTAAAATATACTTATAAAAACGAAAGGACGAATGCAATGGTCTTTAAAAAGAGCAAGGCGGTTAACGACCCTGACACAATTCGCATTCATACATTGATAAGCAGCGAGGCCGTCTTCGAGGGAAACATCTCTCTCTCGGGCAACATCAAAATTGACGGAAAGCTTATCGGGCAAACAACAACCGACAGCGACTTAATCGCAAGCGAAACTGCGATTATCAACGGAAACATCAACGCTGTGAACGTCCTAATCGCCGGAACCCTGGACGGCGACATCACAAGCACAGGGCAGGTGACCATAAAAAAAGAAGCCTCGGTCAAAGGCGACATCAAGGCGTTGAGCGTGATTGTGGAAGAAGGAGCGTCGTATAAGGGGACGTGCATTATCGGTATTGAGAAGAACTAAAATAAGGGCGACCACAGGTCGCCCTTATACTTTATGTTCTCGCGTTGCGTTTAAAACTATTCGTGCGCTTTTTCTCACCCTTCTTTATGTCGTGCATTTTTTCGTCGCTGTCTTGCATGAAAAGCTTGATTTTTTCTTCAAAGGATAATGTAGCGCTGCTTTTTCCGGTAAATTCTACGACGGCAGGGCGTTTGGCGATGATTTCGCCTTCTTCCTCTGCGGCTTTTTTGATTGAGAGGCTTACTTTTCCTTTGTCGTCAATGGAAAGTGCTTTAACTCGAACCTTGTCGCCTATACTTAAGTGTTCCTTTATGTCCTTGACATATGCCGTAGAGATTTCGGAAATGTGGCACAGGCCTGACACGCCTTCGCCTAAGCTGATGAACGCGCCGAATGCTACAATGCCTGTCACTGTGCCATCATAAATAGAGCCTATAATCGGCTGCATAAAACAATAATTCCCCCTAGAATAATTCAAATAAAATAAATGTGATGCTGTTTGGGCGGATTCGATATGCGCCCAATTAACGATGTGCGATATACGCAGGTTCGGGCGGATAATATCCGCCCCTACTTTATTGTGGTAACATCGATAAATAAGATTTCGTCCGTTTTCATCATGTCTAGCTTTTCGCGCGCCAGCTTTTCCATGTATTCGGGTGTGCCGACCATTTTTGCCGTCGACTTTAGTTTGTTGTTGATAATCTCTTGCTCCCTTATTTTGCTGTCTATATCCTTGATTTTTACATGAGATTGGGATATATTTATTTCTTGGGAGATGAAGGTATTGACAACATAAACCGCGAGGGCTATGAGGATAACGGATTTTAACATTCTGCCTAGCTTGTGTTTCTTTTTCATGCGTGATACATTTCCTTTGGTATATATATTATATATTTAGTTTGTATAAATGTAAAGGGGGGATTTTTTGTTTTTTATTACATTCGTGTATTTTTTACAATTTTGGTGTAGAAAAATATACAAAATGCAAGTTAAATTGGTTTATTAACATGTTAACGTGGGTCGGGACGTCGAGGACGCCGTCCCCTACATGCGCCTCTGTTTCTTTATGAATTTTAGGGAAGCGGCAGTTTTTGCTTTTAGGGTGCGGTATGCTTTGATTGAGCCGCTTTTTGTCGACTTGGCTATAAATTTGGCAGGGCGCGAGAACAGCTTGTACAACAACAGCACAGGGTATGTAACGACCTTGAACGCAAACAGCACTATCGCGCGCAGCACCTTGTAGATGTACATGCACAATCCCACGAACAAATCGCTTATCAGCGACACATACACCAAGAGGCCTATCGCGACGCCGATGAATTGATACATACGAATTATTCCGTCGTTGAGCCAGAATATGGCGAAAAACAAAAGCGCGGACGTCGCCGCCCAAAACAGCATGTCCTCAATCAGCACAAAGATAAACGTAGCCGATATTATCCGCCGCGCGATACGGAATATGTCATACAAAAAGCCTGTAATCGCGCCGCAGATAAGGCAGCCAAGAAAAATAGTGCCGCTTTGCACAAGGGTAATATCCATCGATATCCCCCTTACTTAAACAAGCTGAAAAAGCCGCCGCCCTTGCTTTTGCGCGCGCCGCCGTCATGGTATAGCAGTCCGTCGATTTCGCCTTCTATTTTAAGCTCGCCCTGCTCGATATTTAACTTATTGATTTTAAGGTTGATGCCCTTGACGTGCAACGCTCCAAGCTCTGTATCAAGCAGCACAGATTCATCATTAAAGCTGTCCACGTCGACAACGCCTGTTATCGTAAGGGCACTCCTCTCCTCCAACACAATTCCGCTTTTCCGCTGCATTTGCTTTGTTCTGTCGTCCATATCATTATTCTCCATTCTTAAGTAGTGGTAATAATAATATATATGGCAGAACGCGGGAAATAATTCTAGCGAATTGTTAATTGATTATGCGGTACATTTCGGCGGCGTCGTCTTTGCGCACGTGCTCTTTTATGTCCAGCACCTCGGCTTTTACGCTGTTTGCGCCCATTGATATTTCGATTATGTCGCCTACTCCAAGGGTGTAGCTTGCTTTGGCAGGCCTGCCGTTTACTGTTACCTTGCCTAGGTCGCAGGCTTGATTTGCGATTGTGCGTCGCTTGATTATGCGCGACACCTTTAAGTATTTATCTAATCTCATCTATATTCCTCATTATAATTAAAAAGGGGCATGGCAAACGCCAAGCCCCCGATTTTCGCCGGACAATTATTGTCCTGCTACTTTGTCTTTTAAAGGCTTGCCTGGTTTAAAGGAAGCTGTTTTTGAAGCCTTGATTTCCATAGGCTCTTGAGTTTGTGGGTTGCGACCCATTCTTGCTTCGCGGCTGCGTACGTCAAATGTACCGAATCCGATAAGTTGAACCTTGTCGCCGCTTGCTAATGTGTCGGCGATAACATCAAAGGCAGCGTTAACAATCGCCTCTGTGTCCTTTTTAAGCAACCCTGTTTTTGCTGCTACTGCATCGATTAAATCTGATTTGTTCATTTTGCCTCCTGTAATATTTGCTATTTCTTTATTCTACATTAATCGCTAAAAATCCTTCATTTTCCTACACGGAAATCAATTTACAAAAGTTTTACCTTTCGCAGAAGCTTTATCAGCTTTTCAGAGCCTGGGAGCATTGATACATCCTCCTCTGTGATTGTCTTTGTGAGGAAGGTTAGTATGCCGTAGATTAACGCACCTGCTGCTATCGCGGCAAGCACAGCTATTTTATAGGAAATCCCTGCGTACGACATAAGCTCATACAGTGAATACACGCCCACGCCCATCAACACTCCGCATATCGCAGGCTTTACATAAATTCCAATCACATCAAGCGAAAGTCCTGTTACACGCGACATCTGGTATGTGTTAAGCAACATTATAACGAAGTAGCATACGTTAGTGCCTATCGGCGCGCCGTTTATGTTTATGGAAGGAATGGCAACTAATGTATAATTGATTATTACCTTAATTATACCCCCAATAAACATATTTATAACAGGAATGTAGACTTTTCCTGATGATTGAATGACTGCGGTGGTGATTGACACCAGCGACACCCAAATTATGGCAATGCTTAGATTTTGAAGCTGTGGCACTGCCAATACTGCTTCATGCGCCTTAGCCGAGAACACAAGTCTTAGTATAGGCTCTGACAATACTGAAAGCCCAACTGCGCACGGCACTGCGAACATCATGGTAATGCGCAGTATGCTCTTTATCGTGTTATGCACGCCGATTCGGTTGCCCTCGGCGATAAGGCGTGATACTGCGGGGACAATGCTCATGGCGAGTGCGATAATTACTACCTGCGGCAGGTTAAACATCGTCGCGGCGAAGGCGGAATATGCGCCATAGACTTCGTTCGCCAGGATTCCGTCTATCCCTGCCGTTGCATCCTTGATGAATATGCCGTAGTGGCTTATAAATTCGGCAGTAGGAGCAGTAATCGTTTGCAGGCGGTTTAATATTGTTACGCCGTCGATGAAGTTTGTCATCGTGGCGGCACATGAGCCTATGGTTATGGGCAGCGCGATTGCAATCAGCTGCTTGAATATCACGCCTATGGGGCGCGTCAAGTGCCTGTCCGTGCGCTTGTGACTTTTCGAGTCGTATAAGTACATCAAGACGATTGACACCAACGCAAGGAATGCGCCTGCCGATACGCCGAATATCGCGCCTGCCGACGCTTTTTCAATCACCTTTTCGCCGCCGCTTTGGATAAAGTAGTAGGCTAGGAAGTAGCCGACCACAAGCTTGCCTACGGCCTCCACCACTTCGCTTACCGCCGTGGGGTACATATTTTGCCGCCCCTGGAAATATCCGCGGAAGGCGCATACAAGCGCGATACACACTATCGCGGGGGATATAGCCATTATGCTAAGCGACGCGCGTGAGCTGCCCCTGTTTATAAACAGAGCAAGCTGCTCCGCGCCAAAGTAGAGGATTAGCGAGCTTATCACGCCGATTCCGAGCATGAAAACCAGCGCGGTCTTAAAGATTCTGTCGGCCTCATGCAGCTTGCCTAAAACCATAGCCTCCGACACCATCTTTGATACCGCGACAGGAAAACCTGCCGTGGCAACAACGAAAAGCATTGAGTATATCGAATACGCGTTATTGAACAGCCCATATCCATCAGAACCAATCAACGTTATAATCGGCAGCTTAAACAACGCCGATATAACTTTAACCAATAAGTTGGCTGCTACTAGAATTATCGCTCCCTTTAAAAGGGTTTGTTTTCCCTTTGACACTTGTTACCCCCAAAAAATTAATTGACAATTGAGAAGCATTTATTACATAATATGCACGGCTCGTCCTGTTGATTCTACATCAGCCTTTCGGTCAGTTCGTACTCGGGCATTGGACGCGCGTAGTAGTAGCCTTGCACCATGTCGCAGCCTAGCTCGCGCAGCAGGTCGATGTTTTCTTTTGTTTCCACGCCCTCGGCTACGGTGTGTATGCCAAGCTCCTTCGCCATGCGCATTACGTTGGACAGCACAATTTTTGCGCGTGTCAGGTCATAGTTGTCCATGAAGAATCCTCTGTCCATCTTTACAACGTCAATCGGCAGGTTTTTAAGTAAGCCCAATGAAGAATAGCCCGTGCCGAAGTCGTCCATCGAAAGCGTAAAGCCTACGTTGTGCAGGTTGCTTAGCACGTTTATGATAAGCTCCTCGTTGTCGAAGATTGCCGTTTCGGTAAGCTCTATCTCAAGGTATTCATGTGGCACACCGTAGCGGTCGGCTAGATTGCATAGCTCCGACACAAAGTATGGGTTGTTTAAGTGATAGCGCGAAAAGTTGACCGATACAGTTACAGGCTGTATGCCCATGTTCATCCATTTGTTGATAATCTCGCAGACGCGCTCGAAGATGTACATGTCAAGCTTTGCGATAAAGCCGTTGCGCTCGAATAGCGGAATGAACGCTCCCGGCGAGATAAAGCTTGTGCCGTCCTGCCAACGCACTAAGGCTTCCGCGCCTGCGATTGTTTCGCCGATGAGGGCGTATTTCGGCTGTAGGAATACTTTGAACTCGTTCTTTTCGAGTGCGCGTTCCATTTTGTTTTCGATTTCAACGTCCTTGACAAGCTCGTCGCGGAGGGATTCGTTGTAGTCGCATATTGACTTGCCTGTTTTATTTTTTGCGGCGCGGTGCGCGATGTTGACTTTTTCAAGGACTGCGTTTATGTCGCTGTCGTCTGCTCCTATGACGTAGCGGCCGTATCGGAACTCGAGCTTGCAGGTTTCAAGGAATTGACTGCGCTCCTTCATGCGCTGCTCGAACTCTTGCAGACGCTGTTCGATTTGGGAATCGACTTCAAAGGTGTCGAGCAAGATAAACTCGTCGGCGTTAATTCGCCCGTAGCTGCATGTTTTGTCGTCAATCATCTCGCCTAAGGCTCCTGCGACGCCGCGGATTATCTCGTCGCCTACGCCGTAGTCGAATACTTGATTTATCAGCTTAAAGCGCGCTATGTCCAGCTTCACTATGATGTAGTTGCGGCGGTTGCGCTGCTCCAGCATTTTTTCCATGTCGTGGCGGAACTTCGCAAAGTTGGGCGCGTTTGTAAGCTCATCGGTGAAGGCAAGGTCGGTAATCTTCTTGAAGCTTTGACGCTGCGACCGAATATTCCAAAGCAGCAGCAAAGCAAATACAACCGAAAACGCAAGCGTAAGCACAGTCGTGCTATGCGTGATAAAGGTTGCGTTTTTGGAGATAACGTCCATCGGCACGATTGAGAATATGTTCCACCCATTAATGGGCAGGGACATATAATGTGCAAGCCGCTGACGCCCATTATAATTATAAGTAGTAGTTCCGGGCTGATTCAAGTAAACCTTAGCTTTAAGCGTTCTAAAGTCGTCGCCGTCTGTAAATGTGCAGCGCGCCAATGTTTCAAAATAATTGTCCGACTGCGTTATCGCGTTGGAGTTTGTCGTGCGTGCGATTATTTTGCCGTCGTTGTTTACAACATACGCATAGCCCATGTTGCCGAACGACGACTGAAACAAATCGTCCAGCTTGTGAATATCGTACGTGCCGAATATCACGCCGATAATATGCCCCTCAAAATAAAGCGGCGACGCAAGAGCGACAATTGTAGCATCGCGTATCATGGATGGAAAAGGCTCGGATATGATTGTTTCGCCGTCGATTGCCTTGCGGAAAAATTCATAGTCGGCGACATTCGTTTTAATTCCGGCATTGTTTATGGCGTTGCCGTTATGCCCTGCGACCGTGACATAATCGAAGGAGGAGTTTTTCGTTGCCTCTGCGATAATTTCAGGCGTAATCTCGCTTATGTCGGATGAATGCGCCAACACTCCCGAAATCCCCTTGATGTACATAAGCTCGCTCTGCATTTTCGAGGTAAAGTTGTATGACTGCTGCTGCAAAACCTCGCTAAGGGTATTGTTGGTAGATTCCGAAAGGCGATTGGTTATGCTGCTGCTGTAAAACACCATACCCACGATAAGCAGCACGATAATTAATCCTGCCAAAAAAGTGGGAATAAGCCTTTTTGTATCGGCTGCACGCATAACATCCCTCCTTATCCATGATAATAACTATTATAAACCCTATTATTGGATAAATCAAGATGAAATATATGATTTGGAATATTTTTGTAATTTTTTTACTAGAAAAGCAGAGGTGTTAAATGGAGTATTTAGAGATATTAATGCGTTCGGTCGTTGTTTATGCGATTTTGTTGGTGCTGACGCGATTTATGGGGAGGAAGCAGCTTTCGCAGATTACGTTTTTCGACTATGTAGTGGGGATTACGATTGGTTCGATTGCCGCGTCGGCGGTGGTGGATAGGACGATTCCTCTTATTGACGGATTTATTGCGATTGTTGTATGGTGCGTGCTGCCTATTGCGATAGGGTATGTCGCGCTGCGGAATATTCGCTTCCGCACGCTTGTCGACGGAAAGCCGTGCATTGTTATACAAAACGGCGTTATCCTGCGTGAGAATATGCGCAAGGCAAAGTATAACATCGGCGACATGCTTATGCAGCTGCGCGACAAGGATATATTCGACATAAGTGAGGTCGACTTCGCTATATTTGAGCCGAACGGCACGTTAAGCGTACTGCGCAAGCCCGAATGCGATAAGCCTACACGCGCCGACTTAAACATCACCGCGCAATACAGCGGCATTATGGCAGAGCTGATTATCGACGGACGCATAATGGAGAAGCATTTGAAAGCCGTGAAAAAAGATATAGGCTGGCTCATGGGGGAGTTGAAGTCCCGGGGCATAAGCCGACCTGATGATGTAGTGTTCGCAGGATTGATGGAGGGTGGGCAACTGTATGTGTCGACGCGCACAAAGTCGAAGGGGAGCGATGTTATGCTGTAGGGGCAGATAATATCCGCCCCTACATGTTGTACTCGAAGCTTGCGTTATTGCTATGCAAGTCAAAAACAAGGCTGCCGCTTTCGTATAGTCGAATATGCGCGAATGAATTATTGCTCTCACGAATAATTCCGCTCATTATTCCCTTTTGGGGAGCATAAAGCGGCGCTGACTCTTTTTGAATTACGTTAACCTCAAGCTTGAATTTTCCTTGCGATATGAGTATTCCGCAATCATCACAGCGTTCTATCTTCACGCCTAAATATGTGGCAAAGCGATACTCCTTGCCTCGATACACGATTGCACATATGCAGCCCATGAACTCAAATCCGAGAAAGGGTATGCTTGCAATCGACAGCATTATAGAGCAGCTATCAGGGAAGTCGCTGCATTGCAGCCACAGGTAACGCTGCGGAAATGAGCGTCCGCTGTCCTTCTCGATATAGCCTATGCCGCCGTCTAGGTTATAGCTTTCGCCTTCAATTACGACGCTTCCGCTTATGCTATGCCGCATACTTATAACGCCATGCCTGCACTGCATAGGCAGATACGCGAATGGCCCCATTATGTCGTAACGCAATGGGGTAAGGTCGCCATAGCTAATTGTGCCGCGCAGCTCTGCGGTATCCAAATTGATTCCGCTTCTGCCGAATGCGCATTTGCCCACGCGAATATCCGAGCCAAACCTGCATTCGTTAAAGCTGTAGTTGCGCGACCCTTTATTCGTGATAACCTGAATAAACGCGCCGCTATCCGCTATCCCCGGAATAAAAGCTACCGTATCGTCGCCGCATTGGTGCTTGAAGTAATAGCCCTTGAAAAACATAATCCCTCCTGCTGCATTGTAAGCCGTGGGATTTATTATTTCCGGATATGCGCATGAATAAACGCCGTGCATTGGCGGTGTTTGCATGTGAGCGGCAATGGGGCGCATCCGCTATCTCCTCAACCTATACTTCCTCGGCGATATTCCATACCGCCGCTTAAAGCTTTTGTAGAAATTCGGCAGCGTGTCGAAGCCGCTTTCAAAGCATATGCCTGTCACGTCCATGTCGCTGCCTGTAAGCAGCCATACGGCGTAGTTTAATCGTAAATTTATCACGTACTGCTTGTAGCAGATTCCCATCGCCTTGTGGAAGTATTCGCTGAAATAGTTGGGGGTAAGCCCTGATTCCTGCGCTACGCTGTCCAGGCTTATCGTGTCGCGGAAGTTGCGCCTGATAAAGGCGAGCGATTGTTGTATGTTCAGCAGCGGCTTTGAGGGGGTTGTGTGCGCCTCGCCGCTGGCTTTGCTGCGCAGTATGTTTAGGATTATGCAGGTTAGTATGCTGCGTATGGCAAGCTCCTTGTGCATACCTGTGCATATGTTTTCTTCCATAAGGCAATCGGTGTACCGGCGCATGTTTGTATGCTCGCGCTCGTCCAGCGCAATGTGCAGCGGCTCGTACGCGTGTCCTTGTAGCAACGACTTTATCTCGTCGCCGATAAAATGTTCGCTAAAGCGTATGTTGATAACGCGAAGGCGGCTGCCCTCGATTAAATCTATCTTGTGAAAGTCGTCGGGCGTAAGCAAGGTTATGCTGCCTTTGCGAAGAGTGCATTCCTCGTGGTTGATGTGCTGCACGCATTCGCCCTCAAGCACATACTCGATTTCGTAGAATTGATGCCAATGAAATTCCCAGCTTCTTTCCACTTCGTATTCTTTTATGCGAAAATACGTGCGTTCTGTAGAGGATTCGCCCTCCTGAATGTCAATCATCTTCATAAAAGCGTGTTAACCTCCTTGGTTTCAAGGGTGTCCCCTAAAATGAATGTTTTATTGTTTTGGGTGTACAATATTGCCGAAGCCCTCGAATGGATTGTCTATTACCGCGCGCCCGATTTCGATGTCGTTTAAGCCTGTGTATAGGTCGGCTTTTCCATCGGGGCGCATTACTATTCCGCAGGGGAATGTTGTGTCGCTTGTGTTGTGGATTTTGGTTTCACCAGGGGCGAAGCTGCTTCTGGTGCAGATTATGCGTGAGTCTTGCAGCTTTCTTGTGCGTGGGTCTACCACGAAGGCGATTGTCGTGTAGACGTTGCATACGTCGCCTACGTAGGACTTATGCCCTATTATGCCGATTAAGCCGCTGTCAAGTTGGTAGCATTGGTTTGCGCCACCCCATTCGTCGTCGCCGAATAACCCTTCGATAAAGGGTGCGTTTTGGATAACATCCTCGTCCAGCTCGTCAACCGTGTTGATGATGTTCATGCCGATTTGGCAGCGTCCCTCGGCGAATCGCGGGCGGGAGAATACGCCTACCTTGCCGTCCGACATTTCAACTAGGCGAATGTCCTTCATGTGGTCAGGCCCTGTCGTGAAGTAGAACAAGTCGTTTAAGTCGCGGCCGCGGTAGAAGTACGCCATGAGGCACACCACATTGTTGCGGCTGCGCACAACATGCGTACCTTCCATTATAACCTCGCCGTGAACTATCGCTATGCAGGGGTCTTCCAGATCATACCTCATGCTGTCAGGTACATACGCCCAAGTGTCGGCGTCGACCTGCTTAAACAGCCGCACATGCGACTTCGCTTGCTCATGTCTGCGCTCTACCCTCCCGAATATGTAGTTGCTGCCCTGCCACATAAATGGTGTGGACGCATTGTATACGTCGAATCCGTCCGCGCCTGTAAATTTCAGCACAGCAGTTTCATAAATCCGTGCGTTTTTATCGAATAATAGCCGCTCGTCGTGAAAATTCACAAAATACCTCCGTAAGTTATACAAAAAATTTATTTTACTAATAAATAGTATATCATACGGAGTGTGCATTTCATCTTAAAACTTACGGCATAAGTTTCCTTTTTTCGGATTGTATCTTTATAAATATTCTATCACATATTTACATAAATTTCAACGATAATTTTTATTCGCATGTTTGCTGCATTTATGGCAGTTTCATTTGATAATCTGAAAAAATGAAATAAACCTCATAAGTTTTAATATTTACAATTTGCTGAAATAGTTATATAATTTGCGCATAAGGCTTAATGTATCGTTCAATTTGTATAAAATCAAGCTAGTAATTTACAGTAAATGTTTGTAAATATCACTAAGGCTTGTACATATTGGAAGGAGCGAATTGTTAAGCCTAAAATGCGGCATTAAAAATAATAGTTTTCAAATTTTTAAGGAGGAAACAATGTCAAAAATTAAGAAAATGCTGGCTTTGCTTACGGCGTTTACAATCGTGTTGACTACGTTTACGGCGTGCGGCGGCAGCGATGACAGCGGCAGCGCGGATAAATCCGCTACGCCTAAGCCTACGGTTGCGGCGACCAATACCGACGACACTGCGAAAAGCGACGACGGCACAGGCGAAGAAGCTCCGGCGGATTCGGGCTTCACGTTATCGCAAAAGTTTGACCCACCAATCACTCTTACAACCGACAGATGGATTTCATCAGAAGAAGAAATGACAAAGTGGGACGAAAACCCATTAATCACATGGACGCGTGAAAACCTAGGTATCATATGGAAGCCGAAGTTCGTTGCGGCTAACTATGATGACCATAACCAAAAGCTGACGCTGCTTGCGGCTTCTAACGACCTGCCGGACGTGTTGGCAGATGCAGGCGGCTCGCTGAATGAATACTACAGCAAAGGCTTCCTGCGCGTTATCGAGGACGATATACGTCAATGGGGTTCGCCTATGGTGCAGTATCTTACATTAGACCAACTGCGTGAAATCATGGGCAAGAACGCGTTCTCGCGCGTTGCGACCGATGACGGAAAGGCGTTTGCTATTCCGCTGACATTCGACCCGCTTGAGGCTATGGGCAGCAACAAGCTGTTCTACCGCAAGGATTTAGCGGACGAAATGGGATACGATGAGCCTACAAATGTTAAAGAGCTTGAAGACATGATGCAAGGCTTTGTTGACAAGTACAACAAGCCGGCATTATTTGCAGCAGGCACAATGCTTGATAACCACTATCTGTTTACGCTGTTCGGAGTACAGCCGCGCGCTTTCTATGAAAGGGACGGAGAGTTGGTATACGGAAGCGTTCAGCCTGAAATGAAGCAAGCGTTAGCGACATTCGCCGACTGGTACAAGAGAGGCATTATCGCTGCCGACTTTGACACAAAGAGCTTCTGGGACGAGTTAAAGACAATTCCGCTTGACAACTATATGGTAAACGGCGGCGAGGTTTGGTTCCCGGGCGCATATCAGACGATGATTGAAGAAAACTACTCAAAAGCATTGCTGTGGCCGCTGCCTTTATTGGAAGGCGCAAACGGCAAGGTTAACCCGTACTACATCGGTCAGCCGATGGGTTGGCCTGCGGCAATCACAACAAACTGCGAGTATCCCGAGGCAGTTATCTATGAAATGAACGAGCTGTATGAGTCATATCAACGTAATGACCCTGTAATGAGAGAACGTTTCGGCAACAAATATCCGATTACGCCCGAACGCAAGCCGATTAACCCCGAAGAAGTTGCTGAAAAAGGCGCAGGCGCGGGCAAATACGACTACACAGCCGAAGAAGAAGGTCCCGGCTTCCTAAACGCAGGCAGAGCCTCTTCAATCAGCGTAGCGTACGGCTTCAAGACACCGACATTCTGCTCCGGCTCGGTAAAAACTATCCTTGAATCCTTCAACAAAAACAACGGCGACATGAGCGCGATTGAGCAAGACTTAGAAGGAAGCGCACTATCCTACTTCCGAAACTACTACCTGAACCACGGCGAAGTTAAAGGCTTTTCCAACTCCACAGGCGCGTCGCTCAACAACTACAAGTATCTTTCCGACGGTATCGCAAACGGCACAATTAAGTTTGACCTCGGCTTAGGGCCGTGGGGTTTCTTCTCGCAAGCACTCGAGGACTATTGGTTCGCAGAAGGTGGACTTGAGGACCAAGAGAAGGAAATCGTAAATAAGATTATAAAAGGCGAAGTTCCTGTTGACGATTACGACAAATTCATCACCGATTGGTACGCAAACGGGGGCGAAGAAATCTTAAAAGACAGACGCGAGCTGTACAACAAGCTGAAATAACAACGACAAACTTCATAAATATTACTCCTCTTTCTCAAACATTATACGCCCTCCCCATTTTGAGGGAGGGCGGCTTTTTCTTATGCGGCATGAAATTTGTAAACGAAAGGATTTACCTATGCGCAAATTTATAGCGGTTGCATTGGCTGCGTTAATGCTCACGCAAACTGCGGCTGTATCCGAAGATTTATCCGCACTGCCGCTTGGCGAAAGGTTTCGCAAGGACACGGCCTTCGTGGCACGCGAAGCAGGGTTCGCATACATAACATACGCCCAGCAGCAAAAAATCTACGCGGAAAACGCATACAAAGCCTATAGCGGCGATGATGTCGCGGCAACTCCAATGCATACGCAGGAGGGCTACACTATCGGCGGCGCGGAAAAACCTGCCCTTGTGTGGAAAGAAGCAGAGGGCGAATACTCTTGGGAGGTTGAAGCACCTGCCGATGGCTTGTACAACATCAGCATAACCTACGGCGGAATCAACGACTTCGGCGCGACAGCGGTACGCTCACTTATGATAGACGGCGAAACGCCCTTTAATGAAGCCGGGAATATCCCATTTCTATGGCGTTGGAACGATGCCGCGCCCCCTACCAAAAACAATGTAGGCGACGATGTAGTGCCTATGCAAAAGCTGCTGCCGATGTGGATTACCGAAAAGGTACGCGACAGCGAAGGTGCGTACGCTATGCCGCTTGAGTTTTACCTCGCAAAAGGCAAGCATACAATATCGCTCGGCTACATTGACCAGCCTATCGCAATCGCCGATATATGTCTTACCGCGCCTGCTTTAACCCCAACCTACAGCGAATACGTGGCGGCGCACTCCGCGTCCGAATACGGCGGCGACCCAATTGTCGTGGAAGCCGAAAGCAATGTGCTGTACAAAAACGACTCGACGCTGCGGCTTATATCGAACGACGACCCTAAGTCCTCACCCTACACTCCCGGCTACAAACGCCTTAACACAATCGGCGACTACTACTTTAGAACAGGTGGGCAGACTATAGCGTGGACGATAAATGTGCCGAAAGATGGATTATATAAGCTAGGCATGAGGCTTGGGCAGTGGTATAACAACGGACTGCCTGTGTTCCGACAATTTAGAATCGATGGCGAAGTTCCGTTCGCGGAGCTTTCCGCCTACAAATTCACCTACGACAAGGAATGGCGCATGGAGTATCTGCAAGATGACGCAGGTTCGCCGTACATGCTATACCTCACGGAAGGTGAGCATACGCTTTCGATGACAGTCACCCTAGGCGAATACGGCAATCTGTCGCAGGAGCTTTTACAGGATTCGCTCGACATATCCAACACCCTGCTGTCCATCACCATGATTACAGGCCCTAACCCCGATGTAAACTACGAGTACGATTTTGAAAGACGCATACCGAATCTGGTTGAAACCTTGGAAGGTATCGCAGAAAGCATAAAGGAAAAGGTAGACAGAATCACAAACATAGCAGGCAAGCAAACGCAGGCAGCAAGCTCGCTCGCGCAATCGTATCAGCAAATACAATCACTTGCGAAAGACCCCGAAGCAATCGCGCGGCGCATTAACGATTTATCCAGTGCGCAGTCGAATTTGAGCAATTGGTACATCTCGTTGAAGGAACAGCCGCTGTCGCTTGACTACTTCACGCTATCCGACAACGGCTATAAGCGCACAGGTATAAAGTCGAACTTCGTCGACAGAACCGTTGCCACATTCCGCAACTTCATCACATCGTTCTACAAGGATTACGACAGCATAGGCAATGTGTACACAGAGGAAGGTGCGGAAACTCCGGTAGTATTGCGTGTGTGGACTACCTCTGGAACGGAGCGTGCGGAGGTGTTAAAGCAGCTTGCCGACGAAAGCTTCAGCAAGAAAACAGGTATATACATCAACATCAACGTAATTCCGGCTGACCAAATGAACGCGGGTACGACTAACGCGCTTATGCTAAGTATCGTATCGGGGCGTGCGCCTGATGTTGCGCTCGGTGTCGGCGCAAATTCGCCTACGGAGTTTGCGTTCCGCAATGCGGCGGTTGATGTGTCGCAGTTCGCAGACTTCCCGCAAATGCGCGGACAGTTTAACGCTTCAACGTTCGTGCCACTTACCTTTCGCGATAAGGTGTACGGCGTGCCTGAAACTATGGACATGCGCGTGCTGTTTTATCGCAAGGACGTGCTTGAGGAGATTGGCTTAACGCCGCCTGATACGTGGGACGAATTTTTAGAATCGACGCTTCCGATACTTTACCAAAACAAGATGTCGTTCTATCTGCCGAATGACTTTTCCACATTCCTGTTCCAACATGGGGGGCAGTATTATTCAGACGACGGAATGCGGTCGGCGCTTGATTCGGCGAACGCATACACGGCGTTCAAACATCTCGTGGAGATGTACACCTCCTATGGGCTTGACTACACCAAAAACTTTTTCCCGCGCTTTCGCATAGGCGACATGCCTATGGGCATCGGCGGCTTCGGCGACTACATGCAGATAAGCATAGCCGCGCCCGAATTAGTCGGACGCTGGGGAATCACGCAGATTCCTGCGACTGTCACCAACGGCGTGAAGAATCGTGCATACTCGCGCTCGGTATCCTCCGCCGCGATGATTCTGGAAGGCACGGACAAAAAAGACGCGGCGTGGGAGTTCGTGAAGTGGTGGACTTCCACCGAAACACAAACGGCGTACTCACGTCAGCTTGAATCCTTCCTAGGCCCTCAAGCTAAGTGGAACACTGCGAACATCGAAAGCTACAGCTATCTTCCGTGGAAGCGCGACGACTTAGAAGTCGTACGCTCCTCCTTCGACAACGTAGTCGAAACTCCGGCTGTGCTAGGCGGATACTTCACACAGCGTCACTACGACAACGCATGGAACCGCTTAGTCATAAACTCCGACGCAAAGTGGACAGTGCGCGATTCACTCGAGCAAGCAGTCGAGGACATAAACAAAGAGCTAGTCAAAAAACAGCAGGAATACAAGCATTTGTTGAGGTGAGAAATGAAAGCGTTTTCGATTAAAAAGATAAAACCGGGGCAGGTTATGCTCTATCTGATGGTGATTGCGCTGGTTTCCTTCACCGCACTGCCACTTATATATGTAATAAGCACGGCGTTTAAGCCGATTGACGAGCTGTTCGTGTTTCCGCCGCGATTCTTTGTGCGGCGTCCTACGCTGACCAACTTTTCAGATTTGTTCACGGCGTTAAATACATCGACAGTTCCGTTTGTGCGCTATATATTCAACAGCTTTTTTGTAACAATCGTAATAGTTGTGCTGACAGTTATCGTGTCCGCATTAGGGGCGTACGGCCTTGTGAAGCACGCGCCCAAAGGCAGCGGCACAATCATGGCGATAGTCATCGCCGCCCTCATGTTTTCAGGGCACGTTACGCAGATTCCAAGCTATGTAATCGTGCAAAGCATGGGGCTTGTGAACAACTACGGCGCGTTAATCCTGCCAAAAATCGCAGTCGCGTACAACTTCTTCCTCATGGAAAGATTCATGCGGCAAGTGCCCGACGCACTCATCGAAGCGTGCCGAATCGACGGCGCGAACGAGTGGACGATATTCTGGAGGGTAGTAATGCCTATGCTAAAGCCTGCGTGGGCGACGCTTGTAGTTTTCTCCTTTATCAGCAACTGGAACGACTACTTCTCCGCTTTGGTCTACATCGACAGCCAAGCCATGAAAACCCTGCCGTTGGCTCTTCAAACAATCATGGGCGGCGCAGGAGGCACAGGCTACCTGGACATGGCGCGCGTAGGCGCAGGCGCGGCGATAAGCTTCATCATGATTATACCCACAATAATAATCTACGTGTCCATGCAATCTCTTGTAATGCGCACGATGGCGCATTCGGGCATAAAGGCATAGGGGGCGCATATGAAAAAGATTACCGCATTGCTCCTTATCGTACTCACGCTAAACAATGCCGCATACGCAAGCAGTTACTTCGACTTTGTAGTCGAGATTGTGCCGTCGGAGCTAGGCACAAACATCTACAACTTCTACAGTATGCCAAAGTCCTACGCACTATCGCACGAGATATACTACCTAGGCGATGACATATCCCTGCTTAATTCTCCGCAAGACCTATACATCGACGACAATGACACAATCTACGTAGCCGACACAAACAACAACAGAGTTCTGGCAATGACGACCCAAGGCGACGTCCTAAACATAATGGACAACAAAGCCGAAAAAGGCTTCAACAAACCGCAAAGTGTTTTCGCTGACGACACAGGTGCGATATTCGTAGCAGACACCGATAACCAACGCGTAGTACACCTATCAAACGACGGCGGCTTCGTAGAAGAATTCGTACGCCCCAACTCGGACTTACTAGAATCCGACTTCGTATTCGCTCCCCGAAAAATCTCGGTATCACCCACAGGCTACCTCTACGTAATACGCCACCAATGGCTCATGGGAATCGATGCAAACAACGAATTCAAAGGCTTCGTAAGCGCAACGCAAGTAGGCTTCGACCCAATCTACCTCATCACCAAAATGCTGGCAAACGAAAAGCAGCGCACCATGATGAGCAAAAAGCAGCCCGACTCAATCCTAAGCTTCGACATAATGAAAAACGGACTAACCTACGCCGTAACTGTCGACGGCAAGGTGAAAAAACTAAATAGCGTCGGCAAAAACATCTATCCCAAAGATTCCACCTTCGGCGTAGGCACATATGCCTCAGACAACAAAACCTACAAGGACGCAAAATTCATCGACATATCCGTAACCGACGACGAGATAATCTACCTCTTAGAAGAATGGTCAGGCATGATTTACGTATACGACGCCGAAGGCGAAAACCTAGCAGTATTCGGCGGAATCGGCGAAGGCAAGGAATACTCCAAAGTACCTGTAGCAATCGATGTCGACAGTCAAAACAACGTCTACGTACTCGACGCAGGACAAAACTGCATAAAGGTATACTCCCCCACCTACTTCATGAACACAGTAATCTCCGCTGTAGGCTTCTACAACAAAGGCGACTACGACAGCGACATAATCTACTGGCGCGAAGTCGCAAGCATGAGCGAAAACTATCGCCTCTCAAACCGCGGCATAGCAAAGTCCCTGCTCAAAAAAGGCGACTACAAAGGCTCGATGGACTACTACGAAATCGCAGGCGACAGAGCAGGCTACAGCAAAGCCTATGCAAAATATCGATACGATTACTTCAAGCAGAACTTCGCAGCAGTAACCGTAATCGCCCTAATCACCGTAATCCTGCTCTACTACATCTTAAAGCTGCTCAACCAATTCATAAAGCGCGAGCTTGCGAAATATCATCACGTAATATAGGAGGTTTGCTAAAGTGCATCTGCTTACATTGTCATTATGCGTGCTAAAGCACCCCGCGCAAACCTTTGCGCTGATTAAGGCTAACCGCCATAGGTTCAAGATGTACCCTGCCGTAATATTAATCGCGCTGTGCGTGATTGTGCGGATTGCGTCAATCTTTGCGACGCACTTTCCGCTTACGGCCATCGACGTAAAGGACATGAATGTGCTGTTTGAAGTCGGCATAATCATTGTGCCGCTTGTGTCTTTTGCGATATGCAGCTTTGCGTTAAGCTCTGTTTTGGACGGATCAAGCAAGCTGTCGGAAAATGTGATGGCTGTCGCGTACGCTATGCTTCCGTATATACTGCTCACGCTGCCGCTTGCGTTTTTCACGCGGCTGCTTGAAATAGGCGACAGAGGCTTGTATACCTCGATAAACTCGTTTATATTCGCGTGGGTGCTGCTGCTTATGTTTATCGCGGTAAAGGTTATAAATGAATACACGCTTGCGCAAACGGTATTCTCTGTTGTGCTGACATTGGTTATCGTGGTACTGTTTTGGTGCGTGCTGCTCTTAATTGCCGCGCTCGCAGGGCAGTTTATCATGTTTGTCACAGGTATATACCGCGAACTGCGGTTTACCTTATTCGGAGGATAACGTATGAAACAGTTTATATGCGTAATTATTGCAATCGCCGCTATTTTTTGCGGCACAGCATTTGCGGCGGAGGTGAAGGTCGGCGAATCAACGGAGCTTATACTTTACTATAATGAAGAAACGCACAACATATCAATAAAAGATAAGCGCACGGGCGAGGTGTGGGAAAGCGCGCTCGACGCGGAAAAGCTGTCGCGCAAGCCTAATAAGCTGTGGGGCGACCGAATTAAGTCGCTGTGTTTTATATCATATGTCGACAAAAATTCCACGCGCGGCGACATTATCTCGACCAACAACGCGGAGGCAAACGCGAAAATATCGCACAAGGTATCAAACAACAAGCTGACCCTTAGCATTGATTTCGAGAAGGAGAAGCTGTCGTTTGACATAGTTATAAAGCTCGATGGCGATTCGGTCTTGGTGACTGTGCCTTTTGAATCGGTGAAGGAATACGGCGACAACTACATCGTGTCGATGGAGCTTTTGCCATTCTTGGGCGCGACGCTTGATACAGATAAAGGCTACTACCTTTACCCGAACGGAAGCGGTGAGCTGTATAACTTCCGCGACGTAAAGCTTCGCGGCTCGGCCGTGAAGGATTATTCGCTTCCGATATATTCAATGCATGACTTCATCATGCGCGACTACATTCAAGGCAGCAACCTAAATGTAATGCTGCCTGTCTACGGAGTGAAAAAAGGCAGCAGCGCATTTGCCGCGATAATTGAGCAAGGCGACTGCGACGCGGCAATCAACATAAATCCCGGTGGCACATCAATCTCGGCTAACCGAATATTCGCCACTTTATACTATCGCTACTCCTACTCGGTGCAGGGAAGCGAAATCCGCGTAAGCGGAAGTGGATACTTCCCTCTTGCACTGCTGTTCGACGTAGAGCCTGCCCCCGGCGACAGGTCAATCCGCTACTGCTTCCTTGCCGGCGACAAAGCAAACTACAGCGGCATGGCGGAAGCCGTACGCAAAAACTTAGTCGAGCGCAAGCTTCTCCCGAATAAAAAGAATGACGACGAAATGCCAATCCTGCTCGACTACTTCATGGGTGTTACGACAAAGCGCATGATGTTCGACTTCTTCATCAAGGCGACAACATTCGCCCAAGGTGAGGACATGACGCGCTACTTCTACGACAGCGGTATACGCAACGCGACAATAAACATAAAAGGCTACTCGCCAAAAGGCTACTTCGCCAAAGGCGGAGCCTACAAAGCCGCAGGCGACCTAGGCGGAGCAAGCGCACTCAAAAAGCTAACACAGGCCTGCACCGAAAGCGGCTACAAAGCCATCGCCGAAAACGACCTCGCCCTAATCGAAGACGGCACAACAAACTACTCCCAAATCGCAGACACTGCACGCGACCCCAACGGATTCGTGTACGCCTTCGACAAATTCAAGCTGTTCAGCCCCACTATCTCAAGCACACGCAACGATACCCTCGTAAAAGAACTCGACAAGCTAGGCTTCGGTGGAATAGCATACGGCACAAGCGGCTGGCTAATCTACACTGACAACCGAAAAGGCAGCCAAAGCAACAGACGCCAAACCGCCGACACATGGAATAATCTCATGGCTACGTCCAAGCAAAAGCTAGGCACAGCCGCAGTATGGGGCGGCAACCTCTACGCACTTCAAAACGCCGACATCGCAATCGCCATCCCCGAACAAGGCGGCTCGGTTATGCTAGGCGACGAAACAGTCCCGTTCCTGCAAATGGTGCTTCACGGACACGTAAGCTACGCAGGGCAGCCGATTAACCTCTACTACGACAAACGCGCACAAACGCTAAAACTAATCGAATACGGCTACATGCCCTATTATGAATTGACCTACGACCAATCGTCAAAGCTTCGCGAAACAGCCTACAACCAACTCTACACCTCACGCTTCGAAGAATGGAAAGACGACGTAACAAAGCTATACGCCGAGCTTAGTCAAAACTTAAAAGGCACGTGGAATCAAGCAATCACATCACATGAAAAGCTGCAAAACAAACTCTACGCCGTAACCTACGAAAGCGGCACAGTGATATACGTAAACTACAACAACTACGCAGTAACGCTGGGCGGCATTAAAATAGAAGCAATGTCCTACAAAGTAGAAGGAGGGCGCAGATGAGCAAGAAAGTAAAAAGCCGCACACGGCTTAAACACAACCTTGAAGCCTACACATTCGTCGCCCCCTTTGTGATAGGCATGTTCGCGTTCTTCATCTATCCGCTTGGGTTTGCGCTGACGATAAGCTTCGGCAAGCTTGAGATAGTCAAAAGCGGCAACGCATTTACCTTCCTAGGCTTCCAAAACTACATCGACGCTTTCGTAAAGGATGCGGAGTATTCGCGCGTATTCGCAAGCTCAATCGCCGACACAGTGATAAATACGCCGCTCATAGTTTTATTCTCGCTAGTGCTCGCAGTAATCCTCAACAAAAAGATAGGAGGGCAGGGGATTTTCCGCACGATGTACTTTATCCCCTTCCTGCTTGGTACGGGTTATGTTATGAAACAGCTGCTAGGCGTAGGTGCAGTCGACGCCGCACTCGGAATGGCGCGCAGCATTATCCTGCCCGACTTCGTTTGGGTATACCTCGGCGAAAAGAATACTATGGTGCTGTACGAATTCCTCAACAGAATCACATGGATTCTATGGCGAAGCGGCGTGCAGATGGTGCTTTTCCTCTCGGGTCTGCAAAGCATAAACCCTGCGCTGTATGAATCGGCACAGGTCGACAGCGCAACAGAGTGGGAGATATTCTGGAAGATAACCTTCCCCATGATTTCGCCAGTGCTGCTTCTGGTTACGGTCTACACGATAATCGATTCCTACATCGACCCCACCAACCCGATAGTGGATTTATTCCTAAAACGCGCGTTCTATCAGTCACAATATTCCGCAGGCGCAGCGATGAGCTTCATCTATCTAGCCGTGATGATGGCATTCATCGGACTGGTATTCCTCGTAATGAAGAAATATATCCAAAGTGAATTTGACAAATAAGGAGGCAACATGATAAAATCACGCTTGCCACACGCTATACTTTCGGCATACAACCGATATATCCGCGGAGGCAGAGGCTTGTTCCGCCTTGGGATATACTTCTTTATGTTTATAATCGGGTTCGTGTATGTATTCCCGTTCCTGTACATGATTATCACCTCGGTGAAAACCCCTGCAGACTTGTACGAC
The DNA here is from genome assembly GCA_964479875.1 of uncultured Eubacteriales bacterium. Lineage (GTDB taxonomy): Bacteria > Bacillota > Clostridia > Monoglobales > CAYZNM01 > CAYZNM01. The sequence goes on from CAYZNM010000008.1 coordinate 53,381, forward strand.
TCAACGGTAAACTGGGTGCCGCGCAGCCTTTTCCTCGACAACTACGCCTACGCGTTAAAGCATTTGCGCTATCCGCTGCACTTTGCAATATCGGTAGGGCTTACGGTTATCGGCATAGTCTGCCACCTATTCATCGACGGATTTATAGGATACGGATTTGCGCGGTATAACTTCGTCGGCAAGAAATTCCTGTTCTTTATGGTTATACTGTCGGTCGTTGTGCCTGTGCAGGTGCTGATTCTGCCGCAATATCTGCAATTTGCAGCCATGAAGTGGAACAACAGCTACCTTCCGCTGATAGTGCCGCTGTTTTTCGGCTTCGGGCTTCGCAGCGGATTATTCATATTCCTCTTCCGTCAATTCTTTATACAAATGCCTAAGTCGCTGGAGGAAGCCGCGAAAATCGACGGCTGCAGCTACATCGGCACATTCTTCCGAATCGCACTGCCTACGGCAAGCACAGCTATGCTCGTCTGCATAGTGTTGTCGCTTGTGTGGCACTGGAACGATTACTACGGCGCGGCGATTTACCTAAACAGCGCGGAGCTGTGGCCGCTTCCGTCTATGCTTCCGCGAATGTATGAGATGTACGCGTCGCAGATAAGCGGCACGAATATTGTAGGCACTAACAACGCTATGATTCGCGAAGTCGCGCTGCTTGTAACCGAGGGTACAGTTATGGCTGCGACCTTTCTCGTTATCGCGCCTGTACTCGCCGCATACTTCTTCCTGCAAAAGAAGTTCATGGCAGGCATCGAGCGCAGTGGAATTGTGGAATAGGGGGACATATGCGTAAAAAACAAATGAGTATCGCCTCGCGCAAGAACATCGTGGGTTACGCTTTTATGGCTCCGTTTCTTGTGCTGCTTATAACCTTTGTAGTCGCGCCTGTATTTGTCGCGGGTTATCTAAGTCTTACAAGCTACAACATGCTTGAGCCTGCGAAATTTATCGGGCTTGACAACTTCAAGTCGCTCTTGCTTGACGACGACATATTTATGGTGTCGCTTAGAAATACATTTATGTTCGCGCTGTTTATCGGACCAATCAGCTACCTGATGTCCTTCTTTATGGCGTGGGTATTGGACGGACTGAAATTCCGCAACGTTTTCTCCCTCGCATTCTACGCGCCCTCAATAGTGAGCGGCGTCGCTATGACTATAGTGTGGGGCACGTTTTTCTCGAACGACAGATTCGGCTACATCAACAACATACTGCTGTCCCTCGGCATAGTTGACTCGCCGATACTGTGGAATCAAGACGCGGCGTACATCTTCCCTGTGGTAATACTTATTTCAGTATGGACGAGTATGGGCACAGGCTTCCTTGTATTCCTCGCAGGACTACAGAATTTGCCGCAGGAAGTTTTCGAGTCCGGCCGAATCGACGGCATACAAAATCGATGGCAGGAGCTTGGCTACCTCACCTTTCCGCTGATGAAGCCGCAGCTGTTGTTCGGCGCAATTACTGCAATCGTAGGAAGCTTCGGCGTTTTCGACGTAGCAGTGCAGTTCGCCGGAATGCCCTCGCCCAACTATGCGGCGCACACGATAGTCGCGCATTTGTACGACCACGCGTTTATCCGCTTCGAGATGGGCTACGCTTCCGCCGTAGCCGTGATACTGTTCGCGATAACATACACTTTGGGAAGGATATGTATGAAGGTGCTTCATACGGACGATTAAGATGAAAATTGATACGATTTATTTGATAGGCAACGCGCACCTTGACCCTGCGTGGCTGTGGTCGTGGCAGGAAGGCTTTGCCGAGGCAAAGGCTACCTTCCGCAGTGCGCTCGACAGAATGAACGAATACCCTGACTTTAAGTTTGTAAACTCCGCGTCAATCCTGTACAAATTCTTGGAGAAGAATAATCCCGAAATGTTCGAGGAAGTGCGGCAGCGCGTACGCGAGGGCAGGTGGAATATAGTCGGCGGCTGGATTGTACAGCCCGACTGCAATATTCCAAGCGGCGAATCCTTCGCGCGGCACGCACTATACGGACAGCGTTACTTCATGGAAAAGTTCGGCGTGACATGCACAATCGGGTACAACACCGATTCCTTCGGGCATAACGCAAGCTTGCCGCAGATACTGCAAAAAAGCGGAATGAGCCGCTACGTTTACATGCGCCCCGAAAATCACGAGTGCGATTTGCCCGCATCGCTTTTCAACTGGGAATCGCCCGACGGAAGCTGCGTGCTTGCCTACCGAATCCCGGCAGGCTTCGGCAACAATTTCCGCAGCCACGAGCAAATACGCGAATGCGTCGAAACCTTCGACCGCGACTGCATTACCGAAAGCGGAAGCGGCATGTTATACTACGGCGTATGCAATCACGGCGGCGGCCCCACAATACAAAACATAGAGCTGCTTAAATCCTTCGGCGACGAGCGCATGAAGTTTGCGACAGCTGAGGAATATTTCTACGACATGCAGGCTTTCGCCGAAAAAGCTCCGGTGTACCGCGGCGAATTGCAGCGGCACGCAATCGGCTGCTACGCGGCAGTATCCGCGATAAAAGCATACAATCGCAAAGCCGAGCATCGCCTCGCCGCAACAGAAGTATTCTCGACGATGGCGAACAAGCTGTGCGGCACAGCATACGACAACGCCGGAATATCCGCCGCATGGGAAACTGTGCTGTTCAACCAATTCCACGACATAATGGGCGGCTGCAGCATAAAGCAGGTATGCGACGAAGCAATCGAATTTTACGGCGAAGCACTCACCACCGCCGCGAAAATTCAAAACAACAGCCTGCAAAGCATTTCATGGGCAATCGACACAATGGGTGAAAACAGCTTCGGCATAAGCAAGGAGATTGACTCATGGCTGTGGGAGGATGACAAGAAAGGCATAGGCGCACCATATGTCGTGTTCAATCCGCACCCGTGGGAGGTTTCCGCGCCTGTAAAGGTGAACAAGACGATAACCTCGCTCGCCGATGAAAAGGGCGCACCTGTCCCTCTGCAAGCCGCGCCTTCGCACATACGCTCCTCCTCTACCAAAGACCACGATTCCATATTCATCGCGAAAATCCCCGCATACGGCTATCGCACCTACCGCCTATTCGTCTACAAGCAAGATTCTGCCGAGTACGACATGCCCCTTGAAGCCACGCGCTACACCCTGGAAAACAGCTTCCTCAAAGTAACAATAGGTCAGCACGGCTACATCGCAAGCGTCTACGACAAGCAAACACGACGCGAAGTATTCGACGGAAACGCCGCAGTACCCTACGTCTACAACGAGGAAAACGCCGACACGTGGGGTCACGGAATCGACGGCTACTACAACAAAATCGGGCAATTCGCCGCCGCAAGCGTAACACTAAGCGAAAGCGGAAAGCTGTACGCCACAATAAAATCCATCACCCACTACGAATCATGCACACTCACGCAATACATCACAATGTACAGCGACCGCAAGGAAATCCGCGTGCGCTGCATACTGGACATGCGCGGCAGACATCGCACCGTGAAGCTATCCTTCCCTGCGAACCTATCGGCGGCAACGTCAACGCATGAAATCCCCTACGGCACACTCTCACGCCCCAATGACGGCAAGGAGTGCGCAACACATCGCTTCGTCGACATCACAGAAGGCGACAACAGCTACGGCGTAACCTTAGTAAACGACAGCAAATATTCCCTAAGCGTAAGCGAAAACAATCTTCTCCTAACAATCTGCCGCACCCCACTATACAACGACCACGGCGGCGCACGCGACGAAGACTGCTACTGCACCGACCAAGGCATACAGGAATTCAACTACTGGCTGCTACCCCACTCCGGCGCATTCGACGCCGCAACCGCAACAAAACGCGCCGCCGAATGTAACCAACCCCTCACAACCATAGCCGAAACCTACCACCGCGGCACACTCCCCGAAACATACAACGGCATAAGCATATCGCACGACAACATAATTCCCACCGCACTAAAGCAAGCCGAATCCGGCGACGGCTACATCCTCCGCGCCTACGAAGCAGGCGGACGCAACACAACCACCGCCGAAATAACCCTGCCGCTCCTAAACGCAACAATCAAATCAACCTTCACCAAGCACGAAATAAAAACCTTCCTTATTAATAACAACGGTTGGCAAGAAGTAAACCTCCTCGAGCTGCCGTAACACAAAAACCGCCGCACGGCGGTTTTTTGTTTCCTTGACATTTACAGCTGCTTCCTATATACTTATACTAAAGATTAATTAAAAACTCCAAAAATCGGAGGTGCATTTATGCAACGAGCATTATCCAAGAGAAGGATTGCAAATACAGATTTACACGCAACATTTTTAGGCTTCGGCGCACTTGAAATCGGGCGCAATTGGGGCATGGGTAGCGGCGACGAAACTCTGCGCCCTGATGATAAAGAAGCAGGCGAGGTACTAAACTATGTACTTGACTTAGGTATAAACCTAGTCGACACAGCCGCAGCGTATCATCAAAGCGAACGTCGCATAGGCGACAGCATATCGCCGCGCCGCAGCGAATATATCCTAGCCTCCAAATGCGGCGAGCATAGCGACGACCCGCACACCTACTACGACTTCAGCTACAAAGCAATCAAGGCTTCCATCGACAAAAGCTTAAAGCTGCTTAAAACAGACGTCATAGACATAATGCAAATCCACTTCGGGCCTGACCCCGAAAAAACACTGGACGACGGCGAAACAGTAGGCGCAATGAAGGACGCACAAAAGGAAGGCAAGATAAAGCTTCTGGGTGCGTCAATCGGCGGCGACCTCGGTACACGCTGCATAATGTCCGGCGACTTCGACGTTATGCAGATTGATTTAAGCCTACTCAATCGCTACAACGAAGAAAACATTCGCCTGTGCAAAGAACGCGGCATAGCCGTATTCATACGCAGCGGACTAGGTGTAGGACGTTGCACCGAAAAAGCACCAATGCTGCTGGAGCGAGGGCTTGTAGGCGGCAAGGAAGCCGAAACCATACGCAAGCTGCTGGAATTATGCAACAACGACGCAGAGCTGTACGCCGCACTTTCACTGCGATTCCTCTACAACAACGACGGCATTACTTCTATATTAGCAGGCTCAAAGAAGAAGGAGCATATCAAAAGAAATATCGAGCTGCTCAACATGGATATAGACGAATCGCTGCTTGCCAAGGCAGGCGCTATAGTTAAGGCATAGGAGGATCTATGTTTAAAGATACATCAACCGAAAAGCTGTACAACGAACGGCTGTCGCGATACCTCACCGCGATGAATCGCGGCATTCCCGACAGAATCCCAATCCGCTTCTTTTTCCAAGAAGTAGCGGCGCGATACTGTGGCTACACAACTCAACAAGTTGCGTGCGACTACAACCTCGCCTTTGAAGCAACACGCCGCATGGCACAGGACATGGACTGCGACAGCGTAATGCTGAACGCAATATGGTCAAACTACGGCGTAGGTAAAGCCATAGCGCACAAATACCTAAAAGTCCCGGGTGTGGACGTAGGCATGGACAGCGTGCTGCAATACAGTGAGCCTGAGCGCGAGGAAGAAACCTTCCTTCAAGAAAACGAATACGACGAGTTCATCGACGACCCGACCGCCTTCCTATTAAACAAATGGCTGCCGCGCTGCTCCACACGATTGTCGCACCCGAACGAAAAAGTAACGCCGCAGCACAATCTAGCCCTAATCAGCGGCTCAATCGCCTACGCCAACTACATGAACGCATTCGGCCCTGCCGCAAATGCGCTAAAGTACGACGCAGGCATAGTGTCGGCAAATTCAGGCATGATTAAAGCCCCCTTCGACATATTGGCAGACAAATTCCGCGGGTACATAGGCTTAATGTACGACTGCATGGAACGCCCCGAAGTAGTGCGCAAAGCCTGCGAAGCCCTAATCCCCCACATAGTAGCCAACGCCCTAGGCGGCGCAGACCCTGACAAAAACGTACCCATCACAATATGGGCGCACCGCGGCTGCGTACCCTACATCAACCAAGAGATATTCGACAACATAATGTGGCCTACGCTAAAGCCTGTGTTCGAGGAAGTAATCGCAAGCGGGCACCAAATCCTATTCTACAGCGAAGGCAACTGGGAAGCGCACTACAAAAACCTACTAGAGCTTCCGGAAAACGGCATAATCTACCACCTAGACAAAGGCGACCCAAAAACCGCAGTACAACTAAAAGAGAAGTTTTCCATAAGCGGCGGCTTGCGCTATGACTTGCTCTGCCGCGGCACAAAAGACGAAATCCACGCACACATGCGCGAGCTATTCTCCACCGTAGGCGAAGGCGGCGGCTACATTCTCGACGCGTCCGCGCTAATGCTAAACGACGTGCAGCCCGAAAATATCCGCACAGCCGTAGACTACACCTTACAGCACGGCGCATACAGCCAAGGACATAGCAGCTACACCAAGCTTTCGCAAACCCCCTACGCACAAGCGTACAAGCCCACCGGCAACCCACCCAACGTATGCCGCAAGTGGGAACAAGAATCCTCCGCTTACACCCACCTATCCGGCGACACAGCACTAGTGCGCAAATCATGGGAAAGCGTCGATTCCGCCGCCTACAACTTCCTATGGACAAGCGTACTCTGGTAATATGACGCACCAGCGGAACGCATAAAATGCGTTCCCTACAAGTCACCTTTTTAAATTTGTAACAAAAATTTAATATAATAAATCCTGCACCATATGGTATAATAAGACAAGAGGAACAATACACAGGATTTTACGTCAGAAACACATCACGAAAAAGGAGTGGAATGTATGAAGTTCAATAAAACCAAGGCAATAACAGCAGTTTTATTGGTGTCGGTGCTGCTTCTGGCCTTTGCCCCCGTGGCAAATGCGGCGGCGACAGACCAGTACAGCGACCTATCAGGTCACTGGGCAAGCGCAGTAATCGAAAAATGGATTAACAACGGCATTGTTACAATAAGAGGGGATGTGTTCTATCCCGACAGAGAAATCTCCCGCGCGGAATTTTTCCTATACTTAACACGCCTGTTCAACGTAACAGACGAAGCAGACATCTCGATGTTTAACGATGTTCCGTATGATTCGGAATACTACCCCGTAATACGCCGCGCCGTAGCAATGGGCGCGACTGTAGGCAACGGTGACGGCACAATGACGCCGAACGCACCAATCACACGCGAGCAAATCGCAACAATCATTGGGCGCGTGCTATCGCTTAAAGCATCCGAGCCCGGCAACGTAAGCAGCTTCTACGACGCATGGGATATATCCCCGTGGGCGACAGAGTTTATCTCGGCCGCACTGACCAGCGGCTACATGCAAGGCACAGGCGGCGGCGAATTTACCCCCAAGGGCAACATTCGCAGAGGACACGCTATCCAACTTCTCGATAACATCGCAAGCTCCTATTGCACCGAGCAACGCGAATACAGCGGAATCAACAACAAAAACGTTGTAATCAACCGCGCAGGCGTTACGCTGTCCAATTCCACCATCAGCGGCGACCTAATAATCGCTGACGGCGTAGGCGAAGGCAACGTTACAATCAGCAAAACAACAGTAAACGGCAGAATAATCGTACGCGGCGGCGGTTCGGGTTCAATCTACCTCAACGGCGTAACAGCCAATGGTGGCGTCTACATTGACAAGCCCAACAACAGCAACGTAAACATTGCCGCAGACCGCGACAGCGCAATAGACAACATCGTAGTCTACAGCAGCAACGCAACAATCAGCACAAAAAAATCAACTAAAAACGTATACCTAACACAGCCGAACAGCAATGTTACAATCGCAGGCACAGTTTCAAACCTGCACATCGACCAAGAGGGAATCAACGTAAACGTAACAGGCACTTTGAGCAACCTCAATTTAACCAACGCCACAGGCGCGCAAGTATCCGTAAGCGGCTCGGTTACAACGCTTACAACAGGTGCAACAGGCTGCTCTGTTAATGTAACATCTTCCGGCAGGGTGTCACGCGTTGTGAACAACACTGAAAACATCAACTTCACAAACAGCGGCACAATCACAAACTTTGACACAAAAACAAGCGTAACCCTAAGCGGCAACGACCCGCAAGCTTTCACAATCCCCAACGGCGTAACAGCAACACTGGGCTCAAAGCAGGTTATGGGCACAACAAGCGGCTTCATCGTGACAAACGACGACACAAGCCTAAACCTCTCCTCCGTAACTGTTAACGGCGAAAGCGCAGCAATCGCAGGAACAAACATCGCGATAACGTTGTCAAGACAAGCTACACGCACCGATAACGTAGTGGAAATCAAGGCAATTCCCGTTGCTACGCAAAATGTATCGGTATCCATCGCAGGCGCGAACGCTTACGCAAATACAAGCGGCACAGTTTCATTAAGCAACCTCAACTGGACCACCGATAAAGCAAACGTTGAAATCACAGTGACATCGCTGCTCAACAACACACGCACAGCGAAGTACACCCTTTCGATAACACGCACACAGCCTCTGGCTGACCTCGGCTTATCCTCGATAAATGTAGGCGGCGCATCAGTTGTAAATGCAAATGTGACACAATCCTCCGCTTCACTGTATCAGATTAACTTATCGCTCCCGACATTAGAAAGCTCCTACGATTATAGTTACAGCTACGGCTACAACAGCATAAACGTTACCGCCGTAAGTGCCGACCCGACCAACGTTGCAATGACCGCCAACGGAATAGCATTATCCTCCGGCGTAACAACAACAACAAGTGTAACATGGAGCAACTCCTCCACGGCAAACACATCGGGCTACTACACACGCACAGGCGTACTCTCCATCATGGTTGCCGACAGAAACGTAAGCACCAACACAAGAGAGTATCGCATTACGATGACGCAGGCCTATCGAGCATTAAACACAGCAGATTTATCCGAAGTTATTAAAGAGGCTCAAAGACTTGAAAGATTAGGCAAGTCTTACTTCACAAATATGACTGATACAGTTTGGAATAGTTTCATAAGTGTGTTAAGAGATGCAGAAGTGCGTCAAGCATTACAGCAAAACGGCACTTACGGTTCTGAAACAAACTTGACAATCGAAAGAATCAACCAGATAAAGGAAGCAGGGCGTTCGCCTCTCGTATCACAAATCAACACAATCTACACCTACTACAACAGCGGCTATTACGGCAATCTTTCAACATTGTTGAACATTGCCCAAAGTCACTATAACTCCTACTACAACAGCATGTCTGAGTCAGTGCGTACAACGCTTTATAATGCGCTGACAAATGCGTCATATGCTATAAATAATTACTCCTCTGGTTCATCGAATTACACATCTGCATATAATACGCTTTACAATGCGTATGTAGCAGCAGGCGGAGCATGGTAGTATTAAAAACAAAAGAGCGGGCATTGCCCGCTCTTAACTTCAACAGAAGGTAAAATAATGAAGCATATAATTTCAGCAACAGTAGAAAACCACGCAGGCGTACTAAGCAAAATCAGCGGACTTTTCAGCCGCAGAGGATACAACATCGAAAGCCTGACCGTAGGCACAACGGAAGACCCGACCGTATCCGTTATGACCATTATCGTAGACGGCGACGACTACATAGCCGAGCAGGTAATGAAGCAGCTCAACAAGCTGATTGACGTAATCAAAATTAAGCAGCTAGACAAAATGGAAAGCGTAAGCCGCGAGCTTGCCTTAATAAAGGTATACGCCGAGCCGCCCAAGCGTCCCGAGATAATCCAAATAGCGGATATTTTCCGCGGCAAAGTAGTTGACGTATCCGCCGACAGCCTAACCATAGAAGTAACAGGCACAACCGACAAGCTGCAAGCCCTAGTCGACCTAATGCGCCCCTACGGCATAAAAGAAATGGTACGCACAGGCACAGTAAGCATAGCACGCTCTTAATTAATTAACAATTTATTGCAAAAACCTCTTGACAGTGTAACAATGTTATGTTACACTGTCTTTATAATATAACGAGGCTAATATATCCTAGCCTCGTTGAAATGGTGTGATGGAATTGCTTACGCAATTCCATCGGTTATTATAAACGTGAGGTGATTGCATGAAAGGTTCGTTGAAGTCGCTGTCGGACGATGTTAGGGTTGCCGTTAGGTTTTTCGGGCTTGCGCACAAGGTGCGCCCGACCTATATTCCGCTTGCGATTATGGGCTGTACTGTGAAGGCGTTCGCGCCTTTTCTAAACATCATTATGCCGAAGTTCATCATCGATGAGCTTATGGGCGCGCGCAGGGTTGATGTATTCGTGCTGCTGATTGCTATGGTTGTAATCGGCAACGGCGTGCTTAGCCTGCTAGGCAAATTCTTTGACACAAAGCTTGACATTGCAGGAATGGCGCTCCGTTCGGGTTTGCAGCTATACCTAGGCGAGCATATCATGAACCTAGACTTTGAGCAGCTTGAAGACCCCCAGGTGCTTAACCAAAAGGAAGAAGCACTTTTCGCAGTAAACAATCAAGGCGCGATTTTCGAGATGATTCACTGCTCGTTGAGTCTTATCCAAACAACGGTTACGCTTATCGGCACAGCCTTCATCATATCGCTGTTGAATCCGCTTGTGCTTTTGCTGATAGTTGTTGTATTGCTCTTCAACACCCTAATATACGCCAAGTCGCAGGAGATAAGCTTTAAGTTCGGCAAGCAGCTTATCCCTATCAACCGAAAGTTCGGCTACTACGCGCCGCTTGCGATCGATTACTCCATCGCAAAGGAAATGCGTATATACAACATGACCGATTTCCTCATGGAAAAAATCATCGAGTTTAAGGACCAATCACTGGACACATTCAACCATTTATTCAGCCTCAACGGAAAGTATCAAGGAATCACCAACGTAAACCTACAATTACAAATGATTGTCGTATACGCGTACATGACATGGAGGGTATTTGCAAAAGCAATAGGCATAGGCGACTTCACAATGTACATCGCGGCGGCGAACAGCTTCTCGTCCTGCATATCCGATTTCCTGCGTACATTCGTATTCTTCCGCCGAAGCTGCAAGTACCTAGACCTATACGTGAAATTCCACGACATACCTCGCCGAATGACAAGCGGCAGCGACAAGCCGAACATAAGCAGCGACGTTCGCGTCGAGTTCAAAAACGTATGGTTCAAGTATCCGCGTGCTGAGGAATACACAATCAAGGACTTGTCCATCACCATAAACGCAGGCGAACGCCTCTCGGTAGTAGGCGAAAACGGTGCAGGCAAAACCACCTTCATCAAGCTATTGTGCCGACTGTACGAGCCTGAACGCGGCGAGATTCTACTAAACGGCAAAAACATTCGCGAGTTCGACCATGCCGAATACATGCGGCTGCTTTCGGTAGTTTTCCAAGACTACAAGCTATTCTCTTTCACCGTAAAAGAAAACCTCACCCTAGACAGCGACTATGATGAAGCCGCCGCGAACCTAGCCCTAGAGCGAGCAGGCATTCTCGAAAAAGTCGAGGGACTATCCAACGGAATAAACACCTCCCTCTACAAAAACTTCGATGAAAAAGGAACAGAGATGTCCGGCGGTGAAATGCAAAAGCTTGCAATCGCCCGCGCAATCTACAAGAACGCAGCAATCGTCATACTGGATGAACCTACGGCCGCCCTAGACCCCTACGCCGAGTTCGAGATATACAGCCACTTCAACCACCTTATCCAAAACAAAACTGCAGTCTACATCAGCCACCGCCTATCCTCCTGCAAATTCTGCGACAAAATCGCAGTATTCCATAACGGCGAGCTTGAAGAATACGGCACCCACGCCGAGCTATCCACCGCCGGTGGCAAATACAGCCAAATGTGGAGCGCACAAGCGCAATACTACGTATAATTCAGTCCCGCCTTGTGCGGGATTTTAATTTCCCCTGTCATCTACATTAAATTTTTGTTACAACTGTAGAATCGTGTTGAAAAAGCAAATAAAATGTGATATAGTAAGTTTGCGACCTTGACCATAATAATATTTTTACAAAAATGGAACAATCTATATAATAGAAAAGTCGAAAATACAAAAGCAAATTTAATTAAGGTGATATAATGGATACGAAAAAGTTCTTCTTGATAGTTGGGTGTGTGCTGCTTCTTAGCTTGTCGTCGTTTTTCGGCGTGATTATGGCGAGCAGCTTGTTTGACAAGAGCAACACAATCGGCGACCTTAACCCTGTGAATCCCGATACGATTGAGTACGACGAAGAAGGCAACGTGATGGACGTTTATTGGGAGGACGAGGACGGCACAGTAATCCACCTCACCGATGAAAACCTGCTCGACGACCCGCCTCAGGATAGGGTGAACGTGCTGCTGCTTGGGCTTGACATGGGCGACTATCGCTCCGACTCGATTATGCTTGTGAGCCTTGACAACCGCAACAAGACTGCCGCGCTGCTGTCGATTCCGCGCGACACAGTTGTAATGTACAACGGCAACGCCGATAAAATCAACCACTTGGTTGGATACTCCGGCTCGTACATGAACACGATTCAAGCTGTGAAGTCGATTACGGGGCTTAACATTCACTATTACGCAATCATAAACTTTGCCGGATTCGAGAATATAATAGATATCCTCGGAGGGGTGGAGATTGACGTACCATTTAATATGTACTACAATGACCTCGACAACAATCAAGTTTACAGCTTGCAGAAGGGGCTGCAAAAGCTTAACGGACACGATGCTGTAGGCTTCATGCGCTATCGCAGCGGATATGCCACCGCAGACCTTGGGCGCGTGGAAGCGCAGCGTACTCTTATATCCGAGCTTATAAAGCAGAAGTTAAACATCGGCAATATATTAAAAGCACCGCAGCTATTCGAGGAAATGCAGAAGTTTGTAAAGACAAACTATTCGCTTGGCGACGTTGCGGCGCAAGCGATGACGCTAAAGGACTTGAAGGTTGACGAAATCCAAAGCTTCACCCTTCCCGGAGAACCCAAGGAAGCGTACATCAGAAGCGTAGGCATCAATGTTTCGGTATACCAGCACTGGCCTAACGCGACCGAAAAGCTTATAGACGAATACTTCCGCACCAAAATGCCGGAGGATTTAGAAAGCTCACTGCCGCAAGACGACGGCGATTCCGTCGGCGTAACAGAATAATATTTTTCATATAACTGCATAATGATAAACGAGATATTAAAGATACTGGAAGAAACCTACCCCGAAGCGAAGTGCGGGCTTGAGTTCGGCAACAACATAAACCTGCTTGTCGCCGTGATACTTTCTGCGCAGTGCAAAGATGAGCGCGTGAATCAAGTAATGCGGCAGCTGTCGCAGCGATATACTACCGCCGCCGATTATGCGAACGCAGATTTATCCGAGTTCGAGCAAGAGATTTACAGCATTGGCTTATACAAAAATAAAGCGCGGCACATTGTTGCCGCTTGTTCTATTATAGAAAACGAATACGGCGGCGAGCTGCCTTGTGATATGGATAAACTGCTGCGGCTGCCCGGAGTTGGGCGCAAAGTTGCAAACTGCATTTTGTCCGAAGCATTCCGCGTGCCTTCGATTGTGGTAGACACGCATGTGCTGAGAATATCGCGCCGCTTAGGTTTGACCCAAAGTGACAATCCCGAAAAGGTGGAGCGTGAGCTTGCCGCGATTGTACCAACGCAGCAGCAAATAAACTTTTGCCACCGCATAATAACCCACGGGCGACGCATATGCCTTGCGCGCTCACCCAAATGCCAACAATGCCCACTAAAACATATATGCAAACACAACGAGGTGTAACTATGCTTGATGTAAACAAGATGTTTGGTAAGCCGCCTGTAATTGACTATGAGGCACACAACAAACAAGTGAAGGAAGTGTGGGATACATACCACGCAGGCAATCCTGTGCGTATGCCGATGATACTCGGCGTGAATCCGCGCATTATCCTGTGCAATCCCGCTCTAAATCCTGATGGAATTACGTATGAGAAGTATTTGAACGACCCTGATTTAATGATTGATGTGCAGCTTGCGTTCTGGTATTATTTCCGTCACTTTTACACGACCGACAATAATATGGGCGACTGCGGCAATGACTACGGTTTATTCGTGGACGCGTGCAATTATTACGACGCGGCTTATTTCGGTGCGGACATTGATTATCCTGAAAACGAAGTTCCGGTGTCGCACCCATTCTTAAACGATGATAACAAGTACGAATTTATTTCCCGGGAAATAAATCCTGATGATAACGCATTCCTGCAAAAACTGCTAAAGTATCACGATTATTTTAGGGAAAAAGCTAAAACTATGGAGTATCGTGGCTGCCCTGTGACTATCGGCAATGAGCCTCCGATGATGGGTTCGGACGGACCGTTGACAATTTGCTGCAACATTCGCGGCACGACTGAGTTTATGCTTGATTTATACGACGACACGGAATTCGCAATGAAGCTGCTTGAATATGTGACGGATTCGCTGATTGCGAGAGTGCTGTATTTGCGTAAGCGATACGGCTTGGGTGTAGCGGATAGCTGGGGATTTGCGGACGATTCTATCGCGCTGCTTTCGTGCAAGGACTATGAGCGATTCGTGCTTCCGATGCACAAAAAGCTGAAAGCTGCGCTTTCTACAGGCAAGGAACGCGGTGGCTGCCACCTATGCGGCGACGCTACGCGCCACTTTAAAATGATTCAGCAAGAACTTAACATATGGGATTTCGACACGGGGTATCCTATCGACTTCGCGAAAGTATTACGCGAACTCGGCGACGTAAAAATCAACGGTGGCGTAAAAGTCGACATACTGACAGACTGCACGCCAGAACAAGTATACGCTGACACCAAGCGAATCATCGATATAGTGAAGCCGCTGTCGAAGCGATTCATCATGCGCGAGGCGAATAATCTTGCGCCATGTACGCCTGTGGAGAATATCAAGGCGATGTATGACGCTGTGCTTGAACATGGAAGATTCTAGTAGGGGCGAACTGCGTTCGCCCGTTGCAGAAACGAGGTGCGATATGACAAAACAGCAGCTTGTTTTAAAGAAATTGGTAGATGATATAAAAGCAAGAGAAGATACAATTGCCATTTTGCTGCACGGTTCAGTTGCTAGAGGGGAAGAACGCGAAAACAGCGACATCGACATTTGGATTGTGAAGAAAGACGGCGGATTCACCCATAGCATAGACTTCATCGATGGGGTTAAGATAGATTGCTTCGAGGGGACGCCGCATATATTCGAGGTCTTAGTTGACGCAGGTGACCCGCCGATAGTTAACTGCTTCAACGACGCGTCGGTGCTGTACAACAACGGCCTTGACATTGAGTTGTACAGAGGCAAGGCTGCGGAAGCTAAGGGCAGGGTGTTTATACCAATAGAAACAATGCCGCGCGAGCGCATTACAATGCTGCTACTGCAATTGAACGACGCTATCGACGACGCAGATAATGCAATCGGTGATAAGCTGACGTACAACCTGTTGATGGCAGAGATTGTAACCACAGTTGCGAATTATATTTTCGATTTTTGGGGAATATGGCGTGCGCCTACGAAGGATATGCTGCGTGTTATAAAGCAGTCGCTTCCGGATAAATACGCATTGCTTGAGCAAATGCTGTCGGACAGTGCAGAGCCTGCGGCGCAAATTGCTTGCGCTAGGAATCTATTGGGCGAAATGGCTGCGAAATATGGCGGATTGCCTAAGCAGAAATTTATATTGACAGAAATTGAAGCGGATAAATTCGGCGGTTGATTTTATGTAAATTAGAGGGAAGTTTCGGGACGGGAAACCCGTCCCCTACTTTTCGCGCGGTTTGCTTATCAATGCGGCTAGTAGACCGAATATTAATGCTGCGCCTATTCCGGCGGAGGTTGCTGTTAATCCGCCTGTGAATATGCCGATGAAGCCGTCCTTGTCTACAGCTTCGCGTACGCCTTTAGCGAGAGCGTGCCCGAAGCCTGACAGCGGCACGGTTGCGCCTGCGTGCGCAAATTTGGCAAGCGGCTCATACCAACCGAATCCGCTCAGTATTACACCCGAAACTACATATATTACCAGAATCCGCGCAGGCGACAGCTTTGTCTTGTCGATGATTAGCTGACCTATTGCGCATATCGCGCCGCCTACCAGAAATACCCATAGATATTGCATAGCTCCTCCTTATTCGGCGCAAAGGCTTACGGCGTGGGCGATGGAGGGAATGCTCTCGCCTTGACCTGTGCTGACAGGGCTCATCAACGCGCCTGTGCCTACGAATAGTATCTTTTTGAATTTGCCCTTTTTCATCTCTTCTAAGAAGTAGCCGCACAGCATTATCGCGCTGCAGCCGCAGCCGCTTCCGCCTGCTTTAACTTGCTCGTTGCCCTCGAAAATCATAACTCCGCAGTCGCGCATGTTTTGTGTTTTGTAGCCGTCGGCTTCTAAAAGCTCACACATTATGGCGTGACCTACGCTGCCTAGGTCGCCTGTGAGGATTATGTCGTAGTCGCTCGGTTGAGATCCTGTGTCTTGCAGGTGGGCGGCTATTGTGTCGGCGGCGGCCGGAGCCATCGCCGCGCCCATGTTGTTTACGTCGGCTATGCCTTTGTCGATTATTTTGCCGGCTGTAACGTGAGTTACGTGCACGCCTGTGCCTGCCCTGCCTAGGAGAGCCATTCCGCTGCCTGTTACTGTCCATTGGCTCGTGGGTGTACGCTGCCCGCCGTATTCCATCGGCAGGCGAAATTGCCGCTCCGCGCTGCAAAAGTGGCTCGACGTGCCGCACAATACGTGCTGCATATGTCCGCCTGAAATAAACAGCGCGCCAATCGACATAGACATCGCCATAGTCGAACACGCGCCGAACAATCCGTAAAACGGCAGCCCAATATCGCGAACCGAAAAGCTGGAGCTTATGCACTGATTGAGCAAATCTCCTGCGACCATCATGTCGACGTCGGCCGCCGCGATATTCGCCTTTTGCATAGCGAGCTGCGCCGCTTCCTTTTGCAGCTTCATCTCGGCTTTCTCCCACGACTTTTCACCGTAGTAGCCATCGTCTATCACTATGTCAAAGTATTTGCCGTAGGGTCCCTCGCCCTCGAGCTTTCCTGCGACAGCCGCATTCGCCAGCACTACAGCGTCCGCCGTATATGTTTGCTTGCCTATTTTCATATTTGCCCCCGATGAATCGTGCTTTATTTTGCCTTATTATTATTTATTTTAATTTGGAATATATACATAAAAAAGAAGGAGCAGGCGTCGTGGTCTGCTCCTTCTTTTATTGCTCGTCGCTATTTTTCTTCTTTTTGCGCTGATTCACTGCCATGGTTAGCAGGTACTCGATCTGCCCATTGATGGAGCGGAAATCGTCCTGCGCCCACCGATTAATTTCTTCCCACAGCGAGGGCGATAGGCGAAGCAAGAGTTGCTTCTTGTCGCCGTCTTCTTTTTTCGCCATATCAACCTCCGTTCTGCGATTACAAAAACCTGCGATTGTGAAACGGGCGAACACAGTTCGCCCCTACATTAATAGATGCTTCCGCTGTTTATGATTGGGGAGGCTTCTTTGTTTGCGCAGAGGACTACAAGTAGGTTGGAAACCATTTGTGCCTTGCGCTCGTCGTCTAGAGATACGACTTTGTTTTCGTGCAGCATATTTAGTGCCATCTCCACCATGCCTACCGCGCCTTCAACTATCCTTTGTTTTGCTGCGATTACGGCTGCGGCTTGTTGGCGTTGCAGCATTGCTGCGGCAATTTCGGGAGCGTATGCGAGGTGAGCTATGCGTGCTTCAAGTATTTCGATTCCTGCTATGTCGGCGCGTTTTTGCAGCTCTGTTGTTAATTCGTCCGCTACCTCTTGCGCACTGCCGCGTAGGGATTTTTCGTCGCCGCCTTCGCCTATGTCGTAGGGATATTCGCGTGCAACTTGGCGAATCGCTGCGTCGCACTGCGTGGAGATGTACGTTTTGTAGTTGTCTATGTTAAGGACTGCTTTTGTGGGGTTAACCACCTTCCAGATTACGTTTACGCCGATTTCAATCGGATTACCCTCGCTGTCGTTGACCTTTTGCTTTTCGTTGGTTAGGGTCATCGCTTTGAGGGAAATCTTTTTGTTTCCGCCGTAGCTTATTGAGTTAGCTCCTGCTCCTATTACAGTTTTAACTGTAGGGTTTACAGCGACGCAGAATGGATTAACGAAGAAAAATCCATCCTTTACAATTGTGCCGTAGTATTTACCAAAAAGCACCAATACCAACGCTTCGTTGGGGTTAACCACCTTAAGCCCCATAAGCATCATCGGGAACACGAACGTGAGAATGATTATGCACGCAACCAATTCGATGATTGCTAACGTTGTAACTTCCTTCTCCAGCGACACCCCCGAATAAATAATTCCTCCGATACACGCAAGCAACAAAACAATTGCAAGCGTCATCATCACGCCGCCGCTTTGCGGATTTAGCAACCTCTCCTGATACTCAACCTTCTTCTTGTCCATACGCCGCTCCTTTATTATTATGATATTAGAATGATATCATAATGGTATAATTTTGTCAAGAGCTTTTGTAAAATAAAAATCCGCTGCAGAGTAGCAGCGGATATTTTATTATTTACTTTTCAAAATTTCCAGCGCCTTGTATAGCTGTGTGTCATCGTCGCGGCTTTGTAATGGGTAGTTTTCGGGCGGGATTATTACTTCAACGTCGGGGTTTATTCCGGATTTGTTGATGTCCTCGCCGCTTGGGGTGAAGTAGCGTTGGATTGTGATTTTTAGGGCGGTGCCGTCGCCGTAGATTACAGGGGCTTGGATTAGGCCTTTGCCAAAGGAGGTTTCGCCTACTAAGGTGGCTCTGCCGTTATCGCGTAGTGCGCCTGCCAGGATTTCACTAGCGGAGGCCGTGCCGCCGTCGATTAACAGCACCAACGGAATGTCGACCATGCTTGCTTTGGATTTGGTGTACTCGCGCTTTCCGTATTTGTCCTCGGTGTAGACTATTACGCAATCGGGCAGCAGCATGTCTGCGATTGCGGTGGAGGTGTCCACTAGGCCGCCGCCGTTGCTGCGCAGGTCTATGATTAAGCCTGTTATGTTTTGACCCAGTAATTCGTTTAGGTGCTTGCGGAAATCGATGTGAGTTTGCTCGTCGAAGGAGGATATGCGAATGTATCCGTTGCTGTCGATTACCTCGGAGCTTACGGATTCCATGTAGATTGTGTCGCGCGTTATTGTGAGCTCCTCAATGCTGTCGTCGGCTTTGCGCTGCACTACGAGAGTTACGGTTGTGCCTTTTTTGCCGCGAATGTTGTTGAGGGCATAGTCCATGTCCTCGGCGAAAACTTCAACTCCGTTTACGCTTATGATTTTGTCGAGGGATTGTACGCCTGCATCAATTGCGGGGGAGTTGTCCATCGGGATTATGAAGATTCTGTCTTCGTCCACCTTGTTGTACATGTATACGCCGATTCCGTCGTATTTGCCGCTTATCATTTCGTTGAACTCGCCCCAATCCTCGGCGTTCATGTAGTTTGTGTAGGGGTCGCCCAGGCTTTTTACTGCGCCGTCGATTGCACCTTCAAGCATTGCGTCGACGTCGATGTCTTGGTAGAATTTATCGTCGAGGGCGTTGATTACGCTGTTAAGCTTTGCGAATTTATCTGCGCCTGACCTTGTGTTGAAGATGAAGTACGCGCTGGTGATTATGCAGGTTAGCGCGGCGGTTACTGCGATTGCTATGGCGATTGAGATTATCTGCCGTTTGTTTTGCATATTGTGTCCTCGAAAATTCGGCTAGTTGAAGTAGATTAATGGGTTTACGGCGTCGCCGTTTACTAATATCTCGAAGTGGAGGTGCGGACCTGTGGAGTAGCCTGTGCTGCCGACCTGCATTATTGTTTGCCCTGCCGTGACCTCGTCGCCCTCGCTTACCAAAAGCTTGCTGGAGTGGGCGTATAGTGTCGCGGTGTCCTCGTGCTGTATTACGATGTAGTTGCCGTACGCGCCGCTGTATGTCGCTTTGATTACTTTGCCGTCGGCAGCTGCTACTACGGATACGCCGTATCCGGCTGTGACGTCAATTCCTGTATGCTGCGAGTTTCGCTTTAGTACAGGGTGGAAGCGCATTCCGAAGGATGATGTTATTTGATAGTAGCCCGGGATTGGCCATAAATATTTGTCGCTTTTGTATTCCTTTATCGTGGAGATGGAGGAGGAGGTGGACGAGCCGCTGTATTGCTGCTGCCGTGCGCGGCGTTCCTGCTCTGCTTTGATTCGCTTTTCTTCCTCGATTTGCGAGGTGAGGACGCGGATTTCGTTTTGAATTTTTTGTTCCTCGGCTTCGGTTTCCTCGTATAGGTTGGCTAGCTGTGATTCTACATCGTGCAGCTTTACTATGTTGCCGTCGCGCTTTTCGATTTTGGATTCGGCTACCATTATGCGCGCTCGCTGACGCATTATTGCTTTTTCCTTGTCCTCGCGATATTGCTCGAGCCGCTGCTTGGATTCTTCGATTGTTGTGGCTATTGCTTCAAGTTTATTCAGCATGTGGCGGTCGTATTCCGCAAGCTCGGTTATAATTTCGTAGCGCTCCATCAGGTCGGCTAGGCTTCCGGCGGCGAAAAGTATGTCGAGGTAGGTCATTATGCCGTTTTCGTGCATTGCGCGCAGGCGTTCCTTGAAGGCTTCGTATTGCACCTTTGCGTTTTCGTTGGCTTCTTCAAGCTGTGCTTGCACGGTTTCTATGTCCGCGTCGATTGCAATTACAAGCTGCTCGAGCTTGCCTACTTCAAGCTCGCAGTCGGCGATTTCCTGATTAAGTACGTCGATTTCGAGGTTCAACTCGTTTACGCGGAGGTCAACTTCGTCAATCTTCTTTTGGATGCTTCCCTTTTCGTACTGTATGTTCTCGATTTCTTTTTTGCGCTGCTCTATTTTTTCCTCGCGCGTTTGAGGCGCGGCTGTGGCAGTTGGGGTCGGGGTTGCGTTGTTCTTCTCGTTGATAAACTCCACAAAGTCGTCAAGCGCGGAATCGGACAGGTCAGTGCCGTCCGTTTCCGCGCTTTGGTCGATGTAGTTCTGCAAGCTGTCGAGCACGTCCTGGTTCATGTCCTCGCTGTTAAGCGAATCGATGTACTTTTGCAAGCTGTCCAACGCTTGATTGTCCTGCTCGGACGAATTGACAATGATTTCGTTGAACAAATCATTTATCTCGCTCGCACGAGCAATGCTTAAAATAAGCGGAAGCACAATCGAAGCTGCAAACGCAATCAGCACGATAATACTGATTATGACTACGGTTTTCTTTTTCATCATACGACAATGTACCCCTTAAACTTGTAAATACCTGCGAATCGATATAGCGGAGCCTAAACCCGAAAGCACTACCGACATCGCGGAAAGCGAAAGCAGCAGCGTAGTAAAAACTTCGGACATAGGCACAACCTTTATATCCTCGCCGAAAATGCCGCTGTACCCCATAATAAACAGGCCGTAGCCTTGCGTCAGCAGCACCATTGTAATTATAACAGCGATAAATGAAATAATCAAGCCTTCTATTATGAAGGGAGTTTTTATAAAGAAATCGGTCGCGCCGATAAATTTCATTATGTTGATTTCGCGCTTGCGATTGGCAAGCGTAAGGCGAATCGTGTTGCTTATGATAAAGATTGCGATAACGGAAAAAAGCAGCATTAGCCAGAAGCTCACTGATTTTATTATGTTGGTGAGGTTTGTGAGGTTGTCGAGAGTCTGCTTGTTGTTTTTAATATTGGCGATTAGGGGGAGCATTCTTATTTCGTAGACTGTACGGTCGAGTAGGTCGATGTTTTCTAGGGTGACGATGTAGCTGTCGCGCAGGGGGTTGTCGTCCTCGAAGCCGTCTAGGACATGGCTGTCCTTGTCGAATTTAAGCTTTAGGTCTTTTAAAGCCTCCTCCTTGGATACGAACTTTGCGTCGAGGATGTTGTCCATCTCTTTAAGACGTACGCCTAAAGCCTTTGTGCTTTCGGCAGTTGCGGATTTGTCGATGAAAACCTGCACCTCATACTTTTGTGCAAGCTGCTCTGTGATATAGTTCACATTAACCGACAGCACAATGTACAGCCCCAAAATAAGCAAGCAAGCCGAAACGATGATAACTGACGCAAGCGACATCAGTCCATTCGAGAAAAATCCGTTTATGCCCTCCTTGAAGTAGTACCGCGTGTTTCTGAGTGTCATATTATCCTTTGTGAATTGCTGTTGTCAATCTAAAAATATGCTTGGCGCGAGGTCGCCGTATTTGCCGCGGCGTTCGTCGCGTACGACGAAGCCTTTTTCAAGCTCGATTACGCGCTTCTTCATTTTGTTGACGCTTTCTTTGGAGTGGGTCACGGTGAGGACTGTTGTGCCGCTTTTGTTTATCAAGTCGAGCAGGAACATTATTTCGGCAGCGTTGGTAGGGTCTAGGTTGCCTGTTGGCTCGTCCGCGATAAGTATCGGCGGATTTGATACGACCGCACGTGCGATTGCCGTACGCTGCTGCTCGCCGCCTGATAGCTCGCGCGGATATACCTTTGCGCGGCGCGATAGTCCGACGAGTGCGATAACTTCCGGCACACGGCGACGAATGTCGCGCTTCGACGCGCCGCGTATCTGCATTGCGAACGCGATATTGTCAAAGACAGTACGATTGGGCAGCAGCCTAAAGTCCTGGAATACGACGCCGATGTTGCGCCTGAAAAAGGGCATATCCTTTTTTGTAAGAAGCGATATGTCCTTGCCTGCGACGTAGATTTTGCCGAAGGAAGGGTTTTCCTCTCGGCAGATAAGCTTGGTCAGCGTAGACTTGCCTGCTCCCGATGAACCCACGACAAACACAAACTCGCCCCTGTTCACGCGAAAGCTAACGCGTGAAAGGGCGGTTACGTCGTTGTCGTATTTTTTTGTTACGTTTTGGAATAGAATCATATTTTTATATTAAATTGGGGTTGTTGCAAAATTCGGTTCGCATAAATGCGAACCCTACATACTAACCGTGTCGGAATTGAGGTATTTGTTTACCATCATCGCAACCTTGAACACGATTGCGTCGTCGAAGTTGCGCAGGTCTAAGCCTGTCAGCTTGTAGATTTTGTCTAGGCGATAGATGAGGGTGTTGCGGTGTACGAAGAGTTGGCGCGACGCTTCCGATACGTTTAAGTTGTATTTGAGGAATTTTTGTATCGTGATGATTGTTTCGTCGTCGAGTACGTCGAGGGTGTTCTTCTTGAAAATTTCCGCGAGGAACATTTCGCACAGCTTTGTGGGAAGCTGATAGATTAGGCGGCCTATGCCGAGGTTTTCGTAGCTTACGATTGGGCGTTCGCTGTCGAATACCTTGCCTACCTCTAGGGCAACGCAGGCGTTTTTGTAGCTGCCGCCGATTTCGCTTATGTTGCGCACGACTGTGCCTATGCCTATGCGGGCGTTGGTCAACGTTTCGCTGGATAATGTGTAGATGATGTTGTGCGCGATTTTGTCGATGTCGATTCCGTCGTGGTCTTCGGATATGTCCTTAACCAAGGCAACATCTGTTTCGTTTATGCTCACGACAAAATCCTTTGACTTGTCCGGGAACAGGTTCTTGATTATCTCGTGCGCCAGGTAATCTTCGCTGTGTACGCGTATTACGTAGCAGATACGCGGCGCGTCAAGCGCGATGTGCAGCGTCTTCGCCTTAAGGCGAATGTCGCCAACCATAATATTGTCAATTAATACATTTTTTATGAAACCAATTTTGTCATACTTTTCATCGTAGAACTGTTTAAGCTGAGCTAAGGAAATAGCAATTATGTTGCAAAAGCCGTTTGCCACTTCATCGTCGCCGTCGCAGAAAACGAAAAACTCCGTCTTGCCGCGGCTGCCCATTCTCCTAAATGTCAGGTGGTTCCAGGTGAACTGCTCCCTGTCGTCGTATTCTATAATAATGCCATCAAGCCGCTCACCGATAAGCGCAACGTCACTGCTTGCAACTACAATACCGTTCTCATCGGTAACGCCGGCCTTACGCTTGCCAAGTGCATTCTGCATTTGGTATATCACTGATTGAAAAAGCCTATTAGCCATGTTACCTCCATATTTTTCCTAAAATTATTATATAAACTGTTTCCTTATTTCAACATATTTATACTACTATAATAACTCTTTCTTGAAAAAAATGCAAGCGTTTAATAAAATGTTAAAATTTTGTTTAAAATTGGATAGAAAAATTAGGAGGATATGGTGCGAATTGCTAGGGGTAATGTTTTATGGCTTTGCTTGAGCGAGGCGTTGCTCGAATGCGGATTGCTCCGCTCCGCTTATGCCGCGGTGCTTTTTGTAGACGGCGGCGGTTACGTCGTCGGCTAGGGTGAAGGCGGCTATTTGTGTGAAGGCGTTGCTTATGTCGCGTCCGCTGATGAAGCTTTCGGCTATGGTGGAGAAAATGTATTGGTTGGGCAAATGCGTTTGGGCAGGGGAGCATACAACGATGTAGTCTACATAATACAGGCTCATGGTTTCGCCTTCGCTCCATGACGAGGGGAGGAATGCGATGTAGTCGCGATTTTTGCGCGGGAGGTTTAGCGAGGGTTCGACGTGCTTTAGGATTGATTCGTTGAGGACGAAGGAGGAGGCTATTATGCAGGCGCGCTTTTTGTCGCGGGCGCATAAGCCGTCTAGGTATGCACCTAGGGCTAGGAGTGAGTCGGTATCAGGCCGGGTGGGGGGCGTTATGCTGAACGCGGGTATGGGTGAGAGGTTTTGTAGGTTTAATATGTTTTCGGGCTGCGGCTTGTCGACGTAGGCGTTTACTGTGATTGCAGCGGCGAATACTGCGGCGCAGACGTATACGCCTATGTTGCGGCAGCGGATTAGCGCAAGCATTAGCAGTATCGCGAGCGAGGGCAGGTACATAAGTAAGTGCTGCTGTCCGTGCGTTTGTACGTATGTGAATGCGGCGAAGCATAAGATGAGCTGCAACATGAGCGTTTGCGCTAGCCTATCCTTTATCATGTACACGATTGCCACGACGGCGAACAATATCGCTGCCAAGCCGAAGTATCGCGTAAACAGCAGTATGTCTAAGTCCATGCCAAGGCTGTATACAGAATAGTCCGCCGCGTAGTTACGCAGTAGTATGTTTGTGACGAAGCTTTGGAAGAAGAATAGCAGCAGCAATCCGACCCTTAGCGGAAGCAACAGCATTGACGCAATATCGCGCCGCCGCGCGATTGCGACAATCGCCCCTGCTGCCAAAAACGACAGCGCGAAAAACGCGTACCATCGCCGATACAACATCAGCAGCACGATTAGCCACGCGTAGTCGTACCGACCGCGAATGTATAGCTTTATTATCACCAATATAATAAGCACGCCGCCTGCGTCCACGAATCCAAGCAGCGCAAGATACAGCAACATTGGGAATGCAAGCACCGTCACGCCGCACAGAAAGTAGGGTTTATACTTTTGCAGGAAGTTGTCCTCGTCCGCGTACATATCGCACAGTTCGCGCGCAATTTGATATAGCACGATAACGCTAGGCAGCACGCACAAATTTACAATACCAAGCACGAACGTAAGTCTGCTTTCGCCGAAGATGAGCGCGATTATTGCGAAAGGCAATGCCGCAACTTTGTTGTAGTCGTCCACTCCTATTGACTGCACGACGTCGCCGAGGGCGGCGAATACATCCTTCGACAAAGCCGCTGCAAGCTCGACGCTTCTGTCCCAATAACCAACATTGTCCCAAAAGTAAATTATACTGCTGTTGTTCATGTATGCGACCGCGACAATGTTAAGCAATGCCGCAAGCATTACAAATAAGTACAAACCAATCGGCTCAAATTTAAACCAAACGGGCGAACGCAGTTCGCCCCTACATTTAATGCCGAACACACACATGTACGCACCGAACAGCAACCCTGCCCCAACCACCGCAGTCACATAATAAAAACTATTGTAATTTACAAAGAAATCCTTTATAATAAAATTATGCAATAATGCCGCCGCTGCGATTCCGACTGCGTAGTTGTACACGCTGTCGCGCTTTTGCAGCAGAATATGGCAGAAGCAATACGCCCACGCAAGGGCAAGGCTTATCGGGAAAGCAATAAATAACGGCGCGTCAAACAGCAGCTCGAACGCGCTGCTAAGCCGCAGGTATATAAACACAGCAATCGGAATCACCGCAATAAACTTTAAATATTTCATAATCCCATTATAATACAAATTATTCAAAATCACAATATATAATTGTCGATTGTCAATTAATTGACAATTATATCAGGGGGCGGATATGGAAAAGCTGAATGTTGCAATAGTAGGCTTAGGCGGACGCGGTTATGGCATGACGGAGAATTTGTTCGGCATGGGCGATATTGAGATTGTCGCGCTGTGCGATTTGGTTGAGGGTAAAGTTGAGGCTTGCGCCGAGAATATTGTTAAGGCAGGCAGGAACAAGCCGTGTGGGTATACCGATTACCGCGAAATGCTTCGGCAGGATAATATAGACGCGGTGATTGTTATGACGTCGTGGCAGACGCATTCGATGATATGCGTTGACGCTATGAAGGCAGGTAAGCATGTGGCCACCGAGGTGGGCTGCGCGGCTTCGCTTGAGGAATGTTGGGAGTTAATTCGCACGCATAAGGAAACAGGCAAGCAATGTATGCTGCTTGAAAACTGCTGCTATGGGCGCGAGGAAATGGCGCTGATGAATATGATTCGGCAGGGGCTTTTCGGCGAGCTTGTGAATATGGGCTGCGGATATTTGCACGACTTGCGCGATGAGGTAGGCAACGGCTGGGATAGCGGACACTATCGCATCGACAACTACATGCACCGAAACGGCGATGTTTATCCGACGCATGGGCTAGGTCCTGTCGCGCAGATGCTGAACATAAACAGAGGTAATCGTTTTATTTCGCTGACATCGACTGCGAGTAAATCTGCGGGATTGGTTGATTGGGTGAAAAAGAATAAGCCTAACAGCAGCGTTGCAGGCAAAACTTTCACTGTCGGAGATGTTGTGACTACCGTGATAAAGTGTGCGCACGGCGAAACTGTTGTTGTGACCCACGACACTACGCTGCCGCGGCCGTATTCGCGCGGCTTGAAGGTGCAAGGTACGGGCGGCATTTATATGGAGGACAATGCGTCGATTTACCTCGACGGCATATCACCTGTGCAGCATGAGTGGGAGCCGTTTAAGCCTTACATGGAAAAGTACGAGCACCCATTGTGGCAGTGGTATCAAACCGAGGGCATTCGCGGAGGGCATGGCGGTATGGACTTCCTCGTGCTGCGTGCGTTTTTCGAGAGCGTGATGGAAGGAAAGACTACGCCGATAGATGTGTACGATACCGCTACGTGGCTTGCGGTTTCGGTTTTATCCGAGGCTTCGATTGCTTGCGGAGGTATGCCGCAGGCGTTCCCTGATTTTACCAACGGACTGTTCACAATTCGCAAATAATTTAGAGGGGTATATATGATTGAATTAAAATTGCAGTCGTCGCTTTCTAAGATAATGCCTGATGAAACGCCCAAGGGTATAGTTGCGGATTCGGGCGTGATGGTGATGGACGAGGTTTTCGCTTACCAAATCGCGTATACCGCTACGGATTATCCTATGCGAAATATTCAAATTGAGGTGGATTCTCCTATCGCGGCGAATGTTTGCGTGCGCGAGGAAGGGCTTGTGCCTGCGACGCTTAGTATGTACAAGGACGCTGACGCTGATGTTATTCGCAAAGGCGCAGCTATATATCCCGACCCACTGCTGCCTATAACCGATTACGGCGTGTGCGCTGCGACTAATACATGGCGCGCGCTATGGGTATCGGTTAGCGGCGTAGATAAAGCAGGGAAATATCCGATAACCGTACGTTTCACATATGAAGGCAAAGTGATTGGCGAAACGACCTTCACAGTCGAGGTGCTAAACGCGAAAAGCGGCAAAGGCGACCTCATCTACACAACGTGGTTCTACTGCGACTGCATAATGAACAGTCACGGCGTAAAAGCTATGTCGGAGGAGTTTTGGCAGCTTCTGGCGAAATACTTTACGAACTACGCAGAGCATGGCGGAAACATGATACTTACGCCGATATTCACTCCTGCGCTTGATACTGCTGTAGGCACAGAGCGTCCGACTGTGCAGTTGATTGATGTGGAAGTCGATAACGGCTACAGCTTTAATTTTGATAAGTTAGGCAGATGGATTGAGCTTGCGCAGAAGTGCGGCATTGAGTATTTCGAGATTTCGCACCTGTTCACGCAATGGGGCGCGGAGTTTTGCCCCAAGATTATGGCGACGGTGAACGGTGAGTACAAGAGAATTTTCGGCTGGGAAAGCAGCTCCGTAGGGGAGGAATACGCGGCGTTCCTGGGTGCGCTGCTTCCCAAGCTTACAGCTTACTTGCGCGATAAGGGCGTAGCGGATAAATCCTACTTCCACATTTCCGATGAGCCGAGCGAGGACAATATCCCACACTACAAAGCGTGCGGCGACATTATCCGAAAGTACACAAGCGGCTTTAAGACGATAGACGCGCTGTCGTCCATCGAGATATACAAGCAAGGACTGGTAGACACACCGATTCCTGCAAGCAATCACATCGAACCGTTTATCGAAGCGGGGATTAAGGATTTATGGACATACTATTGCTGCGGACAGTCTGTAGGTGTGTCCAACCGCTTCATGTGCTTTGCGCACACGCGCAATCGCATATTGGGATATCAAATGTTCAAGTATGACATAGCTGGATTTTTGCAGTGGGGTTACAATTTCTGGAATTCGTGCCTATCCATGAGAGTAATCGACCCTTATAAAGTGACGGACGGCGAATGTGCATTCCCGGCAGGCGACCCATTCGTTGTATATCCGGGAGATGATTGCGTAATCGACAGCGTGCGCCATGAGGTATTCCGCGAAGGCTTGCAGGATATGCGCGTGTTTAAGGCAGCTGCGCAAAAGCTTGGCAAGGATAAAGTTATCGCCGAGGTTGAAGAAGCACCCTACGGCATGACCTTCATGGACAGCGTGATAAGCGAGGAAAAAATGCTGCGCTATGCCGAGAATTTGCGCCGCGCTTTAGTTGAGAGCTGATGAAGGTTTTTGCAATAGTGTTGTTTGCTGCGATATTGTTATGCTCCTGCGCTCCGAGCGAGAGCAGGGGCAAGTACAACACCACGGCGAGCGGCAATTGGTATGACAACTACAAGCTTGTATCTCACGCAATGGGGAGCGTAGAAGGAATACCCTACACCAACTCCAAGGAGGCTTTCCTCTACAACTACGAGCGCGGCATACGCGTTTTCGAGGTAGACTTAATCCGCGCGGCCGACGGCATACTTGTGGCGCGGCACGATTGGTACAAATCCTCATACGATAACCTAAAGCAGAAATACCCTGGCTATATAGCTCCAAGCGTTGACAGCGAAACCTTCCGTGCCACCAAGATAATGAGCAAGTACACGGCTTTGTCTATCGATGACATTGCCAACCTAATGCGCGAGTACACCGACTTCTACATCGTCACTGACACCAAGGATAAGGACATGGAGCAGTACAAATTCGCGATAAACCAAATCCGCGACACCCTGCGCAATGAGCCTGAACTTGTCCGCCGCATAATTCCGCAGGCGTACGACTACGACACTTACGAATGGGTAAGCGGCCTAGGCGTATTCGACGATGTAATCCTCACTCTCTACCAAATGGAGCACGACCACGAAAAAATAGTAGAATACTGCGTAGAAAAGGGAATAAATGTAGTGTGCATGTACTACGGTGCATACACCGACATATTCGGCGCGATGTACAACGCAAAAGGAATCAAAATCTACCTTCACACACTAAACGAACCAAACGATATAATAAAATACAAAGGCGAGGGTGCGTACGGCTTTTACACCGACCTGCTCAACCCTGTAGACAACGAGAATTTAGAGGAATATTTGGACTATGAAGTTAATTAGTATTGGCTACGGCAACTTGATTTCCGCCGAGCGAATGATTGCAATGGTGCGGCCCGAATCGTCGCCCATAGCACGCATTATAAGCGAAGCGCGCGCCAAAGGCAAAGTCATCGACGCGACCCGCGGACGCAAAACCAAAGCCGTAATCATAATGGACAGCGACCACGTAATACTCTGCGCCAATCAGCCCGTAACCATAGGCAACAGAATGGTTGAAAACGAAACAGAAGAATACGCAATCGAGCCTGAACAGGAGGAAGCCGAATAATGGGAATACTGCTTGTAGTTTCAGGCCCAAGCGGCGTAGGCAAAGACACAGTCGTGCAACGACTGCTGCAATCCGACCCCAACATCTTTAAATCCATCTCCGCGACCGACCGCCCAATGCGAGAAGGTGACATTGATGGAGTAAGCTACTACTTCACATCAAAGCCGGAGTTTCAGAATAAAATAGCAAACGATGAGCTGTTGGAATACGCCGAATATGTCAATAATCATTATGGCACACCAAAACAGCCTATTATCGACAAACTAAACGAAGGCAGGGACGTAGTCCTTGTAATCGAAACAGTAGGCGCACTGAAAGTCAAGGCGAAGATGGAGTGCGTCACCATATTCATCGCCCCGCCCAACATTGAAACGCTGCGCGAACGCCTTATCGGCAGAGGCACCGAAAGCGTGGAGGCCGCGACAAAGCGGCTTGACAAAGCCATGCACGAGCTAAACGTAATGCCCGAGTACGACTATATTGTGATAAACGACACGGTGGAGCAGGCAGTCACCGAGATACAGGCCATTTTGCTATCGGCAAAACGCCGCTCTAACTATTGTCTGCACGACATCAACAGGAGGTTGCAACTATGATTTATCCGGCACTTTCAGATTTACTTACAAAGGTGAACAGCCGCTATTCGCTTGTTATCGCAACGGCGAAGCGTGCGCGTCAAATCGCGGACGATAACAACTTACCCCCGAATATTGACAAAGACAAGGCGGTAGGAATCGCCGTGCAGGAAATGCAGGACAACAAGCTTTCCTTCATCTTCCACGACGAGCAGTTCAACATCTACGACGAATTAATTGAAAAAACCGACGAACAGCCGCAGGAGCAATCCGAGTGGCAAGGCGAACAAGATGCCTAAGGTTGTATTGGCGCACCTATACCCTGACTTGCTCAACCTATACGCAGACAGGGGCAATATAATCACGCTGCAAAAACGCGCCAAGTGGCGCGGAATAGACCTCGAGGTACGCCGCTACACCTTAGACGACGACATCAACTTCAACGAAGTTGACATGGTTTTCATAGGCGGCGGCAGCGACCGCGAGCAAGAATTAGTAGGCAAACGGCTGCTGCAATATAAAGACGACATCACGTATTACGCCGAGGACGGCGGCGTGATTATCGCGATATGCGGCGGCTTCCAGCTTTTGGGGCATTACTACAAAATGGGCAACGTCAAAATCGAAGGCTTGTCCCTGCTTGACATCTATACCGAAGCAGGCAGCACACGCCTGATCGGCAACGTCATCGTAAAAAGCCCCATGTTCAGCACGCCGATAGTGGGCTTTGAAAACCACGCCGGGCGTACCTATATCAACGACCACGACCCAATGGGCAAAATAATCCACGGTCACGGCAACAACGGCAAGGACAAAACCGAGGGTGTAATGTGCAAGAACATACTAGGCACATACCTCCACGGTCCACTCTTTCCCAAGAATCCGCAGTTGTGCGACTACTACCTAGAGCAAGCCGTACGCCGCTCCGACCCTGAATATGACATCGAGCCGCTTGACGACGAGCTCGAGAACATGGCGAACCGCAACATTGTTTTGACTTATGCGAAGAAGAGGCATCACTGAAAATTAGTAGGGGCGTACATCATACGCCCCTATACTTGTTTCTTCAACTTACTCACTTCCTGCGTGAGGTGGCGGATTTCATCGCGCGCCCTAGAAAGCTCGTCGATATATCCTGCGGTTTGCTTGCGGATGTGGTCGGAGGCTTCGTTGCCCTTGAAAAGTTCGTCCGTTAGCGTAATGCACGCCAAAACTGACGCTGTGTGCGCGTTCATTCTTGCGTCGGCTTGCAAAAGCTCGTTGATTTTTGCGTTTACATACTTTTCAATTTGTTGCAGGTATTCCTTGGGCTCGTCGCTGACGACGGAATATTCTTGCCCATCGATGGTGAATGTGTACCTGTTCATGCCCTCACCTCAATTTCCAAACTGCTCTTTTATCCTTCGCGAATTGTCGCGCCAGTCCTCGTCCACCTTGACCCACAGCTGCAAGAATACCTTGCCGCCCAGCATTTGCTCAATGTCGGCGCGGGCAAGCTTGCCTACCTGCTTTAACATTTCGCCGTCCTTACCTATAACAATCGGCTTGTGCGCTTGCTTTTCGCAGACTATTGTCGCCTCTATTGTAGTCAAGTCCTTTTGCTTGTTGAACTGCATTTTGTCGATGTTTACATATATTCCGTAGGGCAGCTCGTCATGGGTAAGCAGCATCAGCTTTTCGCGGATAAGCTCCGCCGTAAGCGAACGCTCCGTTTGGTCAGTGAATGCGTCCTCGGGATAATACGCCGCGCCTTCAGGTAGATTCTCCTCGATATACGAAAGCAGCGTCTTCGTGCTGCGCTCATCGGGATTTTTCGCCGACATAGGCAGCACTAAGCCGAAGTTGTGCAGCTTGCTAAGCCTGTCGATTATCGGAAGCAGCAGCGTCTTTTCAACTGCGTCAACCTTGTTGATGATTAAAATGTTGTTGCTGCCCTTTAGCCCTGCGATTATCTCGTTGTCAATCTGCGGCTTTTTTTCTGTTGCGCTCACCATGTAGATGAGTATGTCGCAGTCGCCCATGCTTTCGGTCGCGGTCGACTGCATATGCGCGGCAAGCTTATTCCTGCCCTTGTGCAATCCCGGAGTGTCTACGAATATCGCCTGCATTCCCGGCGAATTTATAATGCCGAGTATGCGTCCGCGAGTAGTCTGCGGCTTATTTGTAACTGCTGCTATCTTTTGACAGAGCAAGCTGTTAAGCAGCGTCGACTTGCCGACATTCGGCTGCCCTGCGATTGTTATAAAACCTGATTTAAAATTCATTTATTTACCTTTCCTCTTATGAAAAAATATGCCGAAACTATAAATGCTGCGGCCGCCGCAAGCTTTGGGAAGTTGTTCAAGTCCCGCAGCATGACAAGAAAGTTTTCGTTTACAAACAGCAGCCCGAAGCATACAAGCGCGGATATCGCCGTTATAAGCACTGCTCCCGCCGATATATCTTTTATAACCTTAATTGTTGGGTGATATTCAGTGGTAATCATATCCACCGTGCGCTCTACCGCGGTATTCACCATCTCCGCGATAACAACGGCCGCGACAACTACCGCGATTAAGGTAAGCTCCGCGCGGCTAAAGCCGTAATAAGGCGAAATCAAATACACAAAGGCGCACGCGGTGATGTGCACCCTAATATTTCTCTCGTTCATTATGCAATACCACAGCCCCCGAATGGCGTGGCTGAAGCTTCTAAGCAAAGCTCTGAACATATAAGTATACCTTTCTATCTTATATTATAACATACTACAAAATAATGTAAATAGTAATTTATATGCAAGCGTAAATTTTGCTTGACATAATCTTAGAATTATATTATAATGATGTAAAGCGCAATGCTTTACACATTAAGGCTGGTGTTACAAATGGCGAAGGATTATAGAATTGCTATGCTGCTGGATATGTACGGCGGCTTTTTGACCGATAAGCAGCAGCTATCGCTCGACTATTATTATAATGAGGACTTGACCCTGTCCGAAATTGCGGAACATATGGAAATTACGCGGCAGGGCGTGCGCGATAATATCAAACGTGCCGAGATTATTCTGCTTGAGCTTGACGAAAAGCTTGGGCTTTTTGAGAAGCAGTCGCGGCTTGCAGAGAAGAAGCAGTCGCTGCTTGAAGCCATCGACAGCATTTTGTCCGCGCAGAACATAATCGCGAAGCCCGTTGTGCTAAAGCTTGCGGCAATTAGGGAAATTGTGGAAGGAATCGAGAATTGACAGCGGCGCGTAAATGCACGCGTCAATTATAGGTGGATTATGGCGTTATCGAATTTGACAAGTAAGCTGACAGGCGTTTTTGCGAAGTTTCGCGGAAAAGGCAAAATCAGCGAGAAGGATTTGAAAGAGGGTATGCGCGAGGTGCGCTTGGCTTTGCTTGAAGCCGACGTAAACCTTGGCGTGGTGAAGGATTTTGTGCGTGAGGTGTCGGAAACTGCGCTCGGCGAAAATGTTCTTGAGTCGCTTCAACCTGACCAGCAGATTATTAAAATCGTTCGCGACAAGCTCACAGAGCTTATGGGTGCGCAGAACACCAAGCTGAATATCGCGTCGAAGCCGCCTACCTGCATAATGATGTGCGGTCTGCAAGGCGCGGGAAAGACTACAACTTCCGCGAAGCTTGCTGCTATGCTGAAAAAGCAAGGCAAGCGTCCGCTGCTGATTGCCTGCGACATATATCGTCCGGCAGCGATTAAGCAGCTGTGCATTGTCGGAAACAACGCCGGCGTACCTGTTTATTCCGAAGAGGACAACAAGGACGTTGTGCAAATCGCAACCAATGGACTTGCCCACGCGAACACTCACGGCAACGATGTAATCATAATCGACACAGCAGGACGCTTGCACATAGACGAAGCCTTGATGGACGAATTGCAGCGCATTACGCAAGCAATAGAGATAACCGAGCTGCTGTTAACAGTTGACGCAATGACAGGTCAAGACGCTGCGAATGTATCCAAAGCCTTCAACGAGCAACTCGAAATCACAGGCGTAATCCTAACCAAATTCGACAGCGACACCCGAGGCGGCGCGGCACTATCCGTCCGCTCAATCACAGGCAAGCCTATAAAATTCATCACCACAGGCGAAAAGCTAGACGGAATCGAACCCTTCTACCCT
The DNA here is from genome assembly GCA_964479875.1 of uncultured Eubacteriales bacterium. Taxonomy (GTDB): domain Bacteria; phylum Bacillota; class Clostridia; order Monoglobales; family CAYZNM01; genus CAYZNM01. The sequence goes on from CAYZNM010000008.1 coordinate 88,211, forward strand.
GACCGAATCGCACAGCGAATCCTAGGCATGGGCGACATTCTCACCATCATCGACAAAGCCGAAGCCGCAATTGACGAGAAAAAGGCGAAGGAGCTGGAAGAAAAGCTGCGCAAAAGCCGCTTCACTTTAAGCGACTACCTCGACCAACTCGACCAAATAAAAGGCATGGGAATGCAGGACATCATGGACTTGATGCCTGGAATGAGCAAGCTCACAAAAGGCCAGGACTTAGAGATAAACGAAAAAGCGATGGACCACACCAAAGCTATAATCCTAAGCATGACCCACGCCGAACGCGAGAATCCTTCAATCCTAAACGGCGGACGCAAACGCCGCATAGCCGCAGGCAGCGGCACGACCGTGCAGGACATCAACGCACTGCTGAAGCAATTCGACCAAATGCAGTCGCTGATTAAACAAATGTCCGGCATGAGCGGAAAGATGAAGGGCAAGAAAAAGATGAAGTTGCCGTTCATGTAAAATACATTTAAACTATAACGATACAAACTATACAAAAATTAGAAAGATATTCTTAGGAGGAATAATTAATGGCAGTTAAAATCAGACTAAAAAGAATGGGCGCAAAGAAAAAGCCTTTTTACAGAGTGGTTGTTGCTGATTCACGCTTCCCGCGCGACGGCAGATTTATCGAAGAGTTGGGCACATACAATCCGTTGAAAGCGCCCGCAGAAGTTAACCTCGATATGGAAAAGGTTGACAAGTGGATCAAGAACGGCGCACAACCAACTGACACCGTTCGCTCATTGATAAATAACATCAACAAGAAGAAGGCTTAAATTAATGGAGGAACAAAAGATGCAAGACCTGTTAATGTATATGGTAAAATCACTGGCGGAAAGCCCTGACGAAATCAAGCTGACAACGTCGGAAGATGAAAACGCGATAGTGCTGTCGCTGCAAGTTGCCGAGTCCGACATGGGCAAGGTTATAGGCAAGCAAGGGCGTATCGCGAAGGCACTGCGCACAATCGTACGCGCGGCAAACAGCCGTTCACCCAAGAAAATAGTGGTGGACATCAACAGCGCTGACGATGTTGAGGACGATTCCGAATAGTGGACAATATGCTGGTGATAGGGCGTATCATCAACACTCACGGACTAAAAGGGGAGGTCAAGGTTGAGCCGCTGTGCGACAGCATAGATGAGATACTCGACCTTGAGGAAACGGCGATCGACGGAGTTATGCACGAAGTGTTAAAAGCTCGTGCGTACAAATCCTTTGCGTACATCACCCTGAGCGGAATCGATAACATCGATACCGCGCGTAAATTCGTGGGCAAGTATGTGTACGCCGAACGCCGCGCCTTATCCGAGGGGCAATACTACCTCGCCGACTTGCTCGGCATGACAGTGATAAACCGCGGCACGCCTATCGGCAAAATGTGCGACTTTATCCAAACAGGCGCGAACGATGTCTACATCGTAAAGGGCAGCGACGGCAAGCAAATCCTGTTCCCTGCTATCAAGGACGTGATAAAAGAAATCGACCTCGAGGGAAGAATAATGCGGATTGAATATGAGGATTGACATACTCACACTTTTCCCGGAAATGCTGCGCGGTTTTTTCGAGAGCAGCATTATTTCACGCGCCTGCAACAAGGGTTATGTCGAGGTGAACGCTGTAAATATCCGCGACTTTTCCACGGATAAGCACAGGCGTGCGGATGATTATCCCTATGGTGGCGGCACAGGTATGCTTATGACGCCGCAGCCGATTTACGACGCTTACCAAAGCCTAAAGCAGGAGAATACGCACTGCGTATTCCTAACTCCTACAGGTAAAACGCTCACGCAAGAGAAAGCGAAGGAGCTTTCGCAGCGCGAGCATATTGTGCTGCTGTGCGGACATTACGAGGGCGTCGACCAGCGCGTTATCGACTTGATTGTCGACGAGGAAATTTCCATCGGGGATTATGTGCTTACGGGCGGAGAATTGCCCGCAGCGGTGGTTGCCGATTGCGTGGCGCGATTAGTCCCGGGAGTATTGCCGCCGGACGCTACAGCGTTGGAGTCGCACAATGGCGAAGGATTAGAACATCCGCAGTATACACGTCCGCCTGAGTTTATGGGATTACGTGTACCCGAAGCATTGCTAAACGGAAATCATGCGCAAATATCCAAATGGAAGCGTGATATGTCAAGCGGCCGCAGTCAAGCCGCACGTCTATCAGGTAAACGCGCAGGCATTTTCGGCGGTACATTCAACCCAATCCACAACGCGCACATCTACCTTGCACTAGCCGTAATGGCGCACTGCAACCTTGACGAAATCATCTTCGTCCCCACAGGCATTACGCCGCACAAAGACAACAACGAGGTGCTTCACAAAAAGCATCGCTTTGCAATGACCGCGCTTGCACTTACGCAGCTTGCCAACCCCCGCTTTTCCATCTCCTCAATCGAAACGGACAAGGAGGAGGTATGCTACGCTGTCGACACTATACGCGAGTTTAAGCAGAGGCTAGGCGACACGCATTTGTATTACATCATCGGCTACGACTGCATTGATGACATACACAAATGGCGCGACTTTGAAACTCTGCTCAAGCTTACGGATATTATCGCGGTGAATCGCGGCACGCACAATCAAGGCACACTCAACCTAATCGAGCAATATAACAACGGCGGAGCGCACATCGACGTGCTGAACATTCCGCCGATTGACATATCCTCGACAGCCGTGCGCGAAAGAATCAAGCAGCGGCAAGCAATAGGCGACCTTGTGCCGGACGCTGTGCGCGAATATATTCAAAAGAATGGTTTATATGGACATAGAAAAAATAAAACAAACGGCTAAATCCATGATGAAGGAGCGGCGGTACAATCACACGCTCGGCACAATCGAGGAAGCGCGCCGCCTTGCCAAACATTACAAAGCCGACGAACACAAAGCCGCACTTGCCGCCGCGCTCCACGACATCTTAAAGGAAATAAGCCGCGACAAAGCCATAGCCTTTATGAAAAAGCACAAAATCAGACTGGACAAAATAACAATGGGAGAGCCGAAGCTGTGGCACGGGCCGCTGTCGGCTTATTATGCGCGCTACGAGTTCGGCATTACGGACAATCAAGTCTTGGACGCTATCACATATCACACTACGGGGCGAGGCAAGATGACTATGCTTGACAAAATAATCTACATCGCCGACTTCATAGAGCCTACGCGCAACTTTGACGATGTTGCCGAAATGCGCAAGCTTGCGTACGACAAAATAGATAAAGCAATTTTATACGGATTAACCCATGTGCTTCAAGACATAATCGCAAACAAAAAAGGCAAAATTCACCCAAACCAAGTTCAAATGTGGAACGACCTTGTTTTAGCAAAGGATTGAGGGGCTTATGAATGTGATGGAGCGTATGCGGGAAGTTCGGCTTCCTGCTGTGAGCGCGGTTTATTTTGCAGATGGTGAAATACAATGGCGCAAGGCGTTCGGCGAAATCGAGTGCGGCAACGGCATTGCTGCGCATGTAGATTCGATGTTCCACGCCTGTTCGATTTCAAAGATGGTCACGGCATTGTGCGTAATGCGATTGGCGCAATGCGGCGTGCTTGACCTAGACAGAGATGTGAACGAATATTTGAAGTCGTGGAAAATCCCGAGCAATGAATACACGGACAAAAAGTGCGTCACCTTAAAAAGTCTGCTGTCGCACCAAGCAGGATTCCTTGACCATGATGGAAGCTTTGAGCCAATCAAAGGCATTGCCCCTGCGAATATCGATATATTAAAAGGAAGCACCCCATACCACATCGGCGAAGTATCACCGAAATACCAACCCGAATCGCAATTCGCATACTCCGACGCCGGCTACTGCGTAATCGAACAAATAATCACAGACACATGCGGCGAAAGCTTGTATGAGCTAATCGACAAGGTTGTGCTAAAGCCACTCGCCCTACGCAACGTTTTCTTTTGGGAAAGCAACCGTACTCACGACGCAACAAACTGCGTATCAGGGCATGACATGCACGGCAACGTCGTAGAAAACAAACGTGCGCACTACCCCAACCCCAACGGCGCAGGACTATGGTGCACACCCAAAGACCTAGCAACTATCGTCCTCGACATAATAAACTCATACAACGACAACAGTGGAATTATCCTCGACCAAGCACACACGCGCCTAATGCTTAAGCCTCACGGCTGCGCAGACTTCGTAGGGCTAGGCGTATTCCTAGGCAACGACAGCGCGCCATTCTTCATGTCGCAAGGCTGGGGCATAGGTATGCAGTGCAAGCTAAAAGCATACCCATCACAAAAACGTGGCGCAGTCGTAATGACCAACTTTGAGCCAGGCAAACCTCAGGACGAATCCCTCACAGGCGAAATACTCGAATATATACTCGCAAACGAAACATTAGATTAAGGAGTTACCATGACAGAAAGCTACAAATTAGCGGAAAAAATCGTAAAGATACTGGAAGAAAAGAAAGCGGCTAAAATCGAAGTAATCGACGTGTCGGAGGTATCCTCCTTAGCAGACTACTTCATCATATGCGAGGGCGGTTCATCCACCCAAGTCAAAGCCTTAGCCGACGCAGTGGAAGAAAAAATCGAAAAAGAAGGCGACGCTGCCTATCACAAAGAGGGCTACTCCTCTGCGACATGGGTTTTACTCGATTACGTCGACGTAGTAGTACACGTATTCTACGGCGAAACGCGCGATTTCTACAACCTCGAACGCCTATGGGCAGACGGCAAAAAGATAAACTTAACAAGCGAAACAAACTAGACCTATTCTAAAACCTACTCTTGCAAAGCTGTTCTGAAACTTTTTATAAGATGAATTAAGCCGGTAGTGTATGCACAATTGAGGTTTCAGAACAGCCTTACTAATCGAAAGGCACAGGGCAAGCATATGGATTATGCCGTAGTTTTGTACTTTGATGAAAGCTCGCACAAGAAGCTGTTCGACCTAATGCGTGAAATCGCGGTAGACGGCAGCTACATGCTCGAGCAAAAAATACCGCCGCACCTTACGCTGTGCTACTTTTGCAGCGACGATGTGCAGCCGATTGAAAAGGTGTTGGAAAAGCGCGTGGGTAAAATCGCGTGCGGCGAGATATTTTGGGCGTCGCTCGGCGCGTTTGTGCCGAACAATGTCTTGTACGCCGCGCCGATATTGAACGAGTATTTGTGCAGCCTTAACGCGTACCTGAACAGCCTAATAATGCCGCTTGCAAACGCGGACGAAGGCAGACACTATCAGCCGCACAAGTGGCAGCCGCACACTACCCTTGCGACAAAGCTGTCGCACGACGAGCTTGCCGCTGCATTCGAGAAAGCGTCGCACCTATTCACCCCATTCCGCGGCACATCGGCAAAGCTAGCCCTAGCAAAATGCAATCCATATAGAGAAATCAAGGTTTGGGATTTAACACTGATGTAGGGAACGCATTTATGCGTTCCGCCTTCAAATCAGCAGCAACCTTAGGTAAAACCTACGGTTATGGAGAAAATTATGGACTACAATTTTAATCAAATAGAAAAAAAGTGGCAGGAGAAATGGGAGGCCGAGGGCAGCTACTGTGCTAGTGATGTAGATACCGGCAAAAAGAAGTCCTACATTCTAATAGAGTTCCCCTACCCTTCCGGCAACGGACTGCACGTAGGCTCGCCGCGCTCATACACAGCGCTGGACGTAGTTGCGCGCAAACGCCGTCGCCAAGGCGAGGATGTGCTCTTTTGCATGGGCTACGACTCATTCGGCCTGCCAACCGAAAACTTTGCAATCAAGAACAACATTCACCCTGCGATTGTCACCGAAAAAAACGTCGCGAACTTCCGCAGACAGCTTAAATCAATCGGCTTTTCCTTTGACTGGACACGCGAAATCAACACAGCCGACCCTTCCTATTATAAATGGACGCAGTGGATTTTCCTCAAGCTGTTCGAGCACGGGCTTGCATACAAGTCCAAAATGCCAATCAACTATTGCACAAGCTGCCGAGTTGGACTTGCCAACGAAGAAGTAGTCGGCGGCGTATGCGAACGTTGCGGCGCGGAAGTTATCCGCAAGGAAATCAGCCAATGGGTGCTGCGCATCACCGAATACGCAGGCTCACTTCTTGACGGGCTTGACGACCTCGATTACATCGAGCGCGTAAAGCAAGCGCAGCGTCACTGGATAGGGCGCAGCCACGGCGCACTAGTAGACTTCGACCTGGCAGGTACATCTGACAAAATCAAAGTATTCACCACCCGCCCCGACACAATCTACGGCGCAACCTACATGGTGCTCTCGCCCGAACACCCACTCATCGAAAAATACAGCGGCAAAATAACAAACATGTCCGCTGTAAAAGAATACCAAGCCGCAGCAGCGCGCAAGTCCGACTTCGAGCGCACCGAGCTTTCCAAGGACAAAACAGGCGTAAAACTCGAAGGAGTAGCGGCAATCAACCCCCTAACCAAACAAGAAATCCCAATCTTCATCTCCGACTACGTGCTTGTAACTTACGGCACAGGCGCAATCATGGCAGTTCCCGCTCACGACACGCGCGACCATGAGTTCGCGAAAAAGTTCAACCTACCCATCGTCGAAGTAGTAAAATCCGACACAGATGTAAACGAGCAAGCCTTCACCGACACCGACGACGGCATAATGGTAAACTCACCGCTAATCGACGGTCTGCCTGTCAAGGAAGCCATCGCCAAAATCACCGAGTACCTACAGCAACAAGGCATAGGCGAACGCAAAACCAACTACAAACTGCGCGACTGGATTTTCTCGCGCCAACGCTATTGGGGCGAACCAATCCCAATCATCCACTGCGAAAAGTGCGGCACAATCCCAATTCCCGAAAGCGAACTCCCCCTCGTGCTGCCCGAAGTAAAAGACTTCGTAGTAGGTGAAAACGGCATGTCGCCGCTGTGCAACGCCACCGAGTGGGTTAACTGCACCTGCCACAAATGCGGCGGCAAAGCCACACGCGAAACCGACACAATGCCAAACTGGGCAGGCTCATCGTGGTACTACCTGCGCTACATCGACCCGCGCAACGACAAGGAATTTGCCTCCTTCGATAAAATGCAACGCTGGCTTCCTGTAGATTGGTACAACGGCGGCATGGAACACGCAACGCTGCACCTTCTCTACTCACGCTTCTGGCATCAATTCCTCTACAAAATCGGCCTAGTACCCACACCCGAGCCATACGCGCGCCGCACAGCCCACGGCATGATTCTGGGCGAGGATGGACAAAAGATGTCCAAATCCCGCGGCAACGTAATAAACCCCGACGACATAGTAAACAACTTCGGCGCGGACAGCTACCGCACCTACATGTGCTTCATCGGCGCATACGACCAAACCACGCCATGGAGCACCCAAGGCTTAAAAGGCTGCCATAAATTTCTACAGCGCGTGTGGGATTTATATGATATAATGAATAATGAGGACGGCTACTCCAAGCAGCTCGAATCCGCGACTCACAAGATGATTAAAAAGGTGACGGAAGACATCGAGAACATGAAGTTTAACACAGCCGTTGCCTGCATGATGAGCTACATCAACGACGTAGCCAAAGTCGGCAGCATAACCAAGGGTGAATACAAAGCCCTGCTCTGCATGTTAAACCCATTCGCCCCACACGTCACCGACGAGATATGGCAGCGCATAGGCGAACGCGACATGCTGTCGCTTGCGACATGGCCGGCCTACGACCAAGCCAAAACCATCGACGACATCGTAGAAATGCCAGTCCAAATCAACGGAAAGCTTCGCGAACGCATATCAATACCCAACGGAAGCACCGAAGACCAAATCAAGTCGCTAGTCCTAGCCAACGAAAAAGTAATCCAATTCATCGGCGGCAAAGAAATTAAAAAATTCATCGTAGTACAAAACAAAATAATCAACATCGTTGTTTAATACCAAAATAATGGGGCGTATTCGTTACGCCCCATAAACAGAGAGGCGTAATTTATGTTACAGACGATAAGCATAACAATGTTGGCAATTTTTGTAATAAGCATGGGTTACATAGGCTACAGAAGCAGACATAGCACCAAGACTATGACCGGCTTTTTATTGGGCGGACGCAGCGTTGGTCCGTGGATAAGCGCGTTTGCGTACGGGACAAGCTATTTCTCGGCGGTAATATTCATCGGCTACGCAGGCAGACTAGGCTGGACTATCGGCTTATCCACCGTATGGATTGGCGTGTGCAACGCAATGTTTGGCTCAGCTTTGGCATGGCTAGTGCTAGCCGAGCGTACCCGCGATCTCACACATAAGCTCGGCGCAAAAACCATGCCCGAATTTTTCGAGGGTCGCTACAACAGCAAAAACATGAAGGTGTATGCAGCACTCATCATCTTCATATTCCTAATCCCCTACGCGGCTAGCGTTTACATGGGCTTAGGCTACCTCTTCAACTCCATCTTCCCTGCAATGTCTGAAAACTACCTGATGCTCTTTATCGCAATCCTCACCGCGATATACCTAGTTTTAGGCGGCTACACAGCTACAGCGATAACCGACTTCATTCAAGGCATAATAATGATAATCGGCGTTGTCGTAATGACATACTTCGTGCTAGCCAACGACGTCGTGGGCGGACTGATGAACGGACTGTCGCAAATTGCAGCACTGCCCGAAGGCGGCAACCTCACGCACATTTTCGGCGGCGACAAATGGTTTAACCTACTATCCCTCGTAATCCTGACAAGCTTAGGCACATGGGGCTTGCCGCAGATGATTCACAAATTCTACGCAATAAAAGATACGCAATCAATAAAACGTGCAACGGTTATCTCGACAGCTTTTGCCTTTTTGGTAGGCGTATGCGCATACCTCGTAGGCGTTTTCGGCAGACTTTACCTAAACAACACAGTTCCGGCAGAGGGCTTCGACAAGGTTATGCCACAGGTATTAGTTACGGCTTTAAGCGGCAACTTCCTTATGAACATACTGCTTAGCGTTATACTGCTGCTTGTGCTTTCTGCTAGTATGTCCACGCTTTCGTCGGTGGTGCTCACTTCAGCTTCAGCTATCGCTGTTGACCTCGTGGGCGTATACTTCCCGAACATGGACAAAAAGCACAGGCTCGTGGTAATCAAGATTCTTTGCATAGTCTTCATCGGATTCTCGTTCGCGATTGCTTGCTTTAAGATAAGCTTCATCATTGGGCTGATGTCCTTCTCATGGGGCATAGTGAGCGGCTCATTTATCGGACCGTACGTGTGGGGCTTATATGGCAAACGCACGACAAAAGCAGGAGCATGGGCGGGCTTACTCTGCGGCATAGCTATAGTCGGCGGCTGCATACTGTACACCACCCTCGCGGGCGAAACCTTCGCGGCAGGCTTCAAGGCAGCGCAAGGCTTATCGCCAACATTCGGCAGCGCGGCAATGCTTGCTTCGCTGATAATCGTGCCGCTGGTGAGTGCAGTTACAAAGAATCCGCAGCCCGCGAAATCTTAAACGGAGTGACTACATGCTGAATAAACATATAGAAACAATGTCGCGTGCGGACATGCGCGCGCTGCAACTGGAGCGTTTGAAAGCGACAGTCGCAAACTGTTACGACAACGTGCCCTTCTACCGTGCAAAGCTCGAAGCAATTGGTTTTAATCCGAGCATGATTAAATCACTTTCGGATTTACAGAATATCCCATTCACGGTAAAAGACGACCTGCGCGAAAACTACCCCTTCGGATTGCTTGCGCGTTCAATGCGCGAAATCGTGCGCATACACGGCAGCAGCGGCACTACAGGCAAGCCTACGATTGTCGCCTATACAAAAGACGACCTTGCAATGTGGACGGAATGCGTCGCACGCCTATGCGTAATGGCAGGCGCAACGCCTGACGACATAGCGCAAGTAGCATTCGGCTACGGCTTATTCACAGGCGCACTCGGCTTGCACCAAGGCTTGGAACACATCGGCGCAAGTGTAATCCCAATGAGCAGCGGTCAAACCGAAAAGCAACTCATGCTAATGCGCGACTTCGGCACGACTATACTAATCGCAACCCCATCATACGCAATAGTGTTGGGCGAAGCAATAGAAGGCAGCGGCATTTCCAAATCCGACCTAAAGCTGCGAATTGCCCTGCTCGGTGCGGACAGCCTATCCGACGACATGCGCAACACAATCGAAGACAAGCTCGGCGTATTCGCCACAGAAAACTACGGACTTAGCGAAATAATCGGCCCGGGCGTAAGCGGCGAGTGCATACACCGCTGCGGACTTCACATAAATGAAGATAACTTCTACCCCGAAATAATCGACCCCGACACAGGCGAGGTAAAACCGCTCGGCGAAACAGGCGAACTCGTAATAACCACCATAACAAAGCAAGGCCTACCCCTATTGCGCTATCGCACCAAAGACATCACCTACCTAACCGAAGAGCCGTGCCAATGCGGACGCACACTAATGCGCATGGGCAAAGTAGCAGGACGCACCGACGACATGCTAATTGTCCACGGCGTAAACCTATTCCCCTCACAAATAGGCGTAGCGATAGCCGACATTCCCGAAATATCACCGCACTACCACATCGAGGTAGACCGCCGTACCTTCAAGGACGTAGTAAAGGTAATCGTAGAGCTGCAAGACGCAAGTGTCCTAGAATCCTACGCCAAGCTTGAAGGCTTAGAGAAGCAAGTAAAATACAAGCTTAAAATAGTAACAGGCTTAAACCTAAAAGTACAAATCGTACCCCCAAAAACAATCGCACGCGAAATGGGTAAAGCGAAGCGCGTGACCATTTTGACAAACTAATATAGGAGTTGTGTTATGAAGAAATTCGATATAAAAAGCATAGCCCTAGGCTTAGTCGCAGGTGCGGCAATTGTTTCCACGGTATTCGCGGCAAACAGCATAAAATCCGCGGCCGCAACCAACGCACGCTTAAAAATCGACGGAATGCCAATATCCCTCAACAGCCCCATCGTTTCCGTACAAATGGAAGGCGAAAAAGACGCGAAGATGTACATGCCCTTGCGCGACGTACTGGAATATCTGGGACACAGCGTAAAATGGGACGGTAAAGAAAACCTCATTGAAGTCACAACCGATGATTACCCCATAATCAACAGAATCACCGAACGCTCCAAATCCGACAGCGGCACAGTAATAGACCTCACAAGCACGAACACCTCCAACATAGCTGCGTCAGGATTTTTCAACGCAAGCAGCGGACAAAAGCTAATACTTGAAATAAACGCCGAAATAACAGACGGTTCAGTCGACTTCTTCCTGTTCGATCCATCAGGCAAGGAAACGCGCTACACATTCGCCGCCGGCGAATCCACCAAGGAAATACAGCTGTCCGCCGGAAAATGGGCGTACAACTGCTCCGGCTCATTCAAAAAGGGCGGAAGCGTTCGCGTCATCGGAACATTAGAAAGCAAATAAGGAGAAGATATGTCAAAGAAACAATTAATGCTGGGCAACCAAGCGATTGCGCGCGGCTTATATGAAGCCGGCGTTGCTGTCGTTTCCTCCTATCCCGGAACGCCCAGCACTGAAATCACAGAGTATGTGTCGGAGTACACCGAGATTTACTCCGAATGGGCGCCCAACGAAAAGGTTGCCTTAGAAGTTGCGGCAGGCGCAAGCGTATCTGGCGCGCGTGCAGCTTCTTGCATGAAGCACGTAGGCTTAAACGTAGCTGCCGACCCGCTATTCACAGCAAGCTACACAGGAGTAGGCGGCGGCTTAGTTGTAATCGTAGCCGACGACCCAGGTATGCACAGCTCCCAAAATGAGCAAGACACACGCCGCCTTGCAATCGCAGCGAAAGTGCCGTGCCTAGAACCGTCCGACAGCGAGGAGTGCCGAGTATTCACAAAGCTTGCATTCGACATAAGCGAGCGTTTCGACACCCCTGTAATCCTGCGAATCACCACAAGAGTTGCGCACTCCCAAAGCATAGTTAATATAGAAGAAAGAGAAGCATACACACCCGACCCTTATTTCAAGAACACTCACAAATTCGTGGCAATGCCTGCATTCATGCGTCCGCGCCATGTATTCGTTGAAAAGCGCACAGGCGAAATTGCAGAATACGCTGCAACTGCCGAAATCAATCCAATTGAAAAAGGCAGCACAAGCGTAGGCGTAATTGCAAGCGGCATATGCTACCAATACGCGCGCGAAGCATTCGACGGCGCGTGGTTCTTGAAGCTTGGCATAGTGAATCCGCTTTCGGATAAACTCCTGCTCGACTTCTGCAAGGACTTGGACACAGTTTATGTTATCGAGGAACTTGAGCCTATTGTCGAAGAACGCTGCAAGCAGCTTGGCATAAATGTTATCGGCAAGGATAAGCTGCCGATGTGCGGCGAATACACCGTGGCAATGCTAAATCAGCTGCAAGGCAAGCCTACGCCGGAGCATATCGCAGTGGACGAGCAACTGCCAATGCGCCCTCCAGTAATGTGCGCAGGCTGCCCCCACAGAGGCGTACACTATATCCTAAGCAAAAACAAGAAGATTGTAACAGGCGACATCGGCTGCTACACATTAGGCGCATTGCCGCCGCTTGAAAGTATGCACACATGCTTGTGTATGGGCGCAAGCATAGGCATGGCGCACGGCTTCATCAAAGCAGGAGCAGAACCCAAAGACGTAGTAGCCATAATCGGCGACAGCACCTTCGTACACAGCGGAATCACAGGCTTAGTAAACGCCGTCTACAACAACAGCCCCCTAACCCTAATCATACTCGACAACAGCACCACAGGCATGACAGGACACCAACCAAATCCTTCAACGGGCGAAACCTTAAGCGGCGAAGTTACAAATCAGCTATCCCTAGAAGACATGTGCCGCGCCTGCGGCTGCAAACATGTAGTCGTAGCCGACGCACTCGATATGGACACAATGGAGCGCATTATAAAGGAAGAAACCGAACGCGCCGAGCCATCGGTAATAATCGCGCGCTCACCCTGCATACTGTTAAAAGGCTTCAAAGGGCGTGTAGCGTACAGCATAGACCAAGACAAATGCAAGTCGTGCCGCGTATGCCTACGGATCGGCTGCCCTTCCATCTCCTGCGAAAACAAGGACGGCAAACCTGTTATCTCCATCGACAAAGCAATCTGCAACGGCTGCAGTGTATGCTCACGCGTATGCAAATTCGGCGCAATAGGAGTTTGATAATATGAATACAAATATAATGATAGTAGGCGTGGGCGGACAGGGCAACTTGCTTGCATCGCGCATAATCGGCAACATGGCGTTCGCAATGGACATGGACGTTAAAATAAGCGAAGTGCATGGAATGGCGCAGCGCGGCGGCTCTGTTTCAACATACCTCTGCTTCGGCAAAAAGGTATATTCGCCGCTGGTGGAAAAAGGCTGCGCGGACTATGTTGTAGCCTTTGAAATGCTTGAAGGCTACCGCTGGTCGCCCTATGTAAAAAAAGGCGGCACTATGTTTATGGCGCACACCATGATAAAGCCCATGTCGGTAGTAAGCGGACAAACGAAGTATCCTGAAGACATAGCCGTTAAGCTGTCGCACAAAGGCATAAACATCCACATGGTAAACGCACTAAGCCACGCCAAAGCCGCAGGCAACGCAAAAGCGACCAACCTCGTAATGCTCGGCGCATTGGCAAAAAGCATGAATATCCCAATCAACGAATGGGAGAAGGCAATCACTGCGAGCGTAAAGCCCGCGACATTAGATGTAAACCTGAAAGCATTTGAACTAGGCTACACATATTAAATTTCTTTCTAAGGAGTTTACATGGGAATCTGGAATAAGCAACGTGAAACCATGCCGCGCGAGCAGCTTACCGAGCTGCAATCCGGCTTTTTGAGAGATACTGTAAAACGCGTCTACGACAATGTAGCCGCATACCGCGCCAAAATGGACGCAGCGGGAGTTAAGCCGGAGGATATTAAGTCGATTGCCGACTTAACCAAGCTCCCCTTCACTTACAAGCAGGACTTGCGCGACAATTACCCCTACAATTTCTTTGCAGTGCCAATGGATGAAGTCGTACGCGTTCACGCAAGCAGCGGCACTACAGGCAAGCAAACCGTAGTGGGCTACACAAAACAGGACATTGAAACATGGTCGGAAGTTATGGCGCGCACAATGGCAGGCGCAGGAGGCGACAATAAGTCGATAATCCAAATCGCATACGGCTACGGATTATTCACAGGCGGTCTAGGCGCACACTACGGCGCGGAATATCTCGGCGCGACCGCGATACCTGTTTCCGGCGGCAACACAGGCCGTCAAATAGAAATAATGCAGGATTTCAGCCCCACAATGCTAGCCTGCACCCCTTCCTACGCACTCTACCTAGCCGAAGCCCTAGCCGACAAAGGCATAGACGTAAACACCCTAGCCTTAAAATCCGGCATATTCGGCGCAGAACCGTGGACGGAAAACATGCGCAAGGAGATAGAGGAACGCCTAGGCATAAAAGCCTACGACATCTACGGCCTATCCGAAATAATCGGTCCCGGCGTAGCCTTCGAGTGCGAATGCCAAGACGGTCTGCACGTCAACGAAGACCACTTCTATCCCGAAATAATAAACCCTGACACAATGGAGATACTACCATACGGAAGCTCCGGCGAACTTGTATTCACCTGCATAACCAAGCAAGCACTGCCGCTTATCCGCTACCGCACCCGCGACATAACGACGCTGCACGCCGGAACATGCTCATGCGGACGCACAACCGTGCGCATGGAAAAGCCCCGCGGACGCACCGATGACATGCTGATAATCCGCGGCGTAAACGTATTCCCCTCGCAAATCGAAAGCGTGCTGCTTGAGATGAGCGACACCCTGCCGCACTACCTAATCATCGTCGACCGTTTCGACAACATCGACCAACTCACAATCCAAGTTGAAATCAACCCCGACATGCCCTTCGACGTAGTGCGCGAAGTTGAGCAAGTCGAGAAAAAGATATACACAGCGATGCAAACCAAAATCGGTATCAACGCAAAAATCCAACTCGTACAACCCAAAACAATCGCACGCAGCGAAGGCAAAGCCAAACGCGTAATCGACAATAGAAAGCTTTAGGAGGTTCTTATGTTAATCAAACAAATTTCCGTCTTTCTCGAAAACAAGATGGGTTCTCTGTCCGAAGTCACAGCTTGCCTCAAGGAAAATGGCATAAACATACTGGCGTTGTCGATTGCCGACACTACCGATTTCGGCATACTGCGCTTTATCGTGGACTGCCCTGACAAGGCAGTGTCTGCGCTTGCGGCCTGCGGCAACGCGGTTAAGCTGACCGATGTAATCGCGATAACAGTTAAACATTCGCCCGGCTCGCTTTATGAAGCGTTGAGCGCGCTGCAATCCAACGACATAGGCGTTGAGTACATCTATGCCTACGCAGGCGAAAACTCCAACGGCGCAACGGTTATAATCAAGCCGTCCGACCTAGAGCGCGCAATCACAATCCTGTCCGACGTGGACGAGGTTACATTAATCAAAGCTAAGGAACTTCAAAAATAATTTAATGCAAAACGGAGGGCGTATGCGTAAATTAATCGCAATAGACGGAGCAAACATCATGTTTAGGGCGTATTACGGCATACGCCCTCTTACTACGCCTGCGGGCGAGCCTTGCAATGCCGCGTTCGGCTTTATCAAGACTGTGCTAATGCACATCAAGGACTGCGACTGCGCGACGGTTGCATTCGATTTACCAGGCAAAACTTTCCGCGACGATATGTTTGACGCGTACAAGGCAGGGCGTGCGGAAACGCCGAACGACCTTGTGTCGCAGATTCCGATGATTCACGAGCTTATGCGTTTGTTAAACGTGCCGATTCTCACAAAGGAAGGCTATGAGGCGGACGACATACTCGGCACGCTGTCGCAGATGTGCGAGGGTACTGACACGCAGTGCGTGATTGTTTCGGGTGACAGGGACTTGCTGCAACTAGTGTCGGCAAACACGCACGTGCTATTGCTGGGCAACAACGGCAACACGCTGTACACGCCTGATAATATCAAAAGCAAGTACGGCATACCTGCGACTGCAATCGTCGACTTAAAGGCACTCATGGGCGACAGCTCCGACAATATCCCAGGCGTAAAAGGCATAGGCGAAAAAACAGGCGGCAGCTTGATTCAACAGTTCGGCACACTCGACAACCTCTATGCCAACCTAGACAGTCCTAACATAACAAAGTCAGTACGCCAAAAGCTTGAAGTTGGCAAAGACAGTGCATACCTAAGCTACAAACTAGCCCAAATCAACAAGCATGTGCCGCTTGACAACGACATCGACAGCTTAACGCGCCGCGAACCGCAACAAGAAATCGCCGACTACCTAAAGCAACTAGGCTTCACAAGCATTATCCAAAGCATAGGCATACACGAGCCGAAGCCGCAGGAGTTTGCTCTAGCCGATACTTCCGCGACAATCGCACGCATTAAAGCCGCTGGCAAAATGTACTACCAAGCAGCCGACGACGGAATCCTGATCGGCACGGACGAATCCGACGTAGCAATAGCCGACCGCGACCTTGTGTTGCCGCTTCTGGTTGATGACGCAATAGCTAAGGTTGGTCACAACATGAAGCAAGACCTGCACACATTCGGCGGCGGCATACACAACATCGCCTTCGACACGCAGCTTGCGGCCTACGTCGTAGACTGCTCCGACAAACTCGAGCTACCCAATCTAGCCGCGAAATACCTAGGCATCGACAATCCCCCCACGCCCTTACACACAATCATACGCCTGCACTCATTATTGCCGCAACTACTCGAGCAAAACGAGCAAAACTTCCTATATTACCAAATGGAGTTACCCTTATTGAGCGTGCTATACGACATGGAAGTCGCAGGCTTCCCAATGTGTGCGGAAAAATTGTCGCAATACGGCGAATTTATTTCCCGGGAAATAAACGAACTGACCGAGCAAATCCACGCTCTATCGGGTCAAAACTTCAACATAAGCTCACCGAAGCAGCTTAGCGAAATTTTATTCGGCGCACTAGGCTTAAAGCCTGTAAAGCGCACAAGCAGCAAAAGCGGCTACTCCACCGACAACGAAGTGCTGGAGGAGCTGAAAAACTCACACCCAATAATCCCCCTAATCATTCGCCACCGCACCCTCACCAAGCTAAAAGGCACATATGTCGACGGCCTACTACCCCTAATCAAAGACGGACGCATTCACACCACCTTCACCCAAACAGTCACCGCAACAGGGCGGCTTTCCTCCGTAAACCCCAACATGCAGAACATCCCGATACGCAGCGAGGAAGGTCGGCGCATACGCGAAGCATTCATTCCGCAGCAGGGTTACACACTCATCGCCGCCGACTATTCGCAAATCGAGCTGCGCATTCTAGCGCACATGGCCGGCGACGCCGTAATGCTGCAAAGCTTCAAGAGCGGCGTAGACATACACGCCGTGACCGCCGCAAACATATTCGCGGTAGACATCGCCGACGTAACCTCCGACATGCGCCGTTTCGCCAAAACGATAAACTTTGGCATAATCTACGGCATGAGCGAGTATGGCCTATCGCGCGACCTCGACATCTCCTTCATCGAAGCGCGTCACTACATCGACAGCTACTTCCGCGCCTACAAGCAGGTACAGCAATACATGGACGCAACAATCGCCGAAGCCAAGGAGTGCGGCTACGTCAAAACCCTATACAACCGCCGCCGCTACCTCCCCGAACTATTCGTATCCAAAACGCGCGAGCAAGGTATACGCTACGCGCGCAACATGCCAATCCAAGGCACCAGCGCCGACATAATCAAGCTAGCCATGATAAACGTCCACGCAACCCTACGCGAGCGAGGCCTACGCTCCCGCCTAGTAATGCAAATCCACGACGAACTAATCATCGAAGCCCCCCTAGAAGAAGCCGACCAAGCCAAACAAATCCTCCTCCACGAAATGCAATCCGCCGCCGTACTTGACGCAGACTTACTAGTTGAGGTAAAATAAGGTATAAGGTAGTTTAAACCATGAACATCAGAAAAGCCACAGCTTCAGACAGAAAACAAATAGCCTACTGCATCGCCGAAGCCTTTGAAAAAGACTTTTCAGCTCTATGCAAAAACGTCCAAACAGTATCCGATGCCATAGAAAGCGGCATTCGAGCCGAGCGGTTTTACGTCGCCGTCGAAGAAACAAGCGGCGTAGTAGGAGCATTGGCTATTTCGGATTGCAACGGAAGAAGCCTCTTGGTTGACGCAAAATCCTACAAAAAGCATTTTGGATTCATCAAAGGAATCCTAGCCTCAATGGTTATGAAAGAGGAATTTGAAAATCAGTTGAATTACCCCGAAACATTTGGGTATATCGAATTTGTCTGCGTTCGAAAGAGCTATCAAAGGAAAGGTATAACCACCCAAATGTTGGAACACGCATTAGCCAACAGCGGATACATTAGCTACGAGCTTGACGTTACCGATATAAACCAAGCCGCAATCAAATGCTACGAAAAATTCGGCTTCACCGAATACAAAAGAGAAGCAGTCAAACACGCAAAGCAAAAAGGCTTCAACGAAAAGATATATATGAAATTATGATACACAACAAATACGCAATCGGCCTCACAGGCGGCAGCGGCGCAGGCAAAAGCACACTGCTGCAAGCAGCTGCGGCATTCCCGCAAATCCTAGCAATCGACTGCGACAAGGAGCTGCGCGCCATAATGCAGCACCCTCACCAATGCTACGCCGAAATCGCAGCGGCATTCCCTGAGTGCATTCGCGACAATGCAATCGACCGCAAGCAGCTTGCCGCAACAGTTTTCTCAAACTCCGAGCAGCTTGAGCTACTCAACGGCATAACCCACAAGCACATCGAGCAGCACATCATAAACCTAGCCGCCCAAACATCATGCGCCGCACTATTAATTGACGCGCCCGTTTTACATAAGAGCAAGCTTGCCGAATTGTGCGACACTGTTATAGTTGTAACCGCACCCCCCGAAATACGAATCGCACGCATAATGTCGCGCGACAACATAAGCCGCGACGCTGCGCTGCAACGCCTTTCCAATCAGCCGACCGACGAGGAATACGCGGCAATGGGCGACATAATCCTGCGCAACAACGGCGACCTCCGCGAATTCTCCGAAGCTTGCACGCAAGCAATCGAACAAGCACTCCACTTTTAACGCACCCCCCTAAGATTAATTTTCCACATACAGAGGTACGATGCAAAATCCCAAAAAAGCGAACAGGAAGCCCAACAGGCTCAATCTCATAATAACTGTGCTTGCAATAGCCGTAGCAGTGCTTGCCTTGCGCTACTATATATACGATAAGCAGTTTCCTCTGCATTATTTTGAAATCATCGAAAAAGAAAGCCGCGACAACTCCGTAGACCCCTACATGATTGCCGCACTAATCAAAGCCGAAAGCGGCTTCATGTACAATGCCGTTTCAAGCAAGGACGCGCGCGGGCTTATGCAGCTAACCCCTGATACCGCCCAATGGTGCGCCGGCGAAATAAGCTACGACGGCGCAATCGACCTATTCGACCCGAAGGTCAACATAAAGCTAGGCACATGGTACTTCGCCCATCACCTCAACGAAAAATACAACGGCGAAATCGACCTAATGCTTGCAGCCTACAACGCAGGTCCCGGCAACGTCGACAAATGGCTGCAAAACGAAAAATATTCCCAAGACGGCACAGCAATCGAAAACGTGCCCTACAAGGAAACAAAGAACTTCATAAAAAGAGTAAATTTATATTATACTATATACAAACTAATCTATGGAGTATGAAGGAGAAAATATGAAGTATAAAACAAAGAACGGCTGGGACGTAATCTCCGCCGAGGAGCGCGAACGCGTCGAAACGTTCTGCGCCGGCTACAAATCCTACATGGACTTCGGCAAGACGGAGCGTAAAGCGACCGTTGCCGCAATCGAAATAGCAAAAGGCTGCGGCTTTAAGCCCATTGAGGAGTTTGCCACACTTAAGGCAGGTGACAAGGTTTATTTCAACAACAGAGGCAAAGGCGCGGTTTTCGCAATAATCGGCAGCCAACCTATGCAGCAGGGCGTCAACATAATCGGCTCGCACATCGACTCGCCGCGTCTTGACCTAAAGCCTGTGCCGCTTTTCGAGGACAGCGACATCGCTTACTTCAAGACGCAATACTACGGCGGCATAAAGAAATACCAATGGACCTGCATACCCCTTGCAATCCACGGCACAATCGTAAAAGGCAACGGCGAAATAGTAGAAATGACCGTAGGCGAAGAGGACACCGACCCTGTATTCTGCGTAACAGACCTGCTGCCTCACCTTGCCAAAGACCAAATGCAAAAGAAAGTCGACGAAGCAATCTCCGGCGAATCCCTCAACATAATCCTAGCAACGCAGCTTGCCAAGGAAAAAGAAGCAGACGAAAAAGGCACAGCTTTCCAATTCATGCTAAACCTTTTCAAGGAGAAGTATGACATAGAGGAAGAGGACTTCCTCTCTGCTGAAATAGAGCTTGTCCCCGCAGGCAAATCACGCGACTACGCATTCGACCGCTCACTGGTAGGCGCGTACGGTCACGACGACAGGGTGTGCGCGTACACCTCGCTCATGGCGTTGATGGAACTAGAAAAGCCGGAGCGCACCTCCGTAGTTATGCTTGTAGACAAAGAAGAAATAGGCTCAGTCGGCGTAACGGGCATGAAGTCGACATACTACATCAACTCAATCGTAAAGATGTACAAACTGGTAAACGGCTTCGTCGACATCTGCGAACGAAACGAAATGCTGTCGAACTCAATCTGCATTTCAGCCGACGTAACAGCTGCACTCGACCCCTTATATAAGGAAGTCGCAGAATTACGCAACGCACCGCGCCTAGGTCACGGCATATGCGTTTCCAAATACGGCGGCTCTCGCGGAAAGGGCGGCTCATCCGACGCAAGCGCGGAACTAGTAGGCTTAATCCGCCGCATATTCAACGACAACTCCGTAACATGGCAAATCGGCGAACTTGGCAAAGTAGACCAAGGCGGCGGCGGCACAATTGCAGGCTATGTCACCGACCACGACGTACCCACAATCGACATCGGTGTGCCGCTGCTATGTATGCACGCCCCACTGGAGTTAGCGTCTAAGGTTGACATATACAACGCATATAAGGGCTACAAGGCGTTCCTTGCTCACTCTTAATAATAAAAAATCCGGCAGAGCAATCTGCCGGATTTTTTTATTAATCTAAAATATACACAACTGCTTTCTTCACGCCAAAGTTCGTAGCTTCCTTCTTACTGTCCATGAACAAGTCAATCTTGTTGCCGTGTATCCCAGCCCCTGTATCGGCCGCTACTGCGTGACCGTATACCCATGAGCCGTCGGCAGCTTCGACGTAAATCTTAGTGCCTAGCGGAATTACCGACGGGTCGACTGCGATAACGCCGCGTTCGGCTTTGTAGCCTGACGCTGTCACCCCATAGCCTCTGTCGCCCGGAGATTTACCTGTGCTGCTCGGGTCGAGGCAGTAGGCGTACGCCGTAACCTCTATCTTTGAGCGATAGGTAAAGTCACTGCCGCCGCGCGACATAAGCTGCGGTGCAGAAGGCGCGGAAATGTTAGTCTTAGGCTTAGCTGTAGGCTGCGGCGTCGGCGTTGGTTTAGCCTTTATGCCGTTTTCAATTATCATAGCAACAGGTTCGACCTCGACATATTCTGTGTCAAGAGTCTTTGAAACCAAATCGCCGTTCTCGTAGTATAGCTTATACACAGTGGCGAGCCGTCCGTTTTCGCCTTGCTGTTTTATCCTCGTTTCGCCAATTTCAAGTTCATTTGTGTCTACATACTGTTGCTCATACGGAATGATGTCGGTTACGGTAAGTTCTTCGGTGCGCGTGTATGTCACGTTGACCGTTTGTCCGTCCGATACAACGGAGGAAAGGCTTGCGTCTACCTTAACGCCTTCCGCCGCGTCTATTCCATTAGCTTTAAGCAGTTCTGCAATGTTCACAGGTTCTGTGACACTGAAGATTGTGTCCTTGCCATTATTGATTACTACATGTAAGGCGCGGTTAATAACAATGGACTCTCCGTCCGCAAGTTGCTGCTGCAACGGCGGATTAACTTTGTCGCCTACTGTTAGGCTGATGTCGGCTAGCGCAAGCGCTTCCTCCACCGTGATGCTGCCTTCGGCTGCGACAATAATTTCCTTGCTGTTGTCTAAAATTGTTACCTGCTTAGACATCGAATAGATAACGCCCTGGTATGTCATAGCAACTAGGCAAATTGAGAAGAACGCCACGGCAGCTATTCGCAACAAGAGACCGTATCTCTTATCCTTGTCTTTTTTTAGCATATTACCTCCACATATAATATTGGGTCGTCATGAATAAAGTTACGTGACATAACCCCGTTACGCTTGCTTGCGCAATCGCAAAAGTGCACAAAATGCCACTTTATACATTATATGCAAAACGAGGACGAATATTCCTATCTACGAGATATTTTTTGTAATTTATCCTATATTTTTCCTAAATTGGATAATATAGGCATGTGTCAGAGCATTGCAAATAGCAAAATCTCGCCTATTTCTAGGAAAAATTTTGCATGACATTTGCAATTGGCTATTTGTTTTTGATAACCATGCGTACCCATTGCAGTGCTTGTAAAAACAAGCAAGCTTGGGAGATTAACGCTTGGAGAATTGAGGAGCGCGTCTTGCAGCCTTTAAGCCGTACTTCTTGCGTTCCTTCATACGTGGGTCGCGAGTTAATAAGCCTGCGCGCTTTAAAGGTGAGCGGTAGTTTTCATCTACCAGCACGAGTGCGCGAGCGATACCCATACGGATTGCGCCTGCCTGACCTGTTACGCCGCCGCCGTCTACGTTTGCGATAACGTCGAACTTGCCCACTGTGTCAGTTACGCCGAAGCCTTGTCTTACGATGAGCTTCAGTGTTTCCAAGCCGAAATAATCGTCAATGTCACGCTTGTTAATTGTAATTGCGCCTGTGCCTTGAACTAGGCGTACGCGTGCGGTGGAGGACTTTCTTCTTCCTGTGCCGCGGAATGTCACTTCCATTATATAGTCAATCCTTTCGTTTTATTAAACTATTTTATTTCTCTTTCCCAAGCAACGGGCTTTTGTGCATGTTGGTCGTGCGTGTCGCCTTTGTAAACGCGCAGGCGGCGAAGCGAGTTTGCTCCAACTGTATTGTGCGGAAGCATTCCCCAAACAGCAAGCTCCATAGCTTTGTCGCTGCGCTTTTCCATCATGTCCTTGTAGCTGATGGCTTTCATGTTACCGATGTAACCTGTAACTCTGTAGTGGAACTTTTGGCGCAACTTGTTGCCTGTTAATACAGCCTTGTCCGAATTTATGATAACAACGCAATCGCCGCAGTCAGCGTTCGGGGTATAGGTAGGCTCATGCTTGCCGCGCAGTATTGTTGCGGCAGCGGCAGCCACTCTGCCCAGGGGCTTTCCGGCAGCGTCCAGTATATACCATTTTCTATTTATAGTGCTTTTTTTTGCCATGTAGGTGCTCATCAATTTCCTCCTTAATAACATCAAATGAAATTGAACTATCAATCCATATAATTAGTAGTTTCAACGGGAGAACTAATCACAAAATTGAACTAAATTGAGTTATCAATTTCATCGCACCGTTTCTTCAAACGTTATGAGTTATATACCTATATATTGTAAGATAAATTTCATATTTTGTCAAGCACTTTTTTTAATGGGGATTTATTACATGTTTTTAAGGATGAGGGCGAAGATTGAGTAGACTATGATGTCGCTTAGCTGGCCGCAGATGTCTTCGGACACTTTTACCTCGCCGTTGTTTTCGATTATGTTTTTTACGCGGAGGAGCTTTATTATGATTAGGTCGGTGATTGTGGGGGCGGCGAAGTCTTGCCACGCGTTGTTGTAGTCGTGGTTTTTGCGTCGGTATAGGGCGGTGATGGATTCGCGCAGCTCATCGTAGAGGGATTCTAGGTGCGACGTGTTTATTTGCTTTAGCAGCGATGGGTCGGCGATTATGTCTGAAGGGGCGACGTTCGATTGCTTGCGCAGCATGAAGATGATGGCGTAGTTGATGATTGCGATGTAGTCGGCAGTGACGCCCTCGCCTAACGCGCCTTGCTCTTCAATCTGGCGTATGCGTTTTATCTTAATCCAAATTTGGTCGTACAGCGAAATGTCGCGGTAGACGTAGAAGCACGCGCCGTAGTCGCCGAGCTTGTCGACGAAAACTTGCTTGCATATTTCAAATTGTTTTGTGAAAAGCTTATCTGCTTCTTCGTTTGTTAGCATGTGACGCTCCTTTGGGACTATGTAATCGTTTGCGGGCGGATAATATCCGCCCCTACAAATAAAACCATAAATACAGCCGCTTAGATAGCGTCATATTTATGGTTTATATACGGACGGCGGCTGCCGTCGCTATTTGTTTACGCCGTTTCGGTTACGGATTCGGGCTTTTGGTTGCCGTGACCTCTTGTAACCTTGCCGGAGCGCAGGCAGCGTGTGCATACATACTCACGCTTGTGCACGCCGTTTTCGATAACGCGAACGCGTCTGATGTTCGGCTTCCACATCTTGTTGCTACGTTTATGCGAGAAGCTAACCTTTATGCCAAAGGAAACGCTCTTTTCGCAAACACTGCATTTAGCCAATGTACTTCCTCCTGCTATTTAGTATTTATGATTAGTATAACACATAATAACAAAATATGCAAGCTTTTATTTTTGAACTTCAATCCGCTTTTTAAAATTTGGTCGCAAGAGTAGGGGACGATGCCCACATCGTCCTGCCAAAGCCTCGACGACTGTCGCGGCTTTGGCTTGATAATCTGGAGCGGTACGGATTATGCTCATAACATGCAGAAAACAATAACCATTATCCCGATAAAACACTGTCAATGCTTTAATTCATACGAGTTAGCCTTGAGTAACTCAAAACATGTGATAAAACTTTCATCTTTTCTGATAATATCAAACTGTGATTTTGTCAGATGGTCTTCCCATAATAACCAAGGCAGATTGCGCGGTGTTGACCATGCTATATAATTTGCTCCGCTTTCGGTAGTTTTATCCATAACATCGATATGATGCAATGAATCCTGCGTAGCTTGTTCTATACAATTCAAAGCATTTGAAACATCACCCGCCTCGCAGTATAATTCTGCAAGTTCTATGTGATGAAATGCACTCTCGAGAGTATTCGACGAATCGCCTCCTGCCATCACCTCGCGTGCGCCTTCGTCATATATTGGGTTTATCAGATTCTTAATCTGCCACTGCGCCTTCTTCCACTCTATCCTCTTTGAAACACTCAAATTACCCTTGCTTATATATCCGCCGATAAAGTGTTCTAACAAAATCTCAAGTCTTACTATTCGGGCTTGCTGATGTTTTATCCATTCATCACCATCTAATATACAGCCTCTGACTATTTCCTGAGTAGACCATATATCCCATGGCATTGTAGCCAAGACCCTTTTTGCTTCTTCTTTCATGCCCCAACTTGCATACCGCTGGACAAGTTGTGCTTTAAGATCCCAATTATTTGGGTCATTACTAATTGCCCTTTCGCTGACTGTTATTATTTCTTGCTTGATTTTTGTTTTTTCGGATTCGGTCGCTTTGCTGTAAAGCACGGACAACGCCTGTGAAAGAAGATAATATTGCTCACCATAATTCGCGGGATATTCTTTTACTGCTTTACGTGCCATTTCGGCAGCTTCGTTAATTCTGCCGGAATTAAGTAGGTTTCTAATATCTCTTACGTATTCCTTGACTTTTTCAGCACCGCGTATCTCTTCTGTTCCAAGAAGTTCGTCAACTGTGATATTAAAAAATATCGCAAGATGCGGAAGAATTTCTATATCAGGGTAACTTGTGCCGGTTTCCCAACGACTGACTGCTTGCGGTGAAATATTAAAGATATCCGCAATTTGTTCTTGCGTCAAATCTTTATCCCTGCGAAGCTGTCTAAACTTTTCGCTAAAATGTATTGACATTTTTAGCACCTCTCTTTATATATGGTTGTTATTTCAGAATCGATTCTGTTAATAGTATAATAAATAACCGATTAGAAGTAAAGCAACCATTTCAAGAGAATTTTGCAACTAAAATGAGAGTTTTGGAATTAATGTTCGGGATTGTAGAAGTTGTCGCGCATTAGTTTTAGGCAGGCGTTGAACTCGGTTAGGATTGCGTCTATGTCTAGGGTGGGGGTGTTTGGGGCGGCGTTGATGTAGCCTTCGGTGAAGCGCGTTAGTATGTTTAGGACTAGGATTGGGTCTACGCCCGGCTTGAATTTTGATGTGTCTAGGCCGCTTATCGCCAGTGTGTCGCGGTATTGGTACATGCGTACCATGAAGGCTTGTATGTCTGCGGCGACTTCGGGGTCTTGCTCAAGGTATACGCTGTAGAAGAATTGCAGCATGGGAGGGTGCTTGCTCATCATGCTGAGCTTTATCTCGGTCGCGAGGGTTATTCTGTCGAAGAAGTCGGTGACGTTTTCTTTGAAGCGTGCTTCGACTTCCTGTATCATCTCGTCGGCGGCAAGGTTGATTAGGTAGAGGTACAGGGATTTTTTGCTGCCGAAATAGCGAAACAGCATGGCTTTGGATATGCCTGCCGCGTCGGCAATGTCCTTCGCGGACGCTTTTTTGTAGCCCATCTTGCCGAATGCGGCGAATGCCGCGTTGAGTATCGCGTCCTTTTTCTCCTGCGGCAGATTCATGAATTTTTCCAATGTGTCCCTCCGTAAACCGATTTGGTCAATCTTATTATATCAGATTGCTCGGGTGCGGTCAAATAAAATGTGCAGAAACCGCGAATGGGTGCGGAATCCGCGGGCGGACGTGGGCATCCGCCCCTACTTTACAAATGCTTTTAAATGTGATATATTATGTTTGAACAAAATGCTTTCCTATGGAAATATATTCTTATTGTGAATTTATTCGGAGGGTTTATGCAGCAGTTTAAGTGGGGTATTCTGGGACTTGGCAGGATTGCAGGGATTTTTGCGGAGGGGCTTGCGAAGGCGGATAACGCTGTCGCGTATGCGTGCGGCTCACGCTCGATTGATAAGGCGCGTGAGTTTGGAGAGAGATATAATGTAGCAAAATGCTACGGAAGCTACGAGGAGCTTGTCGCCGACGACGACGTGGACGCGATTTATGTTGCGACGCCGCACACGCTTCATATGCCGAATACGCTGCTTGCACTGTCCAATAAAAAGCCAGTGCTGTGTGAGAAGCCTATCGCGGTGACTTTCGCCGAAACAAAGGCGATGGTCGACGCTGCCAAGGCGAACAATACCTTTTTGATGGAAGCGCACTGGACACGGTTTTTGCCTGTAATGCGCAAGGTTGTTGAGTGGATTGACAGCGGCAGAATCGGCGAGCCGCGCATGATTAAATGCGACTTCGGCTTTAGAGCAGGGTGGGACCCAAGCTCACGTATACTCAACAATTCCTACGCCGGCGGCGGTTTGCTGGATGTAGGCGTGTACTGCCTTAGCATTGCCGAGATGGTGTTCGGCAACGAAATCGCGGACATCACAAGCGTAGGTCATGTAGGCGAATCTGATGTTGACGAGCAAGCTGCAATGCTGTTAAAATGGAACGGCGGCGAAATCGCTATGGTATCCTGCGGCGTACGCACGTCGACGGAGCAGTCGCTGCACATTTACGGCACGGACGGATTTATCCATGTGCCTGACTTTTGGCATTGCCAAAAAGCCACAGTCTACGGCGCGAAGGAAGAAACCTACAGCGAGTGGCAAGACAACGGCTACCAATTCGAGGCAAACGAAGTAATGCGCTGTGTAAAAGCAGGCGCAATCGAAAGCGCACTAATGCCGCACGCGGCCTCCCTTGCGATAATGGAGTGGTGCGACAAATTCCGCGAGCAATGGGGACTTGTTTATAAGTATTAATCACCTATGCAGCAAAAGGGGGATATTTTATATTTACGCTAAACCAGGTTGAGGTTTTAACCGAATCGATTAAGCTTGTGTTTATACTCGGTTTTGTTTTTTGTATGGTTCAAATGATTACGGGCTATTCCTTTAGAAAGAAAGCCCTTGCGACAAATAACGCCGTTCCGGAACGTTATATCGTGTTAAGAAGACAGTTTACAGTTGGAATAGGACTCTTG
The DNA here is from genome assembly GCA_964479875.1 of uncultured Eubacteriales bacterium. Lineage (GTDB taxonomy): Bacteria > Bacillota > Clostridia > Monoglobales > CAYZNM01 > CAYZNM01. The sequence continues at coordinate 116,319 of CAYZNM010000008.1, forward strand.
CTTCTTTGTTTTTTTGGGGCATTAATGGTTATGGATTTTTTGAGCAATTGGGATTCCAATAGCTCCAATGCTGTTTATATAAATTCCGACCCACGCTTAATGAAGGAAGCGATGGAAGAAATATTTGACGTCGTTAAACTGTTAGTCATTTTCTGTTTTGTAGGCATAGCAACTAAGATGATTCTGGGTTACCGTGAACAGGTTGCCAAGTTGAATAATAGCTCTAAATCAGTATGAGTATTAGAATAAAACACAAGGGCGGTAATTCGTCCTTTTAACGCATATCAACATATAAATAGGAGAATTCACATGAAATACGGACGCATTGAAGGCTTAGACAAGGATATATCCCGCTTGGTTTTAGGCAGCGAATACCTAGGCAGAACCGACCCTGAGCTGATTAAGCACGCGTATACGCTGCTTGAATACAGCGTGGAAATCGGCATAAATACTGTAGATACCGCGAGAGTGTACGGCAACTCCGAGAAGAATATCGGCAATTGGCTGCGTGAAACAGGTATGCGTGAGAAGATGGTTGTGCTTACCAAGGGCGCACACCCTGCCGGAGATGTTAAGCGTTTGAAGCCGGAGGATATTCGCTTTGACGTGAACAAATCTCTGGAAGAGCTGAAAACTGACTATATCGATATATATGTACTGCACAGGGACGACCCTTCCGTTCCCGTGTCCGATATTATCGACACTTTGAATGAATTCACGAAAAAGGGAATAATTAAAGTGATAGGCGGAAGCAACTGGACTGTGCCGCGCCTTGCGGAAGCGAATGCGTATGCAAAGGCTAATGGCCTTACACCTTTCCGCTGCTCAAGCCCACACTTTAGTATTGCGGAGCAGGTGGAGAATCCGTGGGGCGAGGGCTGTATTTCGCTTGCAGGACCTGCCAATGCAGCTGACCGTGAGTGGCACGCGGAAAATGATGTGAAGGTTTTCGGCTACTCGAGCTTATGCCGCGGCATGTTCGGCACAGGTATGACCACTGAAAAGTATAACGAAAATAATGAAGTATTGGACGGCGTGTGCAGACACGCGTACGCGTATCCGCAAAATTTCCGCAGACTTGACAAGGCGAACGAAATCGCAAAAGAGCTTGGCTGCACACTTCCGCAAGTAGCTCTTGCGTACTGCCTAGCACAAAAGATGGAAGTCTATCCGCTGATGGGCGCAGGAAAAATCGAGGAAATCGAAACTTCAAGCAAAGCAACCGAAATAACGCTGACCCAAGAGATGGTTGACGCACTGATGAATTAATGACGAGTAAGAGAAGGCATCTGCTTTACCGCGGCAGACTGATTGACGGAAAGCTGTCAATCGGGCTGCGGCATGTCCGCTGCACGCTTGCGATGAAGGTGCAGGCGGACTACGCGAACGGAATAACTACTAAGCTGACAGCTACGCCTGCCGTCCTATTTAAGGGGCAGGCGTTGTCAGCGTACAATTTATCGGTGGCAATGGACGGACGCGGCAAGGCTGTGGCTACGCCGCATGGGCGTATTCCTGTGAAGGCGCTGCTTGAGTGCGGCGTGAGCTTTCTTGGTCGTGATGCGGACGGAATGCTGCTATCCCCTAAGGTCGTGCCAAATTCGGCTTGCATGGACGAGGGCATTTCCGATATAATGGGTCGTTGTGTGAAGCTTGATTGCGACAAGTATGTGCAGCCGCGGAGCGAGGATTTTCTGCAAAATGCGCGTGAGCATTTGCGGCAGTTAATCCGTTTTGGCTTGACAGGAGGATTGCTGCTGCATAAGCTTGAGCCGCACTACGACTTTGTTTGCGAGATAGTGCGCGCATATGCGCATGAGTATCCGGCGTCGCGCACGCTTGTGATACTGCCGCCGAATGTGCTGAAGGAGCGCACATTGCCGCAGCTGCCTAACATTGGCTATGCAAGCACGTTGCTATTGCCTGATGAAATCACGGCGAAGCAGTGGGATTTAGTAGTGCTGATGCCAAGCGGAAAGGAATACCTCAACTATACAATAAGCCGCGACAAATCAATGCAGCGGCTTAAACGCCGCGTTACGCTTGTGATTCTCACGGAGGAATACCGCTACAAAGCATTGCAGGATTCGCGCATAGCGAAGGCACTCGGCTTAAACCTCGAGTGCGACATCGACAAAATATTTTTAAGTGAACGACAAAAGAAAACCATCGGCACATTACATAATGCTGTCGAAATGGTGCTAAACAACTTCGACAACAGCATTAAGAACAAGTTTATACAAGAGCAGGACAACAGCGCATACCTTACAGGCTACCTGTACAAGCAATTCATCAACGCCGCGCGCGAGTACGAGGGTGTTATCTCGGACAAGTGCGCGTTTATACCTTATCTCACATTCACGCCGATGTACAGCGGCATGAATACCAAACAAAAGGGCTGGTATTTTTATTGGCGCGACTGCGTGCGCGAGGGGAATTATCTGCCAAATATAAGTATCGGCTATCTGTTACTGTACATGCTCGAGATGGTGCATGGCATAGGCACGCAAGACGGAATCGCGGGATTGATTGAGATATACAACGCCTATCAAAAGCTGATGGGCGATTCGGCTTGCACACATACGTTTTCACTTATACGCTATGTTTGGATAAAACAGCGCGGTATAGTTGGCATACACAAGCTGTATACGCAGCTTAATATACAGCAGTATACGGCGTTGGACATAAACCTGTATCTGCACAGCGTAGTGCGCAGCGACGATTATCCGCAAGAGCCTATTCCGCTCGAACTGCTGAATCAGCTATGCAGTTTCCAGTTTTTAAGCACCAAGCTATTTGAAACAGACAGCTTTTTCCCAAACTTATTCAAGAAGTGTATGCACCATTTAGAAAGCACACTATTTGCGCGATACGGACAGTACACCCTTGAGATTGTGCGACCGCGCGAACGTCAGACTTTTGGGCTAAACCCCATGGCGTGCAAGGAGTACATGCAATACAACCGCCTTGTACTCACAATCTACGACTACTTCAACTGCCAACAAGTGCGCGACCACATCGCAGCAATCGTAAAGCACACCGAAAACGCCTACCGAAAAAGTATACGTCGGCAAGGTGTAGTCAATAAATATTTCATAGACAAAATAACGCAATCGATTATAGACAGCTTTTTCGCCGCAAGTGAACAGCCTGCGACGAAAAAGTCCGCGCAAGCTGTGCAGTCAATGCAGCAGCCCGAGCCTGCGCAGTCTGTAGTTGTCACAATCGACCACGCGGCGGTTGCAAGCATTATGAAGGAGTCGGAGCAAATAATCGAAATCCTGCGTGTCGACGAGGAGGAAACCGCGCCTGTAGTAGTGCAGCAAGCACCCTCCTCATACAAGCCGCACCATCAAGCAATCATCGACGCATACAACAACGGTGCAACCGAAGCCGAGTTGCAGCAAATCGCCGCCCAATCAGGCAAAATGCTGTCCACCTTAATAGATGAAATCAACGAAATCGCAATAGATGAAACAGGTGACATTCTAATTGACAATTAACGCACACATTTGTAGGGGCGGATATTATCCGCCCGCGGATTATGCAAACGTTGTCAATTGTCAATTTCAAAGGGAGTATTAATGGATATACCAAAAAGAATAACCAGCGCGCTGCTGAGTGCAGCAGCAGGTGGCGTTACGCCGCGCGTCGGCTTGTACTACATTCAAGTAGGGCGCAAGAAGGAAATCGAGATTATACAGAACGACCTCGACAACATCGCCGAGGGCGGCGCGTGCTTTCGCTTTGTAATAGGAAGATACGGCAGCGGCAAAAGCTTTTTGCTGCAAACTATCCGCAATTATGCTATGGATAGAGGCTTTGTTGTTGCGGACACAGACTTGTCGGCGGATAAGCGATTAGTCGGCGGAAACTCGCAGGGGCTTGCGACATATCGCGCACTTGTCGCAAACATTTCCACAAAAGTACGCCGCGACGGCGGAGCATTGCCTGCGATACTTGAAAAGTGGCTGTCCGCGATATATTCGGAGGTTCTCGAAGCCAACTTTGTCATGGACACGCCCGAATTTTTCGCCGAGGTGAAAAAGCGAATCTACCTCAACATAAACGAAATCGAGGGGCTTGTGCATGGACTCGACCTTGCAAAGGTACTCGGCATTTACTTTGAAGCCTACATTCGCAAGGACAGCGACACGCAAAATGCCGCCTTAAAATGGCTGCGCGGTGAATACAACACAAAGCGCGAAGCACGTGAAGCACTCGACATCAACGACATCGTGACCGACGACAATTGGTACGACTACATCAAGCTGCTGTGCGCGTTCGTGAAAAGCATAGGCTACCTAGGCTTGTGCGTGATGATTGACGAGGGCGCGTATCTCTACCAAATCAGCAACAGCGTGTCGCGGCACAACAACTATGAAATGCTGCTCACGATGTTCAACGACACAATGCAGGGGCGTGTCAACAACCTGCTAATCTATTTCGGCGGCACTCCGCAGTTTTTGGAGGATACGCGCCGCGGCCTATTCAGCTACGACGCGCTTGCGACACGCTTGCGCGACAGCCGCTTTGTCAAAATGGGCTACAGCGACATAAACAGCCCAGTAATCCGCTTGCCAATCCTCACCCACGAGGAAATATTCGCGCTGCTCACACGTTTGAATGAGCTGCACATGACCCACTATGGGCATACCATCACATTGTCGCCGCAGCAAATTACTACCTTCATGCAGCAAAGCATTGACAAAATCGGCGCGGACACTATGCTGACACCGCGTGAGCTTACGCGCGACTTCGTGAGCCTGCTAAACATTATGCACGACCAAAACGTGCCATTCGACGAGCTTGTGAAAGCCGCCGAGAAAAAGTCCGCGCAAGTGTCGGACGAATCTGCCACCTTCGAGCTATAATAACTGCCCGATTTATAGGGCAGTTACTTATTTCTGCACAAATATGACATATAGTTGTCGTATTTACACGAGTACAATATTGCTACTACAAAACTAGGAGGCAGCATGAAAAAGATTATTTCAGACGTAGTGAATTTCCCGAACGGGTGCGAAACGGTGCGATTTACCGCGTGCTTTTCGTCCATGATAATGCGCGCCGACGACAGCTTGAAAGCGATGTCGCATGAGCAAGTGTACAATCTTTACTCTGTTGTATCAGGCTACGCATTTTTGCAGATGGACTTATCGGACGAATCACAAATGTGCGACGGTTGGCCGCTTGCCACCCAAAAGATACTGCGCAATTTCGACTACTATGTTGGCTTCGTGATGGACTACGCAGGATACGACTTCGAGGAGGTACAAGCCCCCGAATCCAAGGAATCCATCTTCGCCAAAATCAAGCTTTCCATCGACAGCGACAAGCCCGTACTCGTTCAATTTACCAAACAATACCAGTGGGTACTGGTAATAGGCTACGACGAAAACGGCACGCTATACGGCTACGACGGCTCTCAAGGCTATTGGGGCGCTTCCGCGGCAGAGCCTAGCGGCTACGAAAACGACTGCTTCATCATGCCCGATTGGGATTGGTACGACAAAATGGCGCACGCCTTCATCATAGGCGAAAAGAAGCAATCTTCCCTCATGATCCGCGACGCATTCGCCCGCGGCATTCGCATCATGGAATCAATGCACCAAAAATCCTACTTCAAAAACTCCGTAACACTAATGCAAAACTCCGAACATTTCGACAGCCTAAACGACGACGCATTACTTGTAATGCGCAATCGCATTTCCGATTGGATTGGCTTACCAATCGACATGCGTTCAGTTTTAAGCTGGCACATCGAATCAATGCTGTCGCAAGACGAATACAAAAACAACGCCGCACTCGTAAAAGCGCACACACTATGCTGCGCAATCCACGACACGCTATGGATTGCATGGCGTGCGGTCGGCGAATTCATGGACGGCGACCCAATCGATTGGGCACGCGGACTGCAAAATGCAGCAGTACGCCGCACAATTGCCGATGTATTCGAGCTTGTATGCAGCTATGATGAAAAGCTCCTAGAATGTTTAAAAGCGGCATTTGAATAAGGAGGGACATGGGTAACAAATACTTTACAAGCGAGCGGCTGGAATATCGCCCCTACACAATGGACGACCTGGAAATCTTACACAAGCAATTCAACGAGCAATCACGCCGCCGATGGTTTTACTTCCAAGAGCCCGATTGCCTAACAATTGAATTCGCCATCAATGAAATCGAGAAAAACGCCGCGACTTGGGCGCGCGACGTAGACATACTAAAAGACCAATGCGGACTTGCGATTGTTCTAAAAGAAACAAACGAGCTAATCGGATACATCTGCGTCACCAAATTCCACGGACCGCAAGACGAACTTGACAACGTAGAAATAGGCTACCAAATCACCGAAGCCCACCAAGGCAAAGGCTACGCCACAGAAGCAACCAAAGCCGCGACCGAATGGGCAATCGCGCGATTACGCGAAGCAGGCGCAGAGCCAAAAGTCGTAGGCAAAGTCGAACACGAGAATTGGCCGTCGCGCAAAGTTCTGGAAAACGCAGGGTACAAATTCGTCTGCGCAGAAAAGTACGTGAGTGTCTACGAAAAGGTATAACACATGTTCAACAAACTAGCCCCATTCATACAGGAATACATCTACCGCAACAACTGGACGGAGCTGCGCGACTTTCAAGAGGAAGCCTGCCGCGTCATATTCGACACCGACCTGCACCTGCTGCTGTCGTCGGCTACTGCCTCGGGTAAAACCGAGGCGGCATTTTTGCCTGCGCTCACGGAGATATACAACAGCTCGCAGAAATCCGTCGGCATACTTTACATCTGTCCGCTCAAGGCTCTTATCAACGACCAATTCTTGCGCATAAATGAGCTGTGCGCCGAGGGCGGAATAAAGGTGACGCATTGGCACGGCGATGTGCCGCAGCACAAAAAGAATAAGCTGCTGCAAGACCCGCGCGGCGTTTTGCAAATCACCCCCGAATCCCTCGAAAGTATGCTCATCAACAAGATGACGCAAATCAACGGACTGTTCAGCGACCTGCGCTTTGTCATAATCGACGAGGTGCATTCCTTTATGAACAGCGACAGGGGCTTGCAGGTGCTGTCGCTGCTTATTAGGCTGGAGCGATTCACGAACGTACACCCACGCCGCATAGGCTTGTCCGCAACCTTAGGCGACAGCAGCATGGCTGCAAAATGGCTAGGCATGGGCACGACGCGCAACGTTGCAACCCCCGAAAGCGCACCATCAGGCAAAAGCATAAAGCTGTCGGTACAGCACTACTCCACCTTCTTCTTAAAAGACGAGGACGCGTTCAGCGACGAAAATCGCACCGAAGCCGAAATCGACAAAGACAACTCCACCGCACTCGAACATTTCTACAACTACACCTATGACCAAAGCCACGAATTCAAATCCCTAATCTTCACCAACGCGCGAATAGACGCAGAGCTGTGCGCCAAATACATGAAAGACATCGCGTCAGCACGCGGCGAGCCTGACGTTTTCCATGTCCACCACGGCAGCATTGCCGCACTGCTCCGCGAAACTGCCGAATCCACCATGCGCTCCGTAAATCAAGCTGTAACTGTTGCGACCGTGACGTTAGAGCTAGGTATCGACATAGGCAGATTGCAGCGAGTGCTGCAACTCGACTCACCCTCGTCCGTATCCTCATTCGTACAGCGCCTAGGCAGAAGCGGCAGACGCGGCGACGTCCCCGAGATGTACTTCGTCACAATGGAAAAAGAAACCGAACGTCCCCTTGCACCCGAGCTTATTCCATGGAACTTAATCCAAAACATAGCGATAATCCAACTCTATCTCGAGGAGCGATTCGTCGAACCGCTGCGCATTAAAAAGTATCCGCTAAGCCTATTGTATCACCAAACTATGTCCACGCTGAAAATCCTAGGCGAAACCGACCCCGAAGCATTATGCGACCGAATGCTCAACATCGACATCTTCAACAAAATCGACCGCAAAGATTTCATGGAGATGATAAGCCACCTCATTGAAACGCAGCACCTCGAGCACATCGAAGACGGAGGCGTAATCATCGGCATGGAAGGCGAACGCATAGTCAACAGCTACAAATTCTACGCAGTTTTCAAAGACGAAGAAGAATACATGGTGAAATACAAAAGCAAGGAAATCGGCACAATCCAGGTTTTCCCACCTGTAGGCATAAGCTTTGCGCTTGCCGGAAGCTCGTGGAATGTAATCGAAATCGACATGAAGAAAAAGGTAGTCTACGTCGTACCCACAAGAGGAAAAGTCGTAGACGCATGGACAAGCGGCAAGGTGGAAATTCACATCAAAATCCTGCAACGCATGAAAAAAGTATTGGACGAGGACACTGAATATAGATACCTAGCCGAAAACGCCAAAAAACGCCTGCGCCTAGCCAGACGCACAGTGCAAAACACAAAGCTCACGAGCAAGCTAGTAATACCGATGGGCGGCGATTTCTACTGCATTCTCCCATGGTGCGGCACGCGCGAATACTACACCCTAGTGCGCTACGTCAAACGCAACATGGGCGACATCATCAACGTAGCCAAAATTCGTCAAGCAAGCCCCTACTACATGATAGTGGAAGCGGCCTGCGACCAACACGAGCTAACCGACCGATTATCGCGCATATGCGAAGCCGAAATCGAGCCGCTTTCGCTAATAAACGAAAACGTACAGCTGCGGCACGAGAAGTACGATGAATACCTCCCCGACAGCCTATTGATGAAATCGGTAGCATACGACTACATTTCAGTCGATATGCTGCGTTGGGCGATAAAAAAGGCATTAAATTAATTGTAGGGGCGCGCATTGCGCGTCCGTGGATTCTTCGCACATTCGCGATAAACCAACGGACGCGCAATGCGCGCCCCTACAATTATCTTTCAATTACAATATCACATTTACTTGCTATATCATAAGCCTGAAAATATGTTTCCTCCAGCGGAATCCATTGATTCAGGAATCGCGGCAACATTTCCGCGCCGTTGCGCTGTAGGATTACCTCACGCTGCAACTGCGGGTTTATTCTTAGGAATATGCTCGCGTCGTAGTAGCTGCCGAATTGCGGCAGCAAACTGTATGCACCCTCGACTATCACAGGTGCGGTTGCGTCAATGCACCTTTCGCCGCTGTAGTCCATTGTGCGACAGTCAAATACGCGATAGCTAAATGCAGGCTTACCAAGCTGCTGCACGACTTCCTCGATAAAACGCTCATAGTGAACGTTCCCTCCCGGAATCGCAAATCGCTCATCAGCACGAAGCTCTTTTGGAAGAAAGAAATCGTCCATATGGACAACGCCGCAGCCATAGCGAATCGCAAGCTTTTCCGCAAGCGTAGACTTCCCCGCCGCGCAGTTTCCGTCTATAGCAATCACCGGATTATTCTTGCGACCGAGTGCCTTTTCTACAACAGCGCAAGCTTTGTCAAACGCGCTCATTCAATCAAAGTCGCGCGTCGCAGCGACAGTACGATAATCGGGACAAGCACAATTTGCCCAACAATTCCCGGAATCGCATTAAGCACCGCGCCGCTGATAAACGCCTGCCACGCAAACGCGCCGCCGTCGATTGCAATCAGCACATACATAGCTGCGCCCCAAACGATACGTCCGACAATCATCGCAACAATCAGCGAAACAATTACATATAAAGGCTTCTTCGGCAGCTTCGCATAAAGCAACCCGCACAATAATCCATACGCGCCCATTTCAAACGCCATCGCAATAGCAACCGGAAACATCGGCGGCATTGTAGTAGTAAGCGACCTAAACAACGGCAAAATAGCCCCAACCGCAAGCCCATATGGTCCTCCGCAAATAAATCCTGCAAGCAGCACAGGAAAGTGCATAGGCAGCAGCCTATTGCCAATCTGCGGCACTTGCCCCGTCAAATAAGGCAGCAAGTAGCCTATCGCGATAAAAATTCCTGCCAAAACAATTTTTCTAGTAGAAGTTCTGTTCATTAATCCCCCAAAAATAAATTTAATTAACTATTTTTATTGCTGTAGGTTATTTTACTATTTATTCAGACAATTGTCAATCTTTTGCGTTACACGAGGGCAGCTTGCGAAAAATTCCGCATTAATGCTTTACAATTCCCAAAGTTTGTGTTATCATATACAGTAGTAACATTTAGCATAGGCTCGGTTGCTGGACTTTGTGCCTTCGACGTAGTCTATAGCCATATTAATAAGGAGAATTGGAAATGCTAAAAGAAAAGAAGCAACAAATTATCAGCGATTTTAAACAACATGAATCTGACACAGGTTCACCCGAGGTGCAAATCGCCCTGCTGACAGAGCGCATCAATCACCTCAACGACCACCTCAAGGAAAACAAAAAAGATCACCACTCACGCAGAGGCTTGCTTAAAATGGTAGGTAAACGCCGTGGGCTGTTAAACTACGTAATGCGTACAGACATTGAGCGTTACCGTTCGATTATTGATAGGTTAAACTTAAGAAAGTAGCCGCTGGCCGGAGGAAAATTTGCAGAAATTTAATATAGAATTGGCAGGACGGGATTTTTCGGTTGAGATTGGCAAGTATGCAGGTCTGGCCGACAGCTCCTGCCTTGTCCGATACGGCGACACCACTGTGCTTTGCACTGTTACCGTAAGCGAAAAGCCGCGTGATGGGATTGACTTTTTCCCGCTGTCGGTAGATTATGAGGAGCGACTGTATGCTGTCGGAAAAATTCCGGGCAGCTTTATGAAGCGCGAGGGCAAGCCGTCGGAAAAGGCGATACTGACCAGCCGCTTGATAGACAGACCGATTCGTCCTCTCTTTAGCAAGGACTTTAGGAATGACGTTTGCATAAATGCGCTGGTGCTGTCCGTTGAGCTGGACAATTCGCCGGAAGTTGCCGCTATGATAGGCACAGGCGTTGCGCTTGGTATGTCCAAGGCGCCATTTAATGGACCGCTCGGCTCTATCTTCGTTGGATACGTGGACGGACAGTTTATAGCAAACCCAACATTGGAGCAGCGCGAGAAAAGTAAGCTGCACTTAGCTGTAGCAGGAACGCGCGACCGCGTGTCCATGATTGAAGCCGGAGCGGAAGAAATCCCGGACGATGTGATGTACGACGCAATCATGTTCGCACACGAGGAAATCAAGCGCATATGCGACTTTATCGACCATGTAGCGGACACCGTAGGCAGAAAAGAACCGATGAAGTACGAATCGGCAACGCTGAATGAAGAGCTTATGTCGATGGTTAAGGAATACGCCTACGATGCACTTTCCAAGGCACTCGACACGCCTGACAAAGCTACACGCGACGAGGGCATTTCCGCAGTGCGCGACGATTGCGCACAAAAATTTGCAGAAAAGATTGCCGAAGTAGGCGCGAATATCCACGACTATGTGTACAAGCTTGAAAAAGAAATCGTGCGCAAGTGGCTTGTCGAAGGCAAACGCGTAGACGGTCGCGGAATCGACCAAATGCGTCCGCTTTCCGCCGAGGTAGGCTTGCTAAAGCGTACCCACGGCAGCGGCATGTTCAGCCGCGGACAAACGCAAGTGCTGTCCGTAGCGACATTAGGCGCACTGGGCGACGTGCAAAAGCTCGACGGTCTAGATGAAGACGAGAACAAACGTTACATGCACCACTACAACTTCCCTTCCTACAGCGTAGGTGAAGCGCGTCCGTCCAGAGGCCCAGGCCGCCGCGAAATCGGTCACGGCGCATTGGCAGAGCGTGCATTAGAGCCTGTACTTCCTAGCGAGGAGGAGTTCCCATTCGCAGTTCGCGTTGTGTCGGAGGTTCTGTCCTCCAACGGCTCAACGTCGCAAGCAAGCATTTGCGGAAGCACACTTGCGCTTATGGACGCAGGCGTGCCGATTAAAAACCCCGTTGCCGGAATTTCCGTAGGCTTAATCGAAAACGAAGACGGCACATTCATGGAAATGCTGGACATCCAAGGCATCGAGGACTTTTTCGGTGACATGGACTTTAAAGTTGCCGGAACAACGCAGGGCATAACTGCAATCCAAATGGACTTAAAAATCGACGGCTTAACGCCTGAAATGATAAAGATGGCGTTCGATAAAACGCGCAAGGCACGCCTTGAAATAATCAACGGCGTAATGCGCGACGCAATCGCCGAGCCCAGAGCGGAGATGTCAATATACGCTCCGCGCCTTTACACAATGCAGATTAACGTAGACAAAATCCGCGAGGTAATAGGCCCGGGCGGCAAGGTTATCCAAAAGATAATCGCCGACACAGGCGTTAAAATCGACATTGACGAGGACGGCAAAGTAAACGTCCTTGCAAGCGACCAAGAAGCCGGCGAAAAAGCAATCAACATCATCAAGGGCATTGTCAAAGACCCCGAAGTAGGCGACATCTACACAGGGCGCGTAGTGAAGGTTATGCCGTTCGGTGCATTCATCGAGTTAAAACCCGGCAAGGAAGGCTTATGCCACATATCCAAGCTGGACAAGAAGCGCGTTGAAAAAGTCGAGGACGTTGTAAACGTAGGCGACATGGTGACGGTAAAGATAATGGAAATCGAAAAAACGGGCAGAATAAACCTGAGCCGAAAAGACGCAATGATAGAATCATAAATGTTCCAAGGCTCGCGCAAGCGAGCCTTGCTTTATATCACTAAACACAAAGGAAATGTATGTACAATATAACACAACTGGACAACGGTTTGCGCGTAGTGACGGAGCATATCCCCTACGTTAAGTCGGTGTCGGTGGGAATTTGGGTTGGTGCAGGGGCTGTTACCGAGGCCGCAAGCGTAAACGGAGTGTCGCACTTTATAGAGCATATGCTCTTTAAAGGGACGGATTCGCGCAACTGCAAGATGATTGCCGAGGAGATAGATGACATCGGCGGCGCATTGAATGCGTTCACGTCGAAGGATTGCACCTGCTACTACATCAAGGCGTTGTCGGAGCATTTATGCACCTCAATTGAGTTGCTGTCCGACATGATATTCAACTCCCTTTTCGCGGAAGAGGATATTCGACTGGAGAAAAACGTCGTTCTTGAAGAAATAAGCATGAACGAGGATTCGCCCGAGGATTTAATCCACGATGTGCTGTATGGCACAATTTTTCGCGGAAGCTCACTCGGTATGCCGATTTTAGGTACGGCGCAGACTATTGACGCACTTTCGCGCGGCGACATCATGCAGTATCTTGAGCAGATGTACAACGCGAACAACACAGTTATCTCAATCGTAGGCAACTACGACCACGGCGAGCTGATGGACTGTCTGCACAAATGCTTCGGCAAAATGCGCAACAGCCTGGAGCTGCCGCGGCTTAATCAGACTGCCTTCACCAAAACCAACAACAGCATGACAAAGGACATAGAGCAGCTGCACATCATGCTAGGCTACCAAAGCTTCCCGCGCACCGACGACCGTCGCTACGCGCTACAAATCCTTAACTACATCGTAGGCGGAAGCATGTCCAGCCGATTATTCCAAACAGTGCGCGAGCAGTACGGACTTGCCTACTCCATCTACACGCAAAATTCCGCGTACAGGGACATAGGCATATCAACAGTGTACGTCGCTTTAAATCCATCAAACCGTGACGATTGCATAGGCTTAATCGAGCAAGAAATTGCAAAGGTGAAAGCGGAAGGCATAACCGATGCGGAGCTTAGCCGCTGCAAGCAGCAGTTGAAAAGCAGCTTTGTTCTAGCCATGGAAAGCACTAGCGCGCGCATGTCCGCATACGGACAATCGCTACTGCTGAACAACTTCATCACGGACGATGAAGAAAAGCTACGCCTGATAGACAATGTAACAATCGCAGACGTAACAGAGGTCGCGGAAGCAGTATACGCGCAGCCTTCGATAATCACACTCGGGCAATTCGCAAATTAGCACTCACGCGGATTGCCGCGTTTGCATATAGTCAATCGCGTTTCAATCCGTGATGACAAAAGTACGACAAGAACAGATAGAATCAAAGAAACGCGATTGACTCGCTCACGGCTTTAAACCGTGCAGACTATACATAAATTTATATAAATAAAGAGGTTATATGACAGGAGCACAAGTTTTAGTAAAAGCATTACAAGCGCAAGGCGTTGAAGTTATATTCGGATATCCGGGAGCGGCAAACGCGCCGCTGTTTGACCAATTAAATCGCAGCGACATACGCTGCATACTGCCGCGCGGCGAGCAAGCTGCGGCGCATGAAGCAAGCGGCTATGCTGTTTGCAGCGGCAAGGTAGGCACATGCCTAGCCACAAGCGGTCCCGGCGCAACAAACTTAATCACAGGCATAGCGACAGCATACCTAGACAGCGTGCCGATGGTTGCAATCACAGGGCAGGTGTCGCTTGACTTAATCGGAACAGACGCATTCCAAGAGGTGGACATCACAGGCTCTGCCGAGCCTTTCACCAAGCACAGCTATCTGTTGAACGACCCTGCCGACATATGCAAGGTTGTCGCGGAAGCGTACCACATCGCAGGCACGGGACGCTGCGGCCCTGTTTTAATCGACATACCAATCGACGTGCTGACGGCGAAGGCGGAGTATCACGAGCACAAGGTAAACATTCGTGGCTACAAACCTGTTACGCGCGGCAACGACCTACAAATTAAGCGCGTACGCGACGCGCTTGCCAAAAGCGAGCGTCCGATATTCGTAGTCGGCGGAGGTGTAGTAGCGTCGCGCGCTATGGCGGAGCTTGCGCAAATTTCGGGCGACAACGACATTCCCTTTGTTACAACGCTGATGGGATTATCCGCATACCCTGCCGCGCCCCGAAATTACGTGGGCATGATAGGCACACACGGATTCCGGCATGCCAACCGCGCCGTAATCGAAGCCGACCTAATCGTAGTAGCAGGCGCACGTCTTTCCGACAGAGCCTGCGGCGCGATACACAACAACTCCAAAGCCGGAACAATCGTCCACATCGACATTGATTCTGCCGAAATCGGCAAAAACATGCACGCGCATTTACCTGTAGTGGGCGACGTCAAGACGATATTCGGGCAGCTGCTGGAATGTGGAATCGAAGTCAGTGCAAACGTACGCTCATGGCGCGACAGCCTTGTAGCTGCGATACCTAAAAGAGAGTATGCAAATCTCGACGGCTTTGTCAACCCCAAGCTGGCTCTTGCCAAGCTTAGCGAAATGTCGCAAGGCAGCCTAATCGTTGCAACCGAAGTAGGACAAAACCAAATATGGGCAGCGCGCAACTACACGCTACAAAGCGGACAGCTTGTCACCAGCGGCGGCCTAGGCACAATGGGCTACGGAATCCCTGCCGCAATCGGAGCAAAAGTCGCAATGCCCGAACGCACAGTCGTAGCAATATGCGGCGACGGCAGCTTCCAAATGTCCATGCCCGAACTTGCCACAATCATGCAGTGGAATATCCCAATAAAAGTGATAATCTTCAACAACGGACACCTAGGCATGGTGAAGGAGCTGCAATACAAGCTGTACAACGCCAACTACTCATCAGTAGACCTAAGCGGCAGCCCTGACTTTATCGCGCTTGCTGCCGCCTACAACGTATCCGCCGCACGCGTAAGCGACAACGCCGCCCTTGAGCAAGCCTTCGCGCAAATGCTAGCCGACGACAAACCCTACCTACTAGAGCTAATCGTACACCCGGACGAAAGCACAATGTAAACAATGATGTATCAATCAGGCTTGCAAGGCAAGCCTGATTGATACGGTTATATTTTTTAGTGAAGGGGATTTATTTGGTGAAAAAGATTTATCTGCTGTCGGCAGTCTTAGGCACTATACTGCCATATTATTTTCTTACACTATTTGTAATTGAAAACGGTTTTAATTTTCCATTGTTGATTTCCGAATTATTTGCCAACAATATATCTACGTTTTTTGCAGTGGACTTTTTAATTTCTTGCATTATATTCTTGGTATATATGTTTAGAGAATGCAACAGATTATTAATTAAGAAGGTTAAGTGGCTATGCCTTTTGGCTCTTTGCACGGTTGGCTTGTCGCTTGCTTTGCCACTGTTTTTATTCTTTAGAGAGAACTATATTTCTCGAATAGAGTGACCACAACCCACACCCAACGAGGATAAACCAATGAAACAACGCAAAGAATACATATGTAGCAACTGCGGCGCAACCGCGCCGAAATGGTCAGGCAAGTGTATGGTGTGCGGCGAATGGGAAACGATGGAGGAAGCCGCACCAAGGGCCGCGGCTGCCGCCGTATCGACCAGCAAGGTGAAAGCCGTACCGCTCGACGAAGTGGAAATCAACGACGAGCAGCGCATACGTACAAGCATTTCCGAGTTCGACCGCGTACTGGGCGGCGGAATTGTGACAGGTTCGCTCATTTTGGTGAGCGGCGACCCTGGAATCGGTAAGTCCACGCTGCTGCTGCAAATATGCAAAAGCGTGGGCGAAAATGTGCGTGTGCTATACGTGTCCGGCGAGGAATCCGCAGGACAGATTAAGCTGCGCGCCAATCGCCTTGACGTGCAAGGCGCAAATTGCACCCTTCTCACCGATGTGGATATTGTCAACATCATCGAGATGATTGATGTGCATAAGCCACACGTTGTGATAATCGACAGCATACAAACCATGCACAAGCCAGAGATAGGTTCGTCCGCTGGAAGCGTCACGCAAGTGCGCGAATGCACCCTCATGCTGATGAACATCGCCAAGTCGCGCAACATATCCATCTTCATCGTAAGCCATGTGACCAAAGAAGGCAACATCGCAGGACCGAAAGTATTGGAGCACATAGTCGATTGCGTCCTCTACTTTGAAGGCGAACGCCATCACATGCACCGCGTATTACGCGCGGTAAAAAACCGCTACGGCTCTACAAACGAAATCGGCGTATTTGAGATGAAAGGCAGCGGCTTATCCGAGGTGACAAACCCTTCACAAATGTTGCTTGAAGGTCGCCCCAAAAACGCCCCAGGCTCATGCGTAGTCGCTGCAATGGAAGGCACGCGCCCAATTTTAGCCGAGCTGCAAGCCCTAGTCGTACGAACAGTATTCCCCTCCCCACGTCGCAGCAGCAGCGGAATCGACTACAACCGCGTGACGCTGCTAATGGCAGTGCTTGAAAAACGCGTAGGCTACAGCCTATCCGCCTACGACGCGTACATCAACGTAATCGGAGGGCTTGAAATAGACGAGCCTGCCGCCGACCTAGGCGTATGCCTAAGCATAGCAAGCAGCTACAAAAACGCACCAATTCCCGACGACCTTGCCGCAATCGGCGAGGTAGGCTTAACGGGCGAAATTCGCTGCGTCAATGCAACCGACCGCCGCGTCGCCGAAGCCGCAAACCTTGGCTTCACCAAAATAATCCTGCCCAAAGGCAGCAAAGTCACCGCCCCCGAGGGCGTAAAGCTCATCTACGTAGACACACTGCAACGTTGTTTAGGGATATTCGAGGACTAAAGTCAAAGGAGGAGCAGCAATGACCGAATCAAAGGCATGGGCATGGGAAGGCGTCGCCGATAAGCTGTGGACACAGCCAAGCGAGGAAAGCTACTACTACGCACACAAATGGCAATCCGAGGGCAGAAAGTCCATACTGGACTTAGGCTGCGGCTTAGGGCGGCACTCAATCTTTTTCGCCAAGCAAGGCTTTAAGGTGACGGCAGTCGATTTGTCGCGATACGCAGTCGACCACCTGATAAATTGGCAAAAAGCCGAGGGCGTCGACATATTGACACGCTGTTGCGACATGAACAGCCTCCCTTTCGCCGACAATGCGTTCGACTGCGTGTGGGCGTACCACGTAATATCGCACACAGACGCAGTCGGCATTCGCGCAATCATAGCCGAAATCGAGCGCGTGATAAAACCAAGCGGAAGCCTTTATTTCACATTATGTTCCAAGTCTTCGCCCTATTTCGCCAACTCCAATTGCCACAGAATCGACAACAACACCATTCAAAAAACCGAGCCGCCGGAAGCAGGAATACCGCACTATTACGCGGACTTATCCGACATACAGGCGTTGCTTGCAAACTTTACCATAAATCGCATACGTCACGTCGACGATTGCTTCTACGATGGAAAAGCACAGTGCAGTTGCCACTATTACATCGACGCGACCGCGAACAAGTGCGCACCACTGCTTGATTATTCGCACATTTTAGGCAAAACAGTCAAATGCGTAATCGACCGCCCCTTAGGCTCTGCACATCCAAAGCACCCCGACATAATCTACCCAATAAACTACGGTTATGTCGAGGGCGTTTTCGCTGCCGACGGAGCGGAACAGGACATCTACCTAATGGGCACGGACACACCCGTGACCGAATGCGAGGGCGTAGTCATCGCAGTCCTGCACAGACTAAACGACATCGAGGACAAATGGATTGTAGCTCCAGAAGGTGTGCAATTCACTGACAACGAGATTTTACAAGCGATAAATTTTCAAGAACAATTCTTCGACGTGCAGCTATTTCGCAACAAAAATATGTGACAAAACACAACACGAAAGGTAACCATGAATAAAGCATTACTCACAGACTTCTACGAATTTACAATGGCGAACGGCTTCTTCATGCAAAACATGCGTGACACCGTTGGCTATTTCGACTTATTTTTCCGCCGCGTGCCTGACAATGCAGGCTTTGCAATTATGGCGGGAGTGTCGCAAGTTATCGAGTTTCTGCGCGACCTTCGCTTTGACGATGAGGACATAGACTTCCTGCGCGGTAAGGGATTGTTCCCACCCGAATTTTTGGAATACTTGCGCAATTTCCGCTTCACGTGCGATGTATGGGCGGTGGCGGAGGGTACACCCATTTTCCCGAACGAGCCTATATTAATCGTGCGCGGCCCTATCATCGAAGCGCAGATTATCGAAACAATGCTGCTGCTTACCATAAATCACCAATCACTTATTGCGACAAAAGCCAACAGAATTGTGCGCGCTGCGGAAGGTCGCCCTGTGTTGGAATTTGGCTCAAGACGTGCACATGGATACGATGGCGCGATATATGGCGCACGTGCGGCGTACATCGGCGGCTGCGCAGGTACAGCCTGCACTGTCGCGGAGCAATTGTTCGGCATACCAAGCTCGGGCACGATGGCACACAGCTGGATTCAATCATTCCCCGATGAACTGTCGGCGTTTGTCGCCTATGCGAAGACATACCCCGACAACTGTGTACTACTTGTTGACACTATAAACGTGCTAAAAAGCGGTTTGCCCAACGCCGTAACAGCCTACACAAAAGTGCTCGCGCCCCTCAAAAAGCGGATGAAAGGCATACGAATCGACAGCGGCGACATCACATACCTATCCAAAAAAGCGCGCAAATTCTTAGACGAAGCAGGTCTGCCCGACTGCAAAATTTTAGCAAGCAACTCCCTCGACGAATACATCATACGCGACACACAAATTCAAGGCTCATGCGTAGACATGTACGGAGTAGGCGAGCGGCTAATCACCTCACGCTCCGAGCCTGTTTTCGGCGGCGTATACAAGCTTGCCGCAATCGGTCGCGGCGATACAATCGAGCCCAAAATCAAGCTAAGCGAAAACGTAAGCAAAATCACCCTCCCCGGCTTCAAAAGCCTATATCGCCTATACGAACGCGAAACAGGCAAAGCAATCGCCGACGTTGTTACATTATACGGCGAGCAAATCGACGACACACAGCCCTACGAAATTTTCGACCCCGAACACACATGGAAGCGCAAGCGCATAACCGACTTCACAGCAAAGCCCTTGCTGTACCCCGTATTCGAGCGCGGCACGCTTGTATACGACGAGCCTGACATACACTCAATCCAAAAATATTGCCGCCGTCAGGTGGAAACTCTATGGGATGAAGTGAAGCGATTCGAGAACCCACACACCTATTACGTGGATTTATCCGAGTCCCTATGGCGCGTCCGTCAGCAAATGCTAGGTGCATATTTGTAAGTACAAACATTAACCAACAAATTGCACAACAAAACCCCAAAAAATTCTACTAGATTTTACGCCAAAAACCCTTGACAACACCCCCTCCCCCATAGTATACTAAACAAGCGCTGAAAAC
>CAYZNM010000009.1:0-103357 GCA_964479875.1 uncultured Eubacteriales bacterium
ATTTATATAATGAGGGGTTGAGCAATATGGTTACATTAGAGAGCGAAAGACTTATCATGCGTAACTATAGAGAATCAGATTTGCACGATTATCACAAAATGATGTCCGATAAAAAGAATATGTATTATCTTATCGGACTAACCACTGATTCACTCGAACAAGCCCGTGAAAGTATGGAAGATACCATTAAGTGCAATGCAGAAGGAAAAAGTTGTCGTTTTTGCATTGCATTAAAAGAAACTGACAGATTGATTGGTGCTGTTGGATATGAGATACCTGCCATAACGCCCGTTGGGAAAATCGCTGACCCTTTAGGCTGGTTTATGATGCGGGAATACCAAAATAATGGTTACATGACAGAAGCTGTTAGAAGAGTTTTAGAGTTTGCTTTTTTAGAAGATAATTGCATAAGGGTTGTGACTGCCTGTTTCAAAGATAATATCCCAACGCAAAAAGTTATGGCAAAAGTAGGTTTTAGGAAAGAAGCCGAAAAACCAAGCGCCATGTGGCTTGACGGACAAATGAGGGACAGATTGGAGTTTGCGTTAAATAGAGACGAGTATATGAAAACACACAACGAATAATGAGCATAATCCTTATATGTAAAGGCAAGGGGCTTCCCCCTTGCCTATTTTTATGCAAGCTTACCTATACGGCATAAAGACGCGCATTTCGCCTAAGCCGCGGTTGCCCCATGTGTAATACGGCACTAGCGCGACGGATGTTTCGCTGAACGTTGGCTTGTCGAAGGTGTACAATGAATAGTTTTTGTTGTCCTTGCGTAAGCCGTGGGCTTTCAGCGTAACGCCGTTTTCGTCGGATTTAACGGTGATTGGCTTGTCGGCGCACAGGGTTATGTTGTCGAGTAATGCGCCGTTGTCGGCTTGCTCTATGCAGTAAATCACAGGACCGTAGGATACTGCGCACTTTCCTGCTAGCTCTCGTGCATTGTTGTGCGCGAAGTTGAGGCGCGGCTTCATCTCGAAGCTGATTGTGATTGTGTCGCCTTCCTGCCACGCTTTTTCAACCTTTGCATAGCCGTTTTCAACTTGTGCACGAACAGGAGTGCCGTTCACCTCTACGGTGTAATCCTCGCTCCAGTAGGGGATTCGCAGCATTATGGCAGTTGGCGCGGACAGATTCGCCGCTGCAACGTTTATCTTTATATTGCCGCCGAAGGGATAGTTCGTCTGTTGCTCCAATAGAATGCTGCCGTTGCTTGTTTCAACAGACGCATTGCTTGCCATGTACAGGTCGACGTAAATTCCGCTGTCGTCGTGCGAATAGATGTAGTCCTGCAACGACAGAATAAGCCGCGCAATATTGGGAGGGCAGCACGCGCAGCCGAACCACGGCTGACGCTGTATCGCTGTGTGACGCGACGACGGATTTTTATCCGTGATTCCCGGAGTCACCGACATCGGGTTGACGTAGAGGAAGTGCTTTCCGTCCTGACCCATTGACGCGAGCAGAATGTTGCAGATAACTCGCTCCATAACGTCGGCGTACTTTGCTTGCCTGTCGCTTGTCAGCATTCGCTTTGCGAAAAATACAAGTGCGATTGACGCGCAGCTTTCGCCGTACAATGTGTTGATGGGCAGGTCGTAGTCTAACGTGAAGGCTTCGCCATGCGCAGTTTGACCGATTGCGCCTGTGATGTAGATTTGCCGCTCGATTATGTTGTCGAATAAGGTTTTGCAGGTTTCCATAAGCCGCGCGTCGTTGTATGCAGCTGCTACGTCTGCCATGCCTGCATAGAGGTAGCACGCGCGCACGCTGTGACCTATAGCTTTATCCTGCTCGCGCACCGGAATGTGCGCTTGATAATACTGCACCTCGGTGGTGAAGCTATCCCCGTTGCGCTTTATCTCTTCCTTGAAATAGTTCGGCTCTGTGCCGCGCATGTCGACGAAATATTTTGCAAGGTCGCTGTATCGCTTGCTGCCTGTAACGGCGGCAAGCTTGCATAATGCAAGCTCAATCTCCGGGTGTCCGGGATAGCCCTTGCACCTGCTTGTGTTAAATTCGCCGCACAGGTAGTCGGCGTACTTTGTTGCAATTTCCAGCAAGTTGCGCTTACCCGTAGCTTCGTAGTATGCGACTGCCGCCTCAAAAAAGTGCCCGGCGCAGTATAACTCATGCTCGTCCTTTAGATTAGTGAAGCGTGGGTGTACCTTTGTCACTGTGATGTACGCGTTGAGGTAGCCGTCCACGCATTGCGCCCTATCCAGCACCGACGCCATGTAGTCGATATTCTTTTCAATCTCCGCATTAGGCTCGGTCATCAAGCTGTACGCGGCCGCCTCCATCCATTTGTATAAGTCGCTCTCCTGGAAGCACGGGCCGTAGAATTCACCCTGCTGCATTCCTGCCGCGATTTTTAAGTTTGCGATTGCGCCGCTTTTAGGCGCGTCAGCGACAGCGTCGTTGAGCGCAGCCCATTGGTAGGGAATCATCGTGTCCCTAACAAGCGACTGATACTTGCCGAAAAAGCTGTCGGCCAAAATTTTTGCCTGCATAATAAAACCCCCATTATAATATTAACTAGTCAATCGCGTTTCATTCCGCGACCACAGGACTACGACGAGCATCTATAGAATCAAAGAAACGCGATTGACACGACTCGCTGTTCTAAATAAATTTGACTATCCTTAGTTTATATCACATAACTAATTTTGTCAATGTTTTACGGAGTAGGTTTTACAAAGAAAGCAGCAAATAGCTATAAAAACAGCTTGCACTTTATATTCGTATGTGATATAATTGGGTTGAGAAAATTTAATCTAAGGGACAGATATTATGTTTGACAAAAGGTTGGGCTTGCTAATCGAGCGTGAGGCGTTGAATATAGATGAGGCCGCAGCACGGCTGTCTATCTCGAGGGATAGGCTGGAAGTAGTTTTGCGCGGAGAGCAGGCTATCGCGGCGGAGGTATCCGCTGCTGCGCAAGCATTCGGCGTAAGCGCGGACTATCTGCTTGGTCTTGATGCGCCTAAAAAGCTTAGCAACGAGCAGCTTTTGTCATGCCTGCCGACTGTGAAATATATGCTCGAGATGAGCAAGAAGGTGCGTGAATACGGTCTGCTTGTGTTGCGGCAGGAGTTGAGCGACTGCGAATGTTCGTATATTTCTGCGGCGTTTACAATGCTGCTGGACGGAAATTCGCCGTATATCGTTGAGCAGGTTTTAAGCGGATTGCTGCAATACAAGGATTATTCACAGCTTGAAAAGTTTGAGCATAATTTAATAAAAATTTCTGTCCTGCATATACTCGAGGGCGCGAATCCGAGTACGCTTAGCGTGCTGCTTCGCTGCTTTTTTCAAGATGAGCTTTCCGGCGAATACGACAAGCTTGTGCAGGAGTACACATATTCGGTGGACGCTTACCTAGACAAGCTGATGGATAGACCGTGCCTTTATTCCGAAACTTGCCTGCTTGAGGATATGCCTGACGAGGACATCGCGGCGTGCCTAGACCATTGCGGCGCGGAAACTGTTGCGCTTGCGTTATTCGGCGCAAGCAGCGATACGCAGGAGCGTTTTCTTACGCAGATGAAGTCAACCGCTGCGGCGCAGGTGGTCTATGAGCTAAGCTTTATCGAGGAAGCTACCGCCGAGCAAATCGCCGAAGCGCAGCAGATTCTGCTGCAACGAGAGTAACGGCGATAGCGCGAAAATACAAGAGATTGTTCACCCACATAAACAAGCCGCTTTGCGGCTTTATTTATGGAAAATTATAGGCAGAGGTATCGGACATGGACAACAAGAAGAAGCTGGCGTTAAAATTATTCTACGGCGTTGCAATGCTGACTGCGCTTGGGCTTGCGCTGTCGGACGGGGTGTTTTCCAATTATTTCAAGGAGGCGTACGACGTTACGCCGGAAATGCGTGGGTTTATTGAGTTCCCGCGGGAGCTTCCGGGGCTGTGCTGTGTGCTCGTTGTGTCGCTGCTGTCGTTTATGGGCGAGCTGCGCATGGCGATGGTTGCGCAGATTTTGTCTGTCGCGGGGCTGATTGCGCTTGGGTTTCTTACGCCTACCTTCGCGGTAATGCTCATCTTTTTGTTCATCAACTCGATGGGTATGCACTTGTTTTTCCCGTTGCAGGACGGAATCGCGCTGTCGCTTATCGGCGACAAGGATTCGGGCAAGGGCATGGGACGCATTAACGGCGCGAAGACCGCCGCGTCGCTGTTAGGTTCGGTTATCGTATTTTCCGGCTTCCGCTTCGGCGTGTTCAGCTTGACGTCGCCGATAAAGTGGGTGTTCGTGATTGCACTGGTGCTGTTTGCGATTGTGTTCTTCCTGCTTATGAAGGTGCGCGGCTTAACAGGCGACTTGAACAAAGTTGAAAAGACAAAGCTAGTTATACGCAAGGAGTACAAATTCTACTACATACTTGCAGCGATGGCAGGTGCGCAAAAGCAAATCATGTACGTCTACGGCCCGTGGGTTATCATCGACATACTCGGCAAAAAAGCCGACACCCTCGCGGTGCTTGCGATGGTTGGCGCGTTCATCGGCATATTTTTCGTGCCGATGGTAGGGCGGTGGCTTGACAAATATGGTTTGGTGCGAATGTTATACCTCGACGCGCTATCGTTTATCGGAGTGTACATACTCTACGGACTGATAAGCTCCGGCTTTAGCACAGGGATTCTCGCCACGGTCGGCATACCGGTACTGCTCATGTATGTACTGTACATCATGGACAAAATGTCGTGGTCGCTCGGAATAGTCCGCGTGATGTACCTGCGCTCAATTGCGAAGGATAAGTCGGAGATTACAAAGACGCTGTCAACAGGCATAAGCATGGACCATTTTATGTCAATCGTGTCTGCGTACCTCGGCGGACTTACGTGGAAGCTGTGGGGTCCGCAGTATGTATTTTACATTGCTGCTGTGTTGTCGCTTGTGAATTTGGTCGTGGCACGGCTTGTGCAAAAGCAGCAAAAAAATGTAGGGGCGGATTAGAATCCGCCCCCTTTTTATTTCTTATTCGTACACTATTTCATATTCGCCGAAGTCGGAAATCGGAATCCACAAGCTGCCATTTTTGTAGTAGCTGCCATCGATTCGCGCACCGTCTAGCGTTACGTAGAATCCGTTCGGGTCGCGTCCTTTTAGTGCCATCGGTATGCCGATTACAACCTCTGGTTTACCATATGTTTGAAGGAATGATGCGCCTTTTACGGAGGGTGCTAATTTGAATGTTGCGCCGCCGTTTTCGCGTTTTACGCCTGTGAGCATAGGAACGCTGTTGCGTGTTGCTTCGGGTGCGGCAGTGGGTTGTTGTTGCATTGCACCGCTTGCTTTTGCTGCGTCTGCTGCGTTTGCGTCTGCTACGCCTGTGTAGTCAATGCCGCCGGGATTATGCGATTGTTGCTGCACAACACTTGGCGGAGCGGATTTTGTCTTATACTTTAACACAGCATTTTTCGCGCCGTTTGTGATATTGGTAGTGCCGCTTACGATTCCCAGATTATCGCTTGAGCCTAGTGCTGCATACAAGTTAGAACCGTTCTTCAATGTACTTGATGAAAATAGTTCCAATTTCGTAGAGCCGTCATAAAAACCTAAAATATTGTCGTCGGTAAAATAAATAGCTTTGCATAAATCTGATGGGCTTACTTCACCTGATCCTGATCCATCCCCAACAAGAATTGCTGAACCGTACGTGGATTTAAGGCTTATATTTATATTACAAGAACTACCAAAGCTTAAACGGTGAACGGTTCCTGTAGCATACGAAGAAAGACCGAATGAGAGGATGGAATTAACAGTTCCATTTATGCTTATGGTACAATTTTCTATTAAAACATTGCCGGCTGCAACATGGATGCCTTTTGAGTCTGTAGAACTCACTGCACTTAGAGATATTTCAAGAGAGCCATTGGATTCGCTTGTTATATACAAATTAGTACCCATGGTATTTATGCCGGCAACATTACTGCTACCTTGATTAACATCAATTTTGTTTCTGCCTTTTAACATGATTGTTAAACTTTCTAATGTTGAATATATCCCGCTTGAGTATGTGCTTTTGTTGCTGATTGTTGCGTTGTCGAGCGTCAGCGTCTTCGTTGCAGCGTCGTAAGTGACGCCGGGGACAGTGCCGCCGTTTAACATATCCACGCCGTTTACCTCAAGTGTTTCTGCTGCGAAAGCTGTTGCGCTTGCTATAAGTACCAATGCGAGCAGCAACGCTCCTATCAAAACCTTCATCTTCCTAAACATTCTTTCCTCCTTGGAGTTTTTGTTTAATTATACCATAAGTTCCACAAAAATGCAATAACAAATTTTCGTGCAAAAACAGACTTGCTTTTGCATTCACGCCAAAAATACTCTTGCAAAAACAAAAATTTAAGTGTATAATGACAACACGTATTCCACCATCAACTTTTAGCCAACCAAAGGAGGTGCGGCATGGAGCAAAAGAAGCGTGCGCCAACGCCTGTACGGAGCAATCTCTTCCTACTCAAGATGATTTGGGAGATAAGTCCGGCGAGGGTCATTTTTAACATCATCAGTGTCTTTATTGATTTTGGTATGTGGGTTTTTTACACTGTCGTCTTTACGCGGTATCTGTTCGGGTCTGTGATGATTGAGCGGACGTTTGAAGAAGTCGCCGCATTTTTGGGCTTTACGATGGTGATATTCTGCGCGACGAGCGCGTTTATGAGTTGGTACAACAATCGCTTTCTTGTGCGGAATAATCAGATATTGATTCAGGAGCTGAATAAACGACTGTTCGATAAAGCGGTCAATGTCGACGTGTCGTGCTATGAATCGGCGGAGTTTTACGATAGCTACACGCGCGCCGCGAGCGAGATATTCGACCGCGCACAGCGTACGCTAAACAGCGCGGCCGGAGTTATCGCGTCTGTGTTTTCGTCGGCGTATGTTGTGTATGTCATGTTTACGATAAATCCGTTAATCGGCGCAGCAGCGATTCTGCCTGTTGCGATAAACCTTATCGTAGGTAGGGTAGAGCGCAAAATGGACTACAACCGCCGCATGGATAATCTGCCCAATGTGCGTAGGCAGGATTACGTCAATCGCACGCTATATCTGCAAACATACGCGAAGGAGATACGTCTTAGCAGCATTTTCGGCGTGCTGATGAACATATATAACACGGCGACTGACAAAATTATTCATACGAATAACAGATACTGGAAGAAGATATGCTTTGTCAGCGGCTCGAAGAATCTCGTCATATTCCCGATATTTTTCGAGGGGACGTGGCTGATGAGCGCGTATTTGGCAATGGTTTCCAAGACTATATCTGTCGCGGATTTTGTTGTGCTTGCGAACGCGGCGGTGAGCATCACGTGGATGTTGCTTGATGTTTCCAGCAATCTCGTCGACGTTTTCGACAACGCGCTGTATATCGACAACTTGAAACGCTTCCTTAATTATGAGGAGAAGATTTCGGAGAATCAAGACGGTTTGCCTGTGCCTGCAGGGGAGCTTGTGCTTGACGTGCGCAATGTGTCGTTTAGGTATCAGGGGCGCGAGGATTACGCTGTGCGCAATGTGTCGCTGACGCTTAAAAGCGGCGAGATGGTGTCGCTTGTAGGGCATAACGGCTCGGGCAAGTCGACGCTGATTAAGCTGCTCATGCGCTTGTACGACCCTACCGAGGGTGAAATTACGCTAAACGGTACAGACATTCGCAAGTATAACCTAAAGGCGTACCGTGCGATTATCGGCACTGTGTTCCAGGACTTCCAAGTATTTTCCATGAGCGTCATCGACAATATACTTGCAGGCAGCGGCACTTCCGACCGTAAGGTAGCGGAAGAAGCAATGCGCAAAAGCGGCATCGCCGACAAAATCGCAACATTGCCGCAGCAAGGCGACAACATACTGACGCGCGAATTCGACGACAACGGCGCTATACTATCAGGCGGCGAAACGCAAAAGGTAGCAATCGCGCGCGCATTCGCAAAAGACAGCAACATATACCTACTGGACGAGCCGTCGAGCGCACTCGACCCTATCGCCGAGCATTACGTCTACGAAAACCTAGTCGAGCTATGCCGAAGCGGCAAGCACAGAATGGGCGTGCTAATCTCGCACAGACTTTCCTCCGCGACACTTGCAGACAAAGTTTACCTAATGCAAGGTGGAAATATGACCGAATCAGGCACACACAAAGAGCTTATGGAACTAGGCGGCTCCTACAAGGAGATGTACGATAAGCAAGCGGAAAACTACCTGCTTGGCAGAGAGTAAGGGGGGATACTTATCAAGAATATGAAGCGGATTATCAGCAACAACCTGTTGCTGTTGCGCTATGCGTGGAAGGGTTCGCCTGCGTATGTAATTCGTTCGATTACAGGCGACGCGCAGCATAGGGTTATTGTGTTTTTTGAGCATGTGTACATGACAGGCTACATCATCAACGCGATTGTGGAGCAGCGGCCTTTTATTGAGGTTGCCGCTTTTGTTGCTTGCATTTTTGCAATTGTGGTTGTGACGTGTAATATTGTGAACCCCTTTTTCGACGCGAAGATAAATCCGAATGCGCGCGTGAAGATTTTGCAGCTGCTGCGCAAGGATTTGTACGATAAGGCGGCGCGGCTTGACTTGAAGTGCTACGACGACCCGAATTATTACACAGACTTTGTGTGGGCGATGAGTGAGGCAGGCACGCGTGTCGATAAGGTGTTGGAAACTATATCGGGGTTAATTGGCAGCGTAATCGGAATAGGCGTAGTCGGCGGCTATATCTTTTTGAACGACAAGATAGGGCTAATCGCCGTTGCTATCTCATTCGTGGGAGTGTTCGGGTTTTCGCTTCTGCGCAATAAGGTGCAGATTAACCTCGACCAGCGTATGCGTCCGCACCAACGCAAGCGCGATTATACCACGCGCGTGCTGTATCTCGCGGACTACGCGAAGGAAATTCGCCTTAACGATATGCGCAAGCGGCTGTACTCCGATTTCGACGACGCTGTGAAGCGGCTTAAAGATGAAACAAATAAGGGTACACGTGCAATTGCGCTGATTGACTTCACGATGAATTTCGTGCTGAACGATTTGGTGTTCACAGGCGGATATTTGTTGTACCTGCTGTATTCGTCGATTGTGAAGAAGCTTATTCCGTACGGGACTATGGTGACGCTGTTTAACTCGGTGCGGCAACTGCGTTGGGCGCTGTTCGGGCTTGCGCAGGTTATTCCGCGCTTTCAGGAGAACAGCTTGTACATTGAGAAGATTCGCACATTTTTGGATTACGATATACAGGTGAAGTCTGCGCCGAACGCAGTGCCTGCGCCGAAACAAGGTACGCTCCAGTTGAAGGATGTGTCGTTTGCTTACGGCGACAAAAATGTTATAAATAATGTGAATCTGTCTGTTAAGCATGGTGAGAAGATCGCACTAGTAGGATATAATGGCGCGGGCAAGACTACGCTTGTGAAGCTGCTTATGCGACTGTACGACCCATCAAGCGGCAGTATTTCACTGGACGGCGCGGATGTGCGCACGATAGACCTCGACAGCTATCGCGGCGTTTTCCAGACTGTGTTCCAGGACTATCAGCTTTTCGCCGCGACAGTTGCGCAGAATATAACCATGGACGAGTTGCAGCCGAACGAAGCTAAGCTGCAATCTTCTCTGGAAAAAAGCGGCTTTGCAAAAAAGCTGTCACAGCTTACCAAAGGGCTTGACACGCAAGTGACACGCGAATTCGACGAGGACGGCGCATTATTCAGCGGCGGCGAGGCACAAAGCCTAGCAATCGCGCGCGCACTCTACAAAGACAGCTCCATCTTAATCTTGGATGAACCCTCGAGCGCACTCGACCCACTCGCCGAATACAACCTCAACAAGACGATGTTGAGCCTAACCGATAAAACAGTTATCATAATCTCGCACCGCCTTTCGACAACCAAAATGGTGGATAAAATCTACATGTTTGAGCAAGGCAGCATAATCGAAAGTGGCAGCCACGATGAGCTTATCGCACTAGGCGGCAAATATGCGGAGATGTATAATTTGCAAGCAGGCAAGTATTGCTGAAAAATAAAAAGCGGCGTGCGCGAGTGCATACGCCGTTTGAAATACAGATAATGTATTCATTTACTTAGTTAATAAAAAATTTGATTTATGCACGTTCATTTCGCGCCAATGATATGCGCAAAATATGTAGGGGCGCGCATTGCGCGTCCGTGGGTTTACCACAAATGCGTGGGTAATACGCGGACGCGCAATGCGCGCCCCTACAAAAACACATTATTTTTTTGCAGTATTATATTCGTGAAATGAACGTGTTGGTTGAGGAAAATAAATGAAGAAGATAAATTTAGGCATAGTTGCGCACGTGGACGCAGGGAAGACTACTATAACCGAGCAGCTGCTGTATAGGACAGGGGCGCGGCGTACATTGGGCAGCGTGGACAGCGGCACTGCGATTTCGGACTTTTTGCAGGTGGAGCGCGAGCGCGGCATATCAGTAAAGGCAAGCTCGGTTGCGGTGGAAACTGCGGAAGCTTCGGTTAACATAATTGATACGCCGGGGCATATTGACTTTATCACGGAGGTGGAGCGGTCGCTTGCGGCGATGGACGCGGCGGTTTTGGTAGTGTCCGCCGCCGAGGGAGTGCAGGCGCAGACTGAAACTTTGTTTAAGGCGTTGCGCGATACTAATACGAATGTCGTTGTATTTATCAACAAAATTGATAGGGCGGGGAGTGATGTTGCGGGTACGCTTGCGCAAATACGCGAGTTGCTCAATGATGATGTGTTGCTGTTTTCGCAAGCTATCGCCGAGGGAGATAAGGGGGCGAGTGTTGCTGCGCGAGATTTTTCACAGGCGGAATTTGCTGCGGAAGCTGCCGATGTGTTGTCGCGGCATGATGATGTGCTACTTGAGCGATATATCGGCGGCGACAAAATCACGGCGGCAATGCTGGAGCAGTCGCTGCGGCAAATGGTGCGCGGCAATAAAGTTGTGCCTGTGCTGCTAGGAAGTGCGATGTACGGCGTGGGGGTGGAGGAGCTGCTTGCGTTTATCACGAGATATCTTGAGCCGCATAAAAATGTGCAGTCGGATAATCCGCTTGCGATTGTTTACAAGATTACGCATGAGAAGGATAGCGGCAGAATAGCGCATGTGCGAATGTTTGGCGGCTCATTGAAGAAGCGCGACCTTATCACGTTGGGTGAGCAGCAGAATAAAATCACGCGTATTCTTAAATACCAAGGTTCGCGCTCAAGTGATATGGAGAGTGTGTCGGCAGGCGATATTGCCGCGCTTTGCGGATTATCCAATGCGCGCGTGTTCGATATTATCGGCGAGGCGCATGAGCTTGCGGGAGTGCGAGTGTCGCAGCCGCTGCTGCGTGCAAAGGTTATTCCTGCCGACGAGGAGCAGCTTTTCGCGGTGCATTCAGCGTTCGAGGAGCTTTCCGCCGAAGAC
This sequence comes from uncultured Eubacteriales bacterium, assembly GCA_964479875.1. Lineage (GTDB taxonomy): Bacteria > Bacillota > Clostridia > Monoglobales > CAYZNM01 > CAYZNM01. The sequence goes on from CAYZNM010000009.1 coordinate 11,431, forward strand.
CCGCAGCTTGAAATCACCTTCAACCGCGAGGTGAAGGAGCTAATCGTCAACATCACAGGCGCAATCCAGACGGAAATATTGGTTGCGTTGGTGAAGGAACGTTATGGATTGGACGTGACGTTTTCCGCGCCGAGCGTGATTTATAAGGAAACTCCGTCGAGCGCGGCGCGTGGGTTCGAGGCTTATACTATGCCTAAGCCGTGTTGGGCTGTGATTGAGCTGTGGATTGAGCCGCTGCCGCGCGGAAGTGGCTATCAGTTTGAATCGGTGGTTAACAATAATCAAATGTACTATAGGTATCAGACGCACGTCGAAACATGCGTGCCGCGTGCGTTGAAGCAAGGGGTGTACAATTGGGAGGTTATCGACCTAAAGGTGACGCTCATAGGCGGCGAACATCACACAATCCACACACATCCGATGGACTTCTTCTTAGCGACACCGCTTGCAGTTATCAACGGATTGCAAAATGCCGGAACGACGCTGCTCGAGCCAATTCGCACGCTGCGCATTTCCGCAGCCGAGGAATTCGTCGGCAAGGTGACAGGCGACGTCATCAACATGCGCGGCACATTCGACACGCCCGTTTTCGCAAAAGGCAGCTTTACGATGGAAGCGCAAGTCCCTGTCGCAACCTCGATGGACTATGCAATACGCCTCGCGAGCATGACAAGCGGACGCGGAACTCTGTCGCACAAATTCCACTCATACCAACCATGCTCACTTGAGCTTGGCGCAGTCGCGGCACGCGTAGGCGTAGACCCACGCGACCGCGCAAAGTGGATATTGCACCATAGGCAAGCGTTGTAAAACAAAAGGGTCACGGTTAACCGTGACCCGATACTACATAAATCATCATCAAACTCATCGGTGGCAGCGCGTGGGGCATAGCATCGTATGCCTGCTCGTCGAAGCTGTCGGATGTCAGAATGCCGCTATGTGGCGACAGCACAACGTAGTGCGCGCCCGATAGATTTGCATCCTTGGGCGGCATGAATGTATGCGGTTGTTCGGTATTAAGGTTTATCACCGAGATTACAGCCTTGCCGTCCGCTTGTACTGTATACACGATGTCGAGGTCGTCATGATTGCTATGGTCGTCAACAAAGCATATGGTATTACCTATATGATTGGATAGCAGCTGGAATACGCGCCCATCGGTGTGAAGGTGCGCGGTGTGCGGATATATGCGTATCGCACCTTCGTTTAGCGGCGTAAAGTAACACGCTTGGCGTATGTTGTAAGCTGCCGCGTTGCGTATGAGCATATGCAGGATACCTGCTGCATATATGCCTGTCACTGCAGTGCCGCGTCTGCCCCACGAATAGTTCCACTCGTCGAAGCTGATAGCTCCGCCGTCGTACAACTCGGATGTGCGCTGTATCAGCGGCAGTATAGATTCACGCGGTGCCTTGATTATACTGGCAATATCGCTCATGCTTAATGGTGCACAGAACGGGTCGTTGTAATACCTATGCAGTGAAGCCATGTCATGCAGCGGCTTGTTGGCTAGGAACGCTTTATCCCAATCGGGATTAATCCCTGTCGATGCGACGGTGGCAATCGTGGGGTCTACCGCCTTCATCGCTGTGACGAATGCGTCGTTTTCGGCTGCGGCATAGGTGCTGTCGGTCAGATTGCCTCGCCCGAACGCGGCAATCTCGTTGCCGATATACCATACCTTGACGTTGTAAGGCTCGGCATGACCGCGGCGTATACGCTCCGCGCCCCAGCGTGTATCGCGTGCGCCGTTGCAGTATTCTACCCAATCTGCTGCGTCGGCAGGTGTATTATCGGACAGGCGTACGGTGATTTGCGGCTCTGCGCCTACATATGCGCACAGCTCCATGAATTCGTCAATGCCGACCTCGTGGGTATCACAGCCGTAGGTGTCGGGGAGTAGGAAGTTGTAGTCGCTGCGTACGCACGGTCTGAAATCAGGCGGAAGAAGTCCGTCTTTCCAGTTGTAGAATTCGGCATAACAACCGCCGGGGTACCGCAGTATTGCAGGCTTCATGGCTTTTAACAGCTCTATGACGTCGCGCCGCATACCGTGAAAGTCTTCGGCGGATTTAACAGAGAATGCCATAAATTCCACTGCGGCGTCTGCTGCGTGCGTAACCTCGAATACGCAGCTGTCTTCGGATGAGAACAGCATGAAGCTGTCTTCGATTAGTGTGTATGTGTCGGATGCGGCGAGTTGGTGCGTTCCGGCATAATGGGCTATGCCGTAGCGGTTTTGGATTGAGTAATGCAGATTGCAGGTTTGGTTTGTCTTTGCCCATATACGGATGTTGTATCGCTCGCCGCTGTTGAAGTACAACTGCTCATTCATCTGCGACAGGCCGCGCACGCCTTCACGGCTTACGGCAGTGAAGCCTGCGGGTACTCCGTCGCATACAACGGCGAGCTTTCGGTTGTTTAGTTTCTCGCTGTATATCCCTCCGAATGCCGTGCGGCGTGTTATCTCGAAATTGTGTCCGAATAATGCACTCGAACATGTTGCTGATGCCATGACGACCTCCGTGAGTTTTTATGATTTTTATATACAGCGCATAACTTTATGATTAAACATTAAATTCGTACGTGCCGCTGCCGAGTTCAACTTCGATGCCGTCAGGTTTTACGAGGGTAGCTGTTGTGTTGGCAGGAACTGTTGCGCTGATTGTGTAGCCGTCGCCTACGCGCTTCCAACCGCAAGCTAGTGTGCCGTACATTGTATCAACGCTTGCGCTTGCGTAGTCTAGGCAGCTTACAGGCATTGGGGCTAGGCGGCTCTTTTTGTAGGCGGGAGCTATTGCGTTAACGCCTGCCACTTTTTGGTAGAGCCAGTTGCCTATTGCGCCGTAGGCGTAGTGGTTGAGGGAGTTCATGCCAAGGTCGTCCATTGTGCCGTCGGGTTTTACGGAGTTCCAGCGTTCCCAGATTGTTGTCGCGCCTTTGGTGATTGGGTAGAGCCACGACGGAATGTCTTCCTTGACTAGCAGGGCTTCGGCTACTTCGTGCTGTCCGTTTTCGCTTAGCACGTGGTTTAGGTAGCTGCTGCCTACGAATCCGGCGGTGAGGTGGTTGTCGTGCGCCTTGATGTTGTCGACTAGGCTTTTTATTATGCGTGCGCGGTATTCGGGCTTCGCTAGGTTGAAGTGCAGGGCGAGAATGCAGCCTGTTTGTGTTTCGGCAACAAGGCGGCCTGTTTTTGTGATGTATTCGTCGTTGAAGGCTGCCACGATTTTGTTGTACAGCTCACTGTACTTTGCGTATTCGCTTTCGTAGCCTAGCACCTTCGCGGCCTTGCACACCAATTCGGTGGAGAGTGCGTAGAATGCGCTTGCGATGTAGTGCGTGTCGGTTGCGCCAACGCAGTCATTTTGCGGCGCGTCGAGTGCAAGCCAATCGCCGTAGTGCCAATTGGACTGCCATAAATCGTTAGTCGACTTCGACGTGATATAGTCAACCCACATCTTCATCGAAGGGAATTGCTCCTTCAGCATATCAACGTCGTCGTACGCGAAGTACATTACCCACGGCACAATCGTAGCAGCATCACTCCACGCAGCAACGCCTTCTACAGGCCCTAGAATGTTCGGGATAGTGTGCGGCACGCCGTGCTCGAGAGTTTGCTCGCTTGCAAGGTCACGCAGCCACTTTGTGAAAAACGGCGCAACGTCCATGTTGAAAGCCGCTGTCGGCGCAAATACCTGCGCGTCGCCCGTCCAACCCAGACGCTCGTCGCGTTGCGGACAATCTGTCGGAACGTCCACGAAGTTGCCGCGCTGCCCCCATTGAATGTTGGATTGCAGCTGATTGATTCTGCTGTCGGAGCATTCAAAGCTGCCTGTAATTTCCATGTCGCTGTGCATTACGCACGCTGTGAAGTCGCCCGGGTTGATTTCGTCCAAACCTTCAATCATGATGTAGCGGAATCCGTGGAAGGTGAAGAGAGGCATGAACGTTTGCTGTTCGCCGTTGCAGATAAAGTTGTCGGTAGCTTTCGCGGCGCGTAGGTTTTCGGTGAAGAAGTTTCCGTGCTTGTCGAGAATTTCGGCGTGCTTGATTGTGATTTTGGTGCCGCGCGGTTGCTTTACGGTAAACTCAATCACGCCAGGCATATTTTGCCCAAAGTCGATAACCTTTTCGCCTTTGGGAGTTACGATGTATTCCTTCGGCTTAATGCGCTTGATTATGCGAACAGGTTGTGATTCCTGCGCAACTATGTTAGACTTTGGATAGCCCAGGATTGACACAGGTATCGCAGCAGGCGATTCAAATGTGGAATCTACAGTTTCGCCGTGGTAGATTTCGCTGTAGCGGATTGCGCCTGTTGTCGCACTCCAGCTTGTGTCGGTCGCGATTATGTCGGAAGTGCCATCGGTGTAGGTGATGTGGATTTCGGCAAGTGCCGCCATCTGTGTGCCGTAGTGGTTCACCATCTGCGCGTTGAAGCCGAGGTTGCCCATGTACCAACCTTTGCCGACTGTAATAGCGATTGTGTTGTCGGCTGCTACTTGTGATGTTATGTCGTAGGTTTGATATTGCAAGCGATGTTTATAGCTGGTCCAGCCCGGAGCTAAGTGTAAGTCGCCCACCTTCTCGCCGTTGAGCGATACGTCGTACATACCTAATGCTGTAGCGTACAGCCTAGCCTTTGCCACGGTTTTTGCAGCCGCGAATGTTTTTGTGAATATAGGAGAAGCGTCATCTTGTTCGCATGTAATAAACTCTGCGCGAATATTCGCATTAGAGAGGAAGCCTGTTTCAAACGAGCCGCAGCCCTCTGCGGAATTGCCGTGGTTATCCCAAACAGTAACCTTAACGGAATATGCAGTAAACGGCACAAGCTCCTTGCCTGCATACGAAACTTGAATCGACTTGTCGCTGTCCATCTTGCCGCTATCCCATGCCACGCAATCGCCGCATGTGACAACAACGTGACACGCTGTCTGCACAGTATCCTTCTCATCACTAATTAACTTCCACGAAAAGCGCGGCAGTGCTGCATCAATCCCAATCGGATTATCGCGGTACTCAACTTTAATGCTGCCTAATCCTAGCATAAAATCTCCTTGTTTTAGTGCGTATGCACATTTATGTTAATTGATGGCTTTTATGTGTTATAAGGAGGGCGACCGCGAGGGTCGCCCCTACTTTATTCCTCAATTGCAGCTTTCGCGCGCATTGCGGCTGCGAGTGCTTCCATCTGCTCTTTGTTGAATTTGGGCGTTCTGTCGTAGTTGTACAGACCGTTAACTTCCTGCTCGATGTCGTAGAGCTGCGTGTAGCAGAGGGCGCATATGCGTGGATTTTGAAGCAGCGTCGATGTGAGTGCGGCGTAGCGGTCGATGTATTCCTGTTCCGATTGCGGGCGTGAGCCGTAGCCCCAGCCGTCGGCGTTCGGCTGCCACCATATGCCGCCGTATTCGCTTACGAAGTAGGGCTTGCCGTTGTACTGCTGTCTGTGCGGGAAGGTGTTGTACACCTCGCCGCCGTTTTTCATAGGCTCGAAGAATTCTGCGAATTTATCAGGCTCTTGTGTGTACTCGTGTACGTCGTATATGTCGGTCATTACGTGATAGTTGCCGCTTGTGTCGATGACAGGGCGAGTTGTGTCGGCGGCCTTCGTCGCCAGGTATACGTTGGCGAGCAGGCTGTCGATTTGCTGTCTGCCGTTTATGTCCCATGTTTCGTTGAAGGGGCACCAGCCTACCAATGCGGGTGAGTTGAAGTCGCGCGCCACGCTTTCGAGCCATTGCGGCAGGAATATAGCAAGTGCGTCCTCTCTGGAGTGGTCTAAGCCCCAGTTGCCGAATTCGCCCCACACCATGTAGCCTAATCTGTCGGCGTGGTAGATGAAGCGGCGCTCGAATACTTTTTGGTGCAGGCGTGCGCCGTTGTAGCCTAAAGCCATCGACAGCTCGATGTCTTTGACTAAAGCTTCGTCGGACGGCGCGGTGTAGATTCCGTCGGGATAAAAGCCTTGGTCAAGAACCAATCGCTGGAACACAGGCTTGCTGTTGATTAATATGCAGTTGTCGCTTACTGAAACCTCGCGCATACCGAAGTAGCCGCCTACTTTATCCGTATCAGCCGCTGTAAATGCAGTTATTTCCAAGTCGTACAATCTACCGTTTTCAGGCTCCCACAAATGCAGCTCATTTAATGGAAGGCACATTTGTACGCTGTTGTTGCAAGTCACAGCCTTAACGCCACCCATCTCCTTGCCGCCGTAGTTGGCGAAAGCCGCTATTGTCTTTTTGCTCACTGCTTCGTTAAAGAAAACTGTGAGGTTCACGCAGTTGTTTGAAATATCCGGCACTGCCTTGTAGTGCGTGATATAAGTCTGCGGCACATGCTCCAGCCATACGGACTGCCAAATTCCGGTAACGCGCGTGTAGTCGCAGCCGGCGGAATTGTAGATTTTGCTTTGCTTGCCACAGGGCTGTTTGCCTGTGCGAGTGTCGTCCTCGGCGTAAACGATGACTGTATTCTCCGCCTTCACATGCTTCGTGATGTCGAAGCAGAAGGGGGTATATCCGCCTACGTGCTCGCCAACCTTTTCGCCGTTTACATAAACCTCAGCCTTATAATCCACCGCTTCAAAGTGCAGCAGCACGCGACCGCTCCACTCCTCAGGTAGCACAAACTCTCGCTTATACCAAACAGCGTTGATGAAATCTACATGCCCGATTCCACTCAAGCTGCTTTCGGGGCAAAACGGCACATTTATCTCCTTGTCATAAGCAGCCTTTTCAAGCATACCGCGCGCCTTCCCCGATTTACCAAAGTCAAACTCAAACTGCCACTTACCATTAAGACAAATCCAATCCTGCCGCACCATCTGCGGACGCGGATACTCCATGCGATAGTTAAACATAAGTTCCTCCATATAATATTGTAGGGGCGAATATTATCCACCCTCGCATTAATCTAACATCCATTCTTATTGTAAAATAGCATACAGAAGCTCGTCGTGCCATTCGCAATTTAATGCTCCGTTCTCCTGTTTAGACTTTATAAAATGAGCCTCACGGCGCATACCTAAACGTTCCATGATTTTATAAGAAGCAATATTCAATGCGTGGCAAACGGCAATGATGCGATGTAGATTTAATCTATCAAAACCGAGCTGTAGCATTGTTCTACCCATTTCTGTACCGTAACCTTGCTGCCAATAATCGCGGTGGAGTGTCCATCCGATTTCGGGATTATCAGGCAGGTGCATAAGTACAGCCGAACCAATCAGCTTGTGGTCAACCTTGCGCACGACAGCGTATTCACAATGTGTGATGTCTTCAGCATTCGTGTTTGAGATAAGCCAATTTAAGTAATCATGTGCTTGAGATTCATTTAATGGCTCTTCTCGATATTTCATGTTCTCAGCGTTACTCGTCCAGTCGAAAAGTATAGGAAAGTCATCCTGCTCGAATTTACGATAGATTAACCGTTCGGATTCAAGTTCGATAAATTTCATATTACACCTCACCTAATATAAATAGTTTTCACTTATCCATTCATATTAATAACATTTATGCCACATGCGTTATTGCCGATTACGTCCTCAATCTTGACAGTAGTATATCATACACTTTTACAAAAAGCAACGATAATTAATTATGTTATTCTTATTAAATATTCTATGTAGACTTTACAAAATAAGCCTTGAAAAGCGCGCCTATTTATGGTATTATTATAGTGGAGGTGTTGCATTCGATGATTAAAAAGTCTAAGATGTTTAATTATGCGGTGGGAATGTTCGGCACGTCGATTCCGATTAATATGTTTAAGACGTATGCGGCGATTTATTACGTGGATAAATTGGGGGTGTCGACGGCGGAGCTTTCGCTTGTGCTGTTTTTGTACACCTTCGTGGACGTGATTGACAATCCGATATATGGGTGGCTTTCGGATAGGACGCGGACTAAATGGGGCAGGCGCAGGCCGTGGCTGTTGATTGGCACACCTTTGTTGGTGCTTTGCTTCATTTTGTTTTACAGTGCGCCTGCGACTACAGGTACGCCGTTGTTTGTGTATCTGCTGCTGATGTACATACTGACAGGTACGCTGGATTCGCTCATAAATTCCAATTATGGCGCGTTATTCCCCGACCTGTTTCCCGATGAGGGCAGCCGCGCCACGACAAACGCGCTGCGGCAAGCGTTTCAGCTTTTCGCTATGGTGATAAGCATTGCGCTCACGCCTATGGTTACGGACGCAATCGGCTACCGAATGACCGCGCTTGTGTACGGAATACTCGGCGGAATCGTCATATTTTACATGACGCTTTCCTGTCGTGAGGACGCGGATAGGCAGCAGCTTGAAAAGCCGAAGCTGCTCGACAGCGTGGTGTCGCTTATACGCAACAAGCATTTTTGGATTGCAGGATTCACCAACGCGTTTTACACTGCGGCAATGTCGCTGCTGTTGGCTTCGTTGCCATTCTTTGCCAAGTATACCATAAACATAAGCGGTGCACAGCAGACAATTCTTTTCGCGGTGGTGCTGTTTGTTGCGGCTGCGGGAGTTTCGGTTTGGACGAAGTTGATTAAGAAGTTTACGCTGATGAGGGCGTGGCGCGTTGCGTTGATTGTGCTTGGTTGCGCGTTTGCGCTGCTTAATTTTTCGCCTGATTTGTGGACGACAGTGGCTTGCTTGTTTGTGTTGGGGTTCGGCTTCGCGGGAGTTATCTCGACGATGGATTTAATCGGCGCGAAGATAATGGACGAGGATACGGCGCGCACAGGCTTGCGCCGCGAGGGCATTATTTCCAGCACTATGGGCGTGATGAATCGCTTGAGCGGACTGTACGTGGCGTTGGGATTTTTGCTTGTGCTGCGGCTATACGGATTCGAGAGCGGCGACAATGTGGGCGACAATCCTGCGGCGGCCGCGAGGTTTTTGTTTGCACTGTTCCCGCTGTTGGCTGTGATTGTGAGCGCGATATTTTCGTTCATGCTCAACTTTGACAAGGGGAGCAGGAGTGAGGATAAGCTTGCGGCAGCGTCTGGCAAGCGCAGTTGATTTATAATGAAGGAAAAATATCTCATCATAAACGCGGACGATTTCGGCATAAATGAGCCTACCAACGCGGCGATTGCCGAATTAATGCGCGACCGCCGCATTACGTCGACGTCGCTGCTGCCGTGCGGAGAATCCGCACGCGCAGCACTCGGCAGCGGCATAGGCAATATCGGCGTGCATTTTACGCTTACGTCGGATTTCGCAGACAATCGCTGGCGATGTATGCACAAGGGCGGCTTGCCAAACCTATGCGGCGACGGCTACTTCCCCTCTGATACATCAAGCATACGCGGCAGCTTTAAAGCGGAAATCGCACAAGAGCTTGAAGCGCAATATCGCTTTATCGCAAACGCGCAAGCTCCCGACCACGCCGACAGCCACTGCGGCACGTTATATCTTTTCGGCGGACGCACATATTTGCCAACGACATTCGCGCTGTGCAGGAAGTATTCGCTGCCCTTCCGCTTCCCCAAAAGAAACAGCTACATCAAGCGAACAGGCGGCGGACTGCCGCTGCTTGCATTCCACCGCGCAATGGTTGCATACGCCGCAATCGCAGGCGTGGGCCTTATCGACGACCTGCTCACAAACACATGTAATATGGAAGAAATTCCGTCGTACGCCTCGCTGCGCGACAGCTACATCGAGATGTTGCGCGGACTTGATTACGGCGTGACCGAGTTATTCCTGCACCCATCGCTGCCATTCGACGGACAGCCAAGTGGTTGGCAAAAACGCGTTTGGGAGTACCAATTGCTAACCGACGAAAAATTCGCCGCCGCAATACGCCAAAGCGGCGCGACACTAATATCCTACGGCGACATACGAAATCTATAAATCGAGGTATAATATGAAGATTGGCATTATATGCGCAGCCGACCGCGAGTTGGAGCCGTTTCTGGCGTGCATACGCGACTGCGTGACTTCCGAGAAAGCTATGCTGAAAGTATACGAGGGCACGATTGAGGGCGTGCAAGTCGCGGCATTATACTGCGGCGTGTGCAAGGTTAACGCGGCCGCCGCGACGCAAATTCTCATCGACAGCTACCGCGTCGATGCGATAATCAACGCAGGCACTTGCGGAGGCATGGACGAACAGCTAGACTTATTCGACACAGTTGTATGCACAGAAGTTGCGCACCACGACGTAAACGCAGAGATTCTAACCGAGTACCACCCATGGCTGCAATCGATATACTTCGCCGCCGACGAAAGCTTGCTTTCGCAAGCACGCATTGCCGCCGCGGATTTTCCGCCGGAGCGCAAATTACACTTCGGGCGCATGGTGACAGGCGAATCCTTCATCGAAGACAACTACCGCGCCGAGATAAACGCCGCGCACTCGCCGCTTTCGGTCGACATGGAAACTGCCGCAATCGCGCACGTGTGCTACCTCAACAAAATCCCCTTCATCGCTGTACGCACAATAACCGACACAGCAACCCACTGCGGCGTTACGCATTTTGAAGAAAACTGCGCAAAAGCCTCAGCAATATCCAAAGATTTCACGTTGCTGCTGCTAAAACAGCTGCGCAGCAACTAATCTTCCCCCACATATTTTTTGCATGGAAACGGAGTTACATATGAAAGCATTCAGAAGAACAATAGTTTTGGCAGGATTTTGCTGCATTATTATTGCGTTCGCAGTTTATGGGCTGGTTGTGTATCAACAGCTGTTGATGAAGGATATGTTAGAAAGTGTACACGACACCTTGAACGAGATAATGATACAGCAGCGTTACAACGTCACGTCAATGCTAGAGCATGAATTTGAGACGCTCGAATTGCTTTCGACAAGCGTGAAACAGGCAGATGGCAATAGGGATAAAATCGTGCAGCTGCTGCAAAAATTTGCAGAGCGTGAGCATTTCCACAATATCTATGTGTCTGACTTTGATGGAGTTGCGGTCGATAGCTCAGGGGAATCGCGCTCGCTTACGCAGCGCAATTATTTTGAGCAGCTGCAAAACGGCGAAAATGTGCTGACCGAGCCTACGCAGTGCGAATCCGGCGATATGCAGATTTTCATGCTGTCAACGCCTATAATGGTGGACGGCGAAGCTGTGGGATTCATCAGCCTTGCGTATGAAACCTCCTACATTGGCAGCTTGTTTATGCCTTATTTCGACGGATACGGCTACGACATGATTGTAAATTCCGAAGGGAAGATATTGTCCAAACGCTTTTATTCCGATGGAAACCATGAAGCCGAGGAAGCAGCCGAAAATTTGCTTGAAATGCTGAACGATGTAAACTTTGTCAGCAGCGCGAATTATGTCGCAAGCATTGATGAGCTGCAACAAAATCTGGCAAATTCTGTAAAGGGACAGCTTCGTTACACTGTCGGAGAAAAAATGAGCTTCGCCCACCACAGTCCATTGGATATAAACGGATGGCACATATTTTCGTTTGTACCCGATGATATTGTCGTTGACACCGTTGACAGCATAATGCAGCGCACGCGTATTTTCAATTTTTCGCTAATGCTGCTCATGCTTATGCTTATCGCGCACATAATGTACATGCACAAGCAAAACGTCAAATTGAAGCAGCTGCAAATAAACGACTTGGCATTAATCGCGGAAACCGACGCGCTAACGGGATTGTACAACCGCCGCTTTTTGGATAACGCGTTGCCAAAGCTTGTCAGCGAAGCATTTGCGCGGCAGCTTCCGCTTGCTTCGATTATGATTGACATCGACTACTTTAAGCTGTACAACGACAACTACGGACATCATGAGGGCGACGAGGTGCTAAAAAGCATTGCCGATGCAATCACCACTGCGCTGCGTCAAAATACGGACATCGTATGCCGATATGGCGGCGAGGAGATAATCGTGCTGCTGCCCAATACCGACGCGGCCGGAGCTATATATGTCGCCGAAAAAATCGCTGCCGCAGTGAACGCGCTAATGTTAGTGCACGATTACAGCGTTGCGTCAAAATACGTGACAGTATCGCAAGGTCTATACTCCGGCATACCTATTGGCAACGGCAAGGATAACTGCCGCGACTATATCGCAAACGCCGACGCCGCACTCTACGACGCCAAAAATTCAGGCAGAAACAAATATTGCGTGTACGAATCACAAGTTGACACGACATCAGACTAAGGTATGTATAGTTAAGGCTATTTGGAAACGTGTGCAAGTCAATCGCGTTTCTTTGATTATATCTGTGCTTGTAGTAGCTTTGTAGTCGCTGAATGAAACGCGATTGACTATATGTTTTTTACACTTTCACTAAAAATCATTTGACATATTGCCTGATATGTGATATTATATCACATATCAGGAGGTGGTTCGATGAAAATTTTAGTGCGAATTTACAAAGAAGCACGCCGCTACTGGGGTTACATATTATTTGCAACATTATCTTTATTTTTAGTTACAGCTTCCAATCTTGTCGCGCCCAAGCTTATGCAGGGCATGATTGCGATACTTGAGCGCGAGGGTGCGAACGAAGGCGCGATCGGCGAAATTACGCGGATTGCGCTGTTGCTATTGTGCGTGTACGCTGTGCAGCTTGTGACGCGTTACCTCAACAATTATTACAGTCACGTCGCGGCGTGGCACTTTGTGTCCGATATTCGCGTAAAAGTATACAATCACCTGCAAAAGCTGTCGCTGTCATACTTCCACGATAAGCAGACGGGGCAGCTTATGTCGCGCGTCGTAAATGACACAAACGCATTTGAAATGCTGATTGCACATTCGATTCCGCAGCTTGCCGGAGCTATCATAATGTTCATCGGCGTGACTGCTATATTGTTTTCAACCAATGCGACGCTTGCGCTTATGACCTGCATTCCGATACCCTTCATCTTTATCGGCGTGCCGATTATGAAGCGAATACGCTCCGAGCATAAAAAGGCGCAGGTCTACATCGCCGAGCTAAATGGCGCGTTGCAGGACAACTTGTCCGGCATTAAAGAAATCCAAATATTCAATAAGCAGCAGGCGGAGCTTGAGAAGGTTGAGAAGCACTCGCTCAAACACATAAGCGCGCTGCTGAAGGCATTGTGGTATTCCGCGATGTTTCACCCAAGCATTTCCTTCCTTACCTCACTGGGCAACGTTATTGTCGTGGGCTTTGGGGGATACCTTGCGCTGACACGCGGCAATCTTGAGATTAGCGAGATTGTGGGATTCTTGATTTACCTTAGCATGTTCTACGAGCCTGTAAGCAGCTTTGCGCGCATTATCGAGGATATGCAGTCGGGAATCGTAGGCGGCGAGCGCATATTCGAGATACTCGACACCGAGCCTGATGTTGCAGAAAAGCCTCACGCAAAGCATATGCCAATAGCAAGCGGAAAGCTGACCTTCGAGAATGTGTCATTCTCATACCGCGGCGACATTCCGGTGCTTGAAAATATCTCATTTGAGATTCCGGCGAAAAAGATGTACGCCATAGTCGGAGCGACCGGCGTAGGCAAAACCACCCTCACAGCGTTGCTTCCGCGATTCTACGACCCGATAAAGGGCAGAATCCTACTCGATGGCATCGACATACGCGACATCACGCTTGCAAGCCTGCGCGACAACATCAGCATGGTGCTGCAAGATGTCTTCCTATTTAATGGAACTATCCGCGACAACATAACCTACGGCAGCCACTCCGCAACCGATGAGGAAGTTGAAAACGCCGCACGCGTCGCGTGCATACACGACTTCATACAATCGTTGCCGGACGGATTCGACACAATCGTAGACGAACGCGGCGTACGCCTATCCGGCGGACAAAAGCAGCGCATATCCATCGCGCGTTCCATCCTCTCCCACTCATCTGTACTAGTCATGGACGAAGCAACATCGGCGGTCGACACCGAAACCGAAACCGAGATACGCAAAGCCATCGCAGGCCTATCCGGCTCACGCACCATGCTTGTAATCGCGCACCGCTTATCCACCGTAAAATCAGCCGACTGCATAATCGTTCTAAACGAAGGCAAAATCGCCGAAACAGGCACACACGACGAGCTAGTCGCAAAAAACGGCATATACAAACGCTTGGTAGACAAACAAAACATCATCACGTAAATTTAATCTCCATCATCAGCAATGAACCAACCTTTTCTCCAAAAATGACACATACTTATTGGGGGATTCGGCATCGTTAAACTAGTTTTTTACTTTTCACTGCTTTTAAGAGGAGTTATATGAAAAAGTTACATATTTTATCACTGGCGTGCACATTTTTGCTGTCCTCATGCAGCTTGCTTCCGATTGAGGAGGAGCCGCAGCGTCCGCCTGTAATTACGCAGGGCGCAGGGCGTGAGTATGCCGTTGTGCAGGTAATGCGCGGCGAGATTGAGCAGACTAAGATTGTCAATGCGTCGTACCGCGCAGCGTTGCGCGAGGAGTTAGTTTTCAAGGCAGTGAATCGTCGCGTCAAGTCGATGTACGTGTCGCTCGGCGACTATGTCGAGGCGGGCGATTTATTGGCAGAGCTCGACAACAACGACATAATAAGCGGCATTGCCGACTGCGAAAGCACAATCGAGCGGCTGGGCATTCAGCGAAAGCATATCGCGCAGGACGAAGCTACCGCGAAAAAGCGATTGTCGCTGCTGCCCGAGGGCGAATACGCGGCGGCATTGCGTGCGCACAACGAATCATACGCCGCGCAGTACAGCGACATAGACACGCGCTTGCAAATCGAGCAGCTGCGGCAGGCGGACTTGCAGCAGCGGCTTGAAAAGCACACCCTGCGAGCAGGCATAAGCGGCAACGTCATCTATGTAAAACAATACGCGGAATCCGACACAACTAATGAAGACGAGATTGCTATAATCATCACAGACAAAGAAACCTCCGCGTTCATAGTCAAGGATTCGGACAAGTCGTTGTTCGCAGTGGGCGACCGCGTGCAACTTACCTACAAAAGAGAGCTGTATCCGGCGGCAGTTATAGCCCCTGAGGAGCTTGCGGCGACAATCGACGCGGCTTTCATAAAAACAGACGAGCCGATACTCGACGTCGAGGAAGGAGCGTCCGCTTCAATCGTGGTCACGTTGGAAAGGCGCGACGACGCGCTGTATCTTCCGCTAAACTGCGTGAAGCAGGTGCAGGGAATGAGCGTAGTCTACCAAGAAGCGGACGACACGCTGCAAATGAAGGAAGTCGTTACCGGAATCGCCAACAACTCCATAATCGAGATAGTCGATGGTTTGGACGAGGGCGAAGAAGTCGTGCTGCAATAGGGGGCTTATATGGGAAAAAATAGAAAACTACGCGCCATTGTTCTGCTTGCACTGATTGCCGCGCTTGCGCTGACTTCGTGCAATTCCGCCGAGCTTGCCGCGCCGCCGTTAGACGAGCCTGTAAGCGTGATATTCGACACGGCGCAGGTTAAGCGCGGCTCTATAAAAAATGTCGAGTATTTCGAGGGAAGCGTAATGCCGGAAGTGCACGAACTTTCATTTAAACGAAGCGGCACATTGCAGAAATCTTACGTATCTGTCGGCGACAGCGTGAAGAAAGGCGAATTGCTGATGGAGCTTGATGCGACCGCGTTACAGCGTCAACGCGACAGCATAACCAAGGCGATGGAATCTATGCGCGCGAACCATCAATTCGAGCGCGAAAAGCTCGCGGTAAGCCGAGACATAGTCGCCCACAAGCTAAAGCGTGAGCGGCAAGCAGGCAATTCCGACGCGGCGCGATTGCTTGAAATAAACCTAGAGGAAGCCAACAACAGAATCGCGCAGCTCGACGAGCTGCACACCTTCGACTACGACGGAATGTCTAAGCAGCTTGATGCAATAGACAAGCAAAGCGAAGGAGTCGCCCTATACTCCCCAATCGACGGCGAGGTGCTGTACGTCTACTCACAGCAAAAAGGCGCGCCAATCCGCGCATTCGACAACATGGTATGCGTCGCGGACAATACGACGCTGTACGTGGAAGTCCTTTCCAAACGCGCGAACATATCACTAGGTGCAGTCAAAGCCGAAGCGAAAATGGGCGAAAAGCTGTACGCACTCGAGCTTGAAGAGTTATCCATGAGCGAAGTCCTAAAGTATTACCTCGACGACAAACCAATCCCCTCCCGCTTCAAAATATTAGACCCCCACGACGAATTATTACCCGGGGAATATTCGCACGTATACGTCACAAAAAACTACAAAGAAGACTGCCTATATATACCAATCAACGCCTATTACGCAGGAAAGCCCGCCTACGTTTACCTAATGCAGGACGGTGAGCGCGTATATCGCGAGGTGCAGTCCGGCGCAACAACCACGACCGCGATTGAAATAGTCAGCGGCTTGCAGGAAGGAGATGAGGTTTTTGTCAAGCAATAAACTGCTTCCAATTATAATTGCTGCTTGCCTGTTGCTCTCATCGTGCGCACAGCCTGCCGCCGAGCTTCCCGAGCTGATTACGCCTAAGAGCGAGAATTACAACACAGCCGCCGTAACCCGCGCAGACATATCGCGGTCCGTGAATAACAGCGCAAAGTTCTACGCCCCCTTATCGCAAAAGCTGTACTTCCCGATTGAAAGCGCCACCTTGAAGGAGGTATACGTAAAATCATACCAATTCGTGGAAGAAGGCGAACTCATTGCCGAGATAATGCCGACCCAAAGCGCACTCGACCTTGAAATAATGCAAATAAACCTTCAAAAAGCACGCGACAACTTCGACAAAGGCAAACTGCGCTACAAAGAGCATCTATCCGACTTCGACAAGCAAATCGCCGCCGCAAAAGCAAACAGCGGCGACACAACCGAGCTGGAGCTATCCCGCACCCTAGTCGACATCGACTATCGCCAATTCATCTACAACACCGAGCAATCCCTAGCCGACCAACAGCTCACCCTAGAGCAAGCCAAGGAGAAAGCGGCAGCTACGCAGCTAACCGCCCCCTTCGCCGGAATAATCGGCGCAGTCACACCAATCAAGCAAGGCAAAACCATCTACGGTTACGACCTTGTAGCCGAAATAGTTTCGGGCGACAAAGTCCTAGTGGAAGTTAACGACGGCGACGCCGCCGCATATCGCTACGGCATGAGCGTCGGCATGGAATTTAAGAAAGAGCAGTTCAGTGGCAAAGTAGTATCCGCCCCCAACGTACTGCCAAAGGCGCAGCACTCGCCGATTCTATTGCAAATCGACAGAGAAATAACCTTGCAAGAATACACGCAGCAGCTTCAGTCCAAGGTAAACCGCTACGACCTCGCCGACGCATTAGTCGTGCCGCGCAGCGCAGTCTACCGTGCCGACAATACGGCCTTCGTCTACCTATTAAAAGACGGCTCCCTGCGAAAACGCTACGTATCGCCAGGCTTAACAGGCAATGAATACACCGAAATTCTTGACGGATTGGAGGAAGGCGAAATTGTTGTCATCAAATAAAAGCATACTGCAACTTTTGGCGCGAAAGCTCTATAACAACAAGTGGATGATTGTGAGCTTGTTAATCGGCAACATACTGCTGATTGCGACAGTCGCAAGCATTCCGCTTTACGGAAGCGCAGTTATGCAGCGCGTTCTCACCAAGGATTTTGAGCAGTATCAGCAGGACAAAAACATATACCCCGGACGCATAGACTTCACTTCCACAATGCGCCACGGCAAAACGGACATTCTTGCGTCCATCGAGCAAACCGAAAATATGCTGCTAGACGAAATGCTGCCCAATTTTGGCATAAACCGTTTGGAGATGGCGCGCGTTGCCACCATGTCTGACATAGCCACCCCCGAGGTGCTGCGCGACCGCTACAACACCAAAAGCGTAATCCTTGAAAGCTACAGCGACATCGAGCAGCACATCGAAATCACCAACGGCAAGCTATTTTCGCACGAGCCTGTCAACGGCGAAGTAGAGGTAATCGCCCCGCGCAAAACTCTCGAAGCCATGAACGTTCTGTTAGGCGAAAGTTTAACCTGCGCACGCGTCACCCTCAACGGAAAGCCACTGGTAATCCGCATAGTCGGCATTTACACAAACAAAGAAGGCAGCGACCTATATTGGCGCAACGCCCCCAAAAACCTAATCAACAACTTCATCCTCCCATCCGAAATATGGAACACCATCGTTTCGTCAGGCGAGCTTGAGCAAAACTTCAACATAGATTGCAGTTGGCACATCGCCCTCGACTACTACGACATAAAAGTAGCAAACGTCGCGAACATATTGTCAACACACACGAACTATGTTGAAAAATATAAGAAAAACCAACTCATCTCCTATCGCAACTACTTCACAGGCGTAATGCAAAACTACGACAAAGAGATGAGCCGCTTCAACATGACGCTGTGGGTACTTGAAGCCCCCACCTTCATTTTCCTGTGCAGCTTCATCTTCATGGTGAGTAAAAAAATCATAGGGCTGGAGCGCAACGAAATTGCGCTGTTCAAAAGCCGCGGAGCAAGCCGCGGACAGATTATACTGCTCTACCTGTACCAAGGCGTGATTATCACGCTGGCAAGCATTGCCATAGGCATACCCATAGGCGTGCTAATATGTCGCACGATTGGCGCGAGCGACGGATTCCTCGGCTTCGTGCGCCGAACCGCGCTGCCTGTTACGCTTAATGCGGAAAGCTTCATTTTCCCTGCCCTTGCAGGAGTTGTGTCAATGCTGACAATGCTGGTGCCTGCGATAAAGGCTAGCAAGATAACAATCGTGGGGCACAAGCAAACGTTGGCGGCAGCGAAAAAGTCGCCGCTATGGAAGAAAGCATTCTTCGACGTGATAATCCTAGGATTTTCCATATATATCCTGTACGACTACACAATGCAGCGTGACGCGATGTCGCTTGTAGGCGACAGTGCGCGGCTTGATCCAATGCTGTTTTTGAGCAGCTCGCTGTTTATGATTGGCGCGGGATTGTTCGCGCTGCGAATATTCCCACTGCTGATTAAGCTGATTTATTTTGTGGGGAAGAAGATGTGGTCGCCGTCGCTGTATGCGTCGTTCCTGAATGTGTCGCGTTCGGCAGGCGACGAAGGCTTTATAATGATGTTCCTGATTCTCACAATTTCGATAGGTATATACTATTCGCAGATGGCGCGAACCATCAACCAGAATTTGGAAGATAAGGTGCGCTATGCTGTGGGCGCGGACGTGCGGCTTAAGGAGAAATGGGACGACAACGCTGTCGTGTCGACTTCGATAACCGGCGCGACCACAAGTTCTGCCGCGACTGTTTTCTACGAGCCGGACTTTGGACGCTTCCAAAACATACCTGACGTCAAGATGACCAAGGTGTACATCGAAAGCCGCGCAAGCGTATTCGTGGACGGCGGAAACGTCAACGCGACGCTTCTCGGCATACACACACGCGAATTCGGCGAAATCGCGCGGTTACGCGGCGACCTGCTGCCTGTGCATTGGTTCAACTACCTAAACACAATGGCAAAAGCCCCCAACGCCGTACTGGTGTCCGAAAATCTAAAAACGCTGCACGGCTGCAAAATCGGCGACGCTCTACGCTACCGCAACAAAGCAGGGCAAGACGAAGTCGGCATAGTCTACGGCTTTGTGCCGTACTTCCCATCGTACTCGCCGAAAATCCTAACAAAGCAGCAGGACGGATTATTCAAGGAAACCGAGCAATACCTTGTGGTAGCAAACCTTGCCAACCTGCAAAACTCATGGGGTGTGCTTCCATACGAGGTATGGTTCGGCGCGAAAGGTGATTCAGCCGACAATATACTAAACTTCACAATCGACAACGAACTGCAACTGACCATGTACCGAAACGCAGCCGATGAAATCGTGCGCGAGAAAAACAAGCCGCTCAATCAAGGCACCAATGGCGTACTCACGATCGGCTTTGTAATAACCCTCGCCGTAGCGATGGCAGGCTTCCTCATCTATTGGATACTTAGCATAAAAGGGCGTGTGCTGCAATTCGGCCTATTCCGCGCCATGGGCATGAGCCGCCTCGGCGTAATTGGCATACTGGTGAACGAGCAATTCCTAATATCGGTAGTAGCAATTCTAATCGGCGTAGGCGTAGGTCAGCTCACAGGCAAGCTATTCGTGCCGCTGATACTAATCGGCTACAGCTCACACGAACAAATGATACCGCTGCAAATAGTAAGCCAAGTCGGCGACTACCTGCGCCTGTTCGGCATAATCGGCTTCATATTCGTTTGCTGCCTATTCATCCTCAACACAATCATCAACAAGATTAAGATAGGCGAAGCGTTAAAGCTAGGAGAAGACTAAGTATGGCAAATGTTATTTCGACGCGCGGAGTTAAGCGCGGCTTCAAAACAGGCGGCGGCATGTTTTGGGCGCTGAAAGGGATTGATGTTGAAATCGAGAAGGGCAAGCTGACGATTCTCAAAGGCAGAAGCGGCAGCGGCAAGACTACCCTGATGAATATATTGGGCGGACTGGATTTGCCGACCGAGGGGGAGGTATTCCTCGACGGCAGCGACATTACAACGCTGTCCGAGCGTGCACGCGACGAGCTTCGCCGCACGGACATTGGCTTTGTGTTTCAATCTGTTGCGCTTGTCGGAAACATGACTGCGCTGGAGAATATCGACTTCGGTCTGCGACTTGCTTCATTTAAAGCGTCCGAAAGGCATGAGCGCGCCGTGACATGCTTAAAGCAAGTCGGATTATCTGCACGCATGAATCACATGTCGCAGGAGCTATCCGGCGGCGAGCAGCAGCGCGTCGCAATCGCCCGCGCAATGGCTAAACGCCCCAAGGTAATCTTCGCCGACGAGCCTACCGCCGAGCTTGACACCCACACAGGCCTGCAAGTTATCGGCATATTCAAAAAGCTAATCCAGGAGGAAGGCACAACAATAGTGATGACCACCCACGACGTAGGTCTGCTGCAACTAGGCGACAAAGTGTACGAACTCGAGGACGGCGAAGTGGTGAACTGAAAGAAACAAAGGACATGAAAACTAAAAGGTTTAGGAGGATTTATTTTTATGAAACCATTAGATAATTATGAATTATGGGCAGCAAGATTAAGTAAAGAAAATTCTTGCGAAATTGGGTTTGATATCGAGGAAAGTAAAGGGTTTCTGAAGGAACTCTTAGAAGTTCCAATCAACATATTTCCTCCTGTATTATCGTGGTATATGTGTTCAAAGTGGATTGACGTTTTTAGGAATATAAAAGCAAATGGGCCTATTGAAGTGTTGGAGCTTGCTTCCGGTGAATCAGTGCATATTCCCATCGCGCTTTCAAAGTATTACAATAATCCTGAAACAAAGTATACAACGTTTAACTTAAACAAGAAGCTTACAGAAAATTTCAGAGCATATACAAAAGATTTTCATGTAACAATTGATATTATTGAAGACGCAGGGCAGAACATAGAAGATTATATAGGCACAAACAAGATAGATGCTGTCATTTTCGAGCACGCTATCAACGATATATTTCAAGGTATTTTGGCAGAGCGTCATGGAATCGATACTATTAATACGGATTGGTTTGAAATATTACCAAAAATGGTTGAAATCATATCGGAAGAGTATTCCAAGGGAACTTTTGAATGCGCTGTGAAAAATGAGTTCATAACATTGCTCAAATCCTGTTTAAACGTACTCAAACCAACTGGTGTTATAGCTTTTTTTCATCATATGTATCAAATGGATATAGATTGCGGTTATAACATTGAGCTTTATGAAAATATGATTAATATTGTGCGCAAATGGATTATAGATGAAAAGATAGGGTGTGAAGTATTTTTTGACGGTTTTGATTCCCAATGGTGGATGTTCATACAAAAATGAAAAGTAAAGGATTTTTCCCATTGAAGAATGGGACGGACTCGAGGACGGCGAAGCGGTGAAATAAAAGAAAATTATGGACAGTATACACGATATGGAAACCGAAAGATTGCTACTAAGAAGATTTACTCCTTGCGATTGGCAGGATTTATACGAATACTTATCCGATGAAAAAGTCGTAGAGTTCGAGCCTTACCCTGCGTATAGCAAAGAACAAGCTGTCGCAGAAGCCAAAAGACGAGCCGAAAACAATAGCTTTTGGGCCGTATGCCTAAAAGAGAACGGCAAACTAATCGGCAACCTATACTTCAATCAACAAGCTCCCGATGAATTTATGACATGGGAGCTAGGTTATGTATTTAATAGGAAGTATCACGGCAACGGCTACGCTACCGAAGGTGCTTTGCGTCTGTTGCAATATGGTTTTGAGGAATGCCTCGCACACAGGATAGTGGCACGTTGCAGTCCATTAAACATTGATTCATGGAAGTTGCTCGAAAGACTGCACATGAGAAGAGAAGGTTGCTTCAAGCAAAAATTATTTTTCAAGCGCAACGAGCATGGCGAACCAATATGGCTCGATGAATACGAGTACGCAATGCTCTCGCATGAATGGTTTTCGCCAACAAAAATATAATGGAGGTTGCTCATGAAACTGCTTCTACGCAAATGCTCAGTACAGTTAACTGTAGGCAGATTGTGCTGAGCTAAATTAAACTGTCGACGGCAAAACTGTACCCACGCAAACTAAACTAAAAGGAGTGCAGTTATGCAAATATTAAAGCAAGTAGCAAAAGAGAATAAACTCACGATTGCCATTTACCTAGCAATCGGGCTAACCACATCATTTCTAGGAAGCTTCACAGCGAAATACTTCCAAATACTGGTGGACAACTTCACCGCAGGAACATTCACCCTAGGCATAGTTGCAATATACGGCGCTTCCTACATCTCACTATACCTGCTGCATTATATCGACAACATTCCGGACAACAAACTGCAGCACGGCATATACCTCGATCTAAAGCTTGCCGCCCTCAAAAAAGTCAGCCGTATCGACTACCTAGCCTACCAAAACATCGGCACAGGGCAGCTTATTCAGCGAATCGAAAACGGCGCGGACGCAGGCGTAAACATGCTTTACGGCTTTTGGCTTCGCATAATACGCGAGCTGCTGCCGACTATGATTTTCAGCGTGCTGTTTATTTTCGGTATAAGCAAAGTCATTACCGTGACGATAATAGCAGGATATGCCGTTGTGTTCTGCATATCGAACCTGCTGCTTAAGGCGTTGTACAGCGTTAAGGAGCGCATACTCGACAACGAAGAGAAGCTCAACCGATACTTGGTGCGCGGCTTTATGGAGTTGGTCGTGTTCCGCTTAAACAAACGCTTCGCCGCCGAAATCAACAAGGCGCGCGCTGCAAAAGATGAGATTGTCGCTGCCAAGGTGAAGATGAGGATGATTCACGAGGCGTTCTTCACCATATTCGCAATCCTTGTTGCTTTTGTGAAAATCGCGATGATTGTGTACGCGTGGCAGTCGAGGTCGCTTAGCATTGGTGCGGTTGTTGCGCTGATTGCGTTGGTGGACAGTGCATACACGCCGATAGCGATATTCAATGTGTTGTATGTACAATATAAGCTTGACAAGACGGCGTTCGGCAGATACAAGGAGTACATCAACGCCTCCGACGACGAAAATCTCACAAACGGCTCACATATCGCTGCAATCAACGGCGATATTTCCTGCAACAGCGTCACCTTCAAATACGGCGAACGATTAATCCTAGACAACTTCAACTTGTCCATACAAAAAGGCGCGGCAATCGCATTCGTAGGCGAAAGCGGCTCAGGCAAATCCACAATCGCAAAGCTGCTAACGGGGCTTATAAAGCCAATCGGCGGCAACATTCGCATAGGCGACCGCCACTTATCGTCGCTGCAACTTAATTCCTACTACGACCACATTTTCTACATTTCGCAGGACGCACCTGTTTTCGACGGCACTCTGCGTGAGAACATCGTCTTCGACAACGCCGCAGAAGATAAGTCGATACTAGAAGCCTTAGCCAAAGTAGGACTAAGCGAACTATATTCCAAACTAGAACAAGGTATGGAAACGCGCTTAGGCGAAAAAGGCTTAAAACTATCCGGCGGCGAACGTCAGCGACTAGCATTAGCGCGCCTATGGTTTTCCGCCGCACAAATCATCATACTGGACGAAGCAACCTCCGCAATGGACAACATCACAGAGCAAAACGTAATGCGCGAGATTACAGCGCACCTGCGCGGCAAAACAATAATCGCCATCGCGCACAGACTAAGCAGCATAAAAGATTTCGACACAATAATAGCAATCCAAAACGGCGAAGTAGTAGCAAATGGAACATTCGAGCAACTACTAATCAGCAACGAGTATTTCAACGAACTGTACAAGAAAGAACGCAAGGACAATATGTAAGCAAAATTTGCGAGGGACATATGGCGGAAGACATAATCGTATGTGAAAATTTGGTGAAGATTTACAAGACGCCGCTGATTGAAGTTTTTGCGCTGCAGGGGCTTGATTTGGCGATACAGCGCGGCGAGCTTATGGCGATAATCGGCAGCAGCGGCAGCGGCAAGTCGACGCTGCTCAACATGATAGGCGGACTTGACATGCCGTCGGCAGGCAAGCTATTCGTTGACGGTCTTGACCTGTTCAAGCTCACGCCCAAGCAGCTTATCGAGTACAAGCGCAGCACCGTAGGCTTTGTGTGGCAGAATAATGCGCGAAACCTTGTGCCTTACCTCACTGCGATGCAAAATATTCAGCTGCCTATGTTATTTTCGGTAAACCAAGACAGCGGCAAGCTTTCCAAGGATAAGCGCGAGCGTGCGCTGCAACTGCTCGAGCTTGTAGGTATGAGCCATCGCCGCAACAATAAGCTGCAGCAAATGTCCGGCGGCGAGCAGCAGCGTATCGCAATCGCCCTCGCATTGGCGAATACGCCGAAAATCCTGCTTGCCGACGAGCCAACAGGCAGCGTTGACCACGCAACGAGCAACTATATCCTCGATTGCCTGCGCAACCTAACCACAGACCTAGGCATAACCGTAGTAATCGTAACCCACGACCAAAACCTAAGCAAAAAGGTAAACCGAGTAGTAGCAATCCGCGACGGCAAAACCAGCAGCGAGATGATAGCCGTAAGCGACGCGGATTTAAGCGGCTTCGTAGAAAAGCGTGAGCTGTCAGTCTTAGACAAAGCCGGACGGGTGCAAATCCCCAAGGAATACCTAGAGCAGCTAGGGCTAGACGACAACAAAGTCCGCGTAGAATTTGAACACGACAAAGTTGTCATAATGAAGCCGTAACCGCAGGGCGGATATTATCCGCCCGAATACATATTTTTTACCACGCGCCGCTCAATACCTCACCAATACTATCGCGGCACACATAATTTGCAACTTCATCAAGCGGCGTCGCGCCCTTATTAATCAGCACAAGCTTATCGCCGCTGTAATATCCAACCAATCCCGCCGCCGGATAAACCGCAAGCGACGTTCCGCCCACGATAAGCACGTCCGCGTCCGCAATAAATTTCGCGGCAGTCTGCATTACGTCGTCATTCAAACGCTCCTCATACAGCACAACGTCAGGCTTTATAATACCTCCGCAAGCACACACAGGCACACCCTTTGCCGCAACGACAGCTTCGACGCCAAACTTCTGCCTGCACTGCATACAATAGTTGCGCCTATACGACCCGTGAAGCTCCAGCACATTCACGCTCCCCGCGAGTTGGTGCAGCCCATCGATATTTTGCGTAATCACAGCCCTAAGCTTACCCACCCGCTCCAACTCCGCAAGCTTAACATGCGCCGCATTAGGCTTAGCCGTAAGACAAAGCATTTTCTCCTTATAAAATTCAAAAAAGTCAGCCGTACGCTCCATAAAAAAGCTATGCGACAAAATCCGCTCCGGCGGAAACTTATACTTAGCATTGTACAAACCGTCCTGACTGCGGAAATCCGGAATCCCGCTCTCGGTCGAAACTCCCGCGCCCCCGAAAAACACCACATTGTCAGCCTGCCGTATTAATTCTCGCAGCTCCATCATTGCCTCCTTTCTAATTATCCGAACATATATAATCAATCATTTTTAAAACCATCTGCTAGTCAATCACGTTTCCTTGATTCTGTCGGTGTTTGCCGTACTTTTGATGTAGCGGAATGAAACGTGATTGACTATATAAATTACAACAACGCGCATAACAACCAAAGCAATTGGAATACTAATAAAAACATATTACAAAAAGGAGAATTTATGGTAAAGTCATTAAAATTTATCTTGTGCATATTCACGCTTTGTCTTATGCTATCCTCTGCCGCCCTTGCACAGGAGCAGCAGAAAGAAAACAATCAAAGTGAAAGCATTGAGGCATATGAGGATAAGTATTCGCAAAAAGAAAGTATGCTTGCCGAACGCCTTGATAAATACGTCAAACAAGAGCTGACAGGCGCAAAATATTTCCGTCAATTAGCGGATTTAACAAAGTCTGCTGAACAAAAAAATATTTTGCTGGAAATTGCTCAAAACCAAGACATCCACGCCAAGGATTTCGCACGCTACATTCCTGAAATTACCGGTAAAGAATATCTTCTGCCTGAAGTACCAGAGCCTGTACTGCCATCTGATTTTAAAGAAGCAGTAAGAGCAGGATTTAAAAACTTAACAGACACATTTGAAGAATACGCTGCCGAATATATCTACGCACGCAAAGAAAGCCTAAAAAAGCTCTTCTATAAATCAGGCATAGAAGACAACGTGAATGCCGAACGCCTACTGCTACTGCTAGACATATTCATCAACCAATAGTCACTCAAAATACCACGGTGCTTCGATACCGTGGTATTTCTGCGTTCCACCCTTTTTAGCTGTTAGCTAAAATCAAGGCAAACCCTATCACAAACTACAGAAGTAATAAACTCCGCAGCCTTCTTGTGCAATGGGTGTACCTGATACGCCGCAAGAGCTTCCTCGCTTTCAAGCAAGCTATCCAGCACAATTGCGCGATTGCTTGTCCCAAGCGGATCGATTATAACGCGTAGCTCAATCAAACCATCAATCTTCCCCACTAGCGACTCAAGCTCCTCCTTAATCCTTGCAGCTGCATTAACGCGGTCGCTTCCCGCAACTTCATCTAAAAAATTCCATGCAACAATGTGACGAACCATAAATTCTCCTTTATATAGTCAATCGCGTTTCATTCCGCTACATCAGAAGTACGACAAATGCCGATATAATCAAGGAAACGCGATTGACTAGCAGATAGTTTTAAAGCTTATTGAGTATAAAAATAAATCGTCTTAACTAATTTTAACATATTAACAAAATAAGGTCAATAAGGCAATTGAATGCGACACGTTCGTTTCACACCGACAATATGCACAAAAAAATGTAGGGGCGCGCATTGCACGTACGTAGGTTTACCGCGAATGTGTGGGTTATCCGCGGGCGCGCAATGCGCGTCCCTACAAAATAACCCATTATTTTTGTGCAAAATTATCTTTATGAAAAGAATGCGTAAATTCTAATATGAGTGTGAGATGTGAAGAAATATATTGAAAAGAACCTTCCGGTATAGTATAATTATATCAATCATATAGTCAATCGCGTTTTATTCCGCTAGACATAAGCGCGACGAATGCTAATAGAATCAAGGAAACGCGATTGACTTGTAGGCACTTTTCGATAGAAAAACACTATGTCACATGGAGGTTACAATATGCGGTTAAAAGAGCTAAGGCAAAGATTGAATCTAACGCAGGGTGATGTTGCTGATATTTTAGAGGTGGATAGAACGACATATTCAAAATACGAGCGTGAACAGTATAAGATTAACGCGGCGGCCTTGATTAAGCTTGCCAAGTTTTATAATGTGACGCTGGACTACTTATGCTCAATTACGAATGTTAACGCCCTTGCAGGCAGCGTTGCAGCGCCTGATGGAGTTTTTGCAAACGAGGTGCGTGAACTCGTGAATGAGTTCGAGAAGCTTAACAAACGTCAGAGAACCATTATCATCGCAAAAATTTACGAGCTTAATGACAAAACAGATTTTGCCGGAGAGCTTTATCCACGAGTAGAAAAAAAAGCATAATCCCAATATTATGTTAATTAAATAGGGGAAAATGTAAAATATTGTAAGAATTCTACCATTAATTAGTGCTTTGATTAGTCTGAGGTATATTTTTGTATATATAATCAATCGCGTTTCATTCCGCGACTACAAAACTACGACAAGCACAGATATAATCAAGGGAACGCGATTGACTTGCTCGCGCTTTTAAATAGCTTTAACTATACTTAAAAGCTGTTTTGAAAATAGGACGGAATAGGACGGAATAAATTTTAACTTTGGCATGGAGGATTCAAAACAGCTTTATATTAAGTTATGATATTGGTTTACATAATTATCCGCGCGTGATGGAGGTTGCGCCGCAGTCGCGCATTATGGTGCGGAAAAGGATTGTGTGTCCGCCCTCGACGTTGCACGAGAGGACGGCTTTGCCTTCGCTCATCTGCGAATAGCCTAGGTCGCTGCCCTCGAGGTAGTGCAGCGGCACGAGTGCGTTGTACGGCGTTCCCGAACCTTGCAGTCCGTTGTAGGAGTTATAGTAGCCGCCTGCGCCGTAAACGTTGCCGAATGCCGCGGCTTGCGTAGCGCGAAGTGCGCCGTCCTCGCCGCCGTAGTTGTTGTAGCCTCCGCTTTTGCCGCTGTCGATCTCTGCCGAGGATAAGCGGCAGCCTGCTTCTAACGCGCGTTGCAGCGCTATTTTTGCTTCATCTTCGGAGTTAAAGAAAACTCTCGCTCTGCTTTTCATCAGTCCTCACCCTTTCGGTATATCTTTAAGTCTACTGCCTTTTAATATGATTACCAATTAATTACCATTTATGTATCCATATGGAATATTTTGGAGATTTTTATGTTTGATATAGAGAAACATCTGTTTACAAAGCTTGTGCCTATTGAAAAAGGTTGCTCTGGCGACAGGAAGTTTTATGCCGAAACTGCTGAAGGGGAGCGATTGTTACTGCGTGTAAGCGATATTCGCGAGTATGAGCGAAAGCGTGCGGAGTACGATTCGGCTGTGCGTGCGGTGACGCTTGGTATTTCGATGTCTGCGCCGGTAGATTTTGGAATATGTTGCGGAGGCGAGTGCGTGTATTCTCTTATGTCGTGGTGCGATGGCGCGGACGCAGAACATTTGCTACCGATGCTTGGTGAGCGCGAGAGGTATTGCTTGGGCGAAAAGGCAGGGCACACACTTGCGCGGCTGCATACGCTGCCTGCGCCTGATGATGCAGAGGCGTGGAGCGTACGCTTTGCGCGCAAAGTTGAGGGCAGGCTTGCGTATATACGCGACAATAAGCTCGAATGCAACGTCGGAATTTTCGGAGATTATCTAGAAACGCACAATCAAATTCTGTTGCACAGGCCGCAATGCTTTGCCCACGGCGACTACAACGTCGGCAACCTCATGGTAACTTCGCAGGGCGACGTCGCGGTAATCGACTTCAACTGCTACGACCTAGGCTACGGCGACCCATTCCGCGAATTTTGCGCCTTCATCTACGGCACAGAGCCGGACGCACAATTTTACACAGGCATGATAAATGCGTATTTTTGCGGCGATGTACCCGACGAATTTTTCCGCGTACTAACGTACTACTGCGCCTACGACGCAATCGCCGCAATATGCGAATCCGCCGAAATGGGCGACGACTTGTGCACGGCAACAGCTCACGGTCGAAATATCCTGCGATGGTTTGACAATTTCAGAAACCCGATACCGACATGGTATTTGGGAAGGGGGATGATGTAGTGGCAATTATTACCATACATGACGTAACGCTGTGCGGCGGCAATGTAGGGGCGGGGCTCTGCCCTGCCCGTGTACGATTCTGTACGCATTTGCATTTGTGCGTATCTCGGGTGCGAGATATTCAGAATCGCAGACGGGCGGAGCAGAGCCCCGCCCCTACAAATTATCCTGCGACACACTCGACGTACGCCGCATTGACATGGCAATCGGCGAAAAAGCATACTGGGGCAAGGGGATAGGCTCGGAGTTTATTCCGATGTTGGTCGACTTCGCATTCACGAGCGAAAACGTGGACGTTCTGCACTGCTTTTGCGAGGACTATAATGTGCGCAGCCGCCGCATGTGGGAGAAGTGCGGATTCACGCTTGTGCTGTCGGAGGAGCTTCCGCAGCCGCAAAAGGGGAAGCTGCAGCTTCATTTTAGACTGACAAAGGAGGAGGTACAACGGGCGCACACATAGGTGCGCCCCTACTGGACAAAACCGCCGCGTGCAGTTATAATGTAAAGGAAGCCAATTCTACATAAAGGGGACAACATGAAAGCGATTGAGGTTACGCGGCTGTGCAAGACATTTGAGTATTACGAGAAGGAGCGAGGGCTTGGCGGAAGCTTTCGCAATTTGTTCAGCAAGAAGAAGCTGTACAAAGAAGCGGTGAAGGAAGTAAGCTTTTCCGTGGAGCAAGGGGAGATTGTGGGGCTGCTTGGGCCGAATGGCGCAGGGAAAACTACCACGATGAAAATGCTGTCGGGGATTTTGCGCCCTACAAGGGGGAGCGCATCGGTGCTTGGCTATACGCCGTGGGAGCGTAAGAATGAGTTTCGACGGCAGTTTTCGATTGTGATGGGGCAGAAAAGTCAGCTGTGGCCTGATTTGCCGGCGCAGGATTCGCTGTGGCTGATGAAGTGTATATACGAGCTGTCTGACGCGGATTATCAGCGCACGACTGGGGCGTTGATTGAGCTTTTGGGCGTGAGTGGGCAGCTGAAAACGCAGGTGCGGCGGCTGTCGCTTGGCGAGCGCATGAAGTTTGAGCTTATCGCTTGCCTGTTGTACAATCCGAAGATGATATTTTTGGACGAGCCGACTATCGGGCTTGACATAATCAGTCAGCGCACAATCCGCGACTTTCTCGCGGAGTACAACAAAACTCACGGAGTTACAATCGTGATAACGAGCCATAACGTCGCGGACATCGAAAACCTGTGCGACCGCGTGATGGTTATAAATCACGGCAAGCTTGTGTTCGACGGAAGCTTGTCGCGCGTCAAAAACATATTGGGCGGACACAAGCAAATCACGCTGCACTTTTCTTCCGAGGTAGCAGAGGATGAGCTTGCAGGCTACGGAGAGCTGCGCTCATTCGACAAAATAACGGCGACATTCGCAGTTGATTCGGACGTGCTAAAGGATACGGCGGCGCGAATGCTGTCTTGCTTGCCTGTGGCAGACATCACAATCGAGGACACATCGCTGGAGGAGGGCTTAGTTAGCATCTATGAAAATTGAAAAGTACCTCGCGGCTTATAAAATGGGGGTTGGCAAGTCGTTGGAGTATCGGTTCGACTTTTTCTTCGGCTTGCTTAGTGTTGTTTTCCCAATAATAATACAAACGTACTTGTGGACGGCGATATTCAGCGGCGGCGACGCATATTATGGCTATACCTATGGGCAGATTATGATGTACACCTTTTCGGCAGGTATTATCTCGCAGTTTCTGGAAACAGGCGTGGAATCGCGTATCAACGGCGACATACATACGGGGCAGCTAGGCAACTATCTTGTACATCCGATTGCATACGCGCCTTACCGACTGCTGTCTGTGATGGGCGAGAAAATGTTCTCGGCGGCGATACTGACGCTGCTGCTCACAGGCATGGGGATTGCGTTCCCTATGCTATTTGACGTGAGTTTTGGGCTTGCGAATGCGGCCGGATTTATTCCGTCGCTGCTGCTTGGGTTTTGTCTTAGCTTTCTGCTGTTTTATTGCATCGGGCTGATGGGGCTGTGGTTTATTGAGATTGGGCATTTGTACAGCGCGATACGCATTGTGCTGATTGTGTTCACAGGCGGCGTATTTCCGCTTGAGGTGTTCGGCGAGGGTGCGCTTGCTGTGATGAGGTTTCTACCGTTTATGTATATTACTTACTTTCCTACGAAGGTGCTTAACGGCACGGTCGTGGGGTTTGATGTGGTGTTTGGGATGATGGTGCAGCTCATGTGGATTGGCGTATTCGCGGCGGCAGCATTTGTGATGTGGCGTGCAGGAGTTAAGCAGTATGCGCCAGTGGGAGGTTGATGATGAAACCTATTCGTACATTTATCCGCTACTTAAAGCTGTTCGGCGAGTTTTGCAAGCTTAATCTTGCCGCGCAGATGGAATATCGCATTAACTTTGTGTCGAGCGTACTCGTGGAGTTGGGATACTTCATCATCAAGGCGATGTATGTTGTCATATGCTATCAGAATGATGTGCATATCGGCACGCTTGACCCGAACAGAATCTGCATAATTATAGGCACATATGTATTTATGACAGGAGTATATATGTTCGTGTGGGACGCGTATTACTTGCTTGCCGAGCGCGTCAAAACAGGCGCAATCGACCTCATTATCACAAAGCCTGTGTCGTCGCAGTTTATGCTTACGCTCACAAATGTAAGCTTCGGCTTGGTTTTCACAAACATGACCGGGGGTATAGTATTGATATGTATAGGCTGGAGCGGCAGTGGTATTCCTGTGACGGCGGAGGGGCTGCTTGGATTCGCGTTCCTGATAGTTTGTTCGTCGCTGCTGACGTATTCGCTGTTTTTGATACCGGAGCTGCTTTCGTTCAAAATGCTGTCGGTTAATGGGTTGACTACTTTCCTCGGTGCGCTGTGGGACTTTAACAATATGCCTATGCGGCTGTATGGGGAAGCGATACAGATAATTGGAATGTTCGTGTTCCCGGTGTTTCTTATAAGCAATTGGCCGGGGCTGCTGATAATGGGCGAGCTGCAGCCGCTTATGTTTGTGTACGGAGCGGCCATTTCGGTATTTTGGTTTGTCGCGGTGCGGCTTATGTGGAAGAAAGCTATACGGCAGTATGCGAGTGCGAATGGATAATTAGGAATGAGGTGTGATTTATGGTGAAGGTTCAGCGTTTGAATGCAGGCGGGATTGTGCCGACTTATAGGTGTACGGCGGCGTGCAGGCATTGCTTGTATGGGTGCTCGGGTAAGTCGGATGGGCGATATATCGATGGTGACGAGAGTGCGCGGCTTTGTCGCACGCTTGTGGGTATGGGCTGTCGGTCTGTGCATATCGGGGGCGGCGAGCCGTTTTTGCAGTTTGACGCGCTGCTTCAATTGGTGCGTGAGGTGAATGCTAGTGGGCTGCACCTGGAGTATATTGAAACCAATGCGTATTGGTGCAAGCCTGCGGATATTGCAGATGCGGCGGATAAGCTTGCGCGGCTTAGGGAAGCGGGTGCGGAATGCTTGCTTATTTCGGTTGACCCGTTTCATCTTGAGTATGTGCCGTTGGAGCGTCCGCTTGCGCTTGCGGAGTTGTGCCGCCGTGTTGGCATGGATTATTTTGTGTGGCAGCAGCGATACGTGAGCGCGTTGTCGAAGCTCGATAGGTCGCGCGTGTACAAGCGGCAGGAGTTGGAGGAAATCCTTGGCAAAAACTACGTATTCGACATAGCGAACAGCTACGGCTTATCCTACAACGGACGCGCACTCAACATTGCGCGTGAGTACCTTCCCAAAAAGCCGCACGCCGATTACCTACACGCACCGCCGTGCCGCGAACTCCTCGGCACAAACCACTACCACGCAGACTACAACTGCAACTTTATCCCTCCAGGCTGCACAGGCATAGCCGTCGCCCTAGAGGACTTGCACGACATATCCGCCGAAAAATACCCTGTATTCACCACCCTAGCCGAGCAAGGCGTCGCCGCATTGCTGCAATACGCGCAAGGCGCAGGCTTCACACCCTCGCCCGAAGGCTATGTAAGCAAATGCGACCTTTGCTACGCTTGTCGCAAATACCTACTCACGAACAAACCCTCGCGCGACATCTACCCCGAACATTACTACCAATCAAACTTCTAGGAGTTAGTATGCACATCGCAATCTGCGACGACGAACGCGCCGAAATCGCCTACCTAAAATCCCTCGTCCAAAAATGGGCAGCTGCCGAAAACATCGAGCTTTCCACATCGGAGCATGAGAGCGCGGAAAGCTTTTTGTTCAGCTACAGCGAGGACAAATCGGTTGACATAATCCTACTAGACATACAGATGAAAGGTATGGACGGCGTAACTCTAGCAAAGCAAATCCGCGCAGACAATCAGCGTACGCAAATAATCTTCATCACAGGCTATGCGGATTTCATGTCCGAAGGCTACGAGGTGTCCGCGCTGCACTATTTGATGAAGCCTGTGAAGGAGGATAAGCTGCGCGAAACGCTGTCGCGCGCGTTATCGCGGCTGCAGCAAGCTCCGCGAACGCTGCTGCTGCCTAAATCGGGCGGCAGCATAAGAATCGCGGCAACTGACATCATCTACGCCGAAGCATTTTCGCACACAGTCACATTACACACAATCGGCGGCCGTCACGACTTCAACATGCGACTTGCCGACATGGAAAAGCTGCTGGGCGAAGGTTTTTTCCGCTGCCACCGTTCATACATCGTGTCGCTTGCGCACTTGCGCCGCGTAGTCAAATACGCGCTGCTGCTCGACGACGGAAGGGAATTGCCGCTGTCGCGTTCGCTTTACGATGCGGCGAATCAGGCGTTCATCAGCTACAATTAACGGAGGAGCTATGCCAATCTGGGTTGTCATCATAATCTGCGTAGGCACTGCGGCGATTGTCACCGCCGGCATATTCCTGCTGCGGCAATATCTGCACTCCCTCGTCGACAGCCGAATTGCAGCGTACCAAAACGACCTCATGGCAAAGCACATCGACGAGGTGCAGAACATCTACCGCGAAATCCGCGGCTGGCGTCACGACTACCACAACCACATACAAATCATGAAGGCATACCGCTCCTTGGAGGAAAACGAACGAATCGACGACTACCTCGACTCGCTCGACGCGGACTTGACAAATGTAGACAAGCTGATAATTTCCGGCAACGTAATGGCGGACGCAATCCTCAACAGCAAGCTGTCGCTTGCCAAAGCGCGCGGCATAGACGTAATCGCAACAACCGCAGTGCCGCCCAATTTCTCAATATCCGAAATAGACCTATGCGTAATCATCGGCAACCTGCTCGACAATGCAATCGAAGCCTGTATGCGTCAAAGCCACGGCGCACGCTTTATCCGCGTCTACATGGACATTAAAAAAGACAGCCTGTACATCTCAATCACCAACACAGCGACCGCCGCCGCAAAGCAAAACGGACGCTACATCAGCTCCAAAGGCGGCAGTCACGGCTTCGGCCTGTTGCGCGTAGACAGATTGGTAGGCAAATACAACGGCTACATCAAACGCCGCGACGAGCAAGGCGCATTCACCACCGAAGTTTTGCTCCCACTGTAATTATTTAATCTGTGAAATGTAGGGGCGCGCATTGCGCGTCCGTGTGTGATTCTGAATCTGCCGCATTCGGGAAACGCACGAATGCAAGTGTGTGGGTTATCCGCGGACGCGCTAATAGCGCGCCCCTACAGGTTTGTTTTATAGGAGATTGTTATGTACAATAAAATTTTTGAATTAGCAAAAAAGCCTGAGCTATACGCTCCCGGCAATGCAAAGTTTTGGGACGACGAGCATATTTCCAAGGGAATGCTTGAATCGCACCTCGACCCCGATTGGGAATCCGCTACACGGCGGCACGAGTATGTCGATAAATCCGTGGCGTGGATAGCGTCGATTCTGCCGCGTGAGCAGTATCCGCGATTGATAGACTTCGGCTGCGGCCCCGGATTATACGCGGAACGTTTCCACCAAAAAGGCTACGCCGTAACAGGCGTCGACATATCTCCGCGCTCACTGCAATACGCAACCAACAGCGCAGCCGAAAAGGGCTACGACATCACCTACATTCAACACAATTACCTCACGCTAAAGCTCGAGCAAACCTACGACATAGCCATGATTGTGAACTTCGACTTCGGCGTACTGTCAGACGCCGACAGAAAAATATTCCTCAGAAACGCGTACAACTCACTGCGCAAAGGCGGCCGCTTCATCGTAGACGTATTCACTCCGCCGCACCTATCCGAACGCAACATACATGAATACACAAAATGGGGACACCACGACAGCTGCTTCCTCTGCAACAAGCCGCACATCTGCCTCGAAGCCACGCACATCTATCCGCGCAACATCTATGTTTCGCAAACAATAATGATAACAGAAGAAGATGTACGTAGCATTCATATATGGGAGCGCCTATTCACCAAGGAGGAAATAATTGCCGAACTTACCGAAGCCGGCTTCACCTCCGTAGCTCTCTACAACGACAGCGACGGAACGCCCTACACCCACGACACTTCCAGCATCTGCGCAGTAGCCACAAAATAGCAAGAAAAAGCTCTTTCCTAATAAAAGGAAAGAGCTTTCTTATTTCACAACATCATAGCCTTGTTCTTCAATTGCATTTGCTATCGCGCTCACATCAACGCTGTCGTTGTGCGAAACCGTGACAGTTTTCGCCGCCAAATCCACCGCGACAGCTGTAACTCCGTTTATCGCAGAAACCGCGCCTTTTACCGCGTTCTCGCAATGCGAGCAAGACATTCCGTCAACTTTCAAAACAGTTTGCATTTTTTCTCCTTACACAATTATTTCTTCTTCAAGAATGAAGGTATGTCGATTTCTTCATCATCAAAGGTGAGTGATTTTATGAAGGTGTCGTCGTCCAGCACCTCGGTTTGCTCCGGGGCTTTTTCAATATCCTGCTTGGGCGCAGGCTTGCTGCCGGAGTTGCTCTCGAAGCCTGTTGCGATGATTGTCACCTGTATCTCGTCGCCTAAATCCTCGTCGATTACCGCGCCGAAGATAAACTCCGAGTTTTCGTCAGCGAACTCCTGCGCAATTTCGCAGGCTGCGCTTACCTCGAGCATTCCTAAGTCGGAACCTCCAGATATGTTTAGTATTATTCCCTTCGCTCCGTGAATTGATGTTTCAAGCAGGGGGCTATGTATTGCCATCTTTGTTGCTTCTGCCGCTCTGTTTTCGCCTGTTGCGCTGCCGATACCCATGTGCGCAAAGCCGCCGCCTTTTACGGCCGCCTTAACATCGGCAAAGTCAAGCCCTACCAATCCGGGCAGAATAATCAAGTCGGATATACCCTTAACGCCTTGGCGCAGCACGTCGTCCGCAACCTTAAAGGATTGCAGCAGCGGTGTATGCTTTTGCTGCTGTGCAAGCTGAAGCAGCTTATCGTTTGAGATAACGACAAGCGCGTCCGCAGCGTCTTTTAGCTCGTTAATGCCGCGCTCTGCTTGAGTCATACGCTTTTTGCCTTCAAATGTGAACGGCTTGGTAACAATTCCCACTGTCAGTATGCCTAAGCTGCGTGCGATTTTCGCAACAACAGGAGCTGCGCCTGTACCTGTGCCGCCGCCCATACCTGCCGTTACAAAAACCATGTCCGAGCCTTTTAGCGATTTTTCGATTTCGTCAATGCACTCCTCGGCGGCCTTGCAGCCTATGTCGGGGTTTGCACCTGCGCCAAGTCCTTTAGTCAGCTTATCGCCTATTTGTAGACGAAGCGGTGCTTTCGAGTTCGAGAGCGCCTTCTTGTCAGTATTTACCGCAATAAATTCAACCGACTTTATTCCTGCGTCTATCATAGTGTTAACAGCGTTGTTGCCGCCTCCGCCTACGCCTAACACCTTTATCTTTGCTACGTTGTCCTTCTCCAGGTCAAGTTTTATCACAATATATCTCCCTTCACATCAGTTTCCGTCGGTTAATTGCTTACAAAAACTGTCTTGTAGTTATCGTATATACAAAATCCCGGTTTTGCACCGGAAGGTTTTTTCACATTCTTAATATAAGTGTAGTCGACAGGCACATTCTGCCCATCCTTCGCTTTGCTGTTCGCGAGGCATAATTGCGCTACCTTCACGATAGTTTCGGGCGACGGCTCTTTATCTTGCGTGCGCATGACTACGTGCGCGCTTGGTATGTTTTTCACGTGAAACCATATGTCGCGTTTGTCGGCCGCCCTGTGGGTGATGTAGTCGTTTTGAAGGTTGTTTCTACCTATATAAATAGTGAAACCGTCTACATCTACGCTTGTAGGCTTGATTACGGCTTGCTTGTTTGATTTTTTTCGCTTGGGCTGCTTGGGTGCTTTGCTTAGGTGGTAGCCGCCGCCCTCGAGCTCCTGCCGGATTTCGTTTAAGTCGCTGTCGCTTACGGCGTTCTCA
The DNA here is from genome assembly GCA_964479875.1 of uncultured Eubacteriales bacterium. Classification (GTDB taxonomy): domain Bacteria; phylum Bacillota; class Clostridia; order Monoglobales; family CAYZNM01; genus CAYZNM01. The sequence continues at coordinate 49,427 of CAYZNM010000009.1, forward strand.
ATGCTTTGCTGTACTGTTTCAAAGTATGCGATTTCTTCTTTGGCAGCTTCAAGCTGCTTGTTTGCGATGTCCTCTTGCGTCTTTAATTTTTGATAGGCTTTATAGTAATTCGCTGCGTTTTTTGCAGCGTTGTAGTCTGTATTAAATGGTATTTCAACTTCCTCGTCGGTGTAAAAGTTCAGCAGGCGAACGCTTTTTGTATGCACATCATTTAGTTGATACAAATTGGCCATCAGTATGTCGCCGAAGATTCGCTTCTCGTCCTTGCGTGAAGCTTCATCAAGCTTTTGCAGGTTAATTTCAAGCTTTTTGTTGCATCGTATTATATTATTCGCCGTGAAGCGTAATAAATCCTGCCCTTTTTGCTTCATTCTAAGCCTAAAGCTTAAAACTCTATAGAAATCGTCAAGTGCCTCGGATAAGGTTGCGTATTGCACAACGCGCATATGACCTGCGAAGTGCGTGATATTTACGGCGGAAAAAGCGTGCGGCTCATCTCCGTTGAACACAACAACAGGGTTAAACTCATCGTTTGAAAGCTTAGCAAAATAATCCGCAACGTAATCTGCAAAGCGATACAGCTGCATATCGCCCACGCTTGCAAGCCCAACGCCCAGCTCATCGAAAAAGCTGTAGCACATCTCGTTTGCGACAAGCTTGCTCACGCCGATGAATGTAGCCGCGATAAAACCCTCGACTGTTTTAGTCGAGCTTTTCATGTCGCGGATAAGTGCGGTCTTGTCGATATCGGTAAGCGGCAGCTTGTCCTGCTTAGGGGGCGGCGAGTAAACGTTGCCGATGAACACCTGTCGCACCGATGAAACTGTAAAATCCACATGCTTGCACGCCGCTATTATTTTGCCGTCCTCGACCAGAATTATGTTGCTGTGCTTGCCCATGATTTCAATTATGAGCGACTTCACAGTCATGTCGCCAAGGCTTCCGATACATTCTATGTCAATTTTTACAAGCCGCTCAAAGTCCTTGTTGCCGAACGCGACCAGCTTTCCGCCTTGAATATGCTTGCGAAGCAACATGCAAAAATTCGGTGCAAGCTCCGGATTCTCTTGCGCCGTATTGGTTATGTGCAGCCGCGGATATGAGCAGTTGCAGCTAAGCAGCAGCTTTTGCGTTTTACCGCCAGCGCGTATCGCGAGAAGAATAGTGTCAGCTTCCGGCTGGTATATTTTGTCAATCCTGCCGTTGAGCAAGCTCGAAGACAACTCATGCGCAAGGCAGTTTACGCCGATACCATCCAGTGCCATTTCCCCTCCGTCGCATAATATATTATTTTGATATTGATAAATATTATAAACCTATTTTTCGTATAATAATATTATAACACACTTTTTCTTAAATGCAAGTGAAAAATAGCATTTGCGCGGAAAAATAAATATGTAGGGGCGAACGCGATTCGTCCGATTAATGTTTTGCGTAATTGCGCGCAAAATGTTGACTTTTTGTTTCTTTTATACTATAATAGAAGATACATACAGATGGGGGTTATTATGGCTACATCATATGAAAATTCGGCAAAAACAGTGGGTACGAGAAAGGTGACGAAAAAGGGCGTCGGCAGAGGCATATTGTTCACGTTGTCGGCGTTGTTTATTTCGATTACTGCTATCGTTGGGGCTTTTTTATTTTTTGCCAATTATATATTAAGCAATGACAATATATATAAGGGCGTAATGATTGAGCAAACAGACGTGAGCGGATATTCGCAGGACGAGATTCGCAACTATCTGCAAAAGATGTACGCCTTTGATGTGGCGAGCGAGCGCGTGCGTATTTTCTACGACGACGTGGAGCGCGAAATCGACATGACAGGCAAGGTATACCCCGACCTAAATCGCACCTTGGACGAAGCCTACGGCGTAGGCCGCAAGGGCAACGTGTTTGCGCGATTGAAGGATATTTTTTCGGCGGCGTCAACACCTCGCAATTTTAATATAAACTACATCATCGACAAGCAATTTGTGTTAGATGAAGTCACAGAATTTGCCAACGAGTTTATTCGTAGCAACAAAATCGTGACGCTGGACGAAGCGAAGGGTAAGCTGTACGTAGACTTCAACAATCGCTCCTGCGCAGTAGACATCGAGCGCACTGCCGACGCTATTCTCGATTCGTCATTAAAAGGCGAATTCGGCAGCATTCAAGCATTCGTGCAGGACGACGCCAAAATCTCCTCCGAGGAAATTATGGCAATGGTTGACAAACCTGCAGTTGACGCAAGCTACGAGGTTGTCAACAACGAGATAGTTTACACCTACGAGGAAAGCGGAAGGACGCTCGACTATGCCCTGCTCGAACAGTATCTTGATTCGGGCGAAAAGAAATTCGAGTTGGATATACAAACCGTGCACCCAAAAGTGACCGCAGCGTCGCTTAGAGATAAAATGTTCACCGATGTTTTGTCCGAATACTCAACTACATACAGCGAATCGGCTGTGGACAGAACCGTGAATGTTAGCTTGGCTTCAAAAAGCATAAACGGCGTGGTGTTAGGCCCCGGAGATAAATTTTCGTTCAACGGTTCGGTTGGCGAGCGTTCGGCAGAGCGCGGCTATCGCGAAGCGATTGTATTTGTCGGCGGCAAGCTTGAAGACGGATTGGGCGGCGGAATATGTCAGGTTTCGTCCACGTTGTACAGTGCGGTGCTTCACACAGGCCTTGAGGTTGTCAGCCGTGCGAATCATCAATTTTTCGTGGCGTATGTGCCTAGTGGCATGGACGCAACGGTTGTGTACGACGCGAAAATCGACTTCAATTTTGTGAACAACACAGGTTGGCCTGTTAGGATTGAGTCGACGATGAACAAGGGTAAGCTCACTGTTCGCATTATCGGCACGAAAACCGACAACAAAACTTATGTAATCGAGAATCAGCTTGTGGACACAAAGCCGTCCACTATTAAATACGAGCAGGACGCAAGCGTAGCAGCAGGCGGTCAAGTAGTGAAGCAAAAGGGGCAGGAAGGTCGCACTGTTGACACATACAAAATTGTGTACGACAACGGTGTGCAAGTCGACAAGATTTACCTGCACCGCAGCAGATATAATCCGATGGAGCAAATCATCAAGATAAACGGCGAACCTCCGGCAGCTCCGCCTGCGGAAGGCGAAAAAGCTCCCGAGCCAACTCCTGCGCAACCAACCGAACAACCGATCGAGCAACCAGAACCAACTCCTGCGCAAGAGCAGCCATCGGAGCAACCCGAACAAACCCCCGAACCATCGCCCGAGCAACCAGAACCAACTCCGGAGCAATCGCCTGAACAAATCGACGACGGCGTAATATTCGACGAAGTAGTGCAGTAGGGGCGACCTGCGTTCGCCCTCTGCTCCTCGTCTTACCAAGGGTGACAACCCCATACAAAGGACAAATGAAACTACTAAACAAAATATGTTTATTCCTGCTGCTTGCAATCCTCACAAGTAGCGTTACATACGCCGACGGCTTAGTCGACATCGAGGGTCACTTTGCTGCGGACGCAACGCGCTACCTCTACGAGCGTGAGCTATTTTTAGGCGACGAAAACAATCGCGCAAACCTCGACGACAACATAAATCGCAGCCAATTCATCGCCCTGCTGGTGCGCATATTCGGCGACAAAACCCTCACGCCCGAACGATACGCACCTCAGTTCAACGACGTAACAACCGACGATTGGTTCTACAACGACGCTATAATCGCGCGCACAATGGGAATCACAATCGGCGACGGGGAGGGCAACTTAATGCCCTACACCGAAATCACCACCGAGCAAGTCGCAATCATGCTGTCGCGCTTGATGAAGGAAGACACAGCTTACGACATTGCCATAAACGGAGTAGAACCCGAGTATATATATTACAGGGAGCTTGCGTTCGCGGCAAACTATGGAATGCTGCACGGAGAAATAATCGTGCCGCAAAAGCCTGCGACGCGCGGCGAGGTAGTGTACGCGCTGCAAAAGGCGCACATGATAGTGAACACGCCGCCGCTTGCAGGCTTTAGCGAGGTATCTTTCGGCGAAGAGCAGCCGAGGGAGGAAGAACCTGCACCCACCGAGCAGCCGTCCTTTTCAGAGGAGCAGCCTGCCGACCAAGCCCCCGAGTATATTCCCGAGGTACGCGATATGGCATACTTAAATATGACGTGGCAGCAGATGTACCGCCCCGGCATACCATTCCCGGATATGCCTATGCCCGGAGTGGGCATAGTATCACCGACGTGGTTTTCAATAACCAACGGGCGGCTGATGGATAAGGAAGCCGACTTATATTCGGTCGACGGCACAATTGACACAAAGCTGCAAAGCTACGCGTCGCAGTCCTACATGCAAGCCGCGAAAGCCGCCGGCTTAAAAGTTTGGCCGATGTTCAAGCGCGAGGACAAAATGACGCTGCAAGAAGTAAGCAACTTCTTGAACGACCCTACCGCACGTGCAAACACAATCAGCATACTAATGCAGCTTGCAGATGAATACGGCTTCGACGGAATCAACATCGACTTTGAAAACATGTACGAGTCCGACAAAAACGCCTACACAGCCTTCGTCAGCGAACTAAGCGCGGCAGCAAAGCAAAAAGGTCTTGCGGTTTCTGTCGACGTAAACAGGTACGAAAAAACCAGCCCCACATGGTCGCTGCCCTACGACAGAGCGGCTCTTGCGCAAGTGACCGACGACGTAATGCTGATGGCGTATGACGAATATCCCGTAGGCGGAAAGATTGCAGGACCTGTGTCGTCGATTCCATGGACGCGCAGCTCGATTGAATTGACGCTGAAAGAAGTCCCGGCTGAAAAACTCGTACTAGGAATACCATTTTACACCAGATTATGGCAGCTTGATCAAAACGGCGGCGTTGTAAAAGCAACAAGCGTTGGCATAAAAACACAAAACAATCTGATTGCCGAAAACAACGCGACCGTTACCTTCGACGAAAAAACAGGCTTAAACCTAGCGCAATGGAGCAAAGACGGCTACAACTACAAAATGTGGCTCGAGGACGAAACATCAATAAGACAGCGCATAGACTTGGTAAAAGAGTACGGATTAAAGGGCGTAGCTTCATGGAGCAACTCCTTTGCAGACGAAGCAACGTGGCAACTGATTGACACACTATTAAACGAGTAGAAAGAATTATACAAATGATTGACTTCAACAAAATTTTCGGCAGATTCGGCATGTTGTTCATCGGTGCAATCGCCGGAATCCTAACATTCATGCTGTACAGCGGCTGGATTATCCCCAACATGCTTGCAAGCCAAATCGCAGGCGTTGCCGCCGCTACAGCATGTGTGTACTTCTACATGAAAAAGAGAAACGGACTTTTCGTCGCAGGCTTCGCCTTCGCGATAATATTGAGCTTTATGATGTTGTAATTATCGAAAGAGGACAAGCATATACTTAACAAGAGGTGATTTTATGGAGCCTATTGTTTTGTATACGGCTGGCGCGGCAATTTTGTTTGTCGCTGTGCTGCTGATAAAGCCGCTGCGGTCGCTGTTAAAGGTTGTGGTAAATGCGAGCATTGGCTGCGTTGCATTGTTCGCGTTCAACTTTATCGGCGGTTTTATCGGCATGAGCATTGGCGTGAACATATTCACGGCACTTGCAATCGGGATACTGGGTATTCCCGGATTTATAATGCTTTTCGTGCTGCAAATTATTTATGTATAAATATAGGGTCGCGGCGTGCCGTGACCCTTTTGTTTGGCCTTGTTATTTCAATTACGTTTACTTGAGCGGTCATGCTCAACTTTGAATTGAATGATTTTATAAAAATATAACCTATAAGGTTATTGAAAAATTATGTATTTCCCGTTACAATTTATCTATGAAGTGCTTCAAAAAACATGCAAGGGGCGATGTGAATGGGATTGAATTGTCGAAAGGTAGGGGAACAAATATCTGCTTTACGCAAGAGGAAGGGATTAACCCAAAATGAATTGGGCGAAAGATTGAATGTTTCCTTTCAGGCAGTAAGCAAATGGGAGCGCGGAGAATCATTGCCGGATACGGCTATTTTAACAGACCTTTCTAATGTTTTAGAAACAACAATTGACAATATCTTAAATGGAGGTGAGAAAGTAATGAATTACAGAGGGAAGATAAATGTTCGGGATATGCGAGAGGGCATAGAATGCCTTGGAAAAATGGGTCGTTTACTTGGAAAAGACAACATCATTTATCGCAATGCTATCGATGGTATTAACGAAAAAATGAACGCAGATGTGGAAGAAGCTTTTGTAAATGATTTTGTATTTGAATGCTTCGTTGCGGAAGCTATTATACAGAATATTAAAGCCGGTGCGTACATCGACATTACAGATGTAAAAAACAATTTTAAACATGCGCACTTCTCAAACATTGTTTGTGAATATGCAGAAAGACATAATATAATATAGTTTTTGTTTTGGAGCGGAATTATTCCGCTCCTTGAACTTTGTGGATTGATGAATCAATATATAGGCAATCACGTTTCATTCCGTTACATCAGAAGTGCGACGAATGCTGATGGAATCAAGGAAACGTGATTGACTAGCAGATTGTTTTAAAGTTGTTTCACTATAAGATTACTCTTTAATTCATCACCAAATCCATAACCTGCACGGCCGCGCCGCTTGCGCCTTTGCCGAGATTATCCAGTGTCGCCGTCAGCAGTATTTGCTCGTCATTGCCCAACACTCGCAGCTCGATATTGTTGGTGTCGTTGCAGCTTGTGCAGGGGAGGAAGCCGTTGTCGGTAGCGGCAGCGATGTCTGCGCAGTCCAGCACCTTCACATACTGCTGCCCTGCGTAATAGTCGCTGTAAAGCTTTGTAAGCTCCTGCCGCCCCATTTGTGTCTGCTTCACAGTAAGCGGAATCGACACTGTCATGCCACTGAAGAAATTGTTAATAACAGGCAAAAATATCGGCGCGTTGGTAAGCTTATTTACATACATCATCTCGGGGATATGTTTGTGCGTCAGCCCGAGCGCGTACATACGCGGACTTTGCATATGTATAGGCAGCGGATTCTCCGAATACTGCTCGATCGCAGTCTTACCTGCCCCACTGTAGCCCGAAAGCCCGAAGCAATTCAGCACAATATCACGCGGCAGCACTTCCTTAGCGATCAACGGATACACGATAAACGTGAATGCCGTAGCATAACATCCAGGCACGCTGATTCGCTTGGATGACTTTATCGCTGTTTTATGAGCTTCTGAAAGCTCAGGTATGCCGTATGCCCACGCAGGATTCGTCCTATGCGCGGTGCTTGCGTCAATTACAACAGTGTCGGGATTCTCAACAAGCGACACAGCCTCAATCGACGCCGCGTCAGGCAAACACAAAAATGCGACGTCAGCCATATTCAGCATACGCTTGCGCTCGTCCAAATCCTTGCGCTTATCCTCGTCAATTCGCAGCAGTTCAACATCACTGCGCCCTTGCAGCCGCTCGTGTATCTTTAAGCCTGTAGTGCCGACTTGTCCATCAACATAAACCTTAATCATAAACCCTCCCAAAACCTATTTTTATCACTTGTACTCAACAATAAATTCGCCTGCAACGGTGGTTATCACGCGCAGATTAAATGCTTCGATGAAAAATGTATCAGGTACATACGTAATATCCGCGTGAATAAACGGTGCGGCAGGAAGCGTCTTTTGCTTCCCGTTAGCGATATACTCAATCGAGCCTACATTAATGCTTGCGAAATGGTCGTTGCCCGATACACCTATGCTGCCGTTTTCCCACTTCACATCAAACGAAAAGGCTTCGCACACAGCTCTAAGCGGCAGGAACGAGATTCCGTCGAAAATAACCGCGTCGGTGTAAAGCGGAACGAGGTCGGCTAATATGCCGCAGCCTATCGGCGAACTGATGTATCTGTCGGAGAATAGGTCGTCGATATTTGAAAGCGGCTTCGCTATATCAGCAGGCACGGACGATGAGCCTTTTGCGTAGTAAAACGCGTAAATCTCATTTTGGCCTAGGTATGTGCCGTAGTTGTCTTCTTCGCGGTCGTGCTTATCCACAACCGAAATGCTGAACAAGTCGACTAAACTCCCTTTGCCGCTGTATTTTACAACAAGGCTGTACACTTTTCCGTCGCCATTGCTTGGAACGTCCACGAACGCAAGCCCCGCATTCTGCCACACTTCGGGCAGATTTATGCTAAAGCCGTAGTCCTTGTTTACATAATACCCCTTTACAGGCGCAGGAAGAATCGTCAAGTAATCCTTAATGTTGTCTATTTCTTTTAACAGCGCGTTAAAGCTGCTGTCGTTTGTTTGTGCCGAAGGCTTGATGAAATACGAATACTGCTCGTTGTAGCCGAAAAGCTTGCCGTGGCTGCCTTTGTTTTTCGCAAGGTAGTCCCTGTCGGCTACTGTCACGGTCAGCAGCGTGCGCCCGGAAGGCTTTGCCGAAAATATAAACTCATACTGCAAGCCTGTCACGTTAAGCTTATTCGCCTTAAGCGAATAGCTGTTCGACCAACTATCCGGCACTTGAAAAGAAAAGTAATACTTAGAATTAACAATAACCTCCGGCTCGCTGTTCATTGTCGCAGCCAAGGCCGTAGCGCTGCACATGAACAAGCATAACGCAAGCGCAATATAAAATTTCTTCATAATATCTCCTTTGAATCGGTGTTGCGTAATTATCGCAGAGTGTACAGGCGAACGCAGTTCGCCCCTACGGCGGCATCAGCCATACACCCTCTTGCCTTTTGAACGCTTCTTCGTCCTAATCACCATAAAGCCCACGGAATACAACAGAAGTCCGGACATGGCAATCATTGTTTCGGCGAGGTAGCCGTTTATTGTATTTCCGCCGTTTATAGCTTTTTGCACGTTATACAAAATGTAGTTAAGCGGAGCGAGCGAGATGTACGAAAACTCATACACAAGCGTAAGCCACTTCGGCAGCGCAAAAGCATTCACTGCTATTATCGTATGCATTACGAGGAAAATAATGTACGGCGCAGCACCGAACAAATAGAACCTGCCGCCGCATATAAGCTTTAGCGATATGCCTATCGCTATTATTAGTATTATATACAAAATATCGAAAGTTAAAGCATTTTCCGCGTACATTGCGCTTATCGAGGGGACGGAGGTAATCAAGTAGCCAAAGAAGTATAAAAGCCCTGCTGCCAAAATACCGTACAATAACTTCACTATTTTCATATAGCACCTCTTTTAAATCGCAAGCCCGGGAACTAATGTTTCGGCGAGCGAGAAGAATACGATTAACGCGAGAGCGTCTACTATAGTTGTGACAAGCGGACTTGCCATTATCGCCGGGTCAAGCCCCAGCCTGCGCGCAAGCACAGGAAGCGAGCAGCCTACAAATTTCGCCAACACTATTGTTGTAAACAAGCTTGCGCAAACTGTAATCGCAAGCGGTACTTTTTCCATCAATGTCATGGCAGTGCCATTCACCGTGATTCGTTCGAGTGCCATTATGCGCGTAAAGTTCGCGAGTGCAAGTGCAAGGCCTGTGATAACGCTTACGCGAAGCTCCTTCCACTGGACGCGGAATATGTCGCCCAGCGATATTTCGCCTAACGCCATGCCGCGGATTATCAGCGTCGCAGATTGTGAGCCTGCGTTGCCTGCCGTATCCATAAGCATCGGTATATACGCCGAAAGTATGACGGAGGAAATGTTGAATATGCGTATGATTTCCCCCGTGAAGGTTGCGCTTAACATAAGCACAAGCAGCCAAATGATTCGGTTTTTTGCAAGAACCAGCACCTTGGTATCCATGTAGTTTTCATAGGAAGGCGTCATAGCTGCCATCTTTTGGAAGTCCTCGGTGTTCTCCTGCTCGATGACTTCGACAACGTCGTCGACTGTGATAATGCCTACAAGTCGGCTCTCGTTGTCCACTACAGGCATACTTAATAAGCCGTAGCGGCGGAACATCATGGCAATTTGTTCTTGGTCGTCCTTGGTTGTCACCGAAAGGTTGTTTTCCTCCATGAGCTCGGACACAAGCTCATTAGGGTCGGCTAGGACTAGCTTTCGCAGCGTGATTGTGCCTTCAAGCACACGGCTTGAGGTTGTGACATAACAGGTGTCAACCGTTTCCTTGTCAAATCCTGTTTTGCGAATGCGCTCAAATGCAGCCGCGACAGTCATATCCTTCTTTAGGTCGACGTACTCGATTGTCATAATGCTGCCTGCGCTGTCTTGCTCGTAACGCAGGAATTCGTTTATGACAGAGCGCGTGTTCTCGTCCGTATTGGCAAGCACGCGCTTCACAATAGTCGCCGGCATTTCTTCGAGGAAGTCAACCGCGTCGTCGACCATCAGCTCATCAATAATAAAGGAAACCTCACGGTCGGTAATCGACTGCACCACATGCTGCTGCATAGGCGGCGACAGGTACGCAAACACATCTGCCGACAATTCCTTCGGCAGCAGCCTAAACACCTTCACAAGCGAATGCGGTTCAAGCTCGTCCAACAGCTCTGCTATGTCGACGACGTTAAGCTTGATTATCTCAGCGCGCGCTTCCTTAAATCTGTTTGTTTCTATTAGGTTGATAATTATCTGCAAATCCATGGCTCTCACAAAAGCGCATCACTGTGCGATAATGCGCCCCCTTTGTAAATTCTCATTACGTTTATTATATCATTATTTATCCGGATATGCAAATACAATTTAACATACAGTCAATCACGTTTCCCTCCGCTACATCAGAACTACGACGAATGCCGATAGAATCAAGGAAACGTGATTGACCAGCACATAGTTTTAAAGTTGTTTCACTATAAAAAACAAAGGCTGTTTTGTTCACATAACAAAATAATTGCTATACAAGGGCGAAAAATTATGGTATAATAATAATCAGGTATTTGCACAAAAATAGTTAACATAAACAATGATTCAACGAACATAAATAAGATGCAACGCACGATAAATTTTATCTTTATCACCAAGGAAAAGGAGAGTAAAATGAGTAATTACAAACGCAGCGACCCTTTGTATTACAATGTGCATGACCCGCTTGCGAAAATTAAAATGTATTGCCATATCATCAAGAAGACGTTGATGGAGAATGAAGAGCCGAACGAAACGCTGCTTAAGGCAGTCGAAGCAATTAACCTAAACTGCAATAAGGTGTTTAAGGAAACGGTGAATATGTTCGATATTGTTGACGGCGACTCGCCTGTTTTGAACGCGCGAAGAATCGATATGGCAGCGTTTATTACAACGCTGTCCGGCGTTGTAAAGGCGTGCTTGCACGATGTTTCGTTTACGATAAACGTTGTCAATGAGGCGAAGAATAGCCTGTGCGATTTCGACGGCACTCGTATGCAGAACGTATTTTTGAACATAATCAACAACAGCATACGCTTTAACCCTGACAAGGACGACCTTGTTATCGACTTCATTATTTCCGACCCTGTCGAGGGCTACATCAACGTAACTGTGAAGGACAACGGCGTAGGTGCGGAGAACGACCAGGGCTTCTTCAACGCGATGAACCACGAAAACTTGCAGATGATGACCGCGACCGTAGGCAGCAGGCTTGGGCTTCACTCGGTTTTCAACGCGGTGAAAACACACCAGGGCTGCGTGTCTGTGGAAACTGCGCCTGGCAAGGGCTTTGCCATAAAAATTGTGCTGCCGAGGGAGCAGCAGCGTGAGCTGTACCTACGCGAAAAAGACCTCCCTTTTATACATGACCCTGAAACGATTGATATAATGTTGAGCGATATTATAGTGAAACAACTTTAAAACCATGTGCTAGTCAATCACGTTTCCTTGATTCTATCGGCTTTTATAGTAGTTCTGATGTATAGGAATGAAACGTGATTGACTATATGTAAGTATATGTATGGGGCGGTGATACCGCCCTTTTTATAATTCGCCTGCTTTGGCGCGTATTCCGTGCTTGATTAGTCCGCTGATTAGCTGCGTTTCGGTGATGGTGCGGGTTAGGCGCATGTCTTTGTCGACTATGTTTATGATGTAGTATTTGTTGAAGCCGATTAGCTTTAGCAGCTTTCGTGCGGGAGCGTCGGCTTGTATTGCTATGTGGGAAACGTGGTGCGCGGAGTTGCCTAGCTTGCCGCGGCTTTTGTACAGCTCGTGCATGATTGGCAGCTTGCCTAGGCGTGTTTCTTGAATCATGTTGGAGAATAGGAATGCTGCGATGACTAGCAGTGAAAAATTGAATCGTGTGTATATCAGCACGCCTACTCCTGCTGCGGCGATTATCACAATCACCGCCTTAGTTACTGCTGATGAAATATTGTACGCGCGGATTACGCCGAGCTTGTCCGCAAGGTATGCACGCAGCACGCGTCCTCCGTCAAGCGGCAGCGCAGGCAGCAGGTTAATTACGCCGACCGCGACATTTATAACCGCGTAGTAAAGCAGTGTCGCGTTCGTGTAAAAGCAGCGATGGTACAGGTAAAAGAAAAGCGCGGCAAGCGCAATGCTGCACAGCGGCCCTGCCGCTGCTATAAACAGCTCATGCTTTGTCGAGTTGATTCCGCTGTAGTCGAGCTGAATAGTTATGCCGAAGGGCATTATACATATTTCGCGCACAGGTACGCGCCGCGCCGCTGCCATTGCAAAATGCGCAAGCTCATGCGCCAGTACGAAGATATACACTGCCGCGAGCATGATGTAAAAGTCGAAGACAATCGCAAGCGCGATAAGCAGAAGCGTCGTAATGTCAATTTTAAGCTTGCCATAAATCGGTATCATGGTGCGGTAAACTCCTGCATTGTGGACGAAGGCGGAGGAGGAGTGGGTGCTGCGACATATTCCACTGCGTCGGCCGAATCGATTGTTGCAGGAGGTGCGCTGTCGCTAGGCTGAGGCTTGTCCGAATTTACGACTTGCTCCCGAGCATTCGTATCGTCCGATGAATCAGGCGAATCATCAAGCGCAAGCTTGTCCGCTGCGGCGTTAAATCCCTCCATGACATTGTCAAACGCAAGCTTGAAATCCACAGTCCGCACGAGGTATTCGCTCACATTCGTATTTATCGTCCGCGCAAAATCCGTATCCAAATTTTTTATCACAAACAGCGCAAGCACAATCACAATCGCTGCGACGCACTGCACGGCTATCCTTTTTGCGAACTTGTCCTCTTGCGGCGCATCGGCACGGCTTGCCCACGCTGACTTTACTTTATTCCTTCTCCTTTGGTATTCCATTTAAGCACCCCTTTTGTATATTAATTCGGATAAGTCTATTGCATTAAGCTGCGTTATATAGTAAAATAATATGTGAATTAATGATGTTGTATTACAATTAAATTGTTATCCATAAATAAGGTGGTGTTTTAAATTAGATTAACGGACGAGCAGTTTTCGCTTTTGACATATGAAATTACGACGCCTGCGAATTACAGCGGCGGCGAGCTTAATGCTTGCATGAAGGAGCCACGCGGTCTTACGCGCTTTGCGTTTTGCTTCCCTGATTTGTATTCGGTGGGAATGAGTAATCTTGGAATGAAGATACTGCATTATATTATAAATTCGCGGGAGGATAGCTTTTGCGAGCGCGTGTTTATGCCTATGCCTGATATGGCGGCGCGGCTTAGGGAATTGTCGCTTCCGCTGTTTTCGCATGAAACACGCAGCAGCTTGGATGAGTTTGACATTTTAGGCTTTACGCTGCAATATGAATTGAGTTATACAAATGTGCTGCATATGCTAAAGCTTGGAGGGATTCCGCTGCTTGCGAAGGATAGGGACGGCGGCTATCCTTTTGTGTGCGCAGGAGGACCGTGTACCGCGAATCCCGAGCCTGTTGCGGACTTTTTCGACTTCTTCATCATAGGTGAGGGCGAGGAGGTTATAGGCGAGCTGCTGGATGCATACAATATATGGAAGAAAAGCGGCGCGGAGAAGATTGAATATCTGCGCGCGATTGCGCAGCTTGAGGGCGTGTATGTGCCGCGATTCTACGATGTAGCGTACGACGGAGATAAGGTTGCTGCCGTTACGCCGAATTGTGCGCAGGCGAAGGCTGTGGTGGCAAAGCGCGTGGTCGCGGATATGAATTCCGCTCCGTTTCCTACTGCTACGATTGTGCCGTTTACGCAGGTTGTGCATGAGCGCGTGATTCTTGAAGTTATGCGTGGGTGCGGACGCGGTTGCAGATTTTGTCAGGCGGGTATGGCGTATCGCCCTATGCGCGAGAAGTCACCGCAGACGCTGCTAAAGCAAGCTCGCGAGAGTATCTCTGCTACGGGATACGAGGAGCTGTCGCTGTCGTCGCTTTCTACGTCGGATTATACAGGGCTTGGGGAGCTGTGCGACGGATTGCTTGATGAGTGCGGCAGGCAGCGCGTGAATTTGAGCTTGCCGTCGCTTAGATTGGATTCGATTTCGTTCGAGATATTGGACAAGGTGCAGAATGTGCGCAAGAGCAGCTTAACCTTCGCGCCCGAAGCAGGTACGGACAGATTGCGCAGCGTCATCAACAAAGGAGTGACGCGCGACGACATCACAAACGGAGCGTCGCTTGCATTCAAACATGGGTATAATTCCATTAAGCTGTATTTTATGATGGGGTTGCCTACCGAAACGGACGAGGATATATTGGGTATTGCCGAAACTGCGCGGCATGTCGCGAGCCTTTGCAAGAATAAGTCGCGGTTGCGTGTTACGGTTTCCACCTCCAATTTTATTCCGAAGCCGAACACACCCTTCCAATGGGAGGCGTTCGACGACCCCGATAATCTACGGCGCAAGCAGCAGATTCTAAAGTCGACACTTACCGAACGCTTCATCAAATATAATTGGCACGAGAGCAAAGCGTCGATTCTCGAAGCTGTATTTTCGCGCGGCGACAGGCGTTTGGGCAAGGTATTGGCAGCGGCGGTCGAAAACGGCTGTATATTGGACGGCTGGGATGAGTATTTCAACTATGCCGCGTGGGAGAAAGCATTCGCCGACTGCGGCGTGGATATGGCTGCATATTTGCGCGAGCGCAGCTTGGACGAAACTTTGCCGTGGCAACATATCAGCGTCGGCGTATCCTACAGCTTCCTAAAGCGTGAACGCGAGCGTGCATACGCAGCGGAGAATACGCCCTGCTGCCAAAACAAATGCGCAGGGTGCGGAATCGGCTGCAAATAAAAAGGATTTTATGGACATAGAAAAAGTTGTACAGGAAATAAAAAAGGTTGTAGCGAGCGTGCAAACTGATGTGCCGCTTAGGCAGTACACGTCTTTTCGCATAGGCGGCAGTGCGGATTGCGTCGCGAATGTCGCGACGGAGGAGGAACTTGCCGAGCTTATGCGACTGCTTGCCGATAGCGGTACGCGGTATTATTTGCTCGGCGGCGGCTGTAATACGCTTTTCGCGGACGAAGGCTTCCGCGGAGTGATTGTGCGGCTGTGCGGCAAATTTGCCGAATGCGAATGTGTCGGCGGCGAGATTATCGCAGGGGCGGCTTGCTCTAACGCGAAGGCTGCAACTGTCGCGCTCAACAATTCCCTCGCAGGCGCGGAGTTTTTGCACGGAATCCCGGGATTGATAGGCGGCGCGGTCTACATGAACGCAGGCGCATACGGCGGAGAAATCTGCCAAATAGTTACAAGCACCAAATACATGGACGACAACTTCAACATAGTTGAAATCAGCAATGCCGCCCACGAGTTTTCGTACCGACATAGCCGATTCGCCGAAAGCGGCGGCATTATCCTGCGCACAACGCTTACGCTTGCACAAGGAAATCAAGCCGAGATAAAGTCGCGCATGGACGACTTCGCCACACGCCGTAAATCCAAGCAGCCGCTGGAATATCCAAGCGCAGGCAGCGCATTCAAGCGGCCGCCTAACGGCTACGCGTCGCAGCTTATCGACGAAGCAGGACTAAAAGGCTTGCGAATCGGCGGCGCGGCAGTTTCAGAAAAGCACGCAGGCTTTATCGTAAACTTGGGCGGCGCGACTGCCGCCGATGTAGTCGCATTAATCGAAGTCGTGCAAGAACGCATACATGCCAAATTCGGCATTATGCTTGAGCCGGAAGTCCGGATAGTTAAAGCGATGTAGAAATGTGTGCAAGTCAATCGCGTTTCCTTGATTACATCAGTGCTTGTCGTAGTTTTGTAGTCGAGGAGTGAAACGCGATTGACTAAATAATAAAATAACAGCCGCAAATGGGCTGTTATTTTTATTTATCAATATTTGTCGAAGTTAATAGGTGGATTGAATGAGGGAGTTTCGTCTAGGGTGAAATAGTTTGCTTTTCGCTGCGGTGCTGCCCTTTCGGGGATATGCGTTTGCGTCGGCGATTGTATCGCGAACTTTTTGTTCAGCTTGAATTTTGCAAGCAGCTCTTTTAATTGCAACGCCTGTTGCTCCAGCTCTTGGCTTGCGGCGGCTGATTCTTCGCTTGTGCTTGAATTGGTGGCTACTACCATCGAGATTTGCTCAATTCCGATTGTCACCTGCTCCAGTGCGCCGGATTGCTCGTTTGTTGCTTCTGTGATTTGATTGATTAGATCGGTCGTCTTTTGTGAGCCTTCAACTACGCGGATAAGCTCGTTCGCGGTTTCTTCTGCAAGCTTAACGCCTTCGTTGATGGATTTTACGCTGCTTTCAATTAAGACAGTTGTATCCTTTGCGGCTTCGGAGGATTTGTTCGCGAGATTGCGCACCTCGTCTGCTACAACCGAGAAGCCTTTGCCTGCCGCGCCTGCTCTTGCAGCTTCAACCGAAGCGTTGAGCGCGAGAATGTTGGTCTGGAACGCGATGTCCTCGATTGTTTTTATTATCTTGTTTATTTGATTCGACTTGGATTCTATGTCGGTCATTGCAACCATCAGCTTTTGCATTTGCTCGTTGGAGTGCGATATTGCTGAAGTTGCGCTCTTTGCCATGTTGTTTGCGAGGTTTGAGCTTTCGGCGTTGTCGACTACTTTTTTGGAGATTTCGTTGATGGTGGAAGACAGTTGGTCTACTGCGCTTGCTTGCTCTGTCGCACCTTGCGCCAATGCTTGCGCGGCGCCCGATACCTGCGTCGACCCGCCGCTTACCTGCGACGCTACCTTATCAACCTGCGCGAGTGTTTTCGACATGTCTTCAATAAAGGCTGACAGCGACACCTCAATCCCCTTGAAGTCGCCTATAAATTCCTCGCTCGTAGCGACGTCATAGTTGCCGCTTGCAAGCTCCTTCATCGTGCGGTCGATGTCCGAAATGTACGCCTTGAAGGTCGAGATACTCTTGCGCATATTTTCCGCAAGCGAACCGAATTCATCGCCCGATGTATACTCAAGGTTGGAGTTGAGATTGCCGCGCGCAAGCTCAATTGAAGCATTCTCAAGCTGGCGAATCGGCACGATAATGCTTTTGCGCAGCACAATAATAACAATTATCGCAACTATAACCAACAGCACAAAAATTACAATAAATGTAACAAACGAACGTATCGCTGTCGAAGAAGCCTCTTCGTTTTGCTGCTGTGCAAGCTTGTCTTGTTCGGCAGTCAGCTTTTCAAATATCGGAGTTACAGTTCTGTCAACATCGGCCTTATATTGCTCAAACAACGCCATTGCTTGCACGTCGGCTTCATGGTCGTTAAGCTTGGCATAGTCCATGCTTTGTTGACGCACAGGGTGAAGCCGCTCCAGCATTGCCACTATGTCGTCGAGCATTTTCGCGTCGACACGTATTGTAGTTTTGTATACTTCAACCTCGTTGTATATGCTTTGAACCAAATCCGCGGCTTGCTTTATAAATTCGTTAATTTCCGCTTGGTCCTCACTGCTTATTGCAATCAGCATATTTCGTTGAACGCCGTTAAGATTGCCGCGTATCGTCAAAAGGTGCTTGGCGTTTGGGACTGTGTAGTCGCGGTATTTAGTTGTAGTCCTGCGCAGGTTGTCCATGCCGTTCAGCGAAAAAAAGCTAAGCAACAACACAAGCGCGAAGATGATAGAAAGTCCGCCGATAAGCTTAGTATTAATTTTCAAATTCTTCATTCTTACCTCCTAATAACCTTTGCGACACATTATCATTTACGCGAAGGCTTTAATCCATTTGTTTAATGCCGCTTAACAGCAATATCGCTGCCAACACTACAATCCCTGCTGCGAGTATGACTATCTCCCACCGCTTGCGAATTATATTGTTGCGGCGCACACTTTCGGCAGGGCTGCTGTCGTCGACGTAGTGCTTTGAATATCGCACATACATATAGAATCCGAAAAACAACGCTGCCGTAAGGCATTGTGTAAATACAACCGCCGCGCCGTACCTGTTGACGAAAAATATCGCACCTACAAGCGGCAGATACACAGCATACCAATAAACAGATAAGTGCTTGAACGGAAGCTGCACATAATATCCCGCCGCAGATTTAGTCGGCGATGCCTTAACCGCGGCCTGTGTAAGCCTACGCATTCGCGCGAACAGCATTAGCATAAAGACGATATACGCAATGTACAAATAATCAATATCCGCGGCGATAATCACTGAAAGCAGCATAGCTCCGGCTGCAACGGCAGTCGCCGCGTACGTAAATTTAAGCCGCTTCACCTCAGGCGGAACAACCCGCCCAATCAAAACGCCAAACGCGCTGCCCTTGCGCCCGATATACGGCGTAAGCCCGAATAGCGCAATAAGCAGCACGCTAACCCCAATGTTAATAATCATAAATTACCGGGAACAAATTAATAATTTCTCATCTTCTTCCAAACATCAAGGATTAAGTTGTAACGCTCAATAGGCAGCCCCTTGAAAGGAATGTTGCTTGTGCAGAAGAAGTAGCCGCCGTTAGGCTTGCCGTGAGTGATTGAGTATGTTGCGCTTTCGATAACTTCTGCTTCTGTGCCTGTTTGCATAAGTCCGCAGTTTACGTTGCCGCATAGTGCTACCTTGTCGCCTACCAGGCGTTTTACTTCCTTGATGTCAACGCCTGCTTGAGGGTCGAGCGAGTGCAGCGCGTGAGGCTTGCATTCAACCAATTGGTCGAGGATTGGCATTATGTTTCCGTCTGTGTGCTTGATTACGTATGCGCCGTCTTTTTTTCCTGCTTCAACAATTTTAGCGAGGAAAGGGGTAACAAGTTGCGCAAACATAGGCGGTGACAGGAATGGATTCGTGTTGTAGCAATAGTCGCTGCACAGGATTAACGCATCAACGCCTGCGTCGATAACGCGCTTGTTATGCTCGATTGCACCGTTGGCGTATTGTTCGGCTTCCTTTATCATGCCGTCAAGGTCGTCGGCGATGCGATATACGAACTCGCACATATGCTCGCCGTCGGGAATGCTATACGTGCCGTCGCCGTGGCAGTGAATCATAGCAGAGTCACCTATAACCTTGCGCACAGCGCGTATCGCCTTTAAGGTATGCTCCTCGTCGAACATGTACGGGCAGGGTATAATCGAATATTCTAGTTTATTAATAAGAATGTCCACATGATGCTCTGCGTATTCATTAATTAATTTATCCTGCTCTGCCGAACTCAACTTTGTGAAATTTTCTTGAGACAGACGCGAATAGTCAAAGGTTTTACCAAACATTTCCTCTTCAAGCTGAAACTCCAACTCAAAGTGCGGAATCATATCAGGAACTTGCAGATTAAAAGCGGCAATTGCTCTCTCCTTATGTGTCATAAGCTCTCCTTATATAAGTAGTAAATTGGTGTACTTTATAATTAGTATACATCTAAAATATGGGAAAGTCAAATGCCAAATCAAAGGACGCGAATATTCGCGCCCTTTGAAATGTTAAAATGATTTATTAATTCGGTTCCATTATTTTGCGCGGCTGCTTTTTCGCGGGAGTGAGGGGGAGGAGGTCACGTATGCCTACGCCGTCTAAGCGTTCGGCTATTGTCACCAGTTCGCGCATGGTGAGCGTGTCTTTCGGGTGGAACATGCCTCCGTCTACGAAGAAGATTTCATGCTCGAGGTATTTGTTGATTGCGTAATATTCCTCGGGGTCGGTTTTTTTGTTTAAGTCTAAGGCCATGTCGTTGTCGAAGTTTACAGTATCAGGAAGGTCGAATACTCTGTCGAGGTATACCGCAAGCTCGCCTTTTGTGATTGGTGCGTCGGGGTAGAACTTGTTGTTTTTGTCGCTTTCGATTATTCCGTAGTATTTTGCCTTGAGGATAAAGTCGCTGTCGGCATGATTCGCGGTGTCGGCAAAATGTCCGGGCGAGCCTGCCATATCGGGCAGCAGCGTCGCCATGCGCATTATCGCGCGGATAGCTTCGGCGCGAGTTACTGTTTTAAACGGATCATACTCGTCCTCGGCAAACCAGCCGCGTTTTACAACGTTGCGTTCCGCTATTGCGGAAAATGCCGATGTGTTCTTTTTATTTTGTCCGGGTTCAGTTACGTTTGCTTCTTTTTTATTTTGTCCCGGAGCGGATTGGTTTGGCTTTGGTTTTGTTGTTGGAGTGGGGGTAGGTGTTGCGATTGGTGTTTCTGTGGGTGTAATTGTTGCGGTGGGTGTAGGAGTGACGGTTACTGCCGGAGTTGGAGTGGGTGTGGGTGCAACTGTGGGTGTAGGCGTAGGTGCAACTGTTGAAGTGGGTGTAGCTGTGGGTACAGGAGTTGCAACCGATGTTTTAAATCCGGCGTATGTCTGCCATGTCGATGGTGTATCTTGTCCCATTGCCCAGCTTCCGGAGCCGCGCAGCTTGTACTTGTCAATCAAGCCTAGCTTGTACGCCAACGCTTGACTGTCGTCGTACCAAATCTCGTAATTTCCGGGTGTAAGCACGCGTCCGCCCCACAGCTTAGGCATAACGTCAGTGTCTTTCAAAGAGAGGAAAAGCTGTGCGGATTGATAGTTGTCGTGGTATACCTTGCGTGTGTCGTAGTTGCTTATTAGGTTTTCGATGTCCATGTTGGTCAGGCCGTAGCCGCCTACGCTGTCGCCTTCCTTCCAATATCTGCCGAAGAAAGGTACGCCAAGCACGATTTTATCGGCAGTAGCGTAGTTTAATGCGTACTGCACAGACTTTTCAACCCAGCCGCCGCTTGCTACAGGGCCGGAAGGTCCACCAAGGTATGACTCGTCGTAGCCCATAATCATGAGGTAATCCGTAGCGTTCGCAAGTGCCGCGTAGTCGTAGCAGCCATGCCAACCAAGCTGCCAATTATAGGGATTTGCCGCAACCGATACCGACACAATTTTGTCAGGCATTTTGTACTTAAGCTTGCTGCAAAAGTCCGTGTAATGCTGTCTGTAGAGGTGCGTCACATTCTCGATGTCGACATTAACGCCGTCGAGGTCGTAAGCGTACACTGCATTCGCAAGCTGCGTCGTAAGCGCGTCCATATTAAGCAGCGCAGTAACGCCAAGCTCTCTGTCCCAGTGATTGCTTATAAATGGAATAACCTTCTTGCCTATTTGGTGCATACCTGTGATAAATGCTCTGTCAATCTTCGGCATATAAAGCGACCCGTCGCTCTTTATGTCGAAATAGTCCGGCGATACTGTGTCGAGAATATCGTCGGTGCGTCCGACGTAGTTGTTGTACTGCGTAGTAGTTCCGCCGTACAAAAACGACATCGCGTAGTCGTGCGCATAAGCTGCCTGTGCTGTAATACTAAGCGCAAACGCCAATGCTGCCGCAATAAATTTTTTCATTTGTAACTCCCTTTCATAAAATATTTGCACGGTTATTTTATGTAGAGATGGAAATTATATACACGGCTTCGGCTAAAAACAAAAAAGGCTAAGAACTGTTGTTCAGAGCCTTTGGGTTTTATTATAGCTTTATTTGCTGCCCTTGTGGTTTATCGTTCCTAGACCGTTGGTGTTTTTGTTGACGGTTGGGTCGCCCCAGTAGCTTATGGTGCCTATGCCGTTTAAGGTTGCGTTTAGTGTGTCTGTCGCCCATACATCGCAGCTTCCGATTCCGTCGGAATTAACTGTTGCGTCTTTGGCTTTTAGGTTTCTTAAATCCGCGCTGCCTATGCCGTTTATTTTTACGTTGAGTGAAGCTGTTTCGCCGCTTAGTTTTGTTTCGCCTATTCCGTCTTGGGTCAGTTTTACGTGGTCGGCGTTTTCTATGCCAAGCCTGATTGCGCCTATGCCCTCCGAATATATGGATAGGGAGGAGCAGTCTATTGAGTCGGAACTTGTTATGTTGGCGATGCCTTCGCTGACAAGGTTGCTTAGGTCGCCTACGCCGATGCGGATTTCGCATTCTACGCCTTTTGGCAGATAGCGTTTTTGCTCGATTGTTACTTGTCCGTTGGATTCATCGATGACGAAGGAATCGCGCGCCCAATCGCTTGCTTTTATAACTATAGAGGAATCGTCCGGAACGAGAATTATCTTAAGGGTTTCAAATTGTCCGTTTGAATGCCTTGCTTTGTCTTTCATTAGCACTTCTGTTGCGGGGGCTTGCATTTGCGTGGTTGTGGTGGTTGTTTCGCCGTATTGCACTTTTGAGTAAATGCCGCCTGCGACACTGTTTATCAGAATTACTGCGATTGCACCTACAACGGTCGCTGTGATTGCGAAGGTGTAGCGTCCGCGATTGTGCTTGCTTGTGAATTCAAACGGGTCGAACAGCATTGCTGCTGTAATCATGCCGACTATGCCGAGCGCGAAGGATATAGCCATCGAGGGAATGTCGTAGAAAGAGTTATTGAATCTCCAAATATCATTGCCGCGCCATGTTACCAAGCTTAGTATCGCGAAAGAGGCAATTACAACAACAATCATAGCCGTAACAGGGCTGTATCCCTTGTTTCGAGCGAACGCTGTCGCACCCCAACATACGCCGTACAGCATTACTACAAACGCCGCAATGTTTAATAAGCCGAGCGAAATTTCGCTCATATATTTTACTGCTTCTGCAAGGATAAAATCTCCGGAAATACCGCTTGCGTATATAAGTGATACAACAACTATCGCAAGTGTGAAGATTACGCCGGTTATCACATGGTAGATTGCCATGTTTAGTATTCGTGCGGCGGGCTTAATAGGAATGGCTCTTAGGTAATCGTTCTTTGACTTCCACAGGGAATTTACAGCGTTCATGCCGTACACCATCTGGAACACGAAGGCTACGCCCATAACGCCGAGGCATACGCCGCCCAGGCTTATGAATGTGATAAATGCACCGATTGAATCTCTGAACGCCGATACAAGAATCGCCATCGCAATAGCGCCGACGCCTCCTAAAAAGCCTAAGAACAGCGGCAGGTTGCCGCGCTTAAATTCTGCTGATATTATTTTATTCATGCTCTCACCCCCGAGTAAATCTCGCGATATAGTTGTGTTATGCTTTTTCCTTCTTCTTCGCGTAAGTCTTCAGCGTTTGCTTGCGCTACTACCTTGCCTTCGGAGAGGAAGACTGCTTCGTCCAGCGCGGCTTCAACCTCTTGCACTAGGTGTGTGCTTAGTAAGACCGCGGCGTTTTCGGACGCATATTCCATTATGACTGCCATGATACCTTCGCGGGTATTCATGTCGAGGTTTGCTGTGGGTTCGTCGAAAAGGTAGACGCTGCCTTTGCGTCCTAATGCGAGCGCGATGTGCAGCTTCATTGATTCGCCGCGCGATAGCTTGCTTCGGCGAGTGTCTAAGCCTAGGCGTTTCGCGGCTTCATTGAAGCGCGATATGTCGTAGCCGATGTATAGTCCGGCGAAAAGCTGTGCGGCTTCGTTGCCTGACATGCTCCATGGGAGCTGCGGCATATCGGGGACATATACGACTTTGCTGTGCGTTTCCGTTCCGGTCACTCCGTCGAATGATAAGTCGCCGCTGTCTTGGAAAACAAGACCCGCCATAATGCGCAGCAGCGTAGTTTTGCCGCTGCCATTGGGGCCTAGCAGCCCATAAACTTTTCCGGGTGTTAGGTTTATGCTTACGTCGTCGAGGGCGTAGATTCCTCTGTAACGTTTTGTAACATTTGATATTTTATACATAGTGTTCCCTTCCTTTGTTATTTAGCCTGCTGATTCGCAGGCATAGTCACTTAACTTTAAAACTCCCTGCAAGTCAATCACGTTTCCTTGATTCTAGCTGCAGTTATCGTACTTCTGCGATAGTTGATTGAAACGTGATTGACTACATGTTTTTAATACTCTGCGATAATGCGTGCAATTTCGTTTCGTCCGTATCCCAGCGCCGTCATTTTGTCGAGGTATTCTTTGGTAAATGTTTCGCAGAATTCTCCGCGCAGCTTGTTCACAAGCTCGGATTCGTTGGCAACGACAGAGCCTTGACCGCGCAGTACACTCGTCACGCCTTCGCTTTCTAAAACCGAAAACGCTCTTGCCATGGTGTTTGTATTAACCTGCCATTCTGCTGCCAGCGTACGTATCGAGGGAAGTCTTTCCCCTGCTGCGTATTCACCATTAATTATGCCCATTTTTACACGCTCCACAATTTGTCGGTATATGGGACGCTCGTTCGCATAGTCCATATGAGCCTCCGCTTTTTTATTTGACCCACACACCGTTGTGTTAGTGTGGTGGTGTCTTATATAAATAGTACACTATGATTGTGAGTTTGTCAAGTGTTTTTTCAAAAAAATAAAAACCCGCATAAATGCGGGCTTTTTTCAGGATAAAGCGTCTGTGATGTAGTCTGTGATGCAGTCGTACCAGTGGACGTATTCGCTGTCGTTGACAGTGCAGCGTTCGTTTTGTGGGAGCATGTCGCCCCAACTTTTGCCGTGACATTGCCATGTCCAGTTGCTTTTGTTGAACCTGCGCCATAGGATTGTTCTGCCGTGGCGGTCGAGGTAGGTGTGGGTCATTACGTTGGCGTCGGTTTCGATGTATGTGACTAGGATTGTGTCGTATGATTTGCTGCCGATTGTGACGTTGTAGCGTTCTACGCCGTTTGGCTTGATGTGAGTTTCGTTTCCGCAGTTGTCTGCGCCTACGCTCCAATTTTCGAGGAATTGCTCGTCGTAGAAGGTGTGAGTAAGCTTTACGCCGTTTTGGCAGTGGCTTTCCATGAGGAAACGCGTGTGGGTATCGGTGAGCTGTGCGATGAGTGTGCGCTCGTTTGATAGGCTGCCGTGGATGGGGTTAACTTCCTTGCACAAAATTTCCACGCCTTCGATTCCGTGCACGACAGCTTTGCCTATTACTGACAGCTCGGTTACTTCGCAGCGCGCTTTGCTTGGGTAATCGTATATTGCCCACGTGCGTTTTTCGCCTATGCGCGGTACGATGAACCAGTTTATGCACTCCTCCCAAACTACGCTGAACGCAGGCATGTTTGACTTCTCGATCTTAATCTCGGGAATAGTGATGGGTAAGCTTAACATATTTTTATCTCCTTTAAATGTGGGCGGATATGGGTAGGCTTCTGCGAAATGCCGCTTGGCGTTGTGCAGCCTGCTTTTTACTGTGCCTACGGGAATATTCAGCAGTGACGCAATCTCCTTCTGCGACTTTTCTGACATATAATATAATCGCAGGACGCGGCTGTCAATGTCCGACATAGCGGACAGTGTTTCCGCAACAGCTTCGGATGCGGAAAGCCCAATGCGCGAATACTTGTCGCGGTAGGACATGCCTTCGTCCAGCGGCAGCTCGCCGGCCTTGGACTTTGCGCGATAGTAGTCGCGCACTTTGTTGCGTGCAATCGCGAAAATCCATTGCTTGAACTTGCCGATGTCGCCTAGTGTGTGCAGCTTTGTGTAGGCTGCGGCATACACCTCCTGCAAAATATCCTCGCCATCGGCGCGATTGTCTACCTTATAAAACACCAATCGCTCGACTGCGTTTTTGCACTCGCCGAGCAGCCGTTCAAATTCCGCTTGCATTTCCATATCTTCGCCCCTTTTATTTTGTAGCGCGCTTCGCAATACAAGACGGAGTTTCGATGTAAAAGGTTCACTTTACTTAAAAAAATCCTCACTCGGGCAGTTGACAAAGAAAAATCTATGTGCTATACTTATATCTCAATGAGGTCTTACTTTCAGGAGGATTTATGGATTTGCCTGATGTTCGTGAGCAGTATATGTCAGCGGTAGAAGCTTTGTCGGAGAAATTTCAAGAAGACAGCAATATTTTAGCTTTTGTGTTACAAGGCAGCCTTGCGTATGACAAGGTATGGCACAAGAGCGACGTCGATTCATTTATCATCGTCAAAGACATGAAGCTTAACAAGGGCGCGTATTGCGTCGTGGAGAATGGAATAGTCATCAATGTAGACATAATGACGCGGGACAGCTTTCGCAAGGGGATTGAAAAAAGTCTGGATGGCGGAATGTGGCAGTCTTTGATAGTTAAAGGCAAGCTGATGTTCACCAAGGACGAGTCGCTTAGGGAGTATTTTGACCAATCGGGAGTTATTGGCGAGGCTGACCTTGAGTTGATTCTAATGAACAGGTTCGCGTGGTTATTGATTATGCTCGAGAAGGCGGAGAAATGGCTGTACGTTAAACAGGACTATCGTTATTGCCAACTGTATACCCTTAATTCGTCGCAGACAATCGCCGACATGATAATATTGATGAACCACGAGGTTCCTATGCGCGAGGTGTTGCAGCGTGCGAAAGCGTTTGAGCCGGAGCTTATCGAAGCCTTGTACGACGATATGCTGTGCGAGCATAAGTCGCCGGAGCAGCTTGAAGCTGCCTTAAAGCTTGCCTACTCCTTTATCAACAAGAATCTTAAATTATTCACTGCACCTCTTATCGAGTACCTATCCGACAACGAATTTCACACAGTCACAGACATAGTGCAAAACTCATCAAAGCAAGCAGGCAGCCATGGCACTATCCACATCTGCCAATACCTAACATGGGAAGGCATAATCGAGATGGCGTCGCAGACGATAAAAGTGACCCCGAAAGGCAAGATGAACATAGAAGAAGTCTGCTATAAGTTAGTGTGACATCTTACTTATCACACGTTTAATATATTCGACATAATTTGACAAAGCAAGAAATATATGTTATACTCTCGTTAACGTAATAGCTAAAGGGCGGTAGGTAGTCCTCCAAGAAAGGAGGAATGCTGAATGAGCGCATACGAAATCATATCCCTTGTAGTTTTAGGGTTCAACTGTATGATGGACTTTGCACTACTCATCGTTTTGATTGTAACAATCAAGACAAAAAAATAACCGCCCCCCTCGCAATGGATGGCGGTTACTAGCAGTACAAGCAACACAGGAAGTAACCAAACTCCTGCCGCCTTTTGGCGGATTACGCCGGAGAGTGTTTTGTTTGCACTCTCCTTTTATTATGGTTTTATTGTAACATAAATATCAAAGAAAGTCAAGTAATTTGTAAAGTTTTCCACGTCCATTCCACCGCAAGGGTGTTAAATAGTTTTATTAAATTCGTCCAAAAGGGGTGAAGAGCTATAGCTATTCGTGAAACTATCGAGGTAATTGGAGCAAAGCAGAATAATCTTAAAAATATCTCACTGGAAATTCCTAGGGATAAGTTGACTGTTGTGACAGGTGTTTCGGGCAGCGGAAAGTCGTCGCTTGCGTTTGATGTAATTTATGGTGAGGGGCAGCGGCGGTTTTTGGATTCGCTGTCGACCTTTGCGAAGGCACGTATTAATCAGGTGAAAAAGGCTAAGGTGGATTTTGTGCGTGGACTGTCGCCTGTGGTGGCGATTGAGCAGAAGAAGTCCGGCACTAATCCGCGCTCAACTGTGGGTACTATGACGGATATTTACGACTACCTGCGGCTATTATTTGCTACGGCGGGAGTGGGGCATTGCCCCGAATGCGGCTGTGAGCTAAAGCAGTTTTCGCCTGCGCAGATGGCGGAGCACATTGCAGCGCTGCCGATTGGCACAGAGGTGGAGCTGCTTATTCCTGTGCAAAAGATTTTCGGCGAGGACTACAAGTACATGCTGGACGGAATCCGCACCAAGGGCTTCAAGAATATGCTGATTGATGGAAAGCCCTACAAGCTGTCGGATAAGCATGAGCTCGAGGAGCATAAGACCTACCGCATGGAGATTGTCGTAGACAAGTTCACTATCCGCAGCGACATGTATGCGCAAATCGCTAAATCCATCGAAACCTCGATATTCACCGTAGGCGAGGGCTACATGCGAATCGAAGTCAAGGGCGGCGCGCCCGAGGGCTTCTACGACTACTTCGCCTGCCCGAAGCACCACACAGTTTTAGCCGAGCTGCAATCCTTCTACTTTTCCTTCAACGACGCTGCTAGTGCGTGCCACACCTGCTCCGGCATAGGCACAAGCTATGTCGTTGAGCCGCGCTTCCTCATCGCGAATCCGCTAAAAAGCATAAACAAGGGCGGACTTGTCAACATGCTGTACAATCCTGCAAGCAAGGGCAGCTACCGCGGCGTAATGGTGTACAGCCTGTCACAGCACTACGGCTTTTCCATGGACGTACCCGTAGGCGAGTTGGGGCAGGAAGCAATCGACATACTTTTCTATGGAAGCAAAGGCGAAATCATAAAGATGGTGCAGCCAGAGTATATCGAAAAACGCAACTGGATTACAGGGCGCGAGTTCGCGTTCGGCGGATTCGTCCGCGACATCGAAGGTTGGTACAAGAACTACATCAGAAAGTCATCGACAGACGGAGGCCCAGAGCCTGAATTCCTCAAGGAAGTAATGGTAGAAAATGTGTGCCCTGAGTGCCACGGTCTAAAGCTGACGCAGCTGCGCCTATCCATCACATTAGGCGGAAAGCACATCTCCGAGGTGTCGAACTTGCAGCTGCCTGAATTTGTGGAATACCTGCGCGGACTTACCTTCGACGCGGACTTGGTTGACGTAGGCAGCTCTATCGTCAACGAGATAATCACGCGCGTTGACCTGCTAATCGACATCGGCCTGCACTACCTAAACCTAAGCCGCCGCAGCAACACAATCTCCGGCGGTGAGGCACAGCGCATACGTATGTCCACACAAATCAGCAGCGAACTGATGGGAATGCTCTACGTCATGGACGAACCAAGCATAGGCTTGCACTCGCGCGACTCCATGCGCGTTATCGACACCATGAAAAAGCTGCGCGACATCGGCAACACGCTAATCGTAGTCGAACACGACATCGACACCATAAAAAACGCAGATTATATAGTAGAGATAGGTCCCGGCCCCGGAATCCACGGCGGCGAAGTAGTGACATGCGGACAGGTAGAGGACATCGCCGCCTGCGAAGGTTCTATAACAGGGCAGTACCTCTCCGGCAAGGCGAAAATTGACGTACCCAAAAAACGCCGCCCCCATTGCGACAAATACCTGACCATCAACGGCGCACGTGAAAACAACCTAAAAAATGTCACCATCGACATACCCCTCGGCGTGTTCGTTTGCGTCACAGGCGTAAGCGGCAGCGGCAAAAGCACGCTTATCAACGAAATCCTGCACAAGCAAATGCGAATCGTCTTCAACAACGCGCGAATAGTTGCAGGAGAACACGACAGCATAATCGGCTTCGACCAAATCAACAACGTAATCAACATCGACCAATCGCCGATAGGCAGAAGCAGCCGCAGCAATCCCGCGACATACATCGGTCTGTACGACCGAATCCGCGCCATCTTCGCCGATACCGACGACGCTCACAAGCGCGGCTTCAACGCCCTAGACTTCTCCCTCACCCACGCCAACGGCGGTCGCTGCGAGCATTGCACAGGTGATGGAATCATCACGACGCAGCTGCAGTTTATGGCAGACATTGAAACCATATGCCCTGTCTGCAAAGGCGCGCGCTTCTCGGAAGAAGCGTTGGAGGTGAAATACAAGGGCAAGAATATATCAGAAGTATTGGATATGACATCAGAGGAAGCGTTAACCTTTTTCGGCGACATACCTCTATTGCAGCGCAAACTGAAAATCATGGACGAACTGGGCTTAGGCTACATCAAGCTAGGTCAGAATTCATCAACCCTATCCGGCGGTGAAGCACAGCGCGTCAAGCTTGCCTACGAGCTATCCAAGCTAAAGCGCGGTTCACACAACGTCTACATTCTCGACGAGCCGACGACAGGCTTGCACCTGCACGACATAGGCAAGCTGCTCATCTGCCTAAACAAGCTAGTAGATGCCGGACACACAGTCCTAGTTATCGAACATCACCTAGACGTCATCAAAGTAGCCGACCACATCATCGACATGGGCCCCGAAGGCGGCAACGGCGGCGGCTACGTAGTATTCGAGGGCACTCCTGAAGACTTAATAAAAGAAGAACGCTCCCACACAGGCAGATACCTAAAAGAAGTATTAGCTTAAACAAAAAGCGCGGCTCAACGCCGCGCTATCTATTTTTTTAATCTATTTTGCTCCCGCTGCTTCTCAAAGCAATAGCGGACGATTTTATCCTTCTGGTGCGGCGTTGTATAGTCAAAGCGCACGCCGACATTATATTTAAGCTTTGCGATATCAGGATCCAGCTTAGTTATACGCATTACCGTTCCGTGAAATTCCTCTTCCAAATCCTTTTCAGTAAGGCGAATGAACATCGTCATCTTATCTTCACGCTGGAAAACACTGTCAGTGATAAACGATATACCGCCGCCGCTTATATCTGTAGTGGTGACATTCTCGAAAATTTCTTTGCCTTGCTTGACAATTTTTTCAATTTGATGATTATCTTCCGTCACTGTTTCAACAATATTTTCTTTATACTTAACCTTAAGCTTCATGTTAATATCAAGACGGAAATCATTTCTCTTTTGAATGCGCTTTACATCGCTTACCTGTTCAACGACGACAAAGTTCATGTTGCCCTTCTTCACATCAGAAACAAACTTTGCCTCAAAAGAATTTGTGCCGTTATTGTAGAAATATTCAAGCACCACACCTTGACCGCGTCTAAAGGAAAAAAGCTTGCCTCCAACAATAGGTGCATAAAACATAAGCTGAGAGTTAGTTATATAACTTTCAAAGATGGTGGGAAGTTCCAATTTTGTTTGGTCAAGCTTCGTGACAATAATTGTTGCCTTTGCGCCAGTCTTTATGTTTGCTTTTTCCATTATTTATAATTGAATCCTTAACAAAAATAAGTAGTTTCTGTAAATATTATACATCAAAAATTATCGTGTGTCAACATTAAACTTGCGTTAGTAATATTTTTTTCGTACACACATAATACTTTACATAATTTCAAACTCATTTTTATTGAATCGGATAAGCCCATCGTCCCTCATTTTGCATAGCTCATTCGACATGGCGCTTCGGTCTACGCATAGATACCGCGCAAGCTCCTCACGATTGTAAGGTATGGTGAATTTTTTCGCAATGCCCCTTTGTGTGTCGAAGAAGCAAAGCAGCTTTTCACGTGTGGTGCGCTTTGATAGTATCTCAATCTTTTGATTGAGCATGAGGTTTTTCTTGGCGATAAGCCGAAGCATATTCTCTGTCAGTTTCGCATGAAAGGGGCAGGCAGACGAGCAGGAGGTGATGATTTTCTTGTAGTCTATAAACAGCACCTCGCAGTCCCCGACTGCTTGCACCGTCACCGGACTGTGGTCGATTCCGGCGCAGGCGAAGACCTCGCCGAAAGTGTCGGACGCCGAAAGCTCGGTTAGGATTGTGATGTTGCCGTCTATGTCCTCCCTGATAACCTGCACGCTGCCTGATAAAACCAAGCCTACAAAGCTTACTGTATCGCCGGACAGCAAGATGACCTCACCCTTCTTGTAGCAAGCTGTTCTTGCGGATAAACAGCCGAACATTCTCTCGAAGTCGCTGAAAGCAATCCCTGCAAATAAGACATTGCTTTTTACTGCTTCAAAAATTTTTTTCATAAATTCAACCTCTCGTTGTAAATACAACAGACTTGTTGTTCTTATTATATTACAATAGTGATATAAAAACAAGTCGGAGGTAAAAATTATGGTTAGAAAGATTATTAAGATTGATGAAGATAAGTGTGTAGGCTGCGGCCTGTGCGTAAACGCGTGCCACGAGGGTGCAATCGGAATGGTGGACTGCAAGGCAAAGCTGCTGCGCGACGATTACTGCGATGGGCTGGGAAACTGCTTGCCTGTTTGCCCCACCAAAGCAATTTCCTTCGAGGAAAGAGAAGCGGCGGAGTTCGACAAAGCGGCCGTTGAAGCCAACGTAGAGCAGAAGCAACCCCAAACCTTAGCCTGCGGCTGCCCCGGCACGCACAGCAAAGCCATCGGGCGAACCGCTATAGAGAGCGACACCCTCGCCGCTCCGCAGCAAACCCACCTCAACCAATGGCCCGTGCAAATCAAGCTAGTGCCGCCCAACGCCCCTTACTTTAACAACGCCAACTTGCTTGTGGCAGCCGATTGCACAGCCTTTGCCTACGGCAACTTCCACGCCGAGTACATGAAAAACAAAATCACTATTATAGGCTGCCCCAAGCTAGACGAGGGCGACTACGCCGAAAAGCTCACTGCCATCTTGAAAACAAACAACATAAAATCCGTCACGATTGCCCGAATGGAAGTGCCATGCTGCGGCGGCATTGAAAACGCCGTAAAAGCAGTGCTGCAAAACTGCGGAAAGCTCATTCCGTGGCAGGTAGTAACAATTTCGACCGACGGCAGAATATTAGACAGATAGGCGGCTGCATGAGGAGAATAAGCAGAGAATGCCGCGTCTAGTGTGTGCTCTGTTTATTCTTCATCTTGCAAGGCGTCGTAGCCTTGCTCGCCTGTTCTTACCTTTATGACATTCTCGACGTCGTAAATAAACATCTTGCCGTCGCCGATGTTGCCTGTGTAAAGAGCTTCCTTCACTGTGTCTATAAGCAGCTCCAACGGCACTTTGCAGATGACAATCTCAATCTTCACCTTTGGCAGCAGTGTTGTTTCTAGTGCTACGCCGCGGTAAAATTCTTTGCCGCCTTTTTGCATTCCGCAGCCTAATACTTGCGTTACTGTCATTCCCGTAATGCCTATTTGGTCGAGTGCGGACTTTAATGTTTCAAATTTGCTTTGCTTTGTTATTATAACTACCTTTGTCATTTTTGCGTTTGGTCTTGTATTGTTTACAACAGGAATGGCAATATCGGGGGCGACCAGGGCTTCATCGGCTTGCGGCTTGAAGTCCGTACCCATGGGTATTGGCATAAAGTCCGCGTAGCTGCTTGTAAGTCCGTGTTCCTCGATGTCAAGTCCGGCAAGCTCCTCTGATTTTGACACCCTAAGCCCTACAGTTTTCTTGATAATTAAGAAAACAATTGTCATAGTTACGGCAACCCAAGCGATTACGGATAAAACTCCGATTGCCTGAACGCCTAAAAACCTAAAGCCGCCGCCGTATAATAAACCGCCGTCCAGTGCAAATACGCCCACAAGCAGTGTTCCGACTGCGCCGCACATTCCGTGCACGCCGACCGCGCCGACAGGGTCGTCAATCTTTAAAACCTTTTCCACAAATTCAATTCCAAAAACCACAACAAAAGCTGAAATCAATCCGATGAAGAACGCTCCTGTCGGCGATACCAAGTCGCACCCTGCTGTTATTGCTACAAGTCCTGCCAACACACCGTTCAGTGTCATTGATACGTCAGGCTTTTTATACCTAATCCAAGTGATTGCCATTACGGCGGCTGCGGCAGTTGCGGCAGCAATATTTGTGGTAACAAAGATGTTGGCGGCAGACGCGATAACATCGTCGCCTGTCATTGAAACAGTCGAGCAAGCGTTGAAGCCGAACCAGCAAAACCATAGGATAAACACACCCAATGCGCCAAGCGTTAAGCTGTGGCCGGGGATTGCCTTCACCTTTCCGCTTTTTGAATACTTGCCGATTCGCGGCCCCAAGATTTTCGCGCCGATTAAAGCCGCCACGCCGCCCACCATATGAACGGCCGTAGAGCCTGCGAAATCGTGGAATCCAAGCTGAGCAAGCCAACCGCCGCCCCATATCCAATGACCCGAAACAGGATATACAAACGCGCTGATGATAATGCTGTAAATTAAGTAGGACGAAAACTTTGTCCTCTCCGCCATTGCGCCCGAAACAATCGTAGCGGCAGTGGCGCAGAACACCGTTTGAAAAATAACAAACGCAGACGACGGAAACGTCGAGCCGTAGTCGCCCTGAATTAAGAAATCAAATCCGCCGATAAATGCTCCGCTTCCTGCAAACATAATCCCAAAGCCGAAAACCCAGAACACAAGCGTTCCCAAAGCAAAGTCCATTGTGTTCTTCATAATGATGTTTCCTGCGTTCTTTGCTCTTGTGAAGCCTGTTTCAACCATTGCGAATCCGGCTTGCATAAAGAAGACGAGTGCCGCTCCAAGCAGAACCCATATTGTGTCAACTGCTGAATACATATATACCTCCTCCTAAATTTAAAAGGCGTGTGTTTTATCGCAATGCCAATCTGACATTTTGATAAAACACACGCCTTTGTGCGTTGTAGGGCAATCGTGCCCCCTAATTAATTTACGCTGTATAAAATCTCCGCGTAGGTAGGCAAGCTCCAATGCTTGCGCGCCACCATTGTTTCAAGCTCGTCAATGACCAACCTAAGCTCGGTCATTGCCATAAATACGGAGTTGCGGTAGTATTTTGCAAGCTCTAGGCTGTCTGCTGTTGTCTTTCCGTTTAGGATAGATGTTTCCAGCTCCTCAAGCTTCTTGTATAAAGCTGCGGTTAAGGTTGACAGCTTTTTGGTTAGTGTTTCCTCCGGCTCGGCTTGTATGCCGCAGGCTTTTTTGCCGCTTAGCAATGTCACAAGCTCGCTCTGGTAGCTTATGCATGAAGGTAGTATCTCCTTTTTAACAAGGTCAATCATTGTGAGTGCTTCAATGTGTACGGTCTTTTGGTAGCCCTCGAGCAGAATCTCATACCGTGAGTGTATCTCTGTTTCGGTGAAAACGTGGTGCTTTTTAAACATCTCCACATTTTTCGGCAGAACGAATGTGGGGAGTGCTTCGACTGTGGTTTTTAGGTTTAGCAGCCCTCTTCTTTCGGCTTCGGCTACCCATTCGTCGGAATAGTTGTTGCCGTTGAAAATTATTCGCTTGTGCTGCTTTATTGTCGACTTAATCAGGGCGGCAAGGTCAGTCTTGAAGTCGCTGCCTTTTTCAAGCGTGTCTGCAAATTCGCTTAAAACCTCGGCTACGATGGAGTTTAGTACGATGTTCGGGCCGGCAATCGAAAAGGTAGAGCCTAGCATACGAAACTCGAATTTGTTGCCTGTGAAGGCAAAGGGGGAGGTACGGTTGCGGTCTGTCGTGTCTTTCGGGAAGTGCGGAAGCACCGTTGCGCCGATTCCCATTTGAAGCTTTTCCTTATCCTTGTAGGCGGTGTCTGTTTCGATAGCTTCTAGGATTTCGGTAAGCTCGTCGCCTAGGAACATCGATACTATGGCAGGCGGGGCTTCGTTTGCGCCAAGTCTGTGGTCGTTTCCTGCGCTTGCTACTGATACGCGGAGTAAGTCTTGATAATCGTCCACGGCTTTGATGACGGCCGTAAGAAATAGCAGGAATTGCGCGTTTTCAAAGGGTGTATCGCCGGGTTCGAGCAGATTGACGCCTGAGTCTGTCGATATTGACCAATTGTTGTGCTTGCCGCTGCCGTTTACTCCTGCGAACGGCTTTTCGTGCAGCAGGCAAGCTAAGCCGTGCTTATTTGCTATGCTTTTCATCAGCTCCATCGTAAGCTGATTATGGTCTGTTGAAATATTGGTTGTTGTGAAAATGGGGGCTAATTCGTGCTGCGCAGGGGCAACCTCGTTGTGCTTTGTCTTTGCCAATATGCCAAGCTTCCACAACTCTTCGTCAAGCTCCTTCATGAAGGCGGAAACCCTCGGCTTTAGGCTGCCGAAATAGTGGTCGTCAAGCTCCTGTCCTTTTGGAGGTCTTGCGCCGAAAAGCGTTCGGCCGCAGTTTACAAGGTCGGGGCGTTTTAGGTACACTTCCTTATCTATGAGGAAATATTCCTGCTCGGGGCCTACGGTGGTGATTACGCGCTTCGCCTTAGTGTTGCCGAACAGCTTTAGTATGCGCATTGCTTGCTTGTCTATCGCTTGCATCGAACGCAGCAGCGGTGTTTTTTTGTCGAGTGCTTCGCCGCTGTATGAGCAAAACGCGGTTGGTATGCAAAGTGTTCCGTCCTTGATAAAGGCGTATGAGGTTGTGTCCCAAACAGTATAACCCCTTGCTTCAAAGGTTGCGCGAAGTCCGCCTGATGGAAAGCTTGAAGCGTCAGGCTCGCCGCGCACAAGCTCTTTGCCTGAAAATTCCATTATAATTTTGCCGTCGGCTATTGGTGAAATAAAGCTGTCGTGCTTTTCGGCGGTAATTCCTGTCATCGGCTGAAACCAATGCGTGAAGTGAGTCGCGCCGTTTTCGGTCGCCCAATCCTTCATTGTGTTTGCGACAATGTTTGCGACGTCAAGTTCTAGGTGCGTGCCTTGTGCGATTGTCTTCTTAAGTGCTTTGTATGTGTCCTTGGGCAATCTCGCTTTCATTATGCTGTCGCCGAAAACTAAGCTGCCGAATATATTCGGTATGTCTTTGTTCATATTAATCCTCCAAACGGAACGCATAAATGCGTTCCCTACAATAATTCTATTCCTGCGGCTTTGCAGCCCGATATTGTTTCGTTGTCCCATACGGAAACTTGCACCTCGCCGATGTGCGCCTTGCCTAAAAGCAGCATACACAGCCGCGACTGCCCTATGCCGCCGCCCATTGTAAGCGGAAGCTGTCCATCCAGCAGCATTTTGTGGAAGGTGAGAGTGCGGCGATTGTCGCATTTGGCTTTGGTGAGCTGCTCGTCGAGGGATTTTTCGTCAACGCGAATACCCATAGATGAAACCTCAAAAGCACATTCGAGCACATCATTCCAAAAGACTATGTCGCCGTTGAGCGTCCAATCGTCGTAGTCCGGCGCGCGGCCGTCATGTTTTACGCCTGACTTTAATATATCACCGATTTGCATAATGAATGCGGTCTTGTGTTCCTTGAGATATGCGTTTTCTCTTTCTTTCGGAGAAAGCGTTGGGTACGTATCTTCAAGCTCCTGCGTTGTCACAAAAGACACTTCTCTTGTCAGCGTACCTTTAATTTGGGGATAGAGCTTCTTAATCTCCTCCTGCGTATCGCAGATTGCATCGACAATGTTTCTTACTGTTTGCTTCAATGTTTCTACATTGCGAGCATCTCTGTCTATAACCTTTTCCCAATCCCACTGGTCAACATATATGGAGTGAAGATTATCCATTTCTTCATCGCGGCGAATGGCGTTCATATCTGTATAAAGCCCCTCGCCCACAGGAAAGCCGTATTTATGTAACGCCATACGCTTCCACTTTGCAAGCGAGTGTACGATTTGCGCGTTCTCCTTAGTTTCCATAATGTCAAACTCGACAGGACGTTCCACGCCGTTTAGGTCGTCGTTCAAGCCTGTATGCGGCTCGACGAAAAGCGGAGCGGACACTCGCTTTAGGTTAAGCGCAAGTGAAAGATTATCCTCAAATGTTCGCTTAACTGCACCGATTGCCTTTTGCGTATCATAAACCGACAAAACACTCTTGTAGCCTATAGGTTTAAATAGCTTGCTCATATTAAACTCCCTTCTCAAGCAAAAAAATAAGACGCCGCGGACAAATGTCCACAGCGCCTTTGCTGTTCATTGAATAAAGTCTAGCATAAAATTTTCCCTTTGTCAACCCCTTGACAAAAATAAAATGTTGTCGTATAATAATTGCAATGAACAAAGGCGTTCATCAGATAATGCAAAGTTGCAGTTGTTACTGCGGCTTGTTTACGCATTATGTGATGAGCGCCTTTTTGTGCTATATAGTCAATCACGTTTCATTCCGCTACACAAGAAGCACGACGAATACCGATAGAATCAAGGAAACGTGATTGACTAGCATACGGTTTTAAAGTTAATTGAGTATAAGGAGGTTAACATGCAAAGAGAAGGTCAAGTAAGAATACCGTCCGGTTGTGCAATATCGGGCATTTTTGATAAATCAGGCAAGCGAATGAGCGGCGAAAATATAATCAAGTCGATTGCGGTTATGCACGATCGCTCAAACGGACTAGGCGGCGGATTCGCGGCTTACGGCATTTATCCCGAATATAAGGATTACTACGCTTTTCATATATTTTACGACAACACATCGTCGAAAAGAGAATGTGAGGAATTTTTGGAGCGGCACTTTGACATAATCAACCTTTCCAAAATACCCACGAGGAAAATTAAGGAAATAACTGACGAGCCGCTGATTTGGCGTTATTTTGTTACGCCGCTTCCGACAAAGCTTGCGGAAAGTCAGCTTGATGAGCGCGAGTTTGTTGCAAAGTGCGTGTTCCGCGTGAATACACGCATTGCCGACGCTTATGTATTTTCAAGCGGAAAGAATATGGGCGTGTTCAAGGCGGTAGGCTTCCCCGAAGATGTCGGTCGCTTTTATCGCTTGGAGGAATACGAAGGCTATTGCTTCACGGCGCACGGACGTTATCCTACAAATACACCGGGCTGGTGGGGCGGCGCACATCCGTTCGCACTGCTTGATTATTCGGTAGTACATAACGGCGAAATCTCGTCCTACGACGCAAACAGACGCGCCATTGAAATGTACGGCTACAAATGCACGCTGCAAACAGATACCGAGGTAATCACCTACATCATAGACTATTTACATCGCAAGAAGAAGCTTGCGCTTGAAGAAATCGCGTCTGTAATCGCCGCGCCATTTTGGCAAACAATCGAGCGTATGCCGCCTGAAAAGCAGGAGCTGCACGAATACCTGCGCAATGTATTTTCAGCGCAGCTTATCACAGGCCCATTCTCCATTCTCGTAGGATTTGAGGGCGGACTTATGGCACTAAACGACAGGCTAAAGCTGCGCAGCATGGTGGTAGGCGAAAAAGATGATATGGTGTATATCGCAAGCGAAGAAGCGGCGATTAGAATAATCGAGCGCAACTTAGACAAAGTATGGTCGCCGAAAGGCGGCGAGCCTGTAATCGTAGGGCTTCGCGGATTGGAGGTAAAGTAGAATGGCAATAAACTTTTTATACCCGGATTATGAAGTAGTTCGCAATTACGACCGCTGCATAGCTTGCAGAGCGTGCGAACGCCAATGTGCCAACGAGGTACATGAATTTTTAGAGGACAAAGCAAAGCTTGTATGCGACGACGCAAAATGCGTAAACTGCCACCGCTGCGTATCCCTTTGCCCCACCAGAGCGTTAAAGATAATAAAAAGCGACAACACGTACAAAGAAAACGCCAACTGGAACAGCAAAACGATCAACGAGTTATACAGACAAGCAAACAGCGGCGGCGTGCTGCTTTCCTCAATGGGCAACCCCGAAAACTTCCCTGTATATTTCGACAAAATACTGCTAAACGCGTCGCAGGTTACAAACCCATCGATAGACCCACTGCGCGAGCCAATGGAAACAAAGGTATTCCTAGGCGCAAAGCCGCAGAATATCGAGCGCGACGAAAGCGGCAGAATCAAGCCAAATCTGCCTCCGCACCTCACCTTGTCAATGCCCATCATGTTTTCGGCGATGAGCTACGGCTCAATCAGCTACAATGCACACGAAAGCCTGGCGCGCGCCGCCGAGGAACTCGGCATTCTCTACAACACAGGCGAAGGCGGCTTGCACGAGGACTTTTACAAATACGGCAAAAACACAATCGTGCAGGTAGCTTCCGGCAGATTCGGCGTGCATAAGGATTATCTCGAAAGCGGCGCGGCTATTGAAATAAAGATGGGTCAAGGCGCAAAGCCGGGAATCGGCGGTCATTTACCCGGAGCAAAAATCGTGGGCGACGTTTCCCGCACACGAATGATTCCCGAAGGCTCGGACGCAATCTCCCCTGCACCTCACCACGACATATATTCCATCGAGGACTTACGTCAGCTTGTGTACTCGCTAAAGGAAGCAACCGACTACAAAAAGCCCGTAATCGTAAAAATCGCCGCCGTGCATAACATAACGGCGATAGCAAGCGGAATCGCAAGAAGCGGCGCGGATATAATTTCCATCGACGGCTTCCGCGGCGGCACAGGCGCAGCACCCACGCGTATTCGCGATAACGTAGGCATTCCGATTGAATTAGCCCTTGCAAGCGTTGACAAACGCCTGCGCGACGAAGGTATCCGCGACAACGTAGGCTTAGTCGTAGGCGGCAGCATTCGCTCGAGCGCGGACATCGTAAAAGCAATCGCACTCGGCGCGGACGCAGTTTACATCGGCACAGCCGCACTGCTTGCGCTAGGCTGCCACTTATGCAGAAGCTGCCACGGCGGCAAATGCAACTGGGGCATAGCAACGCAAGTCCCCGAACTCACAAAGCGGCTCAACCCCGACATCGGCTACAAACGCCTCGTAAACCTACTCACAGCATGGGAACACGAAATCAAAGAAATGATGGGCGGTATGGGCATAAACTCCATCGAAAGCCTAAAAGGCAACCGCCTAATGCTGCGCGGCGTAGGCATGAATGAAACAGAACTCGAAATCCTAGGCATAAAACACGCCGGAATGTAAGGAACGCATTTATGCGTTCCTTCTCCCAAACATGGAGGAACTATGAAGAAGGTATACGTAAACGAACAATGGTGTCTTGGCTGTCACCTTTGCGAATACTACTGCGCCTTTGCAGGAACAAACGAAAAGGACATGGCAAGAGCCTTAAAAGACATAAAGATTAACCCGAAGATAAAGATAGAGGAACACGACGGCATAAGCTTTGCAGTTTCCTGCCGCCATTGCAAAGAGCCGCTTTGCGTCAAAGGCTGCATAACAGGCGCACTGACAGTAGCCGACGGAGTTATCACCATAGACAAGAATAAGTGCATTAGCTGCTACACCTGCATACTCTGCTGCCCCTACGGCGCAGTTTCGCCGTCCGACGAAGGCGTCGTGCAAAAATGCGAGCTGTGCATTAAATCAAGCACAGGAAAACCAAGGTGCGTCGAAGGCTGCCCCAACGGCGCAATAGTATTCGAGGAAAGAGGGTGAAAAGTTTGAGGTATGTTATCATAGGCAATTCAGCCGCAGGAATCGGCGCAGTAGAGGGTATAAGACAAGTTGACAAGCATGGCGAAATAACCGTTATAACAAACGAGCCGCACCATACATACTCACGACCGCTCATTTCCTATCTCCTGCTTGGCAAGACAGATGAGCAAAGAATGAAGTATCGCGGCGATGATTTTTATGTTAAAAACAATGTTGCATTGCGCGCAGGCGTTGCTGTTACGGAAATCAACGAAGGCGAAAGATATGTCGCTTTAGGTAGCGGCGACGATATTCTGTATGACAAGCTGCTTGTTGCAACAGGCTCGTCTGCATTCGTTCCGCCCTTCGACGGACTTGATAAGGTTAAAAATAAATTTACCTTTATGAGCCTTGACGACGCAAGAGCATTGGAAAAGACATTGACTGTTGAATCAAAAGTATTAATCATAGGAGCAGGACTTATCGGATTAAAATGCGCAGAGGGTATCTTCAACAGAGTTGCCGATGTCACCGTTGTCGACCTTGCACCAAGAATACTGTCAAGCATTTTAGACGAAGCAGGGGCGGAAATAGTACAGCAACACCTTGAAGCAAAAGGCATACGCTTTAAGTTATCCGAAAAAGTTGCAAGCTTTTCCGAAAACATAGCGGCACTAGAAAGCGGCGAAGAAATCCCATTCGACATAATAGTTATGGCAGTCGGCGTTCGCCCCAACACAAAGCTTTTGCAAAACATTGCAGAAATAGAAAAAGGTATCGTTATCGACACCAAGTGCAAAACTACAAGCGAACACATTTACGCCGCGGGAGATTGCACACAAAGCCTTGACGCTTCAAGCGACCAAAGTAAAATAATGGCACTGCTGCCCAACGCCTACATGCAAGGCGAATGCGCCGGAATCAACATGGCAGGCGGCAATGCGGATTTCACCAAAGCAATTCCGATGAACGCCATAGGTTTCTTCGGACTTCACATAATAACGGCAGGAAATTACGCCGGAGATATCTATGTCGAAAACGACGACAAATCCTACAAAAAGCTGTTTTACAGCGACAACAAGCTAAACGGTTACATCCTCATCGGCAACGTTGAAAAAGCAGGAATTTACACAAGCCTTGTCAGAGAAAAAACACCTCTTGACACGCTCGACTTTGAGCTTATATGCAAAAGACCGGGGCTTATGGCTTTCACAAAAGAGGACAGAAAAGTAAAGCTGGGAGGTATGGCAAATGAGAGTTGACGCTACAAATATAGATTTTCGTGAGTTGAATAACGCAATAAAAAACGCAGGCGGCGATGTACAAATTGAAAATTGCTACGGTCAGCGTTTTATCGCAGCAGGGCTTGACAATATAAACATTACAATAAGCGGCACGCCGGGGAATGCCCTTGGTGCATACCTAAACGGCGCGTCGATAAAGGTAAACGGAAACGCACAAGACGCCGTAGGCGACACAATGAACGACGGAAAGATTATCATAGACGGAAACGCAGGCGACGCATTAGGCTACGCTATGCGCGGCGGCAAAATATTCGTTCGCGGCGACGCAGGATACAGAACAGGCATTCACATGAAGGAATACAAGGAGAAACGACCTGTGATTGTTGTCGGCGGCAAAGTAGGCAGCTTCTTAGGCGAATACCTAGCCGGAGGGCTTATCATCGTATTAGGG
Source organism: uncultured Eubacteriales bacterium (assembly GCA_964479875.1). Lineage (GTDB taxonomy): Bacteria > Bacillota > Clostridia > Monoglobales > CAYZNM01 > CAYZNM01. The sequence goes on from CAYZNM010000009.1 coordinate 91,945, forward strand.
CTTGACTGTGAGGGAGTACCTGTAGGCAATTTTACAGGAACAGGTATGCACGGCGGCTCTATCTTTATCAGAAGCAGCGAGCAGCTTGCCAATCTCCCTTCCCAAGTAACCGCAGAGGTGGCGACCGAAAGCGATATGGAAGAAATCAAGCCGATACTACATGAATATGCGCAAAACTTTAACATGAAAACCGACGATATTACAAACAGTAAGTTTTACAAGCTGAAAGCAAACGCAAAAAATCCATACAAACAGCTTTATACCGCAAATTAGGAGGAACAATATGACCAGCACTGCCAACGAGGTTTTGGAGTTCATAAAAGAAAACGACGTGAAGTTTATAAGGCTTGCCTTCTGCGACCCTTTCGGAACGCAGAAGAACATCTCCATTATAGCAGATGAGCTTCCTTCGGCGTTTGAAAACGGCGTTTCCTTTGACGCTTCGGCCGTCAAGGGGTTTCGCGATGTAACAAGATCGGATTTGCTCCTTTTCCCAGACCCGTCTACCTTAACTGTGTTGCCTTGGCGTCCGGGTCCCGGCAGGGTTGTTCGTTTTTTCTGCGATATAAAAAATCCTGATAAATCAGTATTCAATCACGACAGCCGATATATCCTAAAAAGGGTACTCAAACGTTGTGAGGATATGGGCTATGTTTGCAAAATTGGAGCAGAGTGTGAGTTCTACCTGTTTAAGACGGACGAAAACGGCGAGCCTACACAAAACACTCTCGATTACGGCGGTTATCTCGATATTGCGCCGCTTGACAAGGGTGAAAACATTCGCCGCGAAATCTGCCTTTGCCTTGAAGAAATGGGATTAAAGCCCGAAACCTCTCACCACGAACAAGGCCCGGGGCAAAATGAAATTGATTTTAAGTTTAGCGACGCCCTAAGCTGTGCCGACAATCTGCTGACCTTTAAATCGGTTATCAAAGCAATCGCAGCACGAAACGGTCTTTTCGCTTCCTTCATGCCCAAGCCGATTATGGGACAAAGCGGAAACGGACTGCACGCAAATATATCACTTTCGCAAAACGGCTTCAACATTTTCAAAAACAAAGACGGTGAGCACTCCAATATAGCCGAAAGCTTCATCGCAGGGATACTGGAGAAAACGCCTGAAATAACACTATTCCTCAACCCGACTGCCAATTCCTACGAACGTTTCGGCGAATTTGAAGCACCCAAGTATGTGTCATGGTCGCACCAAAACCGTTCGCAGCTTGTACGCATTCCTGCGGCAATCGGCGAAAAGGTACGAATGGAGCTGCGCTCTCCCGACCCTACAGTTAACCCTTACCTAGCCTTTGCGCTAATTATTGGCGCAGGACTTGACGGAATTGAAAAAGCGTTGCCGCTACCCCCTGCTGTAGACGTCGATTTATATAACGCCGACGAAAGCATAACCAAAGGCCTTGCTTTGTTGCCCTACAATCTTGACAAAGCCATTGCATTAGCCGAAAATTCCGAGCTTGTAAAAAGTGTAATCGGCGACGAAATGCTCCGAAAATACATTACGTTCAAGAAAGAGGAAGCAGAAGCATATAACAAAGCCGAGGACAAAGAAAGTTTTTACAAAGACAAATATTTCAACTTTGCTTAACTTTAGTTTTATGGTATAATGGGAAAGGCGGTGATTTTCACGGAAGCTATTTTAATTGTTTCGCATACGGAAAAGAGCGTTGCTTTTTTCATGGAAGTTTTGCATTCTTTTTCCGTAAACAGAATTGTCACCGTGCCTTCTTGTTCGGAAGCAAGGCGTTTGCTACTTGAACAGGATTTTGACTTGGTTGTGATTAATGCGCCGCTTTGCGATGAATCGGGCGAGAGCTTGTCGCGTCATATCGCTGCGAAGGGAATCGGTCAGGTTATCCTTGTTGTGAAAAGCGAGTATTACGATGAGGTATCTGATGTTGTTGAGGATTACGGAGTGATAACCATTGCTAAGCCGATTAACAGAAACCTTTTTTGGTCGGCGTTAAAGCTCGCCAAGGCCGCGCAGCGCAAGTTAAAATCGATGCAAGCAGAAAACACAAAGCTTATACAAAAAATTGAAGATATACGCATCGTTGACCGCGCCAAATGTATTCTTATATCCTACTTGAACATGAGCGAGGTCGAAGCCCATAAATACATCGAGCGTCAAGCCATGGATACAAGAAGTACAAAGAGGGCGGTTGCGGAAGGGATATTGAAAACATATGAGAACTGATAAACTACACGAAGAATGCGCTGTTTTCGGCGTCAATGTAAAAACAGATGAAGCGGCAGGAATTACATACAATGGGCTTCTGTCGTTGCAGCATCGGGGTCAAGAGGGGGCGGGAATAGCGGTTATAGCCGACAACAAGATTCTTTACCATAAGAACACAGGGCTTGTAAGCGAGGTATTTTCAGGCAGGGTGCTTGAAAAGCTCCCGAAAAGCACGATTGCCGTCGGGCACACAAGATATTCCACCACAGGAAACAATACAAAAGAAAACGTAGGGCCATTCATAACAGAATACTTGACCGGACGCATAGCGACAGCCCACAACGGCAACATAACCAATGCAAAAGAAATTAAGGACACACTTAAAAAACACGGCTTGCAATTTAATGCAACAAGCGACAGCGAGGTAGCCTCTTCTCTCATAGCGTACTGCATGATGAAGGAGGGAGATGAGATTGCGGGCGTAATACGTGCCGCAAAGGATTTGCGAGGTGCATTCTCTCTTATCATTCTATGCAGCACAGGCAAGCTTATAGCTGTGCGCGACCCATACGGATACCGCCCCTTGTGCATAGGAAGAAACAGCGCAGGAATTGCGGTTGCGTCGGAATCCTGCGCGCTCGAAAGCTGCGGCTTTGAATTTACAAGAGATGTATTGCCTGGCGAGGTTGTTGTTATAGAAAACAGCGAGATAACCTTTGAAAGCGTAGAGCTTACAAAAAGCGACGATTGCGGCGGATTGTGCATATTTGAGTATGTCTACTTCGCAAGACCCGACAGCACTCTCGATAACCTAAGCGTATATGAAGCGCGTTCAAACATGGGGGCTATACTTGCGAAGGAATATCCTGTCGACGCCGACGTTGTATGCGGAGTGCCCGACAGCGGACTTGAAGCGGCAATAGGCTACAGCAGAGAAAGCGGCATTCCTCTTGTTTCGGGCTTTGTAAAAAACAGATATATCGGCAGAAGCTTCATTTACCCGACGCAAACGCAAAGAGAAAGTGCCGTACGACTTAAACTAAACCCCCTCTCGGCAAATGTCCGCGACAAACGCATTGTGCTTGTTGACGATTCCATCGTAAGAGGAACTACCAGCGAAAAGATAGTGAAAAGCCTTAAAAACGCAGGGGCAAAAGAGGTACATCTGCGAATATCATCTCCGCCGTTTCGCTTTACCTGCCATTACGGAACTGACATTGACAATGAGGAAAACTTGATAGCCAATCAAATGAGCATAGATGAGATATGCAAAAAAATTGGCGCTGACAGCTTAGGATATATCAGCATAGAAGGGCTTAAAAAAGCCTGCGATAAGTGCAAGGTATCATTTTGCACAAGCTGCTTTGCAGAGAGCGGCAATAAAAAGATACTGAGGAAAAATGAGCTTGAGTGAATTTAAAACAGAGGAGTGTGTTATGTCTAATACAGCATATTTAATACTTGAAAACGGGCAGATATTCGAGGGCTTGTCCTTTGGTGCTGCGGGCGATATTACAGGGGAGATTGTATTTACCACAGGAATGACCGGATACTTGGAAACCTTAACCGACCCAAGCTATTACGGTCAAATTGTCCTTCAAACTTTCCCTCTCATTGGAAATTACGGCATTATTCCATCCGACTTTGAAAGTAATTTCATCGGAGCAAGTGCCTATATTGTAAAATATCCGTGTCAAGACCCCTCTAACTTTAGAAGCGAGGGAAGTCTTGACATTTTTTTAAGGCAAAAAAACATTGTGGGACTTTATGGTATTGACACCAGAGCTGTAACAAAGATTATCCGTGAAAATGGTGTTATGAACGGTAAAATCACAAGCAAAAAGCCCGAACAAGCGGACTTAACCGAAATTAAGAGCTACAAAATTGAAAATGCTGTGGAAAGCGTTTCGACAACGGAGATACTACAGCATAAAACAGATAATCCAAAATACAAGGTAGCACTCCTTGATTTTGGATTTAAGCATAACATAGAGCGTGAGCTGATTAAGCGCGGCTGCGATGTTTGGGTGTTTCCGCACAACAGCACGCTGGCGGATATATCGGCGATAAAGCCGGACGGCATAATGCTTTCAAACGGTCCCGGCGACCCTGCCGACAATCCGATTATTATTGAAAACTTGAAAGAGATTATAAAATCACAAATACCTATATTCGGTATTTGCTTGGGACATCAGCTTTTGGCGCTTGCAAACGGATTTAAGACGCACAAGCTGAAATACGGACATCGCGGAGCGAATCAGCCTGTGAAAGACTTAATGAGCGGCAGGGTTTACATCTCAAGCCAAAATCACGGCTATGCCGTAACTTCCGACAGCATCGACAGCAGTATAGCCGATGAATGGTTTATCAATGTAAACGACAAAACCTGCGAGGGCATTGTCTACAAAAACGCCCCTGTTATGTCGGTGCAGTTTCACCCCGAAGCTTGCGCAGGGCCGTTAGATACTGCTTTTCTGTTCGACAAATTCATTGAAAATGTGGAGGGTTATAAAAATGCCTTTAGATAAAAGCATTAAAAAGGTACTCGTTATCGGGTCTGGACCTATTGTAATAGGACAAGCCGCCGAGTTCGACTATGCAGGAACGCAGGCCTGCCGCGTTCTGCGCGAGGACGGAATTGAAATTGTGCTTGTCAATTCCAATCCTGCAACCATTATGACGGACAAAAACATAGCCGACAAAATCTACATCGAGCCGCTTACGATAACAACAATAAAACGAATTATTGAAAAAGAACGCCCCGACAGCATTTTATCAGGGCTTGGAGGTCAAACAGGGCTTACACTATGTATGCAGCTTGCAAAGGACGGCTTCCTCGACAAGATGAATGTGCGGCTTTTAGGCTCATCTCCCGAAACCATCGACAAAGCAGAGGACAGACAAATCTTCAAGGACACAATGGTTGAAATCGGACAGCCTGTGATTCCGTCTGTTATTGCAACAGATGTTGAAACTGCAAAACAGTTTGCAACCGAAAACGAATATCCTGTTATAATCCGCCCTGCCTTCACTTTAGGCGGAAGCGGCGGCGGCATTGCAAACAGCGAGGGTGAGCTTGAAGAAATCGCCGCAAACGGAATATCGCTTTCACCTATTAGCCAGATACTTGTTGAAAAATCCATCGCAGGGTGGAAGGAGATTGAGTTTGAGGTTATGCGCGACAAAGCAGGGAATGCGATAACTGTATGCTCTATGGAAAACTTCGACCCTGTGGGTGTGCATACGGGCGACAGCATTGTAATAGCTCCGGCAGTCACCTTGTCCGACAAGGAATATCAAATGCTGCGCTCGGCGGCTCTTGATATAATAACAGCGCTCGGCGTCGAGGGCGGCTGCAACTGCCAATTTGCGCTCTACCCGCACAGCTTTGAATACGCAGTAATTGAGGTTAATCCGCGAGTATCGCGTTCGTCCGCCCTTGCGTCAAAGGCAACAGGCTACCCCATTGCAAAGGTTGCTACCAAAATCGCAATCGGCTATACCTTAGACGAAATCGTAAATGCCGTAACCGGCACGACGTTTGCTGCATTCGAGCCTACTCTCGATTATGTAGCGGTTAAATTCCCGAAGTGGCCTTTCGATAAATTCGTGTATGCCAAAAAGGACTTAGGCACACAGATGAAAGCGACAGGCGAGGTTATGGCAATCTCCGACACCTTTGAAACTGCACTCCTAAAAGCTGTAAGAGGCGCGGAAATCGGATTGAACACTCTTGATTTACCGCGGCTCAAAAATAAAACCGACAGCGAAATCCACACAATGCTTGACACTGTAACAGACCAGCGTTTGTTTGTGGTATACGAAGCGATTAAGCGCGGCATGAGCATTGGCGAAATACACCTTATTACAAAGATTGACCGTTGGTTTTTACATGGACTTAAAAATATAGCGGACAATAAGCTGCCGTCGGACAATCTATCTTACAAAATGGTTGACACCTGCGCGGGAGAATTTGCCGCACAAACGCCATACTTTTATTCCGTGCAAAACAGTGCAGAAAATGAGGCCCTGCCGTTTATCGAACGCAGTACAAAACAGCGCATTGTGGTTTTAGGCAGCGGACCTATTCGCATAGGGCAAGGCATTGAGTTCGACTACGCCTGCGTGCATTGCGTGTGGTCGCTCAAAAAGATGGGGTATGAGGTTATCGTAATCAACAACAACCCCGAAACTGTATCAACCGACTTCGACACCGCCGACAGACTGTATTTCGAGCCGCTTTGCATAGACGACGTGATGAGCGTTATCGAGATTGAAAAGCCGCTAGGCGTAATCGTAGCCTTCGGCGGCGGCACAGCGATAAAGCTTACGCAAAAGCTGCACGACCGCGGAGTAAACATCATCGGCACATCTGCCGACAGCATAGACATATGCGAGGATAGACAACGCTTTGACGATTTGCTAGAGGGACTTAACATCAAACGCCCCAAAGGATATGGCGTGCTTACCGAAAAGGAAGCGCTTGACGCTGCCGATGAGCTTGGCTATCCAGTTTTGCTCCGTCCGTCTTATGTTTTGGGCGGACAGAATATGATTATCGCTTTCTCTCCCGACGACATTCGCGAATACATGGAGATTATCCTGCGTCAGAAGCAAGACAACCCTGTGCTTATCGATAAATATTTGTCGGGACGCGAGATTGAGGTTGATGCTATTTGCGACGGCGTTGATGTTTTGATACCGGGAATTATGGAGCATATCGAGCGCACAGGCATACACTCCGGCGACAGCATAGCCGTATATCCCGCGCCCAATGTAAGCGACGAGCTTGCAGAGCGAATATTCGACGTCACAAAAAGACTTTGCACCGCTCTTAACGTCCGCGGTCTTGTGAACATTCAATATGTGCTGTACGGCGGCGAAATATATGTGATTGAAGTAAACCCCCGTGCTTCGAGAACAGTGCCTTATATCAGCAAAGTAACAGGCGTCCCAATGTGTGAGCTTGCCACAAAAGTAAGCGTCGGCGAAAAGTTAAGCGACCTAGGTTACACATCAGGCGTTGCTGAAATACCGCCGTATATTGCCGTAAAAGTTCCTGTATTCTCCTTTGAAAAGCTGACAGATTTGGACACGCATTTAGGACCTGAAATGAAATCCACAGGCGAGGTGTTAGGGCTTGGCAAGAACATGGAGGAAGCCTTGTACAAAGGGCTTGTAGCTGCAGGATATAAAATGCACAAAAGCGGAGGCGTTTTCATCAGCGTACGCGACAGCGACAAGTCAGAGGTATGCAGCATTGCAAAGAAATTCGCACAGCTTGGCTTTGCGCTGTACGCCACAAGCGGCACGGCCGCAATGCTTAAAAAGGACGGATTAACCGCCGCCACAGTAAACAAGATACACGAGTGCCCGGAGAACAACACCGCAACAATGCTGGAAAGCGGCAAAATCAGCTACATCATATCCACCTCGGCAAAAGGAAGAAACCCTGCCACAGATGATGTAAAAATACGCAGAAAGGCTTGCCTGTTAGGCATTCCCTGTCTCACCTCAATAGATACAGCAAACGCACTTGCCGACAGCCTGCTTTCAGGCTACAGCGAGATAAACACCGAGCTTGTCGACATAAACGATTTACGAAGCGAGCGCATGGCGCTCAAATTCACCAAAATGCAAGGCTGCGGCAATGATTATATTTACATCAACTGCTTTGACTTGGAGATAAACTCGCCCGAATCCTTATCTGTGCTTTTATCCGACAGGCACTTCGGCGTAGGCGGCGACGGCGTTGTGTTGATATTACCCTCCGATGTTGCCGACGCGCGTATGCGAATGTTCAACCTCGACGGCAGCGAAGGCAAAATGTGCGGAAACGCAATCCGCTGCATTGCAAAATATCTATACGACAACGGCATTGTACGCAAGCTGCAAATGAACATCGAAACCCTATCGGGCATTAAGGAATTACACCTATCAACGCAAAACGGAGCAGTATCATCAGTTAAAGTGAATATGGGCAAAGCAGCGGCAGAGAACATTACAATAGAGAATCAAACCGCAACCTTTGTAGACGTAGGCAACCCTCATTGTGTTATATTTATGGAAGACATAGACAGCCTCGACATAAGCAGCTGCAACTACGAAAAGCACAGCCGCTTCCCCGAAGGCGTAAACACAGAATTCGTCAAGGTTGTAGGCAGAAACAGCTTAAAAATGCGAGTATGGGAGCGCGGAAGCGGTGAAACGCTTGCGTGCGGCACAGGAGCTTGCGCTTCGGCGGCCGCGGCTGTATTAAACGGCTATTGCGACAAGGATGCCGATATTAAAGTCGCACTCCTAGGCGGCGAGCTTATAATTCGCTACACAGATGAAGCAGTATACATGACAGGCGAATGCAAAAAAGTCTTTGACGGAACGGTGGAAATATGAGAGAACTTATTTTAGTATTAGATTTTGGCGGTCAGTACAAGGAGCTTATTGCAAGAACAACAAGAGGAATGAATGTGTATTCGGAAATAAAGCCGGGCACTCTTTCCGCTTCCGATATAAAAGCACTCTCCCCCAAGGGGATTATATTAACAGGCGGTCCCAACAGCGTTTATCTTGACGACGCGCCAAAATGCGACCCTGCAATTTTTGAACTCGGCATTCCGGTGTTGGGAATTTGCTACGGTATGCAGATGATGTGCCATATCTTAGGCGGCAAGGTTACGCCTTGCAAAGTCAGCGAATACGGTAAAATTAAAACTGAATTTGACACAAGCGTGGAGTTGTTTGCCGATATAAAGCAAGGCTCGTCCGTGCTGATGAGCCACACTGATGGTGTAACAGAATTACCGCAAGGCTTTACAGGAATTGCTGAAACAGATAATTGCATTTATGCCGCTGCGCAGAATAAAGATAAGCATTTATACGGCGTTCAATTCCACCCGGAAGTTGAACATACCGATGATGGCAAGCAAATTATCCGCAATTTCCTCTACCGCGTTTGCAATGTTTCGGGCGATTATCGCCTTGATGATTATTTGGATACACAAATACAGCTTATACGGCAAAAGGTGGGAAAGGAAAAGGTGCTGCTTGGCTTATCGGGCGGTGTTGACAGCTCGGTCTGTGCCGCGTTGCTGTCGAAAGCTATACCGGGGCAGCTTACCTGCATATTTGTAGACCACGGCTTTATGCGACTGAATGAAGGCGACGAAATCGAAAAAGCATTTGCCGATAAGAAGTTAAACTTCATTCGCGTAAATGCCGAAGAAAGATTTCTATCAAAAGTTGAAGGCATAACCGACCCAGAACAAAAGCGAAAAATCATAGGCACAGAATTTGTCAGAGTTTTCGAGGAAGAAGCAAGCAAGCTCGGAAACATCAAATACTTAGCACAGGGAACAATTTATCCCGATGTAATAGAATCAGGCGGCGAATTGGGGGCGGTGATTAAAAGCCACCACAACGTGGGCGGCTTGCCCGACGACCTTTCATTTACAGAAGTTGTTGAGCCACTTAACGGACTTTTCAAGGACGAGGTGCGCGTTTTAGGCAAAAAACTGGGGCTGCCTAAAGCTCTTGTGGAACGTCAGCCTTTCCCCGGTCCTGGTCTTGCCATTCGCATTATGGGCGAGGTGACAAAGCATAAGCTTGATTTACTGCGCCTTGCAGACCATATTCTGTGCGAAGAAATAAAGCTTTGCAAAAACAAGCCACAGCAATATTTTGCTGTGTTCACCGATGTTCGCTCGGTTGGCGTTAAGGGCGACAGCCGCACTTATGATTATGTAATCGCTGTTAGAGCCGTAACCACAAGTGACTTTATGACTTGCGACTATGCAGCTTTGCCTCATAAGCTGTTATCGCGCATTTCCTCCCGCATTGTAAATGAGGTAAAGGAAGTAAGCCGCGTTGTTTATGACATCACATCAAAGCCGCCGTCAACCGTGGAATGGGAATAAGGAGTTAGCGATGAATATAAACCAAAATTACTTGAATTTAAAAGACAGTTACCTCTTCTCGTTGATTGCAAAAAAGGTGACTGAATACAAGAACGAAAATCCTGATAAAGAGGTTATAAGGCTGGGGATCGGCGACGTGACCTTGCCGCTTGCACCTACTGTAATATCGGCTATGCAGAAAGCCGTGGCGGAAATGGCAAGCGGCGAAACCTTCCGCGGTTATGGCGAAGAGCAGGGCTATGCTTTTCTGCGGCAAGCGATATGCGGTTATTATCACAAAAAGGGCGTGGATATTTGCGACAACGAGGTCTTTATCAGCGACGGAGCGAAAAGCGACCTCGGCAACATTCTTGATATATTCGACGTGGATAACACCGTCCTCGTTCCCGACCCTGTATATCCTGTTTATGTGGACACCAACATAATGGCAGGACGGAAAATTATCTATGCAAACGGCACTCCTGAAAATTCATTTTTGCCGCTGCCTGATAAAGCGGTAAAAGCTGACATCATCTACCTATGCTCCCCCAACAATCCAACAGGAGCGGTTTACTCAAAGGAGCAGCTTAAATTATGGGTTGACTATGCTTTGGAGAATGATGCCGTTATTCTTTTTGACAGCGCGTATGAGATATTTGTTACAGACAAAAACCTGCCGACAAGCATTTATCAAATTGACGGCGCAAGAAAGTGTGCCATTGAGTTCTGCTCACTTTCCAAAACAGCAGGATTTACAGGCACACGCTGCGGATACACCGTTGTACCGAGCGAGCTTGTCAGAAACAACACTTCCATCAACAAGCTGTGGCTAAGGCGGCAGACCACAAAGTTCAACGGCGTCCCGTACATCATTCAACGCGGCGCAGAAGCTGTATTCACCGACGAAGGACAGGAGCAAATAAAAGCAAACATCGACTACTACTTAGGCAACGCCAAAATCATTGCCGACACCTTGGCTGCCCTTGGCATATGGTTTTGCGGCGGCGGGAACTCGCCGTATATTTGGCTCAAATGCCCGAATGGTCTGTCGTCTTGGGATTACTTCGACGAGCTTTTGACAAGGTACAACATAGTAGGCACACCAGGCGTCGGATTCGGCGCAAACGGCGAGGGCTTTTTCAGACTGACCGCATTCGGCAGCAGAGATAACGTAGTCCGCGCAATGGAAAGACTCACACATTAACAAAATTAATCAATAAAGCAAAAAGAGGGGCAAGTCACGCCGAACGCAGCGGCATGACTTGCCCCTCTAATTAGGTCCTGTTCGTAAACAAAATCTTGCACAACCCCTCTGGGTCATGTTACA
>CAYZNM010000010.1:0-100638 GCA_964479875.1 uncultured Eubacteriales bacterium
CTTCATCTTCCAAATTGACAGAGATTATTTGCTCATCAGTCACTTCATCGGCTTTTGAGTGTTCGATGAATTTTTTATGGTGGATGTTTCCTGCTTCCAAAATATTATACTTTTATGAAACACTTGTAAACTATGAAAGTATTTGTTGAAAACAAAAATTACTGTACAATTTGCAAAAGATGTTATGATATGCTATAATGTAACATTAAGAAGTGGTCAAGAAAAGTGGTTGCTCAACAGGGCTTATGATGCAATCTGCCGAAGCATAGGAGGACAACAATGAGGAAAGTTATGTTTATTGGGGGAAGCCCCATGACTGGAAAATCCACTGTAGCAACAGAAATAGCGTCGATGTTAAAGCGACCGTGCATTTCAACAGACGATATCGGCGAGGTGCTTCAAACTGTCACGCCTATAAATCCGATGCAAGGAGCTGATTTTAGAGCTTATTACGAAAGCACACCCATTGAAAAATTGATAACCGACATTAAAAAATATCATAAATACATGGAACCAGCGATAAATCGTTTATTAGAAATTCATGCTTCGTGGGGAACTCCTTTGATTATGGAGGGATGGGCATTATACCCAAGTCATATCCAACCATGTGTCGGCAACAACATTGCCGCCGTTTGGCTTATCGCAAGCGACGAGCTATTGGAATCACGTTTGTTAAATAAATCTGACTTCCTTAGCGGGACTGCTGCTAAAAATTATTTGCTTCGTTCTAAGTGGCATAATAACTTACTGCTTGAGCAGTGCCGTGCTACTAATGCTCATTTTATTTCTGTTCGCGGCGATGAATCTGTGAATTCGATAGCCGAAAAAATTCTCTCTTCTTCCTCTTGACATGATTACAATAAACCTTACACTTTTATTTTAATAGAAATATCATGAATAGTATGCAATCGTTTTTGGGAAGAGAACATATGCAAATTTCTAAGAGGTGACTTTGAATGCTATCAAACAACATAACGCAAGCAATTAACGCAGCAAGGAACTACCCACACATTACACGAGTAGGAGTATTCGGCTCATGCGTTCGCAACGAGGAAACACCTACAAGCGACATTGATATTCTCATTGACTATGCCTGGCTTGATGAGTTCGTCAGATGAAGTATTTAAGCGTAGTGTGCTTCGTGAGGTTAAGTGGATATATAGCGCGTTTTGAAAGCACTAGAAGGAGGCTTCCTGTATGACCATCGCAATATACGTCGCTGTGCAGGAGCAAATTATTATATAATATGGAGGTTGCTTGTTTTATGGAGTGTATAAATTTTGATGATTTTACAGAACTAAGTAAACCGAACGAAGAGTATTACTTAGGACGATGGGCATATTTCCGGGAAGTCATAAAGATGATTGAAGAAATCAATCCGCAAAGTGTTTTGGAACTTGGTCCTGCTCTTTTTACAGTTGTTAAGAAATCTGATATTATGAGAAAACCGGAAATTGATGTTTGGGGAATACCGATGGACATACAATCTACCGAGTATTTGCATGACGCTACAAAAACGCCGTGGCCGATTGATAAGAAATATGACTTGTTTATTGCATTGCAGGTATTCGAGCACCTTGTAGATAGTCAGGTACAAGCGTTTCAAGAAGTAAAGCGGATAGCAAATCACGCTATATTGAGTTTGCCATATAAATGGGATTGCCCGAGAGATAATGCGAACTATCCCGAACATCACATGATTGATGAGAACACCATATTGAAATGGACACAAGGAGAAGCTCCGCAAAAATGGGTTTACATTGAACGAACGGGAGAGAAAGTCTCAAAAGGTGAACGGATTATTGGTCTATGGAAATTTTAGTTGTAGCATGAAGCTGCTATGATCGTGTGAAAACGCAGCTTCAATTAAAGAAATATGCAAAGTAGAATTTCTATAGCACATCAACAAAAAAGGAGCCCCCATGACCATCGCCATCTACAGCCGCAAATCCAAATTCACAGGAAAAGGCGACAGCATAGCCAATCAAATAGAGATGTGCAAGCAAAGAGCAGTGCAGTATCTGAATATGAAGAACGCATCGGAAGCCGACGTTAGAATCCTAGTCTACGAAGACGAAGGCTTTTCCGGTAAAAACACAGCTCGTCCTGAATTTCAGAAGATGTTAGCTGCCATCAAGGCAAATGAAATCAACTGCGTCATATGCTACAAACTCGACCGCATAAGCCGTAACGTCGGCGACTTCGCTCAAACCTACGAGATTTTCGAGAAGCATAAGGTTGACTTTCTTTGTGCAGGCGAAACATACGACACAACCACACCTGCCGGACGTGCCATGATGGGTATGGTTTCGGTCTTTGCCCAAATGGAGAGGGAAGTTACAGCTGAAAGAGTTAGGGATAACATGCACATGTTAGCTCGATCAGGACGGTGGCTTGGTGGACATACTCCGACAGGCTTTCAATCGTTTAAGGAAGAACGCGTCGATGTTGATGGAAAGACACGTTCAGCTTTTAAGCTTGTGCCTGCGAAAGATGAATTGGAGTTAGTCAAGTTTATCTATCAGAAGTTTATGGAGCTGCAATCAATATCGGGTACAGCTCGCTATCTTGTGCAAAATAATATCCGCACTAAGAATGGTAATGATTTTACGAGTATCTCTGTCAAGGACATCTTGCGCAATCCTGTCTACTGCATTGCAGGGAAGGAAGCAGCAAATTACTTTAGAGAAAACGAAGCCGATATATGCTTTGAGGAAAATGAGCTGGATAACAAGCGAGGCTTCATGCCGTTTAATCGCACTAGCAGCGGCAAAGAGCAGCAAGTAAAGAATGAGATAAGTGACTGGTTGATAGCAGTAGGAAAGCACGATGGCATAATCCAACCCGATACATGGGTAAGAATACAGCAGATTTTAGATGGAAAGAGAGAAAAAAATAAAGCTATCATTAGAACTCCGTATAAATCAGAAGCACTTTTGTCAGGGCTTTTAGTTTGCGGAAAGTGCAACAGTGCTATGCGTCCTCATATTCATACTAGCCGTAAGAACACAGACGGTCTTGTTCCTTGCTACTATATATGTGAACTGAAAGAACGCTCATCTAAAGCGAGGTGCGATATGTGCAACGCCAATGGGGCTGTCCTTGATAAGGTGATTGTAGATGAGCTGATGAGCTATGAGCATGAGGATTCGTCCATACACAAGAGTTTGCTTGAGCTTAAAGAGCGGTTAGCTGATAAAAAGGAGTCCGAGAGTAAGCAGCAAGGATTCCTTGAGTCTGAACTTGAAGCAAAGCAAAAGGAGATGGATAATCTCATCGCAGCAATAGCCAAAGGCGGAGCACAGGACGTTTTTACAGAGCAAGTGCGAAAAAAGGTAAACGCATTAGCAGAGCAATGCAACAGCTTAGAAAATGAAATCGAGAAGGCTGCGCTTAACAATGCGATTTATACTGACTACGAAAGTCAGACGAGGGCTGTGGCTGATACATTGGGGAAGCTAAAGGATACCGTGCATACGGCTACTGTTGTAGAAAAGAGAGAACTCCTTAAGTCAACGATAGAGCGTATAGTTTGGGACGGGGAGCAGGCGCATATTTTTCTATTGGGTGAATAGAGGGATGTGGGCTGTTCATCCTTTGAAAATGTGTTACCTTTTATGAGCCATTGCAAATGAGATACTTATGCATATACGCAGTCTTAAGCGTATCAAGAATGAAATTTCGATTGAGGAGCCGATTGGCACTGACAGAGAAGGCAACAGTATTACGCTGTATGACATTTTGGGGAATGAGCATGATGAGGTGTTAGACGAGGTTAATACAAAGATTGAGCTTGGGAAGCTGCGTAACTGCATTAACACCTGCCTTGATAGGCGCGAGCAGGAGGTTATAAATATGCGGTTCGGTCTGCTTGATGGGAAGTGCCTTACGCAGAAGCAGATTGCGTCGAAGTTGGATATATCGCGGTCGTATGTATCGCGCATTGAGAAGAAGGCGATTAGTAAGTTGACCGAAAGCGTGGTGGCGTATGAATGAAGCTATTTAAAAGCGCGAGCAAGTCAATCGCGTTTCTTCGACTATATGAATAAAGGGTTGCATATTCGCAACCCTTTTAAATATTGTTCAATCAATCAGCTGTATAGTCAAACGCATTTGTGCCAACGCCATGCGTCGGCTACCATGTCCTTTGGGTCTGTGTATATGGGGTTGAAGCCTAGGGTTTCGCGTGCGGCGTTGCCGGAGGCTATTAGGACGGCTGGGTCGCCTGCGCGGCGTTCGCCTATTTCGACGGGGATTGCGTGGCCTGTGACTTGTCTTGCTGCTTCCACTATCTCTAGGACGGAAAAGCCTTTGCCGATTCCTAGGTTGAAGCAGCCGCTGTCGCCACCGTTTTTTAGGTAGTTGTAAGCTTTTATGTGTGCGTCGACTAAGTCGGTTACGTGAATGTAGTCGCGGATACAGCTTCCGTCAGGTGTGGGATAATCGTTGCCGTATACCGTGAGCTTGTCGCGTTTACCGTTGGCGACTTGCAGTATTATGGGGATGAGGTGGGTTTCGGGGTTGTGGCGTTCGCCTATGCTGCCGTCTTGCAGTGCGCCTGCTACGTTGAAGTAGCGCAGGGCGGCATAGCGTATGCCGTATGCTTTGGCATACCACTTGAATATTTTTTCGCACGCAAGCTTGGATTCACCGTACGGATTCGTGGGGATTTGCGGTGCGGTTTCCAGTATGGGCGTGATTTCAGGCTCGCCGTAAGTTGCGGCGGTGGAGGAGAAGATGACGTCCTTTACGCCGAACTCCAGCATGGCGTCTAATACGGACATGGTGACACCTATGTTGTTTTTGAAATACTTCTGTGGGTTGTTCACGCTTTCGCCTACTAGGGAAAATGCGGCGAAGTGGATTATGCCCTCTATTTTTTCTTTTTTGAATACGCTGCGCACAAATTCGGCGTCCAGCAAATCGCCGGCATATAGCCTAGCCGGAGATTTTACTGCGTCGGCATATCCTGTGGACAGGTTGTCTATTACGACTGTGTCAATGCCGTCTGCCAAAAGGCGCGCCACGCAGTGACTGCCGATATATCCTGCGCCACCTGTTACTAATATTGCCATATTTATTCACCCTTTCTTGTCATAAACTTTTTGTAAGCTTCTCTCATCTCCTGCGCTTTTTCTTCTGGGGCGGTGGGGTTACACCATGCGCCTGCGCCTGTTTCGGACGATGCTGCAAACTGCTGCTTATCTGCCGAACGCAGCACGGTGTAAAACTCCACATGGAAGTGGAAGCCTGATACGTCGCCGCTGTTAACCGGCGCGTTGTGCATACACATCATATACGGGAACGGCTTGTCGAATAAGCTGTCGTACAGACCTGCCACATCGCGCACCGTTACGCCGAGTGCTTCTATCTCGTCGGCCGTCATCTTGCTGATGTCTGTAACGTGGCGATTCGCCGTAACGTGCAAGCCGTATGCTTGCGCCGACGCAAAGGGTATATAAACGGTGAAGTATTCGTTGGCGAAGACGATACGTCTGCTGTCGTTCAACTCTTCTTGCAATGCGTCGCAGTAAATGCAGCGACCTGTTTCTTCTTTGTATTCCTTTGCGCTTGCGAATTCGGTTTCAATCTTGCGTGGAAGGTAGGAGTAGCCGTACACCTGTCCATGCGGATGCGGCATTGTAACGCCGACTAATTCGCCCCTGTTCTCGAAGATGAAGATGTACTTGATTTTCTCGTCCTTCTTTAAATCGTCGAATATCTCGCGCCACAGCTCTGCAAGCGTCTTAACGTGAGCGTCGGATAATTCAGGCACTGTCTTAGTATGCTCCGGCGCATACAGTATCACCTCACAGCGTCCGTACGACGGCGCGACGCGGAATAACGAAGTCGCAACATCATCAGGCTCGGGCGGATTATCCGAAAGCGCAGGGAAGTCATTCATGTACCGCAGCACAGTATACCCTTCCGGCACTTTGCCTGAATCGGGGCAAAAGGGGCACCAATCCTTGGGCAATTGCGGACGCGCCTGCCTGTGCGACGCAACCATAATCCATTCCTTTGTAAATATGTTATAACGCAGCTCTGCCATTTTATACCTCCACTCTTGTTCCGCCGAATGGGCGAATGAATAGCTGCTTGCAGCTGCCTTCGCCTAAGGCTTTGTCCATGAATTCAGCGTAGCCCTTCGCTATATGTGACGGCACGAACGCTTGAATAGTTCCGCCGAAGCCGCCGCCGTGTACTCTGCACGCTCCGCTGCTGCCTAGGTATTCTTGCGTTAACGCTAACGCGAATAGGATTGCTTGCTCCTTGGCGTTGCGTATGTCGTATATATTTTGGAGGTAGCTTATCGAGGATTGACCTGATTGACGCACCAACGACAGAAAGAGTTGGAAGTCGCCGTTTTGCAGTGCTTGCGCTTGTGCGGCGGCTGTTTCGTCGTCGCAGAAGAAGTGGTATGCGCGTAAGAATGCTCTGTCGCCTAAAGCTGCCCTGATGTTTGCTGCGTTGTCTATCAGCGCGGACTTGCTGCACTCGCGAAGATATTTGCCGCCTAGATATTCTGCTACCGCCGACATCTCGTTTTTGATTTCGGAATAGCAGTCGGTTAAGTCGCCGTGGCTGCCGCCTGTGTCGGTTATGCAGAGGGAATATCCTGCTTGAGCGAAGTCGAAGTTTACAGGCTTCACCACAGGCATATCAGGCTCTGCGAAGTCAATCGCGACGAATCCTCCGACGGAACATGCGGTTTGGTCCATCAATCCGCTTGGCTTGCCAAAGTACACATTCTCTGCGTATTGCCCAATCTTTGCAGCTTCAATAGGCTGCATGTCGCCCTTGCCGTACAGTCCGTCCATTATGCTGCACAGCAATATTTCAAATGCCGCCGATGATGATAAGCCCGAACCTGGAAGCACTGTGGAGTGAGAGTATGCGTTAAAGCCGCCAATCGGCATATCCAGCTGCTTCATGCGTGCGGCAACTCCGCGTATCAATGCGGCGGAGCTTCCTGCTTCTTCTTTCGGATACAGCTCCGACAGCGATAATGTGTCCATGCCAAAGCCGTCGGAGTAAAGGTGAATCATGCTGTCGTCGGTAGGCGCAACTGCCGCTACGGCGTCTAAATTTACTGCGCCTGCCAATACACGCCCATGATTGTGGTCGGTGTGGTTTCCGCCGATTTCAGTGCGTCCGGGAGCGGAAAACATGCTTACATTATCCACGTCGCCGAATTTATCGATAAATCCGTTTAATATTGAACAATAGCGTTGTGCAGCCTCTGCGGCAGACGACGCGCCGTATAAGGCGCGAAGTCGTTCGTCAAGCTCCCCATTTTCTATGCGCTTTATTATTTCAGAAGCCTTCATATATTACCTTACCTTCTTTATTATTGTTTCAAAGGGAGCAAGCTCCTCGCCGTTTAGTATAACGCTCTTTGCGTTATGGTTGATGATGAATTGATACTCGCCTTCGCCTACAAGGCGCGGCACAACCTCTACGCCTTCGGGGGATTCTATGGAGGTTATGCCTGCATTGTCAACTACATAGCTCATGGCTTGCTGTAATGTTTCGTCTGTCATGCTTGTGCCGAAGTAGTAAACTGTGCCGTTGCCGTAGGTGTTTTTTGTTACGGCGGCGTATTCTAGATAAAAGTCGTCGTTGTATGAGTACAGAACTTCCGCTTCTGTTGGTATGCAGAAGTCGCGGAATACGCCTGCTTTTCCCTCGCGGCCGCCCCATTCGCCTTTGCCTAGAAGCGGAATGCAGTCGTGCTCTTGCAAGCTTTCGGTTTCGACTACATAGCCGCCTATTAAGTCTGTGTAGTTGTTGGGCAGCAATAGGTTTAGTGTGAGGTTGTTGTGTATATCTTTTACGGCGGTGCGGTAGGTGAATATAACAGTGCCGCCTTGCTCTGCGTAGGCTTTAACTCTGTCTTGGAACTCTTTAGTCCAAACTATCATTATGGGTATGATGACTAGCTTGTATTTGGCGAAGTCCTCCTTAGAGGATAATACGTCGGCGTGTATGTTTTTGTCGTGCAGCGGCTTATACAGCTTTTTAAGCTCTGCTTCGTAATCAAGCAGAATGCTTTGACGCTGTATTCTGAAAGAAGCCATGCTGTCGTAGTCGTAGATAAAGCACACGTCGTTGTTGATTGGCGCGTTGATGACGTCGTCGAACGCTTTCATGTGGATAAAGAAGGACTGCACCTCGTGGAATTTCCTGCGTTTTACGTTGTCTGCATCCAATACGCCGTAGCAGAATTGCTCCGCGCCTTTTATCGCGCCGCGATAGCGGAAGAACATCATGGAGTTGCAGCCGTGCGCTATGCCTTGATACGACCACATCTTAGCCTGATTGGGGCGCGGCGAAAAGCCTGTCACATCGTGACCCTGTGCGCCCATGATACCTTCCGTTATCCAAAAATGCTGCTGCTTTAATCCACGCATGTAGCAAAGGTTGAAGGCTATCTCGTGCGGCTTTATCGGCTCCTTTTGACCGCCCCAAACGGGATAGTTGTTGTATGCAACCACGTCTAGGTTTTGTGCAACGTCGGATAGGTCGAAGTGCTTGCCCATGCCGCCGCCGGAGAAATCGTGCATGACTGTTGCGTTTGGGATTATCATCTTGATGAGGTCATACTGCATTTTGGCGTAGTCAACCACGCTCTTGCTGCGGAAGCGCTCCCAATCCATGCGAAGGGATGGATTGTGCGTTGTGATTGTAGGGAGCGGAAGTGGTATCTCGTCGAAGGTATTGTACTCCTGCGACCAAAATGCAGTGCCGTATGTGTCGTTCAGTTTATCTATGTCGTTGTTGTATAGCTTTGCGAGATATTGTTGGAATGCGGTTTTGCAGCAATCGCAATAGCATATGTCGCTGTCCTCGTGACCGAATTCGTTATCTAACTGCCATGCTATTATTGCGTCCTCATCTTTGTAGTGAGTTACTAAGGCCGTTACAATCTTTTGCGAATACTCGTTATATTTGGGGCTGTTGAAGCAGTAGTTTCGTCTGCCGCCGAAGGAGCGTTTTCTGCCGTTGTCAAATTCGGACAATACCTCGGGGTGAGCCTTGGCAAGCCATGCAGGCAATGTTGCAGTGGGCGTGCCGAAGATTACATAAAGCCCTGCCGCCTTTGCTTTTGCTATAACATTGTCAAAGAATGAAAAATCGTATGTACCCTCCGATTTCTCCATTCTGTGCCACGCAAATTCGCCTATGCGAATTGTGTTGCTGCCTAACTCAACTATGTTGCGTAAATCATCCTCGAGCATGGACGCGTCCCATTGCTCCGGATAATAGTCTACTCCAAAATACATGCCTTTTCTCCTTCTGCTTCAGACTTTGTTCTAAGAGTGTTTATTATATTTTTGTGGAAGTCGCCTGTAATTTTGTAGGACTTCTTGTATACTACCAAGCACAGCACGGAAAATATCGCAGGCAGGACAATCATTATAGCACGCATACCCATTATGGAGGTAGCCGTCTGCGTCACATTGGGGACATAACCTATCAGTGTAAGCCCGACACCCGACATAAATCCGCTGAATGCTCCTGCGAATTTTACGATAAAGGTTTGCATGGAGAAGATAATACTTTCGTTGCGTGTGCCGAGCTTGAATTCGCCGTAATCCACTACATCGGCAAGCATAACTGTGATTAGCACGAGCATGAACCCTATGCCTACATTAACTATGCCGCTGGATAGTCCCACCAGTATAACATTGTTAGGCGCGGCAAAGCCGACCGCAAGCAGCGTAAACCAACCCACAACGGGCAGCAAAGCCGCAATAGCATACGCAACCTTTCGGCCTATAGCCTTTGAGATAAAGGGGAAGAGTGCCAGTGCGCCCATCTGCGCGATTCCTGCAACCGCAGCATAGGTGGAGTACAGGTTCTCGTCGTTGGTTACATATTTGAAGTAATACAGAGCAAATGCGTTAGACAGCTGGAAAGCTATATTGAAAAGCATGGATATGATGAGTATAATTTTTACTTGGTCGTTTTTGAGGAGAATGCCTAACATCTGCTTGATTGAGGTTTTCTCCTTGCTTGTGTCTATCCTCTTTTCTTTTGTGTTGAAGCACATTATTATAATTGTAACGACAAAGGTGATAGATACAGCGGCCGCGAACCATTGGAAGCCTTGCGCCTTATCTCCGCCGCCTAGGATTTCAACGATTTTCAGACCGAATGTGCCGATGATGAGCCAAGCAAAGCTTGCGAAAAGGCGAGGTATAGCAGAGATTTGCTCGCGCTCGCTTTGGTTATCGGTGAGAGCAGGAACCATGGACCAATAAGGTATATCCATTATGGTGTATGTAACGCCCCACAGGATATAGAATACCGACACATAAATTGCATAAGAGCCGCTGCTCATGGAGTTATTTGCATAAAGGAAGTATAAAACAACTGCGTTTAGAATTGTACCGATTAAAATCCAAGGACGAAACTTTCCGAATCTTGTGCGTGTGTTGTCTACGATGACGCCCATCAGTGGGTCGTTGAATGCGTCGAATATTCGAGCAACAAGGAACAATGTCCCCATAAACACAGGAGATACAAGACGAACGTCCGTCAGGTAGACCATTAAAAAGGTTGAAATAATAGCGTAAACAACATCCTTACCAAATGCGCCCAGACCAAAACTTAGTTTACTTCTCCACGTAAGTTTTTCCATAATCATCATCCTTTTACTAAATTTTCACGTACAATTTACCAAACATTTTTAGTGATATTATACTTCATATCTCATTATGTACAGTAAATATTAGTGTAAATTCAATATAGCACATGTTGGGAAATAATGCAATAGGGAAAATTATATTCTCTGTTTTGTACTAAATTATGAGGGTGGTTTTGTATTATTTTACTAAAACTTTACTCAAATTTTACTTACGCTTTTTCTGTGCTCTAAATAACAGGAAACTACTACCTTTTGAGGAACCATGAATGTGTTGTTTAAAAGCTCGTCCATGAGGTTGACGGCGGCCTTTGCGTTTGCTTTGATGTTTGCGCCGACGGAGGTTAGCTCTAGGTTTTCGGATATTGTGGTGTTGTTGAAGGCGATTATGCTGATGTGCTCGGGTGCGGTCATGCGCTTTTCGGTGAGTGCGCGGATAAGTCCGCAGGCTGTGGCGTCGGACGAAACGAATAAGGCCGTGGGCAGCTTGCCCCTGTTGAATACGTCGAGCATTACCTCGTAGCTCGAACGGGAGTTCATGTCGCAATTATAAATGAGCTCGTCGTTTAAGATTGAGCTTTCGCCTAGATACTGTAGAAATGCTGTGTATCGTCCGTCAAGCTCTAAATCCTTTTTCTTGCCGAATGTTTTAATGCTGCCTAAAAAGCCTATGTCCTTGTGGCCGTTTTCGATTAGGCAGTCTAAAGCGAGGCGAACGCCTAGCGAGTAATTAGGCACAACGCCTGAGAATTTAGCTTCATCAGGGCATGAGTCGATGAAAACTATATTTTTAGTAAAATTCTCAAAGCAATTTATCTCCATGGCGGTAAAGCGTCCGATGGCGATTATTCCGTCCAAGGGTGCGTCGGTCGAGGGCTTGAACTCTCCGCGGTCATTGCGGAACATCAGCACAAGTTCGTTGCCGGAGGAGAATACTAATTCCTCGACCATGCTTTTCATGATGAGGTAGTAGGTGTCCTCCATGAGCTGCTCACCTTCAAACATCTGCGCAATGCCTATGCGTTTGGCTGATGATTCCTTGTCCTTGGCGCGGCGGCTTGGGCTGATGTAGTTAAGGCTCTTGGCTGTTGCGATAATGCCGTTTCTCGTTTCTTCCGAAACGGAAATGGTTTCATCGCCGCTTAAGACGCGGGAAACGGTGGAGGTTGATATGTTTAGCATTTCTGCTATTTCTTTTAATGTCGCCATGTGATTCTCCTTGTAAAAAAGTCACCTCATATTTACTAAATTTTATTATAGCATAACTATAAATAAACATCAAGGTAATAGTGCGGAATGAAAAAAGGGTTGCGAATATGCAACCCTTTTTGAGTGAGATTTTTTAGCAGGTGCGTAGTACCAGGCCTGTGATTGGCTTCGGGTAGAAGTAGGTGGATTTTTGGGGCATTAGCTCGTCGCTGTCGCAGACGTTTACTATGTCGGTTACGGCTGTGGCTTTTACGATGAAGGCGCATAGGTTTTCGGTCTGGCGCACCTTGTCCATGGCTTCGGTTACGGATTTTGTGTAGGATATGCAGTCGTTTGCCATGTCCTCGGCGGATATGCCCATGTAGCGTGAGATTACGGCGGTGTGCAGTACGGTGAGGTCTAGGGAGGTGAAGCTTTCGGGTTTATTGGGCAGCAGTGCTTTTGCTATGTCTTTGTTTAGTAGGGTGAACATGTAGAAGTATTCACCGCCTTTGTATAGGGCGAAGGCTGTGCCTTCGGCTTTTTCTACTTCTGCTGCGATGTCGCTTTCGGATAGGAGGAGCTTTTGTACGAAGAAGTCGTTGCGCATATTTGCGATGAATGCTTCCTCGTCGAATGTTGCAGGTAGGTTTAACATTCTGTGCGTGGGTTGGATTAACAAGCCGCTTTCGTCTATGTCTACGACGTACATAAGGGCGTAGCCGCTGCCTTCGTGGTTGGCGCGCTGCTTTTTGTAGGTGAGGGCGGTTTGGTAGCGATGGTGTCCGTCGGCGATGTAGAGCTTTTTGTCGGCGAAGCCTTCTGTTATTCGGGAGATTAGCTCGTCGTCGCGGATAATCCATAGCTTGTGCAGTATGTTGTCGATGGTTTTGAAGCTTACGGCAGGCTCGTTGGATACGGCGATGTCGATGTGTTTGCGCACGTTGTTTTCGTGGTCGGTGTATAGTGTGTAGATGGGGCTTGTGTTGCAGGCTGTGGCATTGAGTAGGTCAAGGCGGTCGGTTTTTGCTTTGTTGAGGGTGTGCTCGTGCGGGAGGATAACGCCGTCCGCGTAATCCTGTACGCCTACTGCGGCTAGCAATCCCTTGATGGAATAATCCTTGCCGTTGTAGGGGTACACCATTTCGTATACATACAGGCAGTCCTTGTCTTCGCGTTGCAGCACGCCTTGTGCGAGCCATTCGCTTAGGCAAGCTTTCGCGCGGGTGTACACGTTGTTTTCCGCGTTATCGCCCTCTTGTGCAAGACCGTACTCAATGCGAATCATGTTGCGCTCTGACTTTGCGTAGAGCGACTTTTTTTCGTCCTCGTTTATAATGTCGTACGGCGGGCAGACTAGGCTGTCGATTTTGCCTGCTGTCGCGCTGTAACGTATGCCGCTGAATGCTTTTATGTTTGCCATTGTTGATACCTTTCTTTTTTCTTTATCATAGCATATTTCTTGAAAATGCACAAGCAAAAAGGACGGAGATTATCCGTCCTTATGTTGTGCGTATTGCGCGTGTTATATATTTGGAACACGGGCGGATGTGGGCATCCGCCCCTACACTTCCATTATTACAGGGAGAATCATTGGGCGGCGTTTTGTCTTTTCGTAGAGTAGGTCGCCCAGCTCGTTCTTTATTTGTGACTTTATCGTGTTCCAGTCGCTTATTTTTTTTGCGCGGCAGGTTTCTACTGTTTTTCTTACGTTTTGCTTGGACTTTTCGATTAAGTCTTCGCTTTCGCGTACGTATACGAAGCCGCGGGAGATTACGTCGGGGCCGGATACCAGCTGTCCGTCGCTTGAGGACATTGCGCATACGATTACGATTAGTCCGTCTTGCGCTAGGTGCTTTCGGTCGCGGAGGACTATGTTGCCTACGTCGCCTACGCCGTAGCCGTCTACTAATACTTTGCCTGCGGGTACGCTGCCTTCTAGCTTTGCGGAGTTGGAGTCAAGCTGCAGTATCTGCCCTAGCTGCATGATGAAGATGTTTTTGCGGTTCATTCCCATTTGTTCCGCTACTTTTGCGTGGCGTACGAGGTGGCGATATTCGCCGTGGATTGGGATGAAGTATTTCGCGTTGCATAGGGAGTGGATAAACTTTATCTCCTCGACGCAGGCGTGGCCTGATACGTGTATGTCTGCTAGGGCGTCGTAGATTACGTCGGCACCGCGCTTGAATAGCTCGTTGATTACGCGGCTTACGGTTTTTTCGTTGCCCGGAATTGGGTTCGCGGAGATTACTACGCAGTCGCCTTGCTTGATTGAGATTTTTTTGTGGTCGCCCATAGCCATGCGTACAAGTGCGCTCATAGGTTCGCCTTGTGAGCCTGTGGTAAGTATGACAAGCTGCTCGGGGCTATAACGCGCTATCTCGTCTATGTCGATAATAATACCCTTGGGTATACGCATATAACCGAGGTCCATCGCAGCGGTAAGCACGTTTACGATGCTTCGACCTGACAGCACAACCTTTCGCTTATGGCGTTCCGCTGCGTCGATAACCTGCTGCATTCTGTGAACGTTTGAGGCGAAGGTTGCTACTAGTATTCTGCTTTTTTTGTTTGCTTTGAATATTTCCTCAAAGCCTGCGCCGAGCGACATTTCGCTTGGGCTGTAGCCCTCCCGCTCCACGTTTGTGCTTTCGCACATCAGGGCGAGTATGCCCTTTTTGGCTATTTCGCCGATACGCGCTAAATCTATCATCTTGCCCATTATGGGGGTTGAGTCTATCTTGAAGTCGCCGCTGAACATTACCACGCCGACAGGCGTATCGATTGAGAGGAATGCCGCGTCGGGGATTGAGTGGTTGGAGCGTATGAACTCAACCTTGAAGCAGCCTACGTTTATTGTGTCGCCTACATTAACAGCCTTTAGCTTTGTGCTGTTCAGCAAGCCATGCTCGCGCAGGCGATTGGATACTATTCCCAGTGTAAGCTTTGTTCCATAAACAGGAACTTTTACGTCTTTTAGCACATATGGCAGTGCGCCGATGTGGTCCTCGTGTCCGTGAGTGAGGACTATGCCTTTTACCTTGTCGGCGTTTTTCGTCAAATATGTTGTGTCGGGGATAACAAGGTCAATCCCCAGCATTTCATCATCGGGGAAGGAAAGACCGCAGTCAACTACGAGTATATCGTCCCCGTATTCAAACACGGTAAGGTTCTTACCGATTTCGTCCATTCCGCCGAGCGGAATTATCTTTAATTTTTGCTTTTTTTGCACGTTTACCTCCTGCGCAAGGGGCAAACCCTTGCGCGTCAGCCGCCTTCGTCCGCGGCTTGCTTAATATCGTCAGTTTTGGTCTTGCTTAGTATTTCGTTAACCTTTTTGGTGTAGAAGGAGCATAGCTCGTCCGCGTATTCTTCTGTTGCACCCTCGGCTATGATGGTGCAAAGCGGCTTGCTTTTATGCGGGATTACCAGTGCCCAGCCCTTTTGCTTGGCAAAGCGTACGCCCTCGGCCTGCTTGCTTGCGAGGTTGCTTTGCTGCATGAGGGAGCGCATGAGGTAGCCCTTGTTATTGGTATCGCATTGTATTTGATTGGTGTGCATATGCGCGGCAGGGAGCTTTTTTACTATGTCGCTTAGGTGCAGGTTGTTGCGCTGTAAAAACTGCACTACGCGGTAAAGCGCGTAGCACGCGTCGAAGTGCAGGCGGAATTGTTCCGTGAGGTGATGCTGGCGCATTACGGCCATGTAGCTGTGTCTGCTGCATTTGCTTTGGGCGATTCGCGCGTTGTGCTGCTCGCATAGGTGCAGCAATGTTTCGGAGCAGTCGGCTTTTAAGGCGATTGTGTCGGTGGATTTATTTGCCAGCAGCATGTAGCATACGAGTGCGTCGTATTGCTGCTGCGATAATTTTTTGCCTGATTCATCGATTAGCGTCAAGGTTTCGCCGGAGCTGTCCATTATTGCTGTGATTGCGCCGCGTATTCCTGCGTTTTCGGCGAAGGCTATGCCTAGGGCTTCTAGAAATTGCTTGGCGATTCGCTTTTGCGTGCCGCAGCTGCATATTAGGTTTACGCCTGCGTTTAGGCGTTGCTTGCAGGAGTTGTATATCTCTTGCAGGTAAAAGCCGAGGTAGTCGTCGACGCGCACTATCTCTTGAATGTCTGCGCTTTCGGTTCGGCTGTAGTCGTCGTGCAGGAATAAGTTGTCGAGTTTACGCTGCTGTGCACTGCTTAAGTCTATGCCGCCGCTGCCTGAAAAGATGGGGCGCAATATTTGCTCACCGTCGATTTCTTCGATTGTAAGGTGTACGCCGCCGTTTAGGTTGTAGAACGGGAGCGCGCTACGCATTGCTGCTTGATTGATTATGCCGAAGTCAAAAACCTTCGCCCCTGCGGACAATAGTCCTGCGACGAATGCGTTTTTCAGCATTATCAACGGCTTTGCAGAGCAACAGGACACAGCTATGCCACCCATGCCTACAGCGTTGGCAAATGCCAATCCAAGCCGCGCCGCGTATTCAGGCGTTGCGGTCTTGTTTATAACAGGCAAGCTCTCGAATATGCTCTCGCTTTTGCCGCCCCATACTACGTTTTCGTTTACGACGCTGCCTTCGGGGATTGTCTTGCAAGGCCATACGGCTATGCCGCTGTTGATTTGTGAATCCGCGCCGACTACAGAGTTTGCGCCGATGATTGCGCCCTCGTATGCAGCCGCATAGTTTTGCATTGTAACCTCGCGTGCAACTATGCAGCCGCGCAATGCAGCGTTTGCGCCAACGCTAACGCTGTCGTGCAAGATTGAACGCTTAATCGAAGCCGCGCCAATTTTGCAATTCTTTCCAATAATAGCGTACGGACCAATCCTAGCACCCGAGCGTATATGCGCGTTCTCGCCGATATACACAGGTGGCACAATAACTGCGCCTGGCTCAATAATCGCGCCGCGCCCTATTTCATTTCCATGTGCGGAAGCACCGCTGTCTACCAATATCCTTCTGTCTAATATATCAAAATGGCAGTCCATATACGACTTAGAGTCGCCTATGTCGCACCAATAGCCGCTAGATTGATAGCCCGCTACATTCTGCTTATCTTTAAGCAGCAGCGGGAATAAATCCTTGCTGAAGTCGAAAAATTCGCCTTCTTTGTAATAATTAAATACTTTCGGTGATAATACATATATTCCTGTATTTGACCAGTCGGAGAATACCTCGCTCCAATCAGGCTTTTCTAAAAAGCGCACAACATTTCCGCTGCTATCTGCGACAACTATGCCGTATTCAAGCGGCTGTGCCACGCGTGACAGCGTGAGTGTTGCAATCGCGCTCTTTTGCTTGTGGAAAGCAATAACTGCGGATAAGTCTATGTCGGTGAGGCAGTCGCCGCTTATGACTAAAAAGTCGCTGTCCAAAAAGTCTGAGGCCGCTCTAACGCTGCCCGCAGTGCCAAGCGGCTGCTCCTCAACATAATAACGCAGGCGTACGCCCATATGCCGCCCGTCGCCGAAGTGACTGCTAACGGCAGAGGGCAGGTATTGCAGCGTAATCCCTATATCTCTTATATTATGCTTTTTAAGCAGGTTTATTATATGCTGCATCATGGGTATGTCCATCATAGGCAGCATTGGTTTCGGAATATTGCATGTGAGCGGACGCAAACGTTGCCCTGCGCCTCCCGCCATAATGATTGCTTTCATTAAATATCTCCCATAGTATTTGTTGTAATAATTGATATTATTTACAAATACGGTGGGAAAAATACCTACTGTATTTCTGCAAAAACCACATCGATTACATTTTGCAGAATATCATTTGGCAATGATTCAACAATTTTGTATTGTCTGCTTTTTATATCCATGCTTTTGATGTGTTCGCATAAAATAACGCCTGTAGTTTTTGTT
Source organism: uncultured Eubacteriales bacterium (assembly GCA_964479875.1). Lineage (GTDB taxonomy): Bacteria > Bacillota > Clostridia > Monoglobales > CAYZNM01 > CAYZNM01. The sequence goes on from CAYZNM010000010.1 coordinate 17,699, forward strand.
CTATCGTCAAGCTTTACATGCAAGGGGAAGTCGTTGTTGGTTCTTGTAATGGGACATACGATAGCCAAGTTAGTTTTTTGATTGAAAGAATCATTGATAACTACAACTGCCGGACGGCTTCCTGCTTGCTCATGCCCTGATTGGGGATTGAAATCTAAAATTATAATATCCCCTTGTTTTACCATATTTCTTTTCCTTCAGGCTTGCCCCAGTCTATTTGCTCAACCTCGTAATTACCGTCGTAGTTCTCAAACAACTCTTCTATCGTTTTTCGTTTTCTAGCGTGAGGTTTTATCACTATCATGTTATTTTGGATAAAAATCTCTACTTCTTCGCCTTCTTTGATGTTAACGCTGTCCAACACTGTCTTTGGCAGTTGAACGCCTTGCGTGTTATCGCTTTGTTTTATTGTTGTAGTCATAAGACATATTACCTATTGCGTTTGCTATTCAACAAGCTGTCAATATTCTCCAGCGCCTTGCCTGTGCCTTTTGCCACGCATGAAATCGCGTCGTCGGCGATATAGCAGGCTATGCCTGTTTCAATTGAGATAATTCGGTCAAGTCCGCTTATTAATGCGCCGCCGCCTGTAAGCAGTATGCCTTTTGCACTGATGTCGCCTACGAGTTCGGGCGGAGTGCGCTCTAGCACTGACTTTACAGCGTCCACCATGTTTATGGTCGGCTCTTCAAAGGCTTCTAACATCTCTTGGCTTGTCACGGTGATGGTTTTGGGTAAGCCTGTTATTAGGCTGCGGCCGCGTATGTCCATGGATGTATTCGGCATGTTTTCGCTTTGGGGCAGATAAACGCAGCCGATGTTTATTTTAAGCTCCTCGGCTGTGCGCTCGCCTATTAAGATGTTGTGCTTCTTGCGTATATATTTTACAATGGAATCGTCAAATTTGTCGCCGGCGATTTTTATCGATGTGGAGGCTACTATGCCGCCGAGCGATATTACTGCTATGTCAGTTGTGCCGCCGCCGATGTCTACTACCATGTTGCCGTACGGCTTTGATATGTCTATGCCTGCGCCGATTGCCGCCGCGATAGGCTCCTCGATGAGGTACGTTTTCGCCGCGCCTGCTTGCATTGCGGCGTCGAATACCGCGCGCTCCTCAACTTCTGTAACTCCGCTGGGCACGCATATTATAACGCGCGGCTTTGCAAGCCTGTTTTTCGTTATCCTGCCGAGGAAGTAGCGAAGCATACGCTCCGTCATGTTGTAGTCTGAGATAACGCCGTCGCGAAGCGGTCGCACCGCTTGAATATTCCCCGGCGTACGCCCTAACATATTTTGTGCTTCCTGCCCTACGGCGAGAAGCTTATTGGTGTTTGTATCTATCGCAACAACGGAAGGCTCTTTGAGCACAATGCCCTTGCCCTTGACATACACAAGCACAGAGGCCGTCCCGAGGTCAATACCAATATCCTGTCCTAATCCCAAGAAAAATCTCCTTTCGTAATTTCATGTCTGCTTATATTAAAACCGAATCGGCAAGGCTGCCGAATACGGAATTTTATACTCTAATGTTATTATAACACAAATTTGAGAATAATCAACATTATTATTTTTCTGTTTTAACAACAGCTTTTTTCTTCCATCTGCCTGTTTTGTCATAGACGAAGGTTATCACGACGGAGGCGGCCCAGCCGATTGGCTGCGCGATGATTATGCCGAGGTAGCCTAAGTTGAAGCTGTCCGATGATAGTATATATGCGGCAGGAAGGCGTATCACCCAAAAGGCAATTATTGCGATTAACGCGGCGGCGAGTGCATCGCCTGCGCCGCGGAATACTCCGCCCATCGCGAAGATGTACGCGCCCATTACGTAGAATGGAGCGGTGTACAGCAGGTAGTCGTTGCCGACAGCGATAACCTCCGGCTTTTGATTGAATAGGCCGACTAGCGTCTGCCCGAACAGTATTACGAAAAGGGATATTACTGCGGCGAAGACTAGGGAGGAGATAACCGTTACGCGGATTCCTTCCTTCACTCTATCCCATTTGTTCGCGCCGATGTTTTGCCCTACGAATGCGGAGGTAGCCATTGCGATATTCATAAACGGCATTATCGCGAAGCCTTCAACGCGCACTGCTGCCGCGAATCCGCTCATTACGTCCGAGCCGAAGCTGTTGATTTTGCCTTGTATGAACATGAAGCCGACCGACATAGTAACTTGTTGCAGCGACGAAGGTACGCCGATTCGCACTGTTTGCTTGAATATCTCCATGTCGAAGCGGATTTCGCTAAGCTTTAGCATTATTATTGAGTTCTTCTTTATGAGGTAAACTACGCTTAGGACGAAGGATAAGCCCTGCGCGATAACTGTTGCCCACGCAACGCCTGCTACGCCCCAATCGAATACCCATACGAACAGCATGTCCAAGCCGATGTTTACTATTGTAGCAACTACGATAAACACCGTAGGCGTTTTCGAGTCGCCAAGTCCGCGTAGTATTGCGCTGACTACGTTGTATCCGAACATAGGCAATAATCCGATGTAGAATATATTGAGGTATGTCAGTGCGTGTGGGAATACATTGTCAGGCGTGCCGAGCAGCTTTAGTATAGGTGAAGCTGTAAGCAAGCCGATTATTGTGAGCAGCACCGCGCCTACAACAGCTAACACATACTGAGTAGCCACCGTCTTTTTCACATTTTCAGTGTCGCCGGCGCCGACATATTGTGCCACAAGCACATTGCCGCCCATCGAAAAGCCCATCGCAAGCGCGATAAGCAGGAATAGTATAGGGAAGCTTGTACCAACGGCGGCCAGAAGCTCGTCACCGTTCGGTGTATTGCCTACCACGTATGCGTCAACTACATTATATAGCTGCTGAAAAATGTTGCCGAGCAGCATTGGCGCGGCGAACAGGATTATCTTATTAAAGACCTTGCCTTCGGTTAAATCGTGTTTGTTATTCATCTTACCTCTTTCTTTTGTTTATGTAACAATGGAGTTGATTTCAATATTATAACACAGATAAATTATATTGGCAACCATCAATTTGTCGTCACGCTTGCGAAATTATCCTTGACACTGCGGAATATATATGATATAATGAGCATAATAAAAGAGAGTGCTGCAACACTCTCTCTAGCACAATCCGCCAAAAGGCGGCAGGCTTTCAGTTTTGCAAATTGTAGTGCACTTGCTTTAACCGTCCACCTGTGGTGATTTCAGGGGGCGGTTTTATTTTTTCTCCCAAAATTTCAGGATTACAATCACGAGTGTGGCAAATTCCGTCATACGCGCTAAGACTTCTAGCATTAGAGATATGATTTCATATGCGCTCATGGGCATACCTCCTTTCTTGCAGAGGTAAGCCGGCCGCCCTTTAGCAATTATGCTATTCTTATTTTAGCATCTATGTATTTATTTGTCAAATTATGCCGCTTTTTGTTATGCGGTAAAAGGAAGTATTCGCCTACCACGCACCTACATAAATAGCATATATGTTATTATGTACGTCTTTTTTATTAAATATTCCCATTTATTATGCACATTGCGAACGCGGAAAGCGCATTTTACGAAAAAAACTCTTGCATTTTGGTTTAAAGTGTGATATATATAGTATCAGGTAGTGAAATTACACAAATTCTAAAGGAGAATTTTGCATGAAAAGAACAATATCGTTAGTATTGGCAGTTTTGCTGATAGTGACTGCGTTTGCAGGCTGCGGCGGCACTAGTGGAAGCTCATCTACACCCGCACCGTCACCTACAAAAGCAGCAGACAACAGCACTACAACAACAGACACATCAAACGAAACTCCTACCGAAGATGGCAAGCCTGACACATGGATAGCTGACAGACAAATTGAAGGCCGCGTATTCTTAGAAAACGACGGCGCGTGGCTTCCTGCTGACCAACAAAATTCACCTGTATGGGCAGAGGTTAAGCGTCTTACAGGTATTTCCGCTAACTGGAAATCCACAGGCGCAAACGATGGCTTAGAGGAACTAACACTTGCCTTAGCTGCAAAAGACGTTCCCGAGATTATCGTAAACTACATCGACCACAGCGGCAGACCTGAAGCTTCTGTATTGTTCAAGGCTGCAAGCCAAGGCATGTTTGAAGACATTTCTTCCTACCTAGCTGATACACAAGTTTATAAGCAATACAACGACAGAAACTTCCTTCCGCAAGACACATATGATGGTATCGTACACAGACCGGAATTTAACGGTGCTGTATACATCATGCACATGAACATAGGCAGACCGAAGGAAGCGTCTGATGTTAAATTCGACGGACAACAGTCCGACCTCAAGGTTCGCCGTGATATTTATGAATCATTAGGCGTTAAGTCCAAGGACATCAGAACATGGGAAGACTTCCTTGACTATTGCCAAAAGATATACGACGGCGGCTTCACCGACGCCAACAGCAGACCTGTTTATGTAATCGGTCCGCGCGTATGGGGCGGCAAGCCTGTTTCAACAGTTTACAGACCCTTCGACTGGGGCAACGGCACACGCTTTGGCGTAGTTGACGGCAAAATCATGCACACAGCCGAAACAGAATGGGCTATGAAGCAAGTTAAAGCTATGCGCACTTTAATAGAAAAAGACTTCCTGCACCCGGAATTCTTCACAATGGAAAACACAAGAGCGGAAGAAGCGGAAAATAACGGCTCATACGCGATTACAGCAATGGGCGGCTTCCACGAAATTCAAGGTATGTACAACTATGTGCCGCTCGTTCATATTCAAAATCATGAAGGCGACAGCTCCAGAATGTACGGCGTTGCAAGAACAGGTTACTGCTCATGGGAAATTATTTCCGGCACACAAAATCCGCAGGAAATCGTAAAGTATGCCGACTTCCTAGCTACAAAGCAAGGCAAAACACTGTGGCAATATGGTCTTGAAGGTCAAACATTTGACTACAATTCTGACGGCTTCCCGCGTATGCGCGAAGATGTATACAACGAATCAGTAGAAGACGGAATGGCGTTTAAAGATAAATGGGGCTTCTCGCCCAGCGGCGGCTTTATGGGCTGGATTTTAGGTTCTACAGATAATGACGCAGAAGTAGACTTTGGCGAAAGACTTGCAGGTATTGATTACAACATTGCCGAAGTTAAAAAAGCAGAGATTCTAGAATTAGTCGAACCCGAAACAGTTACCTTAAAGCAGATGGGTGAAGGTCGTTCCGCGCTTGCATTCTTAGGCGACCCGGAAATGGCTGAAATCACACCGAACCTCGACGCTGTTATCAACAACGAAGAGTGGGCGAAGATGTTAGTTCAAGCCGTTGTTGCTAAGACAGAAGCTGAATCCGAAAAGATTATCGCTTCCTACCTTGATACATTATACAAGGCAGGCTTGCAAGAATACAAAGACTTCCTGCAATCTGTTTACGACAAAGACCCGGAAGCTATCACATTCTACAGAACAGAAAACTATTAATACCAATAAAATGGGCGGCTCGCGTGAGCCGCCTTTTTATTTGATGCTTTTTCGTATGTACTATAGGTTAAACTGCTTTATAAGTCCGCTTGCCATGTAGTCGGCCATCTTAATTGCTTCGTTTTCGATTGCGTCGAATGCGGCTATGTCCGAGGCGTACTCGCCTTTTAGTCTTTTTATCGCTTCATTTTCGGTCATCTCAAGGTGTTCGTGCATGAGCTGCTTCCACTTTTCCTCTGACCAGTAGGGGTTTAGGCTTGCCAGGAATGCTGCGATTTGGTCGGCGTTAGCGTACCACTTTTGTTCAAGTTCTTTTACTTTTTCGTTTTCGCCTGCTTTTGCGGCTTTTACTAGGTCCCCGGCTATGCTTAAGTGTTCGGTCAGCAGCTCCTTGAATTTGTCGCCTGTTTGGTTGCCGTAGAAATTGTCGAATACTACTGCGAAGTCGGACGGATTCTGCAACAAGCGCCTTGTCACCAAGTCCACGTCTTTAGTTCCTGCTGCTACGCTTGTGATAAAGTTACGCGTCCAAAAAATGTGCTGCTCCCACAGCCTGCGCAGCAAGCTTGTTAAAGCATACTGCTTGATATAATTATTGTCAGTAGGCATTTCTTCACTCCTTAAACTATATTTGGTACATTCTATGATTGAGCGGAACAAAACGTGCGTGATATGTAGGGGACGGGTTTCCCGTCCTGCGTGCTATTCTGTTATAATTACGATTTGTTTTGCGTTGGAGCAGGCTTTTATGTCGGCGTGGCTTTGTGCGAACCAATCGGCGAATTGGGGCGTTGTTGTGATTTGAAGACGTTCGAGTTCGGCTCGCATTGAGAGGTTGTGCTCGGACTTGTGCTTGCGCATGTCGAATAACACTTCCTTTAGCTTGTCGCCGAATGATAGTAGGTTTGTGTCTGGGGTGCGCGGTCGCTCCCATTGCAGCAGGTAGATTGAGCTTGCTTTTTCGTGCTGCTTGAAGAATTGTTGGTAGATATATTCGGTGATGTGTGGGACGTAGATTACGTACAGCTTTAGGATTGTGAGGGAGGTGCGGTATAGGGCGTGCTGTCCGCTTGCGCGTTGTGCTGCGCCGTGAATATCGGGGCGGTATAGGCGTTCTTTGGCTGCTTCTAGGTAGTTGTCGCAGAAGTCTTTCCAGAATAGCTCGTCGATTTCGTGGCGTGCAGAGCCTACTTCGTATTGGTATAGTAGCTTTGCGGCTTTTTGCGTAGCTTCGCTTGCACGTTCTAGTATCCATCTGTCGATTGGAAGCAGGTCGGGAGTGGCGTCCGCGTTATAGTCTTGCAGGTGCGAGATTGCGAATTTGCAGGCGTTCCACAGTTTTGTGATGAATCGCTTGGGGATTGAAAGCTCGTCGGGCGAGAAGAAGCTGTCGGTGCCTAATTTTGCGCTTGCCGCCCAATATCTTAGCACGTCAGCGGAATGTGCGGCAATTAACGCCGTTGGTTCTAGTGCGTTGTTGCTTTTGGATTTGCTAATCTTTTCGCCCTTTTTGGCTAGGATAAATCCGCTTATCATCAGGTCTTTCCACGGAATCTTGCCCGTGTGATACAGACTGCGCACGATTGTGTAGAACGTCCATGTGCGGATTATTTCGTGCGCGTGAGTGCGCATAGTCATGGGCGATGTTGGTATGCCGAGCCGCGCGTTTATCTGCGGCGTAATGCTGGATGTCGCCCACGTGTCTAGCACTGCGCGTTCGGGCGTGAATTGCGTGCAGCCGCAATCGCATTGCCCTTGATATTCTGTTTCGATGGGATTTAATGGGAGTTGCTTCTCTTCGGCAAACGCAGGCTTTCCGCAATCCGCGCAATACCATAGAGGGAACGGCACGCCGAAGTATCGCTGCCGTGATATGCACCAGTCCCACTTTAGGTTTTCTACCCACTCGATGTAGCGATTTTTCATCTGCGGCGGATACCAATTGATTTCGTCGGCGGCTTTGAGGAAGCTATCCCGTTCGCACAGTACGTCGATGTACCATTGGTGCGAGGGGATTAATTCGGTTTCTTTTCCGCAGCGTTCGTGTATGCCTACGGTGTGGGTTATGGTTTCGGATTTTAGCAGTAGGGCTTTTTGTTGGAGTAGCTGTATGATTTGCTTGCGTGCGGCGATTGTTTTTAGTCCGCCTATATATGGTACGTCGTCGGCGATGTGACCGTTGGGGGTGATGATTTTGCGGTAGGGTAGGTTGTGCTGTGCGTACCACTCTGCGTCGGTGCTGTCGCCGAAGGTGGCGCACATTACTACGCCTGTGCCTTTGTCAATGCTTACTTTTTCGTCGGACAGAATGGGGATTTCGTAGTTGTAGAGCGGAACTGTTGCGGATTCGCCGATGTATTTGGCGTAGCGTGCGTCGTTTGGGTGTACGAATAGGCATACGCAGCCGTAGAGTAATTCGGGGCGCGTGGTCGCAACCTCGAGTGTGGCGCTGCCTACTGCGAAGGGGATATAGTTGAAGGTGCTGTCGATGTCGGCAGTGTCAAGCTCGGCTTGTGCGATTGAGGTTTGACATTCGGTACACCACAGCACGGGGGCTTCTTTTGTGTACGCCTTTCCGCTTTTGGCAAGCTCGAGGAATAGCTGCTGCGAGATTTTTTGTACCTCGGGGCTGATTGTTCGATATTGCAGTGACCAATCTACCGAAAAGCCTAGGGATTTCCACAATGATGTGAATTCTGCTTCGTACTTTTGCGCGACGTTCATGCACCTTTCGGCGAACTCACTGCGTGGCAACGCGTTCGCGCGTATGCCCTCGTCGCGCTCAACGAGCCGCTCTGTCGGCAGTCCATTGTCGTCGAAGCCGAACGGATAGAATACGTTGTGCCCATTCATTCGGCGAAAGCGCGCAATCATCTCCGCCTGCGTATATGAAAACAAATGCCCAATGTGCAAGCTTCCGCTAACAGTCGGCGGTGGTGTATCGATTGAGTAAATCTCGCCCGCCGCGTTTTTGTCAAACCGATACGTTTCATCACGCTGCCAAAGCTCCTGCATTTGCCTTTCAATCTCCGTGAAATTGTAATGCTTTTCCATAATAACCTCCGATTTTAGATTACCGAATACAATAAAAAGTCCCAAGCAGATAATCTGCTTGGGACGAACATTATTGCCCGCGGTACCACCCAAATTCAGAGGTTTCTCCCCTGCACTTTGCCGATACGGGATAAGGCTGCGCAAAGCAGCGATATCCGATATCGCTTTCCCTATAACGGTGGAAATTCCGTTGAAGCCTACTAAGAAAACTCCGTTCGGTTCACAGCTCAGAGGCTACCTTCCGCACTTCCTCACGGGAGCTTACACCGGCCGCTCCCTCTCTGCGCATTGGATTTGTGCGTACTCCTCCTCGTCAATGCCTTTATTGTATTCAATTACTTACATTATATAATAGTTTGGGAGGAAATGCAACTGTTTATTCGTTTGTTCGATTATAGCTTTTTCGCCCAAATGATTGCGCGGTTGCCATCCACGCTTTCGTCGATGGGGCGATGGTCTTAGCCGCCGCATTCTCGTTCGATTGCAAAGCCTGCGTCGGCAAGCCATGCGTGCGCTTGCGCTAGTGTGGGGTAATGCTTGAGATTTTCAAATGAGTAGGTGAAGGTGTTGCCGCTTGCCGGAGTTATTTCGTAGCGACGGCTGCTGCGTTTGTCCCTCTGCGAGATTACGTCATATTCGCCGCCTACTACTATGAATTTGCCGTAGGTGCCGCGGTCGTCTACGCCCTCGAATACTGTCCACTCGCCGTCGGATACTGGGTTGGTGCGTTTGTGGCAGCCGAAGTCTAGGTGGAGATGACCGCCTTGTTTTAGCGCGGCTGCTGCTTTTTGAATAAACAATTGCTGCGCTTCTGCGTAGTCGGCGTCGGTGACGATGTTGATTAGGATATTTCCGGCGAGGACTACTGCGTCGTAGCCGCTGCCCCAATCGTCAAGCAGTGCGTTGGCGTAGTGGCAGCTTGCGTTGTCCATTCCTGCTATTTTCATCTTGCAGCGTTCGAGCATGTATTTGTCGATGTCGAAGCCTGTGACGGTATGCCCTGCCTTTGCCAGGGGCGCGAGTATACGTCCGCCGCCGCACGCTACTTCCAATACATTGCGCGGTTCGCTGCCGATGGTTTTTTGCATGAACTCGACTTCTTCAGCTTGGATTACCTGCTGCTCGTAGATGTAGGCGTACCAATGCCCCTTGATTTCCTCTTGTTCGGGAGTGAGTGCGCGGTCGCGGACTTTACGCGCCCATATGATGTCCCAGCCTTGCTTTCCCTCGAAGGGTGCGCGGTTGCAGTCGCCGTATTCGTGTTCGATTACAAAGCCTGCGTTCGCAAGCCAACCGTGTACTTCTTCTCGTGTGCATACGTATTTGTAGCCGAATTCCGGTACGATGTGCTTTGCGCCGTCGGGAGTTGTAAGTTCGGCGTGCAGATTCCATGTCGCAATGCGCGTTATTGGATTGTAGCGTCCGCCGTAGTTGTAGATTTCGCCGTACACGCCTGCGTCGTCTGTGCCTTTGTAGTTTATCGTGCCGTTGTTATTTGAGTTGAAAATTTCTTCGGGCGCGGGATAGTTGTCGAATGTGAGGAAGAAGTGTCCGCCTACCTTTAGCGCGTCCGACGCCTTTTCGATAAGCAGCATTTGAGCGGCTTTATCGTCCTCGCGATTTGTGATGTTCATCAGCGTATTGTCGCCGAGTACGACTACATCGTAGCCGCTGCCCCAATCCGTGGTGAGTGCGTCCGCGTGCGTATAGGTGAGGTTGTGCAGCCCTTGCGCTTTTGCGGGAATCCGCGCGAGCATACCCTCGTCTATGTCTATGCCTGTCGCGGTATGCCCTGCCTGTGCCAACGGCACAAGTGCGCGACCTGTGCCGCAGCATACTTCAAATAAATTCTGCGACTGTTCGCCTATTAAATCCAGCAGCAGCTTTACGTCCTTGGTGTCGTTCTCGAATTGGTCGTACACACAGCCCCACCAATGCTTGCGCATATTCATAACATCAGTTGTATTAGTTATTTCCTTACTTGTTTGATTACTTAACATATATCCTCCAAATTTTTACGGAGGGTTAAATTATAGTCGCCCTCCTGTTTTTGATGATTGCGATGTTAAATGAATAAGTCATGTCAATCAGTCCTTTCGCGGAAATTTTTATATTATAACGCCGAGGCGGTATAAACGTTATTTTTGAAACTCGACTATGCTCATGCGTGTGAGTGCCGCTAGCATATCGGGTAAATGCGGCAATTCCAGTACATCAGGTATGGCGAATGCAGAGCTTAGCAGGAAGGAGAAATTTTCGTTGCGTATTTTATCGTATACCGATTTAACCTCTGTCATCAAGTTAATGGGTTTTCCTGCGCAGCGTGCGGAGATGTATCTGCAAATCCACACTATTGCGGCGATTTGTTCGTCGGACACAATCGATTCAATGCGTGCTACGTCTGCTTTGATGTCGCCGACGTGTATTAGTGCGCCGTCGACTTTTAAGCCTTCCTTTAACTTTCCGCTTTCGGCGTTGCGTGTGAACGCGGTGAAGGTGTCGGGCGCAAGAATGCGCGGCTGCGTCCAACGGATAGTGCGTGTGTCGCGAACGTCGAAATATTCGTAGGGGTGGATGCGGTGCTGCTCCGCTTGTTCCCGGAAGTTGCTTATGCGGAAGTTTTCCATAAAGTAGAGGTTGTCGGCTATGTCGAGATACTCGCTGCTTCCGCCGATTATCAGCACGGTTGAAACTCCTGCTTCGCGATAAAGCTGCCGCACGCGGTCGGTGAAGGGGATGATGGGGTCGTTTTGGATAAGCTGCTTCATGCGTGCGTCGCGTATCATGAAGTTGGTCGCCGTTCTGTCCTCGTCGACTAAGAGTAGTTTGCAGCCGAAGGCGATTGCTTCCATTATGTTGGAGGCTTGGGACGTGCTGCCGCTTGCGTGTTCGGTGGAAAAGCGCGACATGTTCATGTGCGGTGAGCTGCGGATGAAGGGCGAGATGTCGAGTGAACCTACGCGGCGTCCGTCCTCTGCTATGATTTTGAAGCAGTCGGTGTCCGTAAGGCAATATTCGCGGCCGTCGCCGGGAATGTGGTCGTATATGCCGCGCAGCATTGCGTTGAGCAGTGTGCTTTTGCCTGAGTAGCCGCCGCCTGTGATTACGGTTACGCCGCGCTTTACTGCCATGCCGCTGATGTTTGTGCCGTCGGATAGTTCGAGGGTGACTTCGTCTTGGGGTGGAGATGTGAAGCGTACGGCTGTTGGAAGCGGCAGGTCGGACAGTTCCTTTCGCGGCAGTATGCTTCCGTTTGCGATAAACGCGACGTATCCGCGGTCGCGCATGATTGCGCGAATTTCGCGCTGACGCTTTTGTGCGGCGATTCGCTCTGCGCACAATACGCGATTGAAGTTGTTGATTGTGTCGCGGATAGCTTTTGCAAGCTCCTTGCGAACGATTCGCACCGAGAGCTTTCCGTTTACGACAGTGCGCTTCTCCATCATATAGACGGGGAAACGGATTTTCAGCGTCAGGTGTAGCATATCGTCGGCGATGTACGCGCTGTTTCGCGGAAGCACAGTTTGCCCCGGGGCGTGATATATTATCTTTCCTGTAAACTTTTCTTTCTTGGAATCGTGCGTCTTTGCCAATTCGATTGCCTGCAATCGGCGGCAGAATAGCCGTAGTGCAAAGTCCGCAATCGCATTATCCGCCGATGTATCGCGTTCAGGGAAAAGTCTATCCATCGGAATCGAGATGATAAAGCGCACGATTTCGGGCGTGGTTCGGTGTGTTTCCTCGCATGTAATTTGTGTGTCTTCAAATTGGTATACATTTCCGTAATTATTAGTATAAAGCTTGCGCAGCGACGAAACGTCGCTAAGGTCGCAATTACCTAAAATCTTGATAAGTCTGTTCATACAATAATCTCCCGTTAGTTTTGGGCGTGAAAAAGCCGCAGGGCAGCAGCCTTTATGCAATCCAAACAAATTATCGGATTGGGCTACTACCGCTGCGGCTGTATATTTAAATGCAGCACAAGCGTTTTGGGTATAAAAATAACACACCCAAAAGTGTGCCTATCAGCCCATAGCTATAGTATTCACAAAAGGTCACTTTGCGGCACGACAAATAAATGTGAGCTTGCTCATTTTTTCATCACGCCATATTCAGTTTTAAGCTAAAACTACCTCTTGTGTTTTTTTCATTGTCATGAACTCCTTTCGTGCGCCGTGTTGCGGCTATTTGGTTTATTATAGCATATGTGAGCGGAAAATGCAATAGTTTTTTCATAAATAAAAACCATAACCGCAGTTGGTTATGGTTTTTTGGGTTATTCGCCTGTGATACCGGCTCTGTCTATGCTTTCGACTAGCTTTTGTTCGACTATGGCGTAGAGGACGATTAGTGGGGCGATGGTGATTAGGACGGCGGACATGCGTACGGCTTCGTTTAGGCGAAGCATGTGTTCGGCAGATGTGCCTGCTGCGCGGAACATGTTTTCGTAGTTGGTTGTGAAGCGTTCGAGTAGCAGCGGCATTGTCTTAATCGTCGTGTCGAAGTACATGCCGGCTAGGTAGGTTTCGTTCCAGTGCCATACGAACGAGAATACGAATACTACTATTATCGCAGGGGCGGCAAGCGCCATGTTGATGCGCAGGAATACCTTGAAAAAGCCGGCGCCGTCTACGTATGCTGCCTCGTCCAGTGACTTTGGGGTGAGGCGGAAGAATTGGTAGAAGATTAAGATGAATATTGCGTTTTTAAGTCCGTTGCCGAGCACCGCCGGGATTAGGAAGGGGAAGAAGGTTTTCAGCATGTTGTAGTCGCGGAACATGATGTAGCGCGGAAGCATTGTTACCTGTTCGGGTATGATGAAGGTCATCAGCATTACGCCGAACAGCAGCGTTATAAGCTTTGTCGGATACTTCGCGAAGCCGTAGCCTACAACTGCGGCGGAAAATGTTTGCGCTGCTGCGATTGCTAGGAACATGAGCGTCGAGGACACGATTGTGTTCATGCCGCCCATTACTATCCACGCGCGGCGGAAGTTCTCGAAAAATAGCTGCGACGGAATCCAGCGCACGAGCGGATTAAGCAAGTCGCGCGGATTCTTTAGTCCCTCCGACAGCATTGTTAGTATAGGAAGGAGGAATACAAAGCTTATCGAAATAATCATAACATACAGGAACAGCGTCAGCAATATCGCAGGCTTTTCCTTGCTGCCGTAGAATATTTTCTTTATGGTTTTTTGAGCAAGCCTGTTTGTCATAGTTTACCTCTTTCCTAAAAAGCGCGTGGACATGTATACCTTTTGCTTTGGCTCGAAGCCGAAGGCGAAGTATGCAATCAGCACGGCGACTAGCATTACGGCAAAGTATATCCATGATGTTGCTGCGGCAAAGCCGAAGCCCTGCTGCGGATTGAACATCGCTTTTTGGATAAATGTGATGATTGGGTTTTGTCCGTTCATCGATACCTCGACGATTGTGTATATCGCGTTGAGGAGGAAGAAGGGGCGCATTACAGGAAGCGTTATTCGCCAGAAGCATTGCCAGCCGCTTGCTCCGTCAACTGCTGCCGCTTCATAAATTGACTTATCCGACTTTTGCAGTCCGGATAGGAATAGCAGTATTTGTACGCCGCAGAACCATAGGATTAGCACTACGTTTTGGAAGATGTAGAGTATCGGCGCGGCGACCATGGGGGGCAGCGACATTTGTAGGAATTTGTACACGGGGAAGTCGACCATTCCTGCGAGGGTTGTCGCGCCCATTGTGCTTAGGCTTGTTACAACAGGTCCGCTCATGATGATAACAGGGAGGAAGAATATTGCGCGGTAGATTTTGCGCAGCTTTAGCTTTTGGTTGAGCATGAGTGCTAGCAATATTGAGAACACGAGTATCATGGGGACGAATGTCGCTAGGTTGAAGATGTACTGCGGCAATGCCAATTTGAAGGTGGGGTCGGTCATTATTACGTCGGAGAAGTTTTTGAAGCCGACGCTTTTAAGGTTTATGCCTTGGAGCAGGAACTCGACCTTGCTTATGCTGTACTGCACCGATGAATATAGGGGGAAGGCTGTGAACATCACGAAGCCTACAATCCACGGCATGATGAAGCCTAGACCGATGAATAGGTTTTTGTGCTTGCCCATGAATCTTTTGATAAAGGAGATTGGCGATTTGGAGAAGCTTAATTGCTTGGCTTTTGGCTTCATCTTGTACCTCCTTTAATCAGCTTTGCTGAGATGGGGGGTATCGTTTCGTTTGCGTATTGCAGTGGTTCGTCGGTGTAGTTTACGGCGATTGTGCAGCCGTTTTCGTAGTCGTTGATTGCAAGTCCGTCTACCGGAGAGTGCCGCTTGTGGATTTTTACGCCCTCTACGGCTTGCATAATATCCTTCATGTAGGCGTAGGACTTAACGATGTTTTCTTCCCAATCATCGAAGCGTGAGGAGAATACGTTGTTGAGATTGGAAAGTGAGAGTTTGTTCGCAGGCTCTTCTGTTACGATGTAGCTTGGGTATACGCCGAAGTCGATTTGACGCAGCAGGTCGGATACTTGCCCTGTACCGTAATTGAGTGCGTCGCCGTACATTGCTACGCTGCCTGACAATACCATTTGAAGGAAGGGGACGGCGTCCGTTTCGTAGATTAGGGCGGAGTGCGTCAGCGGTAGGTCGTAGGCGGCGGTCATTCCGCCGAATGCGTAGGCGTTGGGGGTGTATAGGGCGACTGTGTCGAAGGTGTCGCTTGCTTTTTGGAGTAAGTTTTGCGTTTCAGCCATTACTTGTTCGCGCATTAGGGGGGAGTTGTCTTTGAATTCGGAGTATAACTCTGAACCTAATCGTGCTAGTGCGGCGGAGCGCATGTATTGCGGCTTTTTGGCGAGTTTATCCAGCATTTGGTTTACGAAGCTTAGGCTTTGATAGTAGGATTGCTGATACAGCGGCTTCATTGGGTCGCGCTGGTCTATTGCGCTTCCGTTGGCGTGAAATGCTACGCTTCCGCGAATGTATTGGTTTTCGTAGCCGCGCTTGAAGTCGTGGTACAGTATGAGAGTGTCTTGCCCTTCCGACAGTTTGTTGTAGAGGGAGGAGAGGGCTTTTTCGCCGCCGATTTTGCTTTCGACATTGATGTTGTCTAGCTTGTGGCCGTTTAGTCCGTTTGGCTCGTAGCCAATAAGCTGCATTGTCATGTTGTCGACGCCTTGGAGGCGTAAGCGGTTGACATAATCTTCTGCGTCCTTTAGCTTTGTCATGATTAGCAGTTGGTTTGTGATTGCGCCGCGTGCAGGTTCTGCCATGATTGTATCAAGCTTTATGCCGAACTTTACGTCGTTTTGCTTTAGAATCCCCTTTTGCTCGAGGTAGGAGCGGTATGTGCGCGCCATGCCTGAATAGTCTGCGTCGTCGCCTTGCAATAGGTAGTAGTGCATTTTGGCGTTGACAGAGTTGGAGTAGGGGAGCTGCGCTACGAAGCTTGGGGAGTTTTTGCCTGTGGGCTGTTGGTATGTGTCTTGGTAGATGAAGCGTGCGTTTACGTTGTTGTAGTCGGTGGTTTCGCCTGCGGGGCTTAGGGTTAGCTCCATGAAGGCGTCGCCGCTTTCGGCTACTGCGATAAAGGCGTTGTTGCCTACGCCGTGGACCATTCCGAAGATGGGCAGTGATAGGGTTTTGGGGTCGATTATCTGCGATATTACGCGTGAGGCTACGCCGTAGTCGTTGCCGTAGACGCGTCCGGAGAATCCGCTAAGGAAGTTTTTTGCTTCCGTGAAGCGTACGAGTGCGCCGCTTCCGTCAGGGATAAATGAGTAGCCGGGGATTTCGTCTTTGTATACTGCGCCGAAGAAGGGCATTACCGATATGCGCGCGGGAATGTTTTCGCCTGTGCGCGTGATTGAAGCGTCGGGGATTTCGACTGATAGTCCGCTTTCGGTTAGCGTGAATATTGCTGTGAGCTTCGCCTCAGCTTCGGCAAATTCAACTTCGGTGGAAAAGCCGTTGCTGTTTAAGCTGAACGTGGGGCGAGTTTTGTCGCTGCGCGAGAGTGAGCGATTTAATCCGCCTGTAGCGTTGTAGTATTCGAGTATGAATGCGGACATTGCGTAGCGTTGCCACTCGTCGTTCATGCCTTCGGTTTTGTCTTGGGGGATTGCGCTTGACCAAATGTAGCCGTTGCGTTTGTCCTGTACCTTGACGAAAAATTCGTCTTGGTTTAGGTAGAGGGCGAAGTTTTTGTTTTCGCAAACTAGGCTGTCGGCTTGCTCGATTTCGTGGTATGGCTCGAATGTGCCTGTTTGGTCGGCGACTACGCTGTTTAGTATGGACAGCTGCCCCGGTGCAGGGTCGGCTACGAATGTGGGGGCGGCGTCGCTTGCGAATACTGCGAATGCAATAGCGGCGGTGATTATCGCCGCAGCTAGAATTATTAGCTTAATTTTACGTCCTGACACGCAGCATCACCTCCGTAACAATATCAGCGCCAAAGTTTACAACCTGCATAACCAGTAGGTAGAGCATTGAGAATACAAGCACTGCCACAGCCATAAAGAATAGCGTTAGGAAAATGTTTATCACCGATTGCTTGAAGCTGTACTCGTGAATCTCGATAATCGTGAGGAAGATGTTTATTGCGACCCACACGATAACTCCGCCCATTGCGAAGTTTACGAGGAAGGCTTCGTTGCGCGTCGCGACGTTCGAGAAGAGTATTATGATGGGTAGGATAAATATCGCAGGGGCGAAGGAGTATGCGACGCCGACGTAGATTGTGCGCAGCGTGCCGTTGCCTTCGTTTATCGCGCTTATGAAGAAGTTGCCTATTATGAACAGTGCGATTATTCCGATGAAGTAGCCTAGGAAGTTTACGACTGAAAAGTCGTTTTGCCACGCGCTGAAGATGAAGCCGCTGCCTACCTGCTGCAATGCTGCTAAGGCTAGGAGCAGCGCGTAGATGAATGTCGCAGAGGCATACGTTCCTGTAGTTTTCACCTTTACGTCGTAGGCGTTGTCGTTGGGATGGAACAGCTGGTGCTTTAGACGTGAGATGTCGAAGATGAAGCGGTATTGCAGAAGCTTCTTCAAGCTGCCCTTGCTTTGGTAGAACTTGAATTTTTTGTTGAGTCGCGACAGAATCTCATACAGAACATAGAATATGCCTATGCCTACGATGATATAGCCTAGGTATTTTTGTAGCCAAATGTTGCGTATTTCCCAATACGCGTCGGAGTATGAGCCGCGTGCGTTGGCGATTTTGAAGTGATTAATCGCGCTGTCGTAGTCGGCTTTTTGCAGATAGTTTTTGCCTGTGTAGTAGTGGGCTAGGAAGGATACGTCGTTTAGGCGCAGCACGTCTTTGAACACCGTGAGGCTTTCGTCGTAGTTGCCGTCGTTGTAGTCGTTTAAGGCCTTGTGTATGCCTGCCATGAAGGTTGTGGGGCTGAAAACCTGAATGTAGTTTTTCACGCTGTCGAGGACGTAGACGTTGCCGTCGTGGTCTGTGCCTAAGCCTGTGGCAAGCTCGAATAATCCGATAGTGTCTGTTTTGTCGGACGAGCCTGCGTATGCACAGATTAGCACGCCGTCGGCGGTTAGCTCGTATATAGAGCCCCTGTTGTCGAGTACCATCATTCTGCCGTCGACTGATACGCATAGGTCGGCGGGTTCGTTTAGGATTATTCGGTTTTCGAGCATGTTAAGACCTGCTATGCTCAGTTTTTTTATTCCGTCGGTGAATTGACCGAGGTTTGTTGTGTAGACAAGTCCGTCCTCTGCGCGGAGTATGTTGCCGAAGGAGGGAGGTGTGCGGCGGATGAAGCCTGCTTTTTGGCTGTCTGTGAGGAATATGTCGCGGATTCGCTCAAAGAGCGACATCTGCACGTTGTTCGACGCAAAGTAGCCTAGGAATAAGCCGTTGCCGCTTATAAGCAGTATGCCGGCCGTTGAACCTTCGCTTACGATGTAGACGCCACCGTCGTCGGTGGGGGCAATCTTTTTCGGGTTATAGCTGCCTTTGCCGAAATTCGGTGAGGTTGGCTTTGTGAAGGTGAATTCAAGCTCGCCGTTTTTGCTGAAGCGGTAGGCTTCTTTGTTGGCGTAGTCGGCTACGTAGATTCGGCCTTGTGAATCTGCGGCTACGCCTGTTGGCTCGGACAGTATGCCCTCGCCGATTACGGTTACTTCCTCTGTGTCTTTGTCAAGCACAAGGATTCGTTTGTTGCCTGTGTCGGCGATGTACAGCGTGCTTCCCAGGACGAATAAGTCGCTTGCGTCCTTTAGGCCTAGGTGCATGTATATGCCGGACGGAACATACGCGTCCTGCGACCTTTCATAGTTGCGGTTGATTGTTTCAAAGTAGGTGTAGCTTGTGGACATACAGCTTGCTGCGGTTTGCAGCATGAGCAGCATTGTTGCGGCGATTGCCGCAAGCTTGATGAATAATCTTTTTCTCATATGCGCTCCTATTTAATACCCGAATGAGCCATTGTGTTTATAACCTTGCTTTGCATCGCTAAAAAGATGATGAAGTTTGGTATAAACAAAATCAATGAGCTTGCGGCGGATATTCCTGCTGCGGCAACGTTGTTGCCTGCGGCGGTTGATATGAGAGTGATATAATAGGCGAAGGTTTTATTGTGTTCGACGTTTACGTAGTAGGTTGCGGCCTCCGCTGTATTCCATGATGTTTGGAATGAGATTATCGCGACTGTTGCTATTGCCGGCATTATTACAGGAGTGACAATGCGCCATAGGATGTAGAAGTCGTTTGCGCCGTCGATTCGCGCGGCTTCGATTAAGGCGTCCGGCACTTGGTCCATATATTGCTTTATAAGGAACAGTCCGATTGGCATTGCTACCATCGGCAGTATCAGTATCGCGAAGCTGTCGAGTAAGCCGAGCTTTTCCACGATGAGGTATCGCGGGATACGTACAACTACAGGTACGAACATAAGTGCGGCTGTGTTTATCGCGAACAGCGCCGCCTTTGCCTTAAACCTTTTCTTTGAAAGAGCGAACGAGCCCGAAACCGAAAGGAATATTGTAGCTATAACAATAACCAGTGAGCTTGCTAAGCTGTTGAACATGTATCGAGAAAAGGGAACGGATACATTGTTGAACATATAGTTGAGTTCGCGGAAATTATCCCACGTCGGACGTCGCACTAGAAATCGCGGAGGGAATGCGAACAACTCATCCATAGGCTTTAACGCTGTTGAAAAGATGTAGACAATCGGCAGAGCCATGAATACGGCGAGGGGCAGCAGTACGATGTAGAAGGGGATTTGGCTTTTGCTGTAGCGTGTGGGGTTGATTTTGCTTCCTTGAAATTTACTCATGCCATAACCTCCCTTAATCTTTGTTGGCAAACAGCTTGTTTGCGACTTTTGAAAAGACGAATATCATTAGAAGCAGTATTACTGCAAGGGCGGTTGCCGTGCCCATGTCGTAGCGGAGAAGTCCGTAGTCCTCGATGTGATTTACGACGAGCTGCCCTGCGTTAAGCGGAGTCGGGTTTGTTCCGGAGAGGTCTACGCCTATTTGCCCTGCGTTAAATGTGCCTACGATTGCCATAACTGCGCCGAAAAGCATTTGCGGCTTCATCGACGGAATCGTGATGTAGAAGGTTTCTTGGAAGCGATTCTTTATTCCGTCGACATATCCTGCTTCGTAAATCTCTTGGTCGATGTTTAGGATTCCGCCTAGCATCGCGAGGAAGCCTATGCCCATCGACGACCAAAGGGTCACGAATATCATTATCGGCATCAGTGTTTCAGGCGATTGCAGGAAGGCTATCGGCTTTTCGATAAAGCCGTTGAGGAGCAGAAAGCTGTTGAGGTAGCCTACTCTGTCGCCGGAGAAGACTACCCTCCATATAACGGTCATGGTTACGCCTGCTGTCATGGATGGAGAATAGAATACCAGGGCGAGCACCATGCGTATGCCCTTGGGCACTTGCGCTAATGCCCACGCTAGGAGGTATTGCAGCGCGTAGCTTCCGGGGCCTACGATAAGTGAGAATTGCAACGTGTTCGGCAGCACCTTTTGCATGAATACCGTGTCTTGCGTCAGTATGTCGATGTAGTTTTTGACGCCATTGAATACAGGCGGCTGCACCGTGTTGAAGTAGGTGAAGGAGAGGACTACAGCCATGATTACAGGGGCTAGTATGAATGTGCAGAACAGCAGGCCGTATGGGAAAAGCAGCAGCGGGATGTTGAAGTCGAACTTGGATTTAAGCTTTTGCTTTTGCAGAGGCTTTGCTTTGATAGGGGCGGATTGCCTTGGCTTGGTTAATGTGTCGTTCATTCCAGTCCCTCCTTCCATCTGTCGATTTTTTCGGCGGTTGCCATTTCAAAGGGGCGTAGCAGGTTGCCTTCGTCGTCGATGTAGCGGAATTCGCGCAGCTTTTTGGCGATTTCGCGATTGCTTAAGAGTATTGCTTTGTCGGTTGCTTCACGCAGGGGGATTCCGTTTAGCACTACCGACGACCATATGTTTGAGATTTCTCTTTCAACTGAGAAGTAGGCGGGGTTTCGCGGAATCTCCATTGCGTGGGAGAATTGCTCCAGCACGACTTCTTTGTGCGTGCGAGGCATTGCCGTTGCTTGGGAGAAGGAATCGATGTTGGCAGAAAGCCAGATGTATTGCGGGCCGAAGCTTATTCGTAGGTTTTGTGCGTATTTTGTTTGAGTGTCTGTGCTTACCCACCACTTCATAAATTCCCACGCGTTGTCCGGATTTTCGGCGGAACTTGGCATGAATACGCAGCTTCCGACTGTGGGCTGATAGCGCACGACTTCGCCGTTTTCCTGCTTCATGCCTACCAGCGGCGCGATGTCCCATAAGCCTGCGAGCTCGGGGGAGGCGTAGCGTATGAGCAGGTATGTGTTGAAGTCGCCTACGCCGATTGGTGTGCGTCCGTTTCTGAAGCCTGCGTAGAAGTTTGGGATTTCGGTCGGCATATTGTAGCGGACGAATAAGTCGGTCATTAGCTTTAATGCCTTCATGGTTTTTGGGTCGCCCAGCTCGACGCGAGTGCCATCTTCGGAATATAAGCTGCCGCCGAATTGCTGAATAATCGGCGCGGTTACGCCGAGGTGCTTTGTTCCTGCTACGGAGGATATGCTCGTGTTAAAGTTCATGCCGTAGCGTGATAGCGCGGGCAGCATCGATATAACGTCGTCCCATGTATCGGGTACGTTCAATTCCAGTGCTTCCAGTATGTCCTTGCGGTAGAAAAGCACTGTCATGTTCAAGGTTTCGGGCAGTGCGTACACTCCGTCGTCGAGTACGAAGGGGACGAAGAAGTCGGAGTCGAATTGCTTTGCCACTTCGGGGAAATCGTCAAACTGCCGCAAGTCTGTCATAGCTCCGCGCAGTGCGAAGTCGAAGGGGCGATAGTTTGTACCGCCGAGTAAAACATCGGGGCCGTTGTTTGCAGCCATTGCAAGCAGCAGCCGCTGCTCGTCAGGCATTGCGCTTATGTTTACTTCTATATCCGTATTTGGAGTGAAGTCAGCTTCAATCAAGGATTGCAGCGTTTCAATGTGCGACAGCGAGCGCGCAACCCATACGTTCAGCTTATCCTTTTCCTTCGTTTCTTCCATCGTAATAGGGTTGGTGAAGGATACGATAAACTTTTGCAATTCCATATATGCGGATTCGAGGAAGCCGAGCTTTGGTTCGGGGATGTCGTAATCCGCACCCGAAACGTATATGCAATCGACGTTCATTATCTGCTCAAGGACGTTCGGGATCGAAAGCAGGGCGGATAAGTCGTTGAGCTGGTCAACGTTGTTCACGAGGGTGTCTGTCTTTTCGGCGAAGCTGCGAAGCTGCCGCTCTGCCGATTTAAGCGACGCGAAGAAGGAGCATTGCCTGCCCGCCATTGCGTAAAGCTGCTCGTAGCATTCGTTAACTGTGTCGGCGATACCGTTTAAGTCTTGCACTAAATTGGGGAGGTATTCTGTTATGCCCCAGTCGCGGTATTTGTCGACTTTGTTGCCTGTGATGATTTTTATTTCGAGGGCGATGTTTGTGAGCTGCTCTGTAAGCTCGAGCAAGGTTTCGTTTATTTCAAAGATTGGGTCGGCGGTGGATTCTAAGGTGATGGTGTGCTTTCCTTTTGTTAGGAATATTCCGGCTTTTTCGCCGTTCGCCGATAAGGTTTCGTTAGCAGGTGCGTCGCCTGTGTGGTGGAAGTAGTAGCCTTGCAGTTCGGCAAAGGGTGTGCCGCCGTCGATGTAGACATTTTTGAATGCAGGGAAGCCGTATTTTTCACCCTGCTGATACTTGACGGTGATGTAGTATATGCCGTCGGACGGAACCTCGAAGTCGTAGCCGATGTAGTCGCCGGGGGCATACCAACTATAGCTCGAGCTGTTGATGTATCGCCACACCGGGTCGTAGGGCGAATAGTTGTAGTTGTCCATGCGTCCCCCGGTTATGTAGGATTGTGACCTTACCGCCATGTTCTCGGCTTCGATCGTTAAGGAATAATCGGGCGAGTTTGCGCTGTTTTGACTTTTGTAATCGGTGTAGGAAGGGATTGCAGGGTCGGTGTGAATTGTTATGTCGCCGAACAATGCAGCTACGTTGTAGGTGTTGATGTTGACGCGGTTTATACCTTTTTCAAAGTAAAATTTTATGCCGCCGTTTAG
The DNA here is from genome assembly GCA_964479875.1 of uncultured Eubacteriales bacterium. Classification (GTDB taxonomy): domain Bacteria; phylum Bacillota; class Clostridia; order Monoglobales; family CAYZNM01; genus CAYZNM01. Next base: position 40,778 of record CAYZNM010000010.1, read on the forward strand.
GTTGTACTGCGTGTGATTGAAGGCTTGCGTTTTCCAATTGAACACGCGCAACGGCGTTGGGGATACCTGTCCGCGGAAGGAGTCGAAGCGTACTTCCTCATCGGCCTGCGTCCAGTCGGTGTATAGGTAAATGCTGCGGTTTTCGTAGATTTGGTATTCGCCGTTGATTTTTACGCCTATCTCGAAGTTTTCGAGGTTTACCGAGGGGACGTAGTAGTCGGCGGAAATGCTGTAGTATCCGGCATTGGGAATGTCTACGTCGAAGTAAAATTCGCCGTAGGAATCAAGCAGCTTGACAGGCTTGCCGTAGTCGTAGTCCTCTTTGGAATCCGAGAGATTTTCAACTGCGATAAAGTTATCTGCTGAGATTGATTGGCTGTAGTATTCGCTGTAAGGTTTAAGCTCCTTCTTGATGTGAAGGTATTTTTTTGGCTGCGCATTTGCTGCCGAGGTCAGTACGATGACTGCCAGCAGTGCCGCGCTTATAATGCGCGTTATTTTATACATAAAACCCCCAAAACGCAGCGGGCGGACATAAAATCCGCCCCTACGATTATTAATACGATTATTCGCCGCGGATTGCTTTGAATACGTTGTCGGTGTATTCGTTTGCTAAGCGTTCGAGTTCAGGTCCTACGTCTGCTGCGGATTTTTGTCCTTGGTAGATTTGCTCCTTGATACCTTTGTCGATTATGCCGTAGTATGCTCCGTTGAAGCCGGGTACTACTTTGTAGCCGTCGAGGTATGCGTCGCTTAGCAGTGCGTCGATTACTCTGTTGAATGTGGGGTCTAGGTTGTTTACTTTAATCATTGTGTCAAATGCTGCGCGGTCTGTTGTCGCAGGTAAGTGACCTACTGATAAGGTTTCGGGGATTCTGCCCGGTTCGATGTCAGGATATTTTGCCATCATTGATTCTTGGTCGTATTTTTCGGCGATGTCAACCAGGTCAGAATAGCCTTCTGCTGAAGCCATGTATTTGATGAACTCAAATGCAGCGTCGGGAGCTTTGCATGTGGAGCTTATTGCCATAGCGTCTACAACTAAGCCTGCACGTTTTGCCATACCTTTTTCGCCTACGGGTGTTGCGTAGAACTCATATTCCCAGCCGCCGAATGATTCGGACTTAGCAAAGTTCATGCCCCATGAGAAGTCTGCAACTGTGGCAAAGCCGCCTTGGTTGAAGAATGCTGTCCAGTCTGATGTGCCTACTTTGTCGATTTTCGCTTGATCCCATGCTGCTTGTGCGGCATCTCTGTCGGCTGTGCCTTCGTCGTATGTCCACGGTGTTTCTAAACCAAATTCAAGGGAGTCCCATGTGAGTTTTTTGTCGATTAGTTTCTTCGTATAGTTAACAGCGTATTCCCAGTTGCTGTCTAATTGGTATTTTTGTGTGGAAGGATTCCATGCCGCCCAGCTTATTTCCGGATTTTTCATAGCAGGAGCATGTTGCAGCCAGCTCATAGCTTCGCTTAAGCCTAGGTTTTGTCCTGATGTAGCTTTTTCTGCGATTGTCATGAGGTCGTCAAGTGTCCAATCTGGGTCGGGCATTGGGATATTCATTTGATTCAGCAGCGTTTTGTTTACGATAACATAACGTGTGAAGAGGAATACGGGCATCATGAATACGTCGTTGTCGAATGTGCAGCCTTCGATTGCTGCTTTGTTGATTTGCATTTGCGGATTTGCGTCGAGGTAGGGCTTTAAGTTTGTGTACCACTTATTTTGCAGCGTCATGTCAACGTTTGCAACCATGAATATATCGGGGAAATTGCCGCTTGCTACGCGTTCAAGCAGGCTGCCTTCGCCGTACCAGCCGCCGAAATCGTCAACTACCATTTCGATGTTGGGGTTTTTCGCGTTGAAGCGTTCTGCTACTTCGTATTGTTCTACGATGTTTTGCCATGTTGCGAAGGTGATTTTAACCTTTTCGCCTGTGTAGGATGTGCCGCTTGCGTCTGCTGTGTCGGTTGTTTCTGTTGTTGTGTCGGTCGTTGTGTCAGTTGTTGTTGTGTCGGTTTTTGCAGGTGCAGGTGTGCTGCTGCTGCCGCTGTCGCTTTTGCTTGTGTCAGAGCCGCAGGCCGATACGCTCACCAATAGGAATATTGCTAGTAATAATGATGTGATTCTCTTAAACTTAAACATACGCTTAATAACCTCCTAATTTAATATAAATTTTAACCTAATATAACTTTAATTTCATGCTCGCCGCTTATAATTGGAATTAAGTTGCCGGAGGCGAGATTGCCGTCGATGTACACCTCCTTAACGCCGCGCGATACCTTGTTCGGATTTTCTACCTTTATATTGAATTTGCCGCCGCGGAAATTGCGTGTTACGGTGAATCCGTCCCAATCCTTTGGGATTAGGGGGTCTATCAGCAATCCGTCGTGCGTCGGGCGTATGCCTAAAATCCAGTGGGTCGCCATGCGGTGCAGCCATTGCGCCGAGCCTGTGTACCACGTCCAGCCGCCGCGTCCGTATAACGGAGATACGGGACCGTCTGTATTTCCGGGAGTTACATAAGGCTCTGCGAAGTATTTGTCGATGTCGCTTGAACGATTCGGCGGACAAATTCGCGTGAACGCTTTGTATGCATTTTCTGCGTCGCCCATTAGTGCGTATGCCCAAATTGACCATGTTGCCGCGTGGGTGTACACACCGCCGTTTTCGCGCAAGCCCGGGGTGTAGCGTGTGATGTAGCCTATATCGGTGCGCACTTTTGTGTACGCGGGATATAACAAGATTGTGCCGTAGTCGCGGAGTAGATGTTTGGTTACGGAGTCCATGCACTGCTTTGCGCGTTCGCCTTCGGCTATGCCGCTCATTACTGCCCAAATTTGCGGATTGAGGAAGATTTTGCCTTCTTCGTTTTCGGCAGAGCCTACTTTTTCGCCGTCGTCGGTTGTGGCTTGCAGATACCATTCGCCGTCCCAGCCGTGCTTGTTCATGGCTTCCTTCATGTTTGCCATGACTACGCGGCATTTTTCGGCGAATGCTTTGTCGCCGCGCCTTTCGGCCAATGGGATAAAACCTTCGAGCGTCATGTATAGGAATTCGGCAACCCAGAAGCTTTCGCCCCTCCACTCGTTGCCGATTGCGGAAAGTCCGTCGTTCCAGTCGTGGTCGCCCATTAATGGAATGCCGCGCGGCGAGAATCGCGTGAATGTGCGTTCGATTGCGCGCTTGCAGTGGTCGTAGATGTCGCCTTCGCCGCCGTTTGCGTAGGGTACGATTTCGTCGAGTATTGCGTAGTCGCCTGTTTCAATTAGGTAGCTGTCGAGGATAAACGGAAGCCACAGCAGGTCGTCGCTGCATTTTGTGCGAGGACCGCCGCCGCGGATTGTGAACCACCAATGGTATACGTCCCCTTCGGCGAATTGCTGTGCGGCGTGCATAAGTAATTGCTTTTTCGCAAGCTCCGGCGCGCATTCAAGGAAGATTTGGCAGTCTTGAAGTTGGTCGCGGTAGCCGTAGCCTGCGCTAACTTGGTAGTACGCCGACTTACCCCATAGCCGGCCGGAAATTGCTTGATATTTGAGCCATGTATTTGTCATAAAGTTGAGTGCGTCATCGGGGGTTTGGACGCGCTCAGCGTCGATAAGCTTAGACCAAAATTCGCCTACTTTTGCGAATTGCGCAGCGCAGGCTTCGGGCGAGGTGTGCGCTGCGATTAATTCGTCCGCGTCCTCCATTCCATGTTCCGCTGCACCTATGGTGAATACTACGGTTTTGCACTCGTTTGCGGCGAGGGTTAACTCTGTTTGTAATGAAGCGCACGCGTCTCCGAAGCGACCGAAGGAGTTGTCGAGTTTTGCTTGAGATAATCCCAGCGGCTCTTTCTCACTCCCGTACATACCTACAAAGCTTTCCTTGTCGCAGGTGAAGGATTTAAGTGGAAGCGAGCAAGCGTGGAACGCAGTGTACGGCCAACTTACATTGTTGTGCCGACCCTTTTCGTCGGCGAAGCTCCACAGGCATTTGTCGGCGTAAACAGCGTTGTCTTTTTGCTTTGTTTCGATGAACAGCTTGTGAAATTCGCGATGTTCGTCTGGAGCGAATCCGAGAATCCACTCGAAATATGTCGTAATGTCAAGCTTGCGTGTGTCCGCGCCGAGATTGGTAAGCTTTAGGCTTATGTATTCGACAGGTGCGTCAGGCGCGATAAACACGCACATTTCTGATTTAATGCCGTGTGCGATTTGCTCAAAGATTGTGTAGCCTATTCCTTGGCGCACATTGTAGCTGTCGTATTCGGCTTCAATCGGCTTCCACGCTGCCGACCATAGCTTGCCGCTGTCTACGTCGCGGATGTACACGTATTTCCCCCAATTGTCCTTGATTAAGTCTTGGAAGGCGCGTGTTATGCGATTTTGTCCTGCGTTGCCGCGCCACGAGTATCCGCCGCCTGTTTGCGACACCATCATGCTGTAGTCGCCGTTTGATATAACGTTACACCACGGCTTGGGCGTGCGTGGATTTTCGATGACGTATTCGCGTCCATCGTCGGTGAAGTGGCCGTATTTGCTTTGGAATTTTGCCATAATACCTCCTTTTGTTGTGTGCTGCGTTTTTATATAGTCAAATACGTTTCAATCAATTACAACAGAAGTCCTACAAATGCCGATAGAATCAAGGAAACGTATTTGACTAGCAGTTCGTTTTAAAGTTATGCAACTATAGTCCGATTTCGATTCGTCCTACGGATTGCCGACGCACCATGCTAACAGGGATTTTCACTGTTTTTGCGGCGGCTTTGTTTTCAATCATGTCTATTAGGGTGAGGACCGCCATGTAGCCCCAGTGCATTAGGTCGACCTTCACGGTCGAGAGCGAGGGAGAGCAGTAGGCGGCGATTGGTATGTCGTCGAAGCCTACTACGCCTATGTCTTTGCCTGGGATTAAGCCCATTTCGCGTATGACGCCCAGTGCGCCGATTGCCATTTCATCGTTGCAGCAGATTAGGCCGTCGATGTCAGGGTAGTCTTGCAGCAGCTTTATGGCGGCTTCGCGTCCGCTTGCTTCGGTGTAGTGACCGTATGCTTTCGGGATTTTATCGGGATTTATTCCGTGTTCGATGAACGCGCGTTTTATGCCGACGAGGCGTTTGTCGTTCTCGAAGCTTATGCCGCCGCCTGATACTACCGCGACATTTTTGTGGCAGGAGAGAATCTCTTTTGCTGCCATGTAGCCGCCCATTTCGTTGTCTGTGACTACGCTGGATACGTGGGGGAGGGATAGTTCTCTGTCTAGCAGCACCATTGGGAAGTCGGGATTTTGCAGCCGTGCGATTGCTTCGTTGTCGACTATAGCGTTCAACATGATTGCGCCGTCGCAGTTTTTTTCGACGAGCAATCTATCTGATAAAAGCGTGGAGGCGGCGAAAATTTCGTACCCCTTTGATGTGGCGAAGTCGCACATTGATTGCAGCAGTGCGCCGTATATCGGGCTTGAGAAGCCGAGGAAGAATACGCCGATGTTCCACGTTTTGTTGGATTTTAAGCTTTTGGCAGGCCCCGAGGGGCGGTAGTTTAATTTCTCCGCTTCACGGTTTACGCGCTCAATCGTTTCCTTGCTCACGCGCGTGCTGCCCTTTAGCGCGTAGGAAACCGCAGTGATGCTTAGACCGGAAGCTTTCGCTATGTCTTTTAATGTTGCCATATGTACCTCTTTCTGATTAATGCGTTTTAATGCGTTCTCTACTATATTGTAACAATGTACAAAATATACGTTTTATGTAGGTCGTGTTTTACGTTAAACTACTATTTCATTATAGGAATATTTTTGTAAAGTGTCAAGTAAATTAACCAAATTCGTACAAATATACAATCATTTGGCAGTGAAATTGTTAGTTAATACTAGTTAAATTTGCTAAAATAAATGTTGCAAATTATGTTAGGATGTGCTATAATTCATACTACGTTAAACGTTAAACTGAGGAGGTATTTTATGCTATCTATACAAAATAAGGAAATACTTGTCGACGGAAAGCCTCAAATGATTTTTGCAGGAGAGGTGCATTATTATAGGTTATACCGCGTAGAGTGGCGCGACAGGCTGCAAAAGCTGCGCGAAAGCGGTTGCAATACTGTTGCGACGTACATACCGTGGATATTGCATGAAAATACCCGCGGCAACTTCGACTTTAACGGACGCGAGCGTGAAGAGCATGATTTAATTGGGTTTATAAAGCTGTGTCAGGAGGAAGGGTTTTACATATTCGTTCGTCCGGGCCCGTTTATTATGGCGGAGATGAAGAACGATGGGATTCCTTATTGGGTGTATGACGAGTGTAAGGACGCGATACCTGTGTCGTGGGATAATTCCGCGCCGACTACGCCTACGCTGGAGTATCTTGACGAGGGGTTTTTGAAGTGTGTGCGGCAGTGGTATAAGGCGATTTTCAGTGAGGTTATTACACCTAATTTGATACAAAACGGTGGCGGCATTATTGGAGTTCAACTTGATAATGAGATTGGTATGCTGTCGTGGGTGTCGAATCGCCCTGACTTAAACGATAAAGTATTAGATGAATTCAGGGCTTGGGCGAAGGATGAGCGTGTGCGTGGTTTAAGCAATGGTGAAATTCGTTCACCCAAAGATGAATATGCTGTGCCGCTGCATAAGGAGCTTGGGTACTTTATGCGCGAGAGGTACGCGAGGTATGTGGAAAAGCTGCATGGATATGCTTGCGAATTCGGTGCGGGCGAGAGTTTGTTTGCGATAAACGTGCACGGCACGTCGATGGGTAGGGGGCATACATATCCGATTGGATTGAGTCAGCTGCTGCATACTTATAAGGATAAGCGAAACTTTTTCAGCGGCACTGATATATATTTGGGGAATTTAAGTCCTGTTGACTTCCAAGACCTGTACTTGGTAAATGCGATGACGGAAGCTACAAACGGCCCGGAGCAGCCGCTTACTTCTGTTGAATTCGAGTGCGGCAGCGGCGATTATGGCAACAGCATTACGGGGCGCACAAATACAGCGGCCGCCGACCATAAGCTGCGCATGACAGTTTGTCAAGGCGGAAAGCTGATTAACTACTACCTATTCTGCGGCGGACACAACTACCGCTTCCCCTACAGTTTGGGCGACGGCAACGACAGAGTGGCAACTACAGGCGAAATGCACGGATTCGCCGCGCCGATATCGCCATATGGCGAATATAACTATACGTTTCCGCGCATTAAGCGCGGGCTTACTGCGCTGAATGCAATCGCAGGCGAGCTTGCGACTGCACGACAGGAGTTTGACAATGTTTGCTATGCCTTTATTCCGGATTACTACATGACCGAATACTGCTATCGTCCCGGGGCGATGGAGGAAGTGAACCGCAGCATTTGCGACAGTCGCAACTATGGCGCGTGGGAGATTGCGGCGCGTGGGCTGTTGTTTAATGGATTCCAGTTTTATTGTGAGGACGTGGAGAGCAATGCAATTCCTAAGGCGGAGCTGCTTGTATGCCCTACGACTAGGTATATGAATGCGGGCTTGCAGCAAAAGCTTGCGGACGCATTGAGGTCAGGTACGAATATGCTGTTTTGGGGTGAGCTGCCGGAGTTTGACATAAACGGCGATGTATGCACTATATTGATTGATGCACTGGAAGTGCGCCCATTGGATAAATACTACGGCTGGAGCGGAAAAATCAAGCTGCCGACAGTTGTACCAACGGGAATCTTGAGCGGCTTCGAGGAAGTTAACACAGGCAGGGCGCAAACCTTAAAGGGCGACAACATAGCGCCTGTGATGCAAATGCACCATAACGGCGAATGCTGCGGCTTCACAAAGCATCTCGGTGACGGCAAAGTGCTGTATATCACAAATGAATTCCGCCTTGACCTCAATTTGTTCAAAAAAGTTTTGGATTGGTTCGGCATAAAGCCGCGATTAAGCCACGACTGCCGCGCCCAAGGCTTGTTTATCGGCTCGCAAAAATCGGCGAGCGGCGCACGTTTTGTGCATATATTAAACCTTGACGATTTCGAGAAAAGCTTCAATATATATGAGAACGGCGCGAAGCTGTTCGGCGGCGATCTTACGCTTTCGGGCGGCGACGGCGTTGTGTTGCCAATCGGGCTTACGCTTTCGCAGTGCGAGGTGTTTTATTCTACGGCGGAGCTTATGCAGACGGAGGGGGATGTTGTGCTGCGGCTAGTTGGTAAGCCCGACCGCGTGCTGCTGTCGAAGAAGCCTACAGTTACCGCCGACTGCCTCTTTGAAATAATCGAGCAAGATGGCAAATTCATGCTCACGCTGCAATCGGAGCGTTCGCTAAGCAAAGCGGCAACGCTTACATTCTAGGGGTGCGGCATGAAACGGAATATTTTATGTATTTTAATTTTTATGGGAGTTTTGATGAACAGTTGTACTTTTAATAAAGCACAGGTTTTACCTTCACCGAGCGCAGCAATCGCTGTCGGCGAAAAGGTGTACGGTAAATTTTTCGCCGATGATGGATTGATTGAAAAGGAAGCACGCGCCTGCTTCGACTTCTTTTGGGATATGGCGCAGACTAAGGAGGGTTCGCCTGCGTATGGATTGGTTGCCGATAGGTATCCGTCCAATGGAGTGGCGTCCACGGCTTCGACAGGCTTTGCGCTTGCATCGCTGCCTATAGCTGTTGAAAATGGGTGGGTGGACTATGATGCGGCGTATGAACGCGCGTTGGGTACGCTGACTACCTTTGAGAATCTGGATAACTACAGCGGCTTTTTCTTCCACTTTATCAATATGAACACAGGCAAGCGTGCGTGGAACTGCGAGGTTTCGGTTATCGACACAGGCCTACTGCTCACAGGAATGCTGACTGCAGGCGAATACTTCGGCGGCGAGGTGAAGGAAAAGGCTACGCAGCTTTACGCCAACGTGGACTGGAATTTCTACTACAACGAAAAGCGCAAAATGTTCTACATGGCGTATTCTCCTGAGAAAAAGTACTCAGGGGCGTGGGACGTTTACGCGGAGCAGCTGCTGCTGTACCCGCTTGCGGCAGGTTCGCCCGAGCCAAAGCATAGGGTCGGCAAGGAGGCCTATGACGGATTTACTCGCTACACAGGGGCGTATAAGGATAATCCTACTATAATTAACTCGTGGTTCGGGTCGCTGTTCACCTATCAGTACAGCCACTGTTATATCGACTTCCGCGACATCGTGGACGAGAGCGGAGTTAATTGGTTCAAGAACTCGATTGACGCGTCAACGACAGCTTACAACTTTGCAAAGGATAACGCGGATAAGTATAAGTCGTTCGGCGTGGGTTGGGGATTGAGCGCGTGCGATTCATTTAATGGATATGATGGATTGGCAGGTTCGCCGCCTTCGGGTAAAGGTACGGCCGGAACGTGGGAGCATAGGGTTACGGGCACAATTCCGCCTTATGCCGCCGTGTCGTCGATAGTGTTCACGCCTGAGCTATCGCTTGAGGCACTCACAAACTACGGCGAGCACGAAAAGCTGTGGGGCAAATACGGGCTAATCTCCGGCTTTAATCTGGATAGGGGGTGGTATTCTGCCGACGTGATTGGTATAGACAAAGGCGACACACTGCTTATGCTTGCGAATTATCGCAGCGGCATTGTGTGGGATTTGTTTATGCGGAATGAGTATGTGCAGAATGGACTGGAAGCGATTGGGTTTACGGAGAAGCAATAAAAAAATCGGCACAATGCGTGCCGATTTTTTTATTGTGCGATAAACATTCCGTTTTGCTTGGGGACGTGGATTACGCCGTTTTGCTTCATGCTTTCAAATACGTCATAGAGGGTGTTGCGGTCTAGGCCGCTGTCCATTATTGCAGTTAGCGATAGAACGTAGTTTACCATGTCGTTGGTGTCGGTGACTTCGAGGCTGTCGATGTATTCGCGTGATTGCACGCTTTGGAAATGCTTTGATAAGTCGTTTGCACCGCTTTGCAATGTGAAGGCTTTGTTGATTTCCAGCGTTACGCCATGTGGGGCTAGAGCTTCGCTTAGGAATTTATTTATGCCGTTTTCACCTATGGTCGCGGCGTAGAATTTGCCGCCTGGTTTTAGTACGCGCCGTACTTCGGCTAGTGCCGCTGATAGGTCGGGGACGTGGTACAACATCATATTGGCGATTACAAAGTCGAACGTGCCGTCAGTGTATGGGATATTTTGTATGTCGATGATTTTGTGTTCGACATTGTTTGCTCCGCTTGTATTTTCTCGCGCTAACTCGAGCATACCCTCGAATAAATCCGATAAGACTAAGGTGCTTCCTGCGCCGATGGAATCCAGCCTGCCTTGCCACATACCTGCCGTGCCGCAGCCTAGCTCTAGGATTTTGCAGCCGTTGAAAAACTCGTAGCAATCGAAAATCCAGTTGCTGTAGCCTTGCTTGTTTACGCTGTATTTGCTGTGCAGCAGAACACGCGCGTTTAAGTTGTCAGGGGATTGGTATTGCCGTTTTACTTTTTCGGGGTTGTTTATCATGGTTTACTCCAATCTTGTTGGCACATCTGTCTGCCCCAGAATATAGTCGATGCTTACGCTATAGAATTCCGCTAGCTTTATAAGTACGGCGGTGGGTACGTCATTTTCCCCTGTTTCGTATTTGGAATAGCCTGTTTGCGACATGCCCAGATGTGCGGCAACTTGTTTTTGCGTGAGGTCTTTGTCCTCGCGAAGGTCGCGTATTCGTTTGTACAAGATTAGCCTACATCACCACCGCAGCGCACAGCGGCGGCAAATCAAACCCTCCTGCGAAATCGCACATCTCGCCCTCGACCAACCTATACTGCGTCAAGCTGCCGCACTCAAGCTTAGGCTCTACATATATCGCCTCATCCGTATAGTTACACACAACCATGCCGTACTTCCCATTAGTCCCCCTAAACACGCTGTAGCTGTCGAAGTCCGCGCAATTTGCCTTGACACTGCCGCCGTGCTGCGACATAAACTCACCGTCCCAGAAATACTCGCGCAATTCGGCGCGCAGCTTATCCATCTTTTTACCGTATTCCACTGTTTTAGGGAAGTCGGAGGGGTAGCCCTTGAAATTATACGGCTCGTAGCTGATGACGTAGCGATTTAGCAAGCATTGGTTTACCATGCTTCTGTCGCCGAAGCCGATAACCGCCGTCATAATCTGACCATCGGGGCGCATTGCGCGCGACACAGGTTTGTGCTTGCGACCGAAGGTGCGCGTGTACGACAGGTCGTAGTAGTTGAATTGGAAGTCGTAGATTGCCTCGCCTGCGATTAGGAAGTCCTTGTCGCGAACCATCTCGCGGAAGGTTTCGATTAATCGCTCGTCCCACGCGTAGGTGGACGCGCCGTATTTGTGTCCGTGCGATGTGTCGAAACAGCACATCGTCGGTGTATGGTGCTGGCTTTCGTCGTAGAGTATGCCGTCCGCGCCTAACTCCACGCACTTCATAAACTCGCGCTTGCATACCTCGAGGTATTCGTCCGAGCCAAAGCACATCGGGATAAGGCGGCGCGTGTTTATGTTGGTGAGCTGCGATAATGTGTTGTAGGTGTAGCCTTTTGATACGTAGTAGTTGCCGTAGGGGTCTTTGACTGCCATCGGCTTGTAGAAGCTGTGGAAGTCGTCGTTGCTCTCGTCCGCCCATGTGAATTTCGCGAACAGGATAACTTTAACGCCCATAGCTTGTATCTCTTTTATAGACTGCTTCAGCTCGTCGAAAGTTCCAAGGCGTGGGTCAGGCGTATGCGTCGGATTGCCCCTATCCTGCCCGCCGTAGTTCCAGCCTACAAGCTGAATTGCGTCAATGCCGTACTTCTGACACTCGCGCCCTACCTTTTCCGGCAAATCCTTAAACTTAACTCGCAATTCGTCCTCCGGCGAATTTATGTGAATTTGCAGCCACGAATGCGGCTCTTTAACCCACGCAGGCGATTGCTTAGGCAGCGTATTCCACTGCTTACTCGCGCCGCGATAAATCTCAGCGGCACACGCCCAATCTCCGACATAGCACTGCATAGCAAACGGCAGCAGCTCAAACTCGCTTTTCGGCATAACAAACGGCAAATGCCCCACGGTAAACCGTGTAAACACATCCAGTCCATCAAACGAATCCTCATCAATCGCACGAAAATCCAACGCGTTAATCCAGCCGGGATGCAGCTCCGCGTGCCACGTCACAGCTTCCAAACGACGCTGCGTCACGCCAAAGTAAAGGCTGTTGCCCTTTTCATCAGCCGCAACGCCGAACGGATACATCGGCGGATTAATATAGCCCTCAACGCACATCGTAGGATAATCAGTGCCGTGCGTCCCCGGATAATTGTGGAAAGTAGGATAAAGCGAATGCGTCTGCATAGCGCAGTAGTTGCCGTGCGAAAACCCAAACTCCGCGCAGTCTATAGGTCTATGCAGGTCGCCAAGATATGGATAGTACACATTCTCAACAACGCAATCCGCATTATTCGCAATCTTCATACTGAATATCGCCTGCTCGACCACAATCTCACATGTAGTCGTCACCGATATATCATGCTCGCCGCCGTATTCCGACGCTATCTTATCCCACGTAAAAACAAGCTTATCCTGCGACTGCTCACAGCGCGGCTGCTTCTGCATATGCCCCCACGCGTTATTGTTCCTGCGTCCGTCAAGCGGAAGCATCAACCTCCACGACAGCGCAAGCTGCTGCCTATCCAGTATATGCCAATCTGAAACCTTAGAATAAACCCCTGCCAACGAGCCGTTTTGATCAAAGGTAAGCGCGGTGTTGCCATTCTCCAGCTTAAACATAAACCCTCCAAATAATTGTTAATTAAAGCGCAACGGTCGCGTAAACGATATTGCGCCGCTGCCACGTATATGTGATGTGCAGCATGTTGCCCACGGCGACTATGCTTGGGTACGAGTATTCGCCGTCGTCTTCTTCAAGCGCGGCGATTGTATCAAACGTATTCCCATTATCCACTGAGCGTCCGACAACAAGCGGCGTACGCTTGCCCCAATTCTCGCTTACAGGATTGTACACAAGATACAACGCGCCGTCCGCAGTCTTATCAAGGTCGAACCCCGCATTGTTATTTGGAATATCCACGCCGCGCGCAACGCTCCACGTGCGCCCATAATCCGCACTGTCCGAACGAAACATTCGCCCATACGGCGTTCGCGTAAGCATATGCACATGCCCCGACGCACTTTCCCACAGCGCAGGCTGAATCATTCCGCTTACATCTACGGAATACGGAGCTTCGCAGTCTATTGCGTGCGTGATATGCCACGTCCGGCCGTTATCGGTTGACACATCAGGTATCACAGTCCACGTATCATGCGATTCTGTCGAGCAAGGCGTGATAATGTCGCCGTTCGACAACCGCAACGGCTTATTCTTCACAGGGCCGTGACCATCTGCGCCATCGGCAACAAGCCGCTCCGGCGCACTCCACGTCGCGCCATCATCGTGCGAATAGCACACATATGTAAGCCACGACTGTATCATCACGCCGTTCACACGCGACTCCTTGCTAATATCGCCCATCTTAAAATATAATGCGATAGTATCGCCCGAAAGCTTGAACAGCACCGGATTGTAGTGCGCTATATTTTCGCCGCCGCTGATACACACAGGCATTGCCTCGCTGCCTGCACGCGTCACCCATATGCGCGTATTATCTGCGCCCTCGAAATCACCGCCGAAGCACGCAACCAACGCTTCGCTTCCTATCGGCAAAACCGTGGACGCGTGACACGATTTAAAATATCGCCCTTCATCAAATAAAAAACTTTTGGTAATTTTCATAGAGATAGCCTTTCTACAAAAATATTTACATGTCATTATATCACAACATGTACCAAAAGTTAAGCAAAAAAATAACCGCGAATAATCGCGGTTACAGCAGCACAACCCTCTTGCCGAATACATTCTGTATCGTCGCAATAAGCTCCTTATTTTGTATGCCGCAGTGGTTGTGAATATATATGCGGCGCGGAGCTATTGTTATAAGCGAGGAAAGCAGCATGTCGTCTTGGTTGACTTGAAAGATGTTTTCCTGCCGCCTAAAGTCCTCCATGCACTCGTCGGTAATGTCCGCGCCTCCTATATTTGTCAGGCGATATCCGGAGCTTTCCTGCTTCACATGGACTAGCTCCTCTTTAGGAGCTTGTATATCTACAAAATAGCGCAGCAGCTTTATAAAGTCCTTGTACTCCTGCTCTATCAAAAATTCGTCGATTGCGAGTATTACCATGCCTTCCAATACGGAGCGGTATTCCTTTAAGCGAAAGTTCACCAGTCCATCTATGTCTATTTCGTCGCGTCCGTTTTGCAAGTATGCCTTTACTGCTTCGCGCACTGTGGCTTTGCGGCCGATGTTGCTTTTGGCGTAATCCACTGCGCGATTGTATATTTCATGCCTTTCACGGCGATTTACTTTTTTGCATCTGCGATTTATAATGCGCGCCAGAATCCTTGGCTCGTATTCGCTTAGGATAAATTCGGTTATAGCTTCATCTATGCCGCAGCCTTCTTGTTCGCTGTATTCAACCCATGTTACATCGTCATTCGTCCTGTTTATTTTAACGTCGTTTATATCACAACGGCTCTCGCGCAATAGTCCGAGAAGCCTGTCGGCCGCGTCCTCTTTTATCCTTGTCTTAATGGATAAACTCATTTAACACCTCATGCCTTATGGTTAATAATTATGTTATGCTCATATCCTTCTCCCTTTATTCAGACAAACATATGCGCCATTGCTAGAATGTCGCATACTTGCCAGTACGTTTATTTTTTATTTTTTTACAAAAGTAACCATTACCATTTTATGCAATATAGCTTTGTTTTGCATTATGGACATGATTAGTGTATAATTTAAGAAAAATGTAAGGTTTTCATTCACAAATTTTTAAGATGGCTGATATATAATTTGAAACAGAAAGGAGAGGGCAATGCAAAACCAAACAGTGCTTGTAGTGGACGACGACAAGGAGATTGTGCAGGCGATTGCCATTATGCTTAAGCAGGAGGGATATAACGTCGTAAAGGCGTACGACGGATTGCAGGCGCTCGACATGATGGTGTCGCAACCGATTCAGCTTGTGATAATCGATGTGATGATGCCGCGGCTTGACGGACTTTCGGCTATAATGAAGCTGCGTGAACGCGCCAACATACCTATTATAGTGCTGTCTGCAAAATCGGAGGACAGCGACAAGGTTTTGGGGCTATCCATAGGCGCGGACGATTATGTGACAAAGCCGTATAATCCAGCAGAACTTGCCGCACGCGTAAAGTCCGCGCTGCGCCGATATATGATGTTAGGCGGAATCGACACGCTGCGCGAGAACAGCGCGACAATCGGGCGGCTAACCTTCGACTTTGACAAGCGAATGCTTTTCGCCGACGGCGAGCATATTCCGCTGACGGCGACCGAAACAGGCATACTCGAGCTGCTTATGCGAAACCCAGGCCGAATATTCCCTGCCGAGGAAATCTACGAGCGCGTATGGGGCGAAGCTGCCTTTTCTCCCGAAAACACAGTCATGGTGCACATTCGCCGAATTCGCGCCAAGATTGAGATTAACCCGAAGGAACCCGAATACCTAAAAGTTGTGTGGGGAATCGGATACAAAATGGAGCAAGTAGGAGTGAGGAATTAAGAATGGAGAACGAGATGGATAATGAGAATGAGGTAGTTGTGCCGAAGGCTAAGGTTAAGTTTCTTGATGTAATTTATTTGAGGTGGGTTAAGCTGCTTGTTGCGGCGGCAGTGGTTGCGTGCGTGATGATAGGTATGTCTATATTCGTTGATATAGTGAACATAGTGCAAGTGGCCGAAGGCGACTTAGAGGTTATAATACAGCCGGATTATTTGAAAAGCGCGACACTGCGCGAGAGGTTTCGCTCTATTGCGTACGACGTAGGCAATATTGCGTTCAGGTACAAAGACGATAATAATATAAAAAACGACGGCACGTTGGACTACACCAACTATCAAGATTCCATTTATTTTTTGTATAATGAAAAGGAATCAAATGGATTTAGCGACCTTGAAGCGGACGAAAGAGATTTATTCATAGGCAACTATCAGCAGGACAAGGACTATTTCGCCAAATACTATGCCGATGAAATCAAGACATTGCGCGACGACTACATCAGAGACGAAGCGGCGAACTTTTACGCACTGATGAATCAACTGTCAAAAAGCGGAGTTAGATATTACGCACTGGAGCGCGACGGAGTTGCACCCCATTTAAACTTCTATCCCAATAGTAAACTTTCTACCTCTGATGTTTACAAGGAAGCGATAATGGAACATAAGGCTTACTGCCTTATCGAAAACAGCACAATGACTATATCAGGAACAAAAGTCCGAGGAGTTTTTTACATGTCCGACGGTTACTATTCCTACAGAACTAACAGAAACGGTTCATACTCAAACGCAAGAGTAAACTTCGGCGAAAAGGTCTATATCGCGCTGGACGACGATGAATTCGAGAAAAGCGCGGAAATATGGTCGCTCACGCACGAAAGTGCGCGGCAGCGGTTTATCAATATGACGATACTGCTGCTTATCGCCCTTGCAGGAATTGTGCTGCTGGGAATTACGGCAGGCAGAAAGTCGCGGCGAGGCGAGCTATGCTATGCAGCGTGGGACAAAGTCTACCCCGAGGTGCAGGCGGCATTGGCAGTCGCCGCGGTTGCGTGGATATTTGTGCTTGCAGTCGAGCTTTACAACAGCATTGATTATGGATACGACAACTTTTATTACGTGATGTTGTATTTCGCCTTTGCGTTAAGCGCCGCCGTTACGCTGGCGATATATACTTCATTAATACGACTGCTTAAAGGCGGAAAGTTTTTCCGAAGCATGGTGTCAGTGCGGGTTTTACTATGGCTGCTACGTTCTGTTGGCAGATTCTTTAAGGGAATTGCAGGAGCATTCACAGGCAGCGCGTACACGAAATATCCGCTTGCCGCGAATATGCGTATGCGTCATTTAATATTTGTAATTGCAGAAGGAATAGTTGTGATATTATTTTTATCAGCTGTCAGTGATTCGCCAGGCGGTGCATTCTTCATGATGCTGATTGGGCTTGCGATATTTATTGCGTACATCTACGGGATAAATAAAACTATAGCAGATATGACAAAGCTTGTGCTTAACATCGAGCAGGTGCGCGGCGGCAAATACGGCGACCTCTACCCCATAAGCGAAAAGTCACAGCTTTACGCCGCAAGCGAATCCCTAAGCAAAGTCAGCGAAGGAATCGAGCAGACTGTGCGTGACAAGGTGAAGGCGGAGCGCATGAAGGTTGAGCTTGTCGCGAACATCTCCCACGACCTAAAAACGCCGCTCACTTCCATAATAAGCTACGCCGAGCTGCTTGCGAAGGAGGAGGGCTTGCCCAAGCATGTGGAGGAATACGCTCATGTGCTTTCTGCGAAATCGCAGCGGCTCAAGGTGATAATCGAGGACTTATTCACCATAGCCAAGGCGACAAGCGGCAACATCGTAATCGAAGCCGAGCGGCTCGACTTCACGCGGTTGCTAAAGCAAACGCTCGCGGACATGGAGGAAGCAATAGCCACATCGGGGCTTATATTTAAAACAGACATTCCCGAAGCACCTGTCTACATTTACAGCGACGGCAAAAAGATGTACCGCGTATTCCAGAACCTAATCGTCAATGCTATAAAGTATAGCTTGCACGGCACGCGCGTGTATGTGTCGCTTACGACCGACGGCGTAATGGCGACAGCTTCAATCAAAAACACGGCGAACTACGAGATGAATTTCAACACGGACGAAATAACCGAACGCTTCACGCGCGGCGATTCCGCACGCTCCACCGAAGGCAACGGCCTTGGCTTATCCATAGCCAAAAGCTTCACCGAAGGCTGCGGCGGCACATTTAAGGTGCGCACTGACGCGGACTTGTTCACGGCTTCCGTTACGTTCGGGCTGTGCGATTGATTATATCAACAAAAAACAAACACGGGCGCATACTATCCGCCCGTGTTTAATTTATTCCTTAGTTATAACATATCTACCGCCGGAGGGCACTGTGAATGTCACCTTGCCTTTGCTTACTTCGGCTGCGTCTACTTCTTCAAGCAGGTTGTTGTCCTTGTCGTAGATTGACAGGCGCAATGTTTGACCGTTATACTTGTTGCCTACCCACAGTGTAAGCCCTAGCTCGAATGGGAACTCGCCCTTTTGCTTGAACTCAAGCTGCTTCACGCTTTTGCCGTCGGAAAGCTCGGTTAAAGCTTTCGTGCTTATAGCTTTTGCGCTTAGGTCTACGGTTTGTTGCGCTTTAGGCAGGTCTTTCACGGACGTGCCGCTGATTGTGATGGAGTGTGTGCCGAAGTCTAGGATTAAGTCTATGTCCTTGCCTTTGGCAGCGTTTAGCAGATTCGTGGGAAGGTTCGCGCTTGCCATTGGGATTACGACTGTGCCGCTGCCTGTAGCGTTATTGATTTGCGAAGCGATGTTTGCGATGACGTTTTCAGGCGCAGGAGTTGGCGCAGGAGTGGACGTAGGCGCGGATTCAACCTTTGGTGCAGGTGCATTCGTTTGAACAGGCGCAGGAATGTTCGGCTTATCCGCCGGAATCGCATTCCATTTTGCGTAAAGGGTTACATTGGCTGTTACCGTGTCTTTGTCGAAGTCCCATGCTGTCGCAAACGCGCTGTCCTTGTACCAACCGCCGAATGTGTAGCCATTTCTTGTGGGGTCGGTAGGTTTGGTTATTTTTGAACTTTCTTTTACTTTAGTTAAGCTTGCAACCGAACTGCCGCCGTTTGAATCGAAGGTAACATCATATGCCATGAAAAAGTAAAACCCTGCTCCGGCTGCAACTGTGTAGGTTTTGCCGAAATGTTCAGCTGCGATACTTGCGCCGCTGCTGTTGGTGAGGGTCTTGCCACCCTCGCCTGTGACTTTGGTTATTTTTTTGCCACCTTCTGTGTCTATGGTTTGGTCGTTGATTTTGGCTACATCGCTAAGGGTGTAGTCGTCGACTATATGCAGGGTTATGTCGGTTAAGGCGGAGCAGTTCCAGAACGCTTGGGCGCCTATGCTTGTCACGCTGCTCGGTATAGTCACCGAGGTTAAGGCGGAGCAGAAGGAGAACGCTTCGCTGCCTATGCTTGTCACGCTGCTCGGTATAGTCACCGAGGTTAATCTGTCGCAGCTCTGGAACGCTTGGTTGCCTATGCTTTCCACTCCGTTCGGTATAGTCACCGATGTTAAGCCGCCGCAGCCCATGAACGCGTTGTTGCCTATGCTTGTAACGCCACTCGGTATAGTCACCGAGGTTAAGCCGCAGACGCCGAACGCGCTGTTTCCTATGCTTGTAACGCCACTCGGTATAGTCACCGAGGTTAAGCCGCCGCAGGCGAAGAACGCGCTGTTGCCTATGCTTGTCACGCTGCTCGGTATAGTCACCGAGGTTAAGCCGGCGCAGTAGGAGAACGCGTCGTCACCTATGCTTGTCACGGTGTAGGTTATGCCGCCGTTAGTCACGGTAGAGGGAATGGTTATGCTGCCTGTCGTGTTCTGGGCGATTGCTAGAGTATCATTGCCCACCTGCACAGTGCCTGTGCTGCCGCTCTCGGTCAGCACCTTGTATGTTATACCATCGACCGTGTGGGTATCACCCACAGTAGCATACGCGCTCGCGCTCCACAGTAGGGCTACTGCCATTGCTGCGACAAAGCTTAAAATTAACTTTTTCATTTTTTCCTCCAATTGTTGTATTGTTGGAATTATAGCACAAATTTACTGCGGTGTCAACTTTTGTATTAACATTAGCCCATGCATATTGTTCAACATTTGTTCATTTCTTTTGGCTTGCATTTTGTTTTTTGTTGTAGTATAATAGTTACCATACTATGGTTAGACAAAATACCCAAAGGGGAGAGAAATGATTAAGAGATTTGTTTTGTTTGCCGCTTTGCTTACGATGTTGTGGGGCTGCGCGGCTAAGGATGTCGCAGTGATGACAGTTAACGGAGAGAATATTCCCAATTGGCAGTTTAAGCTGCAGTTTAATCTGCTGAAGCAGCAGCTTATACAGGAGCAAGGCTTTGTTGACGACGAAGAGTATTGGAACATGGAAATATCCGAAGGAATGACGGTTCGCGATTACATGAAGAAAACGGCTGTGGACTTTATGGTGTACGAGCAGTGCGTTATTCAGATGGCGAAGGACCGCAGTATCGCGCTGTCGCAAGCTGACTATGACACAATCAACGGCTACATCACCGCGCAAAAAGACCAAGGCGGCGGCGACACATACTACGCGCAATGGCTTAAAGACAACGGCATTACAAAGGAACAGCATATAAAGCTGTATGAATCGAGCTTTTATTCCGAAAAGCTGAAGGAAAAGCTTGCCGCCGACATCACAGACGAGCAGCTGCGCGACTACTACAACAACACGATGGTTCGCGTAAAGCACGTGCTGCTTATCACGACCGACGCCGAAACAGGCTTATCCAAGTCCCAAGCCGAAATCGACGAGGTGAAGAAGAAGGCGGAAGCTATCCACAATTCAGCCGTAAACGGCGCGGACTTTGACCTGCTTATCGAAGAAAACTCCGAAGACCCAGGCTCATTCTCAGTACCCGAGGGCTATCTCGTAGGACCTAACGGCGGATTCGTAAAACAGTTCGAGGAAGCCGCACTAGCATTAAAAGAAGGCGAAATCAGTGCTGTAGTTGAAACGCAATTCGGCTACCACATCATAAAGCGCGTTGAAAATCCCGAAACCTACTTTGACGATAGCAAGGACGCGATAAAGAGCACGCTAATCGAAAACGAAATCACAAAAGTGACACAGCAAGCAGAAGTTGTAACCAACGAAGAAGAGCTTGCTAAGTGCCTATGAAATTAGCGCACGAATGATGTCGCTTTCGCTTGCGCCTATGATGTAGGACGCAACGTCGACGCCGTGAAGCCGCTGCGAAATCGCGGCGGCATTATGCTGCGCGCCTGATAGCAGCCGCTCCAGCCCTGATATGTCGGACACGGAGAAGAAGTCGCCTGTAATGCGGCAGCTTTGGATAATTCCGTTTGATATGCTAAGGCGCACTTGAATTAGTCCGCAGGGCATACGCACTTGATTTTCGTAGGTGTAGGGCGGCGAATCGCCGTAGTTCCATTCCCAATGCCTGTATTTTTGGTCTGCCAAGGCTTTGGCGGATAAACATATGCTTTCGGGGATAGGGCTTGGTTTGTCGCCTGTGAAGTCTATGACCTTTTCTATGAAGGCTTCGATAGTCAAGCCGTTGAAGTCGCTTATGTTCGCGACGCGGCTGCGTATTGACGGAATTCCCTTGCTTATGTATTTTTGCGCGTCAGGGCTCAGCATTTCCGCTAAAATATCGAGGTTTGAGTTAAAAAGCAGCGTGCCGTGGCTAAGCAGTGTGCTTTTGCCGTAGAAGCACGCGCTGCCCGATACCTTTTTTCCATCGATAATTATGTCGTTGCGTGCAACCTGCACTCTTGGCAGCGACAATTCGCGCAGCATATCGGCGATAACGCGGCACGGGTCGCTTGTGTCGCTTTTTTCCATGAAAAAGCTGTAGTTGAGGTTGCCCATGTCGTGGTAGACAGCCCCGCCTCCGGATAATCGCCGCACCACAGCGGCATTATGGCGACGCACAGCGTCCTCCCTAACCTCCTGCGCGGTATTTTGGTTGCGCCCAACGATAACAGCGTTGTCGTTTTGCCAAAGCATTATTCCGCGGAAGCCATGATTCATCAGCACCTCTTCCAAGGCGAGGTTGTAGTATGCGTCTGTCGATTCGTTTATGTAAAGCATTTCTTGCTCCTTTAGGTAAGTATGAACGTTTTTATATAATCTACAACATAATTCTATCAAATAAAACTAGCCTTGTCAAAGGAAATATAAATTACCGGATTTTACATAATTAAATTAAAGGGGAACATATGCAAGCCTTAATTAACACAAACGCCAACAATATAATAGCCGCCGCGCTGCAAAGCAGCTATTCCGCGTGGGGGTATTTCCCTGTCGACACCGACATAATTCAAGATTACGAGATATTTAAAACATACGAGGGCGGCTCGAAGGGGATTATCAAGCTTATCGGCAGAGAGGGGCAGCTATTGGCACTGCGCCCTGAGTTAACCTCAACTATCGCAAAAGCGATAAGCTACGGCGGCGGATTCACGCCTCCGCTTAGATTTTGCTACAGCGGAGCGATATTCCGCGACGGCGAGGGTGCGTACGCGAAAAAGCAGCTAATGCAATCCGGCGTCGAGCAAATAGGCAAAAGCGGTGCGGAAGCCGACGCCGAAGTTATCGCAATGCTTGCAAGCGCGATAAACTCCGCAGGTCTATCCAACTTCCAGCTCGACATAGGTCACAGCGGCATATGGCGCGGCATAATGGACTTAACGCCGCTGTCGCCCGAAATGAAGGAGCAAGCACGCCGACACGCCGACAACAAAAGCATATTCGGCTTGCAAAAGATATTGGAAGGCAGCGGCGTTGACAAACGCTTGCGCGAGATAATATTGAGCTTGCCAAGCACATTCGGCGACATAAGCGTAATAGCGCCGCTTCGCGATTACTGCAAGGGCGATTCCGCGTTAAGCGAGCTTTTCGCATACATGCAGCGGCTATGGGATTTATTGGGAGTGTACGGCTTGCAGGACATCTGCACCTTCGACCTAGGCATAGCGCGCGGTCTCGACTACTACACAGGTTTTATCGTAAAAGGATACGCAGCAGGCATAGGCAAGCCGTTTTGCAGCGGCGGCAGATACGACAATCTGCTGGGCGAGTTCGGCACAAGCTACCCTGCGTGTGGATTCGCAATCGACGTGGATTCGCTTTCGCTTGCGATAAATTCTCCGCCGGCAGCTCCTACAGTTGACGCAACAGTGACATATCAGGTATTCAGCGAAAGCCAAGCGATAAAATCTGCCTCAATGCTTCGCAAACGCGGCAACGCTGTTGTGATGGGATAAATTAAGTGTATTCAAGTAAACAAAATAAACCGATGCAAAAATTCGATATAAAAAGCATAATAACAGGAGCTGTAATCGGCGCGGCTGCGGTATCATGCGTATACGCGGCAAGCAGCATAAAGTCTGCGGCTTACAGCGACGCGAAAGTTTATTTTTACAACGAGCAAGTGCCGCTCAAGAATCAACTGGTTTCAATCCAAAAACAAGGCGACAATAACGCGCAGCTATACATGCCTGTTCGCGAGCTGCTTGAGTTCATGCAGTTCAACGTAGAGTATAAGAATAATTCGGTGTACCTCACCATGAACGGATACAACGGAAATAATTTTCAATCAACGGATACAACATTTGAAAATGATTTTGACAGCAAAGCTTTGGAAATTATGCAAAAGTCAGGTAATTGGAGCTATATCGAACAATACCTACCCGATATGACTGAAGAAGGAATCAAAAAGGTTGTGGAGATATACAACTCCAAGCACCCGAATAAATCCGAGCACAAAAAAGCTTCCGACTACTTTGAATAAATCACGAACAAAAATATATAATGGAAGTTAGTCAATATTACTCTATTGCCATTTCTAAAATTAGATGATATAATAAAAATATGAATATATAATCAAGCACGTTTCAACCAACTATAGCAGAAGTATGACGAATGCTGATAGAATCAAGGAAACGTGATTGACTAGCAGGGAGCTTCAAGGTTAAATGAATATACTTGCGATTGACACAAGCACGGCGACATTGTCCGTGGCACTGCTCAAGGATAACGCCATAAAGTGCGAATACAACATCAGCAACAGAAAGACGCACACCAACTTGCTGCTTCCGATTATCAGCGAGATACTTAGTATGCACAGCACGGCGGTGGAGGACCTGCAAGCCATAGCCTACACCGACGGCTTCGGCTCATACACAGGCGTGCGCATTGGCAAGGCTACGGCCTTCGGGCTTAGCGTTGCGCACAATGTAGAGCTTGTCGAAATACAGACGCTGTATGCGCTTGCATATCCGCACTTCGGTTACGGCGGCACTGTCGCGCCTTTAATTGACGCGCGCAACAAACGCGTTTACTGCGCACAATATTTGCGCGGCGAACAAATCGGCGACGCGGAAGCACTGCCGTTGGAGGAATTCATGGCTAAGCTACCTCCCGGCGAAGTATTATTTACAGGCGACGGAGCTGCCAAGTACAAACAGGACATACTGGAAATCCGTGAGGGCGCGGCATTCGCGCCGATAGACAACAGCTTCATCAAAGCAGGAACAGTCGCGGTAATCGCGTCCGAGAAACTTAATAAATAAAAGATTGAATCGGCAGCGAAAATGCCGAAAAAAGGAGAAGGACTTACAATGCTAGTAGCCATAGGAAACGACCATTGCGGCGTCAGTATGAAGGAGGAACTCGCTGAGTACCTCCAGAGCGAGGGGCACGGAGTAATCGACTGCGGCATAGCCGAAGACGAAGAAGCGGACTACCCCGACGTCGCACATACCACAATAAAAACATACTTCCAAGACAGCGACACAGACTTTATAATCTTAATCTGCGGCACAGGCACAGGCGTTTGCATAGCTGCAAACAAGCATAAAGGCATACGCGCCGCCGTTACAAATGACGCAGAAGCCGCACGCCTTGCCAAAGAGCATAACCACGCAAACTGCATATGCCTAGGCGCACGCGTGATAGACATCGAAGCAGCCAAAGCGATTATCAAAGCCTACGTTGACGCGAAAGAATTGGAGGGCAGGCACTCACGCAGAGTGGCAAAGCTTGCCGACATCGAGAATACGTGAAAGCCGGGAACCTATGACTAACAGAAGAGATAAACATAACTATTACCTTGACATTGCGATGACTGTAGCCGAGCGCAGCACATGTATGCGCCGTATGTACGGCTCGATAATCGTCAAGGAAGATGAAATAATATCGACAGGCTATTGCGGCTCTCCGCGCGGCGCAAGCAATTGCTGCGACATAGGCGTATGCCTGCGCGAAAGCATGAACGTGCCGCGAGGGCAGCGTTACGAAATCTGCCGCAGCGTCCACGCCGAAGCCAATTGCATAATCAGCGCAGCACGCCGCGACATGCAAGGCTCCGCGCTATACTTAGTAGGAATCGACTCTAAAACAAAAGAGTTGCTCCACGACGCCGAAAATTGCTCAATGTGCCGCCGCCTCATCATCAACAGCGGCATAGAGAAGGTATTTATCCGCCGCACGATGGATACTTTCGCCGTGCATGAAGTGCAAAAATGGATTGACACCGACGACTACATCAACACGGAAGCATTGAAGCCATGACCAAGCTGCTACTTACACTGAATAAGCTGTTCAAGCAGCCGCTGCACCCTTTTAATAAGGAAGCAGGAATCACCTACCCCGAGTGGCAGTTCAAAAACGGTGAAAAGACGATACAGTATTTCACCGTGAAATATTCTGCCGAAGATATGTTTAAGGGGAAGCGCGTCCTCGACATAGGCTGCGGCGCAGGCGGAAAGTCGCTGTATTACGCCAAATTAGGCGGCAATGTCACAGGGCTTGACATTTTCGACGCATACAAGCCGCAAGCGGAGGAATACGCGAAAAAGCTCGGGCTTTCGGATAAATTTACATTTGTCACAGGTAGCGCGTGCGAAATGCCATTCGCCGACTGCTCCTTTGACACAATAATCGCAAACGACGCGATTGAACATATCGACGACCCTGCCGCGGCAATACGCGAGTGTCTGCGTTGCCTAAAGCAAGGCGGTCGGCTTTACATCAACTTCCCGCCGTATTATCACCCGATGGGGCATCACCTAAGCGACACGATATTTATCCCGTGGGCGCATTTGTTCTTTTCGGACGACACGCTTATCGATGCATACAAGCAGCGCATTCACGGCCTGCCTGACTATGACGCGCGCTATAACCTGCGCATAGGCATACGGGACGACAAGGAATGCTTCACCTACCTTAATAAAATCACAGTAAAACGCTTCAAGCAATTGATGAAGCAGCTTAATATATCGCCGGATTATTACCACGAAGCTCCGCTTCGGCAGTTTCTTGCGCCGCTCGCAAAGCTTCCGGCGGCGAAAGAAATGTTCGTGAAAATGGTTGTAGCAGTAATTGTCAAAAATTGAAAGGGGCAGCGCATGAACGACAAACTAAAGCTAATGCAAATTCCGCTTAAATCCATAACCTCCAATCCGCACCAGCCGCGTAAAATTTTCCACCAGGAAGCGATTCAGGAGTTATCGGAGTCGATAAAGCGGCACGGGCTTATACAGCCGATAACTGTTCGTCGCGGCGAAAACGGCGGCTACGAGCTTATCGCAGGCGAGCGTCGTATGCGCGCGTGCATACTTGCCGAGCTTGAGTATGTCGACTGCATAGTGCTAAACGCAAGCAGTTGGGACAGCGCCACGATGGCTTTAATCGAGAATTTGCAGCGCGAGAACCTGCACTACCTCGAGGAAGCCGAAGGCTACTACAACCTGCTAAACGATTTCGGACTTACGCAGGAGGATTTAGCAAAAGAAGTCGGCAGGTCGCAAGCTTCAATCGCAAACAAGCTGCGCGTGCTGCGCCTACCTCCCGAGGTAAAAAAAGCACTGCTTGCAGGCGGACTCACCGAGCGTCACGCCCGAAGCCTGCTGCGCCTTACCGAAGCTGAACATCAGCTTAAAGTAATTGACATAATCGTAAAGCGCAAGCTAAGCGTAAAGCAAACCGAACAGCTAATCGACCAATTCATCGAAAGCGAAAAAAAGAAAAAGCGTCCCAAACCCAAAACAGCCGTAAAGGACGTCCGCATTTTCCTCAACACAATCAAGCAAGCCATCGACCTCATGAACGAAAGCGGAATCAATGCCATATCCGAAAAGCGCGAGGACGAGGACTTCATAGAATACATCGTAAAAATACCAAAGAGTTAGGAGAACAAATGCTACGCGAATCTAATATAAATTTACGGCAGCTTACCTCGAATCAATATCCAGGCAGGGCTATAATAATCGGCTGCACGCCTGATATGCGCTACATGGTGCAGGTATACTTTATCATGGGGCGCAGCGAAAGCTCGCGCAACCGCACCTTCGAGTACAAGGACGACATACTGCGCACAATGCCGCGCGAGGGCGACAGCAACGACCCTCTGCGCATTTACAACGCCGCGATGATTGCAGGCGACGCGCACATAATCACCAACGGTAAGCAAACCGACACAATCCACGACTATATCACAAACGGCAAAACCTTTGAAGCCGCATTAGACGAGTGGAGCTTCGAACCCGACCCGCCCATATACACCCCACGAATCAGCGGCGTAAACTACATGGACAGCGGCAAGTACACCCTAAGCATACTAAAATCCGGCGACGGCAAGGGTGAGCACCTCACGCGACAATTCTTCCACTACGCGCCGATTCGCGGCTACGGACACCTTATCCACGTCTACAAAAGCGACGGCAATCCGCCGCCGGCTTTCGCAGGAGAGCCGATGATAGTACCTATATTCGACGAGCCTGATAAAACCTTGGCGGTATATTGGGACGCAATCGACAGCAATAATAAAATCGCAATGTTTGTGAAGTATATAAGCATTGCAGGCGGCAAGGTGACGCATAGAATTGTGACTACAAATTCATAAAGCAAAAGGGCGACTACATTGGTCGCCCTTTAAAATTCTTCTAATTCATTGAATATTACATCGTCACACACTGCGATTCCGCCGTAGAGCTTATCGGTGTACCTGCCGATGTTTGCGTAGTGCTGCATTACATATGTCGCCGTATGGGGCATTGGCAGCTGCGAAAGCATGTTGAGGTTTACCCACTCAAGCTTGCCTTCGTTGCTGCTTATATTTATGGTTCTGTCCTTGAGTTGGGCGAAGAAGTAGTAGTTTTGGCGTACCTCGTTGTTTTTCAGGCGAAGGGTGATGTATCGAATGCTAAGGTTGTGGAGTGCGCTTTCGTGCAGACCTGTTTCCTCGTATAATTCGCGCAATATACATGCACGTGCGTCATGCACCTCGTCTTTCTCGAAATGACCCCCTGCCGACCCAACCCAACTGTCGCCTACAACTCGTGAGCCTATTCGATACAACATAAGAACATCGTCGCCGTGCAGTATGTACAACGATGCCATATTGCGCAGCTTTCCGTCCATGTTTTCTCCTTTACATCAATGCTGCCGCTTGTTGTTCCAACTCTGCGACTTCCAGCAGCAAGTCGCAGTATCGCCGCAATTCGTACTTGTTGCCGAATTTGTCGGCGGCGGAAAAATCCTGCGGGATTTCGCGGGACATTTCGGCTGCGACTGCCGCGATTCGGTTGTAGATATTCGCTATATCGCTTCTGCTGTTGTCGTGCAAAAATGCCGCCGCATATTGTCTGTCGAGGTATTGCTTGTAGTTGCACATCACGTTTAGGTAAGGCTCGAAGTTGTCGTCCCAATCATAGGTTAGCAGCGCGTTTGCGAATGCTTTGTGTGCGGCGATGCCGTTGTGCTGACCCGGTGCGAGATTTTCTGCTGTGATAAGCCGCTTTGCGACTGCGAGGGTTTTCGCTAACACTTGTTCACACGACGGCTTTTCGGCTTTGCCTTTGATGATGAGGATTGTGCCGTTGTTGTTTGCAAAGCTGTCGTCGTGCCAGTTGGATTTTCGGAAATAGCCTGTGTCGTCGTGCTTTTCGCTGTGGTCGTCGTCGATGTCCATGAAGGGGCTGTAACCTAGCAGCACCGCGCCATCTCTGTCATAGCCGGAAATCACACACGCGTCAGCGCAGTTTATCACGCCCTCCAACGTAATCACAGGCACGCCCTTGTCGATGCTTTCCACAATCAGCTGCCTATCCCTCTCGTAGTCGCCGCGCGAATACCGCTCCACCTCATACCCAAGCACCGCGAATGTGTGCGCAACAATTATCGGCGTATGCGAAACGTGATAGTTGCCATGATTCCACTCACACGCGGACTTCATCGAAAACGAGGTGCGAAACGCACTGCCTGAAACCGCGCAAACATAGTCGTAGTCTAGCTTTTCGCCCATCACACTCAATGCCGAAACAACAGAGTTCACAAACTCATTCTGCCGCGCATTATCCGACCAATCGACACGCAGCATATTAGGGATATAGTTCTTCGTCATGTTAAACCCGCCCTTCAATTGAAAGTTAATCTTAATCGGGTTAAACCTCGTAGAATTGGCAATGGCATTAGAAGGCGCACAGCCGAACAGCCGCTTAAACGCGCGTGAAAACGACTCTGCGTTCTCGTACCCACAATCGAATGCGGCTTCGGTTACGCTTACGCTTCCCCTTGCCAACTTCTCCGCGGCAATCGACAGCCTGCGAAAGCGAATGTACTCGCCCACCGTATACCCTGTTATCGCGCCGAAAATTCCTTGGAAAGCGGAAGGGGTATAGTTTATGGCGCGGCCTACGGCTTCTGCCGATATTTCTTCCGCTATGTTCACTTCGATAAAGTCAATCGCTTGCTGCACCTTGTCAATCCAATTCATAAAAGTCACCCATGACTATATTAACATGCGCAAACTACGACTGCATGATTTTATGCACGATGTTTTGTCCTGCTGCAAAATCGACCCTCTACTTTTTGTTGAGATTCTTCAAATCCGGCTTTTCCTTCTCCTTCACCAAGCTCTCGCTCGTCTTTATCTTCAACCCAAACGACTTACACTGCGTAGTCTGCACGCAGATAATATACCTGCTATCCTCCTTCAAATCAAACAGCTCAATCGTAAAATCAGCGTCGGCAGTGTATGTATTTTCCCATACATTTTCCTCGCTCGCGTTATCGCGCACCGTTACCACAGCTTCTCCGCTGTCGATTTTAAGCTCCGCGTCGAGAACCATTTTATCCAACGCGTCGTTGATATAAATATACTTTTCCTTATAAGAATCCACCTCCTCCGATGTATCAAACGAGAACGTCATCTCCGTATTAGAAAGCGGGTCGAACACACATGACGTAAGCGTCGCAATAAGCGCGAACGTCAGCAGGATTTTAGCAATGTTTCTCATGTTAATCTCCTTTAAAAATATCGGATACACAAAAAGGGCGCACACCAGAGGTACGCCCTTGCATTTTCACGCAAACTCAAGCTTGTGCATTGCGTTAAATATATCCTCATGCTGCAACTGAATCTGCAAGCCAAGCTCCACACCTGCGACTTCGAGCCGCTTGTTAAGCTCGTCGAACGGGATTGTGCATTCGATTATGTCGACCAACATAATCATGGTGAACACGCCTTGCATTGTCGTTTGTGAAATGTCCAGGATATTGACGTTTACGTCCGCGACCGTTGTTGCAACGCGCGCGATAATTCCCGTCCTATCCTTGCCTATAACTGAAATAACTGCCTTCATTTTTCCTCACTTAATCGTTATTAAAATGCGACTTCATTCGTTTGTACATCTTTACGGCAAAATACACCACGCCGATTAACATCTGCAACGCCGCCAAAAACTTAATCAACGCACGAATACCTTCCGGCGCTCTGCCGAATACCTTGTCGATTACAAGGTTTACAAGGCTGCGCACATTGTTAAACAGCACGATAAACAACGTCGCAATCAAGCCGTAGCGTATCATGTCGTACAGCGTAACTGCTTTAACGATAACGGTGTCCTTTGAATCGGCTACTTGCTCTTTGACATATTCGCGGAATTCGTCCATGCCTTCGCGGCCTGCCTTTAAGAAAATTTGCATAAATGCTCCTTTCTAACTACGATGTTTTATAATTTCATACATTAGTATTCCGGCTGATACCGCGGCGTTTAGGGAGGTTATCTCGCCCATCATAGGAATGCGCACGGTGAAGTCGCAGTGACGCTCGATGAGCGGCGACACGCCTTCGCCTTCGCTGCCTATTACTAGGCCGATTGCGCCTTTGTAGTCGGCTTGGGTGTATAGCTGCTTGCCGTTTCCGCTTGCGCAGAAGAACCATAAGCCACGCTTTTTTAAGTCCTCGATTGCCGCCGTTAGGTTTGTTACCTTGGCGACCTTGGTGTATTCTAGCGCACCCGCGCTTGTTTTGGCTACAACGTCGGATAAGCCGCAGCTTCTGCGTGCGGGAATAATTATTCCGTCGACGCCTGCTGCGTTGGCAGTGCGGATTATGCTGCCGAGGTTGTGAGGGTCCTTTATTTCGTCGAGAAGGATTATGAAGGGTTTGTGTCCCTTTTCCTCCGCCGAGCGCAGTATATCCTCAACTGTGCAATAATCGTGCGCAGCGGCAAATGCCGCTACGCCTTGATGATTTCCGCCTTGGCATATCGAGTTAAGCTGCTCACGCGGCACGGATTGCACAATCACGCCGCGTTCATGTGCAAGCCCCACGATTACCTTTATGCTGCCTTCCTTGCCGCTTATTAATATCTTATCAATCGTGCGCCCGCCCTTTAAGGCTTCAATCACAGGATTGCGTCCGTATATCAAATTCACATTTATTTCTTTTTCGTTATCGTTATTATTGTTATTGTGTTTATTATTATCGTTATTTTTCATCTGCACCTTATTGCGATTCTCCTGCGATACGCAGCGCGTTTCGCAGTACGAGCTTGCCCTCGAGCAGTTTCAGCTTTTCGCTAAGCTGCGCGGGAGTTAATGGCTCTGTTGTTATCGCGATGTCGTTGTCGTCTTGGCACGCGTACTGCATGTTCGGGAATGCTTGATTCAGCAACGCTCTGTAGCTATAGTCTGCTTCAAAGCGGATATAGTATGCGAATGCTTCCATATCCTGCGCGACGCTGCCGTCTGTCCAATTGAAGCTGTCGTTGTTACAATTACGCGCGATATCGATTACGTCCGCGACTACAGCCGAGGCCGTAGGCATACTGCCTGCACCCTTGCCCCAGAACATTACGTCGCCGACATTGCTTCCGTTTACCATTATCACGTTGTGCGCACCGTTTACGTTTGCGAACGGGTGTGCGTTATCCATCAGCACAGGCGCAACCCAGCAGTAGATGTTGCCGCCGCTGTTTTTGCTGTAGCCGATAAGCTTTATCGTCTTGCCGATATTTGCTGCAATCTCCATATCCTTCTGCTCGATTGCAGTTATTCCCTGCGTGGGAATATCGTCGCAGGGGAGCTGCTTGCTGTAGCTAAGTCCTGACAGTATCGCGATTTTGCGGCAGGTATCCTTGCCTTCGACGTCGCTTGCAGGATTAGCTTCCGCATAACCTTTTTCCTGCGCAAGCTTTAAGGCTTCATCGAAGCTTAGCTTGCTATGCTGCATTTTTGTCAGTATATAGTTAGTCGTGCCGTTTAATATTCCGGCTACATAGTTAATCTCGTTTGCCATCAGGCAGGTGTTCAGCGGACGCAGTATCGGTATGCCGCCGCCCACGCTTGCTTCAAACAGATAGCGCACATTGTTCGCGGCTGCCAATGCGAACAGCTCCTTGCCCTTTGTTGCGATAAGCTCCTTGTTCGAGGTCACAACATGCTTGCCGCGCGATAATGCCGCCCTTGTAAATTCATACGCGACCGATACGCCGCCTATTGTTTCCACTACTATTTCCGTGCTTGCATCTGCCAAGATTACATTTATATCTTTGACAACTTTATCTTTGTATTCATCATTTACTTCACGTATCTCAAGTATATGCGATATGGTAAGCTTATCCTTAAAGCGTGTGCTGCCCTCCATTATAACTTTGACGACGCCTGCGCCAACTATACCATAGCCCAAAACTGCTACCCTTGTCATTGTATTTCTCCAATCTATGTCTTACATATTATTAATCAGAATTTGTAGTCTGCGGGCGGATATCATCCGCCCGCAGACGCATAATATGCCTCAATATAATAATACCATAAGTATCAATGTTTGACAAGTGATTATTAATGTTATATAATAAAAACGCATAATTATACAATAAGGAGAGAGTTAATGGGATTTTTGGCTTTAAGCTTAAGCTTTGTGTCTATCACACTGCTGCTCAACGGAATGTGCCGCCTGCGTAAGATTGACGCACGCTCTACGGCATTTTTCAACGTGTTCACAGGTTTGCTGTTGTTTTTAGGTAACGCTGTTGCGTTAACCACCGCTGCGGACCATCTGGCATACCAGAACATAACAAGTGGAATGCTATTTGCAGTGACGTACTTATTAATCGCAAGCATGAACCTGTTTAAGGTGGACGCGCGAATTTTCGGCTGGTTTTGCCTATGGGCGACAGTGTATGCTGTGGTAATGGCTTGTACGCTGTGGAATGTAAGCTTGTTCCTCTGCGTACTATGGATAATGTGGGCGATACTGTGGTTTTCATCTTATGTGGAAATCATATTGAAGGTTAACAACAACAAGTTGTTTTCGTTCATACTTCTTGCTGAGGGCATATTTGCCACAGGCATACCTGCGTTTATGATTTTCTTGTTTAATATGTAATGTTAGGGGCGAACGTAGTTCGCCCTGTTTTAATTGAGGTTGAATATGAAGATATTGGTTATTCACGGAAGCATGAGAAGAGGTAACACCTATAAGCTTGCGCAGGAGGTTATCGCTTCTTTGAGAGAGAAAAAGGATGTGCAGATAGATGAGATTGAAGTTAAAAAGCTAGAGCTTCCGTTTTGCGCATCTTGTTTGACCTGCTTTAGCAAGGGGGAGAATAAATGCCCTCACGCCGAAACAGTGCAGGATGTAGCCAATCGCATTAAGCAAAGCGACGGCATAATTTTAACAGGCGTAGTTTACTCATTGCACTTAAACGCGGCGATGAAGAATTTGATTGACCATCTGTCATACTTCTTCCACCGTCCATGCTTATTCGATAAAAAGGGCATGGCAATCACAACCACCGCCGGAGCAGGGGAAAACAAAGTCGCAAAATACCTGCAATCGGTAATGTCCTCATGGGGCATGAGCGGAATTTTGCGCCTATCAGAGAAAATTCAAACAGAGCCATGCGTTTTAACCGAAAAACAGAAGCAGCGCGCAAAATCAAGCGCCGATAAATTTTACGATTTAATCGAGGGCGACATCAATACGCCGCCTTCGTTTATGGTCGTATGCACATACAACGCCTTCCGCGCAATGAGCCTAGCGAACAACGCCTACAGCAAAACAGATAAAGAGTATTGGCAAAGCTGCGGCTTCGGCGATAAGGTATATCCGCGCAAGATAAGCATAGTAAAAAAATTCGTCGGTCACATGACTTACGCCGCATTAAAATCTTTTATGGAAAAATCAAAATAACTATTAATATGTATGCAGGGGCGAACATCGTTCGCCTCTCATTGAAATAAGTAGACTGTCACGATGATACTTATGTCATGTTAATAGTGCTGTAAATTAAAATAGCTTGATTGCTTAATAGGCAACAAGCTATTTCAGCGCACTTCCTGCTCTAAGTTTGAGAATAGTTCATCATCGAAGAAATCGACTACGCTCATGTCCAGGCCGTCGCATAGCTTCTTGATTGTGGATATTGTCGCGCTGTTGTTGCGGCCGCTTACAATGTTGTTAAGCGTGGATTGCGTGACGCCGCTCATTGTCGCAAGCTTGTTGATTGTGATTCCTTTTGCGCCGCATAAAATTATGATTCTTTCTTTCACTGCTTCTCCTATCGTCATTCGTGTCCCTCCTTCTTTATTGCTAATTATAGGATATCAGTATTTACTTATTTTTATAAACTCTATTGAGTTGACAATTTGTCGAAATATGTTATAATGTACATATAATAGGAAAAATATGTTTTTTTGTAGTATATACCAATAAATCGAAGAAGGATATGTTCAAAACGAATAAAACTATGATTGACGTATGTATGGCATTGGGGCATAGGGATATTGAATCTTTCGACGTTGGGCTTATAAAAAGTGAGCTGCGGCGCGAGATAGAATTTGCAATAGATATGGGCTGCGAACGTTTTATCTGCGGAATGGCGCAAGGGTCTGATTTAATTTTTGCCGAAATTGTAGCGGAGATAAAGCAAAGCCGCGCGGTTCAGCTTGAAGCTGTGCTGCCGTACGCAAGCTACTTAGCTTCAGACGACCCGCAGTTTCAGCAAATCATCATCGAGTGCGACACGATTCATTTTGCCGCGGAATATTACAGCTCCGGTTGTTTTGCAAAACGCAATCGCTTCATGGTAGACAACAGTGGACTAATCATAGCTGTTTACGACGGCCGCTTAAGCGGCGGCACATATTCGACGCTGGTCTACGCGTCAGAAAAGTGCAGACGTGTCGTCATAATTAATCCACGCGCGGGGTAAGATAAAGGAAATAATAATTATAGCAATAAAAAATCTTGACAATATTTGACATTTTACATTCTTGAAACTTATTGCATAAATATAATATATTTAACAATACTAATATACATAATAGGTTGATGAATAAAGGCGGCGGCTGACTGGCAAGTGCAAGTCTTAAAGCCTCTTTCGCCTATACTAGACAATAAAAGTAATGCTGATGAAAATAACAAAAGAAAAAGCTTAGGAGGAACATATATTGAAAGCCACAGGAATAGTAAGACGAATCGACGATTTGGGAAGAGTTGTTATACCGAAGGAGATACGCCGCACAATGCGTATTAGGGAAGGTGACCCGCTTGAAATATTCACAGACCGCGACGGCGAGGTCATCTTTAAAAAATATTCGCCCATAGGTGAGCTTGGCAATGTTGCTGTGCAGTATGCGGAAACGCTTGCGAAAACCAGCGGACGGCCTATTTGCATTACGGATAAAGACAACATAATCGCGGTATCGGGTATACCTAAGAAGGATATCGCTGAAAAGCGTGTGTCAGACGACCTTGAGCAGATTATGAAGGAAAAGACGAGCTTTGTTGCGCAGTCGAATTCGCCTAAGGCTATGCAGGTTATCGACGGATATGAAAAATATACGGCGGCAATTATTTGCCCCATTATATCAGAGGGCGATTCTATCGGCACCGTCGTATTCTTGAATACAGATGAAAATAGCAAGTTTGGTGAAGTTGAGCTTAAGCTTGCGCAAAGTGCCGCTGTTTTTCTCGGCAAGCAGATGGAACAATAGGTGATGATGTAAACAATCTGCGGCGTGCAGATTGTTTAATAAGTTAAGCTTTGGTATGTGTACATCAGAAAGCGGCGCGATTGCGCCGCTTTTGTTTTATTCTTCGTACCAATATTCGTCATCGTTGTTTTGCTTGCGAATGCTGATGTATGCCACTGCTGCGATGATTGCGGCCGCTGCACCTATTGCTGCGATGATTAGGGGGAACGTGTAGGGGCTTGATTGTTTTTCTGTGGTGTCGGCAGGAGTTGGTGTGGGCGTGGGCTGTGATGATTCGGGGGGTGTTGGTGTGGGTTCGATTGTAGTTGCTTCGGGTTCTGGTTCGGTTGGTTTGGGTTGGGGTTGGTCGGCGGTGGTGGGCGTGGGAGATTGTTCGGGCGGTTCGGTTTCGGCTATGGATTCGGTTTCGGCTGCTTGGGGAGTTACTTCGGGAGGGAGTGATTCTTCGGGTTGGGTTGCTTCGTCGGAGGGGGTGGGTTCTGCTGTATCGTCGGGAGCTTTTGATGGTGTGGGTGTAGGCGTGGGGGTTGGTGTAGGAGTTGGCTTTGGTGTGGGTGTGGGAGTATTCAGCGGGGCTAGGGTCGACATCGGCGTAATCGTTGATATTGGCGTTAGCGATGATTGCGACTGATACCTGTTTTCAATCGGCAGCGGCGCAAGGGTCGGCTTTGGCGTACGGCGAGGTGTTGCCGTAGGGGTCGGACGCTGCGTTGGAGTTGGCGTAGATGTAGGCTCGGGCGTAGGTGTGGGTGTAGCCGTAGGCGTTTGCGTGCGAACAGGCGCAGGGGTAGGCGTGCTCGTAGGTGCAGGCGTAGGTGTAGCCGTAGGCTCAGGGGTTGGCGTGGGAGTAGGAGTTGGCGTGGGAGTTACAACCACAACAGGCTCGGGCGTAGGAGTAGGCACAGGCGTGGGAGTAAGCAGCGGATACTCCTCGAGGTCGCCCCAAAAAATCTCCCACCTGCTGTCATCGTTTGCGTAGGCATTCGCTCCGCACAAAATAAACATCAACACAATAAAAATTGCAGCTGCCTTTTTCAATCCGATATCCTCCAAACTTGTCCATGTATGCTAATTGTTTCTGTATGCGTTTTATCACTTAACTACATATTGCATTATTATTATAACACAAAAATAGGAAATAGAAAACAAAAAGTTGCATTTATACACAAATATGGAATTAATATATCTTGACAAAAGTACAAACATACTATATAATTTGTATATATTTAGGAGGAGGTGATTTCATGGCTGAAGATAGAAAACCCAGAAGAAGAACGGACAACCCTATGGACATTGCAATTAAGCTTAGAATGGACAAGGCGACTGATGAAAAGATTAGGTACTTAATGTCGAAGCTTAACAAGACACGTTCGTTCATTTTGAGGCAGTGTGTGCATGATTTGTATGAGCAGTTGAAGGAAGGGTAAGCATTTCTTCTGTATATTTATCGGAGCTAGAATAAGGGAGCCGTTTGGCTCCCTTATTGGTCTTCAGGTTTTGATGTCCAGCCGTTGTTGAATTGGTAGATTCGGCTGTACTCTTTTGTTTCGGGGTCTTTCACTGTTTCGGAGCGGTTGGCTTGCAGCAGGCGAACTATGTTGTACACGTCTATCCAAATTTCGCCGTTGCCTTCTTTTTGCGATTCGTCGAAGATTAGCTGCAGGCCTAGGTGCAGGTGCGGGATTTCGATGTTGTTTGTGTTTTCGGTGTTGCTGTAGCCTGTCCTGCCTAGGTAGCCGATTACGTCGCCGGCCTTGACTTCGCTGCCTACCTCAAGTGATTTGTTGTAGGGGAAATTTTTGCGCAGGTGCGCGTAGTAGTAGTAGCGTTTGGTGTCGTGCGAGCGTATGCCTATGCGCCAGCCGCCGTACATGTTCCAGCCTAAGGCTTCCACTGTACCGCCCTCGATTGCAATGATTGGCGTGCCTACTTGACCTGTTAGGTCGTTGCCTAGATGCTTGCGTTTGTAGCCGTAGCTGCGGCCTACGCCGAAGTCGTCGTAATGCGTGAAGGGGAAGTTTTTCGCGATGGGAGAGAATACTTTAAGCCCGTATTTTTGCTCCATGCGCTTTCCGTCGGGGGCAGTTTCGTCCGGCACTTCTACTTCGTATTCGCCTACAAATTCGGCGAATATCGCAGTGAATGCTTCAAAGTAGTAGCCATAATGCTTCATCTTTTCCGTAAGCTGCTCCATTGTTTTGCCAGAAGTTAGCTGCGTCTTAAGCTCGTCCAAGTCCTTAGACTTGTACTTTTTAAAGTCGCCTCCGTATTTGGTCGCGAGATAGGCAAGCATTTCGGTAAAGTCGAGCTTTACGTCCTCTTTCTGCGATTTTACATCCATATCCAACGCTTTTTTCATAGCCTCATATGTAACATCAAAGTCGACCCACTTTATAAACTCCTTATTCTGCGACATCACCTGCGCCGTGCTGCCGTAATACAGCAGCCCTGCCGCCCCTGCTGCAATCAACAGCCCCACGCATAACTTAAGCAAAAACCTGAATTTGATTGTGTAAAACAAAGCCGTCACCTCACATAGCCTGTACAAGATTATTTATTTATATGCGGCGCGATGGCAATAAATGCAAATACAAAATATGTATGCATGTATAATTAATATACGCAGTAGCAGAAGCTACATGTTCGTTTCATAAAGGTAATTTTGCACAAAAATAATGCGTTTATTGTAGGGGCGCGCATTGCGCGTCCGTGGGTTTACCGCGAATGTGCGGGTTATACGCGGACGCGCAATGCGCGCCCCTACATTTTTTGTGCATATTGTCGGTGTGGAAAGAACGCGGCAGAAGTTGCAGCTATCATTGATATTTAACAATAGCTTTGGTATAATCAGTTAAGTGATGTTAACTGCACCTTGCATATTTGTTATAAAACTGCAAGGTTTTTATATGAAAACCTATGTATAATTGAAAGCGAAAGGAGTGATGTGTGTGGACTTTCTGAATCGAATGACAGAGGTGATTGACTATATCGAGGAGCACATAGCTGATGACTTCGACCTAAATGATGTGGCAAAAATTGTTTGCTGCAGCGTGTATCAGCTTGGCAGGATATTTTCATATGTAGGTGGAATATCGCTTACTGAATATATCCGCAGCAGGAGGCTTTCGCTTGCGGCATTGGAGTTGCAGAGGGGTAAGGCTAAGGTTATCGATATAGCTTTGAAGTACGGCTATAACTCGCCTGAGTCATTCGCTCGTGCTTTTCGTGAAATGCACGGCGTATCGCCGAGAGAAGCATACGCCCGCGGCGTTAAACTCAGATTGCACCCTCGCATTACCTTTCATATTTCAATTAGAGGAGATGTGGGTATGGAGTATCGCATTGAAGAAAGAGGCATAATCAAAGGTGTTGGCGTTGTAAAAAACTTCGGCAAAGTTACAGCGAACAAAGAGGCCGAGCATTGGACGGAACGCAGCGGCGATGTATGGAAATTTTGGGATGATTTTTTAGACTGCGGAGAGAATATAACTATTCGAGATAAGTATAAGCTGTATAAAGCACCTTTTTGGCAGATGGGGGTTAATTACACCGATGCCGAGGGCAATCTCATCCTGTCTATCGGGGCAGAGGACGCCGGCGGCGAATATCCGGAGTTAACCAAGTTTGAAGTGCCTGCAAGCACGTGGGCCGTATTCACAACCAGAGGCACGCTCAATCAAAAGATACACCCTTTGGAAGCGTTAACCACTCGGATTTTCAGCGAATGGTTTCCGTCAAGCGGATATGAAAAATCCATGGAATACGAGATTGAAATATACGGTCCGGGCGATACACAAAAAGACGACTACGTTACCGAGCTTTGGATTCCTGTTAAAAAGAAGGTCTAATACTTTGTTTTCGTGTAAGTTGATATAGGGGCGGATTATCCGCCCCTTTTATTTTATTCGCGCTTCGGCTTTGATGTCTGTACATATTATTTGTTTATATGAGGTACGGCGGCGATAAATGCAAATGTGAAAATATATGAAAATAAATGTTGACGTATGAAATTATATGTGATATGATGAATGTATCATAAGAATGTTTTATAGGAGAATTGAGAATGAAATTTGATTGCGAGTACGTCGGCAAAATCGGTTCGATGGCTTTGATACGCAAGGCCGACAACGACATAGACTACAACATATTTTCGCGGCTCGGTGCGGAGCTTTGCCCCGGCTGGATATGGGTTTCATCAGGCGCGACGGAGATTGGTCGCATTGACTATATGAAGCGCAGCGGCGGCGCGGAGCTTATCGGCGATAAGGAGGACGCAAAAACGGATTACGCCGCGCAGGGGCAGGCTATCCTCATGGAGAATTACCGCAGGTTTATCAGCCCTGCATTCAACGTGCGGCAGGTTTTGCTTGAACATCAGCACTTTAACGACAACGAAAAGCGCGAGCATATACGCCAACTGCTGTGCAGGTGCGCGAGCCAAAACGCGATACCGATTATCAACTACAACGACCCTGTGAGCAGCGACGAGAATCGCAAGATGGAGCTGAACAATCTGCGCGAGAACGCAGAAAATGTAGTAGAGTGCGTGGATAATGACGAAACTGCCGCGGTGGTTGCGACGCTGATGAGAGCCAAAACTTTAGTGATACTCACAGGTGTCGAGGGCATTTACGCCGACCCGCAAAATCCTGCTTCATTAATCAGTGAAATATCGGGAGCGAACGCATATGAGCTTGTCGACAACATTCGCGCGGCTCAAAACAACTGCATAGGAGCGTCCAGAGCAGGCGCAAACGGCGCGAAAGCCAAGCTTGAGTTTATCATCGAGCCTGTGAAAAACGGCACTACAGTCATAATCGGGCACGCACGCCATAGGCTTTCCGAATTAATCAGAGGAAGCGTGCCACGCACAATTGTGCATATAAAATAAACTTTCGCGAAGGAAGGTGAAATTATCCCAGAACTAGAGAAGCTGTACACAGTCGAGGACGTGGCAAGTATGATGTCGGTCACAACACGCACCATTCGGAATTATTTGAAGGATGGCACATTAATAGGCAAAAAGCTGGGCGGTCAGTGGCGTTTTACCGCCGACGACATTAAAAATTTCTTAGAAAAAGGGGAGATTAGCACTATGATAGCAAACGAGATGAAGTCGATGGCTAATGATTTTGTGAATAACATCAACGTTAGCGAAGAGGGCGACGCGCGAGTGTGCATTACGGCGGATTTGGCAGTTTCGCAGGAGCTTGCCAATGAGAAAAGTTTCAAGATTTGTGAGCTTGTGAATCAATCGGAAGGCATTAACATCGAATACAAATTCCACTACTACATGATGAAGAAGGTCGCGCGGTATTTGATTGTTGCGCCGCCTGCGTTCGCGGAGGAAGCGTTGGGGTTGTTGAAATGATGAAGGGGCGGATAATCCGCCCCTATATTTGTCGTGCTTTGGCTGTGATGTCTGTACATATTATTTTGCACACGGTTACGCTGTTTGCTTGTGTGTCGTCGAATTGGAAGTCGAGCCCTGTTTGGTGCTTCATCAGAACTTGCAGCAGCCGCTTCTTTTGGGCTGTATCAGCTACAATTTCAGCTTTGCCGCTGCCGATTATGCTTTGGTAGTTATAGCCGTAGCTGCATGGTGAACCTGAGCCTGTAAGCTTGTGTTCGCAGTCCATCTCGAAGCATACGTTGGAGTTTGCGCGGAGAATGTCTAGCTTCTTGCCCTCATTTGCACAATGGAAGTAGAACTCGAATGTGTTGTCGGCGAATGTGTACCCGAAATTGAGCGGTACAATATATGGCATATTGTCTGCCGACATTGCAAGCCGCATGACCTTGCACTTTTCGATTATCGCAATGATTCCCTGCGTATCTGTCACTTGCCTGTCGCTTCTGCGCATGTTTCCTCCTTATGCAATCTCGCGCGTAAGATTCTTAATCCACTTGCGCGACCTAAAACGATAAACGCCGAACAGGAATTTGCTCACTTCGTCAAGGCATATCACGAGGTATACAATTTCACCCGGATAACCTAGCGCAAGCCCACATATTAACGCGGCAGGCAGCGCAAGGCAATACATCGGCACGAGGTCGACCATTGCGCTGGTGACAACGTCGCCGCCGCCGCGCAGCAGTCCTACCACGATTGTGAAGTTAGACGCGCGAAGCGTCAGCATGAAGCTGTTGACCGTTATCATAAAGAGTGCGATTTGCGCGGCCTCTTCCGTGACGTTGAAGCGTCCGACGATAAAGCTGCGGCTGAAATAGCATATCGCGGCCGACACAAAGCCTGCGCTTACGCATATGGCAAGCAGTGAGCGTCCTGTTTCATAGATGTTGCCTTTTTTTGCGCCGATTTCGTTGCCGATTATTACGGCGACTGCGCTGCCTAGGCCGAATACTACTGTGAAAACTATGCGGTCGACGTTGCCTGCGATTGTGTAGGCGGCGACATACGCGCTGCTCATGCGCCCGAATATCGCAGGGTATACCGAGAAGCCTAAGCCCCACAAGCCTTCGTTTGCCACGACAGGGAGGGCGTATTTGATGTAGTCGCGGATAATCTCTTTGCCTGGATTGAACAGGTATTTCCACATGAGCTTGAAGCGTGTGTTAAAGCGTGCATAGAGAATTGTGAGTGCGAGTTCGACTGCGCGCGCGATAAATGTTGCAATCGCCGCGCCCTCTATGCCGAGCTCGGGGAAGCCGAGCTTGCCATAAATAAGCACATAGTTTAGGATTGTGTTGACTACCATTGCAACACTGTGGACAATCATGCCCAGCTTTGGGTTGCCCATGCTGCGGTGTGCGCCTATGTAAATCGTGGCTAGGCAATTAATAAAGTAGGAGTAGGACACTATCCGCATATAGCGCGACGCGTACATTGCCATCTCCGGCTTATCCGTCCACAGCGCGACAACCTGCTCCGGGAAGAATGTCATAACCGTTGTGACAATCAGCGCGAAAACGGAGCAGAAAGCGTAGGACACGCCCATGACCCTGTTAATAGTCTTATAATCCTCCAGCCCGTGGTATTGACTAATCAGCACCGAGCCGCCGCTTTGTATGCCGAACACAATCAGTATCACAAAGAAAAATGGCGCGTTCGCTAGCGTCACCGCCGAAATAATGGTGTCGCCGAGCGAGCCAAGCATGTATGTGTCAATCATGCCGAGGGAGCTGTTTATCAAATTTTGCAGAATCAAAGGCACTGCCAAAGTCAGCAGCGTCTTGTAAAACTGTTTGTCTTGCCTAAATAGCGTCTTCACGTTACCTCCATATGTACTGCGCTTTTGCGTATCAATTTTATTATACTATATCTTTCGTGGAAAAGCAAATTAATAAATGTTGAAAAAATATTTGGTTTGTAGTATAGTTGTTAAGACGATGAAAAACCATGGATTGTAGATATTATAAACGAGAGGTCAATAAGCTATATGAAAAAAACGCTAAAGCATGTAACGCTGTTTTTTGTTTTATCTTTTGTCTGGACGTGGCTGTTTTACTGTGCAATCATTTTCTTCGGACTAAGTCCGTATGAGGGAACGGGTATGATTCTGCTGATTTGCGGCGGTTGCTCTCCCACATTTGTTGGACTTATCATGGCACTGGCTACTTACAATAAGGCAGACAAGATAGAGTACTTCAAGAGTTGCTATCAAGTAAAGCGCATTAAGATACGTTGGTGGTTTTTCATTTTATTCATTTTCCCCGTAATCTTTGCCGCAAGCATTCTCGTTGATGTGCTTATGGGCGGCTCATTGCCTGAAATGATAAACTTAAGGGCGGTGCTTTTAAATCCTGTTTCATTCGTTCCGCTCTTGCTAATAAGCTTTATGTCCGGTCCTTTTGCGGAGGAGTTGGGTTGGCGCGGATATGCGCTCAAACCGCTCTTGGACAGATTTGGGCTTGTTAAAGCATCTGTGCTGATAGGCATAATATGGTGTGTTTGGCATCTGCCTCTTTTTTTCATGCCGGACACTTGGCACGGTCAGATTGGATTTGGGCTGTCGGGCTT
The DNA here is from genome assembly GCA_964479875.1 of uncultured Eubacteriales bacterium. Taxonomy (GTDB): domain Bacteria; phylum Bacillota; class Clostridia; order Monoglobales; family CAYZNM01; genus CAYZNM01. The sequence goes on from CAYZNM010000010.1 coordinate 84,733, forward strand.
TTGGATGTTTCTCCTGCTAAGCGTGGGGTTATCGATGATTATGAGCGTTGTGTTTTTGAAAACGAAGCAAAGCATCCTAACAGCTGTATTGCTGCATCTTGGCAGCAACTTTACAGGGCAATTGTTGGCAAAAACTTCCGATAATGTCGAAATTGCAAGAAGCATACTCACATTAGCTGTTGGTGTTGCAATGTGTTTTTATATGGTCAAGGCAAAGAAGGAACTATAGCGGCAATAAAAGAAGCAGGCGATATGGAAGTAGTAAAATATCCTTAAACTCCCGAAGTGTGGATGATTTCTTTGGGGAGATGGGCGTTTAATGTACACTGTAAAACGGATTTTTATATATGACACGCTGTTGTCAAGTATGTGTGGTATCATGAAATAAAAAGGAGGTGCTAAGATGATTAAATTAAATCATCCGGTAGAAAAACTTGTTCAGACTATAACCTATAAGGGTGTGGAATTCGAGGTTGTGGAACGTCCCGATGTTATTTGGGTAGGTTGTGTTAATTATGCAAAAGAACTCGACGGCGAACCTAATATGGACGCAACGCTTGAACGTTATCAAGAAATTATTGATATTCCTAAGAAAGAACTTATAAATCCTGATTGGAGCGCTGGGATTTCGATCAATTATTCTTGTAGTGACAAGCCTAACGGTCTGATGTTTGCGCAAGAAACATATTCGGATAAGCAAGATGAGGGGTATGATTTGTTTGTGCAAACGGGTGGTCTTTGGCTGCGCGTACTAAACGACCGAACCGCCGCAGCACTGCTCGGTAAAGAAAACGCGGAAGCCTCCGAATATTTCAGAGAAGCACAGATTATGCAAAAAGTTGCAGCCGAAAATGGGTATATGGAAAACCCTGATGTACACTTTCAAGTGGAGTATCATTGCCATGCGGAGTATAGCAATCCGCCTCACAGGAATTATGCATATATACCTATAATAAAAGTTTAAAATAAAAAGGGGCGAAAGCCCCTTTTTATTTTATATCCTGCTTAAAGTCTTGGTTCATTTGCAGTTCGTTCCATTGGGCGCGGGTGATTAGCATTTCGCGCGGCTTGGTGCCGTCGAATTTGCCGATTAGGCCGCGCTGCTCCATTTGGTCGATTATGCGTGCGGCGCGTTGGTAGCCGATTTTTAGCTTGCGTTGGTACATGGCTACGCTTGCGCTGCCTGCTTCTAGGGCAAGCTCGACAGCTTCGGGAAGGAGTGCGTCCACGGTGGAGGTCTTTTCCTCGTCGGCGTATAGCATACCCTTTTCGGCGCTGTGCTCGATTTGCTCGATGACTTCTTGGTCGTAGACTGTTTCGCCTTGCGCCTTGACTATATTTACGATGGCGTCAACTTCTTTGCCGTCGATGTATGCGCCTTGCAGACGCTGCGGTTTATTTGCGCCTATCGGATTGTACAGCATGTCGCCGCGGCCGAGAAGCTTTTCTGCGCCGCCCATGTCTAATATCGTTTTACTGTCCACGAAAGAGGACACTGCGAATGCTATGCGCGAGGGTATGTTCGCCTTGATTACACCTGTGATTACGTCTACCGACGGACGCTGCGTCGCGATAACTAGGTGCATACCTGCGGCGCGCGCCATCTGTGCAAGGCGGCATATGCTGTCCTCGACGTCGTTGGGGGCTACCATCATTAGGTCGGCTAACTCGTCGATGATTATGACGATTTGCGGGAGGGTTTCTTTGTCGGGATTGTCCGCTACGCTGCTGTTGTAGCTTGCTAAGTCGCGGACGTTGTTTTCGGCGAAGAGCTTGTATCGGTTGGTCATTTCGTTTACGGCCCATTGCAGTGCGCCTGCGGCTTTGCGTGGGTCTGTTACTACGGGAATGAGCAGGTGCGGGATTCCGTTGTATATGCCAAGCTCAACTACCTTGGGGTCAATCATGACCATCTTGACCTCGAAGGGGGAGGCTTTGTATAAAATCGATGTGATTAGCGTGTTGATACATACGCTCTTACCTGAACCTGTAGAACCTGCGATAAGTAGGTGGGGCATACGTGCGATGTCGCCGATAACAGGCTTGCCTGCAATGTCTTTGCCTAGTGCGAATGCTAGGCGTGAGGGGAAGGAGGCGAATTCCTGCGTGCCGATTACCTCGCGTACGAATACGGGGGATTGCGTTTCGTTGGGCACTTCTACGCCGATTGCGCTTTTTCCGGCAATAGGCTCTATGCGTATGCCGACTGCGGCTAGGTTTAGGGCGATGTCGTCGGCTAGGGAGGTTATTTTGCTTATTTTTACGCCTGCGTTGGGTACGAGTTCGTAACGCGTGATTGTAGGTCCGCGGCTGTAGTCGACAATGCGTGCTTCTACGCCGAAAGATTTTAGCGTGTCGATAAGCTTTTTCGCGGTGCGCTCCAATGCTTCGTCGTCGGCTTCGTCAGGGCGTGAGCCTTCTTTTAGCACGTTGAGCTGCGGGAATTTGTAGTCGACGCGCTCGTTGACAATTTCAATCTCGATTTGCTCAGGCTCTTGCTTGCGATTCTTTTTTGGGAGGAGCGAAACCTCGGTGGCAACGTCTATCGCTGCGCCGATTGCTTCCTCGTCCGGAATTTGCACGGCTTGTACCTCGCCTTGGACGCGCTCCATTTCGGCTTTCAGAAGCTCGGCCTGCTTGGTTTGCTTTTGCGCCTTTGTTTCCCTTGGCGGCTTTTCTTCGGCGACAGGTTCGCGCGTAATCTCCAGGGTTTGCTCGATTTGCTGCTGCTTTTTATCGTTGTCGTAGTCGCTTTCGATGTGCGAGTTCACCCTTGCAGACGCGCCGGACATCGACTTTTTCAGCCATCGGAATACTGCGCCCAATACCGAAACCACTGATATGTCGAATATCATGATGAACAAAATAACCCATATCGTGATAAAAACTATCACCGAGCCGACTTTGCCCAGCAGTGCGATAAACGGCAGCGTCACGATTCCGCCGAACCAACCGCCGCCTATTGCGCGTTTACCTAAGAGGAAGAAATCCTCCTTCACATTGGCGAACAGACTGAACAGCACGCATGTCACCCAAAGTATGCACCCTGCGCACCAGTATTTGTAATTCTGACGTTCGGCGCGCTTTGCGATTGCGTGAATCGCTGCTGCTATTATGAGGAAGCAGATGAAGTATCCGGGGAAGCCGAACAGCCCCAGCATTAAATCCTTGATTAACGCGCCCAGTTTTCCTGTGGTATCGGTGAACAGGCTTATAAGCAGGAATAGCGCAAGCGCGACAAGCGCGACGACCGTTATCTCGCGCGAGAACTTGCTCTGCTGCCTTACCGGCTTATTCGTTTGTTTGTTAGATGATTTCTTTCGTCTTGGCATGATTTTATCCTATTACTATCGATGTGATTATTGTGATTGTGCCTACGATGAAGCAGTAGTATGAGAAGTAGATGAATTTGCTCTTGCGTACGGCTTCAAGCAGCAGCTTGATTGCGAATATTCCTGCGATGAATGCGGAAGCCATTCCTGCGATAACTGTGCCGATGGGCATGTCGAGTGTGCCTGCGGATAGTGCGTCCGGCACGGAGAATATTCCTGCACCTGTTATTGCGATAAGCGACATTAGGAATGAGAAGCGTACGGCGAATGATTTCTTAAATCCGTTGACAACGCCGCCGAATATTGTCATTCCGCTGCGGCTTACGCCCGGGAATATTGCAAGTAGCTGGAAGCAGCCTACTAGGAAGGCGTTTTTGTATGTAGCCGTTTTCTCTGTTTTGTTACGCTCGACTGTAAACTCCATAAGGAAGAGCAGTATGCCTGTGAAAAGCAGCGCCATTCCGACGAACAGCGGACTTTGGAACATCTCCTCAATGTACTTCTGCAAGATTACGCCTGCGCCGAGCGGAACAGTAGCAATCAGCAACATGAATACAAGCCGCCGCGTGGCGTTTTTGTTTATGTTAGGCTTGCCTTTTGTGAATATGTCGACTATCGTCATAAAGAATTGCTTGATTAAATCAAGCACATCCTTCCAATAAAATACCAGCACGGACAGCATCGTCCCTAAATGCAGCAGCACGTCGAACACGAAATAGTTCGCCGTATCAGGCAGCCCTAGCAGCGACTGAAACAGCACCAAGTGCCCGCTGCTCGAAATAGGCAGAAACTCAGCGACCCCCTGCACAAACCCCAGTAGTATTGCTTGCCATATGTTCATGTAGACCTCCTTAAAAAGATTTATTTATTTGCGAAATGAATTGTATATCCAGTCTTTTCTTGTGCGGAATTTCTTGGTTTAATAACAAAATGCCGCTGTGCATTCGGCATTGGGCGGATTTTCCTGATATCAAGACGTTGTAGCTTCCGTCGGGGTAATTGCATTGGGTGCTATTTACAGCGTATGCGTTTTCGCGAAGGTGAGTTACGGCGAGGGCGTGATTGCGCCCGAGAAGGCGTGCGGCGAGAATTGGGTCGCCGTCTGCGATTGCGGTGCGTACGCGTGTGCTGCTGACAGGGTCGCCGTCTAGGTATAGAGGTGGTTCTATGTGCAGGCGAATGCCGCGCGATTCGCATAGCTGCTCAAGCAATTGTGCATCGCCTCCTGCTTTGTAGCCGAATCTGTAGCTGTAGCCTACGACTATCGCTTTGCAATGCAGCTTGTCCGTGAGTGTATTGAAAAAGTCGCGCGGAGGCATGTGCATTAGCGCGCTTGTGAAGCGTTGCGCGAAAACGTAGGATATTCCGAGCGTTTGTATATACTCGAGCCGCTGACGATTGGTTGTGATTAGCTTTACGTCCTTTCGCGGCAAACGCAGCGCGGGATTGTTTGAGAAGGTGTACAGCGCGGAGGATAAACCTTCCGTTTTTGCGATAGCCGCCGCGGTTTCGAGCAATCGCTTGTGCGCCAAATGCACGCCGTCGAATCTGCCGAGGGCGATTGCCGTGCCGCCTATATGCGGCAGCTGCTTGTCCATGCTGCATATCTTCATCAATCGGCTTTATCCCCAGTCGCTACATTTTCGGAAAATATGCGGTTGCGCGAGAAGTACATATGCCCCGACGACATGTTTTTCTCTTCCTTAGACAGTGCGCCGTCAATGATACTGTAGTTCGAGGTCAGCGTAAGTCTGTCGTTGCGCACCGCGATAGTTTTGCGATAGTCTGCGAGGAAGGAGTAGAAGGCGTTTTTGGGGTAGTCGAGGTAGTCGAGCAGGATATTTCCTGTGAAGAAGGGAGATACCAAGCCTTCGTTGTAGCTTTTGCTTTCGTAGTTCGACCAAACGAATGCCGGCACTGTGTGCATTTTAATCCACTCTGCGTCGGTGTAGGCGTAGTCTTGATTTTCGACATATCCGCTGTCGTTGAAAACGTCGTAGCCCGGGCCCATCGAGGGCAGGTGGTCGCCGAAATACAGCAGCACGGTGTCGCGGTCGCGTTCCTTTAAGTATGAGATAAGCCGCTCAAGCTGCCTGTCAGCGTTGTATACGCCTTGTGCGAAGTTGAGGACTTTGTTTTGCTGCTCTTTATTGAGGTTCGGGGCTTTTATCGTCAGCGTGTTTTCGGGGTATTTGTCCTTGTATAAGCCGTGATTTTCCATGCTTATGCCGAAGATGAATTTAGGTTCTTCTGCGTTGTCAAGTTCGCTAATCATCACGTCCATGAAGGTTTCGTCGGTGATGTAGTTGTCTTCCTTAATGCGCTTTATGTCAAAGCCAAGCTCGACGAAATCCTGCTCGCCGATGAATTTGTCGAAGCCGAATAATTCGTATGCGGTAGAACGACCATAGAAATCTCTGTCAAAGGAATGTATTGCCGCTGTGTCATATCCAAGCTCCTTGAAATATGAAGCAAGCGTAGGCACGTCGCCTGAAATATACTGCTCATACGGCGACGAAAAGTCAAGGTTTTGCAGCGTCAATCCGGACAGCACTTCAAATTCTGCGACAACAGTGCTTCCGCCGAATACAGGGCTTATCATGTTGAAGTATACGCTCTGCGCACGGATTGAGTCGAAAAACTGCGTAGGCTTAGGCTCGAACTCCACTCCGCCTAAGCTTGTCGGGTCCCAAAAAGCCTCGGACAGCATCACTATAACATCAGGCTTGCGCTCGATTGTTGCTTGCTCCTCTTCGGAAACGACGTCACTTGCTAAGTCTATGCTCTCGGGCGTAAATACAACGGCTTCCTTTTTATTCAGCATATCCGCGATAAATGTGGCAACATACCCACGCTGATAAAACGAAGCTACGCTGGAAGTAGTAAACGGCCGCAGCACTGTAAAAGCCGAAATCAAAGGCAGCGCAAACAACGCTGTAATTAATTGTATTCCGCTGCTGCGCTTAATATTAGTCCGTCGCTGCCCTATAAACAGCGCGATGATGTAAACAAACAGAAGCCCCACGCTTATAAAAAAGAAGGGGGGTATCAAGAAGTTGCCGACAAAGCTGCTGATACTGCCTGCCTTGCTGGCGAGATATAAGTCTGAAATAAGCAGCGGATTGCCAACCGAAAGTATCTTTTGAAAATTAGCAAACGCAAACACAACTCCCGGCAGTCCTCCGATTATAGCTGCAACTCCCGCGCTGTTGCTAACGAGCGCGACCGCGTTATACACAACAAAAATCAGCGCAAGCGTGAAAACCAAATTAAGCACACGCGCAAACCCAAATCCTTGTGCATACCTCTCAAACAAACCATAGCTGTTAATCTCAACAACAATCAAAGCATAAAGCGGAAAAATCGCCGATATTATATAAAAGTGCTTGTTAATCAAGCCCCGTAAACTGTCAAACCCATTCCTTGCACGCAAAAAAAATTCCTTCATATTTAAGCCGCGTTCCCTACGCAATTCCCTCCTTGTGATTAGATTATTTCCTATATATAAATTATAATAACATAAATGACTAATCTTTACAATAAAAATTTAAATTATTTTGGCATCAAATTTTTATTAAGCCTCCTGCATAACTACAATTATAACTCATGTACGCCACTAGATATATTATCAAAGTTATGCAGGAGGCACGAGATATAGTGGTAATGCAGGAAGTCTATCGGATAAGATGCGTCAGTCAATACAAAATGTCAATTTGTTGCAAAAATAAACTAATTTAAAAAATCGTATTGACAAGCAACATATACATTCTGTATAATTAAATTAATAAATCTTTTGTGCTGTATATACAGCAAACAGGAGGAAAAGATGAAAAATTTGAAGGTTAGTCTGAAACTGCTTATCGGCTTTGGTGTGCTGATTGTGATGCTTGCCACGATTGTAATTTCATCCGTATCGAGTATTGATGCTTTGAGCAAAACGGTATCTACATACAAGGATGCAAGCTTGCCGAATGTATCGACGCTGTGGAACATACGCCGTGACATGATATCAATGCAAAGGTATCTCTTGATATCCATGACGACCACAGACGAGCAAGAAACGGTTGCAGCTAACACAAGTTTGAAGAAGGATAGTGACGACATTTTCACTTTGATTAGCAATTTAAAGAGAAACTCGTCGCTGGACACCAACAAAATCAACCAATTAGAAGGCTACATCACTCAAGCAAACGGCGTGATGCAACAAATGGAGCAGTATATTTCATTAAACACAGATGAAGGCAATGCTCACGCCTTTGAAGTTTATATGAAGCAGTACAAACCGATATTCGATAACGCTGCCAGCCTTGCGATAGAATTGTCGGCCGATCAAAGCGTCATTATCAATCAACGCGGATTGGATGCGGACAAAACCACGTCGAGCGCGTACATTATACTGATTTCCATCGCCGTTATTGCGTTAATTGCGGCAATCCTTATTGTGCTGTACATCACAAGACTGCTGCTCACGCCTATTCGCGAAATAGAAAAATCGGCTGTTGAGCTATCCAAAGGCAACCTTGAAACGATTATCACATATCAAAGCAAGGACGAGCTTGGCAATCTTGCAGACAGCATGAGAAACTTTATGTCTGTGCTTAAAAATATGTTGAGCGACCTTGTTTATCTGCAAGAGAATATCGCCAAGGGCAACTTGAATGTTAAATCAAAATCCTACGATTTTTATATAGGCGACTTCAATAAATTACTCATGTCGCTTAAAGAGCATGTGATTTCACAAACCAAAACAATCTCGATGATACAGAACACTGCCGACTATGTTTCAACAAGTGCGGACCAAGTTTCGGCCGGCGCTCAAACATTGGCGCAAGGTGCGACAGAGCAAGCAAGCTCGGTTCAGCAGCTTTCGGCTTCAATCAGCGAAATATCGTCACAGGTTAAGCTTAACGCAGAAAACGCTTCCAAGGCAAACAACATGGCTTTAACCGAAACCGCTTCAATAAAGAACAGCAACGAGCAAATGCAAAAGCTTATGACTGCGATGGACAACATTCACTCGAAGTCAACAGAAATCAGCAAGATTATCAAAACGATACAAGACATAGCGTTCCAAACAAATATTCTGGCGTTAAATGCTTCTGTTGAAGCTGCGCGTGCAGGTGCGGCAGGTAAAGGCTTCTCCGTTGTTGCGGACGAGGTGCGCAACCTTGCGCAAAAATCCGCGGAAGCCGCGACTAACACGACGCGTCTGATTGAGGATTCTGTTAACTCCATTAACGAAGGCGTTAAGCTTGCAGAAGTTACAGCAGGCGACCTCGTAGGCGTTGTCGACAGCGTAAACAAAACTACGGATATAATATCGGAGATAACACGCGCGTCGCAGGAGCAAGCACTTGCGCTGTCGCAGGTGACGATCGGAATCGAGCAAATCTCCGCCGTAGTGCAGAACAACTCATCGACAAGCGAAGAATCTGCCGCTGCAAGCGAGGAGCTTTCGCGTCAAGCGTCAATGCTCAAGGAATTGCTGTCGCACTATATCCTAAGAGATGACGTTAAGGTTGAAAGAATGTCAAACGATTTCGACACGCCGAAGAAGTTTACAACAAAGCACGAATTGCCCCAGGCAGCATTGCCGCACGCGATTAACCTAGACAAGTATTAAAATAGCTGTACAATATTACGCCAATTATTGCGCGACAGCTTACTCGCATACTTGACAAACGGATAAATATAGTATATAATGTATCTAATCGAATTCGCTCACGCAGCGCGTTTGTCACTTTCAAAGACAGCTAAATAACTGCCGATAATGTTTTGAAAAACAACTGGTGTGTACGCGTATAGTTAAACTATGCGTCAAGAGTATCAAAACACATTTAGATGGGTATGTTAGAGTAGGTCTACCATATTGGGCAATGGTCGCACTGATTAACCGCTTTGGAAGGCTTGAATTAATATGCAAAGTGCATCTCGCTTTATCCGAAGGGAGGGAAATTTTTGTCAGAAATCAGGGTTAAAGAAAACGAATCGCTGGACAGCGCACTGAGAAGATTTAAACGTCAATGCTCCAAGTCGGGCGTTTTGTCTGAAATACGCAAAAGACAACATTACGAGAAACCCAGTGTTAAACGTAAGAAGAAGTCAGAAGCAGCAAGAAAGCGTAAGTATTAATATATAGTCAATCACGTTTCATTCAACTATAACGGAAGTACGACGAATGCTGATATAATCAAAGAAACGTGATTGACTAGCAGACGGTCTTAAAGTTAATTGAATATAGAAAAGCCACAGGCGAATGCCTGTGGCTTTAACTATTCTTCTAGGGATTTTAGTAGGTCGAGGTAGATTCCGCTGTCTGATTCCTCGGCCGTGTTTTTGGATGAGGTGTGGTGTTTGTACATAAGCTCTAGGGCGCGCATTTGCTCGCGCGTTGGGTCTAGCTTGCCTGCGGCGATTGCCGTGAGGTGCAGCAGCACTTGTTTTTCAGACATAACTTTTCCGCGCATTATTTCCTCCTTATCTAGTCAATCACGTTTCAATCAACTATATCAGAAGTACGACTAATGCTGATATAATCAAGGAAACGTGGTTGACTAGCAGATTGTTTTAAAGTTAAATGACTATCCGCTTAATTTTTGAGTTTCGACAGGCATTTCGCCTAGTACTTCGCCTGCTTTGTAGACGAAGTCGCTGCTTATGCGTTTAAGCTGCGTTGTGCTGTAGCCGATGTCAATCATGTCAAAGTTTTTCTTCAATATGAATCTTTCGTGTATTGCTTTTTTGTAAACAGGGGGGAGGGAGGAGTAGACTGTGTTGAAGGCCGCGATTTTCTCCTTAAGCTTGCAGATGTAGAGCGCGCTTATTGCGTCGGGGACGTATTCGCCGCCTTGCTGAAGCGATTTATCCAAGTTTTGCGAATACTCCTTCAACTCTTCGATGTACGAGGTGTACTCCATCAAAATGGCGTGAACGCGCTTATATCGCTGCCGCCGCAGCATTTCTTGCTTTGCGTTGTATATTTTATATGCCATCATGCCGCTCCGTATGTTTTGTAGACGATGCAGCCTTCTATGCAGCCTGCGCAGATTCGCTCGTCGTTAATCTCGTAGTAGTGGTCACACAGCTCCTCCTGGCACCAGCTGCATATGTCCAGTCCTGTTTCTTTACATTCCAAGCAGCCGTTGCATTCACCCCCGTAAATACATGAAATCGACATAATACCTCCTTATGTGATATATTATTACATATTATACCATAAAAGGTGAAAAATGTCAAGCAAATGTTTGAACATTCGTATATATGATGAAGATACGACACATAAAAGTGATAAAAAACAACAAGCCGTTATGGCTTGTTGTTGGAATTATATGTTGTTTACGGATATTTGTATTCCGAATGGGAGGGATTGACCTGCTTCGATGTATTGGAGTGAGCCATCGGCTTCGGCTTTTGCTCTGCCTTCGACGTGGCAGTTGGCGGGCTCTATGCCGTGGACGTATTCGCCTACGCCTAGCTGCTTCCATTGGGTTAGGCGCGGAAGCTCGGCTTTGTTATAGGTGATTGCGAGGGATAAGCCTATGTCGGAGTTTTGCAGTGCGGCGGTGACTATGCCTTCGGCGGAAGCTGCCGCATCGTGGTAGAATACTTGCTCCCTGTAGCCGCTGATTGGTGCGTGCATTTGCGCGTAGGTGTCGATTCCGGTCGCTGCGTCGCTGTCGCGTGGGACGACTGTGCTGTCGCAAACGAAGGTTGCGTTATCCGAAAGCAGCGGATAGCCGAGGTTGAAGTGGTAGAGCAGCATTAGCGGCACGGCTTTGTAGCCGTTGTTGCGCACTACGTCTTTTATGTAGAGCGCGTTGTCGCCCATGCGATAGATTATTTCGCGCGAGAGCGTGAGGTTTACGCCGAACAATTCGCCCTCGTGCATTGTGCCGAACAGGCGTGCGGTGGGTACGTCGCCGTCGTATTCGATTGTGTAGTGCGCCGATTGTGCGGGAGTGTTGCCGATTCGTCCGTGTGCGCCATAGGCGATTCCGCCGCTTTCACATTTTGCGCCGGCATTGGAAAGTCCGCATGTGGTGAGGAATCCGGCGTAGAATCCGCGCATAAAGCCGTTGTCGCATTCGGCGAAGTATTGCGGCGCGACAATTCCGCAGTTTGCCATGTAGCCGAGGTTGACCCCTTTATAGGACAGCCGCGCAATATCCATGCAGCGGTCGGCGAGTATCGTCGCGCACAGTGTGTCGCTGCGCAGGTCGAAGGCGCGCGTGCCTTTAGCCTTGCCATCGTTGCAAATGTAGTCGGTGACGCCGAATATTTGCGATATGTCGCCTGTGTAGTGATGTGGGTTCATGTATGCTCCTTTAGATTTATTTCTGCTATGTTGTTAGGATGGTGTTGCAGTGGGGGTTGTGCTGATTTGGCGAAGAAACAGTCCTCTTCCCATTTCGATGGATTTTCATCAATGTATTGCCATATTATGTCATATTCATGTTCGTCGCGGATGATTCTGTCGTGGTATGATTTTTGCCATATTGGGATTTTTACGGAACGCATAAATGCGTTCCCTACAATCCGCGTTACACCTGCCTTGAATTTTCCGATAATATTCGGAATATCAACACCTGTAGGGAACGGATTTATCCGTTCCGTTTCTGATATTACAACAATTGCATGAATGTGATTTGGCATTATCGTGAATATATTTATTTTAACGTTATCATAATGATTCTCAATAGACATCATTTCATTTTCTGCAATCAGTCCACATCCATTCAAAATCATTGCACCATTGTTGATTTCACCGAATAACCATTCGCGGTTGTGCGTGCATATGGTTATGAAATACGCGCCGTCTTGCGAGTAATCATACCCATTTAATCGCATCTTTTTGCGCTGCCTTAATTCCAAAAAATATCGCCAGCTTTCTTCGCCAAATATAAATTATCTTCATCATAAGCATATCACAAATAGCCAGCAGATTCAACAGGCAATCGTGCGATTGCAGGCTCTATGTTTTATTTTTGTATGGATAATCAGTTTCTTCCAAAAGCCAAGCTGTTGTTACTCCGAGCGCGTTTGCGAATGCAATCAACTCCAAGTCGGTGATATATCTGTCGCCAAGCTCCATTCGCGACAAAGTATTTTTCGATATGTTTATTTCCAAAACCTGTAGCTTTGCCACCAAATCATCTTGTGTTAGCCGCGGATTGTGCATTGCTCGTGCGACGCGTATTCTGTGCCCACTTTTATTTGCGTACATATGTATTCCTTTTTGATAATGTATTTACTCTTTTATTTTATCTCATGATATGATATAATAATCTCATTAAATAAGATTAAATCTAATAATAGGAGATAACATTAAAACACAAACATACTGCTTCGCAGGGCATAGGGATATACCGGCGCATGAGATTCTGCGCATACAAAAACGCCTTGAGAACGAGATAATGAATCTCATTCGGCAAGGCGTAACGCGATTTATCGCAGGAGGAGCGCGTGGCTTCGACACAATCGCCGCGCTCACTGTATTGCAGTTGAGGAAGGATTATCCTGATATAAAGTTGATTCTGGCTTTGCCACATGAAAAAGCAATGAGTGCGCAGATGTATTGCGACATAATTTTGGGTGCGGACGAAATCGTACATACCTCGCAGCATTACTACAAAGGCTGTATGCACAAACGCAACCGCTATATGGCGGACAACAGCAGCTACTGCATATGCTACCTTGTGAAAAGCGTGGGAGGCACAAAGTATACTGTGGATTATGCTTGCAAAATCGGACTAAATATCGTGGGAATTATGTAGACATAAGAACATATGCAATAAAATAAATCAAAGTAATCCACTCTATCCCTATAGCTGTGGGATTACTTTGCTCAGAAGTACAAAAAGGACGGGATAATCCCTTGGGTTGCTGTGACCCTTTTTATTGATTATATTATAGCACATTTGAAATAATTATGCAAGTGTTTTTGGAAGTGATTTTGTAATACCGTGCCTACTTTGCTTTTATCTTGTTGCTGCCGAATAGTACGTCGTACACCATTCCCTCGAATAAGCTCACGCGCGATTGTAGGCTTGCGGGCGCGGATTTGCTTAAAGTGCCGTCGCGTCCTAGGATTAGCTGCGCGTTTATCGCAGTTAGCTCTGTGCCGATGTAGCTGTTTAGGTTGAAGTAGCTGTCGTCGTGTACGCTTGTGTAGTTGTTCAGCACGAAGGAGCTTAGGAAGGAGCTGCCGATTGCGATGTCCTGCTTCTCTATTGGAAAGTTCGCCCAGATTAGCAGTGGAGTTTTGTGCATGTCGTAGGATTCCTTGACTGTGAAGTCTAGCTGCTTGTCGTTGGCGATGTAGCCTAGGTCTTTATATATCGCTTGATTCGGAAAAGGCGGAAGGTGGTCGCCGAAGAATACAAGCAGCGTGCGCTCGTTCACCTTGGAAAGCTCTGTCGTCAGCCACTCCAACGCTTCGTCGGATTTTTTTATGCCGTTGAGATAGCTTGTCAGAATCTGCTTGTCGGTGTCCGCGAGGTTGTCGTTGAGGACGTTTACGTCGTCCTGCGGATACTTGTCCGCGCTGTAGGGAAGGTGGTTCTCCATTGAAATGGCGAAGATGAACTTGGGCTGCTTTGTTTGGCTTTTGCGCGTGCTTGTTTTGACTGCGCTGTCGTCGCCTGTTTTGTCGTTGATGATGTCGACGATTGCCCACGACATCAGCATGTCGGAGAGATAGCCGCCACTTAGGTCATATTTTTGCATGTCGTTTTCACCGTAAAATTCGCTCACACCCAGCATTGGGTAGACTGTGTCGCGGCTATAGAAGGTTTTGTCGTAGGTATGCACGCCGATTGTGCGATAGCCTTTGTCTGTGAAGACCGACGCGATTGTGTGCATGTCGCCGCGCATGTATTGCAGGAACGGATATGTGCCGCGCGGTAGGAATGCGGTCGATAGCCCTGTTAGAATCTCGAACTCTGTGTTAATCGTAGCTCCGCCGTAAGAGGGCACGATAAGGCTGCCGCTTGGGAATTTTTTCGCAAGCTTGTGATAGGTAGGAATCGGGTCATTGTAGGTGTTTAGCAGGTTTATGTTGCTAGGGTCAAAGAAGGATTCGCTTAGGAAAAAGATGATGTTGTAAGGGTCAACCAGTGGCGCAGTATCGGGAACGTCAACGCCTTGCGCCAACGCCATGTCGTATTCCTCCGCGATGTTGTCGTAGATGTCAGGCTTTGTGATAAGCTCCGAGCGCATGTGAAGCGTGAAGCCGAGGATTATACCATTGTTATGGTATGTATATTCCGGCTCAAGCATATTATATCTTATTCCCCAATCACTCATAAGCTTCAATTTAAATGTGCTTGCCGTGAGCATGAAAAATAAAAACGCAACCGAAGCTGTAAATAAGCAAATGCGCGTCACAGGCGAAACCTTCGCCGAAGGCATAAACACATACACAACAAGCAGCGTCACAAACCACAGCCCCAGAAACAGCCAAAATACAGGCGGCAGCCCAAGGCTTATGCCATGCCCGAACCGCGCAGCAAGCCCTGCCTTGAACAAATCCGACGGCACAAACACCTCGTTCAGCGTTGCATACTTCAGCAAATTCACGCAGACAAGCGTGATAAACACAATCGACGACAGCGCGTACCCCAAAAAGGCGTTGCCCACAATCGCAATAAACACAAGGCTAACCGCGACCACAATTAAATAGGAAAGAAGCCACGGCAGAAATCCCGCCGAAAATACAGCTCCGATGTCGCCGCTATATGTCAGCTCAGTCAAAAAGTTAAGCAGCAGCCCCAGCCCTGCGACTGTCGCCGCGAAAATAATCCAGTCGTACCGCGTGCGTGTATTGTCCCTCTGCAAGAATTTATCCTCCGTTTTACGTAATCGTTTTTATTATACTACATATTTGCGGAAATGGCAAATATTCGTTTTGTTCTTCTTCGCGACATTTTCATTATTGCGATTGCAGCAAATTTGTGCTATGCTTGTACTAAAGATAATTTATATTTGACGAAAGCAAAATTCCACAAGGAAACTTGTGTTGATATATATACTCTAAACATAAAGGAGATGATTTTTTATGAATATATCATACAGCAAAATACGGAGGGTGACCATATTGTAGCCCTCCAAAAATGGAGGAAATTATGGTTAATATCAAATTAGACAGTATTAGTTTTGAGATGAAAGAAGAACAAGATTTTTCGTGGCTTAATTCTTTTGGTAAAGTTTTTGCGGTTTTCTCGCAGAACGATTCGGGTAATATCAGTTTTGGCG
Organism: uncultured Eubacteriales bacterium; assembly: GCA_964479875.1. Lineage (GTDB taxonomy): Bacteria > Bacillota > Clostridia > Monoglobales > CAYZNM01 > CAYZNM01. Next base: position 100,317 of record CAYZNM010000010.1, read on the forward strand.
TTGACAATGGCATAGAAAGATATTTCATAAAAGCGGCAGGATTGAAAACGATTGAATCTGTACGCTCGCCGGAAGAAGCAATAGCTTCATTGAAAGCGGCAATGCCAATATACGAAGATATAAAGCACTCAAACTTGATTGAACTCGTTAGTCATTATTCTATTGACAATATTTACGTTGCCGTATTCAAGTGGGTGGATGGTGATTGTTTGTTCGACCACTGGAATTTTGAGAAGTACAATGCGAATCCACAAATTATGCCGCCCAGTGAAAGATTTAAGCAAATGTCGCTTGATAAACGCATAAAATCAGCAAATATTTT
>CAYZNM010000011.1:0-52166 GCA_964479875.1 uncultured Eubacteriales bacterium
TGCTCCAGTCCTTTTACCGGCAGATATTGAGCTTGCACAGGGATTATTACGCTGTCTGCGGCGGCGAGAGCGTTTACGGTTAGCATACCGAGTGAGGGCATACAGTCGAGCAGGATATAGTCGAAGTCACCTTTAACGGTTTCTATGTACTGCCGTAAAATGGTTTCCCTGCTCATGGCGTTTACGAGCGTTACGTCCATGCCGGACAGTTCAAGGTTAGCCGGTAAAATTTTTACGCCCTCATCATGGCCAATGATTCCCTCCTGTGGTATAATTGGTGTGTCGGTTAGGATTTTACCCATCACCGTTGATAGCGTTGTTGGTATCTTGTCCGGCTGCGGATGACCCAAGCTCACCGTCAATGAACCTTGGGCATCCGCATCAATTAGCAAAACTCTTTGTCCTTTTCGGACAAGACCTATACCGAGATTAGCGCAGGTGGTTGTTTTACCCACACCACCTTTTTGATTGCAGATTGCGATTACTTTTGCGTTCATCTTGACACCTCCGTTATTTGTTGTTTTCTACTTCTGAAAAATACAAGAGGGACTAAACCTTGTGCATGGTTTAGCCCCTCTTGTATTGTGACCTCCTTTCCGTTATAATTTTACTCATGTAGGAGTAATAAAAAATAGGACTAAATCAGCAAAACCCTGTATTTTCAAGGCTTTCTAATTTAGTCCTATTATAACATCAGCGTATGATTTTGAAACACACGGAGGATTTACAAAAGCTTTTGTGCATTGGTTTGGGTTTCCGCCTTCTCTATGCCATTTGCGCTTAGTTGTCGATCCGCCAAGCAAAGTAACTGTAAGTATGCTAACAAACAAATTTTTAGGAGGCAACGCAATGAATCCCCATATTATTGAATTAACACCGTTCACAGTTGTCGGATATCCAAGCCGTCACACAAAGGCAAACACCAAAAAAACCGCTGATGCTCCCACTTTTTGGAACACAATAGATTTAGACTATAGCACTATCCTCGAAAAGCTTTATGACGCATTCCCTAAGTCAAAGCATTGCGAAATAAGTATGTGCTATGACGCAGACGAGAGTGCCGGAGAGTTTACCTATATGCTAGGCAGAGGCATCGACAATACCGATGACCTCGCGAATATCGAACCTGATATGACGCGCATTGATATATCCGGCGGTCTATATGCCATCTTCTCAACGCCGCCCGTTGCCGATTCGTATATTCAAACAGTACAAGACACTTGGAACGAAATCTTCCTCAACTGGCTGCCGCAATCGGAGTTTGAATACGATGAAACGCGATACGACTTCGAGTATCACGACCAAAGGGATCACGGCTGGTACTTTGGTGGAAAATTGCAGATAGACATCTGCATCCCTATTCGCCAACGAGAAGAAGAAGTGCGTAAGTCACAACTTAGAGCAAGTCGTTAATTCCAACTTTAAGAAAGGATTGTCTGTGACACTCCTTTCTTTTTGGTTGAAATGAGTTTTATTTTCGTTCCGGCGTGGATTGCATCAGCTCAATCAGCTTGGGGTAGCAGAAGCCGCTTTGACAGCGGCCTGCGCCTGCACGGACGCGGCGCTTGATTCCGTCTAAATCTGCCGCCGGGATCGAGGAGGTTAGGGCTTGCAGGATTTCGGCTTTGGTGACACATTCGCAGCGGCAGATGATTTCGCTGTAGTTTGGGTCGGAGGCGATTGCGGCTTCTTTTTCGGCGGTGGTCATTTCGACGAAGGGCTTGGGCTTTGTATTTAGGGGGTTGAACGATTGCTTGGGCTGCAATTGTAAGCCTAGGCTTTGCAGCAGCTCGCATAGGTATTCGCCTATGGCAGGGGCGGCAGTTAGCCCGGGGGAGTTTATTCCGGCTAGGTTGATGAAGCCTTTTGCGGCTGATGATTCCTCGATGATGAAGTCGTCGACGGAAGTGCTTGCGCGGTTGCCTGCGAAGGTTGTTATTGGAGTGGCTGCAACTGCGGCAGGGACGGACTTTTTCGCTAGCAGCTTTACTGTGTCAATGCTGCTTTGGGTTACGGATAAATCCTCAACATCATCTGCGTCTACGGTGGAAGGGCCTATCATTAGGTTGCCGTCAGCCGTGGGGGTAACGAGTACGCCTTTGCCTAGCTTGGTGGGGATTTGGAAGATTGTGGCGTTTACCATGCCGCCGAAGCTTTTGTCCATTAGCAGGTATTCGCCCTTCTTTGGGACTATCTCGAAGGAGGTGTCGCCTACCATTGCGGCGATTTTGTCGCCGTATAGGCCTGCGGCGTTTACTACATAGCTCGAGGTGAAGCTGCCGCGATTTGTGGTAACGGTGAAACAGTCGCCCTTTTCAATTGCCGTGACTTCATGGTTTAGTTGAACTTCTGCGCCGTTTGCGACTGCGTTTTCCCCTGCGTTTATGGTTAGAATGTAGGGGCATACGATTCCGCTTCCGGGGAGGTATAGTGCGCCTTCGATTTCGGGCGATACGGCCGGCTCTAGGGAGAGGGTGTCCTCTTTGCCCAATAACTGCATTTCAGGTACGCCGTTTTCTTTGCCGCGAAGGTATAGCATTGTAGCGGCTTCCATGTCGTCTTTGTCGAAGGCTAGGACTAGCGCGCCGTTGCGTCTGTAGGGGACGCTAAGCTGTGTGCATACTTCTTCCATCATCGCGCTGCCGCGTACGTTTAAACGCGCTTTAAGCGTGCCGGGGTGAGGGTCGTAGCCGCTGTGGACTATGCCGCTGTTGGCTTTGCTTGTGCCGCAGGCAAGGTCGTTTTCTTTTTCAAGCAGCAGCACGCGTAGGTTATATTGCGACAGCGAGCGTGCGGCAAATGCGCCGATTACGCCGCCGCCGATTATTATCACATCATACATTGTACACCTCAGTAAAAGTTGTTTGAAAAGCTATTGGCTATATTTTTTGACTTTTCAAAAATAGCCTGTCCGTGTTTTAATACATCTGCAACAAATCCGCTTCGGTCATTTGTGCTGTCGAGTAAAACCGGTTCAATATCGTCGCTGATGTCGCGGCAAAGACGCCATAACTGGGCTGAGGTTTCCAACCAATCGCCCTTGAAACCATCGAATATTACAGCCACATCGATGTCGCTTTCGCTTCGTGCGTTTCCTCTTGCATAAGAACCATATAGAAACACTGCGCTGGGGTTTAATTCCTTTACCACAATTTGGGCATATTGTTCAACGGTTTTTATAACTGTTTCTTTATCCAGCATAACAATTCCCCTGTTTCCTCTAATATCTTTTTGCTTTTCGCTTCATCTAGCTGCATAGCAATATTATCTTTATACGGTGAATAACGCGCTTCTATGTGCAAGGGCATCAACTTTTCAAGCAGTGATTTTTGCTCTTCGCTTAATGAATCATAAATTTTCGCTGTTCGTGCCAATTTCACAAGATGATGTATTCTCGGTGGGTTTTGTTCCTCATCTATATTAGCGATTATTGCTTTCAATGCTTTTTCAATGGTTAAATGGCACATGAAACCCACGTATAGATACCGTTGTGTTTTAAACATTGCCTTTGCTGTATCTAAATCATATTCGGTCATTTCAAACCAGTATTGGCATTTATCAGTCACTCGTCCACCTCGTCAAGCATAAATAGTCCGCGTGGATTATATCACGGCGAAGCCGCAGTAGGGGATTAGTGCGTCGGGCACTTTTATGCTGCCATCGGCTTGCTGATAATTTTCCATTATGGCTGCGACTGTGCGGCCTACGGCTACGCCGCTGCCGTTTAGGGTGTGTACATACTCTAGCTTGGACTTTGCATCGCGGCGGAATTTGATGTTGGCGCGGCGCGCTTGGAAGTCGCCGAAGTTGGAGCAGCTGCTTATTTCGACGTATTTGTTGTAGCTTGGAAGCCATACCTCGATGTCGTAGGTTTTCGCGGAGGAGAAGCCTATGTCGCCTGTGCATAGCGCGGATACGCGGTAGGGGAGCTTTAGCAGTTGCAGCACGCGTTCGGCGTCTTTGGTTAGGCTTTCAAGTTCGTCGTAGCTGTTTTCGGGAAGGGCGAATTTCACTAGCTCAACCTTGTTGAACTGGTGTTGGCGAATAAGGCCGCGTGTGTCGCGACCTGCTGTTCCGGCTTCGGCGCGGAAGCAAGCTGTGTAGGCTGTGTATTTTATGGGGAGCATGTCCGGCGTTAGTACATCGTCGCGGTGAATGTTGGTTACAGGCACTTCGGCGGTGGGTATTAGGAAGTATTCGGTGTTGGCTACCTTGAAGGCGTCTTCCTCGAATTTAGGGAGCTGCCCTGTGCCTATCATGGAATTTCTGTGCACGAGGTAGGGGGCTTGCACTTCGGTGTAGCCATTTTCGCGCGTGTGTGTATCGAGGAAAAAGCTGATGATTGCGCGTTCTAATGTGGCAAGCTTGTCAAAGGTGAAGGTGAAGCGTGAACCCGTTACCTTTGCGGCAATCGATGGATTTAGCATGTTGTTGTTTGTGCCTAATTCCCAGTGGGGCAATGGGTCGAAGTCGAATATGCGCGGCTCGCCGTGCTTGCGAATTTCGACGTTCGCTTCTTCGTCTGTGCCGATAGGCACGGATTCATGGGGGATATTGGGAATGTTTAGCATGAAGTCGTCAAGCTGCGCGTCGTATTCGCGAACTACATCGTCTAATTCTTTTATCTTAGCCGATAACTGCTTCATCTCAGCGAAAAGCTCGTCGGTGTTTACGCCCTGCTGCTTTAGCTTGGGTACGCTTTTGCTTATCTCGTTTTGCTTGGCTTTAAGCTGCTCTGTTTCGCCGATAATCTCGCGGCGTTTCGCGTCAATTTCCTTGAAGGGGGCGAAGTCTATCGCCTTGTTGCGGTTTTTCATCGCCTGCTCGCACAGCTCTATGTTGCTGCGCATTAATTTTATGTCAAGCATGAACTACTCCTTATCGGTTAAAGTTTTTATTTTTGCGTTGGCTTGCTCAAGCTGCTCAGTCAGGGTTTGGATTTGCTGCTGCATATCCTTTTGCTGCTGCATTAGCTGCTCCATCTGCTTATCGGCGGAGATTACGCTTTCGGCGTGAGGGCTTGGCTCAAGCTTCGACTGCGATAAAGCCGCGACTATAATCAATACAATCGCGGCAGTGAAAAATACTGCTGTGTATACCTTGAAAAATTTTAGCTTATTTTGTAGCATATCATTCTCCATTGCCCTTTAGCATGTTGTAGAATTGCTCGAATTCTTCGGGGGAGTTGTAGTGCAGCACGATTCGCCCCTTGTTTTTCTTGCTGTATATTTTTACACCAAGTCCAAGCATGGTGGATATGTCCTTCTCCATTGCTTCAATTTGTGCCGACACGTTTTCATCCTTCGGCTTTGGCTCGGGTTTATCGGTTAGTATTCGTTCGATTAGCTTTTCGGTTTCGCGGACGCTTAGCTGTTCGATTATGATTTGTTCGGCGGCGGCTTCTTGCTGTTTTTCGTCGGTGAGCTTTAGTAATACTTTTGCGTGACCCTCGCTTATGTCGCCGCTTATGAGCAGGTCGCGCACCTCGCTTGTGAGGTTTAATAGGCGCAGTGAATTAGCGATGGATGAGCGGTTCACGCCCAAGCGTTCGCTTAGCTTTTCCTGTGTGAAGTTGTGTTCGTCCATCAGTGTGCGATAACCTAAAGCTTCTTCTATCGGATTCAGGTCCTCGCGCTGTAGGTTCTCGATCAGCGCAATCTCCGCAATTTCGCTGCCTACGGAATCGCGCACTATTGCAGGTATCGTCTTTAGCCCTGCGATTTTCGCGGCACGCCAACGGCGCTCGCCTGCGATTATTTTGTAGCTGTCGTCCGACATCTGCCTTACTAGTATCGGCTGAATAATGCCGTGCTGCTTTATGGAGTCCGCAAGGTTTTCAAGCTTATCCTTGTTTATCGATTTTCTCGGCTGATCCTTGTTCGGCTCTATGTCGATTATGCGAATTTCGGAAGTCGCCTTGCTTGCCTCCTGCTCAAGGTTGTAGTCGCCGATTAAGGCTTCTAAACCCTTGCCTAGACCTGTTTGCCTTGCCACTTAATCCCTCCTCATACGGCGGCTTGCTGCTTGCTGAAAATTTCTTTTGCAAGGTGGCGATAGCATGTCGCGCCCTTGCTGTTTTCGTCGAACGCTATTATTGGGGTGCCGAAGCTTGGGGCTTCGGATAGGCGCACGTTGCGCGGTATCACGGTTTTGTACACCTTTTTTGGGAATACGCGCTTTACTTCCTCGACTACCTGCACCGACAGATTCGTGCGCGAATCGAACATGGTGAGCAGTATGCCCTCGATGTCGAGCGACGGATTAATGCCTCGACGTACACCGCGTATCGTCTTGGTAAGCTGACTTACGCCCTCGAGCGCGTAAAACTCGCACTGTATCGGAATCAGCACAGTATCAGCTGCGGCAAGCGCGTTAAGCGTAAGTAATCCGAGCGACGGCGGCGTGTCGATTATCACATAGTCAAACTTCGACTGTATTGATTTAATCGCTGCCTTTAGCCTATACTCGCGCTGGTCGCTCACGATGAGCTCAACCTCCGCGCCTGAAAGGTCAGGCGTGGACGGACATATGTGCAGGTTCTTGTAATTAGTCGCTGTAATGGCGTCCTGTATTGGTACGTCATTAATAATCACATCATATATTGAGTGCTGTATCGCGGTCTTGTCCACGCCTACGCCTGTGGTGGCGTTACCCTGCGGATCTATATCGATAAGCAGCACATTAGTATTTAACTCTGCTAGGCAGGCAGCAATGTTTACGGCGGAGGTGGTTTTGCCCACTCCTCCTTTTTGGTTAGCTACTACTATTATCTTCATGTTGCCCTCCATTATGATTAGGTAATGCGATTAGCAAGTATTACCTAATTATATTATAACATATATAAATAAAAAAACAAGTATTACGATGAATAATTAGGAATCAAAGGGTGTGCGGAATCCACTCGTCTATTAATAGGGCGGTTATGTATTCGTCTTTGTATTCGCCGTCGGCTGTGCATTTTAGGGCTTTTCTTCTCATGCCTTCGATTTTGTAGCCGAAACGCTGCTGCATTTTTAGCGAGGATTCGTTGCCTGCGAAATAGCCGTTTTCCAGGCGGCGCAAGCCTAGGTCGGCGAATGCGAATTGTATGCGCTTGCCGAAGGCTTCGGTGGCGTAGCCGTTGCCGTGATAGCTTGCGTTAAGCCATATGCCGCCGCCTGCTGTGCCGTGGAATTTGTTTATGCGCTCTAGGCTTGTGCCGCCGATGACTTTGCGCTCGGGTTTAAGTTCGATTGCGAAATAGTAGGAGGTTCTGGCATCTCCTGCTTTGTCGTTTTCGACGCAGAAATTAATCCATTGTGCGGCGTGGTCGCGTGTGTAGGGGTGCGGGATGTAGGCTAGCCATTTTGATACTTCGATGTTGTTTAGACCTTCGATTAGGTCGGATATGTCGCTTTCGCGCCATTGGCGCAGGATTAGTCTGTTGGTTTCGAGAATCATATATGCCTCCTTTTGGTATAGTATACAACATTTTGTTCGTTAAATCAATGTGCGGTGAATTTGCATATTAAGCTGTGCGGCGGAACAAGATAGAAGTAATAGGCATGAATGGAAAGATGATTCGTAAAATATAGTTATAGGAGGGGTTATGGCGTATAAGGACTTTCCTGCGTTTGTTAAGGCGTTGGAGGGCGCGGGCGAGCTTACGCGAGTGACCGCTCCTGTTTCGTGCGAGCTTGAGATTAGCGAGATTACGGATAGGGTGTGTAAGAGGTACGGCAAGGCGCTGCTGTTTGAGAATGTGCGCGGATATGATGTACCTGTGGTGACGAATGCGTTTGGTAGTTATAGGCGAATGGCGATGGCTTTGGGCGTGGAGCGGCTTGACGATTTGTCGCGCGAGATTGCGCGGTTTTTGGATATGGCGAGTTATACGCGAATCGGTGGGATTGTTAAGTCGCTGCCGCGATTGCGTAGGCTTGCGGGAATATTCTCGTTGAAGCTGCCGATTAGGGGCGCGTGTCAGCAGGTGATTGAGCATGAGCCTGACCTCACCAAGCTGCCGATACTTAAATGCTGGCCGCAAGACGGCGGCCGCTTTATCACACTTCCTGTAGTTATCACCAAAGACCCCGAAACAGGCATACAAAACGCAGGAATGTACCGAATGCAGCTTTACGACAAAAATACAACAGGTATGCATTGGCACTTGCACAAGGACGGACGCGAGATATACGAAGCGTATGCACGTATGGGCGGACGTATGCCTGTATCGGTGGTGATAGGCTGCGACCCTTGCGTGATGTATGCCGCGACCGCACCGCTGCCTAAGATGATTGACGAGATTGTGTTTGCCGGATTTTTGCGGAAGTCGCCTGTGCATTTAGTGAAGTGTGTGACGAATGATTTGTATGTGCCTGCGGATTCGGAGATTGTGATTGAAGGTTACGTTGATGTGAATGAGCCGCTGCGCACCGAAGGTCCCTTCGGCGATCATACAGGCTATTACTCCCTTGCGGACGAATATCCAACTTTCCACGCAACTTGCGTGACGCGCAAGCAGTCGCCGATATATCCTGCGACAATCGTAGGCAAACCGCCGATGGAGGATTGCTACATGGGCAAGGCGACGGAGCGTATATTTTTGCCGATGTTGCAGCTGACATGCCCTGAGATAGTCGACATATGCTTTCCGCTCGAGGGTGTGTTCCACGGCTGCGTAATTGTGTCGATGCGTAAGCGTTATCCGTTGCACGCGCAAAAGGTGATGTATGCGCTGTGGGGCATGGGACAGATGATGTACACCAAGATGATTGTCGCTGTGGACGCAGACGTAAGTCCACATGACTTGTCGACTGTGGCGTGGAAGGTGTTCAACAACATCGACCCGCGCCGCGACATTACGATAACCAATGGACCGCTTGACGCACTTGACCACGCCTCCCCCACTGCGTTATACGGAAGCCGCATTGGAATTGACGCGACAAAAAAGCTGCCGCAGGAGCATTCGCGCGAATGGCCGGACGATATTGCGATGGACATAGACATACAGCGGCTTGTGTCGGAAAAGTGGCAATCGTATGGGATTGACTAGGGCGATTGCGAAAGTGCGCGAGTACGGCGCGCTTGTGATGTTTTCGCATACGGTGTTTTCGCTGTCGTTTGCGTTTGTTTCGCTGCTGCTTGCGAGTGATGGGGCTTTACGGCCGTGGGTGGTGTTTTGGGCATTGACTGCGTTCTTGGCTGCGCGCACGGGGGCGAATGCGATAAATCGCGTGATTGATAGGGAGATTGATGGGCTGAATCCGCGTACTAGCGAGCGGCATATTCCTTCGGGCAAGATTAAGTCGGGGGAGGTTGCCGCGTTTGCGATAATTTGCTTTGGCGTGATGATTTTCGCGGCGGGTCAGTTGAATACGCTTTGCCTTGTGCTTTCACCTGTTGCGCTTATATTTTTGGTGGGGTATTCGTATACTAAGCGGTTTACGTGGCTGTGCCATTTTGTGCTTGGCGTGACTACAGCGATTGCTCCTGTGGGGGCATGGCTTGCGGTTACAGGGAAGTTGTCGCTGCTTCCGCTTATGTTAGGGGCGGCGAATACGCTGTGGGTGAGCGGATTTGATATTATGTACGCAGTACGCGACTATGAGTTTGATGTTGCCAATGGCGTGCATTCGATTCCGGCGCGATTCGGGATAACGCGTGCGCTTTGGATTGCGCGTGCAGCGCATTTGGGGGCGTGGGTGATGTTGCTTGTGATTGGAACTATGTCGCATATGCTTGGGGTTATATATTTCGTGGGATTGGTAGTTGTTGGAATACTATTTATCGTGCAGCACTCGAATAAGCGCGGCGAAGGGGTGTACGGCGTAAATCAAGCGATAAGCCTAACCTTCCTGCTGTTTGGATTGATAGATTGCTTTGTGTAGGTGAACATGGACAAAATCGTGGTAGGCATTACAGGTGCAAGCGGAAGTATCTACGGCAAGCGCATAATCGAGGCGCTGTCGAATAGCGGCATATTCACATACGTGTGTGCTACGGATAACGGCAGACGCGTGTTCGAGTATGAGCTTTGCCAATCGCTCGAGGCATTCGTGGGTACGCTGCAAAACGTATCGCTAGAGGACAACGCAAACCTTTTCTCACCGATAGCAAGCGGCTCGACTGCATACCGCGCGGTCGTAATCGCGCCTTGCTCGATGTCGACTCTATCGGCAATTGCGCAAGGCGGCTCGAATAATCTGCTGACGCGCGTCGCAGACGTTGCGCTAAAAGAAGGTAGGCAGCTGCTGCTTGTACCTCGCGAAACCCCGCTAAACGCTATCCACTTGCAAAATATGCTGTCGTTATGCAATGCGGGAGCGGCAATGCTGCCTGCCATGCCTGCATTTTACCACATGCCGCAGAGCGTTAGCGATATGGTTGATTTTGTAGCGGGCAAGGCGTTATCACGCTTGGGCGTACAGCATAATCTGTTTAAATCGTGGGAGGACATGAATGCGAATTAGAATTGTGTGTGCAATAGTTCTACTTTTAATGTGCGGCTGTTCTGCAAAAGAAACTTCAACTATGACATTCGGCGTGGTCAACTCAATCGACATAGTGCCAATCGCGCTCGCTAACGAACTGGGCTACTTCGCAGCGGAAGGCATAACCGTAAACCTACAGCCCTTCGCAAGCGCAAAGGAGCGCGACGCTGCAATGCAAGCGAACCAACTCGACGGCATAATCTGCGACACAATCGGACTTGCGATATTCCGCGGCGCAGGCGTAGACCTACGCATTACAGGCGCAAGCACAGGCGAGTGGTCGCTCATGGCGAACACAAACGACCTAGCCGCGCTATGTAGGGGCGGATATTATCCGCCCGCGTTTTTAGGCATTTCCGAAAACACGCTCATCGACTACATAGCCTACATGACGGAGCGCGACTTCGGCGTAACATTCACGCGAACGCCGATTCCATCAATGCCTGCGCGGCTCGATAGCTTGCGCAATGCGCAAATTGACGCGGCAATTCTGCCTGCGCCCTACAGCTATATCGCCGCCGACGATGGTTTCTACGAAATTGCAAAATACACCAACGACACCGCAATGCTGTCCGCAATCTGCTTCACACAAGCATACATCGAATCCAACCAAGGCGCAGTCGATTCATTCTACAAAGCCTACGACAAAGCAGTCGCCGAACTAAACGCAAACTCTAGCAAGCACGAGGACGAAATAAAAAAAGCCAGCGGCTATCCCGATGATATTCCGCTGACGCTTCCGACATTCTACCCAAGTTTTCAACCATCAGTTGAGCTTGTACAGCAAGCCTTCGATTGGGCATACGGCAAAGGCATAATCTCCGCGCCATTAGCTGCGGACGAAGCTTTCCAATGAAGCCGACAGCCAAGCTTGCCGTAGGCTTTGCGGCTGCAAACATGCTGTGGCTGCTGCTCTACCTATGGTTGAACACGCGGATTGTACCATCTCCCTTACAAGTATATGCCCGGCTTGCGGCAAATTGGCAGACGCTTCTTTTACACGCAGCGGCAAGCATAGGCAGAGCCGCCGCAGGGCTTGCCATATCCGCAGTAATCGGAATCGCAGTCGGTGTGTGCATGGGGCAATTCGCAGCCGTAAACCGAATCCTAGCACCCCTGCTATACCTTGCCTACCCAATCCCCAAGACCGCGCTGCTGCCGATACTCATGCTATTGTTTGGATTGGGCGACAGCTCCAAAATCCTGCTCGTCGTCCTAATCAGCGTATTCCAAGTCACAGTCGCAGTACGCGACGGCGCAGCGGCATTGGACAAAGACCTGTACGCCGCCGCAACAAGCATGGGCGCAGGCAAGCTGTCGCTGCTGCTGCACATCACGCTGCCGACGATACTGCCGAACATACTATCCGCAATCCGCGTATGCGCCGCCACCGCACTGTCCGTGCTATTCTTCGCCGAAGGCTACGGCACAACTTTGGGTTTAGGCTACTACATCCACACCGCGTGGGCGCGGCTCGACTACGTCGACATGTACTGCGGCATTGTCGCTATAAGCATAGCAGGGGCGACGGCAATCGCGATAATCGACGCCGCCGAAGAAATTCTTTACCGAAAATAAACAGGGGCGATTTCCGCCCCTGTTTTCTATTCTCTATAACCTCTAATGTCGCCGCTGATGTGCTCGCACCTGATGTCGCCCTTGCAATTCACGTCGCCGCTGATTTCGTTGCATTGCAGACTTTCGCATTTTACGTCGCCGTTTATATCTGCGGCTTTTAAGTTTACACAGTTTACGTCGCCGTCAATGTCTGCACATTCTAAATTATTGCAGCGCACGTCGCCGCCTACATCTGCCGCGGTTATGTCGCCCCCTGTGTTTACGTCACCTCCGATGTCTGCTGCGGTTATATCGCCGCCGGCCTTTGCGTCGCCGCCTATGTCGCCGCAGGTTAATGCGCCGCCGCAGCTTGCGTTTTGTCCTACGTCGCCGCAACTCATTGCGCCGCCGCAATTGGCACTGTTGCCAACATCTCCACAGTTCATTCCGCCGCCGCAGTTCGCACCTCCGCCCACGTCGCCGCAGTTCATGCCGCCTCCGCAGTTTGCGCTGCCACCAACGTCACCGCAGTTCATTCCGCCGCCTGCATTGGCATTTCCGTCAACGTCCCCGCAATTCAAGTTCATAGCGCAGTCTACATTAAGCGCGTCGCCCTCAAGCTCAAACTTATAATCCTGCAAGCCGTCGCAATGCTCCAAATGCCTATGCCCTCTAAACACGGCGATATGCAGCGTCCTGTCGTCATCGTCCCAAGGCAAGCTTCTGTTAACAACCCTAACCTTCTCGTCAAGCCCAAACAAGCTATCCACTGACACATCAAATATTTCCGCAAGCTGTGGCAGCAACGCCAAATCAGGACTGCACGCCCCCGTCTCCCACTTACTCACCGCCTGAAAAGTAATCCCAAGCTTATTCGCAAGCTCCTCCTGCGTAAAACTAGCCTGCCTACGCAGCCTACTTATATTCTCGGACAAAACACCAATATAATCCCTTTGCATATTCATTCGCTCCTTTATATGTTGTATCACCATGGCTTTGTCTATATGATACACAATTTCGCGCAAATATGCAATAAAGTATTTGTTGAATTGACACAAAGGCACGTTCAACCGATGGTTGAAAGATGCAACGTAGGGGCGGATGCCCACATCCGCCCCTACAATGTGTGCCCCTATTCCTTCTCAAAGTCAAACTCAAACAATTCATTCGGCGTTACCGAAAATATCTTACATAATTTCTCAATATTTGAATATCGAATCGAAAGTGTTTCATTGCTTATCATTCTTACAAAATTTTGGTAGCTAGAATCAAAATGCTTCGATAGCCAATACTTTGATTTACCATTCTTTTCTAGCAATTCTAATACACGCAACCTTAACATATTGTATACCTCCATATGACATATCTACATACTATAATAATACAAATATCATATTTACATAAGACATATTTTATGATATATTAAAATGTATAGACAATATTGTTAGGTATTATACAAATTAAGAATATAGATACTTTTAAAGGAGGACATATGCCAAACTATGAAAAAATGTACAAGGAATTGTTCAACGCCTTCACAGAAGCAATCGAAATCCTGCAAAAAGCGCAGCAGCTGACGGAGGAGATGTACATATCCGACAGCACTCAACCCGAGGTTGAACAAAACAAAGAGGACGAATAATCGTCCTCTACCTTATTCCAACCTCACCTTATAGTGCTGCAACCAAAAATTCACCTGTATCAAAAACCCATACACCTGCGGCAGCGACATAAGCTGCCCATAAAATGTCTTGCTGTAGTCGCTGCGCTGCTTCATCATGTTTGCCACATTCTCTTTGTTGATGAATTGCAGAATAGGCGACTGCGGGTCTGCCAGTATATCCTTCAATATTCCCTTCACGGCTTTTTCATAGCCCGGATTGTGCGTCTTTGGGTAGGGCGACTTCTTGCGCTCCAGTATATCCTGCGGCAGTATGCCCTTGAGTGCAAAGCGCAGTATGCCCTTCTCCCTGCCGTTTAGCGTCTTCATATCCCACGGAATGTTCCATACATACTGCGCCAGATTGTGGTCGGCGAAGGGGACGCGTACCTCTAGGCCGTTGCGCATACTCACTCTGTCCTTACGCTCGAGAAGCTGCGACATAAACCATTGTATGTTCAGGTAGAACAGTTCACGCCTACGCGCTTCATGCGCGTTTTCGCCGACGTTGCGCGGTGTGCGCTCGATTGTTTCAAAGTAGCGGTGGGTCACGTATTCGATTGGCTCGGCAGCTTCCAGCAGCTCGTCGTTTAATATTGACAACCGATTGTTGATTGAGCTAATCCACGGGAATCCGTGAGTTTCAAACGCTTTCTGCGACGTGAACCAAGGGTAGCCGCCGAATATTTCGTCGGCACATTCGCCGCTGATTGCCACCTTGTGATTTTCTTTAACCTGTGCGCAGTAGCCTAGCAGCGACGAGTCGATGTCTGCCATTCCGGGGAGGTCGCGTGCGATTGTAGCTTCGTATAAGTTTTCCACGATGAAGTCCGTGTCCACAAGCAAAATCTTATGCTCGGAGGTAAGCTCCTCCTTCATGCGCATAACCCACTTGTCGTCGCTGTCAGGCTGAAACTTACTCTTCTTAAAATATTTGTCGTTGTCTACGTAATCAAATGAGTAGGTCGAAAGCCGCTCGCCCTTCTCAAACGCAAGCTGCTTCGCCGCTATTGCGGATATAGCCGAGCTGTCAAGCCCTCCCGACATAAATGTACATATCGGCACGTCGGACACAAGCTGCCTGCACACAGCGTCGCGCAGCAGATAGCGCACCTTTTCCGCTGTAACGGCAAGACTGTCCGTATGCGTATAGCTCACAAATTCCCAATACCGCCGCTCCTTCATATCATCACGCGCAACATTAATATAATGCGCCGGCTTTAGCTCCTTGACATTCTTGTACACGCCCACGCCCTGTGTGCGCGACGGACCAAGCGCGAATATCTCGCACACGCCTTGCATATCCAGCACAGGCTCAATAAGCGGATGCGCAAGCAGTGTCTTCAACTCCGACCCAAACACAAAGGTATTATCACGTATAGCATAAAACAGCGGCTTCACGCCCATTCTGTCGCGCGCAAGAAACAGCTGCCGCTTCACATCATTCCATATCGCGAACGCGTATATCCCATTAAGCCGCGACAAGCACCCCTCGCCCCACTCAATATAGGAAACAAGCAGCACCTCCGTGTCGCAAGTAGTATGAAACTTATACCCAAGCAACACAAGCTCACTGCGCAGCTCCTGCGTATTATACAACTCCCCATTATACACAATCGTGTAAGTCGTATCCCCTTGCTTATAGTGCATAGGCTGCGCACCGCCCTCAAGGTCGATAATCGCAAGCCGCCTATGCCCCAACACGCAATGCGGCGCGGTAAACACACCTTCCGCGTCAGGCCCTCTATACTTTATCGTTTCCAACATCTCATATATAATATCGCTGTCATTTATGCGCTCGTACAAATTCACAAATCCTGCTATGCCGCACATATGTAATCCTCCCACTTGTATGTTTATAGCTGTATATTATATGTCGCGTATTTTTTAATTATGTTTGTATTTCTCCAAAAGATGTGTTATAATTACAGAGAATATATTAAAATCGGAGCATATATGGAAAATATAAGGAATTTTTGCATTATAGCACACATCGACCACGGCAAAAGTACGCTTGCTGATAGACTGCTTGAATTTACAGGCGTGCTGTCCGCACGTGAGATGGAAGAGCAAGTGTTGGACAACATGGAGATTGAGCGTGAGCGCGGCATTACGATAAAGGCGCGCGCCGTGCGATTGGTGTACGACAATCCTGATGATGGGAAGCAGTATTTGTTCAACTTGATTGACACTCCCGGACATGTCGACTTTAACTATGAGGTGTCGCGTTCGCTTGCGGCGTGCGAGGGTGCGATACTTGTTGTAGACGCCGCGCAAGGTATCGAGGCGCAGACATTGGCTAACACCTACCTTGCACTCGACAACAACCTAGAGATTGCCCCTGTTATAAATAAGATTGATTTACCTGCCGCCGACCCGCCAATGGTTCGCAAGGAGATTGAGGACGTACTAGGCATAGTCGCAGAGGATTGCCCCCTAGTTTCCGCGAAAGAAGGCATAGGCATTGACGCTGTACTGCGCGACATCATCAAGATAATCCCCTCGCCCAAGGGCGACATCAACGCGCCGCTAAAAGCTCTCATATTCGACAGCTTCTATGACGCATACAAAGGCGTTGTACTTCTGGTGCGCGTATTCGACGGAAGCGTAAGCGCCGACGACAGCATACTCCTCATGGCTACAGGCAAAACCTACGACGTAGTAGAGGTAGGATATCTCCTGCCCAACGGAACAATGGCATCAGGCAAAATAAGCGCAGGTGAAGTAGGCTACATCACAGCAAGCATTAAAACACTGTCCGACGTAGCAATCGGCGACACAATCACATCAAAGGTAGGCGGCATATCCGATCCGCTGCCGGGTTATCGCGCCGTGAATCCTATGGTATTCTGCGGCATTTACCCTGCCGACGGCGCAAAGTACGACGACCTGCGCGAAGCATTAACCAAACTCCAACTAAACGACGCAGCATTAAGCTTCACCCCCGAAACATCGGCGGCATTAGGCTTCGGCTTCCGTTGCGGCTTCCTAGGCTTGCTGCACACGGAAGTAATTCAGCAGCGTATCGAGCGCGAGTTCAACCTAGACATCGTGACAACAGCCCCCTCAGTTATCTTCAAGGTTTTCAAAACCAACGGCGAGGAGCTGTACATCGACAACCC
Organism: uncultured Eubacteriales bacterium; assembly: GCA_964479875.1. Lineage (GTDB taxonomy): Bacteria > Bacillota > Clostridia > Monoglobales > CAYZNM01 > CAYZNM01. The sequence continues at coordinate 16,812 of CAYZNM010000011.1, forward strand.
TACCAACATGCCGCAAATCACCGAGATTAAGTCGATGGAAGAACCTATCGTAAAAGCCGAGATTTTCACCCCCACCGAATTTGTAGGCAACATCATGGAGCTATGCACCGAACGCCGCGGCATATTCCACGACATGAAGTACCTCGACGAAAAGCGCGTATGCCTAATCTACGACCTGCCGCTTAACGAGATAATCTACGACTTCTTCGACACGCTCAAAAGCAAAAGCCGCGGCTATGCCTCCTTCGACTACGAAGTAATCGGCTACAGCGAAGCCAAGCTTGTGAAGCTGGACATACTATTAAACGGCGACATAGTCGACGCACTCTCCTTCATCGTTCACGCAGATAAAGCCTACGCACGCGGCCGCCGCATAGCAGAAAAGCTAAAGGATGTACTGCCGCGCCAAATGTTCGAGATTCCGATACAAGCATGTATCGGCGGCAAAATAATTGCACGTGAAACCATCAAAGCAATGCGCAAGGACGTACTTGCCAAATGCTACGGCGGCGACATCACGCGCAAAAAGAAGCTCTTAGAAAAACAAAAGGAAGGCAAAAAGCGTATGCGCATGGTAGGTACAATCGAAGTGCCGCAGGAAGCGTTTATGTCAGTCCTTAAAATTGACACCTAATTGGAGATTTAATGAAAAGACTTAATGCAAATGTATTAAAATACATTGCGATAATTGCAATGCTTATCGACCACGTTGGAGCGACAATCCCAATATGGATAGGCGATGTACAGATAAACCAATTCATGCGCCTTATCGGCCGCACCACTATGCCGATTATGTGCTACTTCATCATCGAGGGATACCAAAAGACGCGTAACGTGAAAAAGTACGCGCTGCGATTGCTTGTGTTTGCTATCATCAGCGAAATACCATACCGGCTTTTGTTTCCCACATCAGGCTCGAACGTAATATTCACGCTGCTTGCAGGATTATGTGCGCTTTGGGTTTACGATACGTTGAAGGAGAAGAATAAGTTATTGGCTGCGCTTTCGGTTATGGGCATATGCGTTGCGGTGACGTTTAATATACCTGGTTTTATCAAGACGAGCACCGACTATATGCTGCTCGGCGTGCTTGCGATATTCTTCGGCGCAAGGGTGAAGCCTTCGGCAAGACCGATTTTGATTTCTGCAATAATCGTGGGAGTGCTTGCGCTTTCCAACGCCGCAGTGTTGTTCGCTCCGTCGGATATGTTCACCATATCGTCGCCAATACGCTTTATACTAACCAATGTGATAGGCTTCATTGCCGCAGGCATAGTACCTGCCGTGCTATTATATATGTACAACGGCGCGCGCGGAAGCAAGGCGCACGGATATGTCTTCTACGTATTCTATCCACTGCACATGCTTGCGATTTATCTCGTCACTCACTTTGAAATAATCACTTCAATAAAATTATAGGAAGTCCTGCCGCGCCAAATGAAGGAGGGTGAATGAAAAAGCTTAATGCAAACGCGTTAAAGTATATCGCAATAATTGCAATGCTGATTGACCACGTGGCAGCGTCTATGACTATAACCTTAGGCGGAGTGCAAATAGATTCAATAATGCGGATAGTCGGACGCACGACCATGCCGATAATGTGCTTCTTTATCGCGGAGGGATATTATAAGACGCGCGACAAGAAAAAGTATGCGCTGCGGCTGTTGGTTTTCGCGATAGTCAGCGAGGTGCCGTTTAGGCTGCTGTTCGAAGGAAATGGCTCTAATGTAATATTTACGCTGTTGGCAGGCTTATGTGCGCTGTGGGCGTATGACACATTGAAGGTAAAAAGCAAGCTGCTTGCCGTTTTGTCAGTGATTGGGATATGTATAGCTGTAAGCTTAAACATACCCGGAGTAATTAATCTGATGACGGACTATATGTTATTGGGTGTACTTGCGATTTTCTTCACGGCGAAGATTAAGGCAAGCTTAAAGCCTATTCTGCCCAGCTTAATTTTGGTAGGCGTAATGCTGCTTATGAACGTCGTTTCGGTTGTTTTGCCAAGCAGCATCACGGGATATACGCCAACATTTAGCGAGGTGATGATTTACGTGGTAGGCTACGCGGTGGCAATGCTCGTGCCTATGATGTTCCTGTATATGTACAACGGCGAACGCGGCCGCAAGGGGAATAAGTACGTGTTCTACATCTTCTATCCGCTGCACATGCTTGTGCTGTACATCATCACCGATGTTGCAGGCATTATTACGATTGCGCTATGAAAACAGGGCTGTATATACACATTCCCTTTTGCATAAGCAAGTGCGCATACTGCGACTTTCCTTCCTTTGCAGGGCGCGAGAGCTTGTATGAACAATATGTAGACTGTGTTATCGAGGAGATAAAATCGCATGAGCGTATCGCGGTCGACACGATATTTATAGGAGGAGGAACGCCGCCTGTAGTCGGCGCGGGCAATTTATGCCGCGTACTCGAGGCGGCTTTTCGCCGCTTTGATGTTGAAAGCAACGCGGAGGTTTCGGTCGAGATGAATCCTGCAAGCATAGGCGAAAGCGGCCTCCGCGAATTATCGCAGTCAGGCGTAAATCGCATAAGCATAGGTATGCAGTCCGCGATAGACAGCGAGCTTGCAATACTTGGGCGAGTGCATACCTTCGCGGACACACTGCGTCTATACGAATCCGCAACGCGCTATTTCAGCAACATCAACCTAGACATAATGTCCGCACTGCCAAACTCAACGACAATTTCCGCGGAATATTCGCTGTGTAAAGCAATCGAGCTTTACCCCACCCACATCTCTTGCTACAGCCTACAAATCGAAAAAGGCACACGCTTCGACAATTCAGCCATAATCGACTCACTTCCAAGCGAAGACGCCGAGCGCGAAATCTATTGGCAAACAGCAGAAACTCTAGCAAACGCAGGCTACACCCACTACGAAATCTCCAACTTCTCAAAGCCAGGCTTCGAGTGCAAGCACAACCTAAAATATTGGCAAGCCGCCCCATACCTAGGCATAGGCGCATACGCTCACTCCTACAAAGGCGGCCGCCGCAGCGTAAACCACGCCCTGGACGAATACCTACGCGGCAACACAGTCGCCGAATCAACAACACAATCTCCCTCCGACGAAATCACCGACTACATCATTTTCGGCCTACGAAAAATCTCCGGCATAAGCAAATCCGCATTCGCCCAAAGATTCGGCTTCGATATAAACGAAAAATATGCAGACAACATACGCAAGCACACCGCCGCAAACCTGCTAACCGCAGACAGCGACAGCATCCGCTTAACACCCAAAGGCATAGACTTATCCAACACAGTTTTCGTCGACTTCCTTTAAAACGCAAACCCAATAATTTACACACATAACTCACAAAAACATTTGACAAAATAACACTAAAGTGATACAATAACTATGTAAGAAGGAGTGCAGCGAACACTCCTCCTAGCAGGCTTTCTGCATTCGGCAGATTAGGCTAACGGCTTATTTTTATTTACGAATTACCACAACCGCTATACCTTGTGATGGGGGCGGTTGTTTTTGTATATTTTATACATATTTCTTATTGCGTCAATAATCATTGGTGCATTATCAACTAAGAAAATTGCTAATACAAGAACAAATTCTTTGCCTGTCATTTGACATCCCTCCTTTCCATAAGATTTTGTCTTACGGAATTACGGAGGTACCCTATGTTTTCATGGGCATCACAACCTTTTACAGCCGTTAGCCCAATCCACGCCTAAGCGTATTCACCTACTACATACATACTACCACATTTCGACAAAAATGTAAATTTACAATTGTGTTACAAATATTACAATCGTGTTACAAACGCGCCTTGTAGCGTTGATTGCCGCATGATTTTACAATAAATCCCAATCAATCTCAAATCTCGCTGTTGACAACTCTTGCGATAGCTTGTATAATATACATATATGCTCAAAAAAGGAGTGCACAAATGAATTACCTTATTATGGCGGCTGACGTTGCCGCGGTTGAAGGCGGCGGCTGGGGACAGCTTATCGCAAGCTTTCTCCCGATAGTTTTAATCTTCGGCGTGATGTATTTCATTATGATACGTCCGCAGCGCAAGAAGGATAAAGAAATGCGCGCAATGCTTGCCGCGCTCAAGGTTGGCGACAACGTTGTCACCATTGGCGGAATGATTGGCAAAGTTTGCAACATCAAGGACGACGAAATCACAATTGAAATAGGCTCCGACAAAACAAAGATAAAGCTCGAACGTTGGGGAATCAAATCAGTTGTGTAATATTTATTCAGCCACTTGAATACCTTTAAATAAATAACTATTTAGGGGGCAAATATGGCTCAGGTTAAAAACATTAAAAAGGCGCGGACAAGCTCCTTCCAAGGGGCTGTGTCCGTTTTGACTAACGTCCTGCTCATATACCTAGTGACGCTTGTAATGCTGCTGGCGCTTGCCATCGCCATTACATATTCCGACTTTCCCGAAAGCTACTCGCAAGCTGCCATAATGGCGATTACAGTTATCAGCATAATCATGGTGGGGCTTTTTGTGGCGCGGGGCGCGAATTCGTACGGCTGGCTGTGGGGGGCGATTGCGGCTGCGGTTTATATGCTGCTGCTGTATATGATTAGCTCGCTTGCAATTGGCTCATTCAGCATAAGCGGCGGCTATTTCGTAATGCTATTGATTGCGCTTTTATGCGGAAGCATAGGTGGCATAATAGGAATTAATTTAAAACCAAGGAGATAATTTAAAATGATTAAGACAATATACAAAGGCAAAGCTGTTGAAACCAAGAAGGGCTGCTTCGAGTGCCAAACTTCTTGCCAATCCGCGTGCAAAACTTCCTGCACAGTAGCAAACCAAGTTTGCGAAAGCAAGCAGGGCAAATAATGCTGCACAAGTACAAGCTATTCGACCTCGCGATTCTGCTCGACAGCGAAAGCGGAAGCGTGCATGTAATCGACGACGTTGTCTTCGATGTGCTGGACGAGGTTGATGAAAACTTAAATTTAATCGGCGGACAAGCTGTTGCCAAGTATGGCAAAGAAAGCGTGGACGCCGCTATAAAGTCTTTGCTCGACTTAAAGGAGCAGGGGCTTTTGTTTTGTGTTTCCGAAAATGAGGAGGATATGCCGCGCGAACAGTTTGTGAAGGCGTTATGCTTGCACGTCGCGCATTCGTGCAATCTCGCGTGCGACTATTGCTTCGCGCAGGGCGGAAACTTCGGCGGCAAGCATAGCCTTATGCCCTTCGAGGTAGGCAAGGCGGCAATTGACTTCGTAATCTCAAAATCAGGCACGCGCCGCAATATCGAGGTAGATTTATTCGGCGGCGAACCGCTGATGAACTTCGACGCAGTGAAGCAAATCGTCGAGTACGCAAAGGTTGAAGGTGAGAAGCATAAGAAAAACTTCCGCTTCACGATTACCACCAACGGTCTGCTCCTAGACGACGACATAATAGCCTACATCAACGCAAACATGGACAACATAGTCCTCTCCCTCGACGGACGAAAAGCTGTCAACGACAAGCACCGCGTCACAAGAAGCGGCAGCGGCAGCTACGACACAATCGTCCCCAAAATAAAGCAGCTAATTGACGGCCGCACACGCAGCTACTACGTGCGCGGCACATTCACGCGCGACAACCTAGACTTCACCCAAGACGTACAGCACATGGTCGACCTAGGCTTCCGCAACCTTTCAATCGAGCCTGCTGTAGGCAAAGACGACATCTGCATAAAGCGCGACCAACTCCCCCAAGTTTTCGCCGAATACGAAAAGCTTACGCATCACTACCTCGACAACTACGACAGCTACAGCTTCTTCCACCTAATGGTAGACCTCGACGGCGGTCCATGCAGCATAAAGCGCGCAAGCGGCTGCGGCGCAGGCAGCGCATACCTCGCAGTAACTCCAAGCGGCGACATCTACCCCTGCCACCAATTCGTCGGCATAGACAGCTACCGCATGGGCAACATATTATCAGGCGAGTATGCAGAAATGGACGAGTTCGCCCGCTGCAACATACACACAAAGCAAAAATGCCGCGACTGCTGGGCGAAATACTATTGCAGCGGCGGCTGCCACGCGAACAACTATCACGCAAACGGCGACATCTTCGCGCCGGACGAGCTTGCGTGCGAGCTAACAAAAAAACGCACGGAGTGCGCAATTTACATCTACTGCAAACGACAATTAGAGGATTAAATATGGACAGAGTTGTTATAAAAGTAGGCACATCATCGCTGACGCACGAAAGCGGACAGCTCAACCTGCGCAAAATCGAGCAGCTGACGCGCGTTATCGCCGACATAAAAAATGCCGGAAGCAGCCCTGTTCTGGTAACATCAGGCGCAATCGGCGTCGGACGCTCCAAGCTGAAAAACCACAGCGACTGCCGCACCACCGCCGACAAGCAAGCGGCGGCTTCAATCGGACAGGTGGAGCTTATGTATATCTACAGCCGATTCTTCTCCGACTACGGCGTAACCGTAGGTCAAATCCTGCTCACCAAGGACATAATGGACGACCCTCACCGCAAGGAAAATGTTACCAACACTATGGAAGCCCTGCTCCGCTACGGAATTGTGCCTGTCATAAACGAGAACGACACTGTCGCAGTGGACGAGCTAGTCTTCGGCGACAACGACACGCTGTCCGCGTATGTAGCGACCATCGTAGGCGCAAAGCTGCTTATCCTGCTCACCGACGTGGAAGGCCTATACGACGGCAGCCCAAGCCTAGACACATCGCGCCTAATCCCACGCGTAACCGAAATCACCGACGAAATCAAAGCCCTAGCCGGCGGCATAGGCAGCAGCCGCGGCACAGGCGGCATGATTACCAAGCTGCAAGCCGCCGAAATCGCAATGGCGCACAACATAGCGACCGTAATCGCCTGCGGCAACAACCCCGACATAATCTACGACATAGTAGATGGAAAGCCGCGCGGCACGCGGTTTGAGCGATAAAAAAGCCCCGCGGCGCGGGGCTTTTTTGCGTGATTATACCACTGTGGTTCGCACACCGGGGGTTATGCTCATAATCTCTATTTGCTCATCATAAATATAGTGGGTAATTTAAAACTTTGTCTTATATCTTTAATTGGGTATATTCTTGATTGACCAAATAATTATCTAATTTGGAAAAAATGGTTTTCCCATAGAAAATATTTTCGCCCTCATAATATACTTTTGATAACGTATAAGGAAATAGTTTATCGCTATCTATATATTCTGGATAATACATATTAACATAGCTAATCTTATCTCTCGTAAATTCTTTGTTTAATATGTCCTCGTCCACTAAGGCTGGTTGTGTTATCTCTAAACACTCATATAAGTCGCTATATTCTTTTTCTTCAGATATATCATGCATAGGTATTGCCAGATTTACTCCATGTGGATACTGTAGATCATTTTCTCCTTGCCTTGATAAATAAGCAACACCGTCTATATCGGTATTGCGTAGAGCTTTAATTAATAATTGTGATAATAAATATTCATATTTTACATCCTCTTTTCGATCTTTATCTGTAGCTTTTACTGTAAATGAGGTTGCAATTACGAGCGGCATTATTTTTATCAATGCGCATTGAAGATCTCTTCTATACACTTTTTCATCAGAACTCTTCTGATAAATGCCATTAATAAGTGGTTCCGAAACTACAAGATTTAAAATTTTTAACTTCTTTCCCTTATCTTTGAATTTAAAAGCAGATACGTATAAGTCTTGTAAGTCTTTATCCCATCTACATTCCTTACTGCATATAAATGTTGTTGTGCCTAAATAAAGGCAAATCTCACCTTTCGAACTAAACCGCAAGTCATTCGACTTATGCCTTTTACTATATGGTAGCGAACAAATATCTTTTATTTCATATACTCCTCCACTTTCTCCCTTTCTCACAGTTCTTCCTCTAAAAAAAGTAAGGTTATCGTTCATCATTGATTCGTATTTTCCTTCCTTTGCATTATTACTGTGTAGTTCTTTAAATGGAGCGAGACCTCTAAATGCATAACTTTTGTCTAACTCAGATACTCCAAATTCATGAGTCATATATTGCTGTAGCAAATTGGCTAATTTAGTTTCTGCATCATCAGCTTTGCCAGAAATTGCTAGATATAAAGATTGTATTACAATGTCACATATTGATTTTACATCATCAATTAAACAGTCTTCTGATTGAAATGAAGGTTTATCAATAGCTAAAACAAATTTAGTTAAAATTTCTTGGAGTTTATTTATATAGTCTTCATTATTTGCAACTGCGATTGGCAAAGAAAATCCATTAATATTGTTGTCTAGTTTCTCCATATCAGCATCTACTATTCCGCGTAGTTTTTTATAATCCTGTGATTCGTTCAATACATTTTCTTTTTCTATATCCATTTTATCAAAAAAACCTGATTTTTGTAATTCGTTAATTATATTTAAGTATTCGCTAAAACTTAAATAATAAAATCCTTCTCTCTCTTTATTTTTTTCATTTACGAATTTGATTGCTTCATCTCTTTCAAGCTCCAACCATTTACTGTTATAACCTTCCATAATAGATATGGGCACTGTTGGAACGCTGTGGTTAAATATTAAATATTTCTCAGTCATATACGCCTCCGGTTTACTTTTTTTAAAAATTTTTTACCATACTTTTAACCATGGAACAAAATTCGGTGCATGGAGAATTTTATACTATTTTTAGATGTATAGCCAAAGTCTGGCCTCCCTCAAAGCTCCAGTTATCGCTATTGTGTGAAATTACATCAGGCAAAGTACAAATAACCTTCACTAAAATTATAGCACATATATTATGCAGTTTCAACATATATTTTGACCTACGCACGCAAAGCTTTGTCGGCTTTGCGTGCAGTTTGACTTTTTCGACATGATGTGCTATATTTATGTCGGAGGGTACAATGAAAAAATTTTACATATGTTTACTTGCGATAGTTTTAATGGTGCAGTCGAACGCGTTCGCGTACGACTTGCTTTATAGGAATGAGGAATCCACGCAGTTGGCAGCAGGCCTTACGCAGCGGCATATTCGGCTGCTTACGGCAGAGGGGTGGATTTACGCGGATGTGGTTACGGCGGATGTCGCCGATGGTGCGTTTGCGATTGAGCCGCTGATTGCGCGCGGCGGCGTTAGTGTGCTTGCGGACGTGAAGTCGCTTGCGGCGGATAGCGGCGCGGTCGCGGCGATTAACGCGGACTTTTTCAACTATGGCACGGCTGGCAGGGGAAGCCCTATCGGGCTGCTGATGAAAGGCGGCGAGGTTTTATCCTCGGGCTCAAAGGTGGACGGGACGGCGGCATTCCTTCAACTAAACGACGGTACGCCCCAAATCGACTACATAACGACCGACATAGTAGTCACCGCGCCGAACGGCAAAAGCACCACAATCAAGCACTTCAACAAATATGACCCGTTGGACAACATAATAATCTACAACAACAAATTCACCGACGCGTCGCGCAACACGCTTGACACGGCGAACCTTTGCGAAATGATAATCGAGGACGGCATAGTTACCGATATTCGTGAGGGCGCTGCGCCTGTTCCACTTGCCGATGGTATGTTTGTCATCGCCTTTTTGAAGGACCACAACATGTTCATGTACGACAACTTCAAGGTGGGCGACAGCATTAAGCTCGAGTTTAAGCCGTCGGATATTCTAGCGAACATCGACAAAGCCGTAGGCGGCGGCACTATGCTTGTCACCGAGGGAATCCCTGCCAAAATCACCCACGGCGACAAAATCCGAAACCCACGCACAGCGATAGGCTACAACCAAGACCGCACAAAGATAATCCTTGCAACAGTGGACGGACGCGGCAAATCCATGGGCATGACCCTGACCGAGCTGACTTACTTCATGATAAGCATGGGCGCGTACGACGCGATAAACCTAGACGGCGGCGGCAGCACGACTATGGTTGCCAAAAACGCGTCGGGGCAGCTTGCCGTGGTGAATACGCCCTCCGACGGAAGCCTGCGCAAAGTTACCAACGGAATAGGCGTTACGCCGCGCAATATTGAAAATGTGTCGGTGAAATTCGTGGGCGACAGCTACGACTTATTCGCTAACACAGGATTAAAGCTGCACGCAGCGTTATACGATGGCGCACTTAATCCGCTGCCCTTCGCCGACGGCGAGATTGTGTACACGGTCGAAGAAGGCTACGCGCAAGGCGAAATCATCGACGGCTACTTCATTCCGCGCGAGCAAGGCACAGCATTAGTCACAGCGACGCACACGCCATCGGGCGCAAGCGCAAGCGCGTACCTCAACATATTCGGCGAAGTCGCGGCGGTAATCTTTCCGCAGTCTAAAATTCCGCTGCCCGACGAATACTCCTTCCAATTAAAAGGTAAAGACGCGGAAGGCAACGTCGCCGAAATCGACCACAAATTCGTGAACTTTAGCGTGGACAACGCAGAAATCGCAAAGGTCGACGGAAACAAGATATATAAATTGAAAGAAGGCAAAACCTACATGTCGGCGGCAGTCGGCGGCATTGTTTCCCACGCCGCAATATCAGGCAGCTACGACTTTTTAGGCATTGAGCTTCCGCAAAACGTCTACGGCGCAGACAGATTCCGCCGCGCACCGAACGAACCGCACTACAGCATATCCCTCTACGGCAGCCTAAGCGTACCCGAAGAATCACAAGAAGCATTCTCCGCCGCAACGGTCGCGCACCTGCAAAGCTCCAACGCAACGCTAAACATAGCAACAACAAGCATTCCCAAACAAACCACAGCATTATTATCCGAAACCGAAGCGCAGCTTTTCGTCCCCCAATCCTTTGGCAAGCAACCAATCGACGAAGCCGACGCAATGCTCATATGGCTAGACAACACCAAAGGCGGCCTACGCGACACCGACCCAAAACAGTGGAAGCTGCTAAACAACACCCTCTACGACATGCAGCAGCAAAACCTAGTAGTGCTACTTAAAGCCGACCCATTCGGCGGCGGCTTCACCGACACCGGAGAGCGCGACGCCTTCTTCTCCCTTCTAACCCAATCCGCCTACAAAGCCGGACGCAACATCACCGTAATATCCCCCGGAAAAGTAAGCGGCGCAGGCAGACTAAGTGGCATACGCTACTTCACAGTGCAAGGCGCAACGGGTCTAGCCGCCGACAAAGCCATAAGCGGCGCAGCTTTCACGCACCTAAAGCTATACTTTGACGCCGACGGTATTTGCTTCAATTTTGAATAAACCTCTTTGGGGGTAATGAATGCGGCTGTTTCTTTAAGTCCTTCTTCTCCCACTCGCCCTGACGATACTCAGTAGGCGACATGTTCATCTTTTTAGCAAACTGCTTAATAAAATATGTGTCAAACTTAAACCCCGTGGCTTCTGCGATTTCCGCAAGGGTTAAATTTGTATGCGACAAAGCTTCGCAGGCAATCTTGATTCGATAAAACAGCAAATAGTCCACCACCGTGCGACCTACTTGATCCTTGAACTTACGATTAAGCGTTGTACGGTTGATATGGACAAACTTACATAAATCCTCTAACGTCAACTCATTGGGATAATTGATATGGATACACTCAAGCACCACATTCACCGGAGATTTCTCCGACTTTGCGATATTCTTTTCATATAAGCCCATGTAAATATCGTCAATCAAATACAGCGATTGCAGCAGATACCGCCGTATTCGGCAAGTCCAACCAACCCTTATATTTATCGTCCCGTTGCAGGAACATGTTCAGCATGTTCCGGTCGTGCTCATCTTCAAGCTCGGTAAAGAGATTTTCCCTAAGTGCATCAAATGTAGGCGCCGAATTCACAAAGATTGGGTTGAACGAAAAAGATTTGGCAGACAAATGATTTTGTTCAATCAGCTTCACATAATCGAGAAACGATAACAACATAGCACAATGCGCGCCCCCACATTTTTTGTGCATATTGTCGGTTTATGAAACGAACGTGTGTGAACATTCAATTCTAGGAGGGTTGCCGAATGAAAAAGGGCGGTAAATTTGCACAGGATTATGTCAAATACATTATCAAGACACCGGTATTGTTTTATATATTTCTGCTGCTCGGTGCGGCATTGTTCATCGCCCTCGGTCTTATCATAACCATCGACAATGCCGATGGCACAGTGTCACTTTTATATGCAATATTCGTAAGGGCAGGTAAAGGAACATGAAAAAACTAAATTACTTTACAGCCATAAAGTTTTTGTCAAAGTACATATTCAAGCACAAGCGCAACTTTATTATGTTTTATTTCGGTTGGTTTTTTGATATGGTGCTGTCAATTGCCATGACCATTATGTTCGGAATAATGATTGACGAGATTGTATACTATCAAAATCTTGACACATTTATCAAAATCAGTCTTGTTTTTGTTGTTATGACGGTGTTTTCCTGTATTTTATACTTTTTCATCTATGCGCAGCACCATTATCTGATGAGCATGTATACCTTCGACATAAAAAAGGATGTTTTTGACCATCTGCAAAAATGCCATGCCGAATATTTAACAGATTCATCCAGTGGGGATATTGTTCAGACCTTGCAGCACTATTCCGGCGAATGTATGCACTTTGTAATTCGCAACATCATTCATCTTTTAAATGGCATAATCGCCATGATAGCCATTGCTACATATCTTTTCATAATTAGTCCGGTTATAGGCTTATTCGTGATTGTCGCCGTTCCGATATCTGTGTATATTGGCGCAAAATTCGGAAAGAAAATCAGAAATTACGGCGACAAACAACGGGAATATTACGGTACCTATATTTCGTGGGTATTTGAAATGCTGTCGGCACTTCGGGATATTCGTATGCTTGGTACGGTGGGTAAAACAAATAAGGAGTTTGTTCAAAACCACAGAAAGATGTTTGACGTAAATATAAAATCGGGAATTTCCTCACTGACAGCAGGGCATATAATCAACTTCACTAATCTGCTTGTGCAGCTCGGCATTTTTACCTTTGCAGGTTATCTTGCCACGAACGGCAACATCACCATAGGCTTACTCACCGTTATTGTAGCCTTTTACGCCATGCTTGCCAGAAGAATACACGGGTGCAGCAGCTCCTTTCTCGACGCACAAAACCGTGTTTCGTACATTCAACGCATACACGACTTTATGCAGTCGCCCACAGAATCAAGCGGCACGAACGAGCTGCGTGTTACAAAAGGCAAAATAACCATTCGGGGCATTCATTTTGCTTACGCCAAAAGCAATACGGTACTCGACGGATTTTCCCTTGATATTGAAGCCGGCAGTCACTTTGGCCCTTGTAGGCAAAAGCGGCTGCGGCAAGACGACACTTGCATATATGCTCATCGGCTTTTATCGCCCGCAAAGCGGTTACATTGAAGTTGACGGACAGCGGTTAAGCGATTGCACATTAAAGTCAATCCGCCGCCATATCGGGATTATAAGCCAAGACGTGCTAATATTCGACGGTACAATTCGCGAAAACTTATTGCTCGGCAATCGCCTTGCGAGTGAGGCCGACATAATAAACGCTTGTGAACGCGCCGAAATATGGACATTCGTTTCTTCATTACCTCAAGGGTTAGACACAGTCATCGGCAAAAGCAGCACAGGGTTGTCCGGCGGGCAGAAACAGCGCATTGCCATTGCGCAGATTTATTTAAAAGACCCAAAAATCATCATATTCGACGAAGTCACCTCGTCATTAGATAGCGAAACCGAGGAGCAAATCCACGCCGCATGGAAAAGCGTTTTGAAAGGTCGCACATCGGTTGTCATCGCACATCGTCAAAGCTCTGTGGAATTATGCGAACAAGCGGCACTTATCGAAAACGGAAAGGTGTCCGAATGCGGCAGCACCGGCGACATGCTACGGCAAAGCCTCGCCTTCCGCACACTTTTCGCTGTAAAGGAGGACGACGATGCTTAATAAAATTAAATACCGCTTGCATATACTTGGCGCATTAAAACGCTTTGCAAATGGGACAAAACGCTTTTTTATCCTCAATATTTTAGTGAGCCTTATTGTCATGGGCACTTCGTTTGCCACGCTGCTATTTTACCGCCCATTCATCAACGAGGTCATTTTGAATCGGCAGTTTGCAATCATGCCCCTTGTAGCCGCGGGATATTTAGGTTTATTCTTGTTGAGCGTTGGGTTGTCGTATTTGAAAAATTACAGCACAAACAGGCTCGTCAACCGCACAACATTCCGTGCAAAGCTCAAAATATGGAACGGCTTTTTCGCCATGCCGTTTGCGGATATTGACCAAAAAAGCATTGGCGACATGAAAATGCGATTGGACGACGACACGGGGCAGATTGCGGCTTTCGCCGCTACGCAGACGGTTGATTATCTTATAGCGTACCTAACACTTGTTGTCAGCGCAGCTATTTTGCTGTTCATCGACTGGCGGTTGTGGCTGTTTTCTGTGACGGCTATTCCGCTCACCTTTTGGATGGACCATGCTATAAGTAAACGCGAGCGCATCCTCAACGCCTTCGACCGACAGAACAATGAAAAGCTGTCCTCGTGGCTTCATGCTTCGGTGCAAGGGTGGCGCGAGGTAAAAGCACTCAACCTACAAAAAAATCAGACCATTCAATTTATCCGCTACTTGCATAATTTCGCCCTTTATTTTGGTACATGGATAAACTATTGGGTTGCAAGGGTGATTATTATTCCGAAAATTAAAGACGAGTTTTTCATGCAGTTTGGGCTGTACTTTATCGGCGGCTTTTTGATAATAGGCGGTAAATTAGAAATCAGCGACTTGCTTGTGTTTGCGCTTTATTATAACATGCTGTCGGGGGCGGTTAATGCAGTGTCAAGCGCCGACGCCGAATTGCAGGCAAACATGCCGTTTACCGACCGACTGATGGAGGAATTGAACAGAGCAGAGGAAGCTCCTTCGACAAAGCTGATACCTGCCGAAGCGGACTATATAGAATTTATCAATATATCTTTTAAGTATCCAAGCGGCGAAAGCAATGTATTGACCGACTTTAATTTGCGCATCGAAAGAGGCCAGCGTGTTGCCATCACGGGAAAAAGCGGTTCAGAAAAAACAACCTTGCTCAAACTGATGACCGGTATGGTCACTCCGACAAGCGGAAAGATTTTGTTTTCCGGCATAGATATGTGTCATGCGGATTTATCGGCAGTACATCGGCATATCGGTTTTATCATGCAGGAAAACATGCTTTTCAATGCAACCATACGCGAAAACCTTTTGTATGGGAAAGCACATGCAGCTGACGGCGAATTATGGCAAGCCTGCAACAAGGCATACATTGATGATTTCATCAAAACATTGCCAAGCGGCCTTGATACAGCGATTGGCGAACGCGGCATAAAATTATCCGGCGGACAGCGGCAGAGAATCATACTTGCGTGATTGTTTTTGCGCGACGTCGACATATTTATCTTTGACGAAGCGACAAGCGCACTTGACCAATACAGCGAGAGCATTGTTCATGATGCCATCCGCAATATCGGCGAGGACAAAACGATTATCGTTGTAGCGCATCGCCAGTCGTCGGTCGCTCTGTGCGATAGGCGGGTGGAGCTGTGATTTAGGTTCTTTTAATAGCCAATCACGTTTCATTCCGCTACATCAAAAGTACGACGAACGACAGGCACAGCGGCTCGCCCATCAGGCGCTCGGCTCTCTGGTGGCGAGCGGTTTTGCGTGCAGGAAGCCGATAGAATCAAGGAAACGTGATTGACTAGCAGATGGTTTTAAAGTTGATTGACTATACCTGCTGAATAAAGGCGGATATTATGCTCATTTTGTTGTATTTCAATCTGAATATAAAATCTCGTAATAACAGTAATCACCGCTAATTCTCTCGCACTCTACTACTTGTTTGTATATCGTATTAATATATCTCATGCCACTTTTTTGCTGCACTCTTCCGCTTGCGCTATTATCGATGTGATGCCATGAGTGAATGCGTTTAGCACTCAGTGCAGTAAAAGCAAAATTTAAAACACATTTGCAAGCTTCGGTCATAATACCCTTGTTCCAATATTTTCGGCCTAATGCAAAATTTATTGAAGCACTGTCGTTCGCATCATCAATATCTGCAAGGTAAATGTATCCGACAGCTTCAGATGCACTTTTTAGCACTATGGTCCAATTATAATAAGTTATATCTTCATAATTTTTAATCGAACCTGCAAGAAATTCTTTTGTTTCATCAATATTTTTATGTGGTTCCCATGACCAAAATCGACAAACCTCAGAATCTGTTACCCAATTATTATACATATCATTAACATCTGACATCTCGTAACGTCTAATAATAAGACGGTTTGTTTCTAATTGCTGTGTTCCCACATGATTAAGCATCGTTGTTTCACCTCGCCAAATATAAATAATCCTCGGCTAAGAATCTTGTCATAAAAGGGCAGAATGCTGACCGTAGCAAGCAAAATTTTGTACGTTTATGGTTTGGGACACGTCCCAACAAGACAAAATGAGTATGTATGCACATATATGCGTTGCTTGACAGCGGCGTAATAGTTAGATTATTTCTAACGAAATATAGTCAACAGCCCACGCTAAGATAACTTAGCGTGGGCTTGATATATGTGGTGCCGGTGAAGGGTAGTCATAAATATTCACCGTTTGTTACATTATGCGACAGTATTCGCGGTTTATTGGGTGAGGGATTGTATGTCTTGGATGGGTAGACCTACTGCTTTGGAGATTTGGTCTATAGGTAAGCCTATGCTGAGAAGGTTTTTAGCTACAGAATATTTCTCATCCATCTTTGCCCTAGCTGCCAGATAGCTTTCCCTACTATTCTTATCCAGCTCCCACAACATCTCGCATTCATACTGTATTCTCTCTTGTTCACTCTTGCTTATCTCACTAAGTACCTTAGTAGCCATATCTATACCTCCGTTCTTGCCTATTATTGAATTAAGTATTTCTCTTTTGCTTGTATCTGTTACATATCTAAAGAAGATAGCCCACATCTCTATGTTAGACATTTCTGTTATTGGTTTATTCAAGGAAGTATCTATCTTAGGTAACTCCATATAAACAATAGTCTGGTCATCTGTAAGGTCAGTACCTCGTCTATCTCTGTATCTATAATCACTCACTAGCTCTTGCTTATCTGCAAACAGTATAAAGTTAGTAATACAAACAAGATAACACTTCTTTAGTGCGTTATAGTCTAATCCTGCTATATCTTGACTAGCATATGCTTTTGATATAATAAACTGTGACCTTTTAGTAAAGTCATAGTTATTGTTTATCTGCATTTCTATTATTGCCTGTTGTCCGTTGTTATATCTTGCTCTTATGTCGAATATGCTTTTCTTTCTGGTTTGTATGTCTACTGGGATATCTGGGTTAATAACAGTTATATCTTCTATCCTGTCTTCTCCTTCAAACTCCATTATGCTGTTGAGGAAGTCTAGTAATGCTATCTTAGAGCGTACTTCATCTGCTGTGAATATGCGCTTGAATGCAAAGTCTACAGTGGGATTGAATAACTCACTGTCTATGTCTATGCCTAGATATTGTTTTATGGATTGTTTGGTTGCTTGGTCTATTGTGGGTCGTTGCATGTTGCACCTTCTTTCTTGAGTATATTATATCAAATGTGTGTGTGATTGTGCAAGAGAAAAAAAGAAGGCAATGGGGTGTGCCATTGCCTAATAAAAAAGATTGTGTTTTTCATGTGTATAATTGACAGAAGGTGGGTTTTGTTATATATTCGTGATACGCTTTGTAACTGTGTAGCATACATCAGCCTAACACTTCACTACTCCGTTTCAACAACAGGCAACATCTTCCTCCCACTTTCCCCAGAAGCATTCTTCTTCTCTTGATTAATAGTAACCCATACAGTACCCTTGTTAGTATCTATCCCATCAAAAGAAGCATAGTTCTTTCCTGCTTTTACAGTAATACTCTTTATCTTATCCTTAGGCTTAATCTTACTATCAGAAGGAGAAGAAGCATAGTAGTATAGTGTAACTGTAGTACCTGGATTAACATTTTGAATAAGGACTATATCAGACTTATTCTGCCAGTTATTTATGATAGTGGCAGTTACATCGGATAGAGTATATGGAGCAGCAAAGGTTACTGCTGTGCCTGTATCTCTTTCTTTTTCTTCTCTTACTGGAGTTATATTTGCTTTGGACTTTATAGCTTTATTAGATACTGTATACCATACCTTTCTATCAGTAGGAAGCTTATCTCCCTTGATATTGATATTTACATAGCTTGTATCTCCTGCATTGGGTGTAGGATTCTTTGCCGTAGCTTTTGCTATTAGACTGCCCTTTCCTCTATCGGTTGCATTATTCCATACTTCGATGTTATCGCCGTACTTTACACCTTCGATTGTTAGGGTGTGGGAAGCTCCTGCTACTGCTGTTAGGGTGTGGGCTGTCTTTTCGGTGGAGGGATTTGGTTCAGGGTCTGAATCTGTATCCAGTTCCAATTGTCCTATAGTAACTCTTGTTAAGGCTGTTGTTTTATTTGTTTCTGCATTAATATTAAGAATATTATTTGTTGTAAAAGAATAGCACTCAATATCAAAGAATGAAGATCGATCATCTTTAATAACACCTTTCTTCATTTCTCCTTCGACAGTTACAGGTAAGCTACCAATAAGATCTATAGAAGGTTCAGGTAAAGTATTTTTATAACGTACAGCACAAATTGCAGCTAATGTACCAGAAGCATCTATATTACTATTATTAATAGTTATTTTATTACCTAATATTCCGTAAGGTACTACTCCTGTTATTAAGATATCACTATCTAATATAGAGATATCATAAGCTTCTATACCTCGAGACATTGCATAGGTAACACTTTGCGTTCCTAATATAATTTTGCTATTTTTTATAGTCAAAGCACACTTCTCTGGAACACCAACAATTCCTTCTAGATTATCTCCGATTAGGGTAATTTTACTATCCGTTATAGTTCCAGTATTAAAAAACAAAAGTACACATTCGTTTCCTTCTATTCTAATATCACTATTAATGATATTTAAATCACCATTCATTCCTGACTGGATTTCATTAATTGTTTTATTCTTATAATTTATCTTGCTATTTTTAATAATAAGATTGCCACTAGCGTTTATTGAATTGCGATTTCCCGCGCTATTAATAGTTACATTATCTAGTGTCATATCAGTTACATAAATATATGCATTCGTATTTATAGTTATATCTTTCATATACAAAGAAAAACTATAAAGAGAAAATGCGTCATCAGTCCCGTAAGATAGATCGTGTATAAAATTAATAGTACCTGAACCACTAATGTTTAATTCTTTTTTAATATTTGAAGAACCATCATTTATACTACCTCCTATTTTATTAATACCATTAATAACTATATTTGAGTCACCTAAGGCATAAATGTTAGATTTAAAATCAACCCCATTCAACGTCAATGTCTTCGTAGTATTATTCCAACTCCAGCCTTCTGCCGTGTTTGTTACATCTCCAGTAAACGTTGAACAATCCAATGAATCTGTTCGTTGAGTAACAGCATACACTACATTGCTTGCTAGCATAAACCCTAGCAATAGTAACAAACTAACTCCTTTTACATACTTCATCATACACATTCTCCTTTTGATATGAATATACTTACTCCTACTATCAATTATATCAATAGCCACACTAAATTGCAACAACTTTTTCCTTGTTGTAGAATTATTGCAAGGGGATAACTCATGGATGAATTAAACTGGATTGATATTGCCGCAAGGCTTAAAGCTTTGCGTACTGCTAATAAGATAACTATTGAAAGATTATCAGAGATTATCGGTGTTTCTACTTCCTTTGTTGGTCTTGTAGAGCGTGGAAGTTGTGGGATAAGTATAGATAATCTATATAAGCTATCTCAAGTGTTTGGTGTTAGTGTAGACTATATATTAACCGGAACAGATACTGTTACTTCTACTAATAGGTTTGATACTCTTAATGCTGCATTATTTGACTATACTGATGATGAGATACAGTTCCTATTAGACCTAGCTAAGTTTATGAAGCCTCGGGTTAAGGTATTGCCCTAACCCGATTTTAATAGCTCAACTGATGTTTGGATTAGGTCTAGTAATAGCTGTTGGAAGTGCGAACTGTTCCTATTGCTTACTATGCTATCCATATCGGATTCTATATGCTTTTGTATAGTTGATATACTGTTATATAGCTTTACAATAAGCTCGTATTTATTCATATCTATTCTACCTGCCTCCTGAACCCTATCGGCAATACCTCCCACTCCATAACAAGCACTATCCCTAGGTCGCTTCCTTGCATAAGTAGCACGATTGCGTACATATCCGCATTATCTGTTTCTACTAGCCTTACGTATTCGGCTATGTCTTGGTTAGGGTTTATGTTTATGGATTGCAGTTGCTCTACATCTGTTTTATTCTCTACTACTATCACATACCCACCATACACTGTTCTATCCACTCCGTAGTAGCTATCCAATATTGCCAGATTGTAGGCTATCTCTTTTTGTACTTCTAAGGGAAGGTGTTGTACTTTTTCCATCTGTGTTGCGTGGTGTAGGTTAATCATGTTATTCCTCCATAAATAGAATAACCGCTGCATTTATGCAACGGTTTGATAACTTGTATTCCCAATAACTAACATCTGATAACTTGCATTCCTAACAATAATATCTCGATAACCCATATCCCCAATCACCCCCTAAACATACTCCGTGCATACTCAATCATTATCCTAGACTTCTCAATAAGCTGCACATCACCTCCCTTATCATGCTTAACAGACATAAAGAAGCCCACATTGAAGTGGGCTTCAATGTGGGTCTTGGTTACTGTTACCTTATGCACATAGGTTTGGATAAGCCGTTTGCATTCTGGGATATTGTTGCTGTTGATGTACTCTTTCAGTTGTTGCATAAGCTGTACTATGTTATCTTTATCCATAGGGAGTATATTGGTTGATGTAGGAATCTTGCCTATCTCATTTTCTAGTTGCTCTTTCTCTTGTTCTAGCTCTGTAAGCTTATCGATTAGTGTACTGCTTGCTTTGCCTACTTGGATAGCAGAAACAACATTGTCTATGCTTTGGTTTACTTCAAGCAGATGTTGATTTAGTCTTGCTAATGTAGAAGCATTATCCTTTATCACATTAGAGGAATGTATCCTTAGCTTTTGCATAAGGATATCTACATTAGTTTCATCGAATACTACTTCCTGTAGCTCATGAAGTACAAACCTCTCTACATACTTCTTGCTTATCTCGCTGTTACTACAGCTACAGGTTCTATCTCTCTTGTTACATCTGTAGGTATGCTTTGTTTCAGTCTTTCTGTTACCCACCATCTTACAGCCGCATTCTCCGCAGTATATTAATCCTGACAGGAGATAGTTTTCCTTTGCTCCATAGCTTCCTGCATTGCGTTTGTTGGATATCAGCCTTTGTTTAGCTTTGTCATATTCTGATTGTGTAACTATAGCAGGTACTCCATCGGGTATACGGATAATGTCTTCATCATTCTTTATAGAATGACTATTCCTCGTATGGTTATAGCTTCTGCTTTTCATCTTGTTGAAGGTGTATATACCTGCATACTTTTCGTTTCTGATAATATCGTGTATACTATTCTTTCCGAAAGGATTACCCGCTTTGGTTTTATACCCTAATAGGTTGAGGGTATGGATTATATGCTTATACCCATATCCGTTATTGTATAGCTCGAATATCTTACGAACTATTACAGCTTCATCTTCATTGATAACATACTTCATAGTCGAAGGGTCTATGTCATATCCCAATGGAGGAATACCTCCTGTATGCTTACAGCTATACGCATTCTCAAGCAGTCCTTTCATCACCTCCCTTGATAGATTGCTTGAATGATATGCAGCCATACCTTCTAGTACAGACTCCAGCATAACTGATTCTGGAGAATCATCTAGGTTTTCCAGTACACTTATTAACCTTATACCATTCTGTTTAAGCTTATGCTTATACATTACATTATCAAGCTTATTTCTAGAGAATCTATCTAGCTTATGGACTATCACTGCTTCCCACATGTTTTTACTGCTGTCTGCTATCATCTGTTGGAACTCTGGTCGTTTATCGCTTGTTGCTGATTTTGCCTTGTCGATGTACTCTTTTACTATGATTATGTTGTTTCTGTTGGCGTATTCATGTATTGCTCTTAGTTGTGCGTCTATGCTTTCATCTCGTTGGTTTTCAGAGGAGAAACGACAGTAGGCTGCTGCTTTTTTGGGTAGGGATTTCATGGGGTTACTCCTTTTTTAAGATGTTGTTGATATATGTTAAGGATAAGCCTAGTTAGTGTATCTAGCTTTTCATCTTGGGTTATTGCTGTTTGTGCGTTTGTTAGCTCTGTTTCTACTAAGGTGTATTGCTCGTGTTTTGCAGATTGTCTTGATATTTTGTGGAGTTGGGTGGGCATGAGGGGGTGTCCTTTATATAGCAATATAGATATATATCTGTAAGGCGGTGCTTTTCGTATGCACCGCCTTTTACTTAATTTATGCTTTCTTTTTCGACTTTTTCTTTTCTGTCGAATAATGTATATTTGAAATGCTGATTATTTTGTTGTATTTCGTTTTCTGGATTGTATAATAAATTCCCTCTGCTTCAAGGTCTATTTTCAATTCATTTAATTTTCGTGTAAAAGCAGAAGGTGAATTAGCCCATTCGGGAACAGCTTGGTTGTTGTTTCTGTTTTTCGCATAGCTTGTTAAGATGTTGTAAAACTGTTCCACTCCCTCTTCTACTCCTTGGCGGTTCTTCATATAATTAATGAGGGCGCACGCAACGGGATTGGATAGCGTAGCTTCCCTGATGATATTTTTTCGATTTCTTTCAAATATTTCGAGGAACGTATCTGTTCCTATATTCATAGCTTCCGCTATAGCGCATCCCCATGAACCGAAGTCTGCAAGACGTGGGAGATTCTTGGGTTTAATGCTATCTTTTATTGATAGCGCAGTAGAAAGTACCTTGAATATCCCTCCCAGGATATATGGTAAATCCTCTGCAAATTCATTCCATAATTCTTCTTCTGTCCTCCTTTTATCGGTACTTATCCGTTGAAGATTTATATTTATGACCCTATCATTAAGGTCGGATTGTGGATTGCTCCACATAATTCCATTCAGTATAACCGAACGCTTTAGTGAGAATATCTTCAATTCATCATCTGTGTAAAGCTGCCTACTGTACATAACAGCACCTGTGCATACACAGCATAGTAGGTCTGCTATCTCTCTTGAAAAACCAGAGGTGTTATCGAAGCAGCCTAGAAATTCTTGGGAAAGATGTATACTCATTTCTCTTTTCGATTTCGGAAGCGTTGCTACACCTATACCTGAAGGGTCTACAATTCGTTTTATTATTCTTGTCAAAGTTGATTTCGCCGAACCTTGACTTCCTGTTAGAACCAATATCGGATGCGGTATATCAGGTATAAATAGCGAAGCTACATATATTAATAGAAGTTTCAAGTTATCCCCTGTAACGTTTATATATTTCTTTAACCTGTATATGCAATCGATATCTGCTTCTAGGTTTGGTAATACTTGCTCTCTCATATGAGAGGTACGAAGGAAAGCAAAGTTGCTTTCCTTCCTTAGAACTTTTATATTATCAGTCGAAATTTGGAGGATTTCGCCTTTATCATTTGATAGGTCATAGTATATATAACCGTTGCACATTCCTATTCGTTGGAATGTTTGTATTGATTCTGCTTCATATTTTGCTTTCGCCTTTACAGCATTAATAATACTATCAAGTTCGTATGGCGAAATAAGGTACTTTTTTCTCTGCATCTGGTAAGCTAGCCAAATCTTGAAGTCAGAGCTGCCCACTTCAACGAAACGCTTTCCGAACTTATCTGCTATTCTGACCAAATACATTCCGTTTTGGTCTTCGCAGATTTTCAAGCTAAGAGCCATATTCTTAGCGACATCGAATGGGGAATCTTTCTTTTTCATCATTCAATCCCCAATCAATCTTCGTCGTAGTAGTCGGAATCTTCATCTCGTTCTTTGTTCTCCTCATATTCTTCGTTTTCTTCACTCTCCTCATATTCTTCGTTTTCTTCGTTTTCTAATTCGGGGTCGTATGGCAGAAAGCCAACTACGGAAGCCAAGCCATAGCCATATCCATTGCCTTTCTTCGTGCAGTCCATGACTACCTGACAGTATTTGCCGACTAACTTGTATATATCCAGCTTTTCCTTCCCAGAACTATATAGGGCGCGGATTAATTGAGGAAAAAGGGACATTGGCTTATCAGTCAATAATATAACGGAGGCGTAGATAAGCCCACCACCGGAAGTTTCAAACGTGAAATCTCCAACGGATACTAATCTTCCATTAATTTCGACATTGTCCCTTACAATAACTCCCTTGATGACAGCGTTGTAATTGCCTGGATTGTGACCCCATACGTTCCTAGGAATTTTAATGATGTGCTTTTTCATTGTTTCCTCCAAAATAAAAATAGACTAATGATAAACGCTTAAAATTATCATAAATATTTGATTTAATTATCGCGTCAATCACCGTAATATTAGTATAACAAAAAGCTGCTTATATGTCAATGACCTCCTAACGCAGGGGTTTATCATAGGTTTATCAGGTTTTTGTATTAATATTGATAAAAATACTTGACAATATCATACATGATAATGTATAATAATAATTGATAATGTATTTTATCATCAAGTTTTACAAATTTTGTATATATGCACAATAGGAGGCAGCTTTATGGAAGATAAAAATAGTAATAATACACCAGAGAAAAATGTCGATAAAAAGGCAAAGATGAGTGTTGATGAAAAGAGAGATTTAATACTAGAAACTATTTCAAAGGGCAAGTACAACGTTAAGAGTTTATCTGCAGCTACAGGAATTGTTGTTCCTACTCTATATCGTATTTTAGCTAAGCTAAAAGATAAGGTTCAAGCGAATAAGGAAGGCTTTTATGAGATAATTGAAGAAGATGAATTCGATAAGGATAAGATAATTAATGATTTGCTAGGTAGTTATCTTTTAAGCGTTAGTTTGAAGCGTACTCCAGTTGTAAAACTGAAACAGGGTGAGGTGGAGGAGGATAGCACTCAAACATACATCAAGATGATTATAGTAGAATTAATGGATAGTGGCTTTGAAAAAATGTTTGCTGATTATTTATACAGGAAGTTTTATAATGAAATAACTCTTGTATCTGTAGGCGTGGGAGGGGTTATTGTTTATTTGAGAATCAAGAAGAAGTCTAAGGTTTATGCTTATTTGAGGGGTTTACTTCTGGAAAGTAGTGATGAATAAGGTTGAAAGGGTTGTTTTGGTTGGCTTAGTGTTAATGCATTAAACTTTTATATGTAAGATTTGTATAAAAAATGTCGGCTATCGTGGCATCATGGCTACCATGCCTTTGATATACTCTATATACTAAGGTAGTCGCAGTAGTCGGCATTGCCGACATTTTTAGATAGATATAGTTAGTTGCGTTTCATTCCGCTATTGTAGAAGCGTGACGAATGCTGAAAGAGTTAAAGGAATGTGATTGACTAGCTTGCTGTTATGAGTAAACGCGATTGATTAACTTGCTTTTATGAATAGTATTGATTATATACTCAAAACGCCCTGCCGCTTTGGGGGCTTCGGGCGTTTTGAGTGTTTGAGTTTGTGAGGGTATAGGTAAAAGAGTTAAGTGGTGTGGAAGTTGCGATATGACTGGCAAGAGTATATTTAATAGATAGCTTTAGC
This sequence comes from uncultured Eubacteriales bacterium, assembly GCA_964479875.1. GTDB lineage: Bacteria > Bacillota > Clostridia > Monoglobales > CAYZNM01 > CAYZNM01. The sequence goes on from CAYZNM010000011.1 coordinate 42,546, forward strand.
TTACAGCTCGACATTGGCGCATATTCGCTTGTGGGTAGTGTGGGTATATGTTGAGATAGGCTGCTGTGTCGGTTGTTGCAGAACAGGGAGAGAGTGGGTAAGGTTAGCTTAGTTTGTGTGTTCCGTTATGCGGTGTGTTCCTTCCTTGACTATTCCCTAGTGATGATTGCTTCAGGGGATAGGATTATATCCTTTAGCTTTTCATTATACCCTTTTGCTGTAAGATAGGTAACAAGAGCTATCTCTACTAAGTCACCTTGTTTTGTTTTTGTTTCTTCGCAGTAGTCGTTCATTACTCTTTGTAGGTCTTCGCTAAAGAAGATTGTTTTGGTTGACCGTTTGCCTTTTATGTTGTAGAGTAGGGGTGAGCCGTTTAGATGTCCTGATAGAAGTAGTTCTAGTTTTTGTTTGTTTTGCTCTAGGAAGGTTAGTAGGTCGTTGGAGGGTTGTGGGGTTGAATGGTTGTCGTTGATGGATAGTTCTCTTTCGGTGGGGTTGTCTGTAGATAGTGGTATTGATTCATTGTCTACGGTTAGGGTGCGGTCGATTTTGTCTTTTGTTTTGTCCATGTGTGTGTCCTCCTAAATGGATGTAATTGAGATTGGTTTTGAGTGGATTATATAATGGAGGGGTTTGTTTTACTGTTGTGGATTGGTTGTGGTGTAGTACCATTATATAATGTATACATTATTATGATATATGTATGAAAAGGGGGTTGAAACGGGGGATTAAGGAATGTGGTTAAATGGGGATGTTTGTATGTGTTTGTGTAGGGGTTAGGGGAAACAAGGTTGGGGTAATATAACGGTCTGTGCTTTAATTAGCACAGACCGTGGGTTTGGGGGGTGGTTGTTGGTATAAATATAATGGGAAGTTGGTTGAATATATTAAAAAAGTATCGATTCAACAGAGGGTATTTTGAATTATTATTTACTATTGGCAATACTTTTTGCTTGCTGATATATTGGATTCTGAGATACCAACCATCTACAATACCCAGAATATGTACTCTTATCGCTCAGCAAATTATCAATAACTTCAAGCGAATTACGGAGTTTAGTTATTCTTACTTTACTTTTTTGCGGAGTATCTGCTTCAGATACCCATTTAATTTTATCTTCCAACTCATCAACATACTCTGTTAGAGACTTCATCAATGATGCTCTTGCATCATACAGCCTCGGGCAGTTTAGGTTACATATATTAATGGTATTCTTTGCTTTTTCCTCATCACCCGAATTTTTGGTTGGCATAATCTGAAGAAATGAATAAGTTAACATAGCCTCGGGATTCTCTTTTACTGGATTTATAATTGGCGTTGTTCGAGTATCAGAATCCGACTTTGATTCATTGCATTTTCTACATGATGGTAAGAGATTGTCCCAAACAAATGTCATTTCCGGATATAATGACTTGGGCTCAAAATGCTCGACTTCAATATTACCGCTTTCACCCGGCTTGCACTCGCAAAAAGCACATTTATAATGGCTGTTTTCAGCTAGAGTTTTTTGAATTTCTTTGTGTCTGTAATGGGTAAGAAGGCTATCTTTAACATTATCAGGTATTTTCTCATATCCTCCATACGATTTTATTGCATCTAATAAAGTTTGTGTCCATAATGCTTGGTTGTCAATTAAGATTTGTGGAGCGTTAATTTTTGAAATTCTAATCATGCTTTTCCCCCAATTCTAATTGAGCAAGCTTTATCTTTAACACTTGAATAATAGTATTTGATGGATGAACAATTTGATCAAGATGTGTGATGTACGTTTTTAGTTTCTCGGTATTTTGTTCCTTGACACTATCCATAGCTTTGTTCAACAAACAAGCATAGGTTTTATTTTCTATGCTTTTGACCCCCATAACATCTTGTAAAATTTCATCTGTGTTCCAGCCAAAATAAGTACGTTCTGCGGGTCTAACGCAGACTGATTCACTTGCATTAGAAAGAATTATTATTTCACCCACCTCTGCGCTTGCAATTAGGTGTGGTGAATGTGTTGTAACAATAAACTGTAGTTTAGGAAAAATTGCTGCCAAGGAATTCCGAATTGTCAATTGCCATTCCGGATGCAAATGAACATCTAACTCGTCTATAATTACTGTTCCAGTCGCCTCAGAAATATTTGCTTGATCCTCATAATTTACTCCTTCAATCCATTCTACAATTGCAAACACCAAAGAAAGAACAGCCTGAAAACCTGCAGAAACTTCTTCTAAGTAACAATCTAATTCATTAAGTGTAAATACTGGCTCTAAATCACGTTTAATTCTTTTAAACTTTAACCTACAGTTTGAAGGACTAAGCTTTAAGAGATTGTCAATTATACATTCCCAATTCTTCTTATATGCAACTGCCCAATCCTTTTCTATCTGAAAATAGCGGTTTATCATCCACTGCTTTACATTCGGAAGTGTGCCGCCTTCGATATTTTTAGTACCCGATGCATGATAACGCTTTCTTTGAGCAACGATATCCTGTTCTCTATTCATTCCTTCGATTCTATGGTATTCAATGCGCCTATATGCTCCAAGAATAAGTGGGGTGATGTTTATATTTCTTTCTTCTAAGTCGTTAACTGTTAGCGGAATAACCCCTGGTTGTTCGGGAGGCTTGCTCCAAGAACTATGCAATGCTTGTCTATAAACATCATGATTTGATACCCAGTTTTCACCCAATCCAACTCTATATTTTTGATCATCACAAATAGCATCAAACCAAACGGTAGAATTTTTACCATATCGAAAATCCGGTGCATTAATAGGAGCAAGAGAAAGAGCGATGCACTTCAGTATTGAGGTTTTTCCACTGCCATTAGGTCCGACAATAAAATTAAACCTTTCATTGAATGAAACATCAAGATTCTTAAAAATTCCGATATTGGCTGCATGTAATTGAGTGATATAATTATTCATAATTTATATTCCTTAACTATAACTGTGGTTTGAGTACACCTTGGCTAATTTTGGTATATGTTATTATATTGACTAATGGTAACGATATTAATTCTTGCAAGAGAAATCGAATTTCTCGTAACTTTTATAATCGGTATATAGTAAGTTTATTCAAACACACCATGTAACATTGTCTATTATACTATATTTAAACAAATATGTCAAATATTTTACGTAGTATATGATATTTTTTATTCCATTCACAATAAAACTTGCAAAAATAAGAACAATAAATTGTATTAGCAGTATAGTTATATTTGGATATTAGATAAGCATATCATTAATAGTACAACAATCTACAATATAACTAAACCCCCCACAACATCATGAGAGGGAATAATCTTGATGTGTCCAGACGGATTCAAACCCCATAACAACGGGTTCAAACTCTGTGACTTTATCCATTAAGCTACGTACGTTTAATCTACTTTTATAAAAACAATACCCCATTTACATGAAATGGGGTATCTAATTGGTGCCGGTGAAGGGACTCGAACCCCCATGGTTTCCCGGATGATTTTGAGTCATCTGCGTCTGCCATTCCGCCACACCGGCATAGTGTTATTATAGCATATTGAAATATAGAAATCAAGTATTATTTTGCGCGGCAAAAGCATTTTGTTGTGCAATTGTCAATGACACGTTACACTCTTCGGCTCAATCCCCCTATACCAATGTTGCCTTACGCACTCGCGCCGCGGCCGCAACCTCTTGGCTACGCCTTTGACTTCGCCGTTCATATAGTCAATCACGTTTTGTTCCAATATATAGAACTACTACGAATGACAATAGAATAAAGGGAGCGTGATTGACTTATCGGATTGTTTTAAAGTTTATTGAGTATAGATAATATCCATATCTGATAGCGCTTGCTCGAACAAGGCTTGGTTGTTCCGTCGACTGTTCATTATAGCCTTGGGTGCTATGATGTTATGCTAAATCCTAGGCGTTTTGTTTTCAGCGGCGTGGGTATGCTTGGGTAGTAAGCGGCTGCGCAAAATAAAACAGCGAGTAGGTTGTCCTACTCGCTGTTTGTTATAATAGCACCATTACTGCAAAACCGCCTTTGAAGAAGTAAAAGTTATTATAACATTGGTATGGTGACTCATCGGAGACTCGAACTCCGGACCCTTTGATTAAAAGTCAAATGCTCTACCGACTGAGCTAATGAGTCATATTTAATTGTTTGCAAAATATAAGAAATGCAGCGCATTTCTTAATGTGGTGCGGATGCTCACCCGCCTCCGTATGCACAAAAGCGGGGCTATTCGCTAAGTTTTATGATGTTGGGGTTGTTTACGAGGTTGGTTGCGGTTCTAGGGTTGGTGGTGGGGTGTTATGTGGAAATGCGTGTGTGGTTGGGTGGAGTGGTGCTTGGTTTTGGTGCTTGTTGGTAAGTTGTGCGGAAAGATTTGTGCGTAAGTGAAGGTGCGGTTGTGCCGATTCCTTCTCTAGCGTACGGTATATTCGTGGGAACGTCCGCTCCCGCCGTCCAAAATCGGGACGACTCCGCTACTACCTAGTGCCTCTTTTGGTGGCTGGGCTGGCTGGATTTGAACCAACGAATGCCAGAGTCAAAGTCTGGTGCCTTACCGCTTGGCGACAGCCCAATGTTTGTGTTGCGTGGTACGCCTGACGAGATTCGAACTCATGACCTACTGCTTAGAAGGCAGTTGCTCTATCCTGCTGAGCTACAGGCGCACATTTTTAGCGTAGCAGTTTTGTATAAAGTGGGGTGAATAGTGGGGATCGAACCCACGGCCTCCAGAGCCACAATCTGGCGCTCTAACCAACTGAGCTACATCCACCATAATTGCGCGGCGAGTTAAATGGAGCGGGTGATGGGAATCGAACCCACATAGTCAGCTTGGAAGGCTGATATTCTACCATTGAACTACACCCGCAACACATGTGCCTTGTGACTTTTTTATTATAACAAAATTTTAAAATATTGTCAATATATTTTTTACAACACAATATTGCACATTTCTGCATATTTTGTTATTCACTTTGCACATAAAAGCCACTTTATGCCCTATTCGATAGCCAATGTCATTTAGAACAGTGAGTCGTGTCAAACGCGTTTCTTTGATTCTATAGGAATTAGTCGTACTTTTGATGTAGCGGAATGAAACGCGATTGACTATATCCTCGTCATGTCTACTTAAAAACATTTGTTTGTGCAACTAGCATGAAAATCATATTGCTTTTATTGGTAGTTTATGTTATAGTAAATAATAACAAGCTTATACTCAATCAGCTTTAAAACCATCTGCTAGTCAATCACGTTTCCTTGATTCTATGGGAATTCGTCGTACTTTTGATGTAGCGGAATGAAACGTGATTGACTATACAAATATAGGAAGGTGTTTAACATGAAAAAAAGCATAAGCACTAAAATACTCGTTCTCATAATTAGCTGCATTACTTCTATTATTGTAATTCTTGCAGTTCTTAATTCCTATATAATCAGCCAAATACTGGAAACTACAACAAAAAACCACCTTGAAACAATATCTGAGCTTAACGCGCGAACGCTTGAAAGGTATTTGAACGGCTTTTTGGATACTGCAATCTCTATAGCAGGGCAATTGAGCAAAGTCGACCCATATACCCGCGGCTTGGTAAGCCAAGCTTTTGTTGAATCCTACCTGCACGAGAATTCAGACGCGCAGGGCGTATGGGTCGAATGGCTGGAGAACGAAACCTACGGCGGCCTAAAGGCAGACGACCCCCTCGCGAAAAATTACGGTATATCGCCCGAATACAATGGCTTCGTGGATATTTATTACTATAGGGAAGACGGCGAGATTGCAAACGGCTTTGACTACAGTTCTACATACACAACCTACGAGTATTTTGCACACGCGAAAAACTTAAACGTTCCTCATATAATGTCGCCTTATCTGGATGAACCGCTTGGCGTGGTCATGGTTTCGGCCATATCGCCTATACATGATGAAAACGGCAACTTTATAGGCTGCGTCGGCATCGACTTTGTCAGCGACGCAATGGGGAAACTCCCCTTTAGCAAAGGCAAGTTCGATACTGGCATAAGCTACCTGGTAGCCGACAACGGAGTAATCACGACGCACACAGGCGACAAATCCCTTATCGGGCTTAACATTGACGAAGTGCCTGAGCATGACGATATGATTATCATAAAGGAGAATATTTACTTCGGCGTAAATCGTTCCGAGTGGACGGCGGTAAGCGGCATGAAGCTGTCGGAAATACGCAACAATGTTTTCCTGTCGACAATGCCCGGAATTATCTCGGGGCTTGTTTTACTGGTACTTTTTGGAATTATCATTCTGTTGGTAATACGCAAGCAGTTAAAGCCTGTGGGCGAAATAACGAAGAATGCCGCGCGACTTGCGGCGGGCAATCTGGACATAACAATTACTCATCAATCGGAAGATGAATTAGGTCAGCTAAGCGAAACCTTCCGCAATATGGCAAAAACACTAAAGCTTTATATATCCGAGATTGCAATCGTTTTAAGATCAATTTCAGATTATGACTTAACAGTTGAGGTGCATGATTACTTTGAAGGAGATTTTCGTGATATAAGGCACTCGATGCTTGTAATCCGTGATGGGCTAAACAATTTAATGTCGCAGATAAACTACTCTTCGGAGCAGGTGGCTATCGGCTCGGATCATGTTTCCCACGGTGCGCAAACTTTGGCTATTGCGACATCGGAGCAATCGCAGCTATTGGATTCACTGGTGAACTCTGTTGAGCATGTAGCCGCTCTTACAGCAAGCGACGGAGTAAACGCGAATCATGCAGGCAAAGCTGCCGAAATAGCAACCGCGGCCTTGGAGCGCGGCAACGCCCAAATGAAAGATATGCTGCTTGCGATGAAAGACATAAACGACCATTCAAAGCAAATAAACAAGATAATTAAAACTATTCAGGATATCTCATTCCAAACAAACATACTAGCGTTGAACGCGTCGATTGAATCGGCAAGAGCAGGCGCGGAAGGCAAGAGATTTTCCGTTGTCGCAGAGGAAGTGCGCAATTTGGCTAATAAGTGCGCAAAAGCGGCGCGTCTTACTACGACATTGATTGAGCAGTCCAAATTATCGGTAGATAAGGGCACGCAAATCGCAAACGACACGGCTGTTACATTCCAAGAAATTACAGAAACAGTTGTAACGACAAAAGCTAAGGTAGACGCAATATTGAGCAGCGTTGGCGAACAAGACGTCGCCTTCAATCAAATGCAGGCAGGCGTGCAAAACATTATGACTGCGGTGCAAAGCAGCAGCGCAACAGGCCAAGAAAGCGCGGCATCAGCAGAGGAGCTATCTTCACAATCGGCATTGCTCAAAGGAATGGTTGGCAGATTTAAAATCATGCAATAGGAGGTTCTGTGATGGAATACTTTTATCATGGTACATTAGTTTCGGGTATAACAGAAGTGAGGGCGGTTTCCAAAAGCCACGACATTGCCGAATCGTCTGTGGTTTATGTCACACCCAATCGTGCATACTCTTTGTTTTACATCATCGACAAAGGTATAAATTGGGTGACGTGCGGCGTCGGTGACAATGGAGTTGTCCAGTATAAGGAGCAATTCCCGAATCAGTTATCGGTTATTTACAGCGGCATTAGCGGATATGTCTACCGCTGCGCCGGAAGTCCATCGATAAAGCAAACCAAAACCAAGGATGTATACTCGTCCGAAATCCCCATACCTGTTTTGGACAGCGAATATATTGAAGATGTGTACGATGAGATTATCAAATGCGAGCGCATGGGATTGGTCGCGGTCAAGCGATACGAAATGCTGACGGCCGACGAAAAGCAGGATATACACGAAATGATGCTTCATTATATTTTCAAGAACGACTTATTGGCGAAATCGACAGGGAAGGCGTCATTTATCAAAGCGAACTTTCCCTCTGCATGGAAGCAAGCGGAGGATTGCCCCGAATCAAAACAACAAGTACTAGAAGAATGGACTGCAAAACTAAGCAAGCATACACAGTAAAAAATCAAACGGAGGCGATATTATAACCCATAGTCAAGCTGCAACAATCAGCAGCGAGCACCTGCTCCCTAAAATAACAAAGCTTTACGGATTGGAAGCTTGCACCTTCAACTTAATAAACGCGCACGAAGGAGGCCGCAACCTAGTCTACGCCTGCCAAGCGGAAGGGCGCGAAGCAGCAATCTTGCGAATCGCATTCCTGCCTGACCGAAGCCGCGCGGACATTTTAGCCGAAGCTGAATACGTGCGATACCTGCACGACCACGGAGGCAGTGTCGCGAATGTACTCAGCTCCGTAAACGGCAACCTCACTGAGGAAATCACTCACGACAACCACACATACCATGTATGCCTATTCGAGAAAGTCAAGGGCAAACGGTTCATAGAAAACAACTACCGATACCGCGACGGCGTACCTATAGCCGAATACTACTACAACTGCGGCAAAACCATAGGCAAGCTGCACCAGCTGTCGAAGCAATACACGCCCGCGTGCCGCCGCTACAGCTTCCTCGAAAAATACAACGCCGAATATATCCGCGAGATTATCCCGGATTCACTCCCTGTTCTCAAACGCAAACTCGTTCAACTTATCGAAACATTGAGTGAGTTAGACAAAGGTCGTGACACCTACGGCATGATTCACTTTGACTACAATGACGGCAACTATTCAATCGACTTTGACACAGGGCGTATAACCGTCTACGACTTCGACAACTCCTGCTTTTGTTGGTACATGTTTGACCTTGCAAGCATATGGAAGAGTGGCGTAGGTTGGATACGGTTTGAGCCTGACGTTGAAAAACGCAAGCAGTTCATGGACGATTATTTTAACCTAGTCATAGAAGGGTACAAATCCGAAACAGCTATTGATGATTCCGCACTAGAGCAATTGCCACTGTTTATTCAAGCGGCATACATGGAAAACATAATCGACGCATTTGAGGTAGCACGCAATAACGGCGAAGAAGTAGAATACGACGAGAGGCTGATGTACCTCGTAAAGTGCGCGGAAGAAGAAATACCATACATGGGATTCTACCACGAGATTTACTCGTGCGAAGCTCCGTTTGAATATAAAACGAGGATTGGTGGATAAATGAACATCACATACAAAAGCATTAAGGATTTTACCGAAAAGGAGTTGCAGGACTTATTCCTCTCGGTGGAGTGGTCGTCGGGGCATTATCCCGATAAATTGGTAGTTGCTATGCGGAATTACGGCAGCGTTTTCACAGCGTGGGACACTGATACGCTGATTGGACTAATCAGCTCGATGGACGACGGAATTATGACTGCGTATGTACACTATCTGTTGGTGCGCCCTGATTACCAAGGCAAAGGTATAGGTAAGAAGCTCGTTGAAATGACGACGGAGCATTACAAGGATTATCTGCGCATAGTCCTGGTCGCGTACGACAAGGAGCTGGAGTTTTACAAGCACTGCGGCTTCACTCCTGCGGAGGAAAAAACGCCGATGTTTATCACATCGCTGTGGACGTAAAGGTAGGAAGGATTCCATACCCGCCCCTATTCCAACATTTGCTTTAATTGCTCATGTGGAATTGTTTCGGGCAATATGCACAAAACATGTAGGGGCGCGCATTGCGCGTCCGCGGATTACCCACACATTTGCGGTAAACCCACGGACGCGCAATGCG
>CAYZNM010000011.1:52176-98435 GCA_964479875.1 uncultured Eubacteriales bacterium
TGGGGCGGGATTGGTGGGTCGGCGTTTTCCCCACATATTGGGGTTAAACCCTGGGCGGGGATTTGCGCGCCCCTACAAAATAATACATTATTTTTGTGCAAATTAAATCTATAAGACTAACGCAGATTCAATACCCCTCCCACAAAGTGAAACCGCTCTCAACATAACCAACAAAACCGCCCCCGTTTTATAGGGCATTCTATTAAGTTCGCATTATAGTACAACTTTACCCTTGATATTTGACAATTCTTATGTTATCATTAAAGTATAATTATTTTAGGAGGATATCAATGAAGGACACTAAGGTTTACAAGATAGGCATCATCGGCTGCGGCGGTATCGCTAACGGCAAGCATATGCCGTCGCTGAAAAGATTAAACGACGTTGAAATGGTTGCGTTCTGCGACATCGTTGTTGAACGCGCTGAGGAAGCTAAAGAAAAGTTCGGTACACCCGACGCTAAGGTTTACAAGGACTACAAAGAGCTGCTGGCTGACAAAACTATCGACATCGTTCACGTTTTAACACCCAACCGCTCACACTCCGAAATCTCTGTTGCTGCTTTAAACGCTGACAAGCACGTTATGTGCGAAAAGCCAATGGCAATCAACAGCAAGGAAGCACAAGCTATGCTTGACGCTGCAAAAGCAAGCGGCAAAAAGCTGACGATCGGCTATCAAACACGCCACACTGCTTCTTCCGAATACTTAAAGAAAGCTTGCGTACGCGGCGACTTAGGCGAAATCTACTACGCACGCGCTCACGCTATCCGCAGACGCGCTGTTCCCACATGGGGCGTATTCTTGAATGAGTACGAGCAAGGCGGCGGTCCACTTATCGACATCGGCACACACGCATTAGACCTCACACTCTGGTGCATGGACAACTACAAGCCGAAGAGCGTAAAAGGCAACGTATACAAAAAGTTAGGCAAGCAAAAAGAAGCAGGCAACGCATGGGGCGACTGGAATCCAGACGAATTCACAGTTGAGGACAGCGCATTCGGCTTTGTAACAATGGAAGACGGTGCAACAATCTACTTAGAAGCTTCATGGGCATTAAATACATTAGACGTAAACGAAGCAAAAACAAGCCTGTGCGGCACAAAAGCAGGCGCGTCCACAATCAACGGCCTGCAAATCAACACAGTTGAGTTCAACAAGCAAATCACAATCACTCCGGACTTAGGCGCAGGCGGCGTAGCATTCTACGACGGCGACACAATGCCGGCCGAAGTTATCGAAGCAAGAAAGTGGATTGACGCAATCAAGAATGACACCGACCCTGTTGTAACACCTGAGCAAGCATTCGTAGTAACACAAATCCTAGAAGCAATCTACGAATCCTCAAAAACAGGCAAAGAAATAATCCTGTAATGTAGGGAACGCATTTATGCGTTCCGCGCGTTGTCGCCCTCACAAACATTCGCAGGGGGCGACCGCGCAATAAGGAACAATTCACATGGTCAACAGACAGGAAATAATCAATCTATTCAAGCAGGAGCTGCAAAAGCGCGAGTACATATACGCTCTATGGCTTGAAGGCTCCGATGGCTTGGGCACTGCCGACAACTATTCTGATATAGATTTTTGGCTGGACGCCGAGGATGGGCACGAGAATCAAGCTATGGAGGAATGCCTTGCGCTTCTAAAAAGCCTTGGTGAGCTTGACCTTGTGCATAATTACGACCACCCATGCCCGAAAATTATTCAGAAAAACGTCCACATCAAAGATACGTCAGAATTTCTTTTAATAGATATTTGCATACAAAGTCACAGCAGGGATAAAGACGAAACAATCTTTATAGAAGGCGACACAGCAGAGCTACCCTTAGTTTTATTCGATAAGGCCGAGGTCATTACGATACTGCCCGAACCTGACGTTGACTACAAGCAAATAAACAAGCAGTTCAACGAATACATGACAAGGTTTGCGCAGCAGGCGCGTATGCGCAAGTATATTTTACGCGGAGATTTTCTCGAAGCGTTGGCATACTACCATAGTTATGTCTGCGACCCGATTGTGGCGGTGTTTAGGCTTATATTTACGCCGCGGCACCCTGAATATGGGCTTGTGCATATATCCGACCACCTCCCTGCCGATATAGTGGAGCGGATTGAATCGCTGTACAAAATCGGCAGCCTTAACAGCATTAGCGAGAATCAGCGCGAAGCAAGCGAGCTTATGATGTATGCGACAGCTATGTTCCGCGAAAAATATGATACAAAATAAGGAGAATGTAAAATGCTGGATATGTTATCATTGCAGTTATGGTCTATAAAAGACTGTACTGAAAAGGATTTTGCAGGTACAATAGAAAAGATTGCCAAGATGGGCTACAAAGGCGTGGAATTTGCAGGCTACGGCGGATTATCCGCAAAGGATATGAAGTCGCTGCTGCAAGCAAACGGCATAACTCCCGTGTCCACCCACACAGGCTATGACACATTAGTTGACAGCGAAAAGCTAAAGGCGGAAATCGAGTATATCAACGAAATCGGCGGCACATACATCGTATGCCCAGGCGCGGACATCAACTCCAAGGAGAACACGCTGCGCATAGCAGAGCAGTTTAACGAAATCGCACGCAAGTGCAACGACGAAGGCCTGCAGTTCGGCTACCACAACCACGACTTCGAGTTCAAGAAGGCAGACGACAAGTTCCTGCTCGACATACTGTACGAAAATACCGACACAAACGTGCTGATGGAGCTTGACGTATTCTGGGCAGTAATGGGAGGCGTAAATCCGCTTGAATACCTGAAAGATTGGTATCCGCGCCCTGCACTCCTTCACTTAAAGCAAATCGACAAAGAGATGAAGGGTATCAACGTAAACGCAGGCGACGGCGCAATCGACTTCGCCGAGCTAATCAAATATGGCAAATACCACGGCATAAAAGCATTCGTGTACGAGCAAGAGGAATACGAAGTATCCTCTATGGAAAGCGTAGAAAAATCCGCGCAATTCCTGCTTTCACTTAAAGAATAATTATTCGGGCGGATGGTATCCGCCCCTACAGGGGGTTCGATATGAAATTAGGCGTATTTTCAGTTTTATTGCAAGACAAGCCGCTTGAGGAAGCACTAAAAATCCTAAGCGCAAAAGGCGTGCAAGCAATCGAGTTAGGTGCGGGCGGCTATCCCGGAACGGCGCACCTTAACCCTGCCGAGCTTTTAGGCAATCAAGCGAAGATTGACGAGCTAAAGGCGTTGGTTGCAAAGTACAACATGACAATCTCTGCGATAAGCGTACACGGCAATCCTGTACACCCGCAGAAAGATGTCGCAGACAAATTCCATGCCGACTTTGAAGGCGCGGTAAAAATCGCGGCTGCGTTAGGCGTAGACACCGTAGTAACATTCAGTGGCTGCCCTGGCGACAGCGAAGGCTCGAAATATCCGAACTGGGTAACATGCCCGTGGCCGGAGGATTTCTTGGCTATATTAAAGTACCAATGGGACGAATGCTTGATTCCGTATTGGAAGAAAGCAGTTGCGTTTGCTAAGGAAAATGGCATACACAAAATTGCGCTGGAAATGCACCCGGGCTTTTGTGTGTACAATCCTGAAACCTTGCTGAAGCTGCGTGCAGCAGTGGGCGAGGAGATTGGCGCGAACTTTGACCCATCGCACTTATTCTGGCAGGGAATCGACCCTGTTGCCGCAATCAAAAACCTGGGCGGCAAGGGCGCAATATTCCACTTCCACGCAAAAGACAGCCGGGTTGACGTACACAACTGCGCACAAAACGGCGTACTCGACAACAAGCACTACGGCGACGTTGGCGAACGCGGTTGGGTATTCCGCAGCGTAGGCTATGGTCACAGCTATGCAGTGTGGAACGACATGATTAGTATGCTGCGCGTAGTAGGCTACGACGGCGCAATCAGCATTGAGCATGAGGACAGCTTAATGTCACCCGACGAAGGCTTGACTAAGGCGATTGAATTCCTTAAAAAAGTGCTTATATTCGAGCAAGCAGGCGAGATGTGGTGGGCATAAGCCGCATTGTCAGCATAAAAAATACGTTCGCGAATGTGCGAACGTATTTTTTATGCTATAATTCTGTGAATACGCGAACTCCTGCGTCGCGCAGCCGATTCGCGAATGCGTGCAGCATATCACTGTCAGGTTCGCTAAAGCCGCATTGCGCCGCTGGATATTGCAATTCCAAGCTCTCGTACTTGCCCTCCGCCATTCGGTGAAAGCGCAGTGGTTCGACGTAGGAGATATGCTCAAGCGATTGTAGGAATTGCGCAAGCGTTGCGAAGACCGCGTCGTCGTCGTGTAGCTCGGGTATGTACGGAAATCGCACAGCGTAGGATACATGCGAATCCCGCGCCACTTTGTCCAAGCGCGCAATATTTTCAAGTATAAGCTGATTGCTCACACCAGTATACTTTTTATGCAATGCATCGTCCGCTACTTTCAAGTCGACCAGAAACAAATCGGTGTGAGGAATCACAGCTTCAATCACATGCCACGGCACTAAAAATGCAGATTCTACAGCCGTGTGGATTCCGCTGTCTTTGCATACACGCATCAATTCCGCTGCAAATTCCGGCTGCAACAAAGGTTCGCCTCCCGATAATGTCGCTCCGCCGCCCGATATATCGTAGAAAACCTTGTCAGACAAAATTTCCGCGACAACCTCATCAGCAGCAACCTTGCGGCCACTCAACAATACCGCGCCGTTCGGGCAAACCTTAACACACTTTCCGCACGAAACGCAACGCTCGCGCGCCACCGTATGCATGACATCACCAAAGGTATGCACGGCATTATCGCACACGCCGCCACACCTTCCGCAAATCGCGCACAAATTGCGGAAGTATTGCAGCTTTTGCGCTTGCGTAAAAGATTCAGGATTGTGACACCACGCGCAGCGCAGGTTGCACCCTGCGAAAAATACAGTTGTGCGTATGCCTGCGCCGTCGTGCAGCGAATAGTGTTGAATGTTGAAGATGTGTCCGTTTGTTTCGCTCATGCGTTAAAAGCCCTCGGTTCGGGCGATGATTTCGTCTTGTACGTTTTTGTTCAGGTGAGTGAAGTCGGAGGAATAGCCTGCGACGCGCACGATTGTGCCGCCGTACGCTACAGGGTCTAGCTGCGCCGCACGCAGCTTTTCCGCGCTGATTGCGTTAATTTGCAGCTGGCTTCCACCCATTTGTGCATACGCTTGCAATAGTGCAACTACGCCTTGTCGTCCGCTTTGGGTTTGCAGGTCGCGTTCGCTTAAGCGCAAGGTTGATACGTTGCCTGCGGCTAGTTTGGAGTGGTCGATTCGCGTCAGCGACTTTATCGCTGCTGTAGGACCGAGCTTATTCATTCCTTGACTGCCGATAAGCGAATCGCCCAAGGGCTCGCTGCTTTTTCGTCCGTCTAGCGTCGCTTTCATGCGAATGCCGTAGGCGATGTGCATGTTTTCGCCGCCTGCGAGGTGTCCAAGCACCAAATGCTTGCGCAGCGGCGTACTGCGTCTTTCCAGTCGGTCGGCGAATATATCGACAATACGCGCCGCGATTGTGTCAACTTCATCTACGGCATTGCCCAGCTTTGGCAAACGGCGAATCTGCGCCGCAAAAATTTCGTCGCCATCATCGAGCCGTTCATACAATTCATCAAGCGGCACGCCTGCGTCAAACCCAAGCTTTAACGCGCTGTAAATCATATCCGCCGCATTGGACAATCCGCAGCCTTCCCAATGCGACATGTAGCTGTCGAATCCGCCGGATATGCAGTCGCGGCCGCGTGCAAGGCATTGCAGCGACGTCACTGTAGTTTCGGGGCGCGGCCACGATTCTTTTTCGTCGATGTAATTCATCATGTACGCGCAATCGTCGGCGATGGAGTCGGCTTTTTGCTCCAACGCTCGCCAAAACGCGTCATAGTCCGCGCCATTTTCCGCGCACTCGCGCAATACCTCATCTGCCGCCATAGCTATATTAATCCAACCGTTGGGCGCACCAAAGTTGCATTTTCCCGGAATCACCACCTCCGCGCAGCCCGAAAGCGCAAAGTCGCACGCGTCCACATGCGGCACGCCCAGACGCACCAATCCCTTTATCGTAGATTCGTCGCAGTAGAAGCACGGTTCGCCCACGCCTTCGGCAAGCAAGGTTACTGCCAGCTCCAATATATCAACAGGCGTGCTTCCCGATAAACGCAGATACATCGACGGACGCAGCATATGCACGTTGCGATACGCCGACATTATAATGCGCGTCATGTCGTTGCAAGCGTCGCTGCCGTCGGCATTGCTTCCGCCCAAGGTCATAGTGGAGATTGAGCTTACGTTGCACACGCCCTCGCAAAAGTCCGCTTGCAGCTTGATTAACAAGTTTTCGACAAGCTCCAACGCTTGCTCACGCGTAATCGCGCCGCTTTCCAAATCTCTTTTGTAGTAGGGGTACAGGATTTTATCAAGCCGCCCAACGCCGTCGCCCCCCAACATAAAATAGAACCAATAAGATTGGATAGCCTCGCGGAAGCTTTGCGTCGCATTCGCAGGAACTTTCTCGCAAATATCCGCAATGTCAAGCAGCTCCTGCTTGCGAATCTCATTCGCTTCATTCTCGGAAAGCTCACGGCACGTTGCCGCGCAATTGTTCGCGAATGCAATAAGCCCCTTGTGCGTAGCGATAAACGCTTGCGCGACCCCCCTCGCATCGTCGTCGCCTGCAAGCAGCAGCTCCTGCGCCTCGCGAATCACATCAAGCGAACCTCGCGCAATCAACAGCTCCCAATCGTTGCACTTATGATTGAACGCACCCTGCGGCGAATACAAGCCGCGCTCCGACTTTTCTCTAATATCAGCGCGTTGTTCGGGCGTATTCGCTGCGAATCCGTCGATATAGTGGTCGCCGCCATCAGGCAGCCAATCCCAACTAGTGCACTCCGCGTCACGCTTATGCGCCCCCGCAATCAACTCACCCTCGCGTATGTACGGCGTAATATGCGCGAACGCGTAACCAATCGCGTCGGTTTCATGCGTTATATCATACAACCTCCCTGCGCGAAGCTGCTTGCGCGGGTGCGCTTTACGATACTCCTCTTTCAGCTGCACATACTCTGTGAATCCGCCATAAAACTGATTCACCGCCATACTCGCCAACTTATCAATCCTACTCGTACTTCCGCGAAGCCCTTTATCGTCAACGTGCGATTTTGTTACAGGCAAACAATTTGAACGCATTACAACTGCCATAAAAAATCACGCCCTTTACGTTTGATTTTGCAAGTCTATTTTATATGAACTCACGGAATAAATCAAGTGTTTTGTCATGGGGATTATGCTCATAACAGGAAGTTATGCCCAATGGAAACAACGGAATGCGTCATCAAAATCTACTTCATAAGCCTTGCAATGTTCGATATTACCAATTCCAACGAATCTTCTTATCACGCCGCCATGTGCAACAACAATAATTTTGTTATACTTAATATATTTTTTCAATACCGGCATAACTCGCGCGATAATCTCATCTATTGTTTCCCATTTTCTCGTTTCTCCTGCAGGGTAACTACCATGACAGTCACAGAAATCTTTATGTAATAGATAAGATTCCTCTTTTCCTTTAAACGTAAAAGTTTTATCAGGAATAAACTCATGTAAATCTACTTCAACTTGAATTGGAAGCCCTATGTTTTTTGAGATAATAGCGGCTGTCTGTAATGCTCTTGTATATGGAGAGGATATAATTATTTCGCTTCCAACCAATATACTGTCTTTTGAAACAGCTTCAGCCTGTTCGACCCCTACATCAGTTAAAGGCGCCATATCACGCCCTTGCCCTATAAAACCTCTTTCATCGCAAATATCATAATTCTGTTCGCCATGCCTAATAAAAATAATTTTCATAGTTCAATACCTCGTCTAATAATCTTTATAAAAAGTATAGCACAAACAAACCGCAACTTCAACCAACATTTAGGCCTGTCTTGCGGCAAAATATCTGTTGTATTTTATTCGATTCCGTGGTATAATACATGTAAATAAAATGGAGGTATAAGCCGTGAACAACAGAATGTACAATCTTTCATCATCTTGCTCGTCCGTATCTAGTGGCAGATACGGGCTTATTCCTCTTTGTGAAGAAATGCGCTAGCGGAAGTATCCATAGCGAACACAAGGCGGTCGGTAAGCTCGAAAGAGTTTATCAGCCGCCTTTTTGTTTATAAAATAGAAAGAGAGGAAATGTTCATGCTAGACATTGCATTCATTAGGGCAAACGCGGAGGTCGTGAAAAAGGCGGCGCACGACAAGTGTATGAGCGTCGACGTCGACCGACTGCTCGACGTCGACCAACAGCTTCGCACGGTAACAGGCAAAGCAGACGCACTGCGCGAAAGGAGGAATCAATTGTCCTCCCAAACGTCGAAAGCCGACAGTGAGCAAAAGCAGCTGCTGATTGCAGAAGTAAAAAGCATCAAGGAAGAATTGACCGCGTTAGACATCGAAGCCGACAGCTTGCGCGTCGAGTACAACAAGCTCATGCTGCAAGTGCCGTCCGTCCCTGCGCCCGAAGTGCCGATTGGCAAGTCAGACCAGGACAATGTCGAGATACGCCGATGGGGCAATCCGCCGCAATTCGATTTTCCGCCCAAAGACCACATGGAGCTATGCGAAATGCACGACCTTGTAGACTTTCCGCGCGGCGTTAAAGTAGGCGGAAGCAGGAATTACTTCCTCAAAAACGACGCAATGCTACTAGAGCAAGCAATCTGCCGCTTTGTAATCGACTTTCTCGTGTCGCGCGGATTCACGCCCATGTCCGTTCCGCTCATGGTGAAGGAAAACGCCATGACAGGCACAGGCTATTTCCCGCTAGGCTACGACCAAGCCTATAAGCTGCCCGAAGACGACCTGTATTTAGTAGGCACATCAGAAGTATCACTCGTATCCTATCACCAAAACGAAGCATTAAACATCGACGAGCTGCCCAAAAAATACGCAGGACTATCCACATGCTTCCGCCGCGAAGCAGGAACCTACGGCAAGGACACACGCGGGCTGTATCGCGTACACCAATTCCAAAAAGTCGAGCAAGTCATAATCTGCGAAGCCGACGATAAGCTTGCCGAAAAGCTGCACTACGAAATCCTAGCCAACACCGAGATGATTCTACAAGCACTCGAGCTGCCCTACCGCGTCGCACTCGCCTGCACAGGCGAAATCGGCATAGGGCAAATTCGCAAGCATGAGGTCGAAACATGGATGCCGAGCCGCAACGCCTACTGCGAAACGCACTCATGCTCAACCCTAGGCGACTTTCAATCACGCAGGTCAGGCATAAAATATCGCGGCGCAGACGGCGCAATGCGTTTCTGCTACACCCTAAACAACACAGGCATAGCAAGCCCTCGCATACTAATCCCCCTGCTAGAATGCAACCAACAGGCCGACGGCAGCATAAGAATCCCCGACGTACTAGTGCCGTACATGAACGGCAAACGTTTTATCGGATAACGACACGCAAACGGACGTTTTAACAGCGTCCGTTTTTATTAACCTCAATTTTATGCAACTTAGATTGCAATTTCTACAACTAAGGCTAAAACGCTTGATTTACGCAAAAGATATATGTATAATCAAAATGTCGAGGGGGTGTACCTTTGAAAATAAACATAAATATAGACGACAAATTGTCCGAAACTGAAATCACAATAAGCTGCGCACGCATGAGCAGCGAGCTTGAAAAAGTAATCGCGTCGCTAAGGGCTTTGGATTTTAAGCTAACAGGCTTCAAAAATAATCAAACGTACATCTTGGACGCCGCGAAAATTTTGTACATCGACACGGTGGACAAAAAGACATTCCTGTATACCAAAGATGAGGTATACGAAACGCAGCTGAAATTGTATGAGCTTGAGCAGCTATTGTCCGCAAGCGACTTTTTCAGGGCAGGAAAATCCTGCATAATAAATTTCAATCGCATACACTCGCTTAAATCCGACATAGGCGGCAGATTGATTGTGACAATGGAAAACCGCGAAAAGCTTGTAGTTTCAAGGCAATACGCTTCATTTATAAAAGAAAAGCTGGGGGTGTAAATATGGACGAAAACAAAAGTATGGTCGGTGAATTTTGCAAACAGGTGCTAATCTCATTTGCGGCCGCACTTATAGCGATGTCACTCGTAGGGTGGTTTGTAGGCGATATGGCAAAAGAAGCAGGAAGATTATTTGCCTTAGGCAAGGCAGGCTTATCCTACTATTCCATTGCGCAGATATTTATATTTGCATTAGCGCAGACGGCGATTAGGTTTGTTGTATTCTGGAAGTTCTTCTCGAAAAAGACTATGCTGCTTTGGAAAGCAATGTTAATGTTCATTCCTTCATTAGTGACGGCTGTGATATTGATTATCGTGTTCGAGTGGTTTCCTATCGCGAGCATATATGCGTGGCTCGGCTTCATCATCTCAATCAGCACAGGCTTTCTGATTATATTCCTCGTAATGCTTGCCAAAACTAGGATAGAGGACAAAAAATACAACACAATGCTATCAGACTATAAATCGAAACATAATAAAGGAGAAAATGTATGAACACAGTTGTTTCAATGGAACACGTTAAAAAGTCGTTCAATGACAAAGTTGTTTTGCAAGACATCAGCTTTGCAGTAGGCCAAGGCGAAATATTCGGCCTGCTAGGCCCAAGCGGCGCAGGCAAAACCACAATGATTAACATACTAATTGGTCAGCTAAAGGCCGACAGCGGCAAGGCCTCCGTATTAGGTACACACTCCGAGCGTTTAACCGACGCAGCACACGCGCAAATCGGCATGGTGCTAGACAACGCAGGATTGTACCCACGCCTTAGCTGCTACGACAACCTAATCCTTTTCGCAGAGATATTCCGCGTGCAAAAGAGCAACGTAATGGAAGTGCTGAAAAAGGTAGGGCTTGAAGCCGCTGCAAAAAAACCGGTATCAAGGCTATCCAAAGGCATGACACAAAGGCTCGTGCTTGCACGCGCAATACTGCACAGCCCCAAGCTGCTATTCCTCGACGAACCCACAAGCGGACTAGACCCGATGACCGTACAGGAAATCCATAAGCTAATCAATCAGCTTCGCAAAAACGGAACAACCGTATTCCTAACCACCCACAACATGGAAGAAGCGACAAAGCTATGCGACAACGTTTCACTTCTGAATGAGGGCAAAATTGTAGAGCATGGCAAACCCGACGCGCTTTGCCGCAAATATAATACCAAAAAGACAGTTGAAGTTTTACTTAAAGACGGAAAGACAGTTACATTGCCTTGCGGCAGTGAATCAGCGAAATCTATTGCCGACTACTTCGCAGCAGACCAAGTCGAATCAATACATTCGTCCGAGCCAAATTTAGAGAGCGTTTTCATCACATTAACAGGGAGAAAATTATCATGAACAGATGTGCGGCAGTTTTCAAAAAGCAATTGAAGGATACCCTTAAAAATAAAATGTTGTTGCTGCAATTCGTGTTGTTCCCGCTACTGGCGTTCTTGTTCACTGAATTTATAGCTAAAGCCAGCCCGGAATTACCTGATACTTACTTCACGTCGCTCTTTGCTACTATGTACGCAGGCATGGTGCCGTTGATTAATATGGCGAACATAATATCGGAGGAGCGCGAGAAAAAGAGCTTGCAAATGCTAATCATGTCAAACGTGAAGCCGCTTGAATATTTAGTAGGAGTGGGCGGCTATGTGCTGATACTTTGCACATTAGGCGGAGTTGCATTCGGTTTAATAAGCGGATACGGCGGCGCGGATCTGGTGAAATTTGTGCTGGTGATGATGTTTGGCACGATATCGTCGATTCTGCTAGGCAGCGCGGTCGGCATACTCTCGAAAAACCAAGGCTCGGCTACGGCATTAGCTATGCCCTTTGCTATGGTGACAGCGTTTATGCCAATGATAGCAATCTTCAATGAGGGCTTCGCGGCTGTATCCAAATACTTGTACACACAACAAATCAACTACCTAATCAATGACTTATCAAACGTAAACTTCACATTAGAGCGAATACTGATAATCGCGGCGAACATCATAATATTCATTCTTATATTCGCATTCGCCTACACCAAGGCTGACCTAAAGGAATAGACCTATTTGAAGCGTAATTAAGCGCTATTGACTATATGTGCAAATAATTTATATAATGGATGGCGATGATTTTATGAACAATTCGTCAATAAGGTTAGATGGAAAAAAGATTTTGATTACCGGCGTAAGTCGCCCTTTGGGCATCGGCGCGACACTCGCTAAACGATTTGCTGAAGCGGGGGCGGCAGTTGCCGTCCACGGATATTCAACGTACGATTTAACAGTTGGGGAACATAATTCAGCCACTCCAAATGGCACGGAAATTTTAGCAAAAAAATATCAAGATATGGGATTAAACGTAACATTGGTTACGCCATCAGATTTTGAAAAATATGGAGCTGCCGAAAAGGTTGTAGAGGAAGCTGCAGAAAAATTAAACGGGCTTGACGGTCTGATTTTAAATCATTGTTACGGAACGACTGTAGAAATAGGTGGATGGACAGAGAAAGATATTGACTCTCATCTGAGCGTAAATGTCCGCGCTTCAATGATGATGATACAATCTTTTGCTAATCTAGTTGATACTGCAAAGGATAACTCAATCACAACTTTTAGCAGCGGACAATATAAACATATCGAAACAGATTTAATGGCCTATAGTGTATCAAAAGACGCTATTATTTGTTTAACTCGAGGAACGGCACAATTACTTGGTGATAAAAATATACGCGTAAATTGCATAGATCCGGGACCCAACGACACAGGTTATTGTTTTGGAGAGATGTATGAATCTGTGGCAAAATCGTTTCCGTCAGGACGTTGGGGAACACCGGATGATGCTGCCGATTTAGCACTTTTCTTGCATAGTTCTTATGCAAAATGGATAACCGGGCAAGTCATTGCAAGCCATGGTGGAAGCAAGTACGAATTTTAAGGTAGATAATACTAAATTCGCACAACATCGCGCATCGCTTTCATCTCGTTAATCCTTGCGCTGCCAAAGTCGCCGTGACAATCGCTGCCTGCCGTGATTAGCAAGCCTAATTCATCGCACACGCGCACGCATGTTTCGGTGACTTCGCTCGAGTGCGACGGATAGTAGCACTCCACTCCATCTAAGCCGTAGGAGATAAGGCGGCGCAATTCGCGCTCGAATGCGTCGTCGGCTTTGACGCGGATGACCTCCTGCGGATGTGCGAGGATTGCTTTGCCGCCGGCAGCGTGTACCTCCGCGCAGACTTCGGCTACGCTTGGGAAGCCTGATTTATCGTAGGTCGCACCGTATTCGGGATAGAAGAATATGCCTTCCATCAATGTTTTGGTGAAGCCTTTGTGCATTAGGTAGTGCAGTGCTTTCCAGCCGCCGCCTCCCTTGCGATAGGCGAATGCGTCGTATTCGGCTAAAGATATTGCAGGAATCTCCTTCTCCATCTCGCTGATTAGTATCACGCTTAGATTGTCCAACTTTTCGCGAATCGAACGCGTGAATTCCACAAAGCGTGCGTTTGTAAAATCCGCATAGTATGCCAATACGTGTATGTTTATGCCCCTATCGAGCGCGTCAAGCTCCACCCCCGGAATATAGTCAATTTCCGAGCCTTCGCACAGCTTGCCTAGTTTTATCGAACCTTCTAGCGTGTCATGGTCGGCGATTGCAAGCGCGGTCACGCCTGCCGCTTTTGCTTCGGCGAATATTTCCGCAGGCGACATTGTGCCGTCGCTGTAGTATGAGTGTATGTGCATATCGGCATAGCCACACAGTTTCTTATCCATTGGTATCACCTTCCTTTTGCTGCAATGCTGTCCAATCTAGGTAGAATTTGTCCGTAAAAAATTCCTGGCGCGTATTTTCAAGTGTAATTGGGTCAACGGTGCGCGTCGACATAACCAGCAGCGTTTTGTTGAGCATATCGAAGTCGGTATACTCCGCATTACCGCCGCGTATCGCTTTCGCTCCGTGTATGTGCAGTCCGTCGCCGCGCAGAATTACATTTGCGCCGATTCGCGCAAACTGCCGCGTCACTGCCGCAAGCAGCGTACGGCAACGCTGCCGCACGAACCTATCCATCGTAATCATGCTGTCGCCGTCTGCGAAAACTGCCATAGCTGCAACGACAGGCAACAGCTCCGGGAACGCTGATATATCCATAAACTTGCCCGAAAGCTTCAGCGGTAGCGAAATCACGCTGCCGCCCTCTTCGATAATACTGCCGCCCATGCGCTTGATTATGTTCAAAATATTGCGTTCGCTTTGCAAGCTGCTCACATTAAGCCCCTTGCATGTGACAAAGCTTCCGTAAGTCCCTGCCAAAAACGCAAGCGCGCCGTATTTGAAATCGCCCTCGACCATAAAGTCCGCCGATTTATAACGCTGCCGCCCTGTGATTTTGAAGGTTTTATACTTATTGTTTTGCACATATACGCCGAACTTATTCATTATGTCGAGGGTGATGTCGATTTCCGCAGTGCTGTGTGGCGGCGACGTAAGCTTTATCACGCTGTCGTGATTGTACAGCGGCAGCGACAGCAATAGTCCGCATATGACGCTGCTGTCGATGTTCCCGTCAAGCTCCAGCTTTTCGGCAAATACGCCCGAGTGCATCGTAATAGCCGCGGTCTGCTGCGAAATCGAATGCTTTATTTGATTCGCAATCAAAAAGTCCTCGTACATACCTGCAATATGCCACGTTATATCCTCGGTTGAAACAAACTCCACCGATTTCCTGCAATGCAGCGACATCGGCATAAGCATTGCGATAAGCTTCAAATTGTTAAGCTTAACGCGCACTTCGTCCTGCACATCGAAAAAGCTCATGCCGTTGACCGAAACAATGCCGTCGCCGAACACAAGCTTCGCCCCCAAAAGCTCCAGCGTCTTTGCGACTTGATTCAAGCTTTCCGTCTGCGCGACGCGCGAAATCACGCTAATGTCGCGCGCCATGCTTGCGCATATAAGCATTTGCTGCGCGATAAACTCGCACTGCGGCGCATTCATGGCGCCGTTCACCTTTTTATTTGACAGAATCATAAAGCTCTCTCATGTAATTCAAACTTTTGTTTACCTTGCATATGTCAAGTCCGTTGGGCGTGAACGCAGGCGATTCCAGCGTAAGCTGCTTTGCGCCGCAGCTTGATGTGTCGCGTGCAAACTTCGCAAAGTCGATGTCACCCTCGCGCGGGTGCAATATCGGTCGCAAGCTTGCGAAATCGCCGGGCTTCCCTGCAAGCTCGCTAATGTGAATGTGATTCACCGCAGACAAAAAGTCCGCGTCCGCGATACCATCAATCAATCCGTGGAACGCAAGATGCCTCGAATCCAACGTAAATCCAACATGCGGAAACTGCTTGTGTATGTTGCTCAAGTGAAAAACAGGGTCGTGCGCAACGCAAGGCGTACCCTCAATACTAAGCGTAACGCCGTAAGCCGCCGCAATCTCGCATAGCCGCGGTATATTCGACACATTGCGCTCGATATGATAATCAACATGCGGCACGCTCCACAAATGCAGCACGACAATCTCGCAGCCTACACTTTTCGCGATATGGCAGTTAAGCTCGAATACATCAAGTGCCTCGCTGCATTCCTCCGCCTTATCGCTTCCAAGCAGCTCGCCAATCGCCTTATCAGTATGCAGCGTAACAAACGAGAATCCTCGAATATCCGCGATAACCTTCTCGATAAACGGATACCAATCTCCATAAACCATAAGCTCAAAGCCGTCGCAGTCAATGCTGCCGCCAAGCTCCGGAATAAGCATATGGTTACGCCCATTCACCCTTCCGATAAACGTCCCTGTCGAACACAAAATCCGCATTCACTCACCGCCCATTTTCTGTATAGTCAATCGCGTTTCACTCCGCAACTACAAAACTGCGACAAGCACAGATATAATCAAAGAAACGCAATTGACTTGCACATGTTTGTAAATCGCCTTAACTGTAGTATCTTCCATTATAATACAAATGTAGCGTAAAGTCAAACCAATGTCAAAGCAAACAAAAAAGGAATGAGGTTGCACCTCATTCCTAAGTCATTTTTATTTATCTCATCATATCGGTAAGATTATCTGCGAAATGCCCAAGCTTCGTAAATATACGGCTTGCTCCGCGCGTTATCATTTTCTTTTCGCGCGCTTTAATCGGCTGCATCATCATTGCCGCTGTTGTGCCTATTAACGCTCCGGCAATCATTCCTTTTGCAAAAGAACCTATGTTCATATATATCCTCCATATTTATAATTCCAATTTTACTATTGGTGTTACTATTATTCCAAAATAAATAAAATCTATTACATATCATTTTTGCAATTTCCTTACTTTGATTTTTCATTTTTCCATTGACACGACATTTTATTTATGGTACAATAGACTTGTTAAAAAAACTACTTGTCGGAGTTTTAAAGGTGGTTTTGCAAAATCAAAAATAAATCAAAAGGAGTTAATATGGCGTTAAAGAATAAGTACTTATTAGATGTATTAGCTAAAGTTAGCGACCGTAACAAGGGCGAAAACGAGTTCCTGCAAGCTGTAACAGAAGTGTTGGAATCACTCGAGCCTGTTATCGAGAAAAACCCCGCTTATGAAAAAATGGGAATCATAGATAGCATTGTTGAACCGGAGAGAATTATTATGTTCCGCGTGCCGTGGACTGGTGATGACGGCAAGGTGAACGTGAACCGCGGCTTCCGTGTGCAATTCAACAGCGCGATTGGTCCGTACAAGGGCGGCTTACGCTTCCACCCATCGGTTAACCAAGGTATCATCAAATTCTTAGGCTTTGAGCAAATTTTCAAGAACAGCTTAACAGGTCTGCCAATCGGCGGCGGCAAGGGCGGCAGCGACTTCGACCCGAAAGGCAAGAGCGACGCTGAAGTTATGCGCTTCTGCCAAAGCTTCATGACAGAGCTGTCCAAGCATATCGGCGCAGACACTGACGTTCCCGCGGGCGACATCGGCGTTGGCGCACGCGAAATCGGCTACATGTACGGACAATACAAGCGTCTGCGCAACGAATTCACAGGCGTACTGACAGGCAAAGGCTTAACCTACGGCGGCTCACTCGTGCGCACAGAAGCTACAGGCTACGGCTTATGCTACTTCACACAAGAAATGCTGATGGCAAAAGGCAACTCCTTCAACGGCAAAACAGTTGTAATCTCCGGCAGCGGTAACGTTGCAATCTACGCTGCGCAAAAAGCAACAGAGATGGGCGGCAAGGTTGTAGCATTATCCGACAGCGGCGGCTATATCTACGACCCGAACGGCGTAAACCTCGACGTTGTTAAGCAAATCAAAGAAGTTGAGCGCAAGAGAATCAACGAGTACGTAGCACGCGTAGCAGGCTCTGAATACACAGCAGGCTGTGCAGGAATTTGGACAATCAAGTGCGACATCGCTCTGCCCTGCGCAACACAAAACGAATTAGACGGCGAAGCTGCTAAGGCGTTAATCGCAAACGGCGTAATCGCAGTTGCAGAAGGCGCAAACATGCCTTCAACTCCGGAAGCTGTTGAGTTATTCATCGAAAAAGGCGTACTGTTCGGACCTGCAAAAGCTGCAAACGCAGGCGGCGTTGCAACAAGCGCACTAGAAATGAGCCAAAACTCCATGCGCTACAGCTGGACCTTCGACGAAGTTGACGCAAAGCTGAAGGACATAATGAAGAATATCTACCTAAACGCAAGCAAAGCGGCAGCCGACTACGGTCACGCAGACAACTTAGTTGTAGGCGCAAACATTGCAGGCTTCCTGAAAGTTGCAAACACAATGCTGGCGTACGGCGTAGTTTGATAAAACCTCCCATAATAAATAAAAGGCTTGCAATCGCAAGCCTTTTATTTATTTGCTATTGGTGCGTGATAACGTATCTGCCGCCTTTGGGGACGGTGAATGTCACCTTGCCTTTTTCGACTTCTGCTGTGTCTACTGCCTCGATTAGATTGTTGTCTTTGTCGTGGATGTTGAGCGTGAGTTTTTCGCCGTTGTATTTGTTGCCTACCCATAGGGTAAGTTGCAGGTCGAAGAGGAAGTCACCTTTGTGAGTGAACTCGAGCTGCTTAACGCTCTTGCCGCCTGCTAGGTCTTTGATTGTCTTGGAGGAGATTTCCTTCACAGCTAGGCTTACGGCTTGCCCTTTGGGTAGATTACCTATAGTTGTGCCGTTGATGGTTATGGCGTGTGTGCGATAGTCTAGGACTAGGTTTACATCTTTGCCCTTGGCTGCCGCCAGTATTTCGATGGGTATGTTAGGAATGGATACAGGGATTATCACGCTGCTGCCGCTGTTTGCGCTGATATATGTGATTGTCGCTATCAGGGTTCCGATGATGTTATCAAGCTCGGGCGCGGGTGTTCTAAACTCCTCTTGCGCAGTAGGGGGAGCGGTCTCTTGCACAGGAGGGCGGCGTACTGGGGTAGGGGTGACGGTATCGTCATCATCATCTTCGTCGTCCGCGCCATCTTCATCATCCACGTCATCCAATATCCACTTCGCGTAGAGGGTTATATCGGAGGTTACAATTTCTGTTGCGAAGTTCCATGCAGAGTTGAATGTTGTGTCGTCCTTATACCAGCCGCCGAAGGTGTAGCCGTCTTTTGTCGGGGTTGTCGGCTCGATTGCTTTTTCGCCGTCTACTATAGTTTGAGTTGTGACTATGCCTCCGTCGCTATTGAAGGTGACGGTGTGGGTCTGGATTGTGTCCGATATCCACTTTGCGTAGAGGGTTATGTCAATGTACACCCTATCTGTGCCGAAGCTCCACGGACTGGTACACGCCGCCTCCTTGAACCAACCGCCGAAGGTGTAGTTTGTTTTAGTTGGGTCTGTTGGCTTGGTGATTGTGCTGCCGCTTGTTATGTTGTCAATTTGAGATACAGGATCGCCGCCGTCGCTGTCGAAGGTGACAGTAGCAGGTGCGAAGGTGTAGTAATCGTTTGCCGCGAATGTAATTGTGCCGCCGGCGGGAATAACCACTTTCGTTGTGGTGTCATTATTTTTGTAGAGATTTAGGGGTACACTGCCTGCGTTGGTGAGTACCACGCCGACTTCGCCTGTGATTTTGGTGATGATTTTGTTGTTGGGGATGCTTGTGCTGCCGGGGGTTCTGTTTCTGGCAGTGTAGCTGCAATTGTTCATTGCGTGCAGCGTTATTATTTCCGTTTGCGTGCCGCCGCAGTTTGTGAATGTACCGCTGCCGATGGTTGTCACGCCGCTCGGAATTACGACATCGGTTAGGTTGGTACAGCCGTTGAACACATTGGTGTTGATGCTTTGCACACTGTTAGGGATTTTGATATATGTCAGACTGCTGCAGTTTTGGAATGCGTATGTGTCAATGCTTCCCACGATGCTTGTCTCCGCGAATGTGACCGTGTCTAGCTTTGTGCAGCCGCTGAATGTGTAGCTGTTTATGGTTTTCACACGATTCGGAATTGTGATCGTTTCCAACTTACTGCAACCACGGAATGCGTATGAGCCAATGCTTTCCACGCCGCTCGGGATTACGATATTGGTTAGCTCGCTGCAGGTATCGAATGCGTTGCTGCCGATGAATGTCACATCGCCTTGGAACGTAACCGTGTCTAGCTTGGTGCAGTTGCTGAATGTACTGTTATTTATACGTGTAACGCCGCTCGGGATTACGATAGAGGTCAGCTCGCTGCAGCCGCTGAATGTACTGCCGTTAGTAACACCAATGCTTTCCACGATGCTTGGCGCAGTGAATGTGACCGTGTCTAGCTTGGTGCATCTAAAGAATGTGAAGTCGCCAATGCTTTTTACACTCGTTGGGATTACGATAGAGGTTAAGGCGCAGTTTGAGAACACGTTGTTGCCGATAGTTTCCACCTTACTAGGCAAGGCGAATGTAACCGTGGCTAGCTTGGTACAGTTGGTGAATGCGTTGTGGTCTATGGTCTGCACGTTAGACGGGATTGTGACGGAGGTTAGACCGGCGTCGCGAAATGCGGCGTTGCCGATGGTTGTTACGCTGTTCGGGATTGTGATGGAGGTTAGACTACTGCAGGCGTCGAATGCGTAATTGTCGATGGTTGTCACATTGCCTTTGAATGTGACCGTGTCTAGCTTGGTGCAGCCGCTGAATGCACTGCCGATGGTTGTCACATCGCCGTTGAATGTAACCATGGCTAGCTTGGTGCATTTATTGAATGCATTGCTGCCAACAGTTGTCACATTGCCGTCGAATGTGACCGAAGTTATGTCGGCGCAGTTCTCGAATGCGCTAGTGTTTATGCTTGTAACGTTGTAGTTAGTGCTCGTGCTGGGATTCGTTACGCTAGCCAGGATGGTAATGCTGCCGTCTGCAGGAGCGGTGGAGCTGTCATACCCGCTGCCGCTTACGTTGCTAGGATTGCCTACGGTTACGGTTAACCCACTACCTATGTAATACATAACGCCGTCTACCGCAAAGCTAGTGGCAAACGCAGTCACTTCCCAAAGGCACACGCTCGCAAACAAAATCGCACAACATAAAATTAATTTTCTCATTTTTACCTCCCGGTGCAAGTTTATGTATACCCAAATTATAGCATGTACGTATTGCATAGTCAAATGCTTTTTTATTGAGGGTTTTTGACACAATTTTAATTTTACATTTCCGCCTGAATGTGCTATACTAAATTTGTAGGCGAATGATTGGGCGGCATTGGTTATTTATGTAATAAGAAATATATATAAAATATACAAAAGCAACCGCCTATTTTTATATATGATTGTATCATATTAATATATTTATGTCAATACTTTAGAAAGTGGGCAAACGCGCCCTGTAAATTATTATGACCAAAGACCAACAAATTACCGATACGCTTGAACAAAATTTTATGCCTTACGCGATGAGCGTTATTGTGTCGCGGGCGATTCCGGAGATTGACGGATTTAAGCCGTCGCATAGGAAGCTGCTGTTTACTATGTATAAGATGGGGCTGCTTAATGGTGCGCGCACTAAGTCGGCGAATATCGTGGGGCAGACGATGAAGCTTAATCCGCACGGCGACGCGGCGATTTATGAAACGCTTGTGCGATTGACTACAGGCAACGACGCGCTGCTGCACCCGTTTATCGACAGCAAGGGCAACTTCGGCAAGCAATACTCACGCGATATGGCGTACGCCGCGAGTAGATATACCGAGGCGAAGCTGTCGGCCGTATGCGCCGAAATATTCGACGGTATCGACAAAAACGCTATCGACTTTACCGATAACTACGACGGCACGATGAAAGAGCCGCTGCTGCTTCCGACGAAGTTCCCTAATGTTTTAGTTAATCCGAACCAGGGTATAGCCGTGGGCATGGCGACGAATATATGCGGCTTCAACCTGCGCGAGATTGCCGACACAACGATTGCGCTACTCAAAAATCCTTCCGCTGATATAACAAAGACGCTGCCTGCGCCTGACTTTTCGACCGGCGGCTGTGTGTATGCAAACAAAGCCGAGCTTATGTCAATCTATGAAACAGGGCGCGGCAACATCAAGCTGCAAGCTGTTTACAACTACGACAAAGCGAACGGCTGCATAGACATAACCGAAATCCCTTACACCACGACGACGGAAGCAATTATCGAAAAAGTCGTAGACCTTGTTAAAAATGGCAAAATTAAAGAGATAAACGATATACGCGACGAAACAGACCTGAACGGCCTTAAAATCACAATCGACCTAAAGCGCGGCGCGGACGCGGACAAGCTTATGGCGCGGCTTTTCAAGCTGACCCCTTTAATGGACACCTTCGGCTGCAACTTCAATATACTTGTGAACGGTGAGCCTAAGACGCTTGGCGTGAAGGATATTTTGTTCGAGTGGATACAATTCCGCATGGAGTGCATACGCCGCACGTTGACCTTCGACATCGACAAGATGTGCAAGACGCTGCATTTGTTGCAGGGCTTGGAGAAAATCCTGCTCGACATCGACAAGGCGATTGCGATAATTCGAGGCACCGAGCTTGAGCAGGACGTTGTGCCAAATCTGATGGAAGGCTTCTCTATCGATGACGAGCAAGCCGAGTATATCGCCGACATACGACTGCGCAACATCAACAAGCAGTATATTTTGAAGCGCATACAGGAGATTGAGAGCTTGCTTGACAATATAGCAAACCTGCGTGCGATTCTGTCGGACAACGAGAAGATTAAGAAGGAAATAATCAAAGAGCTTAGCGATATAGCGAAAAAGCACGGCACACCGCGCCGCACAAAGATAATCGACAAGCTGCCTGAGGTAATAGAGGAGCTGCCTGAGGTTGAAAACTACAACGTCAAGCTGTTTGTGACAAAGGAAGGGTACATCAAGAAGATTCCGCTGACGTCGCTGCGCGGCAACTTTGAGCAGAAGTTTAAGGATAACGACGAGCTGCTGTCGCAGTATGAGGTTGACAATACGGTGGATATTCTGGTGTTCACGGATAAGGCGACCGTCTACAAGCTTAGCGCGAGCGAGCTTGACGACAGCAAAGCGAGCAACCTTGGCGACTATCTGCCGTCGCTGCTATCCTTCGCCGATGGCGAAAACTTCTTCGATGTCGCGGTTACTTCCGACTACAGCGGAATGCTCATCTTCTGCTATAAAAACGGCAAGGTTGCAAAAGTGCCGCTGTCCGCCTACGAAACCAAGACCAGACGCAAGAAGCTGATGAACGCCTACTGCGACGCGTCGGAGATGGTGGCGTTGTTCCAAACTGTCGATGAAATCGACATAATGCTGCGTACGTCGGCAGGTAAAGCGTTGGTTCTTAACACGTCGCTGCTGTCGCTTAAAGCAACGCGCGACACTCAAGGCGTAATCGTTATCGCCCTCACAGGCACAAAGCATATTACGGCCGCGACAATTGCGCCCGAAGGCAGCGGCAAATATGTAACGCAGAAGATCCCGGCCGCAGGCAAGACTTATAATGAAGACCAGATTAAATTGACAATTGAAAATTAAGATAAAAAAATCCGCCGTTTGTATGCCAAACGACGGCTTTTTTATTTTGCTTATTACTTTAAAACAACCTTTGCGCCAACTTCTTCTAACTTTGTCTTGTAGTTGTTTGCGTCGTCCTTGGACAGACCTTCCTTCACTGTTGAAGGAGCGCCGTCTACCATGTCCTTGGATTCCTTTAAGCCTAAGCCTGTCAGTTCGCGAACAACTTTAACAACCTTGATTTTTTCTGCGCCAGCGTTATCAAGAACAACTGTGAACTCTGTTTGTTCTTCAGCAGCAGCAGGAGCAGCGCCGCCTGCAGCAGGAGCAGCTGCAACAGCTACGGGAGCAGCAGCAGATACGCCGAATTCTTCTTCTAATGCCTTAACAAGCTCGGATAACTCCAGAACTGTCAACGCCTTTACTTCTTCTATCATCTTTGTAACTTTTTCGCTCATAATACCCTCCATTTATAATTAAGCTTGTTTTTGTTTTGCTACTTCGTTTAATGCGATTGCAAGGCTTCTGATTGTTGCGTTCAGTACGGACGCGAAGCCTGTGATTGGCGCGTTCAAGCAGTACAGCGTCTTTGCAACCAATTCTTCCTTGGAAGGAAGCTTAGCTAATTCGCCTACTTGCTTAACGTCTAAAACTGCGCCGTCAGCGTATCCGCACTTTATTGTGAATACCTCGTTCTTTTTAGCGAACTCGGTAAGAATCTTTGCCGCTGCTGTAAAGTCAGTTTCGTGTGTCGCGATAGCTGTAGGACCTGCCAAATACTTTGTAAGGTCTTGCAGCTTTCCGTCGCGCACTGCTATTTCAAGCAGGGTGTTCTTTGCAACTGTATATTGAACGCCTGCCTTACGCAAGCTTGCTCTCAGCTCGGTATCCTTTTCAACCGAAATGCCGAGGTAATCAACAAGCACGCCGGCGCAAGAGCCGTCTATACGCTGCTTTAGCTCAGCCACAACTTCTTTTTTGTGGCTTAATACCTTTTCACTAGCCATTAATTCACCTCTTATAAGCTTTAGACAATAGCTCGGTTCCACATGTTGGCATTTAAATTTTGCAATAAAAATACCCATGCCAAAAGACGTGGGAAATTTGGGTTTCCTCGGCAGGACTTATTTGTGTGCCTACGTCTTTGGACTTCTATTATGGATTGTGCTTATTGCCCGCCTAGCCTACTTGCGTTTATTTTTATGCCGGGGCCCATTGTTGAAGCGATAGTTACACTTTTAAGGTATGTGCCTTTCGCTGCGGAGGGCTTTGCTTTTACAATTGCTTGCACGAGTGTGTTGAAGTTATCCAACAGTTTGTCTGCGTCAAAGCTTGCTTTGCCGATTGGGCAGTGGATAATGTTTGTCTTGTCAACGCGGTATTCAATTTTACCGGACTTGATGTCGCGAACAGCGTCAGCTACGTTTGGCGTAACTGTTCCCGCCTTCGGGTTAGGCATTAAGCCTTTCGGACCAAGTACGCGACCTAGTCTGCCGACAACGCCCATCATATCAGGTGTAGCTACAACTACGTCGTAGTCGAACCAGTTTTCGTTTTGAATCTTCGGAATAAATTCCTCCGCGCCTACGAAATCTGCGCCTGCTTCGGTTGCTGCGTTAGCTGCGTCGCCTTTTGCGAATACTAACACTCTCGGCACTTTACCTGTACCGTGGGGTAATACTACCGCGCCGCGAACCTGTTGGTCAGCGTGACGTGAGTCTACGCCCAGCTTGATGTGCAACTCAATGCTCTCATCAAATTTTGCAGTAGCAGTATCTTTTACCAACTGCACAGCAGCTGCTGCTTCATGCAACGCTTGCTTGTCGAACTTAGCTGCGTTAGCCTTTTGCTTTTTAGAAAGCTTCATTTCTCCTCCCTCTGTCCGAGGTTATCGGACGAATGTTTTGCAATTAGGTAATATCGGAGATTTATAATCCTTTTCCTTATTGCTCGATTGTAACGCCCATGCTGCGCGCTGTTCCTGCAATCATGCTCATAGCCGCTTCGAGTGAAGCTGCGTTTAAGTCGGGCATTTTTTGCTCAGCGATTTGTTGCAGGGCTGCCTTGGATAGCTTTGCTACCTTGGTCTTGTTCGGTGTTGCCGCACCGCTTTCGATTTTGCACGCCTTCTTGATTAACACGGCGGCCGGCGGAGTCTTTGTGATAAAGGAGAATGATCTATCCGAATAAACTGTTATAACAACAGGGATAATCAAGCCAATATCCTTAGACGTTCTTTCGTTGAATTCTTTGCAAAACTGCATGATGTTAACGCCTTGTTGACCTAATGCAGGGCCTACAGGCGGCGCGGGGGTTGCTTTTCCCGCAGGAATCTGCAGTTTTACATAGCCTGTAATTTTTTGTGCCATATTGCCCCCAAACTTTTTATTGCAATTCCTACAAGGGAATTGTTTACTTACACTACTACTTCAATTTGCTCATACTCAAGCTCAATAGGCGTGTTGCGCCCGAACATGGATACGACTACTGTTACCTTAGCCTTATCCGTGTCGATGTTTTCAACCGTGCCTGTGAAGTTCTCAAGCGGACCTGAGCAAATTCTTACGCTGTCGCCCTTCTCGAAATAGACCGAAACTGTTGTGCGTTCTACTCCCATCTCGGCAACTTCTTCTTCTGAAAGCGGGACGGGCTTTGAGCCTGGGCCTACGAATCCGGTAACGCCTCGTGTGTTACGTATAACATACCACGCTTCGTCAGTCATCTCCATCTTCACCAGAACATAGCCGGGAAAGCGCTTGCGCTTCACGGTCTTTTTGCCGTCGTCCTTAATCTCGATAACATCGTCCATAGGAACACGCAGGTCTGCTATTATCTCTTGCATGTTGCGATTTTCAACTATCTTTTCGATATTAGCCTTAACCTTGTTTTCATAACCTGAATAGGTATGAACAACGTACCACTTCATTCTGCTATTCATTTTTTACCGTGTCCTCTTGGAATTTGCTATTCTGTTGCTTCTTCGCCTTCTGTTTCTGTTCCGGAATCGGTGGTTTCAGTATCGGTATCGGTTTCTGTGCCGTCCGTGGTCGCGTCGCCTTCTTCGGTTTGTATGCTATCGATTAAGTTTTGCAGATTTTGCATGTCCTGTTCATACTGTTTTTCCTGTTTAAAGGAGGTAACAGCCTTAACAGTTGTACCAAACACAAAATCCAGACCCCAGATAAACACGCCGATGATTGCGATTGACACAAGCACAATACCTGTGTTGTTGATAAGCTGCTTCGGCGTCGGCCATATAACCTTCTTAACTTCGGCGCGTACATCTTTAAAGTAGCTTATGAGCGATTGCCACGGATTCTTGCCGTCTTTTCCCGCAGCTTTAACCCTGTCGGCAAAGGAAGGCTTTTTAACCTTGTCCTTCTCGTTGTTGTCCAAAATCACACTTCCTTCTTTTGACAATTCCTGCTTGGATTAGCGTGTTTCTTTGTGCGATTCATGCTTTCTGCAGAATGGGCAGTACTTCTTCATCTCCAAGCGGTCGGGATTGTTCTTTTTATTCTTGACAGTGTCATAATTACGTTGTTTGCAGCTGTTGCACGCTAATGTAATTTTAACTCTCACGTTTCCCTCCGTATGCCATTTAGTGATAGTGCTAACACAACCAATGGGCTAAGGCATACCGACTACCCATGCGGAAACCACACAGCTCACTAGATTGAATTGATGCACAAAAAAATACGCAATTTCTACGTATAGCCTAACTATAGCACATATGCGAATTTATGTCAAGAAAAATTTTTTATAGTAAAACTAGAATGAGTGATTAGATTATTGCCATAATACGAATGTAAATACATAAATATTTTCTTGCACATCGCTCCGTAAATTTGATATAATATTGATAAAGGAAGGTGCAACATGCAACGACCCACAATAGACCAAGCAACCAAACAATCCATAAAACAATATCTAGGCATAGACATAGACAGTGAGTTATTCAATCCCACTGTAGACTTTGCATTCAAGCGCATATTCACAGCAGATGAAGTACGCTCTAAGATAGCATTACTAGACTTCCTCAACAGCATAATGGAGTTTGAAGGAGAAGACAGGATAGAAGATATAACTGTTATTAACCCAGATATCCCAGTAGACATACAAACCAGAAAGAAAAGCATATTCGACATAAGAGCAAGATATAACAACGGACAACAGGCAATAATAGAAATGCAGATAAACAATAACTATGACTTTACTAAAAGGTCACAGTTTATTATATCAAAAGCATATGCAAGTCAAGATATAGCAGGGTTAGACTATAACGCACTAAAGAAGTGTTATCTTGTTTGTATAACTAACTTTATACTGTTTGCAGATAAGCAAGAGCTAGTGAGCGACTATAGATACAGAGATAGACAAGGTGCTGACCTTACAGATGACCAGACTATTGTTTACATGGAGTTGCCTAAGGTAAACATAGATAAACCAATAACAGAAATGTCTAACATAGAAATGTGGGCTATCTTCTTTAGGTATGTAACAGATACAAGTAAAAGAGAAATACTTAATTCAATAATAGGCAAGAACGGAGGTATAGATATGGCTACTAAGGTACTTAGTGAGATAAGCAAGAGTGAACAAGAGAGAATACAGTATGAATGTGAGATGTTGTGGGAGCTGGATAAGAATACGAGAGCTAATTACTTGACTGAGCGAGCTAGGTTGGAAGGGAAGATGGAAGGGAAGATGGAGGGTATAGAAGAAAAAAGCTATTCCATAGCTAAAAATCTTCTCACCATAGGTTTGCCTATAGACCAAATCTCCAAAGTAGTAGGCTTACCCATCCAAGACATACAATCCCTCACCACTCAATAGCCAGAGGTATAGATATGGCTACTAAGGTACTTAGTGAGATAAGCAAGAGTGAACAAGAGAGAATACAGTATGAATGCGAGATGTTGTGGGAGCTGGATAAGAATACGAGAGCTAATTATTTGACTGAGCGTGCTAGGTTGGAGGGTATGGAAGAAAAAAGCTATTCAATAGCTAAAAATCTTCTCACCATAGGTTTGCCCATAGACCAAATCTCCAAAGCAGTAGGTCTACCCGTCCAAGACATCCAATCCCTCTCTGCCGAATAACCTAGGTTCAAGCGCGTTATTAAACCCGCCTGACAAAGCTGCCAAATTTAAAAAATCACCAAAAATACGTGTAATAATTTATACCTGTACTTCTATATAATTACAACATAATAACAATTAATTTGACAAATATTATATATGATGTTATCATTAAATTAATACATATTAAGGGTGATATGATGAAGAGGTTGTTGCTGCTGTTTTGTTTTTTTATCTTGGCTTCGTGCAGCGAGAGCAGGCTTATGGCTGCGATTCCTGTGAGTAATTTTTATGGGGAGCAGACCGATGTTGACCTTGCCGCTGCAATTGAAAAGGAAGCCGATGAGGTTGTCGTTGCCGTAGACCCTGTGCCTACGCCGACCCCTATCCCTACGTCTACACCCGAGCCTACACCCACGCCCGAGCCGGAGAATGTTCCTGCCTCTGTTGAAATCGACGAGCCGGAAATTTACACGTCGGACGCCGAGCCTCCCGAAGTAACTCTCCCTCCAATAAAGCAGGAGGACACAACTCCGAAAAAGCGCGACGGCGCATACATCACAGGCAAAAGCGACGACAACCGCGTCTACATCACATTCGACGACGGTCCTGATGAAAAAGTCACAGAGCGCGTGCTTGACGTTCTGTCGCAGTACGACGTAAAGGCAACCTTCTTCTTTATCGGACGGTACGTCGACAGATACCCCGAAACCGTAAAGCGCGCCTACGACGAAGGCCATTGCCTAGGCGGCCATACCTACAACCACATCGACCTTTCCAAAGCGTCGCGCGAAAAAATAATAGATGAGGTAAACAAAACCTCCGCCTCCATCAGCACAATCACCAACGACAATCATCCCATAATCCGCCCACCTTTCGGCGCAATCAACAATACGCTGATAAGCATAGCGGAGGAAATCAACTCAACAATCGTAAACTGGTCAGTCGACCCGCGCGATTGGGACAATAAAGACGGCGGCAAAATCCTGTCGGTTATCAAACAGAACATAAAGCCGGGCTCAATAATTCTGCTGCACAGCTACAACGCAATGGACGCAACGGCGGATATTTTGCCCGAAATAATAGAGTACATCAAGTCGCAAGGCTACACCTTCGATACGCTGGACAATATGTTTTAATCTGCCTTCGGGCAGATTTTTTTGTGTAATTATTGACTAAAAAAACACAGGTGTGTTATAATGAGGTGAAAGGTATGTGATTATATTTATGAAAATATTTAATCTTAAAGGTTTTTCTAGTGTCAGACTCATGGTTCTTGTGCCTGTAATTGGAGTTATGGTTATCGGTATACTGGCGCAAATTCTTTTTATAGGCGTAAAGTCATCTCAAACGACACAAGAGCTTACTGTGTCGCTTATAGACAGCACGGTCGACGGATATGCAAGCGAATTTAAAGCGGTGAGCGAAAACGCATATGGCACGACCATTGCACTTGCCCCTGTTATTTCTGCGTTGTCCGAAGAGGGATACGATAGAGATAAGGTAATTAACCTACTAAAGGATGCCGCTATGGCCAATGAACAGGTGCTTTCTTTGTGGACCTGTTGGGAGTCTAACGCTTTCGATGGAAAAGACGCCGACTACGTAAACGCACCCGGACACGACAGCACAGGGCGATTCGTCCCCTATATCTTCAAAAACGGGAATAGTGTCGAAAACGCAGTGCTGGAAGACTATACAGATGAAGTCAAGGGCGAATACTATCTCGGTGCAAAACGAAGCAAGAAGATTTACATGACAGAGCCTTACTATTACAACATAGGCGGTCAGCAGGAGTTTATCTACTCCATAGCCGTGCCGATTATCCGCGGCGGCGAAGTCGTGGGTGCGGTAGGCACAGACATCGACTTGCGTAAAGCAAACAGCCTCATAAACTCAGGCAAAATCCTCGACGAAGGCTACCTGTTCATGTTAAGCCCAAAGGGGAGCGTAACTACAAACAAAGATTCGAGCTTGATTATGAAAAGCTTTGGCGACACTTGGCTGAAGGAGCATAGCTCCGACGTGCAGCGAATATTGTCAAGCGGCGGCAACTATTCGGTCAAAACTCACATTGAACAAATCGACGAGGACGTTATGTTTTACGCCCAAGGCGTGAGCATAGGAATGCTTGACGGAAATTGGCTAGTGGGCGGAGTTGTACCTATTTCAAACGTGAACGCTTCCACGAACAACCTCATCATGATAATCGTTGCCATTTCAATTGCATTTATATTAATCGTCGGCGCGTCGATTTATTTCATCATCAAGACCGCTCTAAAGCCGATACGCGAAATTCAAAATGCGGCAGAGCAAATGGCAAGCGGCAATTTGAATGCTGTAATAAACTATAAAAGCGGCAACGAGTTCGGCTCACTAGCACACAGCCTGCGGAATTTTATCGCCGCAATAAATGGATATATCTCCCACATAAGCTACGCCCTAAACGAAATCGCGGTCGGCAACCTCGATATAAACGAGCCGCAGAGCGAATTTATCGGCGACTTCAAGGTTATTGACGAAAATATAAAGAGGATAACGGACAAGCTGTCCGACACCATAAACGAGATGAACTCCGTAGCCGCGCATGTTTCCGAAGATTCGCAGCAGGTTTCCGCAAGCGCGAGCAATCTCGCGCAGGGTTCAACGGAGCAAGCAAGCGCCGTCGAGGAGCTATCCGCTTCATTAAGTGAAATTTCAGCGCAGGTAAAAAACAACGCAGGAAGCACAGGCAAGCTAGACGAAATGGCAGCCAAAGACACAGAAAACACAATCAAAAACAACGCGCAAATGCAGCAGTTGATGGAAATGATGAACGACATGCGCGTTAAATCCGCAGAAATAAACAAGATAATCAAAACAATACAAGACATCGCCTTCCAGACCAACATACTCGCGTTAAACGCATCGGTCGAAGCAGCACGCGCAGGCGCAGCAGGCAAAGGCTTCTCTGTAGTAGCCGACGAGGTGCGCAATCTCGCGCAAAAATCAGCCGATGCCGCCGCCGAAACAACAACGCTAATCCAAGCCTCTGTAAAGTCAATTCAGGAAAGCGCAGTCATCGCCGAAAAAACCGCCGCCGACTTACAAAACAGCGTCGAAAACTCGAAAACGAGCGGCAAGATTGTCGCAGACATTGCAAGAATCACCAAGGAGCAATCAACCGCACTCGAGCAGATAATGATAGGCATAGAACAAATATCCACCGTAGTGCAGATGAACTCCGCGACAAGCGAAGAATCTGCGGCCGCAAGCGAAAACCTCTCCAACCAAGCCGAAAACCTCAAGGGCTTAATCGCCAAATTCCGCACAAAAGGTCAAGGCAGCAAATCGCAGTATCGCGATTTTTCGCAGAATTATGAAGATGTAAAGCGTGATAGCTTTACACAAAATGACAAGTATTAGACAAAAATCAAACGCACGGAGCAGCCTCCGTGCGTTTGATTTTTTAAGGTATAGCCACAACTTCTATATTGCTTATATTGAATGTTCCCTTTTCGTATACGACTTCGGCGGATAATTCCGCAAAATACATCGGGTCGACAGATTTTTTTGTCGTAATGCCAAGCAACGCCTTCATCGTGATTGCTCCGTCGTCGGCGAGCGCGAACTCTACGATATTGCCGTAAGCAAGCTCTATGCCGGACTGCTTAGACCACTCTGTTATGTCTATGTCTATATTGTTTGCTTCTGTAGATATTTTCAACGTCGAGCCGTCGACCTTGTACGAAACCGCGTCGCCGATTTGCTTTAAGTAATCCTCCGGCAAGAACACGTTATCGACAAATTGCCCATCGACTACTTCAACGATATGCAGCTCATAAATGCTAAGCCCTGTTCCCGAACCTACATACAAAGATATAGCAATATCCTTGCTGCCGTCGCCGTTGTAATCGTGCACATTAATTTGCGGCAGATAAAAACGTGGCGTCGTCACAATCCAGTCAAAAGCTTTGGATATCCCCTTATGCCGCAGCACAGCTTGCTCATAGCTTACAGCATACAGGTATGTATCCTCATCATAATCAGCAGCAACAAGCGGAAACGGTTGGCTGTCAAACTCGGAGTGCGTTTCAATAACCTTCGGCTGCAATCGAATTGAGCCGTCCTCGCTGCTCCAGTTTACGCTGTAGCCCATATTCTCCAAAAGCTCACGGAGTGGCGCATAAGTTATGGTTTTGCCATTTATTGTCATAGGCTGCAATGGATTCACCATAGGGATTGCCTGTTTTCCCATATAAACCTTGGCTTCCTCTGCAAAAACAGATGTAGCAGCTGCCGATACAGTCAAAGCAGCAGTGGCGATTGCAATTGCCTTAAATACTTTCTTCATTCTACCTATATCCCCTCGCGTTAATCTTGTTTTGTTGCATTATGTAAAATTGTGTGTTATAATAAAATAACCCTCGCTCCAAAGCAGAGGGGTTAATTAATTGGCAACAAATAAATGGCAACGACCCCAGTTGGAGCTTCATGCCCTTTTCATTATTATAACATATGCCAATAATATTGTCAAGCAAATGCAAATATATTATACAAAGATTATATAGGAGAAGATATGGACTACAAGAAGATGAGTTTGGAAAAGCACTACGAGTGGAAGGGTAAGATCGAGGTTACAAATCGAGTTACAGTTGCGGACAAGCACGACTTGTCGCTTGCGTACACTCCCGGAGTTGCAGAGCCTTGCCTTGAGATACAAAAGAATCCCGAGCTAAGCTATAAGCTTACGCGCCGCTGGAATACTGTCGCGGTTATCACAGACGGAACTGCCGTATTAGGCTTAGGCGACATCGGCCCTCTCGCGGGTATGCCTGTTATGGAAGGCAAGTGCGTATTGTTCAAGGCGTTCGGCGACGTTGACGCACTTCCAATATGTGTCAGCACCAAAAGTGTAGACGAAATTGTACAAACAGTGTATAATATAAGTGGAAGCTTCGGCGGCATTAACCTTGAGGATATTGCCGCTCCGCGCTGCTTCGAGATTGAACGGCGGCTTATCGAAATGTGCGACATACCCATCTTCCATGATGACCAGCACGGAACAGCGATAGTTACCGCCGCGGCAATCGTCAATGCCATGCGCTATACCGGGCGCGAATTATCCGCGCAACGCGCCGTAATAATCGGCGCAGGAGCAGCCGGTATTGCGTGTGCATTGTTATTGAAGGAGCTTGGACTTTCCGACATAATTATATGCGACAGACAAGGCACAATTTACGAGGGCAGGGACAACCTAGGCGGCATGAAAACCGAAATGGCAGCCGTAACCAACCGCAGCATGATTAAAGGGAGCATTTCCGACGCTTTAGTCGGAGCAGACATATTAATCGGCGTAAGCGGCCCCGGTCTTGTAACAGCCGAAATGATAAAAGCAATGAACAAAGACCCGATAGTATTCGCGATGTCCAA
This sequence comes from uncultured Eubacteriales bacterium, assembly GCA_964479875.1. Taxonomy (GTDB): domain Bacteria; phylum Bacillota; class Clostridia; order Monoglobales; family CAYZNM01; genus CAYZNM01. The sequence goes on from CAYZNM010000011.1 coordinate 85,625, forward strand.
CCCAGTGCCTGAAATAATGCCGGACATTGCAAAAGAAGCAGGCGCAATAATCGTAGGCACAGGCAGAAGCGACTTCCCCAACCAAATCAACAACGTCCTAGCCTTCCCCGGAATATTCCGCGGCGCACTGGACGCAGGCGCAAAGAAAATCACAACCGAGATGAAACTGGCAGCAGCAAAAGCAATCGCCGAACTAATCGAAGACAGCGAGCTATCAGCCGACTACATCATCCCTGCTGCATTCGACCCGCGCGTAGCCCCTGCTGTAGCGGAGGCCGTAAAGAAATGCAAATAGAACGGAGGTACACAATGCCAATCAAAATACCCGATAACCTTCCGGCAAAAAGCGTGCTGGAAAATGAGAATATATTCGTTATGACAGAGTATAGGGCGTTGCACCAAGACATACGCCCCCTCCGCATTGCGATTGTGAATTTGATGCCGACTAAGATTGCGACGGAAACGCAGCTTATGCGGCTGTTGGGAAATACGCCGCTGCAAGTGGACATTGACCTGATTATGACCGACAGCTACAAGTCCAAGAATACTTCCGAGGAACATATCTCTTCCTTTTATAAGACGTTTCCGCAGGTGCGCCATCTTAAATATGACGGAATGATTATCACAGGCGCGCCGGTGGAGTTTTTGGAGTTTGAGCTTGTCGCTTATTGGAACGAGCTTTGCGAGATTATGGAGTGGAGCAAGACGAATGTCACCTCCACCTTTCACATATGCTGGGCGGCGCAGGCCGCGCTTAACTATCACTACGGTGTGCAGAAGCATGTGCTGGACAAAAAGATGTTCGGTGTGTTCGAGCATACTTGCGAGAAGAAGAATGTGCCGCTGCTTCGTGGAATGGACGATGTTTTTTATGCGCCCCACTCACGGCATACCACTGTTTACCGCGAGGATATTGAAAAGGTTGACGGAATCGAGATACTGTCGACTTCTGAAATCGCAGGGGTTTATATCGCAGCTTCTACTGATGGGAAGCAGATATTTGTCACGGGGCATTCGGAGTATGATCGAACTACGTTACAGGGCGAATACCTGCGCGACATAGAGCGCGGCATGGAGATTGATATGCCTTATAATTATTTCCCGGGAAATAATTCGGAGAATGAGCCTGATATAAAATGGAGGTCGCACGCGAACCTGCTGTACTCGAATTGGCTAAACTACTACGTTTATCAAACAACGCCTTACGACATCGAACAAATTAAGTAAAGGAACTATATATGACAAAGCACGTATTATTCGACATGGACGGAGTTATTGTGCATTCCGAGCCGATTATTTTGAAAGCCGCGATGGCGGCCTTGGCAGAGTTCGGCGTTAACGCGTCCGAGGACGACTTCACGCAATTTGTCGGCGCAGGCGAGGACATGTATGTCGGCGGAGTTGCGCGTTTACATGGAAAAGAATATCTGCTTGAAATGAAGTCGCGCACATATGATTTATACGATGAGCTTGTGGTAGGCAACCTGCCTGTGTTTCACAACTGCGTGGAGCTTATCGCAAAGCTGAAAACCGACGGCATACGCGTCGCGCTTGCAAGCAGCGCGGATATGCGCAAGGTTGTCGCAAACTTAAATGAGGCGAAGATACCACTCGACACCTTCGACTGCATACTATGCGGAACGGACGTTGTGCATAAAAAGCCGCACCCCGAAATATACTTAAAAGCCGCATACAAACTAGGCACAGACCCAACCTCCTGCCTTGTCGTAGAGGACGCGATAAACGGCGTACAAGCCGCACACCGCGCCGATATGCGCTGCATAGCTGTAACCACATCCTTCACGCGCGAAGCATTCGCGCCCGAGAATCCCCTAGCTGTTGTAGACGACATCGCTGACGCCTACGACATAATCGCGTCCTACGAAATCGAAAGGAAAAGCCATGCCAAATAGCTTCCGAGACAGACACCCGAAATGGTACGCGCTGCTGTCCATGCTAGGGTATTTTTCCATATACCTTGCAGCGCAGCTATTTGTTTCTTTCATCATGGGCATAGTTGTTGCGGTGAAGGTTATATCAGAAGGCCCATACACTATCACTGCGGAAGGCATCGTCGAAGCTGCGACTTCCCCGGTGGTTATGGCTGTCATTTTGTTCGTATCCCCAATAATCACGCTGCTGATATATTGGCTTATAATGTTTGTTCCTAAAACAGATATAAGGAAGAAACTTGATTTAAATCCCATAAAGTGGCAGTATGCGCTGTACGCTATACTTATAGGTCTGGCTGCGAATCCGCTGTTTTCTATAGCTGTAACTCTGCTGCCTATATCGGAGGAGATGCTGTCGAGCTATGAGCAGGCCTCCTCCTCTGTCATAGGTTCAGTAAATGTGTTTGCTATTATAGGCGTTGTGATACTTGCGCCAATTATCGAGGAAGTTTTATTCCGCGGAATAATATACAAGGGCTTGAAATCAATCGCGCCGATGTGGGTAGCGATTATCGCGCAAGGTTTAATCTTCGGCTTAATGCACGGAAACATAATATGGAGCACGGCTACCTGCATAATAAGCTTCGCACTCGTATTCCTGTATGAACGAACAAAAAGTCTTGCCGCGCCGATAATCGCGCACATTGCGCTAAACTCCTACCCCTTTATTTTCATGGTTTTGTTCCCTAATATTTAAAAAAGGATTTTGAGTTTGTACGCCGAAATAAGCTAATGAGAAAAACGAAAATTGGATTATTATGTATCGTTTTGGCAAAAATTAAAGATACGGCGTAATTCCAATTAAAAGGGAGTTAGGGCGTTCGTTTGCGCCCGAAAGCTGACTAAGGAGGCTTATAATATGAAACTATTGGTTGCGATTGTGAATAATGAAGACGGCAACAACGTCACCACCAGCCTAACCAAAGCCGGATACTCAATAACAAAGCTCGCTACAGTGGGCGGATTCCTGCACGCAGGCAACACGACAGTGTTAATCGGCGTAGAGGACGAAAAGGTGGACGACGTACTCTCCATCATCAGCAAGTACAGCAAAAAGCGTCAAAAGCTAATCCCTGCCGCTGTCAGCGCAGGAATGGAGATTTTCACCTCGATGCCTGTTGAGGTGACAGTAGGGGGCGCGACTGTGTTTGTGCTGGACGTGGAACAGTTCGTGAAGATTTAAGTAGATGATTGAGCAAGCTTTTGTGAACCAAGTCATGGACAGAAGTGACATCGTGTCCATAATAAGCGCGTACACCAAGCTAAAGGCTAACGGCAGCAACTACAAGGGATTGTGCCCTTTTCATCAGGAAAAGACTCCGTCCTTTTCCGTGAATGCAGCGCAGCAGCTTTACTATTGCTTCGGCTGCGGCCGCGGCGGCACTGTCGTCACCTTTGTGCAGGAGAAAGAAAACCTTGACTTTCCTGCCGCCGTTGAATATTTAGCGGACAAGGCAGGCTTGTCCATGCCTAAAAGCAGCTCGAATTCGCGCGACACTCGCGCCGATACTGCGAAGCAGATTGCCGCTATCAATACGGAGGTCGCGAAGTATTACCATGAGCGTTTGAACGAAAATGCGACGGCGATGGATTATCTGCTGCAACGTGGATTATCGCCCTCGACAATTCGCAGGTTCGGCTTAGGCTATTCGCCGAACGCGCCGATTTCGGAAGCGCTCGGGATTTACAACAACGAGGAGTTGCTGGAAGCAGGCTTGGTCGGCGTAAGTGGTGACAACGACAGCAAACGCCGCTACTACAATCGCTTCCGGGACAGAGTGATCTTCCCGATTATCGACATGCGCAAGCGCGTAATGGGCTTCGGTGGACGCGCAATCGGCGACGGCACACCGAAATACCTGAACAGCCCCGACACGCCGCTTTTCGACAAAAGCCAAAACCTCTACGGCATAAACTTCGCCAAGGCAAGCAAGCAGGACTTCTTCATATTAGTAGAAGGCTACATGGACGTTATAAGCTTGCACCAAGCCGGATTCATCGAAGCCGTGGCAACGTTAGGCACGTCGCTCACAAAGCAGCAGGCGGAGCTTATTCGCAAGCTAAAGCAAAACGTCATAATCGCCTACGACTGCGACGAAGCCGGAAAAAAAGCGACAATGCGCGCCATCGAGATACTCATCGAAGTAGGCTTAAATGCGCTCGTCGTGCAGGTTCACCCCTACAAAGACCCGGACGAATACATCAAGGCGAAGGGGCGGCAAGCTTTCATCGAGCTTTTAGCGAATGCCGCGACACATATTGAGTATAAAATTGACAGAATCAGAGAAACTTATAATATCGGCACGACAGATGGAAAAATTCGCTATATTTCCGAAGTAGCCGCGATAATTGCGACTATCGCAAGCCCGATTCAGCGCGAGATATACATCACCAAGGTGAGCGCGACGGGAATAATCAGCGCAGACGCATTGGCGAATGAAATAGCACGCAGCAAAAGAGGTATCGCCGCCGAAAAAGCCCTGCCCAAAACGATGGCAGTAGCGAAAGGCAGCACAAGCTCAGTCGCCGAACATGGCTTAATCAACCTAATCTGCTACCACGACGACCTAATCCCCGCGGTACGCGACAAAATTAAGGCAGACTACTTCGCCGACAGCGAAATAGGCGCGGCATACGATTCCCTCCTGCAAATGCACGAGAAGGGCGAACAATTCGAGTTGCGTCAATTCATCATGACATGCCCGCACCCACAAATCAACCGAATTTTGCACACACAGCAAAATTTTGACGACATAGACAAAGCACTTAGAGATTTCACAACAATACTGCAACGCAACTACAAGGCGCGCAAACGCGCAAACGCCTTGCAGTCCGACGCAGACATAATGGACAAAGCAAGCAAGCTTAACGCGTTTATGTAAGCTTGCTTTTTGGGAGGTTAACACAGTGAACACTACCGAAGCAAAGAAAGCAGCCATTCGGGAGATAGTGGAGCGCGGCAAGAAGAAGGGTATGCTCACCTATCGCGAGATTATGGACACGCTGGAGGAAATCGATTTAGACCCGGAGCAGATTGAACGGATTTATGAAAATATCGAAAGCCTTGGCGTTGACATAGTAGGCGATATCGAGGAAGAGCTGGAGCAGATAAAGCTTAAAAATGTCGACCTTGATTTATCAATCCCCGAAGGTATCGCATTGGACGACCCCGTGCGTATGTACCTAAAGGAGATAGGCAAGGTAGCACTGCTTTCGGCCGACGACGAGGTAATACTTGCGCGTCTTATGAGCGAAGGCAATGCCGAAGCAAAGCGCAAGCTTGCCGAATCCAACCTGCGCTTAGTCGTAAGCATAGCAAAACGCTACACAGGCCGCGGAATGCAATTCCTGGACTTAATCCAAGAAGGCAACCTGGGGCTTATTAAAGCTGTTGAAAAGTTCGACTTTCACCGTGGATACAAGTTCAGCACATATGCGACATGGTGGATACGTCAAGCGATAACTCGCGCGATTGCAGACCAAGCGCGCACTATCCGCATACCTGTCCACATGGTGGAAACCATCAACAAGCTGATTCGCGTATCGCGCCAACTATTGCAAGAATTAGGGCGTGACCCAACCCCCGAGGAAATCGCAGCAGAAATGCAGCTATCCCTCGACAAGGTGCGCGAAATCCAAAAAATCGCACAAGAGCCTGTATCGCTTGAAACGCCAATAGGCGAGGAGGAGGACAGCCACCTAGGCGACTTTATCCCTGACGATGAAGCACTAGCACCCTCTGACGCTGCCTCATACACGCTTTTAAAGGAACAACTGATAGACGTACTAAAAACGCTGACTTCAAGAGAAGAAAAGGTACTCCGCCTGCGCTTCGGCTTAGACGACGGAAAAGCACGCACCCTCGAAGAAGTAGGCAAAGAATTCCAAGTAACCCGCGAACGCATTCGCCAAATCGAAGCCAAAGCCCTGCGCAAGCTGCGCCACCCAAGCCGCAGCCGAAAGCTAAAGGATTACCTGGAATAGCAGTGTTCTTGCGTTCTGTCAAGAACACTCGCTACATAAGGATTTTATGATAATATGGATAAACGGAGCCTTTGGCTCAGGTAAAACATCGGCAGCGCAGCGACTTAACGAATCGCTGAGCGGCTCATTTGTATACGACCCTGAAAATGCAGGAGCATTTATATGGGAAAATTTGCCGTCAAGCTTAAGTCGAAAAGGCGATTTTCAAGATATACCGATGTGGCGTGATTTCAATTATCAAATGCTGCAATATTTAAGTGAAAATTATGACGGCTCTATAATCGTCCCCATGACCTTGACAAACAAGCAGTATTATAACGAGATAATCGGGCGGCTTGAACAAAATGGGATTGTAATTCACCACTTCATACTCCAAGCAGATAAACCCACGTTGCTTAGCAGACTAAAATCCCGCGGCGATGATGAAAACACGTGGGCGGCGCAGCAAATAGATAGGTGCGCCCACGCATTCTCCGGCGATATAAAAGGCATAATAATAAACACAAATAATTTAACTATAGATGAAACGGTTAATCTAATTACCGATAAAATTTTACCAGACGGAGGGATATGTCAAACAAAATAGTGATAAAAGGCGCAAGGGTACACAATCTCAAAAACATAGACGTTGAGATTCCGCGCGATAAGCTTGTGGTAATCACAGGCTTATCCGGCTCGGGCAAGTCCAGCCTTGCGTTTGATACAATTTATGCAGAGGGGCAGCGACGCTATGTGGAGTCGCTGTCTGCATATGCGCGTCAATTTTTGGGGCAGATGGACAAGCCGGACGTCGACCATATCGAAGGCTTGTCGCCTGCTATTTCCATCGACCAGCGCACGACCAGCAAGAATCCGCGCTCGACCGTAGGCACAGTCACCGAAATATACGACTACCTGCGCCTATTGTACGCGCGTATCGGCATAATGCACTGCCCAAAGTGCGGCGTGCCTATTCAGCCGCAAACCGTTGACCAAATCGTGGACAACGTGCTTGCATTAGGCGACGGCATACGCATACAGGTTTTATGCCCCATAATCCGCGGCAAAAAAGGCGAGCATACCAAAGTTTTCGAGGAAGCGAAAAAGAGCGGCTACGTCCGCGTACGCGTCGACGGCAACATCTACGACCTAAGCGAAACCATCTCCCTCGAAAAAAATAAGAAGCACAACATCGAAATCATAATCGACCGCTTAGTCGTAAACGCAGACATTCGCAAACGCCTTGCCGAAAGCGTGGAGCTTGCCTTAAACCAAAGCGGCAGCATTGTCATAGTCAACCTTATAGACGACGGCAAGGACTTAGTTTTCAGCCGCGAATACGCGTGCCACGACTGCGGAATCAGCATCGAAGAATTAAGTCCGCGCTCATTCTCCTTCAACAGCCCATACGGCGCGTGCCCTGATTGCAGCGGCCTAGGCTTCCTGATGAAAGTCGACCCTGACCTAGTAATCCCCAACAAAAACTTATCCCTCGCCGAAGGTGCGATAACCGTAGGCGGTTGGAACAGCGGCAACGAAGCCGCCGGTGCATTCAACGTATTCACAAGCCTAGGCAAGCACTACGGCTTTAGCGTTGACACGAAAATCAAAGACCTTCCCGATAATGTAGTGAACATATTATTATACGGAAGCGGGAAAGATATAGTCAAGGTAGATTACACTCGAAGCGACGGCAGCGGAATCGGCTCATACTCGACAGTATTCGAGGGCGTAGTCAACAACCTGGAGCGTCGCTACAAGGAAACCCAAAGTGAGTGGATGCGTGCTGAAATTGAAAGCTTTATGTCGGACAATGACTGCAACACCTGTAAAGGCGCACGCCTTAAAAAGGAAATGCTGTCGGTTACAGTCGGCGGCAAAAACATCGCCCAAGTGTGCCGCATGTCGGTCGGCGACGCGCTCGACTTCTTCAACAGCTTGCAGCTCAACGAGAAGGAAAGCATAATCGCTTTACAGGTTCTCAAGGAAATCCGCGAACGCCTATCCTTCCTATTAAACGTAGGCTTAGACTATCTATCAATGTCGCGCGCCAGCGCAACATTGAGCGGCGGCGAGGCACAACGCATACGACTAGCAACACAAATCGGCTCATACCTCATGGGCGTACTCTATATCCTAGACGAGCCAAGCATAGGCTTGCACCAACGCGACAACGAAAAGCTACTCTCCACCCTGCACAGACTGCGAGACCTAGGCAACACCCTAATCGTAGTCGAACACGACGAGGATACAATGCTAGCGTCCGACTACATCATAGACATAGGTCCAGGCGCAGGAGTAAACGGCGGACAAATTATCGCAAGCGGCACATGCCATGAAATTATGGCAAACGAAAATTCGCAGACAGGCTTATACCTAAGCGGCAAGCGCAAAATCCCCCTGCCCGAGCAACGCTCAAAAGGCAACGGCAACTCCATCACAATCAAAGGCGCACACGAGAACAACCTAAAAAACATCGACGTCGAGATTCCGCTAGGCTGCCTAGTTTGCATAACAGGCGTATCAGGCAGCGGAAAATCCTCCCTAATAAACGAAATCCTGCACAAAAAGCTTGCAAGCGAGCTAAACGGCGCAAAATGCCGCGCAGGCAAGCATGAATCCATCGAAGGCTTACATGCCCTCGACAAAGTAATCGACATCGACCAAAGCCCAATCGGACGCACACCGCGCTCCAATCCCGCGACCTACACAGGCTTATTCACGGATATACGCGACCTTTTTGCAAGCACGAACGACGCACGAATCCGCGGCTACAAATCAGGCAGATTCAGCTTCAACATAAAAGGCGGACGCTGCGAAAACTGCACAGGCGACGGCATAATCAAAATCGAAATGCACTTCCTCCCCGACGTATACGTCCCCTGCGAAGTATGCAAAGGCAAACGCTACAGCCGCGAAACGCTGGAGGTACACTACAAAGGCAAAAACATCTCCGACGTATTAGAGATGACAGTAGCCGAAGGCTGCGACTTCTTCAGCAACGTACCGCGCATACTAAAAAAACTGCAAACCCTATACGATGTAGGTCTAGGCTACATCAAAATCGGGCAATCCTCCACCACCCTAAGCGGTGGGGAGGCGCAACGCGTCAAACTAGCCACCGAGCTATCCAAGCGCGCCACAGGCAAAACAATGTACATCCTAGACGAGCCAACCACCGGCCTACACATGGCAGACGTACATCGCCTAGTCGAGGTATTGCAGCTCCTAGTCCAAACAGGCAACTCCGTAGTAATAATCGAGCACAACCTAGACGTAATCAAAACCGCCGACTACATCATAGACCTAGGTCCAGAAGGCGGCGACAAAGGCGGAACAATTGTAGCAGCAGGCACACCTGAACAGGTTGCTCTACATGATTCTTCCTACACAGGGAAATTCTTAAAAAAGTATTTGAATTTTTAAATTAATATGTTATAATAATAAAGCTAACGGCATATGCCTTAGCAGACCACATAATAATATCAAGGAGGCAACATATATGTCAGTTTACACATGCAGCGCGTGCGGATACGTGTACGACGAATCCATCGAAGGAGCTGCGTTCAACCAACTGCCGTCCGATTGGGTATGCCCAATCTGCGGAATGGGTAAAGAAGTATTTGAAAAAGAGGAATAATCCTCTTTTTCAAGAAAGCGAGAACTCCAAATGAAAATCTCTAAGCACGTTGACTATATAGGCGTTATGAACCCGAACCTGCGCATATTTGACATAGTTATGCAAGCAGACTACGGCACAACCTACAACGCCTACATCGTACGCGACAGCAAAAATGTTTTAGTAGAAACAGTACACGAAAAATTTTTCGACGAGTGGGTCGACAACATCAACGCGCTATGCGGCGTTGACAAAATCGACTATCTCATCATGAACCACACCGAGCCTGACCACAGCGGCTCAATCGCCAAGCTGCTTGAATTAAACCCAAACATCACGGTTTACGCAAGCACCTCCGGCATAAAGTTCATTCAAGCAATCGCCAACGCAGAAATCAAGCACGTAGTTGCAAACGAAGGCGACACGCTGAACCTAGGCGCAACCACGCTCAAATTCATCAGCGCGCCCTTCCTGCACTGGCCCGACTCCATCTTCACCTATTGTGAGCAGGACAAAGTGCTATTCACCTGCGATATGTTCGGCGCGCACTACTGTGAGCCTGGCGTATTCGACACAAAGGTACGCTACCACGACGCATACGACAAATCCTTCAAAGGCTACTACGACGCGATATTCGGCCCATTCAAGCCCTATGTCATCAGCGCAATAGACAAAATCAAGGACTTAGCAATAGACTACGTATGCACGTCACACGGCCCTGTACTAAGCGAAACATTCGCCGCAGTCAAGGATAAGTACGCCAAATGGAGCGCACCCACTACGCCCTCCGGCGCAGTGGTAGTATACGCCTCCGCCTACGGCTACACCGAAATGCTAGCCCAAGCAATAGCCAAAGGCATAGCCGACAGCGGCATATCCGTAAAATCCTACGACGTCCTGCACGCTCCGCTATCCGAAATCACCGAATCCATCGAAGGAGCAGAATACCTAGCCGTAGGCAGCCCCACCATCAACCGCGACGCTGTAAAACCCATATGGGACGTACTAACAACCATAGACGCAATCGGCAGCGGCAAAAAGAAAGCCTCTGCATTCGGCAGCTACGGCTGGAGCGGCGAAGCTGTAAAAATGATGGAAGACCGCCTAAAGTCGCTAAAGTTTAAGCTAATAGGCGAAAATATGCGCGTCAACTTCAAACCTACCGCCGAAGATTTAAACAAATTCTACGAACACGGCAAATCGTTCGGCAATTAATAACAAAATAAATGGAACTTTCATACAGTTCCATTTATTTACATACAAAATGAGGTGCAATATGAAACTGGCAGAGGCGTTGATACAACGTTCGGAGTATCAAAAGAAAATTGATAACCTACAACAACGAATCATTGCAAATTTGAAGGTTCAAGAGAAAGAAAAACCTCACGAAAATCCCGAGATACTATTAGCAGAATCGGCAAGATTGAATGAAGAAATGAACACCCTCATAAAAAGAATAAATAGAAAAAATTCTGAAGTAAAATTTGATGAAAACCGCACACTTGCAGATGCACTGGCAGATCGTGATATGCTTATTAAGAAACGACGCACTCTAATGTCGATTGTTGATTCTGCCTCACAAAAGGATTATCGCCTTACTCACGCAGAGATTAAAATGTATGTAACCCTAGATATTTCCGACATACAGAAGCAGATAGATAATATATCAATGCAGTATCGCGAGCTTGATACACTTATACAAGGCAAAAACTGGACTATAGATTTATAGCAATTCATTAGTGTGTAGCCATATGATAAAAGCGGATATTACTTGTGCATAGACGCACAACCCCTGCATGGTGGACATGGGGCAGTCAGGCGGTTCGATTCCGCACATTACTAATTAAGCCCAATACTTATTACAAATGTACAATTTACTTTTAACTAATCACTACCACATATCGGTTTATCATTGGCGAGGGTAGGCTCGTTTGAGCCGTGGGATAGGGGAAAAATAATGCTGCAGATATTATCTGCAGCATTATTTTTATATCACTAACCTCTTCTGCGCCTCGCCCCAATTCCCAATATTCCTCCCGTCCCACGAATAATAGCTAGTCGCCACGCTGCGCACCGCCGCAGCGATCCGCATCCTCTCGTCCACGCTCCTGCTACTATCCGCAATCACATCGTCCACCATCGTATTGCGCACCTTGCACACGAATATATCGCCGTCGTCAAGCCGCAGCGTCTGCGACACCTCCAACTCAAAGCTCCACGGGCTCGCCGCAAGTATCGGCACATTCAGCACCTCGCCCTTCACTGTTTCAACTGCAATATCCATCTTATCCGCCGTATACCCCTCGCGGTTGCCGAAATAATCCGCAAGCGGCAGCATAGCCTCATTCACCAAATTAGCAGAAAACACCCCCGTCGCCCTAATCCTATCCTTTGTCAGCTTCTCGCCTCCGATACACGCCATAACGCCGACCTCGCCGTCCCAACAATAACTAAGCCACGTAAACAGCCCAAAATTAGGCTTGCCGTCCTCCCTATAAGTCCCGTACAAAAACATCGTCTGCGGACACATATCATTTGAAACCGAAATCGAAACCTTACTCATCTTCTAGCCCTCCATTAAATTATTCAATATCCTGCGCAGATAGTCTTCAAACTGCAAAATCTCGTCGTCGGCAAAGCCTTTATAATAAATCTCGTTCATCTGCCGCGACACATTGTCATACTCTTCTTTAAGCGCGCGTGCATTTTCAGTAAGCACAATCCGCACCTGCCGCCTATTCTCTTTATCGGCGACACGCTCAATCAATCCGCTAGTTTCCATTCTGTCAAGCATAGACGTAAGCGTCGTCTTAGCAAGCCCTGTCTTTTTAGAAAGCTCCATTATCGGCACAGAATCAGTCTGCCACAGCACATACAATATCCGCCCCTGCGCCCCATTAAACGCGCTCACATTCGCCTTGGCAAGCAATCGCTCAAACACCCTGCCGCCCACCTGCTTCACCTGTGAAATCAAAAATCCACCATTCGTCTTATCTATCACATCATCTCCTTCTATATAGTATTGTACTATATAGTATTATCAATGTCAAGCCCTAAAATTAAATGCTTCAATCCGCTTTTTGGAATTTGACCGCGGGAGTTGCGGTCGGTATGCAAAGAATAGCCAAAGCCGCGACTACTGTCGCGGCTTTGGCTTGATGATGTGGTGGGTACAGATTATGCTCATTATGCCTGTAAATTCATTTTTAAGTAAACCTTATTTTTTAATTGAACACCCATTTCAAAAATAGGTTTATCATAGTTTTCTAAAATATAA
>CAYZNM010000012.1:0-91475 GCA_964479875.1 uncultured Eubacteriales bacterium
GTATTTTCCATTTCTCTATTTTAGCAGAAACAGCTTATGAATACAAGTTCTTATAATGTTCGCCGTATCTTATTTGCTCTTTTGGCATACCTATGCGTATAGAGTATTGTTTTAATTCATCTATTTGTTTACGAGTTAATGGTTCTTCGTTGCGCGTGCTGCCCGTAGCTACGTCTTTTATAGCTTTGTCCATGTGGTTGTTGGCCCTCTTTGATACCGACGTACTCTTATACTTATTATACGCCTTGAATATACTGCTGTCAACGCATTTCCGGCGCAGGCAAATGCGGGCGGGCGCAAAATCCGCCCACACAACAACATTTTTTTCTTTACTATTAAATAGAAATAATGTATAATGAAGTGTAAATAAATTTAAACAGTTAATAATTTGATTAGGCTGTTTGGGGGTGTAATATGTTGATGGCAGGCAAGAGCCACGTCGGCAATGTGCGGGCGGTCAATCAGGATTGCTTTCATATAGGCGAAGGTTGGTGCATAGTTGCAGACGGAATGGGCGGACATAAAGGCGGCGATACCGCTAGCCAAACAGCCATGAGCTGCATTGTGAATTACCTGGAGGGTAAGGAGTTTACCGAAGCGGAAATTGCCGCAGCAATTTCTCACGCTAACAAATCGGTGCACGACCTTTCTTTAATAGACACTAACCTGTCCGGAATGGGGACGACAGTTTGTTGCTTATTTTTCGCATGGGGCAAGGCCGCGACGGCGAATGTAGGCGACAGCCGCTGCTATCGCATAAACAGCGACGGCTGCTACAAGATAACCGAGGACCATTCCGTAGTCGAAGAGCTTGTTAAAAGCGGAAGCATATCAAGGGCAGAAGCATTCTCTCACCCGCAGAAGAATATAATCACGCGCGTCGTAGGCACAAACGCTTCCGTCGAGGTTGATATACATTGGCACGACATATATCCCGGCGACAGATTCCTTCTATGCTCCGACGGCTTAACGGATATGCTCACCGAGGAGGAAATATTTCAAATAGTGCGAAATAACGATATAAACGAAGGCGTCGACAAGCTTATTGAACGCGCGCTGGAATCAGGCGGCAGCGACAACATAACCGTCATATTAGTTGACAAGGAGAACCAATGAGCATGACAGGCGCGGTTTTAGGCAACAGATATGAAATTCTGGAGCTGATAGGCAGCGGCGGCATGGCTTATGTTTACAAGGCAAAGTGCCGGCTGCTTAACAGATTTGTTGCCGTAAAGGTGCTTAGGCAAGATTTAATCAACGACAAGGAATTTTTAATACGTTTTCGTACAGAGGCGCAGGCTGCGGCCTCTCTTTCGCATACCAATATAGTTGGTATATACGACGTGGGTATGCAGGATAACATATACTACATCGTTATGGAGTATGTGGACGGCGGCAGCTTAAAGGAATATTTAGACAGCCGCAAGGCTTTGGATGCAGGCGAAACTACCGAATTCGCGCTGCAAATTTGCCGCGCTCTAGAGCACGCGCATAAAAATAACATAATCCACCGCGACATCAAGCCGCACAATATATTGATGACGCGCGACGGAGTACTGAAAGTGACTGACTTCGGAATCGCACGTGCGATTACCGGGCAGACCGTGACTATCGCTTCCACTACGTTGGGCAGTGTACACTACTTTTCGCCCGAGCAAGCACGTGGCGGCTACACCGACGAGCGCAGCGACATATACAGCCTTGGCATAGTGATGTACGAGATGATAACAGGCAAGCTCCCGTTTAACGGCGAGAATCCTGTAACCGTCGCGCTCAAGCATATACAGGAGCTTCCACTTCCTCCGTCTAAGCTTACAAAAGTTCCTGCTGCTGTCGAGTACGTGCTAATGCGAGCGATTAACAAAGACACCTCCTCCCGTTACGGCACTGCTGCCGAGATGCTCAAGGATTTAAACACGGCAAAGCGCGACCCCAACTACACCTTCGCGCAAGCCGACATACCGATGGACGCTACGCGCAAGATGAGCGCGATTACCATAGATTACACAAAATCGACTGCAAAGCAAGAGGAAGATATGCCAAAGAAGAAAGCTGCAAAGAAGAAGAAAAGCGGCGGCATGACGATATTTTTCGCGCTGCTTGCTTCTGCTTTGATAATTATAACGTTTGCCGTTGCGGCAAATTGGGTTACGTCCGCGAATGTGGATTTGATGGACTACATCTTCGGGCCTAGCAATAGGGTCGAGGTGGACATTCCGCCGCTGATTGGGCAGGACTACGAAACAATCAAGGGAAAGTATGAAACAGGTGAGATTCGTTTGAGGGTAACAGCTAATGAATTTAGCGAGGATATTGCGCCTGGGCAGATTATCACGCAAGACCCAATGCCGGGAGTGCGCAAGATGGACTTGCCTGCCGTGATTGAGATTACGGTGAGTGCAGGAATCCGCGAGATTGTGCTGGAGGATTTTTCCGGAAGTCAGAATATGAACGCGCAGCTTGTGCTGAAGAATTACAACTTAAAAGTGGTTGAAGAATACGTGTACAGCGACGATCTAGCCGAGGGAATCGTAATACGCACCTACCCGATGGCGGGCGATACTGTGCGCCAAGGCGATACCGTTACGATGTACATCAGCAAGGGCAGCGAGATTAAGACGCTGCTTATGCCGAACATCGAGGGTATTACGTTGCAGGAAGCCTTGAATATACTTGATAAAAATAAGCTGCTTGTCGGCGAAAAGATATATGAGCCGAGCGATTACGCTAAGGATACAGTGCTGCGGCAAAGCGTACCGCGCGGCACAGAGGTGAACGAGTACAGCGAGATTGACCTAGTGTTAAGCGACGGAATCCCCGAGCCGGAAGAAACAGAAGAGCCCGAACAGCCCGACGACTTTGACGAGCTTATGAACAGCTTAAATCCGTCGCAGTCGCAAAGTCCGCCACCCACGCCTACGCGCGAGGTAACGCCGCCGCCGACAGTTACACCGCCGCCTACCTCCACGCCAACTCCAACTCCCACACCAACTCCCACGCCTACAAAGCAGCCGGACGCGCCCTCGCCAACGCCTACCAAAACATCATACAAACGCTCGATAACTATCGCAATTCCCACCGACCAAGGCGACACTGTTTCAATAAGCGCGACACTTGACGATGTATTGATTTATTCAGGCACACACAGAAGTGACGAAGGCTCGGTGAGCGCAACCGCAGACTTAACAGGCGAGCATATTTTAAAAGTATACCACAACGGAATACTGGCTGAAACCTCTGTGGTGACGCCGTGACGAAAACTATGGAAAATACAGTAACAGGCAAGGTGCTAAGCGCAATCCGCGGCGAGTACAAATGCCATACGGCCGCGGGGACTATCCCCTGCAAATCGCGCGGCAAATTCTTCATCAAGGACAAAATCGCGATAGGCGACAATGTGCGCCTTGACATATCCGACCCGGACAATATTATGATTGAGGAAGTGTATGAGCGCAAAAGCTTGTTTCCGCGTCCGTTCATCGCCAACGCCGATATGATGGTCGTTGTGATTGCCGCCGATATGCCGAAGCCGGATTATCTTGCAATGGATAAGCTTACGGCAATGACTAGCAAGCACGGCATACCCACGCACATTATCGTCAACAAAACAGACCTTGCGCCCCCCGATGAAATCGCGGAAATATATGGTAAAGCAGGCTATCGTGTGATACCTGTGTGCGCAAACACAGGCGAGGGCATAGATGAAGCCGTGCAATTACTCGAGGGCAAGACCGCGATACTCACAGGAAGCAGCGGCGTAGGCAAGTCGAGCATACTCAACGCCATAGGCTTTTCGCAGCGCGTAGGCGGCATAAGCAAGCTAAACCGTGGGCAGCATACCACCACGCACATATCGCTTATGCCCTATCGCGGCGGCTACATCGGCGACACGCCCGGATTCAGCTTATTCGAAATAAGCGGAATCGACAAGGACGATCTGCGCCATTGCTTCGTCGACATCGATCGATACGACAGCGACTGCGAATTCACAGGCTGCCGCCACATCAACACAAAGCCGCACCACTGCGCAGTCGCCGCCGCAGTCGAACGCGGCGACATATCGCATGTACGCTACAACAATTACGCAAAAATATACGAAACCCTAACTGAGGGAACGTTCACGCAAAAACCGTAGCGAATGATTTAAACCGCACGAGCATGTAGGCGAATACAATGAGAATAATTATTGGCGCAGGAAAAACTATTATCGATGGTTGGATAAGCACTCAAGAAACGGAGCTGAACGTTTTGAACCGTTCTGACTTTGAGCGTATATCTCAAAATAGCAGCATCACTGCAATGCTTGCCGAGCATGTATGGGAACATATGACCAAAGAGGAAGGTATAATTGCGGCAAAAAATTGCTTCGACTTTTTGGAACACGGCGGATGCATCAGGGTTGCTGTACCTGACAGGAATTTCAAAAACGAATGGTATCAAAACATGGTTAAAATCGGCGGAAACGGCGACCCAACCCACCCTGCGTATACTCATAAAATTGTTTACGACTATACCTCATTAAAAGAAACATTTGAGCAAGCGGGCTTTGTCGTTGATTTGCTTGAATATTGCAATGACGACGGAGCTTTTCACTATAAATATTGGAATGAAGCAGATGGCATTATTGGGCGCTCATTTAGATTTGATACAAGGAATAGCATCAACAAGTTGGGCATGGTATCAATTATAATAGACGCAAAGAAACCTTTGGTTATCAAAACCTTTTAGGCAACTTTATAAAACTTACAAAAATACGGAGGATAAAAATGCAGGAATTAAAATTAAAGTATGGGTTAAATCCAAATCAAGCTAATGCAAGAGTATACGCAGCAAACGGCGACCTGCCCTTTCAAGTATTAAACGGCGCTCCCGGCTATATAAATATGATGGACGCGCTAAACGCGTGGCAGCTTGTGAGCGAGCTTGCGGAGCTGTTCAAAATGCCGGCGGCAACTTCATTTAAGCATGTAAGCCCTGCCGGTGCGGCTATTGCTACTATGCCTAGCGACGACGTGGCTGCTTCCGTATTCATCGAGCAAGGCATGTCGCCTCAAGCTATCGCCTACGCGAAAGCGCGCGGCGCGGACAGAGTATCCTCCTACGGCGACTTTATCGCACTGTCGGATACCTGCGACATATCTACAGCGAACTTTATCGCGAAGGAAGTGTCCGACGGAATAATCGCCCCTGCCTACGACGAGGACGCGCTTGCTGTACTGAAAGGCAAAAAGCAAGGCAAATACGTAGTGCTGCAAATGGACAAAAGCTATAAGCCCGAGCCTATTCAAACGAATATGCTGTACGGCATACGCTTTGAGCAAAACAGAAACGACCTTGCAATCGACGCGAATATGCTTAGCAACGTTGTCACCAAGGCAGCACTGCCGCAGTCTGCAATGGACGACCTCATGCTTGCCATGATTACACTAAAGTATACCCAATCCAACAGCGTAGCCCTAGCCAAAGACGGAATGGCAATCGGCATAGGCGCAGGGCAGCAATCGCGCATTCACTGCACGCGCTTAGCTTCACAAAAAGCCGACACCTTCAACCTGCGTCATTCGCCGCAGATTCTGTCGCTTCCGTTTAAATCAGACATACGCGGATTCGTACGCGACAATTTAATTGACACAATCATAAACTACCAAGATATGTACAATGAAAACGAGTGGGAGCAATATTTCACTAGTAAGCCACAGCTAATCACTCCCGAACAAAAAGCAGACTTCATCAAGCAGCAGAGCGGCATATCCATTGCATCCGACGCATTCTTCCCCTTCGGCGACAACATCGAGCGCGCATATGTGAGCGGCGTGCGCTATGTAAGCCAACCCGGAGGCAGCCTCCGCGACGCGGACGTTATCGCAAAGTGCGACGAATTGGGCATGGCTATGTGCTTCACGGGAATGCGCTTGTTTCTGCATTGATAATAATATAGGAGGTTGGGCATGAGCTTCACACAAAAACCCCCGATGTACAACGCAGAGCTAATAAAAAAAGTTATTTATGAGCATATCCCAAGCGAGAGAATCGAGAAGATTATCATATTCGGCTCACGCGCACGCGGCGACGCACGCGAAGATTCCGACACGGACATCTGTGTTATAATGCGCGACAGCACAGAGCAAGAATACGAGAGAGTAAACACGAGTAATATATATTGGAGTTTCGCGGAAAATGAATTGACTGTAGATTTAATAATAAAATCCAGCTATATCTACAACAGGTACAAGGATGTAATAGGAAGCTTTGAAAATGACATAAGAGATGACGGAGTGGTGATATGAGCGAGCCTGAAAAAGAGTGCGTCAATCTAATGATATACGCAGGTGAGTTGGATTATAGAACAGTAATTAAACAACTCGATGAAGAAAACGACGATGAAATTATAACGGAAACAGTTTGCTTCCATGCTCAACAATGCGCCGAAAAATACTTAAAAGCATACCTTATTTTTAACAAGAAAAAAGCTCCAAGGACTCATGTGTTGGAGGACTTAAAGAAATTGTGCATACAGTATGATGAGGAACTTGCAGAACTAGACTTAGGTAAATTATCAGAATACGCAGTATACATCAGATACCCACATCACCGTATCCCAATAGCATCCGAAGCACGGGAGGCGCACACAAAAGCCAAAGCAATCCGCAATCACATCATCTAGTCAATCGCGTTTCACTCCGCGACTACAAAACTACGACAAGCACAGATATAATCAAGGAAACGCGATTGACTTACTCACGCTTTTAAATGGATTTAACTATCTCAAAAATAGGCGAACACAACATAACAGTAAAATTATCAAAGGGGTAAATGTTTATGTTAAACGAAGCATTACGCAAGCTGGAGCAATATCGCAAGGGCTACTATGCAGAAAGAATCCTAAGCCAGCTGGGCTACCTAGCCGAGCTTGACAAAGCTAAAGGCGAGCATAACGCCGCGATTGCCAAAGCCGCCTCAGCATTGCTGCAAAAAGCAGACGACAACGGCGCAATCACAAAAGCCGACTGCGATGCGTGCGAAGCCGAGCTTGCAGGCCTTAGCAGTTTTGCGAAAACACTCACAGTAATGCCGATAGGCCACGCGCACATCGACATGAACTGGATGTGGGGCTACGACGAAACTGTCGAGATTACGCTTGAAACATTCCGCACCGTGCTAAAGCTTATGGACGAGCTGCCCGAGTTCACATTCGCGCAGTCGCAAGCCTCCACCTACCACATTGTTGAGCAGTACGACCCCACGCTGCTTCCCAAAATTGCCGCACGCATTAAGGAAGGCAGATGGGAAGTTTCCGCAAGCATGTGGACAGAAGGCGACAAAAATATCGCAAACGGCGAATCAATCTCACGCCACATGCTGTACACCAAGCAGTACATGAAAAAGCTGTTCGACCTAAACGACGAGGACTTGCAGGTTGACTTCGAGCCTGATACCTTTGGTCACTCTGCAAATATCCCCGAAATCTTAAACCAAGGCGGCGTAAAATACCTCTACCACTGCCGAGGCTACGACGGCGAGCATTTCATCTACCGCTGGAAAGCGCAATCGGGCGCAAACGTGCTTGTATACCGCGACCCTGCGTGGTACAACGTGAGCACCGAGTACAAGTACATTCAATTCCTTCCCGGATATTGTGCACACAACAAAGTCGACGCGATGATGTTAGTCTACGGCGTAGGCGACCATGGCGGCGGCCCAACTAAGCGCGACATCAATCGCCTGCTCGACATGAAAACATGGCCGCTTGCACCCACAATCACATTCGGCACATACCACAAATACTTCAAACATATCGAAAACGGCGACTTCCCAGTAGTGGACGCAGAACTCAACTACGTATTCACAGGCTGCTACACCACGCAGTCGCGCATTAAGGCGGCGAACAAGCTAGGCGAAAACTCCCTCTACGAAGCGGAAGCAGCTGCCGCAATAGCAGCAAAATTAGGCGGCTTCAACTATAAGCCAATCGCCTTTGAAAACGCGTGGCGCAAGGTTTTATTCAGCCAATTCCACGACATACTCCCCGGCTCCTGCATAATCACAGGGCGCGAATATTGCAGCGGCACATTCCAAGAAGTAATGGCGACTGCCAACACCGAAAAGGTAGCTGCACTCCGCGCAATCGCTGCCAACATTGACACCACCGCGATAAATCCGCCAGAGGGCGAATGCTATTGCGAAAGCAATAGCGAAGGCGCAGGCGTAGGCTTCCGCACAATCGACTATCGCGGCAGCTACACAGAGCTAGGCAAAGGCGACCGCCGCGGCTATATCCTGTTCAACACGACCCAATTCGACAAAACCGAATCCAACGAAATCATCGTATGGGACTACGACGGCGACAACTCCACAATCGTAGTCAAAGACGCCGAAGGCAACCACCTCCCATTCGACATAGTTGACAGCGGTGAACATCACTTCTGGGCGCACAACTACGTGACAATCCGCGTGTATGCGACAATTCCTGCATTCGGCTACAAGCTAATCGTAGTAGATCGCGACTACAATGCCGACTTAAAACTAGGCGGCTGGAACGACCCGCGCACCGAAGCATACCACGAGTACATTCTATCCAACGACAAAATCGAAGCCGTAATCAACCCTGTTGACGGTTCAATCGCGTCCATCACAGATAAAGCCACAGGCGAGATATTACTCGAGGACGGCTCATTCAACTATGTAATCGAAAACAGCAACGGCATGAGCGCGTGGGTAGTAGGCAGACACTCCAACGTCGTAAAAGCCTTTGACATAACCAACATCAGCAAAAAATGCGGCAAAACAGGTTGCAGCGTAACCGTAACAGGCAAACTCGACAACAACAAAATCGAGTACACCTACAGCCTAGACAAAGACGCAACAGTTATAAAAGTTGCCGCAAAAGTAGACTGGCTCGAATTCGGCAACAGACAAAACGGCATTCCGCAGCTTAACTTCAACATCTACACAAGCTACATGCCCGAAGGCTTTGTCAACGACATACCCTACGGCAAGCTTGAGCGCGAATCGCGCTACCAAGACATACCTGCGCTGTCCTACACCGTAGCCAAAAATGAAAAAGCTCCACACGCAATTTTCATCTCCTGCACAAAATACGCTTTCCGCAACTACGAGGACAACATGTCGCTGACGCTAATCCGCAGCGCGTACAACCCCGACCCATACCCCGAATTAGGCGAGCACAAGTTTGAATTTGCGATTGGCTTATGCAACGGCAACGAGGATGCACTATCCGCAAGCCTGCAATTCCCCTGCACAGTTATATCGGTAACTCCGCACACTGGCAGCATTACAGGCGGCAGCTTCATAAAAGCAAGCGGCGCGTCTGTAGGTGCAGTAAAGCTTGCCGAAGACAACAGCGGCGACATGATAATCCGCCTTTGCAACAAAACAGCGGCAAGCACAGACGCAAGCCTGCACTTCCCGCTAAGCATCAAATCCGCGCACACCTGCGGCATAAACGAACAAAAGCAGTCGCAGCTAAACGCAAGCGGTAACGCAGTATCGCTTAAACTACAGCCATACGCCGTTGCCACATTAAGAATCACCTTCTAATAAAACGCCTTTATGGTTGCAAGCAGAATCAGCACAATTCCGCTTGCAACCTTAAGGTATTTTGGGTCAAGCCGCAGCTTGCGAATAAATCCGCACAGAGCAGCTCCTGCATACAGCAGAATCGCCTGCGTAAAAGCTATAACAAAAGGAATCGCCATACTGGTCATTCCCCCAAGCGTAATCCCGATCCCAACCGAAAGCATATCAAGCGACAGCGCAAAGCCAAGGCTTACGGCTTCCAGTGCGTCAATATATTTTGAATTATCGTAATCGCAAAAGGCTGCGTCATCTTTTTTATTCATCTGCATGACGGTGGAAAGAATTATGTATAAGCCTAATACATAGAGTATAATCAATCCAATCGCCTTTGCAACACCGTCACTAATCACGTACCCAAAAAACAAAGCGGCATACCGCGCCGCGAAAAAGCAAATAATGCTAATAGCAGAAATTATCGCCACAGATATAATGGGAAGCTTAACCTTTTTCGCGCCGTAAGACACGCCGACTATCAGCGCGTCAATATTCACTGCAACCAACAACAATATTAAAGAGATAATAACACCACCCTGTTGTGCAAATTCCGCGCGTTAATCGCGCGGCACTTCTTTCCATTATATTAATCACGCAGAGGTTGTGTTAATGCACCAATGTAGGGGCGGATATTATCCGCCTATTTTGAGGATAAATGAACAAGCTCACCCTAACAAAAGCATACGCCCCCATCTTTTGCGTAATCGTAATACTTGCTATCGTTTTATTAGACAGCAGGGTATTTTGCATTGCCAAAACTCCCTTCAACATAACGCTTACCCTTGCACAGGACACTAAAACGTCGATGAACTTCACGTGGCAGACCGACGCAAGCGTGACCAGCGGCTTTATAGAAGTAAAGCCTGCCGACAGAGAAAAGGAACACCCAACTGTGTTTAACGCTGTCAGCGCCAAATATGAAAACGGCGCGGACGTGCGCATGGTTCACAAAGTCACCGTCACAGGATTAAAGCCTGACACCGTATACAAATACCGCTGCGGCAACGGCGAGTATTTCTCGAAGGAATACACATTCCGCACCGCACCTAAATACGGCGGCGAAACCGCCTTCATATTTTTAACCGATACACAAGGCTACACCAAGGAGCATTACGAAACTTGGAAGAAGGTTTTGCAGTCCGCGCTTGATAGGCACTCCGACATTCGCTTTATAGTGCACGGAGGCGACATAGTGGATAATGGGCCTGTTGCGCAGCAGTGGGACATGTTTTTGGACGCGGAGGCACTCTGCTACCTCCCGATTGTGCCTACTATCGGCAACCACGACTACTACGACGGCGGCTTGAAAAAATATCAGTCGCACTTTAATATACAAAACGAAAACGACATAAGCCCTTTGGGGACTACGCAGTTTATAAATTACGGCGACATATCCCTCGCCATGATAAACACCGAGGCAGGCGAGGAGAATTTGACAAAGCAAGCGGATTGGCTTGTCAAGTCGACGAGCGCAAGCAGCGCGCGTTGGAAGCTTGCCGTAATGCACAGGGGCATATACGCCGCGACCGACCGCTCCGTCGACGTGGAAAAAGCCATGAAGGAGTCGCTGCACAAAGCAAACCTCGACCTAGTATTGCAAGGGCACGACCACATATACATGCGCTCCAAGCGAATCAAAAACGGCGTGGAGCATGAAAGCGGCACATACTACATCATAGGCAACACAGCAGGCGTAAAAAAATACAACACAGTAAACAAATGGTGGCACGACTTTTCGGCACAGCCGAACCTGCCCACCTACACATATATAAAAGTGAACGCTGACGAAATGCGCGTCATCACCTACACACTAAACGGCGAAATAGTAGACGACTTCACGATACAAAAGCCCGACGGCGAAACAAGAGGCGAGGTAGACTTCGGCAGCGGCAACAAAAAACCAACACCCACACCGCCGCCCAAGCAATCACAACCGCCCGAAAAAATTCCGCCCGGCGGCGAGGTAATATACTAATGTAGGGGCGGGGTTTCCCCGCCCGTGTACGATTCCGCACACATTCGCAAAACCATTATCCATATGGAGGAAAACATGCCCAAAAACAACCAAAGACAATCTGACATAACCCTAGCCGCGTCGGATTCGCGCAGTATCACCATAACCATACTGTGTATCGCCGCGGCAAGCTTCATTCTGCGCTTTATCCTAGCGTATGCCGTAAGGGGACACGCCATGGACATGAGCTGCTTCACCTCGTGGGCGTACGATTTATCGCACGCAGGGCTTAGCAACTTTTACCACGTGGATGGTTACTTCGCGGACTATCCTCCGCTGTATATGCTTGTGCTGTACTTTATTGGGCATATCGCGGAGTTTTTGAAGATTCGCTTTGACGAGCCTGGATATGCGCTGCTGCTAAAGCTTCCGGCGATATTGTGCGACGCAGGAATTGCGCTGCTGCTATTTAATGAAGCCAAGAAGCGGCTGTCTAAAGTTGCGGCGGTATCTCTTGCGGCGGCATTCGCCGTATCGCCTGCTGTTATATTGAACTCGGCGATATGGGGGCAGATTGACAGCGTGTTCACGATTGCGATTGCGCTGTCGCTGGTAATGCTTGTCAACAAGCGCATGGTGGAGGCGGCGATTGTGTTTACGCTTGCTTGCTTGATAAAGCCGCAGGGGTTCATCTTCACGCCGCTGTATATTTATGCGTTCGTGGATTATTCGACGAAGGTAGGCAAGGCTTCAATCAAGGCGTGGGCGTTGTCGATTGCGTCGGCGGCGGCTATTGTCATTGCAGTTGCGCTGCCGTTTAGCAAAGGCTTTGACTTAACGTGGCTGATTGACAAATACGCAGCGACACTCGGGAGCTATCCGTATGTGTCGGTGAATGCGTTCAACTTGCACACACTGTTTGGCAAGAATTGGGCATCACTTTCGGACGTAGCCTTTATCTTCGACTACAACGTGTGGGGGTTTTTGTTTATCCTGCTTGCAGTTGCTTTATCGGCTTACTTCTATATAAAGAGCAAGGACGAATCCAAGCTGTTTTACTGCGGCTATGTAATAATTGCTACGATGTACACCATAGGCACAAAAATGCACGAGCGGTATTTGTACCCCGCACTTGCATTGCTGCTGCTTGCGTATATTTACAACAAAAACAGAGGGCTGCTGCTGTTGTTTGTCACGCAGTCACTGGTGCATTTTGCCAATGTTGCATATGTCTTCGTACGCAAGGCGGAGGATGTAACGCTGCCTGATTTCGCCGCACCTGTGATGGTGCTGTCATTTTTACAGGTGGCGGTTTACGCGTACGGGCTTTATTTAGGCTACCGCGTTTACGTGAAGGGCGAGGCTTCCGCTCCACAAAAGCCTATTGCAAAATCTACCAACGGCAAAGCGAAGACTAAAGCGAAAGCCACGCAGATTCCTCTGCCACAGCTTGCGCAGCACGACGAGCAATTCAGCAGCAAGGACATCGCAATCGTCGTAGCGATAACTGCAATATACGCAATCGTATCATTCATAAACCTAGGCGGTACTGTCGCGCCCCAGACATACGCAGCTATCCCCAAGCAAGGCGCAGTGTTCACCTTCGACAAAACCGAAAATGTAGCGAAGATTATGATATACTACGGCCCGTCGGTACAATTCGGCGAGCTTACATTTACAGCCGACACAGGCGCGGAGTACAAGACAAAGCACGGCTCTGTGCTGCAATGGTCGGAATTTCAGCCTCTGCTTTACGGAAACCAAATCACGCTCACCAACGAAAGCGCGACCGACCTCATATTCGAGATAACATTTTTTGACAACGACGGCAAAATGATTGCGGCAAAGTCGAGTGTGCCGCAGCTTTGCGACGAGGGCGATACTGTGCCTGAAATGCCTTCGTATATGACAGGCAGCTACTTCGACGAGATATATCACCCACGCACGGCGTTTGAGTTTATGGAGAAACTGCCACCTTATGAGATTACGCACCCTCCGCTTGGCAAGGTGATTATGACCGTGGGCTATATGCTGTTCGGCTACACGCCGCTTGGTTGGCGATTTATGGGGAATCTCGCGGGAATCGCTATGCTTCCGATGATATATGCTATGGCATTTTCGCTGTTTAGGCAGCGTCGGTTTGCGGTGATAGCCTGCCTATTGCTAAGCTTCGACTTCATGCACTTTGCGCAGACGCGTATGGCGACGGTGGACAGCTTCGCCGTGCTATTCATCATGGCGAGCTACTACTTTATGTGGCTCTACTTCAGCAAGCCGTTCGGCGAGCATAAGTGGGACGGCGTGAAGTATCTTGCGCTAAGCGGACTTTTCTACGGAATAGGCATTGCTACAAAGTGGATTGTGTTGTACTCTACTATCGGACTGGTCGCAATGCTTGTGTACACGTGGGCACGCGGCTATGTTGAAGCGAAGGATAAGGGCGAGTATTACGCGCGCTTGATTCGCACAATCGGATATTGCTCGGCGTTTTTTGTGATTATCCCTGCCGTGATTTATGTATGCTCATACATTCCGATGGTGAGCTATGACCTGCACGGCAGGACTGTGCTTGAGTATATATGGGGCAATCAAACGTATATGCTAAACTATCACAAGGGCGTGATGGACGCGCACCCATATGCGTCACCGTGGTATTCGTGGCTGTTCAACGTGCGTCCGCTGTGGGCGTACATCAACGGGCAGCTGCACGACCAAGGCGTCGTGTCGAGCATATCAAGCTTCGGCAATCCGCTTGTTTGGTGGGCGGGAATTGTTGCTGTTGTTACGGCAGCCGTGCTTGCGATAAAGCACAAGGGCAATCGTGCGACTATGTTCATCGTGATTGGCTATGTGTCGCAGATATTGCCGTGGATACTCGTGCCGCGCACTGTTTTCATCTACCACTATTTCGCGTGCGTGCCGTTTTTGGTGCTTGCGCTAGGATTTAGCGCGCAGTATTTGTGCGATAGGCACGAGGGTAAGCGTACGCTGTACATCGTGTATGGCTTCACCGCGGCGTGCGGCGTATTGTTTGTGATGTTCTACCCTGTGATAAGCGGACTTGAAGTGCCGATCGGGTATGTGAAAAGCGTGCTGACGTGGCTGCCGTCATGGGTGTTCGCATTCTAACGCGCCAGTTTTGCTTTTATATTGCATTGGCGTGTTATATATGGTATAATTCATGCAGAGGTAAATACATGACATTCTATGATGAAACGAAAGCGTACGATGTGCGCTTTGATGATATAACGCGAAAAGATGTGGAAGCGGCCATCGCGGCCGAGGAGGTTTCGCCGCGGCAATATCGCGCACTGCTGTCGCCTATAGCCGCGGATTATCTTGAGCCTATGGCGCAGCGTGCGCATTCGCTTACGCGGCAATATTTCGGCAGCACGATTCTTTTGTACACGCCGCTGTATCTTGCTAATTACTGCATTAACCAATGCAGCTACTGCGGCTTTAACGTAACCAACGACATTCGCCGAAGCAAGCTTGACTTTGAACAAGTGGAGCGTGAAGCGAAAGCAATCGCAACAAGCGGATTCTGCCACGTGATAATCCTAACAGGCGAATCAGAGCAGGACACGCCCACGGAATACATTGCCGACTGCGTGCGCATTATAAAAAAGCACATAAGCAACGTCACCGCCGAAGTATATCCGCATGATTTAGAGGGATACAAGCAACTCGTATCGGCAGGCGCAGACGGACTTACGCTATACCAAGAAACCTACAATCCAACGCAATACGACACCCTGCACATAAGCGGCCCCAAAAAAGACTACGACAACAGACTTGCAGCCCCCGAACGCGCCTGCGCCGCAGGCTTCCGCAACGTCAACATAGGCGCACTGCTGGGCTTATACGATTGCAGGAGCGAAGGCTACTACACAGGTATGCACGCGCGATACCTACAACGCAAGTATCCATCAACAAACATAAGCGTATCCTTCCCACGAATGCGTCAGGCCGCAGGCTGCTACGACGTGCCAAGCCCTGTGGGCGACCGTGAAATGGTGCAGCTAATGCTCGCGCTGCGGATATTCCTTCCGCAAGCGGGAATAACTATATCCACAAGAGAATCCGCTTCCTTCCGCGACAGCATAATGCCGCTAGGCGTAACCAAAATGTCCGCCGATTCCGTAACAGTTGTAGGCGGCCACAGCAGCGATGGCGATAGCGAAGAGCAATTCGCCATCGCCGACAATCGCCCCACCGCCGAAATATACGACACAATAAAGCAAAAGGGTCTGCAACCCATTTTCAAATACGATTATTAAGCGCAACATGAATTGAAAGGAGTTTCCATGAACGTTTTCGACAGCATGACGCGCCATTTCATAGGCGACAAGCTTGCAAATAAAGTTGAGTCGGTGTCGGTAGGTATCGCAGGCTTGGGAGGGCTTGGCTCGAACATCGCGCAGATGCTTATGCGCAGCGGCTTTACGCAGCTTACACTTGTGGACTACGACGTGGTGGAGCTGTACAACTTAAATCGACAGTTTTATTTTTACAACCAAATCGGCTCGCCCAAAGCGTTGGCATTAAAGCAAAACCTGCAATCAATCAACGCCTACGCAAGCGTTAATATAATTTTCAGCAAAATCTCGAAGGAAAATGTGCAAAGCATGTTCCGCAGCTGCGACATCGTGGTTGAAGCATTAGACAACGCGCAGGACAAGGCGCTGATGTGCTCCAACTACATAAACAGCGGCAAGCTTTTCATCTGCTTCTCAGGAATCGCAGGCTACGGCATAAATTTAAGCGAAAGCGTTAAAATAAGAAAGATAAGTAAAACAGCCTACATCATAGGCGACGGAGTGACCGAGGTTAACGAAAGCACACCTCCGCTTGCTCCGCGCGTGACGCAGGCTGCGGCAAAGGCTGCCGATATTATCCTTGAATATGTGGCGTCAAAGTGAGGTAATCGTATGGGAAGCCAAATTGTGATGAACAAGGTCAAGACTTACACCATTGTCGCCGTGACAATGGCGTTTGTTTTTGCGATATTGTATTATGTGACGGAGTATTTCGTTGGGTACAAGAACTCGGTGGTGATTGCGATTGTGTTTTCGGCGGTTGCCGCGCTTAGCACTTATTTTGCAAGCGACAAGCTTGTGCTGAAAATAAGCGGCGCACGCATTGCCGACCCTACGACCGCCGCGCGTATGCGAAAGCTCCTTCAGCCGCTTTGCGACAGGCAGGATATGCCTATGCCGAAGCTGTACATGCAAGATGAAGCCTCCCCCAATGCGTTCGCAACAGGGCGCAGCAAAAACAATTCCGTGATATGCGTGACTACAGGCTTAATGCAGCGGCTCGACGACGCAGAGCTGCAAGGTGTACTTGCGCACGAGCTTGCGCACATTAAGAATTACGACATGCTGCTGCAAACTATTGTGTCTATTATGGTAGGCGCGGCGGTGATGGTGTCGTCGATTTTCACGCGCTCCATGATGTGGGGCGGCGGTAGACGTCGTTCGAGCAAGGAAGAGAATAACGGCGCAGGCGCGATTCTCGCAATCGTAGGCATAATCTTTATGATACTAGCGCCAATCGCAGGGCAGCTGCTAAAGCTTGCGCTAAGCCGCAACAGGGAGTATCTAGCCGACAGCACAGCTGCTGAAATGTCAGGCAATCCCCTAGCATTAGCCTCTGCACTCGGCAAAATCGGCGGCGTGCAAAGCGTGAATCGCGCAAACGACGCAACCGAAAACTTGTACATCGTAAACCCGCTATACGCCAATGCCGCAACCGCACGCAAGCTATTCTCCACTCACCCACCGATACAGGAACGGATTGCAAGGCTGAAAAGGCAGTGAAAAGTTAAGAGTGAAAAGTGAAAAGTTAAGGAAAGCTTGCTGCGCAAGCTAATCTTAGCAAGACCCACTTTGCAACGGCACTGGTTTTGCTCAAATAAAAACGCGCTCGCGCGTTTTTACCTCAACTCTTCACTCTTCACTTTTCACTCTTCACTTTTATTGGGGTGTTCAATGAATCTGGAAGTATATCTCCGTGAGTATAAGCCCAAGGACGCATACGAATATTTTATGCTGGAAACGCAAGCTATTGCGGACGATTTGGGCACGCCTAAGCCGAAAAGCCTTGAGTATTGCAATGGCTTGGTAGACATGTACAGGCTTGCGACGCAGCGCGATATAGGGCGATTTTACGCGATTGCCTGTGCGACGACCGATAGGTTCGTGGGGCATATTGAGCTGTCGCGGATTAACAGGCGTGCGTCGACCTGCAACATCGCCTATTTTGTAGGCGAGCCGTATCGCCGAATGGGCGCGGCTACATATGCAATCGCAGAGGTTGTGCGAATCTGGCGCGAAGAGATGGATTTGGCTGCGATTGTGACGACTGTACGTGCGGATAATTCCGCGTCGATACATGTGCTGGAGAGGAACGGGTTTAGACTTAGGGAAGTGCTGCCTGCGTATAATTTCGGCGGGAGAGTGTGCTGCTGCTACGTGCTTGCGATTGAGAGGGAGGCTTATAAATGAACAGGTTTTACATATGCACAATTGCTGCGCTGCTAATGCTGTGCGGCTGCTCGACCGCGGATATTCCGCCCGAACCTACAGCTTCGCCTGTCGCAATTGTGGAAACTCCCAAGCCCTCGTCTTCGCCTACGGTAAGCCCGACCCAATCGCCAACAGCAGAGCCTATAATAGAAGAACTAGAAGAAATTGCCGTTGCGGAGGTTAATTATAACCGCGACTTGCTCCCTTATACAACAATAGAGGACGAAAGCACAATCGAAGAATACGCAGAATTTCAAGGCGAGAAATATTTGTATTCGATTTACAGAAGAGCTTATTTTGCAATGGACATAGTAGTGTCACTTAATAATGAAGTAATAGCATTATTGACGCTGACGGAAGAGGAAACAGGCGAAGCTCTGCCATCCAGAGTTATACGCGAGATTGATGTAAATTTCGACGGCGTAAATGACATTTTGGTTAGTGCAGGGCATTTCGGCGCACAAGGCGCCTTAGGCTACAAGTGTTATATTGTTGATGGAGATAACATAATACTCGGTAAAAATTTCTTGAACATACCAAATCCATCAATAGACATAGAAAGGCAAGTAATTGGAGGCCAATGGAGGAATGGGGCAGCGTCGCATAGCTGGGCGTTTTACAAATACATCGATGGTTCGTTTGTGGGAATAGAACGACTTACAGAAGAACCTGTGAAAAATGATGACGGCGTGTATAGTGACGAAGTATGGGGTTGGACAGACGAAGTATTTGCCGATGGAGAATGGCATATACGTGAATACTTTACGACAGAAACCCATACGAGCGATGA
Source organism: uncultured Eubacteriales bacterium (assembly GCA_964479875.1). Classification (GTDB taxonomy): domain Bacteria; phylum Bacillota; class Clostridia; order Monoglobales; family CAYZNM01; genus CAYZNM01. The sequence continues at coordinate 18,866 of CAYZNM010000012.1, forward strand.
AATTAACGAAAAGTTATATGGCCCTTCCTCTTATTGGGGACTTATGGAAGATAGATGGAGCACAATATACAACGGCGGCAAAATGCGGGATTTCAGCATTTATGGCAGCGAACCCAAGGAAGATAGTTGATATTATAGGGACGGTTCAACCGCCCCTATTTTATTTCACCAAAAATTTCAACATCACAACTTACATCAAGATAAACCGCCGCGGAATGTGGTATCATCTATATGAAGGGAGGGGATAACGTGTATGAGTGGAACGAAGCAATACAGAAGATGATTTATTGGATTGAGGATAATTTGGAGGAGAATCCGTCGCTTCTTGACATGTCGAGGCAGATTGGGTACTCGCCGTATTATTGCTCGACTAAATTTCATGAATTGGTCGGAATGACGATTAAAAGCTATGTCGCAGGAAGAAGGCTCGCAAGGGCGACGCTTGCGCTGCGCGATACGAGTGAGCGTATACTCGACATAGCTGTGAGATTCGGTTATTCCTCGCAGGAGGCTCTGACGAGAGCTTTCGTGAATGCCTACGGGTGTACACCCGCGGTGTATCGGCGGCGGCCTGTTCCTGTTGCGATTCCCAATATGCAAAATGTCCTATTCCCGGAACATTGTATAAATAAAGGAGAGCCAACTATGAATAAAACTGTTTTGACAACGCCCAATGTTAAGGTGGAATTTATACCGGCACACAAATATATATGCATACGCGACATAGAAGCGCAGGATTATTGCAGCTTTTGGCAGCGGCACGACTGCGACGAGGTATGCGGACTTATCGATAGCATGAGCCACGTTGCGCACCCTGTGGTATTCCCTCACACGGCAGGGTGGTTTTACGAGAACGGCAAGAAGGGTTATATGTACGGCTTCGGCGTGCCGATGGATTATAAAGGCGAGATTCCGCAAGGCTTTGAAGTGCGCGAGATTCCCGAAAGTCACTACCTCGTGTTCTATCATCCGACCTTCGACTATCTAAAGGACTGCGGAGAGGTGATGTGCCGCGTGGAAGAGCTTGCGTGGAACTTTGACCCGACGACAAAAGGCTTCCAATGGAACGAGGAGCTTTGCAACGACTATCAGCGCCATTGCCCTGAAACGACAGGCTATGAAGTGCTGCGCCCTGTGAAGAAGATGTAAGCGTGATTGGTGCAATCCACTACCGTTTGGTAGTGGATTGATTATTTTTATGGGAGGTTATGCTCATAATCTGATGTTGTACAATTAAAATCCCATGGCTTCTTTAACTGTTTTCATTTGTTCTTCACTAGTTAAAGATCTTAAAAGTTCAAAGACTACTCCTGGGGCCGTCTCTGGACAATATGATGTGATGATATTTTTATCAATTACAATTGGTTCGTTGACTACATCTACTCCAAATTCCAAAAGTTGATTCTGCTTATATCCACCTCTCAAATGATATGTAGTAGCTCTTCTTCCGGACAATACACCACTTTTTCCTAGTGCTAAAGCAGCCACGCAAATTGTTGCAATAAATTTACCTTGTTTGTCGAACTGACGTATAATCTCTAAGAATTTATCATCATATGCATCTTCATAAAATCCAAACTCTTCAAACCCACCAGGAATAGCCAAAGCATCATAATCATCAATTAAAATCTCATCAACTGTTTTGTCCACTATAATTGGCACATTAAATGTGCTGACTACAGTTTTTGTAAAGCCACAAGTTTCTACAGAAACATCAATTCCATAATCATTCCTTGCCCATCCAAGAACATCGACAAATACACTAAATTCCATAGTTTCAAATCCTTTTGCTAAAAGCAACAATACTTTCATACTTAATTTTCTCCTTCGCGTTATATAAAAAATATCGCTTTAATATCATAAAAGCGTGTACCCACAAGGTACACGCTTTTGCTGTTACAGGTTTACGTCGATCGCTTTGTTTTCGGCTTCGGATTGGAAAATCGCTTCCATAACCTTCATGCTGCGCATGAGTTGGTTGTGTTTTACGATTTGCTCGGTTTTGCCGTTTAATACGTCAACGATGTTGTTGTAGTATTCTTTCCAGTCGCTGTCCGGCGGAAGTGTGGGCAGCGGGATTTCTTCGATTGTTTCTTCGCCGCGCGGAGCCATTGTTTTGGTTAGGCCTGCGCCTGCTTTGATTGGTTTTAGCTCGTCGTGGGTGGGCTTGCGCTTGTCGCGTACGATTTTGCCTTTGTTGTCCCAGTCTTCGATTATCGCTGTGCCGTATAGGCCTGATACGTGCCAACGCGGCAGGTTGATGAATGTGTTGGTGGAAACTTCAACAAGTACAACCATGCCTGTTTCAAAGGTGAGGATTGCTTTGAAGCCGTCGTCAACCTCTTGTGTTGTTATGCGTTGAACCTTGGAGTAGATTTGTGTGATTTTGTCAGGGTAGAGGGTTAGGATTTGGTCGAGGAGATGTACGCCCCAGTCCAGAACCATGCCGCCGCCGTGCGCTTTTTGAGCGCGCCAGTCGCCAGGTATGCCGTTTGCACCTTGAACGCGTGACTCGATTGCGAATATGTCGCCAATTAAGTCTTGCTTAACGATTTCTTTCACTAGGCAGAAGTCTGCGTCCCAGCGTCTGTTTTGGTGAACTGTGAACAGCTTGCCTGTTCTGTTTGCGCAGTCAATCATCTCTTGAAGCTCTGTGCTGTTCATGCAAACAGGCTTTTCGCAGATTACGTTGATGCCCTTTTCCATAGCCGCGATTGCGTAGGATTTGTGAACCTCGTTGGGCGTAGCGATTAGCACTACGTCGAGGTTGTCGTTTAATAAATCCTCAGCGGATTTGTGAACCTTTAAGCCTCTTTTTTCGCCGCGTTCACATGCGGATTCTTTGATGTCGTACATACATACGGCGTCGATGTCGCTTCTCTCGTTGATACGCTCATGGTGATAGCCTGCCATGCCGCCGTATCCGATAATTCCTAAACGATAAACCTTGCTCATAATTTCCCCCGTGGAATAAATGATTATATGTTAATGTTGGTCGTATTCGTGTTTGATTAGTTTGTATGTTGCGTCGATGAGGTGCGAAAATTGCGGGTCGGTTAGTGCGTTGCAGATGAAGCTTTGGCGCGGTGAGTTTATGTCCTCGCCGCTGATTTCCATTAGGTCTAGTTGCTTGCATAGCTGCTGTACGCGCAGGAGCTGCTGCTTTGTGTTGCGCGATGGCATGTAGGTTATGGCTGTAAAGTCGTAGGACTTTACTGCGCGAAAAAGGTCGTCTAGGTAGTCGTCCTCGAATTTTTGTATTAGTTTGTCGCCTGTTATGTCGGCGGCGACGTCGCCTAGGTAGGCGTAGGCAGGGATTGCGTTGATGCTGTGCGCAAATGCGGCTAGCTCGCGTATGGGTGGACATTCATCGGTTGCTTCTATATAAAACTTGCCTACAAGCTGCGCTTTTAGTATGCCTAGCAGGTCGTAGAGGCGAAATTCGCGCGAAGTGTCTGCCAGTAAAGCTGTTTGCTTGTCAGTTAAATTTACGCCTAACTCGCGCAGGAGAACGTAAAGTTGGTAGCCTTTACAGTTATTGGTAATTGAAATCGCAAGCGCATAGCATATGTGACGCTCGGTGACGCTGCCGCCGCTATGCGATTGCGATAGGGGCAGTATGTCTTTGTCGAAGTCGAGGGCTATGCCGTAGGGCGATAGGTATGAGTTGAGTCGCGCGGTCATTGCGCGGTTGCGAATGTTGCGTTGCTCGCGATATGGGCGAAGGTAGGCTTCTACTGTGTCGATGTGTTTGTGTGGGATTCCGTGAACGGCGACGTAGGCGTTGCCTTTTTGGTCGGGGTTGTTGATTCGTTTGTCGGCGAAATCGTAGGCGCGGCAGCGGCACTCGAAGCCGATAGTCGTCTTTATGCCTGCGATTGCTCCGGCCGCGATGAACTCGCGTGCGCCTGCGATGGCGTCGTGGTCCATAATCCCTGCGGTGGGCAAGCCTGCTTTGGCTGCCATAAAGACTGCCATGGTTGGGGTGTATGGTGAGAAGGAGTAGGTGGTGTGTATGTGGTTGTTGCAGTAACGCGAATCCTGCGGGAAGCGTCCGTGGGTTGCGATATAGTCCGCAAGCGCAGTCAAGCGTGTCAATACATCGTGGTGGTTTATGTTCATATGTGTAGGGAACGCATTTATGCGTTCCGCGGATTCGTACTCCGCTTAATCCTAGGTTATTGTAATAAGTTCGCTGTAAGGCAGTGACAGCAGTGCGCTGCAAAATTCGCGCCACTCGCTCAATTTATGCGACTTCCGCGCGAAGTACATCGCGCGTGCGACTTGGTAGTTCATTGTCACTGTGCGGGTTTGATTGTAGCTGTCTAGTAGGTGCTGTATCATGTAGCGGAAGTTTTGCTCGGACTTATCCTCGCGCCAACGCTCGATAATCGCGTTGTACTTATTAAGGTAGTCGTAGAAAAAATCGTCGGGATCGTCTACGCTGAAATCGTCAGCAGTGAGGTTGCGTGAACCCAGCTTGTGCATGGTGGAGGTGGAGTTTGCGACCGTGCCTACCTTGTAGGTGTCGAACTCCTTGAAAAAGTAAAGTGGCGCGGTGATGTCCATCGATAGCATAATCTGCCGCATGAACTTGCTGTGGTCAGTGCCGCCCTTGACTAGCTTTTTGGCAAGCGCTAGGTCGACTTCGCCTATGACATAGCTGTCGTTTTCCCAGTAGCTGTCCGACTTGTCGTGGCTGTTCATTGCATTGCGCATTCCGCGCAGTGCGCCTTCGAGGTTGAAAACCTCAACTTTATCAAGCTTTATCATGGTCGAGTGCCGCCTTTATGAATGCCGCGAATAGTGGGTGCGGTTTGTTTGGGCGCGATTTAAATTCGGGGTGAAACTGCATTCCTACGAAGAAGGGGTGTTTCTTCAGCTCGATTATCTCGACTAGCATTCCGTCAGGCGATAGGCCGCTGAAAGTGAAGTCGCCGTCCTCGAAAAGCTTGCGGTATTTGTTGTTGAACTCAAAGCGGTGGCGATGACGCTCCTGTACGCTTGACGCACCGTAGGCGTTGTATGCGATTGAATCCTTGGAAAGCTCGCATGGGTATTGCCCCAGGCGCATTGTGCCGCCTTTGTCCACTACCTCGTATTGCTCCGACAACAGTGTGATTACAGGGTCGGGGGTTTCGGCAAGCTCGGCAGTGTGCGCTTTATCAAGTCCTAGCACATTGCGCGCGTACTCGATTACAGCTAGCTGCATACCTAAGCATATGCCAAAAAATGGTTTCTTGTTCTCGCGCGCGTAGTTGATTGCGAAAATTTTGCCGTCGATTCCTCTGTCTCCGAATCCGCCCGGAACGATAATGGCGTCGGCTTCGGACAGCAGCTGTTCTAAGTCTTGCTTGCTTGTGTCGCTTTGTAGCTCGCTTGAGATGTAGTTTATGTTAACCTTGCAGTTGTTGTGTATTCCTGCGGAAATCAATGCTTCTGTGATGGAGATATATGCGTCGCGGAGAGCTACGTATTTACCTACCAACGCTATATTTATTTCTTTTTCGAGGGAGGCCTGCTTGTCCACAAGTGCAGTCCACTCGGTTAAATCAGGCGTATTCTTGCTAAGCTGCAATCTGTGGCAGCACACATTCGCCAAGCCCTCGCGCTCAAGCATAAGGGGCAGCGCATATATTGAAGGTACATTTATGTTGTTAATCACGCACTCACTGTCCACATTGCAGAACAGCGCAAGCTTCGCCTTAAACTCGCGCGACATAATATAGCGCGTGCGGCAGATGATGACGTCAGGCTGTATACCTAGGCTTAGCAGCTCCTTGACGCTGTGCTGCGTCGGCTTCGACTTTAGCTCGTGGCTTGCGTCGAGGTATGGGACGAGCGTCACGTGTATGAACATGCAGTTGGCACGTCCAACGTCCGCCGCTACTTGACGTATAGCTTCAAGGAAGGGCAAGCTCTCGATGTCACCTACTGTGCCGCCTATTTCTACTATTACGATGTCGTTGTTAAGGTCTGCCAATTTATGTATGCAGCTCTTTATTTCGTTTGTGATGTGAGGGATTACCTGCACGGTTTCGCCCAGGTAGTCGCCTTTGCGCTCCTTGGAGATAACGTTGAAATAAACCCTTCCGGCTGTGATTGTGGAATGTTTGGTTAAGTTTTCGTCGATGAAGCGTTCGTAGTGACCTAGGTCGAGGTCGGTTTCCGCGCCGTCGTTGGTTACGAAAACTTCGCCGTGTTGGTATGGGCTCATAGTCCCGGGGTCAACATTGAGGTAAGGGTCCATCTTTAACACGGATACGCTGTACCCGCGTGCTTTTAACAGCCGTCCGAGTGACGCCGCCGTGATTCCCTTGCCGATTCCGGACACAACTCCGCCCGTTACAAATATATATTTGGTATTCATAAAATTATAACTCCTGCCTTGCCGCGATAATATCAATTATTATCATTTTAAGATTTATTATGCTATTTGTCAAGCATTATATTTTGGAACGCATTAATGTAGGGGCGGGGCTCTGCTCCGCCCGTGTGCGATTCTGAATGTGTTGAATTTGAGAAACGCACGAATACGAATGTGTAAATATTACACACGGGCGGAGCAGAGCCCCGCCCCTACAGGTTTGTACCAATTATATGCGCGAGATTATCGCGTTGATTAGTTTGCCGAACTGCATTACGGATTCGTTTGCGGCTTGCATTACTTCGTCGTGGGATAGGGGCTTGTCTAGGATTCCGGCGGCGGCGTTGGTTACTAGGGAAACGCCCAGTACCTTCATGCCGAAGTTTGCCGCGGCGATAACCTCGGCTACGGTGGACATGCCTACGCAGTCTGCGCCTAAGGCGCGGAGGGCGCGTATTTCGGCAGGGGTTTCATACTGAGGGCCGGGCATGTAGGCGTATACGCCCTCGCGAAGCTGTATGCCCATGCCGTAGGCAACTTCTTTTGTTATGTCGCGCAGGTGGCGCGTGTAGGCGTATGTCATGTCGTTGAAACGTGCGCCTAGTTCTGGTACGTGTAAGCCGCGCAGAGGGCTGTCCATCACTAGCTTGATGTGGTCGGCGATTAGGACTAGGTCGCCTACGCCGTATTCAGGGTTGATTCCGCCTGCGGCGTTGGTGACTATCAAGGTTTCAATGCCTAGCTTTTTCATCACGGCTACGGGGAATGCGGCTTCCGCCATCGTGTAGCCTTCGTAGCAGTGGAAGCGTCCGCTCATCACAAGCAAGCGTTGCTTGTGCAGGCTGCCGTAGACTAACACGCCGCTGTGCCCTTCGACGGATGTGTCGCCGAAATGCGGAACTTTTCCGTAGGGGATAACCACCGCGTCTTGCAGCGACTTTGAGAATGAGCCGAAGCCGCTGCCCAGTATTACGCCAATCGTGGGCGGCTCTTGGATTTGCGTGTTGATAAATTTCGCGGCTTCGTTAACCTTGTCGATTGTTATGCCTTCTTTAATCATAGTTATCCTCTCGTTTATAGGAAGTACGCTGTTCCGCTCTCGAAAATCTTTTCGTCGAGAAGCATGTCTTCGGTGATGTAGTTTTTGAATAGGCGGCGGTTTATGCGCTCGCTGTGACCCATTTTGCCGTAGATTCTGCCGTCGGCGGAGGTTATGCTCTCGATTGCGTCGATTGCGCCATTGGGGCAATGCTCGGGCGTGTAGGTCACGTTGCCGCTTAGGTCTACGTATTGGGTGGCGATTTGTCCGTTTTGGGCTAGCTTTGCTAATTCTTGCTCGTTTGCTATGAATCTGCCTTCGCCGTGGGCGATTGGCACGTGCTGTACGTCGCCTACTTTCGCGTGGGATAGCCACGGCGATATTGTCGAGGCAACGCGTGTGCGTACGATTGTCGATAGGAATCTGCCGATTGTGTTGAATGTGAGGGTGGGCGATGATTCGGTGTATGCGCCGATTCTGCCGTAGGGCAGCAGACCGAGCTTGACAAGGGCTTGGAAGCCGTTGCATATGCCTAGCATTAAGCCGTCGCGATTGTACAGCATATCGTGTACGGCTTCGGTTATGGCAGCGTTGCGGAAAATAGCTGCGATAAATTTAGCCGAGCCTTCGGGTTGGTCGCCTGCGGAAAAGCCGCCGGGGAGCATTATCATCTGCGCAAGAGATATGCGGCGCGCCATTTCCTCGATGGACTGTGTGATTGCGGAGGGGGTTGTGTTGTTGAACACGAATGTATCGGGGGTTGCGCCTGCTTTTTGGAATGCGCGCTCGTCGTCAAGTTCGTTGTTTGTTCCTGGGAATACGGGGATGAATACGCGCGGCTTGCACTTTGATGTCGCTTTGGTTAGGGTGGGTGCGCCGTCGAAAGTATAGGTGCGTGGAGGGGTTGAAGGGATTTCGGCGGCGATTGGGAATACATCTGCTAGCGGCTTATGCCATGCGTTGTATATGTCGTCAATGTTTTCGCCTAGGACTTTGCCTCCGTCTGTGGTTACACCGATGATTGAGCCGATTGGCAGGTCGGCGGTTGCTTCCAATAGGATTGCACCGTAGAGGGGGGCGGTGGGATTCCCACCGTAGGTTAGGTTTGCGCCTACGCCGTTGCCCAATGCAGCGGTCGCGAGTGCGGCGATTATGCCGCCTTCGCCCACTGCGAATGCGCTTGCGACTTTGCCTTCGGTGATTAGTGCTGTGATTTTGTTATATTTGGAAATAACGTCGTCAAAGTCAGGAAGTCCATCAGCGGTTCGTGCAATGTCAACCAGCACAAGCTTATGCCCTGCCGCCTTTAGCTCGTTCGAGATTATGCCGCCGCCCTTCGCCGTAGACATAGCGAACGACACAAGCGTGGGCGGCACGTGTATGTCGTTGAAGCTTCCACTCATGGAATCCTTGCCGCCGATTGCGGCAATGCCAAGCTTCGTTTGAACGAGGTACGCGCCCAATATGCTCGCAAGCGGCTTGCCCCATTTTTGGGGATTGTCGCCCAAACGCTCAAAGTATTCCTGCAAGGTGAGGTACATGTCGGAAAGTGCCGCACCTGTCGCAATCTGCTTTGCGACGCTGTGCAGAATTGCGTATACGCTGCCGTGGAAGGGGCTTATCTCTGCCAGGTAGGGGTCGTAGCCGTGGGACATTATTGTCACAGTTTCGGTCGTGCCGCACTTTGTGGGTACGTATGCCGCCATCGCTTGCGATTTGGTGCGCTGCAATTTGCCGCCGTAGGGCAGTAACGCTGTCGCCGCGCCGATTGAGCTGTCGAACATCGTGCATAGTCCGCGCTTACTGCATACATTTAGGTCGCCCACGATTTCGCATACGCCTTTGTCGCTGCCTCCAAAGAATTGTTGCAGCTTGTCGTAGTCAGGCTTAACCACATGAGGAGCTATCGACTTTGACGCGCCGTTGCTGTTTAGGAAGCTGCGCTTTATGTTGACAACCTCGATGTTGCCTTTTGTGAAGATTACGCGGTTGGTGTCGGTGACTTTGCCTACCACTGTCGCTTCCAGATTTTCCGCGTACACAAACTTCATAAAGCTGTCAAGGCTGTCGCTTGCTATAACCACAGCCATACGCTCCTGCGATTCGGACAGCGTTAATTCAGTCGCGTCTAAGCCTTTGTATTTTGTAGGGATAGTGTCTAAGTTTACGTAAATGCCGTCGGCAAGCTCGCCGATTGCGACTGCCACGCCTCCTGCGCCGAAGTCGTTGCAGCGTTTTATCATGCGCGAACAGTCGCTGTGTAGGAATAGCCGCTGCAGCTTTCGCTCTTCGGGCGGATTGCCTTTTTGCACTTCACTTGCACAGGTTTCAATCGAGCTGTGCGTGTGCGCTTTCGATGAGCCTGTTGCGCCGCCTAGGCCGTCGCGACCTGTGCGTCCGCCGACTAATACTATGATGTCGCCTGCGTTTGGCGTTTCACGGACGCAATCCTCGGCAGGGACTGCGCCTATGCACGCGCCTATTTCCATGCGCTTTGCGATATAGCCGCTGTGGTATATCTCGTCAACATAGCCTGTCGCTATGCCGATTTCGTTGCCGTAGGAGGAAAATCCGCTTGCGGCGGTAGTCGTAATCTTGCGCTGCGGCAGTTTTCCTGCGATTGTCGGGGAAGATGGGTCGCCTGCGCCTGTAATGCGCATGGCTTGGTACACGTACGCTCTGCCCGATAGTGGGTCGCGGATTGCGCCGCCTAGGCATGTCGCCGCACCGCCGTAGGGTTCAATCTCAGTCGGGTGATTGTGCGTTTCGTTCTTGAACTGGATAAGGTAAGGCACAGCCTTGGTTACGCCGTCCTCGGTTATGTCGAGGTCAACTTTAATGCTGCAAGCGTTCACTTCCTCGGATTCATCAAGCTTTTGCAGCTTTCCTGCGGCTTTTAGCACACGCATTGCGCCTGTGGCAATCTCCATCAGGGTTATCGGCTTGTCCCTGCCGATTGCGCGCCTGTCCGCTACAAACGCGTCAAATGCCGCTTGTATGTTGCCGTCGTCTATCTTTATGTCGTTAAGCTCTGTTAAAAATGTGGTGTGACGGCAGTGGTCGGACCAGTATGTGTCTATCATTTTTAATTCGGTCACGGTAGGCTGCCTGCCTTCGCAGGAGAAATACTGCTGCACAAACTGAACGTCGGCGGTATCCATCGCAAGCCCATATTCGTTTAGCAGCGACTGCGGCTCGCTGTCGCAAAAGCTGTCGATGTGTGCGACGTCGGCAGGAGTTTTGTGCGCCACTTCCAAAGTGTCAGGCTTGTCAGCCGAAACCTCGTGGCACTCAATCGGATTTATAATGTAGCCCTTTACAGCCGCGAACTGCTCGTCCGACAGCTCACCTTTAACAATGTACAAGGTAGAACACAATACAACAGGCTTCGCCTGCGTATCAATTAGCATAAGCGACTGCATAGCAAAATCGGCGCAGTTGTCATACTGCCCCGGAAGCGGCTGCACCATAAAGCTGCGGCAATCATTCGGCAGCGCATACTGCTCCAACCAATAGTCGTCAATCGGCGGCTCGCTGAATATCGACGGCACAGCGGCGTCAAAGCAAGCGTCGCTTATTCCATCAACGTCATACACATGCACAACCTTAATCGCATCAATCGGAAGCCCAAGCACAGAGCGCAGCTCCGCAAGCAACTTACCAGACTTTACATCAAAATCACTTTTCTTTTGCACATAAATTCTTTTTATCATCAAGTCCCCAATCCCAGCACAATTAAATATGCCGCCTGCATAATTTCGGTCAGGGCAAGCGCGATTTTCGCTTTATCCGCGTTGCTCCTGCCGTAGCATATCAAAACAACTACATACAATATAAGTACAGTCACTAAATATATAAGCAATGAAATCCAGCGCAAAAACGGCAGCATTGCCAAAAGCACAGTAGCCGAGGACAAAATAAACACGCCCCAGTCGCAGTGCCGAATAAACAGCTCGTCGCCGGAAAAGTTATCGCCTGTCGTATTCATAATCGCAAAGCAGCTAGACGACACGAACCTCCCGTATATCGGAAAGGTGAGCAGCGTCCCAAGCATCAGGTCGGCGCGCATATAGCCGATAGCCACAGCGTAAATCGCCATAACAAGTGCGGCATACAGCGTAGGCGTAATCCCTCGGCCGAACGCCTCAAAATACCGCCCCTTCGTCAGCAGCAAATACACGAAAAGCACAGCGATAACGGAAAATGCAGGCGGCTTCAAATAGCTCCCCAAAAAATAGGCAGCAAAAAGCAGCACCCCTATGATAAGCCCCATAAGCGGCGCATATACGGCGGACTTGCCGTAGTCAAGCTCCCCCGCTTTAACATCGCCGCGAAATAGTCCCGGCAGGTTGTGACTTGCCGCAATGCGGATTCGTTTTATCACGCGACTGCTCCTTCTTGAACTAATGCTTTCTTCGATTATATTTTACTACATTATATATATTTTATCAAGTGGGAGTTTTTATCCTTCACGTTAATTTCATAAACCGACAATATGCACAAAAAATGTAGGGGCGCGCATTGCGCGTCCGTGGTTTTACTGCGAATGTGTGGTTATCCGCGGACGCGCAATGCGCGCCCCTACAACGCAAATACATTTTTCGTCGTCACAATCGTCCCATTCAAGTTATACAGCTTATCAAGGTAAGCGTAATATGTGCCTGGCGTGACAAATCCGCTCACGTGCAAAATTCCCGCGCCGCTGTTGCCTATGATGTTGTGCGCAAGCTTTACGCAGTTTGTGCCTAGGGTGAAGTAGGTTTTAAATGAGCCGCGCTTGTACTTGTAGAAGGTCGCGTCGGCGGCTTGCCTTAGCAAGCTTGCAGGGTCTTTCGCGGATTTATCGCCCGTATCATAAGCGCACTTCCACTCCACGAGATTGTCAAACATCTGGTCAAGGTTTTTCTGCACCTTGTCAATCCCTTTTTGGTCAAGGTAAATTCCGAACGCAATTATCGTCTTTTTCTCAAATGCAAGGCAGTGGCGCATGTACGGCTCAATCTCGCAGACCGCAAGCGTTCCGTCGCTGACCAAGCCGAACAATCTGTGCGACTTATGGTCGTAGCAGCCATACGAATACACCTTGCCTAAAAAGCATAAGTCCACATGCCCGAAGCCCTCGATAACACCCTCGCTCATGTGAATGTAAACCTCAAGCGGCGCGTCATGCGCTGCGTGCGCGGATTGCTCCGGCTTATCCTGCACAACCTCGTTTATACTTTTAAGCAGCCGCCGCGGAATAAATGCAGCAAGAAACGCAGGCAGCGGCAAATGTATGCTAGGCGTAATAGTCTTGCCCAAATCAGTCTTAAAAAATGACGCCAAAAAGTCGCCGAAAAACGTCGTCGACACATACATGGTGTATATCCCTGAAAGCCGCGCAAGCCCAATCAAATGCTCAATCGGGTTCCAAATAATCATTACCGCGAATATAAGCGAAAACGCGCCGTCGAAGCATTCGCGCAAAAACCCCTTCGCCCCATCGCGCCAAAAATTCACAGCCGACACAGCGTGCAAAAACGCATTAAGCAACGCCCACAGCCCGAACAATCGCCAAAACCCCGCCGCGAAAAACATCGGGAACAAAAACAAACACACGCACCCAATCGCATACAACGCCCCAGGCAAATACGCAAGCAGCTTGCCCCTGCTCTCACCTGTCGCCGCCCCTGCAATCGCCATAACGGCAAGCACAATAAGCCCCATCCGCGCCATACGCAAAATAAGCGTCATACCAGTCTGCGGCTTCAAAAAAAGACACAAGCCAAGCGAAAACAGCACCAACGCACTAACAAGCAGCGGCACAGGCGCAATATTATTCCTTTTCTTCACCATCGTCCAGTTCCTTTGTAAAATGTATAATATCCAGCGCGACGCTGCGCAGCATGTCGCTTCGCAGTATATCATGCCCTCCGCGCTCGTAGTATATTTTCCGCTTATGCTGCGACTTTATCTCGTTGTAGATAAACTCCGCACTCTTAGGCTTTGTAGTGTCGTCGTCCAACGCTTGCAGGATTAAGCAAGGGCAGCTCACAGTATGCAGCTGCCGCTTTATATGCCGAAGCAGCGACAAAAACTGATACAGACTTATAAGCGGCTTATTCGTTGAATGCGCAAAGTAATACCGCAGATACTTGTTGAAATCGCTGCGCAAATTCATGTAAATTTGTTTAATGTTCCAATAATATATCGGCGTGTTTATGAATATTATCGCATAAGCATTGCCGATTCCACCCATATGCGCGGCGATAAGCCCTCCCATCGAGAAGCCTATAACTATTACATATTTATACTTTAGCGAAAGCCGCGCGTATTCCTGTCGCGCTTGCCTAAGCCACTCGGCCTTGCGTGCGCTTGCAAGCAGCCGCCTGTCGCCGCCGTGTCCGTGCAATTGCGGCAGCACTGCGTTATATCCCGCCGATTCAAGCAATCGCGCAAGCCCCTCTGTTTCAAACAATCCGCCGCCGTATCCGTGCAGCAGCAAAAAGCACACATCGTCCCTTTTCATAATCCGCCTTTCTTTACATAAATTTTACACCATTTGGCGAATTAATGCAAATATCAATTTAATCTTGCGCTTTGTCGAAAACTATAGTAATATGTAGTTAGGGGGTGTAACTATGCCGACATACATAAACAACTTTAAAAACTGGGTTCATAAGCACAACGATGTAGCGAAGCGCGTTGCTTCCGCGATTGTGTTGTCGCTGTCCGTAAGCATTGCGCTGTCCGCATACGCAGTGCCGGAAGCTGAAATTATTGAGCAATCCAAAACCTCACAGCTTGAATTAATACAAGAAACATCAGCAGATACATCGTTCCAAAAATACATAACCGAGCCGAAAGCAGAGGCAACGCCCGAGCCAACTCCGTCGCCGCCCAACTTTAAGGTGTGCATTGACGCAGGTCACGGCGACAGCGACCCCGGCGCATATGTCGAACATAACGGCCGATTCGTCAGCGAAAGCCACATAAACCTAGACATCGCCCTGCGCCTGCAAGCAATTCTCGAACGCGAAGGCGTCGATGTAATCATGACGCGCACCACCGACGAATTCCTCACAATAGGCGAACGTCCCGAGCTTGCGATGAAAGAAAACGCCGACGCGTACATCTCCGTCCACAACAACCTAAACGACGACACAAGCATTCGCGGCACGATGATACTGTACCGAGACGCTGACATAAACGACGACGATGAATACGGAGCGACAACCTTCGCCGAAATCCTGCTAGAATCCATAACCAAAAGCCTAGGCACAAAAAATCAAGCAATCCACAGCGGCAACGGCTTTGCCATGTCCAATCGCAATATGCAAATGCCGGCGGTAATCGTAGAATGCGCCTTCATGTCCAACCCCGCCGAGCTTGAAAACCTGTTAACCGAGGAGTTTAGGCAGCTAGCCGCAGAGGGCATAGCGGAGGGGATATTGCAACTGCGCGATTCAAAATAATATATGTATGGGCGGACATCCTCCGCCCATTTGCATTTTATCAATATTTATTAAAATTCATAATCTCCCGAATCGGCTTACGCTTCTTCTCGGGAATATCGTCACCCTTTTTATAGCCTACAGCTATGCACAGGCGTACATTCACCTTAGGCGGAATATCGAACAGCGACTTTATCTTGTCCGCGTCAAGGTGTCCCATTATGCAGGTGGACAAGCCTATGCTGCGTGCCTGAAGGCATATGTTCATCACTGCCATGCCTATGTCCATTTGCGCGTACTTTTGATTGTACCCATAACTTCCGTCTGCTTGTATTATTGACGCAGGCGTTTCGCATACTACTATTATCGCCGGAACGTCGTCGGTGAATTTGTTAACTGTACCGTCAGGGTTTTGCAGCAGCTTTGCAAGCTGCTTCACGCTGTCGTCGTTCACCACAATAAAACGCCACGGCTGCGAATTGCAAGCACTCGGCGCAAGGCTTGCCGCCTCAATCAAGCTTTCAAGCAGGTGCATTTCAACCTTAGTGGAGCGATAATCCCTAACACTGTGCCGCTCCGTAGCAAGCTTCATAAAATCCATACCTCTACCTCCAAATTACAATATATTACCATCAATAATACTACAGATGAATATAAAATGCAAGAAAAATATGTTTCTTTGGTTTTATATTAAAAATCCTTGAAATTTACAAAAAATTACTATATAATGTATGTATCAAATAAAATTGGAGGGTTATATGAAAAAAGTTGTATCATTGCTTTTGGTAGTAGCAATTTGTCTTACATTTATGCCTGCCTTCGCGAAAGAAGCAAAGCTTTCGGTGGGGGACGAGCTATCCGGCTTCCTGCTTAAGGAGATAAAGGACGGAGGAGTTATCGACGGAGAAGTCTACTACTTCGAGCATATTAAAACAAAAGCTCCGCTTATCCACATCAAGAACAACGATTTTAACAGAGGCTTCGGTATCGGCTTCAACACAACCCCTTACGACAGCAAGGGCGAGCCGCATATCTTGGAACACAGCGTCCTTATGGGCTCGGAAAAATATCCTGACCCCAATATATTTTACAGCTTAATTCAAAAGGTGCCGTATTCGGGCATAAACGCAATGACATACCCGAACTACACCATGTACCCGGTAGCGGCATACAGCGACAGACACCTGCTTGCGCTCATGGACGTTTATCTCGCAGGCTTATTTGAGCCGCTTATATTGAGCGAAGAAAAGATATTCATGCAGGAAGGCTACAGGACAGAGCTTACAGCAGCCGACGGTGACGTAAACGGAGTAGGCATAGTTTACAACGAAATGCTCGGCAAAACAAAAACTCCCCTAAGCATAAGCGCGGAAGTTATCGACAACGCATTGTATCCCGATTCAAACGACAAGAACGTATCAGGAGGAAAGCCGGAGGACATCAAAACTCTCACGCACCAAGAGCTGATTGATTTCCACGACGCAAACTATTACCCTTCAAACAGCGTAAGCTACCTATACGGCGACATCGATATAGAGCAATTCCTAAAGCTGCTTGACAGCTACTTCTCGCGCTACGAGTATAAGGAAGCCAACGCCAAATTTGAAAAGCAAAAGCGTTTCACCGAACAAAAAAAGGTAGACTACGCTTATCCATTGCTGGAAAGCGGCAATATATCCATCGTTGCAAAGTCATACCTCGTTGACACAGCAGAAGATACCGTAGGCATGATGTACCTCGCAGAGCTGCTGGATTCAGAAGCAGGTCCGTTAAAGCAAGCGTTATATGAATCAAAGCTAGTTCAAAACGTAAGCATAAGCTTCAACTACTACAAAAAAGAGCCAAACCTTACCATCACGGCAATAGGCGCGGATAAATCCTCCGCCGATAAAATCGACGCGATAATCGGAGAAGTTCTCGCGGAAATGGCAAAGAATCTCGACAAAGAAGCGATTCGCGGCGTTGTTGAAAGAATTCTCCTCTTGGAGTATGAGGGAGGCTTATCCGACAACCTCGCCTTCAACATCGGCGAGCTTCTCATGTTAAACCAATTCGTACTCGGCGGCATTGAAAAATCCTTCTCAGGCGTAAAGGATGCAGAGGAAATTTACAACAAAATCGACAAAGGCTACTTCGAGGGCTTGATTGAGAAATACCTCATAAGCAACAAGCACACAGTGCTTGCGTCTGTATATCCAGGCGAAAAAGCAGTTGCTCCCGATAAGGAAGAATACACAAAAGAAGAGCGTGAGCAAATTCTAAAAAGCACAGCCGAATTCTACCAATGGCAAGCGCAAACATACGAGGACTACACCAAAAGCATGAACAGCGCACCGTTGACCTTTGACGACATCAAATTCAACGAAACAGAGCTAAAAGCAGAAAAAGTAGGCGGCATCAACACATACATCACACAAATGCCGACAAACGAAACAGTGCGCACGGCCTTCTACCTTGACGCGTCCTCCGTTCCTGCCGACAAGCTGCACTACTACAAGCTGTACAGCTCACTAATCGGCAGCGTAGCCGCAGGCGACCTATCCGCAATCGAAACCCAAGCTGCAATATATCGCTACCTGGGAACATTGGATGCAGGCGCAACGACTACCTCAACAAGCTATAAGTCGGACGACTACACGCCGACCTTAGCTGTAAGCTACGGCACACTGTCCAAAAACCTGAACAAATCCGCCGCGCTCGTATCCGACTTAATATTTAAGCCTAACTTCGAGAAATCCTACGACGAGATAAAGCGCGTAATATCCGCACAAATCACAGGTACAGAGCAAAACATAGGCTACTACGGCAGCAGCATCGCTGCGACAAACGCACTCGCCGCAATCGACAAGCAATACGCATACGAAAACTATGTAGGCAGCTACCACTACTACTGGTTCTTAAAAGAGCTGCTGCAAGACTTCGACCAAAACAAAGAAGCAATCGCAAAATCCCTCTCCGAGATAACAAAATATATCTCCTACAAGGAAAATGCGGAAGCCCTATACTTCGGTGACAAAAAGCTTGCGCGCGCCGCAATCGAGCCTATCACAAAACAGCTAAAAAGCGGCACAATCAAAAAAGCAAGCTACAGCACAATCCCCACACCCGCGCAATCTTCAATAATCCTAGCCAACAGCAGCGTGCAGCATAACGTAGCCGCAACGCCGTTAAACGGAAGCTACAGCGGCAAGCTCCTCGTGCTGACGCAGATACTTTCCGGCGCATACCTGACACCGGAGCTTCGTGTGAACAAAGGCGCATACGGCGCGAACATGTACACCATGTACGGAAAAAACATGATTACCATGACGGTGATGGACCCCAATTTCATCGAAACTTATCAAACATTCGCGGCAATCCCCGAAGTAATGCAGATGATTTACGACGCCGACATGGACTTAACAGGCTACATTCAAAATTCGCTTACCGCATACTTTGACAACGCAGGTCTAATCACAAAAGTAGCCAACGCCTACGCCAGAACAAAGCGCGGCACAAGCGCGGCAACTCTGCGCAAGTGGGCAAAGGAAACGGCCTCCTTCACCAAAGAGGACATCAAAAATATGATTCCGGCAATGACTAAGTTAATGCAAAACTCAGCCGCTTCCAGCGTAGTCACAAATGAAAATGCTGAAAAATATGGCTCACAATTTGAAGAAGTGGTAAAATTATTCTAACGGAACGCAAACCTGCCCAAAAGCATATCATGATATTGAAGTTAATCTTCAAAAGATTATGATTACCTTACTATAGGAGGAATTATGGGCAGAAAATGTTGCAGACACCGTGAACGCTCAGGTTGCAACGGTAATATACGCAGAGACGGCGGCTTTTTACGTGAATCCACCGCTCTTTTCAATGAATTTAGCGAGTTAAGAAATCAATTCAGCGGCTGCTGCGGCGGCAATAACACACCCCGTGTCAGAATCGGCACAGGCTGCGGTAGATTAAGAGATGACGACATCGACGATTTTGATGACGTTGAAGTTTTGGCAGGCGACGCTGACGTTGACGACTTCCGTCGTCGTTGCGGCAGAACACTAAAGGTTTTAGTTCGCCGCTGCGGAACAGACACCTTTTTAGCAGGCAGAGAAATTCGACTCACTAACGTTCACTGCGGCAACACAATCACCGCAAGGTCAAATTGCAGCGGCGTTGCTATATTCGAGAACCTGCACCCGGGTGAATACATTTGCGCTTGCGTAGGCGAATGCGGCACAGAGCGCGAAGTTCGCGTTGTAAGAGAATTCCAAGTAACAGAGATTTGCTGCAATTGCTGCGGCGGATTTCGTGGATAATTTGCAGTAACAACAAAACATTCAGCGGGCATAGTGCCCGCTGAATTTCGTAAGGAGAACATATGAAGGAACACATCTACACAATCCCAATCAACGACGCATACGACAGCGGCTGCGAATGTGTACTTTGCCACATATCGCACAAGCTCGAAAACGACACGGTGGAAATCACGGTCGGCGCGTCCATGATGGAGCCGCACTTTCGCATTATCACAAACAACCTCGGCTTCTGCGAAAAGCACTTCGGCGCACTTTTAGCTAAACAAAACTCGCTGTCGCTCGCCCTAATCATGCAGACACATATTCAGGAGCAAAACAAAAAGCTGTTCAAGCTAATGGACAGCAGCGGCGGCATATCAGGCTTATTCAAACGCAAGGACAAGCAGGGGGGCAGAGAAGGTCAGCTAATCGCCGCCGCGCAAAACATACTCTCCACCTGCGCAATCTGCGACAGAATCAAGGAGGTAATGGAGCAATACCTCGACAACATAATCTTCCTATGGAAAACCGAGCCTGACTTCCGCAAAAAGTTCAACAGCGCAAAAGGCTACTGCCTAAAGCACATGGCCCTTCTCCTGCAAACGGCAGCGGACAAGCTAAACAATAAAGAGCTTGACCAATTCTACGACGAGCTGACAGCAATCCAAAAGCAATACTACAGCACCTTATACGACGAAGTAACAGCCTACTGCAACTCCTACGACTATCGCAGCGCACCAATCACCGACCGCGAAAAAAGCAGCGTAAAGCGCAGCGTTTGGTTCATGGGAGGTCCGGAGGACATAGAAGCATAAATAAAAACGGGCGACCACAGGTCGCCCATACATTTAAATATACCTCTTTGCCACAGCGAATCGCTTCACATAATAGTTGTCGTCCAAATTATCAACGCGCACACTTTCTCCGGGCTTGGGCGAATGGATAAACACGCCGCCGCCTAGGTATAAGCCTACGTGGTCGATTGCTCCGTCCATTTTGAAGAACACCAGGTCGCCGATTTGAAGCTCCTCGCGACTTACCTCCACGCCCTGATTAGCTTGGTCTGCCGCAACACGTGCAATCTCTATGCCAACCTTCGCGTATACATACTTCACATAGCCCGAGCAATCAAAGCCTTGCTCCGGCGTATTGCCGCCGTACACATACGGCACACCTACATAGTTTAGCGCATACGCCGCGACTTGCTCCGTCAGCTTTTCGCTTCCTGCCAGCGCGTCCAAGTTAAGCGACAGCAGCTTTTGCGACGCCTTTTGCACAGGCTGCTGCAAAAAAAGCGTAGTCAGCAGCGACTCATGCTTCTCGCTGTAGGCTTGTCCTGCAACCTCACTAAACTCCTCCTGCTTAGCAGGCGCGGGAGCATACACCTCAAAATGCTGGGGCGCACTTTCCTGCCCCACAACTTCCTCGAACGCATATGCCGTAGGCATATAAATCGCCGCCGACGCGCACAATAACAACAAAAGTTTCTTTATCATCAAGATACCTCCTTGTTATACATATTTCTTGTTAATATGTGCCATTCCTCTATATTACGACAGTTTAACAAAAATGTAATGTATGTTAAGGAATTGTTACAAAATATGACAGAGCGACAATCTCTCTATTGCTATCGCGGCAAATCTGTTGTATAATGTATTTAATAGGTAGACTGAGGTAAGCGGAGGTTAATGTGGATAAAATTGCGTACATTTTCGCAGCAGGGGATTATGATAAGGTAAGCGTGTCGTTGAACCCTCAAGACGTCGCTATAGCAGCCGACGGCGGCTACGACAGAGCACTCGCTATGGGCATAACCTGCACATACATCATCGGCGACATGGACAGCGTAAAAGGCAGCTACGACAGCGCAACAGTCTTCAAGCACAACCCCGACAAGGATTACACCGACCTGCACCTTGCAATCGACCTCGCGCTCGAGCTTGGCTACAACGACATAGTCATCCTGTGCGCATTCGGCGGCAGAATATCGCACTCGCTATCTGCAATCTTAACCCTCGACTATATCCGCCGAAAGTCCGCCAACGGCATTATGCTAGGCTCGAACTACCGCGTAGGCTTATGCGAAAACCGGGCAACAATACAAAAGCACGCCTACAACAAAATCTCGCTAATCCCCCTCACCCCCGAAGCCGTAGGCGTTACCACAACAGGATTACTCTATCCGCTGCAAAACTACACAATGACCCAACACGCAAACCTCGGCATAAGCAACGAATTCACAGAAGAAACAGCCACAATAACACTCACCGAAGGAACACTTCTCATAATATGCGAAATTGATTAACGCTCTTGCACACGTACAAGCCGCCCGGAATATAATATAGAGAAATAGTAGTAAACAAAAAAGGCGGCGATAATATGAGAAGATGTTTTACATTTGTAAGAAAATGCCACCGTTCAGTCGTGGGGCTATTGTTTTATGTCCTTCTGGCAGGCATATTGCTCGCCTTAGTGCTGCCCGTGTGGTTACTGGTAATATTGGAGCTGTCGCTTATATGCGGAGCTTTCTGCTTGTCAGGCAGAAGGTATTAAGAAGGGGTGTATCTATGAAGATTGTAGTGCTTAAAGTCCCGAAGTTCGTGGGCAAAATGCTAAAGGCGATTTTTCGCATAAAAAGCTGACAGACAAAAAAAGGTTGTAGGTTTGCTTGACCACTTACACGGCAAACCTACACAAATCTATTAAAATGTAGGGGCGCGCATTGCGCGTCCGCTCCCGCGTCACCATCAAATTTTCAGGAGGAGAAATGTTAAAAAAAGTATCAACATCCGAAATCTCAAACGCGTTCCAAATAATTGGACAAGACTACATGCTAATCACGGCCGCAGACGAGCGCGGCGTCAACACAATGACAGCAAGCTGGGGCGGCATAGGGCACATGTGGGGGTATGATTCCTCCTTCATAGTAGTGCGCCCAAGCCGATACACCTACGAATTTATCGAAAAGTCAAACCTCTACACCCTCTCATTCTTCGGCGGCGAACAAAAGAAAGCCCTAGGCATATGCGGCACAAAAAGCGGCCGCGACTGCGACAAAATCAAGGAAGCAGGCCTAACCCCCACTCCCCTTGAAGGCACATATGGCTTCGAGGAAGCAAAAATAATCTTAATATGCCAAAAAATGTTCTACCAAGACATAAACCCCAACAACTTCCTCCTCCCCGAAATCGACGAAAAGTGGTACAAGGGTAAAGACTACCACAGATTATACATCGGCAAAATCATCAGCAGCTATATACAATAACCAAATCACACCTGCAAATTTTATACAATATTAACGAATATTACATTGACAATAGAAATTTGTGGGTGTATACTTTTTAAGGAACTTGATATGATAACGACAAACGAAATTGTAGAAACCATTAAAATGATACAGCAGGAAAAGCTCGACATTCGCACAATCACAATGGGAATCTCCCTGCGCGATTGCAGCAGCGAAAGTGCAGCTGTATCATGTAACAAGATATACGACAAAATCTGTAAAAACGCGCAAGACTTACTAAAAGTAGGGCAAGAGCTGGAATCAATCTACGGCATACCGATTATCAACAAACGCGTATCCGTCTCCCCGATATCGCAGGTCGCCGAAAGCAGCGACACCAATGATTACACAGCCTTTGCAATTGCGCTGGATAAAGCCGCCGCCGAAACAGGAGTTGACTTTATCGGCGGTTTTTCCGCGCTTGTGCATAAAGGCTACACCAAAGGCGACACTATACTCATAGACAGTTTGCCTTCCGCTTTATCGCAAACGCAAAAGGTTTGCGCAAGCGTAAACGTAGCAACTACACGCGCCGGAACAAACCTAACCGCGTGCGGACACATGGGGCGCATCATCAAGGAAATCGCAGAGGCCACCGCCCACAATTCCAGTATAGGCTGTGCAAAATTTGTAGTATTCGCCAACGCTGTCGAGGATAACCCATTCATGGCAGGCTCATTCCTAGGCGTAGGCGAAGCCGAATGCGTGATAAACGTAGGCGTAAGCGGCCCGGGCGTAGTAAAGTCCGCGCTTGAAAAAGCAAAGGATGCAAGCATAAGCGAAGTCGCCGAAATCATCAAGCGCACAGCCTTCAAGATAACGCGCGTAGGTCAGCTAATAGGTCAGGAAGCGTCCAAGCGATTGAACGTACCCTTCGGCATAGTCGACTTATCCCTAGCCCCAACTCCCGCAATCGGCGACAGCGTAGCGCACATCTTAGAAGAAGTAGGCGTAGAAAAAGCAGGCGCACACGGCACTACCGCGATACTCGCACTCCTAAACGACGCTGTAAAAAAAGGCGGCGTAATGGCGTCCGGCTTCGTAGGAGGCTTAAGCGGCGCATTCATCCCCGTAAGCGAAGACGCCGGAATGATTGACGCATGTTCCTGCGGCGCACTGACAATAGACAAGCTGGAAGCAATGACCGCCGTATGCAGCGTAGGACTAGACATGATTGCAGTAGCAGGCGACACTCCCGCCGAAACAATCGCAGCAATCATCGCCGACGAAGCCGCAATCGGCGTAATCAACAGCAAAACCACAGCCGTACGCATAATCCCCGCGGTCGGCTACAAAGTAGGCGACATGGTATCCTTCGGCGGCCTACTAGGCATGGCTCCCGTAATCAAGCTAAATGAATACGGAAGCGAACGCTTCATAAATCGCGCAGGACAAATACCTGCCCCAATCCACAGCCTTAAAAACTAGCACCCACCACTTACCCACATTGTGCATCGTGAATTGTGCATTGTGCATTGATTATAATACAGTTAGGGGTTTTACAATGGAAGATATTATCAATCGAATTATTCAAATCGAGCAAGAAGCACAGCGTATATCAAGCGAAGCCGCCGAAAAGCTCGAAAACGTAAACGACGACATCGCAGCCGAGCTTGAAAAGCTCGCCGACAAGTTACATCGCGACGCCGAAAACAAGATAAAACAAATCATGGAGATGGAACAAAAGGACGAGCAAACAATAATCTCGCAGCAAACTGCCAAATACAACCAACAAATTACGGCTCAAAAGCAAACTTGGGAGAACAATAAGTCCAAGCTTGCCGACGACATTTTCGCCAGAATCGTATATGAGAATTGAGATGAGTTATGTCTAACACAGCAACCTACAGCGCAGCATACGCAAAGGTTAAAGCACTATCGCGCGGTCTGCTCACAGAGCATGACTACGCGCAGCTTTTATCGCGAAAGCGCGTGCCTGACATCTGCTCCTACCTAAAGAATAACACCTCCTACAACGACGCCCTCAAGGACATCAAAGACACAAGCGTCCACCGCGGCGACCTGGAAGGCGCACTCAAAGGCGCCAACAAGGACGTATACAAAAAGCTTGCAAGCTTCCTACAAGGCAGCGCGAAAACCTTCATGAACGTCTACGTGGTGCAATTTGAAATTGAAGCGATAAAATGCGTGTTGCGCAATATCAACAGCAGTGGTATAATAAATGAAGAAGCGGCAATTCCTGCCTATTTCGACAGATTGGTTCGCTTTGACGCAGAGCTGCTGCAAAGCTCCACAACACTGCTGGACGCACTAAAACGTCTATCCTCAACGCCGTACTACGACTTGCTCTTCCCCTTCATAACAAGCAAAAACGACGTAAACATGTTCGAGCTTGAAATAACGCTTGACATATATTTCTACAAATATATGTACAAGATGGTGCGCAAGCATTTGAGCGGCGAGGACTTTACGCTAGTAATGCACACCTTCGGCGTACACATGGACTTGCTCAACATGCTGTGGATTTACCGCTGCAAAAACTACTATAACGTAGGCAACGGCATTATCGACCAATACATTATCCCGATTCACTACAAGCTGAAAAAGCGCGACATTGCCGCATTTTCCGAGGCAAACTCTCCCGCACAGCTTAACATGCTGTATCAGCAAACGCACTACGCAGACGTATTCAAAAAGCAGGCGGCGGCATTCCACGAACAAAACGTAAGCCAATACCTCTACGACATATATCTGCGGCAGTACAAGCACAAGCCCTTTACATTAGCCGAGGTAATCTCCTACATTCACATCAAGGAGTGCGAGATAAACAACCTTATCAAAATAATAGAAGGAGCGCGATATAGCCTTGACATGAATGAAATCAATAAATTTTTAATAAGGTAGGAGGTTTTCTGTTTGATTGCGACAATGAAGCGCATTAACATTATCGGACTGATAAGCGACTTCGATAATGTTATTGCAAACCACATAATGAAAACCGAAATGCACTTTGAAAACACGATGGACGTGTTTAGAAATGTCAACGGTCTTTATCCATTCTCCGACGACAACCCCTACTCCGATTTGCTGGCTATGCTTAAAGAGATAGCAGGGGAGGTCGGCGTCGCGGACAATGATGAAATGTCTTATTGCAGGGACGTGCAAGCCGCCGAGCGTTACGCGCGCGCATTATCGCACACCCTAAAAATGCAAAAAGAAAAGCTGCATGAGCTGCAAGAGCAGCTTAAAGAGGACGAAATGCTACAAAAGCAGCTAGAGCCTATGCAGAACGTATCAATTAAGCTTGACAAGCTTTTCCATTTTAAATACATCAAGGTGCGGTTCGGGCAAATGCCGCGCGACAGTTATCTGCGCCTGCCGACATATCTGTCGGACAGAAACGCCTTCTTCTTCCAATTAGGCGGCAACGACGAAACTGTATTCGGTGTATACTTCGCCCCCGCCGCGACATATGAGCAGGTGGACAACATCTTCGCCTCGCTATACTTCGAGCGCGTCCGCATATCCGACAGAGCCGCAGGCTACCCCAAAGAGGAGCTTGCAAAGCTCGAAAAAGAAATCGAGCAGCTAACCCAAAACATCGCCGAGCTCGAAAAAGACAAGGCGCAAATCCTAGCAAAAGAAAAGAACGACATAATCCGCTCTTACCAAGAAGTAAAATTCATACACGAGGTTTTCGAGTGCCGAAAATACGCAGCACACACAAACGAAAGCTTCTACCTAGTAGGGTGGGTTACAGAAGAAAATGCGATAAAGCTTGAAAAAAGCTTCGAGGGCAAGAAGTCGGTGACATTCCTAGCCGAGGACGCTTCCGCTCCCCCAGGAGTTCAACCTCCGACGCTGCTTAAAAACCACAAGCTGTTCGCCCCATTCGAGGGCTTCGTCGAAATGTACGGAATTCCTGCCTACGGCGAAATCGACCCAACATTTATTCTCGGCTTAACCTACACGCTGATGTACGGAATAATGTTCGGCGACATAGCGCACGGACTGCTACTCCTTGCATTCGGCTGCTACATGAAATATGCAAAGAAAAGCTTTATCGGCGGTGTCCTTATCCTGGCAGGCATAAGCGGCACATTCTTCGGCGTGATGTACGGAAGTATCTTCGGCTACGAAGAAATATTCCAAGGCCTATGGTACAAACCAATGCATAGCAACGGCGACATGACTAACACGCTAATATACGCCGTCGCCCTAGGCGCATTCTTCATCACAATGTCGATGATACTAAATATCTACAACTGCATAAAACGCAAGCACATAGGCGAACTGTTGTTCTCACCCAACGGAATAATCGGCCTCATATTCTTCTGGTCGCTTATCATCATGGTGCTTTCGACAGTCTTAGGCTGGAGCTTGCCGCAACCGATATTCTCAATCGCATTTATCGCGCTGCCGATACTGCTGCTGTTCCTGCGTGAACCGCTGGAAAAATTAATCGACGGTCACAAGGATTGGCTACCCAAAAGCTTTGGCGCATTCTTCCTCGAAACCTTCTTCGAGATGTTCGAGGTGCTGCTATCCTACCTCACAAACCTAATATCCTTCGTGCGCGTAGGCGCATACGCCCTAATCCACGCGGGAATGCTCATGGTTGTTATGATGTTTGTGGAATCTACTACAGGTGTTACCTCTGTAATAATTCTCGTTTTGGGCAACCTATTTGTAGTAGGTATGGAAGCATTGCTTGTAGCGATACAGGTGCTCCGTCTGGAGTTTTACGAAATGTTCTCGCGCTTTTATTCCGGCAACGGAAAGCCGTTTAAAGCGCACAAGATAAATACAAACAATTAATTTTAAGGAGGAAGTTATGACACTCTTAATCAGTCTTGCAATCATCATCGTTTTACCTCTCATCATGAACAAGGGCTTCAAGCTGCAAGGTAAAGCTATGAAGACTGTTCTTGGTTTAAACTTATTCAGCTTTTTCGGTATGCTTTTAGTTTCCGCCGCGGCAATTATATTCGGCGGTCCTGCAGCTCTTGCTGCTGAAGCTGCAACGGGCGCAGCGTCCGACGCTACAGGCATGGGTTACCTCGCGGCCGCTCTTGCTACAGGCTTATCAGGTATCGGCGCAGGTATCGGCGTTGCATCACCTGCCGCTGCCGCAATCGGCGCAATGTCCGAAGATTCCTCAATCATGGGTAAATCCCTCATCTTCGTTGCGCTCGCAGAAGGCGTTGCACTCTACGGCCTACTCGTATCCTTCATGATTCTCGGAAAACTGTAAAATTATGAGAATGTTTTTAATAAGCGACAATGTGGACACAAAAGTAGGAATGCGCCTCGCAGGAGTTGACGGTGTAGTCGTGCATACAAAGCATGAATTCACCGAAGCCTTAAACGAATCACTCGCTAACCCCGAAATAGGCATTATCCTCGTGACATGCAAGCTGTCCGCGCTCGCACCGGAGCTGATAAAAGACATAAAGATTAACCGAAAGCAGCCGCTGCTTGTAGAAATCCCAGACCGACACGGCAACGGCAAGCCGCAGGATTACATTTTGGAATACGTAAACAAAGCAATAGGCGTAAAGATTTAACAGCTTAATGTAAAGGAAGATAAAATGAGCGAAATAGATGAAAAACTGGCCGGCTTTAAGTACACAGTCTTAAACGAAGCTATGGCAGAGCGCGAAGAGCTTCTCGCCAAAGCAATCAATAAGAAGGAAACGCGCATGGGCATTGAAGAAATGCGCCTGCTTGAAGCCACCTATCAACACATACGCAAAACTGTAGAAAAAATCAACAAGGAAAAAAATGCGCACATACTTAACCTCGACATGCGCCACAAGCAGCAAATGCTTGAAATGCGCGAACAATACATCGCCGAGATAATCGACGCAGTGCGCGAAAAGCTAGCAGCTTTCGCAGCCTCCGCCGAATACGACAAGTACATGGCAAAAAACATCGACAAGCTAAAGTCAATCCAAGGCATGTCCCTTGTAAAACTGCGCGAAGCCGACATGCGCTTCAAGCAGCAGCTTAACGCCGAAGGCTTCGACGTACAGCAATCCACCGACATATCCCTCGGCGGCTTTATCGCAATCGACACCGACAAAGGTCACTTAGTCGACTACACCCTCGACGCAAAGCTAACGCGCGAAAAAGAATTCTTCCTCGAAAACAACAACATCGCCGCCGCCGCGCAGCAATAGGAGATATTATGGAAACAGGCATAATATGCAAGATTAACGGCCCGGTTGTCAGCGTAAAAGGCAACAACAGCTTCCTCATGCACGAGATGGTGTACGTAGGCAAGCAAAAGTTGATTGGCGAGGTCATAAAGATATTGGAAGACAGCACGGTCGTGCAAGTATACGAAAGCACGACAGGGCTTACCGTAGGCGAACCTGTTGCATCAACAGGCAGCCTGTTAAGCCTAAAGCTGGGCGTAGGCTTGCTTGGGCGAATCTACGACGGCATACTGCGTCCGCTTGCGCATTTATACGAGCAAAGCGGCTCATTCATCGAACGCGGCGCAATGGTTTCCTCAATAGAGGAAGACGTGCTGCACAAAGTTACAATTCATGCGAAGGTAGGCGACAAGGTTTCCGGCGGACAAATCGTAGCCGAAACAAAAGAAGGTCACATCGCCCACCGCATAATGGTTCCCCCATACGTAAACGGCACAGTTTCCTACGCTGCGAAAAACGGCGAGTACAACGTAAAAACGCCGTTAGTTAAGGTAAAAACAGCGAGCGGCGCGGAAGTCGACGTAATGGCAGCGCAGCTATGGCCGATCCGTGTGCCGCGCCCAATCAAGTCGCGCACCGAAGAAAGCATTCCCCTAATCACAGGGCAGCGCATAATCGACACGCTCTTCCCCTTGAAAAAAGGCGGAACTGCCGCAATCCCCGGAGGATTCGGCACAGGCAAAACAGTATTGCAGCACCAATTCGCAAAATACGCCGACGCTGACATAATCGTATACGTAGGCTGCGGCGAACGCGGCAACGAGATGACGCAGGTTCTCGAAGAATTCGGCAAGCTTGTCGACCCGCGCACCAATCGTCCGCTGATGGAGCGCACTATCCTTATCGCGAACACCTCCAACATGCCGGTTGCTGCACGCGAAGCTTCAATATACACAGGAATAACCCTAGCCGAATACTACCGCGACATGGGCTATCACGTTGCAATGATGGCAGACAGCTCCAGCCGCTGGGCGGAAGCGCTCCGCGAAATATCGGGACGCTTAGAGGAAATGCCTGCGGAAGAAGGTTATCCCTCATACCTACCCTCACGCCTTGCAAGCTTCTACGAGCGCGCAGGCTATTGCCAAACGCTTAGCGGAAGCGACGGCAGCGTAACCATAGTAGGCGCGGTTTCCCCTTCGGGCAACGACTTCTCCGAGCCTGTTACGCAGAACACAAAGCGTTTCACGCGCTGCTTCTTTGCATTAGATAAGCCGCTTGCATACGCACGCCACTATCCATCGGTAAACTGGATTACAAGCTACAGCGAATACTCCGACGACTTGTCGCCGTGGTACGAGAACAACGTCAACGCCCTGTTTATGAAAGACCGCGGCGAGATGATGAATATTCTCACGCAGGAGTTCAAGCTCATCGACATAGTAAAGCTCGTAGGAAGCGACTTACTTCCTGACAACGAAAAGCTAATCCTTGAAGTTGCAAAGGTTATCCGCGAAGGCTTCCTGCAACAAAACTCCTTCAACAAGGTTGACACATACGTACCTCTGAAAAAGCAATTCTTAATGATGGACACAATCCTATACCTCCACAAGCGCGCAGGCGAAGTTCTGTCGCGCAGCATACCCATTTCCCAATTAAAGGATACAGGTATATTTGAGAAGGTAATAGGCATGAAATATAACACAAGCAATGAGGATTTCTCCGCATTCATGCGCTACAAGTCCGACATTGACGACGCAATATCCAAGCTACTGCATGAAAACGAGGTAGATTGATGGAATATATCGGATTAAATGAAATAAAAGGTCCTCTGGTTGTACTCGATCGAATCGAAGGCGCGTCCTACGAAGAAATCGTCGAGATAACCGTGCAGGGCAGCAACAGCGGAAAGCCGCGCATGGGCAGAATAATCGAGCTGTCCGACGATTACACAATCGTACAGGTTTTCGAGGGCACTGACGGCATATCGCTCACAAACACAACGACGCGCCTTTCAGGCAGACCGCTCATGCTTAAGGTGTCGGACGAATTACTCGGCCGCACATTCGACGGCATAGGCAGACCGATCGACGGCCTAGGCAACGTCTACGCACAAAATCAAGTAGACGTAAACGGCAACGCGATTAACCCAATCGCGCGCGAATACCCAAGCAAATTCATCGAAACGGGTCTATCCTCAATTGATGGACTGATGACCCTAATCCGCGGACAAAAGCTGCCAATCTTCAGCGGCTCAGGTATGCCCCACAACGCAATCGCCGCGCAAATAGTTAACCAAGCCAAGATTGACGAAAAGGACACCTCATTCGCGATCTGCTTCGCCGCGATGGGCGTATCCAACGACATAGCGCAATACTTCCGCCAAAGCTTCGCTGAAACAGGCGCAATCTCCAAGGTTGTAATGTTCATGAACCTAGCCGGAGACCCAATCGTTGAGCGTATAATCACGCCGCGCTGCGCATTAGCCGCTGCGGAATACCTAGCATTCACCAAGGGAATGCAGGTGCTTGTAATTATGACAGACATGACAAGCTATTGCGAAGCCCTGCGCGAACTATCCTCATCGATGGACGAAATCCCCAGTCGTAAAGGCTATCCGGGCTACTTGTACAGCGACTTAGCTTCACTGTACGAGAGAGCAGGCATCATCAAGGAAAACGGCGGCAGCATAACGCAGCTCCCAATCCTCACAATGCCCAACGACGACATCACCCATCCAATCCCTGACCTAACAGGCTACATCACCGAAGGGCAGATAGTATTAGACCGCTCCCTGCACCAAAAAGGCATATATCCGCCCATCTCAATAATGAACTCGCTGTCGCGCTTGATGAAGGACAGCATAGGCGAAGGCTTCACACGCTTTGACCACGCCGACCTCGCCAACCAACTTTTCGCATCCTACGGCGTAGTGCAAGACACACGCGCACTAGCAAACGTTATCGGCGAAGACGACCTATCCGACATCGACAAAAAGTACATGGAGTTCGGACGCTGCCTAGAGCAAGACTTCATCGCCCAAGGCAAAAGCGACTACCGCAGCATTTCAAGCACGCTCGACCTAGCGATACGCCTATTGCGCGTACTGCCGCAATCCGAGTTAACGCGCCTGTCGCCCGAAATATTCAAACGCTATTTCGCAAATGAACAATAATTCGATGTCCGCGGACGCGCGATGCGCGCCCCTACAAAAATCTTGCGAACCGAAGGGAGGTAACAAATGGAAGCTCCAACAAAGGGCAATCTAATCAGAGCCAAAGCAAACCTAAAGCTTGCAATCACAGGCTTCGACCTGCTCGACAAAAAGCAAAGCATACTCGTTCGCGAAGTAATGTCGCTCATCGACAAAGCCAAGGAGATACAGTCGCAAATCGACACAACCTTCAGCCGCGCATACAAAGCCTTGCAATCGGCAAATATTATGTTAGGCATAGACAGCGCAGGCAATATCGGGCAAGCGATTGTTCATGACGACAGCATACGCATACACTTCCGCTCCGTAATGGGCGTGGAGCTGCCAAGCGTATCCCACAAGGCGAAAGCTGTAGACACCACCGACGAATTCGCCTACGGCATATACAACACTTCCTCCGCCCTAGACGTAGCCTACAAAAGCTTTGAGCAAGTGAAGCACCTCACGGTAAAGCTTGCGGAAATCGAAAACTCCGTCTATCGCCTTGCCATAAACATCAACAAAACCAAACGCCGCGCCAATGGCTTACGCAACGTAAGCATACCCACCTACACAGCGATGGTTGCCAAAATCACAAACGTGCTAGAGGAACGTGAGCGCGAAGAATTTTCTCGCCTAAAAATCGTAAAACGCATAAACGAAAACAAACAACTGCGCTACAAACGCGTACCGACCGAATGAATGTAGGGGCGAACTGTGTTCGCCCGACCCTCGGCATATGCACACCACGTAGGGGCGCGCATTGCGCGTCCGTTTGCCGCCGCAACCTCACAGCCGAAAGGAGATAACCCATTCTACAATTCAATCCAATCACCCTAGACGAACGCGACACAGTCAACCGCTACCTAAAACAACAGCACATCACCAACAGCGAATACACCTTCCTAACGCTGTTCATATGGCGCGTGCCGTTCAACTACTCCTACGCGATAAGTAACGACTGCCTAATAATCCGCTCAAGGTACAAGGACAAGCCTCACGCATACCGCTACCCAATCGGCAGCGGCGACAAGTGTGCGGCCTTTAAAGAGCTGCTCGCCTACTGCAAGGAAAACGGCGAACCCTTCCGACTGTACTCGCTCACATCGGACATGCTCGACAGTCTAAAATGCCACTGCTGCAAAATCGAAGCAGCACCACTCCGCGACTACTTCGACTACGTCTACAACGTCGAGGACTTAATCAACCTCACAGGCAAAAAATACCACGCAAAGCGCAATCATCTAAACAACTTCCTGCAAAACAACTATGAATATCAGCGAATAACCTCTGCCGACGCCGATGAAGTAATGGCGTGCTACGACAAATGGCTATTCGAGAGAGAAAACGAGGACAACTATTTCCTGCAATTGGAAAGGGAGTCCATTTCGCATTTATTAGCAAATATAGACAAGCTCGAGCTTACGGCGGCAATGCTGCGCGTAAACAGCAACATCTGCGCATTTACAATCGGTGAGGAGTTAAACCCCGAAACGGTGGTCGTCCACATAGAAAAGGCCGACACCTCGGTAAAAGGCGCATACCCTGCGATAAACAACCTCTTCCTCAAAAACGAGTGGAGCACATACAAATACGTCAACAGAGAAGATGACAGCGGCATAGAGGGCTTGCGCAAAGCAAAGCTCTCATACTATCCTGCTTTCTTTATAGAAAAATTTGAAGTAACAAATTGCGGGAGTGATTAAATGAAGTCATACAAAATTAAACGCGGAATCAACAAAACTGTGCGGCTGATTATGGCGATAACCTTCGCCGTAATCGTCGCAGGTCTTATACTTGCCGCCGGCAACGTAGGCATGAACCTCGCCCGCGACTTCGTAGGCAACGGCAAATCCAACGAAACCGTGGCATTCACAATCGCCGACGGCGAAAGCATGGAGTCCATCTCGGAGCGCCTAAAGGACCACGGCGTTATCGACTACCCCTTATTCTTCCGCGGGATATACAAAATACAGGGCGAGCCTACCTACACCAAAGGCGAACACAGCCTGCGTGCATCCATGACATACGATGAAATAATCAAAAAGATAGGGGAGGTCACAAAGGATAACACCACCATAAAAGTCCTAATCCCCGAAGGCTTTAACCTATCCCAAATCACCGACGCGGTAACGTCAAAGCTAAACATCACCGCCGCCGATTTCGCAAAAGCAGTCAACAGCGGCGTCTACAACTATCCCTTCATCGACAGCATTCCGCGCCAAAGCGACAGGTTCGAGGGCTACCTCTTCCCTGCGACATACGAGTTCACGCAGGACGCAACTGCCACCACCGTAGTCAAACTAATGCTCGACAAATTCGACGACGAGTTCGACGAGCAATGCAAAAACCGCGCTGAACAATTAGGCATGACCATCGACGAGGTAATAACCCTAGCGTCCATAATAGAAGCCGAAGCTAAAGGCGACGATGACCGCGCGCTGGTATCCTCCGTATTCCACAATCGCCTAAAGCTCGGCATGAAGCTTGAATCCTGCTCAACAGTACAGTTCGTGCTAAAGACGAACAAGCCTGTACTCTCCTACGACGACATAGCGACACCGTCGCCCTACAACACATACATAGTGGAAGGCCTCCCCGAAGGTCCAATCTGCTCCCCCGGAAAAGCCTCCATTATCGCCGCGTTATATCCTGAAAACAGCGATTACCTATACTTTGCATTGAATGAAGACAACGTACATGAATTTAACACCACCTTGGAAGAACACGAGAAGGTGTTCAAACAGGTGCAATAAATAATATGATTGACAACGACAAACACAACATAACATACGAATACATTTCACGTTACATCAACTCCACGGTAAAGGTGGACGTGCCCCCTGCGATTAAGGCGTACGCCCAAGCCAACGCCGTGCCTATTGCGCTGCCCGAAACTATCGCGCTGCTGCGGCAAATGACACTTGCGACAGGCGCAAGGTCGGTGCTCGAGATTGGCACTGCCATCGGCTACACAGCGTCGCACTTTGCAAGCTGCGGCGCAAAGGTAGTCACAATCGAGAAAGAGCCGCAACTTGCAGCAGTCGCACAAGAATTCACCTCCGGCAAAGACATCACCATACACACAGGCGACGCACTCGAACTACTCCCGACCATCAGCGGCACATTCGACATAATCTTCCTCGACGCACAAAAAGGCAGCTACCTAGAATACCTGCCGCTGCTTATGCCAAAGCTGCGCGTAGGCGGCATACTAATCTCCGACAACGTGCTATACAAAGGCATGGTTGCCACCGACGACTTAGTAATACGCCGCAAAATCACCATAGTGAAGCGGCTGCGGCAATACCTGCACACCATCTGCAACATGGACGGCTGCGAAAGCTGCATTCTTCCTGTAGGCGACGGCGTTGCAATCACAACAAAACTAAAGGAAACAACATGATAAAATGCGAACTAGTATCCCCCGCCGGGGACTTAGAAAAGCTAAAGGTTGCAGTCGATTACGGCGCGGACGGCGTTTACATCGGCGCGAAGCAATATTCGCTGCGCACTGCCAGCGGCAACTTTAGCATAGAGGACATGCAGCGCGGCATAGAATATGCTAAGGCAAAGGGGCGCAAGGTCTACCTCGCGCTCAACATTGTCGCGCACAATTCAGACATAGAAGGAATCGCGGAGATTGCCGCGATTGCATACGACTGCGGCATTGACGCGGCAATCGTGTCCGACCTCGGCGCATTTTCAGCCGCACAGCAATCCGCGCCCAAACTGCCGCTGCACATAAGCACACAAGCCTCCACCTCCAACTACATGTCCGCGAACATGTGGCACAAGCTAGGCGCAAAGCGCATAGTCCTAGCGCGCGAAATGCCGCACACCGAAATCACAGAGCTGCGCCAAAAAACCGACAGCTCCCTCGAACTGGAAGTATTCGTCCACGGCGCAATGTGCATGTCCTACTCCGGACGCTGCATGCTAAGTAGTTACATGGCAAGCCGCGACAGCAACAAAGGCGCGTGCGCTCACCCCTGCCGCTGGAAATACTATTTAATGGAAGAAAAACGCCCGGGCGAATACATGCCAATATACGAAGACGAAAAAGGCAGCTACATCTTCAACTCCAAAGACCTATGCCTAGTCGCGCACATTCCGCAAATGCTAGCCTGCGGAATATCCGCGCTCAAAATCGAAGGCAGAGTAAAAAGCGAATACTACGTCGCAACCGTGACAAAAGCCTACAGGCAAGCAATCGACGCCGCACTGCAAAATCCCGCAACCTATGAGTATGCTAAGTACTTCGCGGAGCTTACAAAAGTAAGCCACCGCTCCTACTCCACAGGCTTTTTCTTAGGCGAAGGCGGCGAACAAATCTACGATTCCAACTCATACATGCGCGACTACGCCGTAATGGGCGTTGTACGCGACTACGTAAACGGCGAAATAATCGCCGAACAGCGCGGCAAAATGGAGCTAGGCGACACAATCGAAATAATGCAGCCGCACGGCGACAACATCACATTTGAACTCACCTCCATGACCGACGCAAAAGGCAACGCCATAAACGCAACACCACATGCCGCAATGCTATTCAAAATCCCGCATGGGGCGCCAATTCAAGTAGGCTCATACCTGCGCAAACAGGTTGACATAAAATTAACTGATAACAGATAATATTTTCGGGGGTCACATGAACAAGCAAACGCTTTGGTACAAGCAAGCAGCAGAACAATGGATTGACGCACTCCCTGTAGGCAACGGCACGCTCGGCGGTATGGTATACGGCGGCTTATTCGAGGAAACAATCGCCTTAAACCACGACCAACTCTGGAGCGGCTTCCCGCCCTACCACCAATACCCCAACGCCTCCACCGATTACGAGGAAGCACAGCAGCTCATAATCGACGGAAAGCTCGCCGAATGCGACAGATTCCTCGCCCAAAAGATGATGGCGCGCGACTGCGAAGCGTACATGCCGTTAGGCAACCTTCGCATTAAGCTACTCACTCATGGGCAGGCAAGCAACTACAAACGATGGCTAGATATGTCGATGGCAATCGCAGGCGTGCAATACAACGTCGGCGATACCACGTACACACGCGAAGTATTCGTATCGCCCATACACAACGTGCTTGCAGTAAAAATAAAGTGCAGCCGTATCAATCACTTATTCTTTGACATCACAATCGACAGTCTTCTCAAGCACGAGGTCACTGTAAAGGACGACACCATTACACTAAACGGCATATGCCCAAGCAGTATGCGCCGCGAAGTTCCGGAGAAATTCGAGCCGAACATATATAGCACGAATCCGCGTCAACAAGGCATTTCCTTCAGCTGCGTAATCGGCTGCGCCGTAGACACAGGCTACGTCTACGCGACCGAAGACAAATTATCCGTTGCCGACGCAACCGAAGCCGTAATCTACTTATCCGCGAACACAAACTTCAAGGCGTTCAATCAGCCGCTGGACACAAGCGGAAAACACATAACAAAGACGCTCGACTGCGTGCGCAAAGCGTTGGACACACCCTACGCCGCTGTAAAGTCCGCGCACATTACAGAGCACAAGCATTATTTCGACAGACTATCCCTAGACCTAGGCGGCGACAACCTCTCGCACGTACCCACAGACGTACGCCTGTCGCTATTCCAGCACGACAAGCGCGACATCGGCATGTACACCCTGCTGTTCGACTACGGACGCTATCTGCTAATCGCAAGCTCACGCAGCGGCTCACAGCCCACAAACCTGCAAGGCATATGGAACGACTCAATCCGTCCGCCGTGGAACTGCAACTACACGACCAACATAAACACCGAGATGAACTATTGGCTCGCCGAAAGCTGCAACCTAAGCGAATACCACACGCCTCTATTCGACATGATTGAGGAATTGAGCATAGCCGGAAAAGCAGTAGCAGAAGCTTTCTACAACGGCAGCGGTTGGGTAACTCACCACAACTCCGACATATGGCGCATGACAAACACGGCGCACTGCGTCCCCGTATGCGCATTCTGGCAAATGGGCAGCGGTTGGCTATGCCGACACCTGTTCGAGCATTACGAATACACCCTCGACAAAAATTTCTTGTCTGAAAAAGCCTACCCTCTGATGAAAGGCGCAGCAGAGTTCTACCTCTCAATCCTCACTGAATACGACGGCTACCTCATGGTACTGCCCACCACCTCGCCCGAAAACAACTACTACCTAAACGGCGAACACGTATCAGTCAGCCAAACCACGACGATGACCACCGCAATACTAAAGGAGCTTTTCCGCAACTGCCTAAAGTCCGCACAAATCCTAGGCATAGACGACCAATTCACTCAAACCCTCGCGGCCGTAATGCCAAAGCTCCCGCCCTATAAAGTAGGCAGCAAAGGTCAACTCCTCGAGTGGTGGGATGAAATGACCGAATCCGAGCCGTTGCACAGGCACACCTCCCACATGTATCCCCTGCACCCCGCAGGCGAAATCAATCCTGAATCCGCCCCCGAGCTTGCAAACGCGTGCAGGCAATCCCTAATCGGGCGCGGCGACAGCGGCACAGGTTGGGCTATCGCGTGGAAAATCAACCACTGGGCGCGCCTATGGGACGGCGACCACGCTCTATTAATCGCCGACAACGAGCTAACCTACGTCAAAGACCAAGGCTATGCCTATGTTTCAGGCGGCGGTGTATACCAAAACCTAATGTGCGCACACCCCCCCTTCCAAATCGACGGCAACTTCGGCTACACAGCCGGAATCGCCGAGATGTTCGTGCAATGCGTCAACGACAAAATCTACCTACTCCCAGCACTACCCTCACGCTTCACCAGCGGCAGCATAAA
Organism: uncultured Eubacteriales bacterium; assembly: GCA_964479875.1. Classification (GTDB taxonomy): domain Bacteria; phylum Bacillota; class Clostridia; order Monoglobales; family CAYZNM01; genus CAYZNM01. Next base: position 57,381 of record CAYZNM010000012.1, read on the forward strand.
CGGCATATGCGCCAAAGGCGGCGTCACGCTAAACCTAGCATGGGAAAACAACACCCTAACCAAAGCCGAACTAATCGCCACCGCCGACACCACAGTAACAATCCAATACAAGGGCACAGCAAAACAATTCACCCTAGCCAAAGGCGAACACGCTGCATTTTAATTGGATTAGCTATCGCTTGGCTACAGATTTTTTATATAACCTTTGAATTAAACTTAAAAGGGCAAATATATGACTTACTCATATAGAAAAGCAACCATGGACGACCTTGAAAGAATTTGGGCAAAAACCATTGCTGAGCATAAAGGTGGTCCACGATGGATTGAATGGAAAGATATAGTTATTGAAAATAACAAATCAGGAAAATGCTTGACATTTGTTATAGTTTGCGATGATGAGCCCATTGGAGAAGGTACATTAATATTTTCTCCTGATTGCACCTTTATAAACGACAGAACAGAATTGAGTGATAATAAGGTTGTTGCCAACGTTAATGCTTTGCGCATACAAAAAAACCACGAGGGCAAAGGGCATATCTCTAAGCTAATGAAAGAAATGGAGCTTTATGCTGTTCAGAATGGCTATTCCGCTCTCACCATTGGCGTTGAAGCAAGAGAAACCCGAAATTTGGCAATTTATTTACATTGGGGATATACTGAATTCGTATTATCTGAAATCGAAGATGGCGAGTTAGTACTTTATTATAAAAAAGAATTAAAATAATTTTTGCTACGCCAAATGAGCATAATGCGGAGGAACAAAAAATGATTTTGCCATATAAACTTAACAAAGGCGATACCATTGGGTTATTTACACCGTCATATCCTGCGTCCGCTGATTGGCATGATAACACGAGCCACTGTGTATCTTTCTTAAAAGAAAAAGGTTTTAATGTAAAATGCGGCTCATTAACTGGTAAACGAGATTTTTACCGTTCGGGTTCTATTCAAGAGCGTGCCGCTGAATTAAATGAATTGATTGCTTCACCTGATGTAAAATGCCTCATGGCTATTGCAGGAGGTAATGTTTCCAATTCGTTATTACCGTATATAAATTATGACCATTTACGAGAGAATCCCAAAATTATTATAGGTTTCTCTGATGTAACTGCAATACTATTAGCTATATATGCCAAAACAGAGTTGATTACTTATTATGGACCTGTTGCGAATTGTTTTAATCGTAAACCTCCGGTACATTATGGAACATATGACTATATGAACAATATCATTGTAAATCCACATGAAGTACCATATATTCTGCCTACTCCAACTCATTGGACAGAAGATTATATTGATGTTGATGAAGATATTGATTATACAATGTATGAAAATAATATGGTAACATTAAACGATGGAATTGTCGAAGGGCGGCTCATTGCGTGTAATCTTAATACATTATTGGGATTTATGGCAAGTGAATATATGCCCGATATTATGGAGGGAGATATATTACTTATAGAAGATAAAAATTTAGATGCAGAAACGGTAGAATGGGAATTTTCTATGCTAAAGGTAAGCGGTGTTTTTGACAAAATAAGTGGTTTAATATTAGGTAAGCACATAGATTTCAATGACAGGGGTACTGGCAAGAAACACTACCAAATATTGCAAGAAGTAATGGGCAAAGTTGAGTTCCCTGTATTGTCTGAATTTGATTGTTCGCATTCTATGCCAATGCTAACAATACCAATAGGGTGCAAAGCGAGATTAGATGCAACAAAAAAGCAAGTAACCTTATTAGAGCAGTGGATTAGATAGATTATTTCCTTATGCACAAAATGAGCATAATCCACAACTCACCGAAACGAATTGAAAGTTTTAATTGACAATTATAAAACACCATGATTTAAATTAACAAGGAGGAACACAAATGAAAGCACTAATAGTAATCGACTTCGTCAACGACTTCGTTGCCGACAACGGCAGCCTAACCTGCGGCGCACCCGCGCAAGCAATCGACGGCAACATCGCCGCGAAAATAAACGAATTCCTAGCAAACAACGACTTCGTAGTAACCGCCAACGACTACCACTACAACGACAACTACAACCGCGAATCCAAGCTTTTCCCCAAGCACTGCCTAATCGGCACCGAAGGCAGAGCAATCTACGGCAAAGCAGGAGAAGCCGCAGCCGACCCGCGCGTTATCCACCTCAGCAAAACGCGCTACTCCGCATTCTGCGGCACATCGCTTGACATGTTGCTGCGCGAACGCAACATCGACACCGTACACCTAGTAGGCGTATGCACCGACATATGCGTCCTGCACGCTGCTATAGAAGCCTATAACCTAGGCTATAATATCGTAGTAGAAAAAGACTGCGTGGCAAGCTTCAATCAAGAAGGACACGACTTCGCGCTCAAGCATATGCAGAACACATTGGGAGCAACGATAAAATGACACACTCCGTGGTTATACCTGTTTATAATGAAGAAAAGGTTGTGCTTGAGTGCCTTCGGCGGCTTTCCGCCGTTATGCAGTCAATCGGCGACGATTACGAGCTAATATTCGTAAACGACGGAAGCCGCGACAATACGCTGCCAATGCTTTTAGCCGCAGCGCAAAATGACAACCGCATACGCGTTATCGACTTCGCGCGCAACTTCGGACATCAAATAGCTATAACCGCGGGACTGGACAATGCCTTCGGCGACACCGTAACCATAATCGACGCAGACCTACAAGACCCGCCCGAGCTTATCCGCGAAATGGTGGATAAGTGGCGCGCCGGCTACGAGGTAGTCTACGCAAAACGCACAAAAGCCGAAGGCATATCCTTCTTTAAACGCGAAACAAGCAAGCTGTACTACAAATTCCTGCGCAAAATATCAGACATGGATATGCCGCGCGACGTAGGCGACTTCCGCCTAATCGACAAAAAAGTCGCCGACACCCTTCGCGGCATACGCGAACACAACCGCTACATGCGCGGACTGATCACATGGGTAGGCTACAAGCAAACCTTTGTTGAGTTTACGCGCGCCGAACGCTTCGCAGGTGAAACAAAATATCCCCTAAGCAAAATGCTTAAACTTGCAATGGACGGCGTTACCTCATTCACCGACTTCCCCTTAAAGCTTGCGACATACGCAGGCGCATTCGTGTTGGGTGCAAGCGGAATCGGCTTAATCGTGTCGCTCATACAGTCGCTGATGGGAGGGCAAGCCTTATACCCCATGCTATGGCTAGGCTACCTATTAAGTGGCGCACTAATGCTGCTCATAGGCAACGTCGGCATATACGTATCGCGCATAATGGACGAAGTAAAAGCGCGCCCACTCTACATCATTCGCAAAATCCACCAAAGCCCACAGCAAACTGACAAGGACTGACATGCTCTCACAAAAGACCTTTGACTTCCTAATACAAAATCGCCTCAACAACAGCAAGGATTGGTTCGCCGCGCACAAAAGCGACTACAACGACCACGTGCTGCAACCCATGACCGAACTTGCGACAGCCCTTGCCCCAACAATTTCGGCGATTGACGAATTAATCATCACCACACCCAAGGTGGACAAAACCGTCTCGCGCATATACCGCGACACAAGATTCTCCAAGGACAAAATGCTGTACAGAGAAGAAGTATGGCTCTCCTTCCGCCGCGACAAAAAGGCATACCCACACTATCCCGAGTTTTTCTTCGTAGCTATGCCGAGTGAATTCATCTACGGCTGCGGCTATTACGCCGCGACAGCCGACGCAATGGACAGCGTACGCAACCTAATTCTGGATAACGACTCAACGTTTTCTAAAGCGAAGCAAGCCTACGAAAACCAATCCGACTTCTTCATCGAAGGCGATATGTACAAGAAAAGCAAATACCCCGAACAACCCGACGACTTAAAGAAGTGGCTGGACAGAAAAAGCATATGCTTCATGTGCAAAAGCACAGACTTCGAGTTGTTATTTTCAAATAAACTCGTGGATAAACTAACAGACACATTCAAACAAATGACCCCTATCTACAACTTCTTTATCCACGCCGAAGCTAAGGTAGAAAAGCAGTTAATCTAAAAGGTGACAAATGAGAACAATTGAAGCAAACGAGATAATCGACGCAATAAGCAAGCTGTGCATACAAGCCAACCTTGAGCTGCCTCAAGACGTAGCCGACGCGCTCACAAACAGCTGCAACTCCTGCGTAAACGCCACCGAAGCCTTTGTGCTAGACACCCTCGCCCAAAATATACATATAGCCAAGCAGGAGAATCTGCCGCTATGCCAAGACACGGGCATGGCAATAGTTTTCGCCGACATAGGCGTCGACCTGCACATAAGCGGCAGCATAATTTCCGCAATCAACGAAGGTGTACGGCGTGGCTACGCGCAAGGCTACCTCCGCAAATCCATAGTAGCCGACCCCCTATACACCCGCGTCAACACAAAGGATAACACCCCCGCAATCGTGCATACCACTTTCGTAGACGGCGACAAATTAACCCTAACAGTCGCCCCCAAAGGCTTTGGTAGCGAAAACATGTCCGCCGTAAAAATGCTCTCACCCTCCGAGGGTGAGCAAGGCGTAGTCGACTTCATCATCGACACCATAACAAAAGCAGGCGGCAACCCCTGCCCTCCGATAGTCGTAGGCATAGGCATAGGCGGCAGCTTTGAGTACGCCGCGTACATGGCAAAACGCGCACTCCTGCGGGATATCGGCAGCAGCAATCCTGACGAAAAATACGCCGCACTGGAGCAAAAACTCCTCACCCAAATAAACTCCACAAACATAGGCGCAATGGGCCTAGGCGGCAACATCACAGCCCTACAAGTCAGCATTCTCACTCACCCCACCCACATAGCCGGCCTGCCAATCGCAGTCAACATAAGCTGCCACTGCACGCGTCACGCCACCATCACCCTATGATAAAAGAAAGCGACCTGTATCATCCAATCGCCGCGCACTTCGAGCAACTCGGCTACGCTGTCCACGCCGAAGTCCTGCACAGCGACATAGTGGCAGTCAAGGACGGAGAAATGCTCACAATCGAGCTAAAGACTACCTTCAACCTAAAGCTGCTCTACCAAGCAATCGACCGACAGCACCACAGCGACTACGTATACATCGCCGTCCCCCACACCGTCGCCAAATCCAAAGACTACAAAGAAATCAAAGCGCTAACCAAACGCCTGTTCCTAGGCTTAATCCTAGTAAACGTAGAAGCTGCCACCGCCGACATAATAATCGAGCCGCAAAACTACAGCAAACGTGCAGCCAAAACAAAGCAGCGCGAAGCCGTAACGCGCGAAATAAACGGACGCAGCCAAAACGTAAACATCGGCGGCATAGCAGGCAAAGAGCGCATGACTGCCTACAAAGAACGCGCCCTACAAATCGCAAGCCTAATCGACAAGCACGGCTTCATGTCCGTAAAAGACATAAAAGCGCAAGGCATAACAAAGTGCGCCACAATCCTACGCAAAAACTACAACGGCTACTTTGTAAGCTACGTCGAAGGGCAATACATGCTAACGCGCGAAGGCAAACTCGCCCTATCGCGCTACAGCCAACTTCTGGAGAAATCAGATGAAGCACAAGAAATATAAAAAAGAATACGACTACAGCTACACCCTAGGAATCTACCCCACAGTAGAGCTATTACAAAACAAGCCCCACATAGTAGAATGCGTCTACCTTCATTCAACCTACACCTCCGCCGCCGACATTCCCACATTATGCCAAAAGCATAACATCGAACTAACCTACAGCGATTCCGCAATCGAACGCCTGTCCCCCAAAGAAAACGCCTACGCCGTCGCAATCTTCCGCAAATACGCGCAATCCCTCACAATCGGCAACAACATCTGCCTAGACGGAATCAGCGACATGGGCAACCTAGGTACAATAATCCGCACCGCCGCAGGCTTCGGCATACACAACATCGCCATAATCGACCCGGCCGCCGACTCCTTCAATCCAAAAGTAATACGCGCAAGCATGGGCGCAAGCTTCCTCCTAAACATACAGCACTTCCCAACATTCGCCGAATACCACGCGCTCCACCCCAACACAGTCTACCCCTTCATGCTAAACGCGTCACACACGCTAAACCAAATCACAACAATACCCACGCCCTACACCCTAGTTTTCGGCAACGAATCCTCTGGTCTATCCGACACATACCGACAATATTCGTCGACTGTAACAATCCCTCATAATAACAAAATAGATTCATTGAATTTGCCTATTGCAGCCGCGATAGCTATGTACCATTTTACAAATTCACCGTTAACAAATGAAATTTGATTATATTTTTATATGAATTTACAAGTTAACATGGCAATATTTCTATAATCCGACAATTTCTTCCCATTGCATAAAATAGTACCGCGCGGAAATAATGAAAAATGCGAGTACAAAAGACGAATGTATATGCGAGGGGTTATGATAAACAAGGTAGAAATATGCGGTGTTAACACGGCAAAACTTCCCGTACTGACCAATGACGAAAAAAATATATTATTTGAACGTATAAAGAATGGCGACAACAGCGCAAGGGAGGAGTTTATCCAAGGCAACCTGCGCCTTGTGCTTAGCGTAATCAAACGCTTCAACAATCGCGGCGAATACGTCGACGATTTATTTCAAATCGGCTGCGTTGGCTTAATCAAGGCAATCGATAACTTTGACCAAAGCCACAACGTAAAATTCTCAACCTACGCCGTACCTATGATAATCGGCGAAATCCGCCGATACCTGCGCGACAACAACTCAATCCGCGTATCGCGCTCCCTGCGCGACATAGCCTACAAAGCCTTAGCGGCAAAAGAAAGGCTCACGACCGAAGCAGGCAAAGAGCCTACCATAATAGAAATAGCAAAAGCCCTAGAGCTAACCAAAGAGGAAGTAGTCCTAGCCCTGGACGCAATCCAAGACCCTGTATCCCTTTTCGAGCCTGTATACCACGACGGCGGCGACACCATCTACGTAATGGACCAAGTAGGCGACACCAACAACACAGACGAAATGTGGCTCGAAGGCATAAGCCTAAAAGAAGCAATGCGCAAGCTGGGCGACAGAGAGAAGCACATACTAGCCCTGCGCTTCTTCGAGGGCAAAACCCAAATGGAAGTAGCGGACGAAATAGGCATATCTCAAGCGCAAGTGAGCAGACTTGAAAAAAGTGCGCTAATGCACATGCGCAAGCACATCTAGCTAAACCATAAGCAACCGCACCTTTTCCGCAATATCATCATAATTTACAGCGGCAAAATCAGTAGTGTCCACTTCGATTAAGTCGCCGATAGCGAAATCAAGCATACCCCTTCGCTGTGCCGCGGCTTCAAAGTCCGCCGCACTGATACCCCTTTCTGCGATAGTATCTTTTTCGCCGTCCACTTCGGGGTATTGCGTATTTATTACATGCCCCCTATGACGTTCCGGGGAGCTTTCTCTTTCTATAAAACGGCGGAGTATCGTTTCGATGTCACCGCCTACCCTTATTGTAATAACCTTGCAATCATACTTACATATTAATTCCAAAAGCTTAGGCTTTACGATTTCCTCAAAGTTGTTCTCCAATATTACAGATTGCCCGGCAAGCAAATGCCGCGCCGCGACGTAACACATAATGTCATAGGCCGCAATCCCCAGCTGCACCTTCTCTTGCCTGCACTTAAAGCCTATGGCGTCGAACATCAATTCCTTTATCTCGTCCTTTGAAATCATAGGAAGTGAAAGCCGCGCACTAATCTCATGCGCAAGATAAGTCTTGCCCGACCCAGGAACTCCTGCAACCAATATAAGATTCGCCATAATCAATCCTCCAGCGGATTCATCTCCCTGCGATACGCGCTAGGCGATATACCAAACGTCTTCTTAAAGCTATTACAAAAATAGCTCTCGTTGCAATAGCCAAGCTTCGCCGAAATAAAAGAAATCTTCTCGTCAGTATACTTCAGCAGGTATTTCGCCATATGCAGCTTCTTCTTATTAATAAACGCACCCAGCGTTTCATTATAATAATTGCGGAAAAGCGAGTTGAGATAGCTATAAGCGACATGCACATGTGCCGCAACATCAGTAGGCGTAAGCTTATCGTTTATGCGCTCATAAATATAATTGACCGCACGCTCAAGCAGCACGCTGTTCGCCGACTGCGTTTCAACATACTTCACGTCGTCAACAGGCAGGTTGCCGAAGCAATAGTCGCACAGCGCGGCAATCATCTCCGCGCACTTTAATTGCAGCATAAGCACATTGTCGCGTTCCGCAACCGTATTCATCAGCAAAATAATTTGATTCATCACACGGCTATCGTCGTCATAAACAAGCCGCGCGATATTGTTAAGCTTACGCTCCACCACCTGCATAAACGAATTGTGGAACTCCACCTCCGGCTGCTTCTTAAGCTCCCACCTAAGCGCAACATACGTCGTATCATCGCAAAACAGCGTATGCGAATTATTCGGCGGAATAATGCAAAATTGGTTCTTCTCCATATTCTGCGTCACACCATTAATCTCAATCCGCGACGGGCCATCAATTATGTAACAAAGCTCGTAAAATATATGTTTGTGACTGCCGCCCTCTGCGTCTGTGACGCCCTTCATAAACCGAACATCCGCGATTTTAATATCATAGCCGTTAATCGTTATCTTAGTATACCACAGCTTTTTTGTACAATCCACCAGTTCATCTGTTATAATATGCGCCATACCTACCGCCTAATTTGTAAAATACTATTATAATATATTATAATAAATTTTCGCAGTATTGTCAAGGCTGCCGCAGCACTCGCGCGATACATTTGTAACACAATTGTAACTTTACATTTATGTCGAATTATGGTAGAATGTATGTATGCAGGCGAGTACCGCCTCGGCATGTATTGGGCTAGCGGCCGAAAGGTTGTGCGCCCATGATGAAATATAGGGTACCTCCGTAATTTTCTGTGAGATTAGTTTTGCGGAAAGGAGGGATGTCGAAATATGACAGGCAGAGAATTTGTTCTTGTATTAGCAATTTTCTTAGTTGATAATGCTCCAATGATTATCAACACAATAAGAAATATGTATAAAATATACAAAAACAACCGCCCCCATACCAAAGGTCAGCGGTTGTAGTACGATTTAAAAAATTCAAAAAGCCGTGAAGCCTAATCAAGCCGATTGCAGAAAGCCTGCAAGGGGGAGTGTTACAGCACTCCTTCTTACATATATTATACCACAAGAATATCGTTTTGTCAAATGATTGGCGAAAATTTCACGGGAATGCCTCTTGCTTTCCTTTATTATTTTATCGTTTGCCGCGGCCTTGTTTTTATTCGTTGTGATTGCCGTATATTTCTTTGTGAATTTCGCGATTCAATTTTTCGCAGCGGCTTTCTGTGTAGGTTTTTAAGGGATTCAATCCCTTTTTCGATTATTTCAATGCCATTTTTATAATATTAGACATTATCCTTGTTCTCCTTTAGAATGTTTATTTTTTCTTGCAGGAAGTAGGGAGCGTATTTATGCAAGATTTACGAAACGAATGTCAGGCATTTTCAATTATTGCTTTACAAATTATTATTTTATGGTAAAATATAATTATAACAATTTGCTGCATGGCGGAACATTTATTCCGCCTAGGCTTTTATATTATGAGGAGATGTTTTTATGGATATTTTGGGAAGTATTAAGGAGAGGGCAAAGCAAAGCAAAAAAACTATCGTGCTTGCCGAAGGCGAGGACTTGCGTACAGTCACAGCCGCCGCCAAAGTTTTAGCCGAGGGTATAGCTGACATAATCATACTTGGCAACAAGGATAAGGTTAAGCAGCTTGCCGACGGTATGGACATCAGCAAGGCGACTGTTATCGACCCTGCGAATGACGACAATACCGCGAATTACGCAAAAGAATTGTACGAGCTGCGCAAGGCTAAGGGCTTGACGGAAGAGCAAGCAGCAGAGCTTATCAAGAAGCCGCTGTACTTCGGCAACATGCTTGTAAAGCTTGGCAAGGCGGACGGAATGGTTGCAGGCGCAGTTAACTCCACCCCCGATGTGCTGCGTGCGGCGCTGCAAGTGCTAAAGACCGCGCCCGGCGTAAAACTAGTGAGCGCATTCTTTGTAATGGCTGTGCCGAACTGCGAATACGGCGCGGACGGCGCGTTCATCTTCGCCGACAGTGGGCTTAATCAGAATCCCACGGCGGAAGAGCTTGCGGAAATCGCGATATCCTCCGCGAAATCGTGCAGACAATTGCTCGGCGTAGAGCCGCGCGTGGCAATGCTATCCTTCTCCACAAAAGGCAGCGCAAAGGGTGAATTAGTGGACAAGGTTGTCGAAGCGACACGTATCGCAAAAGAAAAATGCCCCGACCTAATCATAGACGGCGAAATGCAGCTCGACGCCGCGATAATTCCTGCAATCTCAAACTCAAAAGCTCCCGGAAGTCCAATAGAAGGCAAAGCCAACGTACTAATCTTCCCCGACTTAAACTGCGGCAACATCGCGTATAAATTAGTAGAGCGTCTTGCGAAAGCCGACGCATTCGGCCCGATAACCCAAGGAATCGCAATGCCTATGAACGACCTAAGCCGCGGCTGCTCCGCCGACGACATAGTTGGCGTAACAGCGATAACATGCGTTCAAGCACAAGGTTGAGGTGACAAGATGAATATATTAATCATAAACTCAGGCAGCAGCTCATTAAAGTATCAATTAATCAACACCGAAACCAACGACCTCCTCTGCAAAGGCTTAGTTGAACGCATAGGCATGGAAGGCAGCCAGCTTATCCACACGCTCGAAAGCGGCGAAAAGGTGACAATCGGCGCAGACCTGCCCGACCACAACGCCGCGATAAAGATAGTGCTGGACACACTCCTAGGCGAACAATACGGATGCATTAAGAGCGTGAACGAAATCGGCGCAGTAGGACATCGCGTAGTACACGGCGGCGAAAACTTCAACCAATCCGTAATAATCGACGACAAAGTTATCAAGGCAATCGAAGACTGCATACCCCTCGCCCCAATCCACAATCCGCCGAACCTCACAGGCATACGCTCCTGCATGGAATCCATGCCGGGAATCCCAAACGTAGCAGTATTCGACACAGCCTTCCATCAAACGATGGACGAAACACACTACCTCTACCCAATCCCATACGAATACTACAAAAAATATAAAATTCGCAAATACGGCTTCCACGGCACGTCGCACAAATATGTTGCAATGCGCTGCGCAAAGCTGATGAATACGGATATAGATAAGCTGCGTATTATAACAATACACTTAGGCAACGGCTCATCTGTCGCGGCTGTAAAATATGGACAGTCGATAGATACATCAATGGGATTCACGCCCCTTAGCGGCCTGATGATGGGTACGCGCAGCGGCGACATCGACCCTGCGATTGTCACCTTCCTATCCGAAAACGAAAACATGAGCTGCGCCCAAGTAAACGACGTACTCAACAAAAAGAGCGGCCTGTTAGGCATAAGCGAAATCTCCAACGACTTCCGCGACCTATATGAAGCAACATTAAAAAGCGACGCGGCAGCCAAACGCGCCCTCGACATCTTCTTCCTAACAATCAAGAAGTTCATCGGCATATACAGCTTCTACATGGGCGGCGTAGACGCAATCGTATTCACCGCAGGCATAGGCGAAAACAACGCCTACGTCCGCACCCACGTAACCGAAGACCTAGCCGAATTCGGCATAGAGATAGACGAAGCAATAAACACCAACTCCGAAAAGGAGAAGGACATAAGCAAACCAGGAACAAAAGTTAAAACATGGGTAATCCCCACCAACGAAGAATTGATGATAGCAACGGAAACCTATAATATAGTAAAATAAGAGGTCATTATGAACAGATTAAACGGAGCATTACCGAAGATAGGCATTCGCCCAACGATTGACGGACGCTGCAACGGTATTAGAGAATCACTGGAGCAAACAATATTAGGCTTAGCGAAAGCGGTAGCGGACTTTCTGTCAGCGAACCTGCGTCACCCAAGCGGAGAGCCTGTTGAGTGCGTTATCCCTGAAAAGTGCATAGGCGGCGTTGCAGAATCAGCGCAAGTAGCGGAGTTGTTCAAGAACAACAACGTAGGCGTATCCATCACCGTTACATCATGCTGGTGCTACGGCTCTGAAACGATGGACATGGATAAATCCATTCCCAAGGCTGTATGGGGCTTCAACGGCACAGAGCGTCCCGGCGCGGTATATCTCGCGGCGGTATTGGCTGCACACGCGCAAAAGGGCATTCCGGCATACGGAATCTACGGCAAGGACGTATGCGACGCAGGCGACACAACTATCCCCGACGACGTTGCAAAGAAGCTGCTGCAATTTGCAAAGGCAGGCATTGCCGTTGCTACGATGAAGGGCAAGAGCTATCTCGCAATCGGCAGCGTGTCAATGGGTATCGCAGGCTCAATCGTAGACCCCAACTTCTTTGAGAAATTCCTTGGAATGCGCTGCGAATATGTTGACATGACAGAGATAATCCGCCGCATTGACAATGAAATCTTCGACAAAGCCGAATTTGCAAAGGCGAAGGAATGGGTTGCGAAGCATTGCAAAGAAGGCGCAGACAACAACAAGGCTGATAAGCAACGCACACCTCAACAAAAAGCCGAGGATTGGGACTTTGTTATCAAGACTACGCTTATCGTACGCGACTTGATGATAGGCAATCCCACACTGCCGCCGGAAGAAGCACTCGGTCACAACGCAATCGCCTCCGGCTTCCAGGGTCAGCGTCAATTCACCGACCACTACCCCAACGCCGACTTCACAGAAGCATTGCTTAACTCAAGCTTCGACTGGAACGGCTTGCGTCAAGCCTTCATCGTTGCAACAGAAAATGATGCGCTCAACGGCGTATCAATGCTGCTCGGACATCTGCTCACAAATACACCTTCCGTATTCGCAGACGTACGCACATACTGGAGTCCCGACGCAATTAAGCGCGTAACAGGTGTAACCTTAGAAGGAATGGCAAAAGACGGCTTCATCCACCTAGTAAACAGCGGCTCGGCTGCAATAGACGGCTGCGGCGAAATCAAAGACGCAGACGGCAACCCCTGCATGAAGCCATTCTGGGAGCTTACCGAAAAGGACGCAGACAACTGCATGGCAGCTACAAAGTTCTGTCCTGCGAACCTCGACTACTTCCGCGGCGGCGGCTACTCCAGCGACTTCATGACAAAAGGCACAATGCCCGTTACCATGATGCGCGTTAACCTAATCGACGGCCTAGGTCCCGTGCTGCAAATCGCCGAAGGATACGCAATCGACCTCCCCGAAAAGGTAGCGCAAATCGTAGACGACCGCACCGACCCAACATGGCCTACAACATGGTTCGTGCCGCGCCTAACAGGCACAGGTGCATTCGCCGACGTGTACAGCGTAATGAACAACTGGGGTGCAAACCACGGCAGCTTCAACTACGGACACATCGGCGCAGAGTTAATCACCCTCGCAAGTATGCTCCGCATTCCTGTATGTATGCACAACGTAGACGAAAGCGACATCTTCCGCCCCTCCGTATGGAACGCATACGGCATGGACAAGGAAGGCAGCGACTACCGCGCATGTGCAACCTACGGACCGATGTATAAATAAGACTAATGACTAAAGGCTAATGGTGAATGGCTAAAAACCATAGGACTATAGCAAGTGCTTAAATTGAAACGCGGAGCGTTTCTTCCTTAGTCATTCACCATTAGTCATTAGTTTTTAGTCATAAAAATTATGATTATAACCCTATTACAATTTGGATTTTTCATCGGCGCATTTGTTGTGATGGCGCTTTGTTTTATAAAGAAATATAAATTTATACCTTGCTTGTTTATAAGCACGGCTTGTTTTGTTTGCTCGTTTTTGACTGTTCCTGCGGCGGCAAAATTGATAGATGATGTTGACATTATCACGCAGAGCGTGGATATGGCGATTGAGGATTCTTCGGCTTTATTTGAGGCTGCGCTGTCGATTAACGGAGATGCCGGCAGCGACGTTGTGCCGTCGCTTAATGTTCTGCTGAAACAGGTGCGTGAAGTATACCTGCTGATGTTTCCGTCGATTATTATAATATGCGCGCTGCTTTTGTCGTACCTGCTGTATATGCTTGTGAAAACTGTGCGCAGGTGGGTTAAGAAAAGCTCTGAGAATATTCCGCCGTTTAATATGCTTGGTATGCAGCGGTCGTCGGCGATTGCGCTGCTTGTTACTTTTATCGGCAGCTTTATTATCACCGATACCAATGCGCAGGCGGCATTGCTTAACATTGTGGCGTTGATTGCAGCGGTGGCGATTGCGTGCGGACTTGCGGTTATCGACTACTTTTTCAAGCGGCGTTTACCTTATGGCTTTGTGCGATTTTTGATTTATGTCGCGGTGTTCATCGTGTTCGCAATATTGCCGAACGTGCTGTATTATATGCTGATGACGCTTGGCGTTGCCGACGCATTTTGGAAATTCCGCACACGCAGCAAAGCAGATTTACTATAAAATAGAGGATATATGAAAAACCAATCATTGTTTACGCGACTGTTGTCCAACGTTTTCCTGTATTTGGTAGTTATCTTTATACTGGTTGTGTTGCAGTTTTTCCCGCGTAACGTTGTACTTAACGCAGTGTTTACGCTGCTCGCGGTCGCGCTCGTGGCGTACAATCTGCTGAAGCGGCAGAGCAAGAGTGCGCTCAAGAAGGTGTACCTCGACAACATCACCTTCAACTTTGACGAAACAAAACGTGCCGTCACGCAGATTCCGCTGCCCATGGTTATACTGAACGTCATGGGCGATATATTTTGGTGCAACAAGGAGTTCAATGCCCTCACCGGCGACAATTCCGTCAACCAAAACATATCAAAGGTAGTGCCTGACATACACATGATTGAGCTGTTCGAGAACAAGGACAAAATCAACCTCACAGCCACAATCGCAGGCAAGCAAATGCAAGTCATCGGCTGCATTATCGAAACCAAAAGCAATAACGACTCCGACTATATCATCACGCTATACTTCATCGATAGAACAACGCAGCACAACGTTATCCAAAAGCTGGAAAACCAACGCACCCTATGCTGTCTGCTACAAGTAGACAACTACGACGACCTAATCAAAAACACGCCCGAAAGCGAACACACAAGCCTAATCGCCGAAATCGACAGGCGCATAAACTCGTGGGTCGTATACATGAGCGGCGTATCGCGCAAATACGAAAAAGACAAGTTCCTAATAATCTTTGACTACGAAAACTATAAACGAGCGGTAGAAGGCAAGTTTAATATAATAGAAAGCATTCACGAAATAAACGTAAAAAACCGAATCCCCGTTACGCTTAGCATAGGCGTAGGCAACGGCGACAGCCTTACCGAAAGTATGCAGTTTGCGCAAGTCGCAATCGACATGGCGTTAGGACGCGGCGGCGACCAAGTCGTTGTGAAGTCGGAAGAGGAGTTCGTATTCTTCGGCGGCAACAGCGAAGCCTACGAGAAAAACACTCGCGTAAAAGCGCGCGTCGTCGCATACGCTTTAAGGGAGCTAATCTCCGCAAGCGACTGCGTATTCGTCCTAATGCACAAGCGGCCGGACATGGACAGCTTCGGCGCAGCGATAGGCATAAGCCGAATCGCAAAGGAGCTTAACAAAACAGTTTACATCGTCTTCAACATCGAGGAAGGCACAATCTCGGAGGTGACGTCGCTCTTCAACAACGAGGAGTACAGCTCGATGTTCGTTAACGAACAAAACGCGATTTCGCTTTGCTCGAAGAAGTCGCTCGCAATCGTCGTCGACACGCACAATCCCTATTACGTTGAAGCGTCGCGCCTGCTTTCGATGATACCCAACCGCGTGCTAATCGACCACCACAGGCAGTCGACCAACTTTGTCGACAACCTAATGCTCGTATACCACGAGCCGTACGCCTCCAGCAGCTGCGAAATGGTGACGGAGATTATCCAATACGTTGAAAACGCGCGACACAACCTCACAGTGTTAGAAGCACAAGCCCTCTACATCGGCATAATGCTGGACACCAAAAACTTCACCTCCAAAGCAGGCGTACGCACATTTGAAGCCGCAGCATACCTGCGCCGCTTCGGCATAGACTCCACCGCCGTAAAGCGCATTTTCCAAAGCGACCTCGACAGCTACATCAAACGCGCACGCATAGTCGAGCGCACCGAAATAATCGGTGGCATATGCGCCGTATCCTGTTGGGACAGAAACGAGCAGCACAGGGCTAACATTCTATGCTCACAGGCCGCCGACGAGCTATTGAACATACAAGGCGTAGAAGCCTCATTCGTACTCTGCCGCTCCGAGGATACAATCCTAGTAAGCGCACGCTCCCTAGGCAGCTACAACGTGCAGCTTGTGATGGAAGCAATGGGCGGCGGCGGACACCTCTCCGGCGCAGGCGCACAACTAAAAGACACCACCATGTCCGTCGCATACGAAAAACTAAAGAAATTATTGACCACAAAATAACCAATCATCTGGGCATCAAAACGGAACGCATAAATGCGTTCCCTACATCGCCACAAAATAAATATGTAGGGGCGCGCATTGCGCGTCCGCGCAATAACGCACAAACCCAAAATTCAAATCGCATCAAAAAGGAGACACCATGAAGGTAATACTACTACAAGACGTAAAAGGCAGCGGCAAAAAAGGCGACGTAATCACAGTAGCCGACGGCTACGCGCAAAACTTCCTCTTCCCCAAAAAGTTAGCAAGCGTTGCCACCACCGAATCCCTAAACGCCCTCCAAGGCAAAAAAGACGCAATCGCACACAAAAAAGAGCTCGAATATGAAACCGCAAAAAATCTAGCCGAACGCGTCAAGGAATTATCCGTAACAATCAAAACAAAAGCAGGCGCAAACGGCAAAATCTTCGGCTCAGTAACAGCAATCGACATCGCCGACGCACTCGAGAAGCAACACAAGATAAGCCTCGACAAACGCATTATCCAACTAAGCGACCCAATCAAAAACGTAGGCACATTCACCTTAAACCTCCGCCTGCACTCAAAGGTTAACGGCACAATCAAAGTAATAATCGAGGCTCAATAAGACGATGGACCCATTCGACTACCCAATCGAAACGGAGTCGGTTCCGCAGTCGCCAGCAATCGAGCCTACAAACGAGCTGCCTACCAACAACGAAGCGGAGCAATCATTGCTCGGCAGCATAATGATGGAGAACAAGTGCCTGCCTGAAGTGCTAGAGCTTGTCGCCACCGACGACTTTTTCGACGAGCGGCACAAGGCGTTGTACGACGCCATGATGGCGCTGTTTAACGCCGAAAAGCCGATTGACTTCGTAACCCTCACCGACCAAATAATCAAGGACGGCAAGCTCGACTTGGTTTCGCAAGGCTACATCAATGAGGTGTACACAATCGTCGCGACAAGCGCGAACTATCGCTCCTATGCGCAAATCGTCGTAGACACCGCGCTGCGCCGCCGTATAATCGAAAAAGCGGCGGAGATACAGCGATTAGCCTCGGCAGGCGAAGGCGACGCGAACACAATCCTCGACGTTTCCACTTCCATGATAATGGATCTCGCGAAAAAGCACACAGGCTCATTATCCCCCGTGCAGGAGCTTATGCAGACTGCCTACTCGGACATAGCCGAAACGGCAGCCAATCCCGAACGCAACCGCGGCATTGCCACAGGCTACTCCGACCTCGACCGCAAGCTGCTCGGCATGAAGAAAGGCTCACTCGTGCTAATCGCGGCACGTCCGTCGATGGGTAAGTCCGCATTCGCGCTCAACGTAGCTTCCAACATCGCGCTAAACACGGAGAGCAAAACTGCCATTTTCTCCCTCGAAATGTCGCGCAGTGAGGTAATCGGTCGAGTGCTTTCCTCAATCACGCGCATTCAAGGCGAAAAGTTTCAGACAGGGCAACTGTCCGCGAAGGAGTGGAAGGAACTCGCCGACATAATCGGCAGCTTCTCCCCCAACAGTATTTTCGTGGACGACTCCGCCTCGCCGACCGTAACCGAAATCCGCGCAAAATGCCACAGACTAAAAGCCGACAAAGGCCTAGACATACTTATAATCGACCACATACTGCTAATGCAAGGGCAAAGGCGCACCGACAATCGGCAGCAAGAAATCGCCGAAATATCCCGCGCCCTAAAAATCCTAGCCAAAGACTTAGACATAGTAGTAATCGCCGTATCGCAGCTAAACCGTGCCGCCGACGCACGCCACGACAAACGCCCTGTAATGTCCGACCTACGCGATTCCGGCGCAATCGAGCAAGATGCCGACGTCGTAATGCTGCTCTACCGCGACGACTACTACAACCAAGATACCGAAGAGCCCGGAATCGCCGAAATAATCCTAGCCAAAAACCGCAACGGCGAAACAGGCACAATAAAACTAGCCTGGAACAACGACATCACTCGCTTCGAGAGCCTAGAACACAATTACGACATGTAGGGGCGCGCTATTAGCGCGTCCGCCCACGATTCTGCACATACCCACGGAGACCCCATGCACAAGCTCATCAACCAAACCCTACTAACAATAGACAAGCACAAACTAATCCCCCTGCACGCGACAGTATTAGTCGCACTATCCGGCGGATTCGACTCCACCTGCCTATTGCTAGCACTGCACGAGCTTGCACGCATACGCGGCTTCACCCTATCCGCCGCACACATCAATCACATGCTGCGCGACAACGCCGGCCGCGACGCACAATACTGCAAACAGCTATGCGACAGCCTATCAATAACCCTACACGACACCTCAATCGACGTAGCCGCATACGCCTCTACTCACAAGCTCTCCATCGAAATGGCAGGCAGAATCCTACGCTACGACTACCTCCAAAAAGTCGCCGACACATTGCCGCAGCCCTGCGTAATCGCCACAGCGCACAACGCCAACGACAACGCCGAATCCATCGTAATGCACATCCTACGCGGCAGCGGCATATCGGGCTTAAAAGGCATAGGCTACAAAAACGGCAACATAGTCCGCCCAATCCTAGACATTCCCCGCCTAAGCATCGAAGCCTACCTACACGACCGCGGCATAACCCCAATGCAGGACGAATCCAACCAAAGCGACTGCTACACGCGCAACGACCTACGCCTAAACATAATGCCCGAGCTATACAAGCGCGGCGCACTATCCACCCTAAACAACCTCTCCGAAATCGCACGTCAAGAGGACGACTTCATGGAATCGCAAGCCGCAGCGGCAATGCGCGAGGTCTACAAAAACAACAAACTAACAAAAGCCTTCAACAACCTACACATCGCAATAAAACGCCGAATCCTCCGCACCCTACTCGACTGCAACAACATGACCCTCCAGCACATCGACGCCATAATCGAAATGCAGCAAAAAAACTACGGCGGCAAACTAATCCAGCTCCCGAACAAGCAATCCGCAAAACTAATAAACGGCGAAATACTAATAGAAGGAACTCACCAATGACACACGAAATCCTAATAAGCAGCACCGAAATCAAGCAGCGCATTAGAGAAATAGCCGACGAAATCAACCGCGACTACGCAGGCAAGGAACTTTTAGCAGTGTGCATTCTAAAAGGCGCAGTAATATTTGCCTCCGACCTAATCCGCCTGCTAACCGTCCCTGTATCCCTCGACTTCATGGTGCTATCCAGCTACAACAAGCAAACCTCAACAGGCATTGTAACCGTCAAAAAAGACATGGATATTGACCCACAGGAAAGACATATACTAATAATTGAGGACATAATAGATACAGGGCACACAGTTTCCCACTTGATGTCGCTGCTAAAGCTACGCAATCCCGCAAGTATAAAGCTTTGCTCCCTAATATCCAAGCCAAGCCGCCGCGAAGTAGAAGTAGATATCGACTACCTATGCTTCAACGTCCCCGACGAATTCATCGTAGGCTACGGCCTAGACTACGAGCAGCACTTCCGCAACCTCCCCAACATCGAAATACTAAAGCTCTAATAGCAAAATGTTACAAATCGAAACATACTTTTATGAACAAAAAGTAAATTTAATTGAAAATATTTGCCTTTTTACAATATATATGTTATCATGTTATATAGCTGTTTGATTTAACATAGATAATCGGGCCTTGAATACCAAGTGCCACAACATTAGAAGCAAGAGGTGATGTGATTGAGCAAATACGTTAAGAGTATCTTGTTTTATGCATTGATATTCGCCGTCATTATGCTGCTGTTTTCGCTTTATAATGACTTCAATAAAAAACAGACGAAGAATGTTTATTCGGACTTGTACAACGCCGTGAAGAGCGGAAGCGTGCGCGACCTCGTGATTATCGACAGGCTGGCGACCGCAACCTTCGCGGACGGCTCTACTATGGAGGTTATAATCCCTCCGATTAGCGTTTTGTATGAGGATTTAGGGGCGGACATTCAAGCGCAGATGGACGAGGGTAGGCTTAAGTTTGACCCGCAGCCTGCGCCTAATCCGCCGTGGTGGCTGTCGATTCTGCCGACCGTGATTATAATTATATTCTTCGTCGTGTTCTGGATGTTCTTCCTGCAACAGGCAGGCGGCGGCGGAGGCAAGGTTATGTCCTTCGCCAAGAGCAAGGCTAAAGTTGTACAAGACGGCGGCAAGAAGGTGACATTCGCCGACGTCGCAGGAGTAAACGAGGAGAAGGAGGAGCTGGAAGAAGTCGTCGACTTCCTCAAGCACCCCAAAAAGTATATCGAGCTAGGTGCGCGAATTCCGCGCGGCATACTTCTCGTAGGACCTCCCGGAACAGGTAAAACCTTGCTTGCGCGCGCAGTTTCGGGTGAAGCAGGAGTACCGTTCTTCAGCATAAGCGGCTCGGACTTTGTTGAAATGTTCGTCGGCGTAGGCGCATCGCGCGTACGCGACTTGTTTGACCAAGCCAAAAAGAACTCGCCCTCAATAGTATTCATCGATGAAATCGACGCCGTAGGTCGCCACAGAGGCGCAGGTATGGGCGGCGGACACGACGAGCGTGAGCAAACGCTCAACCAACTATTAGTAGAAATGGACGGCTTCGGCATAAACGAAGGCGTAATCATAATCGCGGCGACTAACCGCCCCGATATACTAGACCCTGCGCTGCTGCGTCCCGGACGCTTCGACAGACAAGTCCTAGTCGGCGTACCCGACGTAAAAGGCCGCGAAGAAATCCTACGCGTCCACACCAAAAAGAAGCCCCTCGCAGCCAACGTTGACCTACAAATCATCGCGAAAACCACAGCAGGCTTCAAAGGCGCAGACCTCGAAAACCTAGCCAACGAAGCGGCACTACTATCCGCACGTCGCAACATCAAAGAAATCGGCATGGACGAGTTCCAGGAAGCCATCATAAAAGTAATCGCAGGCCCTGCCAAAAAGGCAAAGCTAATCTCTCCCGAAGAGAAGCGCATCACGGCCTACCACGAAGCAGGCCACGCAATCGTAACGCGAATGCTTCCCTCGCAAGACCCCGTACACCAAGTTTCCATCATTCCGCGCGGACGCGCCGGCGGCTACACGCTAGCCCTACCGCGCGAGGACAGAAACTACATGTCCAAGTATCAAATGCTTGACCAAATCATCGTACTACTAGCAGGTCGCGTATCCGAAAAGCTAGTCCTAGACGACATATCCACAGGCGCAAGCAACGACATCGAGCGCGCGACCGCAATCGCACGCAGCATGGTAATCAAATACGGCATGAGCGAGGAAATCGGCCCGATAATGTTCGGCAGCGGCCACGACGAGCCATTCCTAGGCCGCGACTATCAGCAATCGCGCAACTACAGCGAAAACATCGCCGCGCAAATCGACGCCGAGATAAAGAAGATAATCGGCGCATGTTTCAGCAACTGCACAGCCCTAATCCAAAGCAACATGCCCAAGCTGCATGAAATCGCAAACGTACTGCTGGAAAAAGAAACAATCGAAGCCGACGAATTCGAGCAAATCTTCACCGGCGCAATCCCCCAAGGCGCAAATCCCGCCGAAGCAATCGAGCAACAACCCCAATCACAAGGCGACAACGACATAGCGTAACAAAAGCAAAAGCGTGAGTGCAAGCACTCACGCTTTTTTATTTATACGCGTCGCCGCGGTTATCGATTTGTTTTATTGTGATTAACATGTTATCATAATCAAATGTGTAAATTATGCGGTAGTCGTTAACGCGCAAGCGATATTAGCCCTCTTTACCTTGCAGTTTTTTATGTCGCCTTGATTGGGGAGTTTTTCTATTGCTAGGTAGATTCGCTCGGCGTCGCGTTTCGATTGCTCGGCGATGAATTTCCTTGCTTCGTTTTTGATAATTATTTTGTAACTCATATAAGTTTATTCCCATTTCGGCGGCGGCTTGTTCAATTGGGATAGCTTCGTTGTCATCTTGAGAGTGGCTTTCGGCTTTCCGCGCTAGGAAGTAATCGAAGGCATCGAGCGGCGTTCTATCATTTTTAACATCATTTGCATACTCCATTATAATTTCCAATTTATCTTGGGGCAGGGATTGGATTAGGTTAATCAATTCCGATTTTACATCTATCATATCAAAACTCCTTCCTTGCGTGCGTCTGCGGCAATTGCCGCTATGTAGGGCAAAAGCCCGCAGCGCGGGCTTTTGCTTTTGAGACATAGATTAAGCTATGCCTAGTATAGCTATTATTGACGTGTCCAGTTGCCGCTACCGTCGCTAGTCCAAGTACCTACTAACGTCTGGTCTACTGTGATATAACCATTAGCATCCGGTGTCATAGAGCCTATACGATTAAGACCCTTAACCTTAGCACCAAACTCTAATGTTAATCTGAAACCGGATTCTGCGTCACCAGATGAAGCACCAGTAAAGTCAACAGTTCCGTTTCTGTTAATAACAACTTCACCTCTAGCTGTGATGCCATCGCCGATTGTTAAGATACCGGAATTTACAATTATTTTATCTTGAGAATATAAATCTAAACCAGCCTTAGTTGAAGCATTTCCGTTTATTGTAACGTTAACGCCAGCACCGTTAGAAGATAAAACAACTGTGCCATTCGAAACATTAACTAAGCCACCTGCACCAACAAGAACATCGTTATCAATTTTTACAGTTGAACCAGCAGGAGCAACAATTGTACCCGTGGATGTAGCGGCAATTTTATCAAGCGTATCTAAGACTAGGGTAGTACCAGCTTCCAGATTGATAGTACCGTTGTTTATTACGGTGTGAGATAAAGTGAATGTTGCGCCGTTAGCAACAGTTACAACCTTGCCTGCAGCTAGTGTAGTATTTGCGCTGGTTGCTGTGTTAGTTGTGATAAGTGTCGGAGTTGTTTCAGTGAAGTCGATTGAAGTTTTCTCGGAAACCGGACCAACCTTTGTTGTTGTGCCATACTTATTTTCGCCATCTTTTGCTTGTTGAATACGCTCATCAACTGTGTAGAATAATCTATCCCAGCCAGCTGCTCTTACAGGGTTAAAGCTTTCTAATCCTATGCAGTAAGCATCTTCAAAGATAGCCACTACCTTGCCATCCTTAACATAAGCTGTGAAGGAGTTTCTATTTGGGTTGTTTCCATTTGTATCGGTTATAACGGATGTTTCTGTTGTCCACTTAGGTGTTGTGGAAAGCGTTGTTGCAACAAGAGGTTTCAACCAACCTGATTCATTGGAGAAGTTGCTTGTTGTCCAAATGTTTGTCCAGTAATTCTTTGGTTGAATTACTTGGTGCTTATCATAATTACCGGTGTTATCATAGTCAACTTTAGCACCAGCTTCATATGCAATAATAGTTGTGTTAGCATCCATTACGAATGTGCGCGGAGCATGGATAATATGAACACCCTTGGTTGCGGATTCATTTGTCCAGTTAGAAGCCCAGCTGCTTGCAGCTCCTGCTGTACCGCCATAGTAACCCTTAAGAGTGAACCATGACCCATTAACTAAAGTATTGTTAGCAAGTGTCAGGTCAGCCATGTAGCTACGAGCTGCAAATGAACCGCCAACATTTTGTAAATATGCAACGTTTGCGCTGCTTGTGTTGTTTGCAGCAGAGCCAGAAACCTTGATTGCTTGAACGCCTGTGATTGTAGCTAATGAAGGATTGTTAAGGTTAACTAATTGAGTAATAACCTTGTTATCGATACCTGTCTTGAATGCAACATTATCGCCTACATTGAAGCTACCGATAGCGGATTGCCAGTTGATTGTTGTATCGTAGTCGATATTCTTGATTTGACCGTCTTTCTTGTCTAATGTTTGAATACGAACTGCGCCTGTAGCTGTGCCGAACATATCTCTAGCTGTACCAACGATTTTACCATACTGCCAGTCGCCGTATACATTCTCGAATGGAACATTGATACCAACTAACTTCGGAGCTGTTCTACCAGGAACAATGAAGAAGTTTAATGTTTGAGCTTTGCCAGAGATAGCAGCTGCTGCGATTTGTTGAGCGATAACTTTGTCTTCAACGTTGCCGCTAACTGCTTTGTCATCGTACAGGAAGTATTGGTTGTCAGCTGTAGCTGCGCCAACTACTCTGTCAACATAAACCTTACGCTTGTTAGCATCACCATACAGACCGTTTGTTGTGCCTGCAGATGTTGTTTGGTTACGGATTATGCCGGATACTTGGTAGTTGTACTTGATTAAGTCAAAGTTAGCAGCGTCAGATGCGCTTAAGTGTAATACTGTGTTGTCTTTGCCTAAGTTACCTGTTGTAGCAGACCATCTGTCTTGTTTAACAAGAATGATGTCGCCAACTTGCAGGTTGTTTGTTAATGTGTTGTAAGTTACGATAGGTAACTCAACTTTGTCTGCAGCTTTTTGTGTGTGGTTTACTTGGTAAACCTTCTTGTCTGCAGGAATTGTGATTTCTGCTTCGTTAGCAGCAGCTTCAACTGTCGGGTAGATAACATTGCTGATGTTTTGGATGTTATCAACTTTAATCTTTGTAGCTGCGTTTTGGTTTGTCAGTGCGTTTTCACGTTCGATTGAAGTAACAAGACCAACCTGATAGTTTTCAACATACATTCTGTCGTATTCATAGTCAGGTGATTCTGTTAATGTCTTGTGCAGTGTTACATAACCATAGTCAAGACCGATGTTACCAACAGTGGATTCATCGCCTTTTCTGTCTTGGAATCTTTGGAACAGTTCCTTAACAGGGTTGTAGGAGAAGTTGCTGTAAAGTCTGAAGGAAGCAAGCAGTTCAGCCGGAGTACCATCGAATTTGGAGAAAGTACCGAAATTCTTCAGCGTATAAGTGTTACCGCCGTAAGTGATTGTTGGGTTCTTGCTGCTGTCTGTAGCGTTAGCTGCCCAAAGTTTTACTATTGCATCACGATCAGCTAAGGATATATTGTTCCATGTTGAATAGTAGTTTGTGTTAACAGTGTTATTAGCTGTGTTGATGATTTCTACGCCGTTGATGAATACGCGGCCAGCTGCGCCGTTGTTTTGACCATCGGAGTATTCGCTCTTGAACAGGTAAGTTTTAGCTGTTGTTTGACCTTCAGCTGTAGCTGTAACTGCATAAGCGCGTTGTGTTGCATTGTATTGGATGTTTGTGATGTTGGAGATAGCGATTTGAACTCTATCTTCGTTCTCTAATGCTTGACCATCGAATACCCATTGACGACCTGCGTTACCTTGAACAACGTCCTTCTTAACGTAGAGGTTTAATGTTCTACCTTTGAAGTCAGCGATGTTTACAGCGTAAGCGCTGTTGTCGCGTTGTACTAATTGGATGGCTTTGCCAACGCCCCATACTGCATCGTTAGCTGCAACGTTTTTCGGTTGCTTTAAGATTTCTACGCGAGCGAAGGATTGGCTACCTGCGATGTTTGCGCCTGTTGCGTTAACAGCAACTTCGGAAACGGATTCAACAGCAGCAACCAGCTTGTAGTAACCCATATAAGTGGACAGTAATGTTTCAGCAGTTTGCTCTGTTACTAAGTTAGAAACTGTAGAAACTCTGCCGATAGGTGTGTCGATAGCGTTGATGAACAGTTGAGCTAACTCTTCTCTCTTTAATGTTACGCCCTTAGCGAAAGAGTTAGTGTCGATGCCCTTTAATAAGCCGTACTTTTCAGCAACAACCTTGTGGCCGATCGGGTAACCGCCTGAAACGTTAGCTTCATGCTCGTAACCTAATAATCTAACAAGGATTGTTACAGCGTCGATAGCTTCGATAGCATCGTTCGGGTGATAACCGTCATCCATACCTTTGATCAGTACAGAACCTGTTTGACCAGAAAGAGCTACGAAAGAAGCTGTGTTTGTGAAAGACAGCATAGCCATTACATAAGAAGCCATAGCGTCTGTCGGGTCTAAGTCGATGAAAGGCTCAACGCCTACTCTTTCGCACTCAGCTTCGATCCAAGCCATTGCGTCCTCGTGTAAGTCAGCCAGTAACGGAAGAGCAGCGTCCTTACCAACGTTTAACGCTCTCATTACGAATGTAGCGAATTGAGCGCGTGTAAGGTCTGTGCCGTAACCGTAAACGATGCTGCCATCATCAAGGTACATACCTTTTGTCAGCCCTAAGTTATAAAGAGCTTCGATAGCAGATGTGTACTTTTGAGCTTCACCCTTTGCAGGTGTAGCTGTTGTTGTCGTAGCAGCCGGAGCCTTGTAAACGTCGCTCGGAATTTGAACGGCGTCAGCTGCGTTTGCCACTAAGCTTAGCATCATTACAATTGTAAGAATGATAGCTAAACCTTTGGATAACTTTCTCATCTAGTTTTCCTCCTTAAGGATATAATGGGGACTGATATGACAATCCCTGCGCGCTCCCCCATATTTAAGCCTCGCAAGGTTCCAGAGCCTAGTATGCACATGAAAATATACATCCCTAGCTGTGGACTATTTGGATTATAACACCTATATTACAATTCGTCAAGATATTTCAAAATTTTGTAACACAATTGTAACATTAGAGAAAATAATCCTTGCCTTTGGCATTTACTATATTTCCCCATTAATGGGGATTTTAATATAGCTATTTCTGGAAAAACTGGAAACTTTATAGCTATACGTGAATTACTCACGCTTCTATTGTAGCACATATTTGTAAAAATATGAATTACAATTGTGTTACAATTGTGTTACAATTGTGTTACAAAAACGCGTGCCGCAAATGATCGGCGCAAAAATTGCGCGGCTTTTGGCGCAATTTTTTCGTGCGGTCACATCGCACAAGCTAAGCGCGTCGCAACGCACATCGCACAATCCACGCACTTTTGAACCTACAATCTTTGCAGATATTCTAAAAAAGAAGGAGTGACTATTATTTTTACTTCAATTAATGAGTTAGATTGCTTTCAGTTTCATGATGCCGAGATAAAAGAAATAAATCTCGTAGACAACAATATGATATGGATAGTGTCTTGCATAAATGCCATGACCACAAACACACAAAATCATAATGAAAAAGATATGTGCACAAAAGAAGCTACTATAATTTTTGAAAACAACTCTATTGAAGAATTAAAATTCGGAGCCTATAGTATTTATAATTCTAATCATAAGCTCATTGAATCGGCCGAGGAAAGAGTGGAAAAGGCAGAAGAATATGCCAATATTTTGGCAAAATCAACCACTAGCTATTGTTATATCTATGGAATGGATGAATTTTTTAAAGTAGAAAATGAAAAATATCGCGCCTGTTTTGATATAAACGGCGGTGCTGGCAACTACTATTTAACTTTTACTTTTTCAAAAGCTATCGTGGAGTGGGATGAGTACATCGGAGAAGCATGGTATGAGCATCCCAAATGGAAAAAGGAATAACATTTGTGATGCTAACAAACAGAAAGAGCTAACTGATTTAAAAAATCAGTTAGCTCTTTTATATGGATTTATAACAGATGTTGCCAAAACGCTGCCACGAGTGTGTTCAACACTCCATAAACCCGCATGAATACAGGGTTTGCAAGGATACAAGACCCATTCCCACTCGCTCACGAATTTGTTAATCTAAACAATTCTGTTTATGTTTCGTGTGCTGTGGTATTTCTGTTATATGTATTATCCATATATTTTGGGCTATCTGAATTTTTGTTGCCATATTGTTGCCAGAATAAAGAGTTGATTTTGGTTAAAACTTAGTTTTTAAGATACAAAACTTCATCAATTCTGCAAATAACTTTTCGGATATTTGATGCAACAATCGAAGAAGCTCGTTCATATTTGCTTTCAAAAATCCCCAACATAACAGTACGGATGTAATGCTGATGGTCTGATATTTCATCGGGCAATAAATATAATATAGCTTCAATACAATACCCTATATCTTCAATATGATCTGGTATTGTCTCAGATAACCAATGTTTCCTATACTCATCTTTCTTTTTAGCTGCATCAGAAGTTAGAGCAGACGACTTTTTACCCTCTATTACTTTTCCCTCTAACCGTTCTAAAAGCTTAACTTTCGCACTCCCTCTAGCCGTGGTTGCGCTAATAATTTCTACTGCTGTATCCTTGGTAGTTCTCGCTTGCTCTATAAAGAAATAAACAGGGTAATTCGAAGAAGTTGATGAACATATTCTTTTAATGTATTCTAGTGGTTCATCGACAGATTGTCCTTCTAAAAAGGCTTGAATGATATCACTTGGCTCTATGGCTCGAACAACTTTTTTCGTTGATTCAGTTACTACAATTTTTCCCGTTGAAATCTCTGAAACATCTCCGATCAATCGTAATGTTGGGGTTCCATTTGTTTCTACAAATTTTCCTTCTTGGATAAAAGAAACCTTTTGAAGAAGTTCGCTATCTAATACTATAGTACCACCAGTACCTGAAAGATTGCCAGTATTAAGATCCAATAGTGCAGCATTAGATACGCCTATGCGAACTGCTTTTTTAGCAAAATTCAACCATTGCTTTTCTTCGTTTTTTCGGGATTCGTCAATTATGGCTGACAGTTCAGCATATCTAATTCTTTCTGATCTACCACCATAGCGGTAATAAACATCACCTTCCCTAAGAGAATATTTTGTGTTTTGAGCATCGTAATGCTTTTTACAAATACAAGGTTTTCTATCAAGTTGATAAATATAGATTACGCCGAAACTCATATTTCTAAACTCAAAAGTGCAATGCTCCCATTTTATTTCCGGAGAGAAATAGTCTAATAAAGCTTTTGTGAACTCTTCAACTTTCAACTCCTCAAATTGGCTCAGACTTTTTCCCTGTAAACCAAATAATCGACGAGGTTTATCTCCAACTCCAAAAATTATATATCCCCCCAAGTTATTAGCAAAAGACGCCATGGCTTTAAAATATTGTGCCATGTTACCGTGGTTGTATGATTCTTTAAACTCTATGGTCGTTCCCTCGCGATTAATAATGCGAGAAGCGTCCTTTGGGCTTGTCTGGAAAATATTTGTAAGCACTTCAAGCGATAAGGGGGTTTTTGACATCATTGGTACTCACCTCTTCGACGATTTTATTTATCCTTAACACCAAGAAATAATTATGCTCAAATAACCAATGTCAGAAAAATAATATTTTACCAATTATCCACAATATCTTTGGCTTGCTTCGGAAACTTCCTCGCAAGCCACTCTAACACTTTGAGTTGATCCGCCCCTGTAGCTCTGCGTATCTGTATCAATAGCTTCTCATGTGATGGCCTGTCCAGTGTTAAGTTAGCAGCTCCCTCATTACATACGCTGCACAATGCTCTCAAATTGGACGGATCATCTGTTCCGCCCATGCTTTTATCAATGATATGTTCAATATGTAGCCGTGTCTTGCGGGATGGATCATATGGATGCGGTTCACCAGCCACAGCACCGCACATTTGGCATGTAAAGCCGTTACGGTCAAGTACGTATGCCCGTGTTTCTTTGCTGATTTCACGAGCAAATGCTGGTTGTGGCTTTGGGTTCTCTAATACATATTGTCCCGGCTTCAAATCGGAGCGGTCGTTGTGCGTTAGTATCTGGTATCCTTCTTCATTTCGCAGCTCACGAACACGGCGTGCCCATTCACTAATTCCTGCAACACTCCGCAATGTATCAGAACCCAACACCTCACCAAGGTGTTCTAAAAAGTATTTTCGCAGCTTATCACGTGCTCCGTTTCCGCTCATAATGCCTTCTCCTCATATCGATGAATAGCAGCATTACCAGCTGCTAACGCCTTATAGATAGCTCCTGCTATTGCTTTTGCAACCGGAGGTGGGAATGCATTCCCTACCTGACGATAAGCGGGAGTCTTTTTGCCGGTAATCTCCCAATCTGGCGGAAATCCTTGCACCAAAGCCGCCATCTTTACTGTGAGCTTAGGCATCCCAGTAAATCCCTTGTCAGGTGGAGCATCTGCAAGTCCAATGCCATCAACACCAAGCTTTTCCCACGCCATGCGTGAACGTGTAGGCCCTAAATCAGCACCACCATGCTTCTTGCTACCACCTACCAAAGTGGGGGCAATACCATTTGCGTAGTCACGCCAAGCTCCAGCACCCTCCCAGCCATTACTTGCCATTTCATCATATAAAAGCTGTCCGACTGTAGGTGGTGGTGCAACAACACCAATTGGCCAAACAAAACAGGGTGCATATTCTTGTTTTAATGCTACAAGCAAAGTACGCGGGCGAAGTTGCGGCACTCCATGATGATGGGCATGTATCAATTCCCAAAAGCACTCATACCCCATCGCTTCTAAATCGGACTTTATCTTTTCGCGATATGGTGTGAATTTGGATTCAAACAATCCTTTAACATTTTCCAGCATGACTGCATTAGGGTTACATTCACGCACCAATCGCAATGCTTCAGGAAATAAATCTCGCTCATCTTCGTGCCCTAATTGCTTTCCGGCGACCGAAAACGGGGGGCAGGGAACCCCACCTGCCAAAAGATCAATCCCATAATATTTACTGGCTGAAAAAGCCTTAACATCGCCTTCAATCACATTCCATTCGGGACGATTTTTACGAAGTGTAGCACAAGCATTAGTATCTATCTCAATAAGAGCAACATGCTCAAAGCCAGCTTGCTCTAAGCCTAATGCCTGCCCTCCGGCTCCAGCACAAATTTCTATGGAACGCATAGTTTCCTCCGAATTATAACTCAACTGCACGGGAAACCTCTATAACATCGGCAATGTCACAGTCAAGTGCTTTGCACACCTTGAGCAAACTATACATTGATACTGTTTCGCTCTTGCCCATCTTAGCCAATACATTAAAGCTAATTCCAGCAGTTTCTTTCAAATCTGTACGGTTCATCTTCTTATCTATCAATAACTTCCACAGCTTATCGTAACTAACAGTCATAAAATCCCCTTACTTGGCAAACACTTGTCTTATATATGATACCATAATTTGTTTCTAAAATCAAGTATTTCTCACAAAAACATTAGAATATCTCAACAACATAAATATCTTTTCCTAATCGTCCCCCATATCTCACCGTTGCCGCTGTGCCGCCTGTCTGCCGACCATCCCAAACAGCTATCACAAGAGTAGACCGCTCAACCATATAGCGATTACGCTTCATGTAGCAAGCCTTTGAGTATCCATCGGAATGTATTTTAACAATATCACAGCACTTAATAAGCCTTCGGAAATCTTTATCCGGCGTTTTCATTCGTCCTTGATATGGGATAGCTGCTTCAAGAGAAATAGAGTACTGCGCTTTCAATTCTGCCACTATATCAGCAAATATCAAATCCACTCCTGTAGCAAATCCGCTGATGAAGTGGGTGTAGCCTCGCTCAATGGCTTGTAGAATCGTGTGCTGTATCTCTGTTGTAATGCGAGCTACTTTTTCGCTTGGGATATCCCTATGCCCTGTTACGCAACAAGTTTTTGCATTCATTTACATGCTCCTTATTATAGTGATATATCACTATAATAACATAATTTTTATAATTAGTGAAGTATCACTAATACAAACCTCCTTAGTGACATATCATTATATTGTGATATATCACTAAGGAGGAGCAGTAGATGAATACACAACAGGCGGTAGCACACCGCATTATAGGACTATGCAAAGAAAAGGGATTTACGCCAAACGGCATTGCAGTATTCTCGGCCGTTCCGCAGGGTACAGTCAAAAGCATTTTGAACGGAGAAAGCCAAAACCCAGGCATTGTGAGTATAAAAAAGCTTTGTGATGGCTTCGGCATTACCCTTGGAGAGTTTTTCTCAACCCCAGAGTTTGACGCACTGGAACAAGAAATAAAATAGCGGGGTGTCACATCGTGGCATCACGCCACTTGCTCCATTACCTATCTCTACCAATATCATGTTTGAGAAACCTATCAAGCTGTGGCTTTAGCCCCAGCTTCTCAATAAACTCCATAATACGGTCGATGAAACGCTGCAACTGGTTGACTTTGACCTCCAGCTTCTTAACAGAAAGCTGATTTTTGATTGACTTGTATTCATACAGCTCATTTCGTAGATTGGTGTTTTCGCTTCTCAACCCCCTGTTTTCCGATACCAACTCCGTATTTTTAGCAGATAGTGCCTTTTCTTTGCTTTCCGCCACAATCTGCTTTTTGGCGAGTACCCTTACCTCATCAAATTCCGCTTTATCCACAACAACCTTGGTGCTATCAAAAAGAGTGGGCTTGAAAGCAATTTCATCTATCTTTTTGATTTTGACTTTCTTGCCTGTTATCTCTTTTAGAACCCTTTCTTTCTGTGAAATCTCGGTTTTCAGAGCAATAGCTACGTTTTGCTTTTCTTCTATAGACTGCTCCGCTACAACGGCTTTTTCCTCGAGTGCCGCCACTTCTTTGGTGCGTTCCTGCTTCTTGAAATCCAACACAGTTAAATGCTCGTTGTGAGTGCCTTTTTGCTCCCACTCAATTCCATGCCGTGCCATGACCTCCGCAAGCTGTTCTTTTTCAGCCTGTACCCATTGATTCCATTCGGTTTCGCTGCGACTGCCACCTGTAAAGCCTTGTGCCGCCAATGCCTGTTTGAGGGACACTCGTGTATCAAGTCCTCGCTTACTGCCGGTAGTGTGTGGCACAAAGTCAATGTGCAAATGCGGAGTGGCTTCGTCCATATGTAGGTGAGCCGAAAAGATGTGCAGATTGGGGTTGCGCTGTTGAAAATCCTTGTAGAATTCTTCAAGCATTGCCGCTGCCTGCTCACCATCAGATGTCATTGCATTGGTATCATCTTTGTTGCCAATCTGCAAAATAATCTCATGGAACGGCTTTTCTTGCTTACCTGAGCGGATTTTTTCGTAATAATCATCTATGCGGCGGTCACTCCTTGCCTGCTTGGCGTTGAATCGCTCTAACGCTTCATCGAACAATTCATGATATACCTGCTGAATAGGAGTATTGCAGTAGCATCGGTTAAGCTGTGAACGCTCTGGATCTGTGTTGGCGGCATGAAACTTGCGGCTATTGTGGCTAACTGAGCCTTTGCCTAACATTACGCTGATAGTTCGCTTCAAATTCTACCTCCTTCTTGATTGCAAGAAACAGGAGCGTGTCACGCTCCTGTAATCTGCTGTTAAGGAAAAATCACCATCGCCAATCAGGGTGATAACCTTTGCGGTCGAGATACTCCTGGCGCGCCCTTTCTTTTTCTTCCTCCGTGGGTGCAGTTTTGTATTGGGTATAAAGCTTACGGTCGATCATAGAGTTTAACTTCTGATTAAGTGCTATCACTATATCTTCAGCACAGTCTGTTTCATCTAAAATGTGGTAATGTAATAGCATACGGAATAGCTCCATCGGGATTTGAACCTGCTTCATAACAGTGTCCTTTCTGAGTTAGAACTCGCTAAAGTTTTGTTACTTTTGTCAAAAGTAACGCAAAAGCACTTTTGACACTACGCATCAAAAGTGCCATTGCGCCCTACGGGGTGAAAGCCCCCTGTGGGGGGCTATTTTCGTCGGCATGACCTCCGAAAATCCAAGGTTGCAACATTGCATCAGTCCAGACTTCCGCAATCTTGCAACCTTGAAATCGGTGCTACGCACTGCCCGGCAGTTCCCACAACCACTGGTTACTCCGCCGCACTGATTTTACGCCGAGAGTCTTTTTGGCTTCGTCTAGCATGCGCTTTGATATGCCCTGCGCCCGTGCTTTGTTCATAATCACGCTCTGTGGGACTTGCCCATTTTGGAGGGTATCACGGATAAGCTGCTCCGCAAGCTCTGATTTATTTTCACGGCTTAC
>CAYZNM010000013.1:0-85572 GCA_964479875.1 uncultured Eubacteriales bacterium
CGTTAAAGCAGGTGCAGGACAACACGGAATTGTCAGAGCGTGAGAAGCAAAGCAGTCAAATGCTTTCTATGCAGCGCGAGCAGTACGAGCTGATTGCAAAGAATATCGAGAGCGTAAGACTCGCCCGGCATGACTTGCGTCATCATCTTTCTGTTATCAAGACGCTGACGGCAGAGCGTAATAACGATGAGCTTGCCGCGTATGTTGACGGCTACATAGAATCGCTGCCTATCGACACCGAGCTTGTGATTTGCAGCAATTATGCCATCAACAGTATCGCGAGCTATTATATAGCAATGGCCAAAAGCAAGGGTATTACAGTGGATTTTAATTTTTCAATGGATGAGGGAAGTAGAATCCCTGATACTGACTTATGTATTATCTTAGGTAATCTGATAGAGAATGCCATTGCCGGAGCGTTGACTGCTCCGGCCAATAAGCGGCACATCTCGGTACGCGCCAAGTCAATCGGCGGGAAGCTGTCACTCATCATTGATAACAGTTTCGACGGAGTGGTGCAAAAGCAAGGTGATGTATTCATCAGCCGCAAACGTGATGGCACGAGCGAAGGTATAGGGTTATCCTCCGTGTACGCTGTAGCGGAGAAGCTCGGCGGTATGATGAAGGTGGAGTATGCACAGGATATGTTTATGGTATCGGTACTTCTCTGAAAACATTCGTCGAACGAACTCAACATTCAGGGGCTGAAGCGTCCGCTATTAGGTTTTTTGTGATAGAATAATTACGTGCAGTCTATCCATCAACCTAATAGAAGGAGAGTATTATGCGAAACAGATTTACCGCTATTGCCTTAGCTGTTATACTGCTGTTCTCCATCGTTTTCAGCTCCGCCCCTGTAATTGCCGCCGAAACCAAGACCATCACCATTCTTGCAACGAGCGATATACACGGCGCAGTGTTCCCGTGGGAATACCCACGCGGTATGGAAACAAACAGC
The DNA here is from genome assembly GCA_964479875.1 of uncultured Eubacteriales bacterium. GTDB lineage: Bacteria > Bacillota > Clostridia > Monoglobales > CAYZNM01 > CAYZNM01. The sequence goes on from CAYZNM010000013.1 coordinate 959, forward strand.
GGCAGCCTTGCGCGCATCAGCACCATTGTCAACGCAGAGCGAAAGCTCGACCCCAACCTTATCCTCGTAGATACAGGCGATACCCTCGAGAGCAACATGGCGTACATCTTTAACGATATGCCTGTACACCCCATCGTCACTATGATGAACGACATGGGTTATGACGTGTGGACGCTCGGCAACCACGAGTTTAACTTCGGACGCGACTTTATCGACCGCAACGTGGCAGCGTCTGACGCGGCTGTACTGGCGGGCAATCTCATCACCAAGGAGATGAAGCCGCTTTATGACGCATACACGATTATCGAACGCGACGGCGTACGTATTGCGATTGTCGGACTTACGAATCCGAACATCAAGCTCTGGAGCCCTGGGTATGTCGAGGACTACGCCGACTTTGAATGTGTCCCGCCGATAGAGGTAATCGACTACATACTCGCTGAAATCGAGGGCAAGTATGACGTACTCGTCGGTACGTTCCATTTGGGGTTCTACACCGAAAGCGAAGTCTATGCGGACTCGATTGTAGAAATAGTCAAGAAGTATCCGCAGTTTAACCTAATTAATTCCGGTCACGCACATGTGACGGCGGATTCCGAGCTTATCATCAAGGACGGCGATACGCCTAACGACAGCGGCGTACTCGTTACTGCTCCGTCGAATGGCGGCGCATTCGTTACCAAGTCGGAGATTGTAGTAGAGAAGCAAAGTGATAAATGGGAAGTGAAATCAGTTACGGCGAAGAATATCCCGACCAAAGACGTCGAACCCGACGCTACATTTACTGCAAAGTATGCAGATTATCATAAGGCTGCATTGGCATACGCTGATACCAAAATCGGCACAGTCACTAAGAACTTCATCGACAGAGTGGACTACGCTACAGGCTCAATGACGAAGGTCACAACCATGCCGACGGCACAGCTGTTCGACAACGCAGTCATCGACTTCATCAACGAAGTGCAGATGTTTTACGCAAAAGCCGACGTGTCCGCCGCCGCGCTGTTCGACCAATGGTCGACGCTGAACGCAGGCGAACTCAAACGCAAGGATATATCGGCGATATACAAATACAATAACTCCATAGAAGGGTACAACATCACGGGCGAAAACCTCGACAAATATATCGAGTGGTCGGCCAATTACTACAACACAATACAGCCGGGAGATTTAACCGTCAGCTTTAATCCCAAGGTACGCAGCTATTACTACGATATGTTCGACGGCTGCGAGTACACGATTGACTTAACCAAACCTGTAGGGCAGCGCGTGACGATTACGACCGTCGGCGGTAAGCTGTTTGATGCCAAGGCGAAGTATAAGATAGCCGTCAACGACTTCCGTGGCAGTACGATACGTGAATTAGGATTTGTGACATTAGAGGACAGATACTTTGAAACCACGGCAGATTATCCCGAAACATCGGACATTCGCTTGATGATCGAGAAGTATGTGACAGAGGAACTCGGCGGCGTGATTGCACCCAAGGTCAACAATAACTGGAAGCTCGTCGGCTTTAACTTTGACGACCCTGTTGTGAAGAAGATTTACGAACTACTCGGCAACGGCACGATTACGATTCCCAAGTCCGAGGATGGTAGGGATCTCAATATCAGTTCGATTACTATGGCAGAGGTGCAGCAGTATTTGTCGCAGATGTCAGGTACGAATGTTGATACCGTAGCCACCACACCCATACTTGCTCCGACCGTGACTATATATGTTGTAGTGCGCGGCGATACACTGTGGGAGATATCAAGGAAGTTCTATGGCGAGCCACGTATGTGGGGCTTGATATATGAAGCGAATAAGGCGAAGGTCAGCGACCCGCGTTTGATTTACGAAGGTATGGAGTTGGTAGTGCCTGCCAGAAAGTAAGTCGCGTGTGCTTGTGATAAGTATACCCAAGAACAATTCCGCGAGCTCATCAAAAAACGCAGCATCACCACAACGGATGACATCAACGACATGCTAAACCAATCGCAGAAACGGACACGCAAAGAAGCGTGTGCGTTCTGACCGCGGCGAAATCGAACTCACCGTCCCACGGGATAGACAAGGCGAGTTCGATCTAGCCGCCTGCTCATCCCCGACATCAAACGCCACACAAAATCAACATAATTCTGAAACAGCACCGCCGTCACACATATGTGATGGTGATGCTACATAAAGAAACTTAAGTTAAAGGATAATAATATAGATTCACAAACAGGATCTAAGCTATTGCATAACGACCTTCACCCTATATTATGTCTACACAAGAAACATGATACAACAAGAGTAAACATCTCCAAGGAGCTCTTATGTGCAATCGACATGATAAAGCGACGAAGTCCGGTCACTACTACCAGGGTAACCAGGACAATGGGGTCAAATAGCAGAGGATAACCGACGATTCATCAATGGTGTGTTTTGGGTATTACGCACAGGAGCACCACGGAGAGATCTACCCACGGCATATGGTAAGTAGAACTCTGTCCATCAACGTTTCAAGCACTTAGAGATATAACAGGATTCAGAGATGTTATATTAACCAAATTCAATCAATGAAAAGTTATGCCGCAGACGGGGATACTGAAGCCATAAGCAAATATAATGCACTATTCGTCCCCGAAATGTGCACGAGGGGGATTTTTGATTATAACAGAACCATAAGCATAGCACAAGCTCCGTTAAAAGTTTTACTGGTATTATCGAATCTCTGTATTGCTAGGCTTGTTATTTCATTAATCGAATGTAATGCAGATATTAAGCTCTATAATCTTAAATCGTGGTTGCAGGATTTATTTTCGGATGTTCTTAGCAAAAGAACAAGCTGGTTCAAAAAATCAGAAAAATCATCTTTTCGCTATTATGACGTTAATCGAGCTATTATCCAATTGATAATTAGCAACGGTATAATGTTTATTTGTATGATTGCAAATGTATCAAGTGGGTATATTACAATAGCTGATGCAGTGTTTTATATGACTGCTATCAGGACACTTGCGGGCGTTTTTAAGGTAGCGTAGATGGGCGATGTTTGCGGTGTGGTAGTTGATTTCATGTTGATTTTGTGGTATAATATTGTTAGATAAATACATGTGTTTTCAGTTTAGTTTTGCGAGGTGGAGCTACTCAATGCAGGGCATGGAGATTTTTGTATAATATTGAGGAGATAGAATGGATAGGATAAGAAAAATAAACTTGAAAGTAGCAGGCTACTTGAATATTACTGCTTTAATTGTAACAATTATAGTTCACGCTCTTGTTATTATTAATTTAATGCCATTCACATGGATAAACGGAGGACGTTCAACAAATTTTGCAATCGGGCAACAAACATCCATTTTTAGCATAGGTATTTTACTTGTAATGATATTTGTTAATATGTGGGCGTGCGGGGTAATAAAAGTAAGAAAATATTTGACAGTGCTGAAAGTTTTATTATGGACTTTGTTTGTGTATTCCATATTTGGACTGGTACAACAACTGCTTGGCACAACGTTTGAAAAGTTGTATATGAGTATTTTGTGCCTTATAAATATAGTTATGTATTTTCGATTGGCAATCGAGAAAAGGTCACTAACAAAATGAGCATTCGCTCGAGTGCCACACCCGGTATGTCATTTTCGAGGTTAGCTGAATAATCCAAACAAACATAGCAAAAGCCGCCCATATTTGGACGACTCTTGTTTTGATATGAGCTGTTCTTTTTCAGATTGTATCTTTCGCGCAACTTGTTAACAATACCTTCTTTTCCTTTGAATATATTCATCAGTATTTCGCATTGCTCGCTTACAGATTTACTGGTTACTTTAGGTGTATCCAACTCCCAAATAGTTCGGGGTCTGATCTCACTTGGCAAATTAGCTGCATTATTCTTTATAGAATCAGGCCAATCTTCTTTTGTGCATGTCCTGCTCGGAAGTACCCCCAAAGCATTCGTAACAGAGCATAAATCAAATTCGTCGCCCTCTAAGCTAAACTCAACGCTGATTAAAGGAAGAACCTTTTCTTCCATAGTTACTGCTCCTCTCCGCTTCGATCATCAGGGAGTGTGTTGCAATCTAGGTTAGAAGTGGGGTTTATTGTAACGACAACAATATCTATCGAGCCATCTTTCCACATAGTATCCCAATCTCGATAATGCGAATGACACAAATCCGTTTTATTTATAACACTACTATGTTGCGCTTTTACATCCTGCAAAAATTCTATCATCTTTTCTAGCTCTTCGATACTGGATTGAAAAGAGACTTCACATAATTCGATTAACTTTCTACTGTTCTTTTTGTATCCAAATGCTTTCATAGTCACTCTCCTATTTTCCACCCGTTTTTTTGTAGCCAATCTATAGTTTTATTACTCGGATTAGGAATTCCTCCATGGGCGTCACGCGCTGTTCCATCACTTTTCTGCTTGTTTTTGCATCGTATGTATCTACTCGCTATTTTTGTTATTTTGAATCCTCCATTCATTATAATCCTCTTCATAATAATACCAATCTTTTACCGACAAGGGTTCTGATTTTGTAAGGAAATTTAAACTCGGCTCTTTTCCATCAATTGAATATGCTATACCGCGGCCATTATCTAAGTTAGACCATATTTGAATGTGTATGGTGTTTTCAGTTTTATCAATCACACCACTCTTTGTTTTCTTGAAAAGCTCACCAATAGCATCAAATACTTCAGCATCATCAATCTGCACATCTCCGGTTTCAAGCCCTGTAAACATTACACCTCTTTCGTGATGATCATTTTGTATAAATATTTCAGAGTATTCGGAATTGATTAAATATTCTGTAATAATCAGGATATTATCTCTATTCATTTGAAGATACTGCTCCACTTTGTCTTTGTTAGGCGGAGAGTTGAAAGCTCCGCCTATGTATGAACCTGCAAAAACAACTGATAAAATATACAACGTAATTACGCAACCAATTACTAAGAATGCAATACGAATCAATTTTCCCATGTCTATTTCTCTCTATGCCTATTACATCCGTTTTTAATATACTCCCAATCCTCTATCTCGTTTACAAGGTGATAGAAGTCGCCGTATATATTCAGGAATTTTTTACTCATGTTAATCATAGATTCAAATTTAACTTACGAACTATTTACCCCTGCCGTGCTAATATTATTTGAAAAAGCAATAGAATCAAAATAGAGATTATTATGAAAAATACAAATCCCATAATGCCTCCTTTTTCCCTTTTCTGTTGTGTTGTATTTCTCTCATTTCTTTATTAGTAATTTCTATGTTACAATTTGAGCAATAATAAACATACCAAGTAAATTCAACATCTCCCACTAGAGTGCCGTCATCTGTAGAAAAATCAAAATTCTTTGCCTCTTCAGATTTTGAATTTACGACTTTTTTCATCTTTTTTATTTCCAATTTGTTTGAGCATTTGGGGCAGTAGTGTTTTCTTACAAACATGTTTATGGGAAGCTCAAATTTGAATTTTTTCACTTTCAGTGCTCCTCGTTAATATTTTTACACATAGCATTGTATACTCAAACAACTTTAAAACAATCTGCTAGTCAATCACGTTTCTTTGATTACATCAGCATTTGTCGCACTTCTGATATAATTGAATGAAACGTGATTGACTATATCATGGAGTGAGGGCTGAATACAAGTTCTAATATGTTGAATACTTTAGATTTCATTCTTCGTCCCACCAACCTCAATTATGATAATGCTTTTGAAGTATTTCCAATATCTCTATCGAAAGAGCTGCCTTCAATTTTTCATTGTCAAGCAATTCTGAAATGTGATCAAGCAATTTCATTTCATCAAATACGCTGCACGCAACTGCTTCTTTCACGCAATATTCAACACTAGAAACCAGCTCCTCAATTTCACGATAGATTTTAAATCGTTCAAGGATTATTCTCGCCCCCGGCCAATTCAGATCTTGAACCCAATCTAATAATCGGAGTAAATATGGGTTCAATTCTTCATCCGACCTATCGGCTAAAATTTTAGCGCAATTTTCCCAAACTTTCTTTCCGGGATCATTCAGCAGAACAAATGAATTTATGCTTTTAATATTTTTCGCTAATTCGACACCTTTTTGTTGGACTTCTTCGCTGTTATTCCCATACAACATTTCCATGATCTCATTAATATTACACATATTGCACCTCCTGAAATTTAATAACTATTGATTGTCTATGCCGAACTTGTTCCTGCTTCACGCCACCCTCTAATGGTTGTTCCAACTCGTTGTTACAGCCGAACCAAACATTTGTCCTAACGTCATTCTTGGTTTTGACCGAAAACATATGCTCGTTCCCTCTTGGTAAACGCTTATGTATTATTACTTGATTTCATGCTGCAAAACATACATTATGCTGATTCCATCAATCCTTAGCAAACGGTATAAATCCTCATTGCGATAAATGAATTGTCGATTCAATATCGGCACGACCGCGGATGATAGCCTGTAAAGTGGCAGATTTACAATCAGGAACGATTTCTGTGTAGACCTTTCCGTTCCGTTTGAAAAGACTAAAAACAATGGTCTTGCTGCCTGCACCAAGCCCTCGCTTGCCGCGTATGCAGTAGCTTTCATCAACTTCGATTTCACCGATTATAGGAGATGTTTGTATGCAATAATCAGCGATTCGTTCTCTGAATTTGAACGATTGATGTATTTGTTTTCCGTGGAATTTTTTAAGAAGTAAAAGCTTGATGAGCTTGCGCAGCTGTACAAGAGTGGCATTGATGTTATAAAAACAAAGTCGGTAGTGTATGTACACTACCGACTTTTTATATAGTAACTTTTTCTATTCCTTCAAATTGTGCCGCGTTATGCTCACTGCTTTTTTGGTGCTGTCGTCCACTTCCAGGATTATACTGTTGAAAATCGCAGGATTGTCCGACGGCTCTAGGCGGCAAGGTATGCAGGTGATGAAGCGGTTTATTACGAGGTTGCTTTTTACGCCGAGTACGGAATTTCCGGGGCCTGTCATGCCTAGGTCGCTGATGTACGCCATGCCTTTGGGGAGTATGCACTCGTCGGCGGTTTGCACATGCGTGTGTGTGCCGAAAAGGCAGGTGGCTCTGCCGTCGAGATAGTGTCCCATCGCTTGCTTTTCGCTTGTGGCTTCGGCGTGGAAGTCTACGATTATCACGTCGACATTGTCGCCTTTTAGGCACTCCAGTAAATAGTCCACTGTGCGGAATGGGCATTCCACGGGATTTAGGAAAACTCTGCCGAGCAGGTTTACGACCGCAACGGACATCCCTTTTATATTGAACAGATAGCAGCCGTTTCCGGCAGTGCCGGAAGGGTAGTTCGCAGGGCGGATAATCGGCATACCCTCGTTCATCAGGGTGACAACCTCGCCTTTGTCGAAGGTGTGGTTGCCCATCGTGAGAATGTCTATGCCGCTTTGGATAAGGCCGTCGGCGATTTTGCGCGTGATTCCGTTGCCGATTGCGCTGTTTTCGCCGTTGGCTATACATAAGTCTATGCCAAGCTCCGCTTTTATTGCAGGAAGGTTGTCCCTTATAAAATTAACGCCAACAGTGGCAACAATGTCGCCGATTGCCAATATCTTCAAGATAACCTCGCTGTATAGTTATTTATAATCAAAAATGTGATGAAGTCATTTTTGTTTCTTTGATTATAGCTAGTATTATTAGGCGTGTGATATAATTGAATGAAACAAAAATGACTATATTTTTTGCGCTTTCGCTCGTATTTTCTATTTTGCGTATTCTATGCTGCGCAACTCGCGGATAACGTTGACCTTGATTTGTCCGGGGTATTCAAGGTTGTCCTCTATCTTTTTCACGATGTCGCGGGCGATTAATACTGTTTCGTCGTCTGAAACGGATTCGGGTTTTACCATGATGCGGATTTCACGTCCTGCTTGAATTGCGAAGGAGCGTTCTACGCCCTCGAATGAGTTGGCTATATCTTCCAGCTTTTCAAGGCGTTTGATGTAGCTTTCGAGATTTTCACGTCTTGCGCCTGGTCTTGCTGCGGAGATTTTGTCCGCCGCTTGCACTAGGAAAGCGACTAATGAGCCGGGCTGAATCTCGTCGTGGTGAGCAGAGATTGCGTGGATAACCTCGCTGTTTTCCTTGTATTTCTTGCAAAGGTCGCTGCCGATGATTGCGTGTGAGCCTTCGACTTCATGGTCTACGGCTTTGCCGATGTCGTGCAGCAAGCCTACGCGTTTTGCTAAGGTTACATCTAAGCCTAGCTCGGACGCCATAAGTCCGCACAGGTGCGATACTTCGATGGAGTGGTTGAGGACGTTTTGTCCGTAGCTTGTGCGATACTTTAGCTTGCCGATAATCTTGACAAGCTCAGGGTGAAGCCCATGTACGCCTGTGTCGAACGTGGCACGCTCGCCCTCTTGCTTGATTGTCGCATCCACTTCCTTTTTGCAGCGCTCGACTGTTTCCTCTATGCGCGCAGGGTGAATGCGTCCGTCGACTATAAGCTTTTCAAGCGACAGCCTTGCAACCTCGCGGCGCACAGGGTCGAAGCCTGAAAGTATAACAGCTTCGGGAGTGTCGTCGATAATGAGGTCGATACCTGTAAGTGATTCAAGCGCACGAATGTTGCGCCCCTCGCGGCCGATAATTCGCCCCTTCATCTCCTCGTTGGGCAGTTGCACAACAGAAACTGTGGTTTCCGCGCAATGGTCGGACGCGCAGCGTTGTATCGCGCCTACGATGATGTCGCGGGCACGCTTGTCAGCTTCGTCCTTAGCCTTGTCCTCGATTTCCTTAACCATGATTGCCGACTCGTGTGTTATCTCGTTTTTGAGGATAGTCAGCAGATAATCCTTTGCTTCATCGCTTGAAAAGCCGCTTATTTTCTCCAGCTGTTCAAGGTGCTGCTTTTCAATCTTCTCAATTTCTTCCAGTTTTTCATCAAGCTTTACGTTCTTTTTTGCGATTGCATCTTCCTTGCGTTCAAGGGTGTCTAGCTTTTTATCTAACGCTTCTTCTTTTTGCTGAATCCGGCGTCCTTCGCGCGATAACTCGCTTCGGCGCTCTTTCACTTCTTTGTCAAACTCATTTCTTAGCTTGTGCGTTTCTTCCTTTGCTTCTAGCAATATTTCACGTTTTTTGCTTTGAGCTTGCTTTTCCGCTTCGTTTATTATTTTCGCGCAGTGCTGCTCGGCACTGCCAATCTCTGTTTCAGCTATCTTTTTTCTATAAGAAATTCCCATTCGGAATGCAATTACCCCGGTAATTCCTACTAAAACAAGCACTATTACAGTGTAGATAATATTAAACAATAATGATGGAATAAAGCCGCCCCCCTTTCCAATTAATATAATTACAGATATTACTATTTTAATATGGAATGACCAAATTGTCAAGAAATTTTTAAGAACTACTGAAAATATCCTCCAATTAATCGTTTAGCTAAATGTGTTGACAATTTAGCTAAACAGAAGTATAATATGCTTAATTGATATTTAAGTAGCTTGGTAAGTTTAATCAACAGGAGGATTGTATGAAAAAGACCATATACATGCGCGATATAGCGAAGGAGCTTGGAATCAGCATTGTCACCGTTTCAAAGGCTCTCGCGGACAAGGGCGGAGTTAGTGCGGAGCTGCAAAAGAAGATTCTGCAAGTGGCAAAGGATATGGGGTATACACCTAAGCCGCAGAAGGCAGACGGCGGCGGCGTGACTAAAAACATCTGCATACTTGTGCCGGATAGGTTTATCAATCAAAATAAATCCTATTATTGGCAGCTGCATCAGCTTATATCCTCGAATCTGCTTAAACGCGGCTACTGCGGCATACTTGAAATGCTGCAAACCGAGGACGAGGACAGCCTTGTAATGCCTACGCTTATCCGTGAGAAAAAGGCTGACGGCATAATCATACTGGGGCAGGTACATAGGGAATATCAAAGCGTGATTACAGAGATTACGCAACCTAAGCTTTTCCTCGACTTTTACGAGCATCGCACGGATATCGACTGCGTTGTCGCGGACAATTACTACCTATCCTATTTATTATGCAGCTACTTAATCGACAACGGTCATAGGGAAATCGGCTTCGTGGGCTCAATCGGCGCGACGAGCAGCATTCAAGACCGATACCTCGGCTATTCCAAAACGCTGCTGGAATACGGAATCCCCATAGAATCCCAGTGCATAATCAACGACAGGGACGAGGACGGAGCGTTTATCCCACTACAGCTTCCGGAAAAAATGCCGACGGCTTTCATCTGTAACTGCGACGAAATCGCATTCAATCTGGTTAAAACGTTGAACGCCAACGGCTATTCAGTACCCGACGATGTTTCGGTCGTAGGCTTCGACAACTTCATATATTCCGACATATGTGAGCCGAAAATAACAACGGTCGCATTTGACGCGGAAGCAATGGCGCACGTCGCAGTAGACATCATCATCAAAAAAATAAACCAAAGCAGCTACAAGGCAGGCAGACGATTAATCACAGGGGAGCTTGTTATAAAAGATTCAGTGATGAGAATAAATGAAGCTAAATAGAAAAAGATATTTAGCAATCGATTTATCTTGAAAAATCTGCATATTTTTACAATACTTATATAAACTTTGGATATTTTGTTTAATATAGCTAAAATTATCAAAATAATACTTGACAATATGTATTACTTTATGTATAATTAGTTAAGATAAAGTAAATATTAAGTTAAATGCAGGTGTCGATATGAGTAAATTTAAGCACATTAATAAACTTGCAAGGAATGGGTTGAAGGTTGTCGCTATGGTTATGGCAGCCGCGATTACTGTTAGCTCGGCGAATTATGCTGCGCCTGCTGCTGCGGTCCCTTCGGCTGCTACATATGAAGGCAAGGGCGGCTCGTACTATAGCTACGTGCGCGACTTCCAAGGCGCGGCGCATCCGCAAGGGGAGATTATCCTCGCGGCGGCCGACGCAGATACAAGTGCGGAGCTTACCGACGCGTACGGAAAGCCTGCGATTGTTTTGGACAAAGACGCACCTTCTGCCGAATGGAGCTTTGACGCGGCAGAGAGCGGCGTTTACAACATCGCGATTGAGTATTATCAGCTTCCTGCGTCGGGTCGCGACATCGAGATGTCGCTTAAGCTAAACGGCGAGCTTCCCTTTGACGAAGCTTCGCTGCTGTCGCTAAAGCGTTTGTGGCGCGACGAAAGCGCGGTGCGTGTTATCAACGGAAACGACTTTCCGCCGAATGTTATCGAAGAGCCGGCATGGCAAACTGTAGCCCTCGACGAAAAGGAAGGTTTTTTCAGCGGTACATATGAGTTTTACGTGGAAAAGGGCGCGAACACGCTAAGCATTGAGCTGTCGCGCGAGGCTATGGCCGTTTCGGAGATAAAGTTTTATCAAAAGCCAAAGCATGTGACATATTCGGAATACGCGCAAAAGTATTCGGGCGGAGCGAATAATGCCCCTGCCGATTACGCGCAGATTATTGAAGCGGAGCATACCGCATTAAAGTCCGACCAAGCACTGCGCCCGATGTACGACCGCACAAGCGCAGCGACATCGCCGAACGACCCTGCCAAGATTAAGCTGAACACAATAGGGCAGTGGACGTGGGCAAAGCAAGGCATGTGGGTTTCATGGGATTTCGACGTGCCGGAGGACGGATTCTACGAAATTTCACTGAAAGCGCGGCAGAATTGGCAGTTGGGCATGTCCACGGTACGCCGCGTGTATATCGACGGTGAAGTGCCGTTCGCAGAGATGAACGCCGTATCCTTCCCATATTCGGGCAGTTGGTACACACAAACGCTGGGCGACAGCGATAAGTCGCCGTACAAATTCTACTTAACAAAAGGTACGCACTCCCTAAAGCTAGAAGCAACCGTAGGAAATTGGGCGGAGGTTATCGCAGTCGTAGACCAATCCGCATACGCGCTCAACGATTTATATAGGAAGATAATCATGATAACGTCGCCGAACCCTGACCCATACCGCGACTATTATCTCGAGCGCGAGCTTCCCTTCCTATTAAATGAGTTAGAAAGCAACGCGAAAATTTTAGACGAAGCCGTGATTATGTTTGAGGAATTGAACGGCAAGGCTTCCTCCACTTCCGCGCTGCTTAAACGCGTGAGCGAGCAGCTCAAGGACTTCATCAAAGAGCCGCAGACTATTCCTGCACGAATAAAGAAAATGCGCGAAAACGTAAATGCGCTGTCGGCATGGATTCTCACAGTGCTAGACCAACCGCTTGAGCTTGACTACATTCACGTTGCGGCCGAGGGCGTAAAGCCCCCCAAAGCTAACGCAGGATTCTTCCAAAGCATAGCATTTTCCGTGCAATCATTCTTCTCCTCCTTCTTCGAGGACTACAACAGCATCGGCGAATCGGGCGACGAAGAAGCGCAGGACATAACCGTATGGTTCTTCGGCGGACGCGACCAAGCGCAGATTTTGAAGTATATGATAGACGACAGCTTTTCGACTAACTCCGGCGTGAACGTAAAAATGTCGCTGGTGCAATCAGGCTTGGTTGAAGCTATTCTCGCAGGAAAAGGTCCCGACGTTACGCTGATGGTATCGCGCGGACAGCCTGTAAACTTGGCAGTGCGCGGCGCGTTGCAGGATTTAACTGTGTTCGAGGGCTTCGACGAGGTTATGGAGCGATTCACTCCCGGCGCGGCTACGCCTTATACATTCGACGGCGGCGTGTATGCATTGCCTGTTACCCAAGGCTACCACATGATGTTCTACCGCACCGACGTGTTCGACGACTTAAACATACAGCCGCCCAATACATGGACGGAGTTGTACGACGTAATGCAAACGCTCAACCGCAACAATATGTCGGTGGGCTTGCCATATCAAAAAACAGACGCGCAGGAGCTTATCAATTCAGGCTTAGGTGCGCGCAACATATTCTCGACGCTGCTTCTGCAAGGGGGCGGACAGTTCTACACCGACGACTTAACCGAAACGGCGTTAGGCACTCCCGAAGCTGTGCAAGCATTCAAGCAGTGGGTTGACTTTTACACGATGTATAAGCTAGAGCTGTACTACGACTTCTTCAACCGATTCCGCTCCGGCGAAATGCCGATTGCGATTGCGCCTTTCTCGCAGTACAACCAATTATCGGTGAGTGCGCCTGAAATTCGCGGACTGTGGGATATGGTGCCGATTCCGGGAACAATGCGCCCCGACGGCACAATCGATAGGTCGGAAGCTACAGGCGACGGCGACGCAGGAGCTATAATGCTGTCCAACGCGAAGAATAAGGAAGCGTGCTGGCAGTTCATGGACTGGTTCACAACCGAAGCCACACAAACCTCCTACGGTCAGCAGCTCGAAGGTATAATGGGCCCGGGCGCACGCTTTAACACAGCGAACGACGCGGCATTCAACAACCTTGCGTGGACTAACCGCGAGCTTGAACTTCTCAACGAGCAAAAGAGCCACCTCAAAGATATACCCGAAGTCCCCGGCGGCTACTACCTAATTCGCACACTGGACAACGCCTTCCGCAGTGTCCTCTACCAAAACGAAAACTACCGCGAAGCATTGTTCGTCTGCAACAAATCCACCAACGAAGAGCTTGCGCGTAAACGCAACGAGCTGTTCGGCAATTAAAATAGAATAGGTGTTTATAATGAAATCAAAAATCGCGGAAAGCCCCTTGAAAAAGCGCAGCATATGGCAGCAGATAAAGGCAAGCAGGGACAGCTACTTGCTTATGGCACCCTTTATGATACTCTTCTTCATATTCACCGTGCTGCCTGTACTAATGTCGATTTTCCTAAGCTTCACATACTTTGATATGCTTAAATTCCCTAAGTTTATCGCATGGGATAACTTTAAGCGGCTGTTTCTGGACGACGATATTTTCCTTATCGTTGTAAAAAACACGCTGGTTTACGCAATAATCACAGGGCCTATATCCTATATCCTCTCCTTCTTATTCGCGTGGCTCATCAACGAGTTTAAGCCGCGCACAAGGGCGTTGCTCACGCTTGTGTTTTATGCTCCGGCGTTGGCGGGTGCTTCCATTTATGTAATATGGCAGTTCATTTTCAGCGGCGACCAATATGGATTAATCAACGGCTTGCTGCTGCAAGTAGGCTTTATCAAAGAGCCGATAGCGTGGCTGACTAACCAAGATTACATGCTCGGCGTTATCATAGTGATACAGCTATGGCTTAGCCTTGGGCAAGCATTCCTCTCCTTTATCGCAGGACTACAGACTATCGACAAGGAATTGTATGAGGCTATAGCGATAGACGGCGTAAAGAATCGCTTCCAAGAGCTTTGGTATGTGACACTTCCGTCGATGGCTCCGCAGCTATTGTTCGGTGCGGTAATGCAGATTGGTGCGTCGTTCGGTATATCGGTTGTAATTATGAAGGTGGCAGGCTTCCCGACCTCGGGTTATCAAGCGGACTCGATTGTTACCTATATAACAGACCAAGGTATTGTGCGCTTTGAAATGGGGTATGCGTCGGCTATCGCAGTGCTGCTGTTCGGCATGATGCTGCTGACTAACTTCATTATAACAAATGCACTCCGCAAGTTTTCAGATTCCTAATAGAAAAGATGGTGTTCTATGGCGAAAATTGGTAAGCAAAAGGTTAACCGTTCATGGGGCGGCAACCTCGTTGTCTTGATAATACTGCTGTTGTTCGGTACATTCTTGGCGTTGCCGATCGTGTATACATTTGTGTCGGCGTTTAAGCCGCTGGACGAAATATTCACATTCCCGCCCAAGCTTTATGTTGTGCGCCCCACGCTTGAAAACTTCGTCATGATGGCGAACATTATAAGCAACTCATGGGTGCCGCTGACAAGGTATATCTTCAACAGCTTCTTTATAACAGGCGTATCCACTGTTGCGCACGTGATATTCGCGTCGATGGCAGCGTATCCGCTTGCAAAGCATAACTTCTTCGGCAAAAAGACGCTCAACAAGCTTATCGTGCTTGCGCTGCTCTTTACGCCTTCGGTTACTTACATACCGCAGTATGTGGTTATGTCGCAGCTCGGGCTGATTAACACATACGCGGCCGTTATGCTCCCGTTTATGGCGTTGCCGCTCGGCTTATTCCTTATGACAAGCTTTATGCAAAGCATACCCACGGCGTTGCTTGAGGCCGCGCGAATCGACGGTACGTCGGAGTTCCAGTGCTTCTGGAAAATCGTAATGCCTGTAGTAAAGCCTGCATGGCTTACGCTTGCGATATTCGCCTTTCAAATGACGTGGCAGGTAACAGGCAGCACATTCATCTACGATGAAAGCTTGAAAAGCTTGACATACGTGCTAGAGCCTATCGCGGCCGCAGGTATATCGCGTGCAGGCGTAGGCGCGGCAGTGTCGCTGTTCCTGCTGATTCCGCCGCTGCTATTGTTCGTATTCGCGCAGCGTCACGTAATCGAAACGATGGCTTCTTCGGGTATTAAATAAATTGACTATTGAATTAGGGGAATGGTTATGTTAAGACGATATAAAGCCGCGTGCTTGATTGCTTTGCTAGTGCTTAACCTATGCGTCGCGGCAAGCGCGGAAACTCCGTACGAAAGCTACATCTACGGCGAGCAGCAGATGGAGTACTACGCGCCGCTTAGCTACACAGGCGAGCGACTGATATACGCACGCGACTACGGCATAGGCGACTTCAAAAGTCCGCAGGACATATTCGTGCGCGACGATTATGTATACGTCGCGGACACAGGTAACTCCCGCATTGTTGTACTGGACAGCGACTTAAACTTTTCGCGCGTGATAGACAGCCTGTCCGATAACGGCGAACGTTTAGACTTCGGCGAAATCAAGGGCTTGTTCGTTGATAAATCCGGCACAATGTACATCGCCGATTCCGGTCTGCAAGCAGTGCTTGTTGCAGATTCTGACGGCAACCTCATCAAAAAGCTGACAAGACCGGATTCCGACATAATCCCAAGCAGCTATGAATTTAAGCCTGCAAAGGTAGTCGTAGACTCGCTCGGCACAGTTTATGTAATATCCTACGGTATGTACCGCGGCGCATTCTTATTCGGCGAAAACGGCTCATTCCTAGGATTCTACGGCGCGAACCGCGTTGACGTAACACCGATGGTGCTTATCTCACAATTCTGGAAGAGCATATTAAACCAAGAGCAGCGCGACAAAATGCTGCGCAACGTCCCAATCGAGTACATCAACTTCGACATCGACCCGCAGAATTTTGTATACACATGCAGCAATAATCTTCAACTAACCGACCAGCTTAAAAAGCTAAACCCAATGGGCACTAACGTACTGCTTAAAAACGGAAGCACGGCTGCCTACGGCGACGTTTGGACATGGGGCGACAACACATTCTTCGTCGACGTCTGCATAGACGACACAGGCTTCATCGCAGGGCTCGACCGAACTCGCGGCCGCATATTCATCTACGATGAAAACGCCGAGCTTATAATGGTTGCCGGAGGCAAAAGCGGTCGCACAGACCAAGACTTCACCTTCCAATCCGCAGTAGCGTTGGATAAGTTAGGCGAAAACTACCTAGTGCTGGACGAAACACGCAACACAATCACCGTACTAGCCCCCACCGAATATGCGTCCTACGTATCACAAGGCATGGGCTTATACAACCAAGGCAAATACAGCGAAGCACTCGAACCGTGGCAAGAAGCCTTAAACCGAAACACCAACCTCGAGCTTGCCTACATAGGCTTAGGCAAAGCCTACGAAAAGCTAGGCGACTACCCCACAGCTATGGATTACTACAAAAGCGGCTTCTACGTGCGCGGATACTCGAGCGCATTCAAGGAATACCGCACGGACTTTATCCGCGATAACTTCACGTGGTTCGTGCTAATCGCACTTGCAGTTATAATCCTTCCTATTGTAAATATAATTCGCAAGCGCAAAAAGGGAGCGCACGACATTTACAAGGTCAACCTCACAACGGGGCGTTATCCGATGTACTGCGCATTCCACCCATTCGGCGGCTACGAGGACATGAAGGAAACGAAGCTGTATTCGGCTAAGATTGCGACCGTTATCGTTGCAGCATTATTCGCCGTTACGATACTGACACGCACGAATACAGGGTTTATCATGAATCCGATAAACATCACCGCGCTGATAAATGTGCCGATGATATTCGTCGGAAGCGTAGGCGTGTTTATGCTGTGGGTAATCGTAAACTGGGCCGTTACCACGCTGATCGACGGCGAGGGCAAGTTCCACGAGATATACGTAGCGTCGGCGTACGCGTTGATTCCGTATATCGCGCTCACTCTGTTTGTGGTTATTGCGAGTAACTTTATCACAGCGGAGGAAGTTATCTTCCTGCAAATTGTGCAGGTGACAGCGTTCCTATGGTCGGCAGTGGCAATGCTTAATGCAGTTAAGGCTGTACATCAGTTCACGGTCGGCAAGACTGTGCTTTCCATAATATACACGCTGCTGCTGATTTTAATCGTGCTAATAGTGGCACTGCTGCTTATGAGCGTATTCACGACGCTGCAACGCTTCATCTCCACGATTGTAACTGAATTAATGATAAGAAAGTAAACATATGGCGAAGAATATAAAACACAAGGGGGCTGCTATGAAAAAACTTGCCGCGATTATGCTGTGCCTTACGCTGCTTATAAATATGCTGCCCATATCGGCATACGCAGCCGAGGATATAGAGGGGCACGAGCTGCTTCTTAAAAATGGCAGTCTTAGCTTTTACATGGATAAGGCAACAGGTAATTTTATCGTGAAGAATAACGCGAGCGGATATCTGTGGCGCAGTCAGCCGCTTGGGTATGAAAATGACCCAAAGGCGCAGGGTCTTAACAGAGTTATGCTTGCGTCGCAAATCGCGATAAAGTTTATCGACAGGCTTAATGCTATGACGATGTTGACCTCCGCCGCTTCATGCGTGAAAAACGGCGGCTTGACCGTGGAGGTACAGGGCGATAGTGTGCTATGCACATATACTTTTGCGAAAGAGGGAATTACTGTACCGCTGCGGTATAGCATTAGCGACAACTTCCTAAACGTTGCAATTGAGAAGGATAAAGTCGTAGACAAAGGCGAGAAGTACACCCTAAGCGGAATCGTGCTTCTGCCGCTGCTAGGCGCAGGCGGCACAGATGAGGACGGCTACATCTTTGTTCCGGACGGAAGCGGCGCACTCATCAACTTCAATAACAACAAAACATCGGCGGAGTATTCGCAGTATATCTACGGTCGCGACGCTGCAATTACACTCGAATACAAAACCTATTACACGCAGGAGGCACTGCTTCCCGTATTCGGCATAGCCAAAGGCAGCGAGGTTATGACTGCCGTTATCACAAAAGGTGACAGCAAGGCAATTGTCAACGCAAGCGTGAGCGGCTACAAGCATTCCTACAACAGCGCGAATGTTGAGTTCATCGCACGCGAAACAGGCTCGCTTGAGATTTCAGGTAAATCCAATGCTCCCGTTACCGTAAGAATCCGTGAGCATACAGAGGATTCACTCGAGGACTACGAGGTTCGCTACTACTTTGACAGCACAGACAAAAGCGGCTACGTACGCATGGCTGAAAACTACCGCGAGTTCTTAATCGACGAAAAAGGCTTCACCAAAACAGTTGAAAGCGGCAACTATCCGCTGTTCGTGAACCTCTACGGCAGCATTGAAAAACCCAAGAGCCACTTCGGCTTAATTTGGGACACGATAATCCCCCTCACTACATATCGTGACGCGCGCGACATAATCGACGAGATTCGCGTAGGTGGGGCTAAGTCGTTGGCTGTGCAGTACACCTCATGGAATAAGGGCGGTATGCAGACGACCATCGACAACATGAAGTCATTCTCCCCCGAGGGAGCGTTGGGCGGCGGCAAAGACTTCAAGGAGCTTGCGAAGTATACAAAGAGCGAAGGCATTCCCTTTTTCCCCGAAGTTGACGCCGTTAACATGTACAAGGAAAGCCTGTTCTACAACAAGATGTTTTCGGGCGCGGTTAGCTTAAACAATCTTGTGTCGGAGCAGTACACCTACATTCGCAGCACATACGAATCACATTGGCAATATGAGCCGTACGCGCTACTCACTCCCAAAAAAGCAGCCGCAGCCGCGAATGAATCCGTCGCAAAAGCAGTCAAGGCAGGCGCAGACGGAATCGCACTATCCACAATGGGCAGCAGACTTTACAGCGACTTCTCCAAAAGCGAAAACTATCACTCGCGCCAAAACACAATAAACGCATTCGACGAGGTATTCGCGAAGGTAAACCAAAGCGGATTGCTCCTCATGGCTTCAATGCCAAACGGCTACGCGCTCCCCTACACAAACTACCTCGCAGGGCTTCCCTCGATTTCAAGTAAGTTCACAATGACCGACTACGACGTCCCCTTCTACCAAATCGCGGTGCAAGGCTTCAAATACCACTCCACCCAAGACGTAAACGCATTCACCGATACGCGCGACGCTATACTAACAGCAGCCGAAACAGGAGCAAGCCTTCAATACAGCTTCGCAAAGCGCAACATTCCCGAGCTAAAGCAATCGCGGTACGACTACCTAAGCTACCTCAACTACGACGAGTGGAAAACTCATGCAATCGACAGCTACAAAAAGCTATCCGGCACATTGACAAATTTATCGGATAAAGCAATAACAAATCACACAACCATAGCAAAAGGCATAACCGTCACCGAATACACAGACGGCACACGCATTGCAGTAAACAAAACAAAAACAGGCTACACATATAACGGCAAAGTAATTCCCGCGATGGATTATCTTGTTCTGGGAGGTGAAGGGCGATGAAGCATAAACGCGGCTTTTCAATGGAAGCGCGCAACGCGATGTATGGGCGGCTGTTCATACTTCCGTGGATTATCGGCGTAATCTTCTTCTTCATAATCCCCTTCGCGCAAGCCTTCTACTACAGCATATCTTCGATAGAGATTAAGGCCGAAGGCATGACGTTTACCGCTGTGGGAATCAAGAATTACATCGACTTGATGACCAAGGACGCGGAGTTTATACAAATTCTGCCGAACTCCCTAGGCGCAATGGTAATGCAGGTACCGATTATCATATTCTTCTCCCTCTTCGTCGCGATATTGCTAAAGGATAAATTCCCCGGGAGGACGCTTGCACGCGCGTTATTCTTCTTCCCTGTTATAATCGCTTCGTCGGTTGTTATCGGAATCTTGCAAGAGGTTGTCATGGTTGACACCTCGGCTATGGCAGGGGATACTGCAAGCATGTTCCAGGCCGCAGGCATAGGCAAGCTGCTGTTCGAGATGGGCGTTCCCGGTAACTTAATTGATTTCGCCTACGAGATTATAAACAACGTCTTCAGCCTTGTGTGGCGCAGCGGCGTGCAGATACTGCTGCTTATGGCAGCACTCAACAGCATATCGCGCAGCATATATGAAGCCGCCGAAATAGAAGGCGCAACCGAATGGGAAAAGTTGTGGAAGATAACCTTCCCCATGATTTCCAGCACAGTTTACGTTGCAGTCATCTACACAATAATCGACAGCTTCACAGACTACGGCAACGAGGTTATGCGCTATATCGCAAAAGTCATAGGGCAAGGCAAATACGAAATGGGCACAACCATAAGCATAGTCTACTTCGCGGCGGTAATGGTGATTATCCTTATAGTCAGCAAGCTTTTGCAGAAGTATGTATTCTATGCAGTGGATTAGGAGGAAGCTATGCAAACACAAAGCGCGGCAGCTGTAAAGCCGCAACATAAATATAAGCGAGCCATAGAAATATCCTCGCGAGTGCTTAGCGCACTGTTTAAGCTGTTCTTTTTCGTAGGTTTAGGCTTCGTGCTGCTGTACCCTGTGCTTTATCTTTTAAGCAACGCATTCAAGGCGAACATAGACGCAGTAGACCCAACGGTAGTATGGATTCCCAAAAACTACACGCTCAACAACTTCATACTCGCGTGGAACACAATGGACGCGACAAAGGTTATCCTTGACACCTTGAAAATGCTTGTGCCAAGCGTAATATTGCAAACATTCGTATGCTTCATGGTAGGCTACGGCTTTGCGCGGTTTAAGTTTAAGGAGAGAGAAATCCTTTTCGTGTTACTTCTCTTTACGATAATCGTGCCTGTGCAGACATATGTAATTCCGCTTTATGTAAACTTCCGCT
Organism: uncultured Eubacteriales bacterium; assembly: GCA_964479875.1. GTDB lineage: Bacteria > Bacillota > Clostridia > Monoglobales > CAYZNM01 > CAYZNM01. The sequence goes on from CAYZNM010000013.1 coordinate 22,044, forward strand.
ACTTCGACTTCCTAGGCATAGGCAGAATAATCGGCTGGTTTACAGGAGAACCGGCAACGGTTAACCTTCTAAGCTCGCCTACACCGTTTTGGATAATGTCCGCACTCGGCATGGGCATACGCTCGCCGCTGTATATATTTATATCGCGGCAATTCTTCCGCGGAATGCCGAAGGAGCTTGAGGAAGCCGCACTAATCGACGGCTGCGGCCCAATGCAAGCGTTCGTGCGCATAATGCTGCCAAACGCGAAATCGGTTATGCTCACGATATTCTTGTTCTCGGTAGTGTGGCACTGGAACGATTTCTACCTCACCTCGATGATATACCAAAACAACTACCCAATATCCGTAGCAGTCACACTGCTAACGCAACGCCTTAACACAATAAAAGCCACAGAGGCTACAGCCAACCTTGAGCTTATGAAATCCGCTGTGGTTGAAGCCTCCTGCTTTATAGCACTAATGCCGCTTCTGATTATCTACCTATTCACGCAGAAGCACTTTACAGAAAGTATCGAGAGAACAGGTATTGTTGGTTAGTCAATATTTATTGAAAGGGGTGATTGCGGAAGTTATCACACGCAATGCTTACTATCAAAAAATAAATTATATGGAGGAAAGCATGTTTAAAACAAAAAAGGCAGCATTGATTTTAGCTATCGTACTCGTACTAAGCTTGATTGCAACAAGCTGCGGCGGCAACACAGGCTCTAGCGCAACACCTACGCCCTCGGCCGCAACAGGCACAGACAACACAGGCGACACAGCAACAACAGACACAGGTACAGACGACCAAACAGCAGAACCCAAGAAACTCGACAACTACGACATCACATTCTTCCGTCCGGGTATGGACATGAACAACAAGGAAGACGGCTTCGTTAAAGCAATCGAAAAGTACGAAGCGGACACAGGCGGCAAGGTTAACGTTATAATCGTTGACTGGAGCGCATGGAAGAATAAGCTGCTGGCTATGTACGCTGCAGGCGAACCTATCGACGTATTATTCGGCGGTTCATTCTGCTTCGAGCAAATGTACTGGTACAACTACTTCCAACCACTAAACAGTTACATGGATTTATCCTCAAACCTGTACTCCCAAGAGAACATGAAAACATTCACTCGCGACGGCAACACATACATCGCGTCACTGCCTGAAAGCGAATCATATTGGCTGATGTACTACAACAAGTCCAAGCTTGAAGCTGAAGGCATCAAGACACCAGGCGAATACTACGAAGAAGGCAACTGGACATACGACACATTCGCAGACGTTTGCAGACAGTTCGCACGTGATACATCCGGCGACGGCAACTTCGACCAATGGGGTATCGTTACATGGCAAACAAGAATTATGCCGTACGCTAACGCTTCCTCCTTCGTAACTTTAAAGGACGGCAAGCTTGTCGAAAACCTCAACGACCCGAAATTCCAAACAGGCGTACAACAATTAATCGACGCACAAACAAAAGAAGGCTGGTTCCGTCACGACTACGGCGAAAATGAATTCTTAAACCAACAATCAGTTATCTGGTTAGAGCGTCCGTTCCAAAGCAGAAACCTTGAAGATAAGGCTGCTGCAGGGGAAATCGACTTCGAGTGGGGCGTTGTACCTGTATTCTACGGTCCTGACAACACAGAAAAGCTGAACCTGGTAGAAGCTGACGGCTTTGGTATCGGCACAGGCGCGAAGAATCCGGAAGCTGCTGCTGTATTCCTCGACACATGGGCGAAGCTCGGAGAAGAAAGACGCGAAGCAAACGAGCGTCCTCTCCGCGACGACTTAAAGCAATTAATCAGCGAAATGAGCAAGAACACAACATCACCGTTTATCTATGATGGTATCTTAGATGAAGGCGACTACATCATCAACCAAGTATATGGCGAGATGATTTCCACATCCAACATCACAGCTACAGCTGATAAATATCGCTCCAAGATGCAAGAATCCCTCGACGCATTCGCTAAGGGCAGAGTTGAAGCGATTATCCGCGACTTCACATGGACAGGTCCGATTGACTTCGAGGACGGCACATACGATGCAATGAAGGCGTTCGACAACAAAGAGAACACCACAATCGAAATCGTTGAAGGCGACGAAGCTATCGACGGCAAATCCTTAAAGGTGACAATGCCTGCGGCTGACGGCGAGTGGAACACGGCTATCTCCACAAACGGCGACGTTATCTCAATCCCAGGTTGGAGAACATACAAGCTGTCCTTCGACTATAAGCTCTTAGGCGACCATGACGCAAGCGGCTACATCTTCGTTGCAGTTAAGAGCGGTTCAGCCGGCGACTTAACATGGCACACAATCCCGTATGCAAACATCGGCGAAAAGCAAACCTTTGAAGTTACCTACGACGCGTTGACCACCAATGCGGAAGACTTAGTAGTATCCATCGGCGGACACAAGCCGAATGGCTCTATCGTTATCGACAACTTCAACCTCGTTGAAGTGAAGAAATAAGAATAGCAATTAGCGGCAGGTGGGACGCTCACGCGGCGTCCCATTTGCATAATAAGACGTAGACTAATAAAAGACAATCGGAGAGTAATATGGAAAAGATTAAGATGTATACAGGCTCGCTGCCGAATATTCCGTGGGAAGATAGGCCATTAGGCTGCGACAATGTTGTATGGAGATATTCGGGCAATCCTGTGATAAAGCGCAATCCTGTTAAGGGCGCGGCGCGTATTTTTAACAGCGCGGTATGCCCGTACGGCGACGGTTTCGTAGGCGTGTTCCGCGCTGACCACACCAATACTATGCCGGGCTTGCACGTTGGCTACAGCAAAAATGGTATTGATTGGGAGTTTGAGGAAAAGACAATTTCGTGGATTGGCGTTGAGGACGGAAAGGAATACAATTGCAGCTACTCCTACGACCCGCGCTTAGTTAAGATAGATGATTGGTACTACATTATGTGGTGCGCGAATTTCAGCGGCCCAACAATCGGCTTAGGCAAAACGCAGGACTTTAAAACCTTCTATCGCTACGACAACGCATTCCTTCCGTTTAACAGAAACGGCGTGCTGTTCCCACGCAAAATCGGCGGCAACTATGTAATGCTGTCGCGTCCGTCGGATAATGGTCATACACCCTTCGGCGATATATTCATCAGCGAATCGCCCGACCTCACATATTGGGGCAAGCACAAGAAGGTTATGAGCGTAAGCGGCGACTGGTGGCAAGCTACCAAAATCGGCGGCGGTGCGATTCCGATTGAAACGAATAAGGGCTGGCTGCTGTTCTATCATGGCGTAACTAATACGTGCAACGGCTTTGTGTATTCCTTCGGCGCGAGCTTGCTTGACAAAGACGAGCCGTCCAAGGTATTGCTGCGCACGAAGAATTACCTGCTGACACCCGAGCTTGAGTATGAAGTAAACGGCTTTGTGCCTAACGTTGCATTCCCCTGCTGCTGCTTAGCAGACGAAGATACAGGCAGAATCGCAATCTACTACGGAGCGGCGGACACATACACCGCAGTAGCCTTCACACAATTAGACGAGCTGTACGAGCATATGCAAAACGACAATGCGCTGCAATACGGCGACGACATAATAATAAAATAAATCAAACGGGCGGATAATATCCGCCCATACATTTTTATTGGAGAGTCATTATGACAAAATATTCCATTGAACAGGCTATGCTTACTAATGCAACTCGGCATGACGATTGCGCTTCGCTGCTGGGCGAGGACGACAGTGCTATTCTTTTTGCAATAACTGCTCCGGCGGACGGCTATTATGCATTCACGGTAAATGCGCGTATATCCAAAGGCTTTGCTGTGGAGAATCCGAAGCCGGGCGAAGTTACACATAAGCTTAACCATTTGTACGTTGATGGCAAGCAGTATGCGGAGTTTGCAATAAACAGCGGCGAGCGCGAGAATGCAGTGGTGCGCCGCATATATTTATCCAAGGGTGAACATACGGCGGCGATTGTGAAATCGTGGGGATTTATCGATGTGTTCCACATTGAAATTGCCGAAGCTGCGCCTATGCCGTCGGATATATACACGGTCGGCAGCGAGCTGCTAAATCCCAACGCAAGCGATAACGCAAAGCGTCTGTACGCTTTCCTGCGTGAAAACTACGGCAAAAAGATAATCACAGGGCAGCAGGTGTACGGGCTTGTGAGCAAGGAGATGGAAACGCTCAAAGCTACTACGGGCAAATTGCCATTGCTCGGCGGCTTCGACTTTATCGAGAACAGCCACAATCTCACATACCACGACGCGCCGAGCGACTTCGTAGGCAACGCGATAAAATGGCACAACGCAGGTGGTATTACGACATTCTGCTGGCACTGGACTGCCCCTTGCGACACCTTCGAGGACGATGCGGAGAATCCGGTCAACGGCTCATTCTACACCAAGCATAGCAAGTTCGACATAGCTAAAACGCTGGATAATCCCGATAGCGAAGCGTATCGTCTGCTGATAAAGGACATCGACTTAATTTCGGATAAGATTAAGCTTCTTGCGGATAACGGCGTGCCAATACTGTGGCGTCCGCTGCATGAAGCAAGCGGCGCATGGTTCTGGTGGGGCGCACGCGGCGCGGACGCTTGCGTGAAGCTGTGGAAGTTAATATACGACAGAATGACCAACGTGCATAAGTTGAACAATCTTATTTGGGTGTGGAATGGGCAGGACGTGAATTGGTATCCCGGCGACGAATACTGCGACATCATCGGCGAAGACATATATCCCGGAAAGCAACAGGATACGCCGCAGTACGAGCGATTCATGCAAGCATACAACACAACGCAAAGCCGCAAGATTATCGCGCTGTCCGAAAACGGCTGCATACCTGACATCGACATGCTTGTGCGCGACAACGTGATGTGGTCGTGGTTCTGCGTATGGGGCGGCATGTTCGTGTATAAACAAGACGAAAACGGCGAAACGGTTTACAGCGATGAGTACACAAAGAAGGATATTCTGCTAAAGGCGTACAATCACGAACGCGCATTAACCCTAGACAATGCGCCGCGCATTTTTAAATAAGAGGTAACTATGGCAAAATTATTGTTTAAAGACGGAATATATAATGGCTACACAATCGAGGGCAGCAGCGTTGTTGTGGACGCAACCACATTGAAGCTGCGCGTGGATATTCGCAATGACGACACTATGCGGCTGTGGCTTGACAAGGGTAGCTTTGAGAAGCCTGCGTCATATGGCGTGGAGGACGAAAGCTTTGCGCACACAGGCTTTTCGGTGGAGGGTAACGCGGATTGCATTTGCGTGAACACTGCGACCGTCAGCCTTTGCATAAGCAAGAATCCGCTTGGGCTATGCTTTAAATCGGGCGGCAAGGAATTGTTCAAGCTGCACGACAGCGGACTGTCCATCGATTCCGACGGCGGAGCAGTTTCAATCCGCGCAGCCTTGGGCGAGAACGAGCATTTTTTCGGCTTAGGCGAGGACAATATGGCAGAGGGCGGCAATATGGACAGGCGTGGCAGCGTACGCGACCTAATCACAGGGCAGCGCATTAACAAAGGCAAAGTAACCGCCGACATACCAATCCCCTTCTACATCAGCACAGGCAACGACGGACATGCCTACGGCATATTCGTAGATAACAGCTACCACGGCACATTCGACATGGGTAAGTCGAGCGACGAATACATCGACCTCACCTGCGACGGCGGCGAGTTAATCTTCTACTTCTTCAACGGCCCAACCTTCAAGGACGTTATAAATCAATACACCTTGTTAACAGGCAGACCCTCACTATTCCCGCTGTGGGTGTACGGCTATATCCAAAGCAAGTGCGCCTTCCACGATTGGTACGAGATGGACGAGATAATCAACACCTTGCGCGAGAAGGATATACCATTCGACGGCTTCGTAATCGACGCAGTGTGGTGCCATGTCAACGTTGACTTTAAGTGGGACGACAAGTATGAGTTTAAGAGCGAGGGCAAGATTCACTCATACTCCGCGGACGGCGTAAAGTTTATCCTATCAACCACAGGCCCTATGATTAAAAAAGAAGCCTGCAACTTCCAATCAGGCTTGGACGCAGGAATATTCGCAACCGACGGCAACGGCAACACAGTAACCGCAGGATACTACAACGGCGAGCTGATGGACTTCACCTCCCCCAACATGAAGGAGTGGCTAAAGCCGCAGATTAAGCCGCACTACGACGCAGGCATACTCGGCTGGTGGCACGACTTAGTTGAGCCGGAGAATGAGCCGGAAAACACAGTATACCAAGTAGGCGAAAGAGCGCGTGTGCGCAACATTTTCGCAAACCTCGTGTCCGATGTTTACCTCGACATATTCAAGGACTTCGGCAACAAACGCCGCCTATTCATGCTATCACGCTGCGGTTGGAGCGGCATTCAAAAGAAGTACACCGCGATATGGACAGGCGACGTTTACTGCGACTACGAAACCTTAGCGGCGCACGTAAGCGAAGCTGCCAACAGCGGCCTATCGGCGATAAGCAACTGGACGTGCGACACCAGCGGCTTCATCTCCCAAACCTACGACCCCGAAAGCCTAACCTACAATCACTTGTACAAAAATGATTGGGCGGCTCAGGGAATGCTGTACGAGCGTTGGCTGCAATTCACATGCTTTACGCCCATAACGCGCGTGCACCATGTAGGCGACGCTGCCCCGTACCAATACGGCGAGCAGGTGGAGGCTACCGCGCGATACTATCTGCAACTGCGCTACAGGCTGCTGCCGTATATCTACAGCTATGCGCATGAAGCGAGTGTTAGCGGATTGCCAATGCTGCGCGCGTTGGTACTGGAGTATCAGCATGACACTAAAATGTATGGAATAAAAGATGAATACCTGTTCGGCAAGGAAATGCTTGTCGCACCTGTACTCACTGAAAACACAACAGCGCGCGAGGTTTACTTCCCCGAGGGCAAGTGGATTGACATGGACTACGACTACGAATACAGCGGCAACACAACTGCCAACGTATACGCGCCCCAGAATCGCATACCTGTATTCATCAAGTCAGGCGCAATCATACCGATGATTGAAAAGGTGAAATACGTAGACGAACGCAGGTGGGACACTGTAATCTTCAAAATCTACAGCGACACAAAAGCGCCTTCCTCCTTCCGCCTATACGCCGACGACGGCGACAGCTTCAACCACATCACCAAAAACGAATACACCATCACCGAGATAACCTCGACCGAAGCAAACAACGCAATCGACATAGCAATCACCCAAAGCAACAAACGCTTCACCCCATCGACCTACAAGCTTGAAATCCGAATGAATTCGCGCCCAACGAATGTATTCGCGGACGACGAGCAGCTTACGCAAAAGCGCAGTCATCACGAGGTGAAGAAAAACGTAGGCTGGTTCTACAACAAAACCAGCGGAATGCTGTACATCACCATAAACGACAGCATCGAAAACAACATCGGCGTCAAGGTAGAACTGGACGGCTCAACTGTAACGCGCCCTGCCGCACCTGCAATCAAACTTGAGGGCGGCGCAATCGAGCAAGGCAGCGACTTAAAGCACAACGACATAAAGTTGGCGACTGCCGAGTTCATCCCGTGTGAATAATAAAAAATACCACCACGCAAATCGCATGGTGGTATTTTTTATTGCAGCTTCGCCGTGATTCCATGGGCGGCGAATTGTGCGGCTGCTTGCGCATTTTCAGCTTTGGTGCGAGGGCTTATGTTTGCGTAGGCATAGGGTATGCCTAGTGCGCGATACTTTGCTTCGCCTAGGCGATGGTAGGGCAGTAGGTCGCATTCGCTTACGCCTAGCTGCTGCATTAGCTTGCACAAATCCGCGATGTCGTCGTCGCTGTCGTTGAATCCTGGAATGAGCGGCACGCGCACGATTGCTTTGCCGACAGCGAGTAGCTTCGAGAGGTTTCTCGCGATTAACTCGAGGTCGCCGCCGATTTGTGCATACTTCTCTGCCGAAGCTGTCTTTATGTCGAATAGGAATAAATCCGCATATGGCAGCACCTTCTCGAACGCGGAGTACGGCGCACTTCCGGCAGTATCCACCGCAGTATGCAAGCCGTTGGCTTTGCACTCACGCAAAAGCTCCTGCATAAAATCGGGCGACAACATAGGTTCGCCGCCGGATATTGTCACACCGCCGCCGCTTGCCTCATAGAAAGCTTTATCCTGCATTACAATAGGCACAATCTCGCTCACGCCCAACGCCCTCGCAGACAAGCGCATCGCTCCGCTTGCGCAATACTCTGCGCATTTTCCGCACAGCGTACACTTCGCGCCATCTGCTTTATCCGCCGACACTCGCGCGTCGCATACCTTAGTGCACAATCCGCAGTCGCTGCACATATTTTCAAAATACATCAGCTGCGGGTTATTCGATAAAGCCTCGGGATTATGGCACCACGGGCAACGCAAATTGCACCCCTGCAAAAACACAGTCGTGCGAATTCCAGGGCCATCGCTCACCGAAAACTTTTGTATGTCAAACACATAGGCTTGCATTACTCCTGCTCCGTTCGATTAAGTATATCCTTCTGCACCTCGTCCCACAGCGAGGTGTAAAACGCACTAAAGCCCGATACACGTACAACCAAGCTCCTGTACTTGTCGGGATTCACCATAGCGTCAGCCAAAATCTCACGCGACACCGAATTAATTTGCATCTCCTGTCCACCCATGTTGAAATAGGTTTTGATTGCAAGGGCAAGCTTTCGCTTCTTCTCCGGACTTGAAAAGATTGAGGGGCTGAACTTTTGGTTTACAACTGTGCCGCACGTCACCTTTGTGTAATCAGGCTTTGTGAGGGATTGTATCGCCGAGGTGAAGCCGTTTTTGTCCATTCCGTACATCGGCGACGCGGCGTCGGACATAGCTTGCTTGGCTTTTCTGCCATCGGGGCTCGCCGCGCATTCCATGCCTGCCGTGATGTTGTTGATGTTGGAGGCGATTGCGATATAGAATGGGCCGCCGTCGCGCGTCTTGAAGCGGTTGAATAGCTCTGCTATGTGGTCGACGTACCACACTGCGTATTGGTCTACGTAGTCGTTGTTGTTGCCATACTTGGGAGCGTTCAGGCATAGTGCGCGGATTTCGTCGTAGCCTGCGAAGTCTGCTTTTAGTGCGGCGACAAGCTGCTCCATCGTCACAAGCTTTTCGTCGTACACAAGCTTTTTAATCGCGGCAAGGCAATCTGCGACCGTCGCGATTCCCATGCAGCCTGCTCCGTGCGCAGACGGATATACCGCGCCGCCGCAGTTTATGTCAAGCCCACGCGCTATGCAATCGTCGAACAGCACCGAGAGGAAAGGAGTGGTGTAGTTGCTATGGTTTATGCCATCGTTCATATTGTTGAACATGGCGACGTATTCTTGGGAGGAATAATCAAGCTGCGCCTTGAACGCTTCCATGAAATCATCGAAGGTAGCAAAGCTAGAAGCAGGTGGTGTGGCAACGCCCATCGGCTTACCCGTCAGCATACACACACCTTCATTGAGCGCAAGCTCAATATACTTAGGCACATTGTAACGCCCATCGCTCCACGGCGGCTGCTTCCCCGGAATAAAATTCTCAATGCAGCCCACCATGCAATAATTGCGCGCGTCCTCGAGCGAATACCCACGCTCAAGCAGTGCAGGCACATTCACATCATCATTCATCATAGCAGGATATCCAAGCCCCGAGCCTATTACATCAAGGCAAGCGTTGATGAATTCAAGCGACGTTTCCTTATGAATACGCGCAGACAAATTAGGCCCCGGCACATTGCACTCGTGTACGGCTTTCAGCAGTGCATACGACAGCTCATTCGTAGCGTCGCCGCCCTCTGGAGTTACGCCGCCGATACATATGTTCACAACATCATCATAGCCGCCGACCTCGCGTATACCCATAATCTTGTACAACGCATTAGCGCACAACTCCACGGCCTGATCGAACGTGATACGCCCTGCCGCCTTATCCGCTTCATAAAATGGGTACAAATACTGATCCATGCGCCCCAACGCCATAGCGAATCTACCCTCGTAGCAATACGCCACATGCGTAAACCAAACAAGCTGCAACGCCTCGGCGAAAGTTTGCGGCTTGTCGAACGCAATATTCGCACACCGCTGCGCAATCTCCGCAAGCTGCCGCTTACGCTCATCATCGGCAGTCATGCTTTTTGCACGCGCAAGCTCTGCATACTGGGTTATGTAAACCGAAAACGCATCCAGCGTCATATCCATCGCACGCAAAAATGTCACCCTAGCTTCATCGTCCCTATGCACCCGCATAGAATCCGCAATCTCGACGCGCAATCCGCTAATCCCCACTTCCAGCAGCTTATCATATCGCGGACAAGCGTGGTCGCCATTCAACCCAAAGTGCCTATACCCAAAGCTGTTGTTGTAATTGTTCGCAATCTCCAACAATCCTTCATCAACTTCAACGTTAATGAATCCGCGAAAGCAGCCCAAGATTAAATCGTTGTCATATATATGCTTCTTATGCTCGGTAAGCAGCCCATGAAAAGCGTGCGCACGCGCAATGCAATTCGGCTGTGTCAACGCCTTTTGATAGCCGTGATACATATAAATGCCGCGCACGTCCTTGCCCTCAAGCCTGTTTGGAGTTAGCTCCGATTTAAGCCCGTTTAACATAAATTTACCTCTCGAATTAACTTAATTTTATACATACATTATATTAAACCTAAGTGAAAAAGTCAATTAAAATAAAGGATATTATCGTGCTAAACGCGAACTAAATACCAAACAGATTTAAGGAGGCAGCATGAAAGCAAAAGCAGCAGTTTTCCAAGGAACAAACAAACCATTTAGCATAAATGAATACGAAGTAACGCCGCCGCAAAGCGGCTATGCGCTGGTCGAATTAATCGCAAGCGGCGTATGCGGCACGGACATACACATTCACGGCGGCAAAATCGGGGTACAGCCGCCGATGATTATCGGACACGAATTCGTCGGCAAGGTGCGCGAGATTGCCCAAAGCGATGCAAACAGCAGCGGCATAGCCATAGGCGACAACGTTATCGTGAGCGTAGCACAGCCGTGCGGCCGCTGCGTATTGTGCGGCGAGGGTGACGACGCAAACTGCGTCAACATGGGGGTTACATACTTTAAATCCCCCGAGGAAGCTCCGCACTTTTTCGGCGGCTTCGCGGAATGCACATACGCGCCCGTGGGCAACATGATAAAGCTGCCGAGTGAGATTGAGCCTGTGTCGGCGAGCGTATTCGCTTGCGCTGCACCTACTGCGCTGCACGCGTTTAGGCTTGCGGCGGAGGCTAATGTCAAGGTTGCCGCCGCCAATGTCGCGGTGGTGCAAGGGCTTGGATCTGTTGGATTGTTCGCAGTGATATACCTTGCGTCTATCGGCGTAAAAAACATCATAGCTATAACCACAGGCGGCAATCCCGAACGCGACGGCCTTGCGCTGGAGTTAGGTGCGACAAGCATACTAAGCCTTGGCAGCATGTCCGCCGATGAATGTATCGCCGCGGTGCGCTCCGCAAGCGGAGGATTGGGCGCGGACATAGTGTTTGAAGCGTCAGGCAATCCGCAAGCCTTCAATCAAGGCGTTGCAATGCTGCGCAACAGGGGCGCGTATCTAGTGCCGGGACAGTATTCCAACAGCGGCACAATCCCATTTTCGCCGCAGCTTGTCACCTTCAACGCGCTGCACATCATAGGCTCGTCGCAATACTCGCTCACGGACGTGCAAGCATACATCGCATTTCTGCAAAAGAATCCGCAAATACTTCCACAGCTTGCAAAAATGTACACCGCGTACCCGCTTGCTGAAATCAACCAAGCATTCGACCACGCAAAATCCGGCAAGAACATAAAAACAATCATAACCGCCGAATAAAACAAAAGCCCATTCCTGTCAGGAATGGGCTTTTTAAATTATAAATTAATAATATCGCTGTTTTTATAAGAACCGCCGTCGCTTAAAGTCAGTAGCGGAGTGGCTTGGGGCAGCTTTAGGTTCTGCTCCTTAGTCTTAAACTCCACGATTAGTCTTTCCAGCATGTAAGCTTCGGATGAAAGCGTTTCGCTTGCGGCCGCCGATTCTTCGCTTGTTGCGGAATTGGTTTGTACCACGCTTGAAATCTGCTCAATGCCTGCCGATACCAAGGCGATAGCTTCTGCTTGCTCCTTGCACGATTGCGATATTTCCGAAATTACAGACGCTGTGGAATTTACGTTGCCCACTACAGCATTTAGCTCATTCGCGGCAATTTCCGCTAGGCGCACGCCCTCTTTTATTGAAGCGACGGAATCGTTGATTAACATCGCGGTATTCTTTGAAGCTTCGGAGGATTTGCCTGCGAGGTTGCGCACTTCTCCTGCAACTACCGAGAAGCCTTTTCCTGCGTCGCCTGCGCGTGCGGCTTCAACCGAGGCGTTTAGCGCAAGTATGTTTGTTTGGAAGGCTATGTCTTGTATTGTCTTGATAACCTTGTTGATTTGCTTGGATTTTTTGTTCATGGCGTTCATTGCTTCCATGAGCTGCTGCATGTATTGGTTGCTGTTGCTAATCGCCGTCGACGCCTCCTCTGCCATCTCTTGAGCGGCAGATGAGTTTTTCGCGGTTTCAGTCACTTGCGCTGTGATTTCTGTCATCGTTGCGTGAAGCTCTTCGACTGCGCCTGCTTGTTCTGTCGTGCCGTGCGCTAGGGATTGCGCGTTTGTTGCAACCATGCGCGAACCTTGCGATACGCCTTTCGCCGACACATTTATGTTGGTGACAACATTGTTTAAGATTGAAACGATGTTATTGATTGAGCTTTGAATCTTGCCGAACTCGCCTTGATATTCAACAGAGGTTTTCACATCAAGGTTCTTGCCTGAAATTGAATCAAGCACGCGCGATATGTCCACGATAACCGACCGCAGTGATTTCACCATGCTGTTAAAGGTGTGCTCCAGCATACCTATTTCATCGTTGGTCTTAGGGTGCAGCTCGATGTCAAAGTCGCCCCTTTCAATGCTGCGCGCGGCCTTTAGAATCTTGCCTATCGGCTTTAGCATTCTGTTTGTCGCAAACAAAATGCTTGCAACAAGCAACAGCTCCAAAGCGAAAGCCGATATCATCAGAAATACAACAACGTTGTTGATTATCGCGTCAATGTCGTCTGTGGCTAACGCAGAAAGAATCCACCAATTGCCTTCCGCAAGAGGTATCGGCGTGTAGAATCGGCTCACCTTTTTGCCGTTTTCACGCGTACTCTCGTATGAGAATGGTTTGCCTTTTTCTAAAAGAGAGGATAGCTCGTTGTATTCGTTCGGGAAAGCAAAGAATGTTTGCATATTCTTGCCGATGTCGTTTAAGTCTTCTGTGTCATAGATGATCGTCTTTTCTTCATTGTACAGCGTCGTGTACATCGAAGGGTATCTGTCGTTTTGCTTTATCATATTAGAGAATGTGGATACGTCAATATCAACGCATATCACCCCCATTATCTCGCCTTTATGTATGATAGGAGCGCTTGCTGTGATTATGTCAATTCCTTCGTACTCATATGTCTTTGTGAAAACAAGCTCTTGATGATCCTTGGCTATGGTGTAATATTCCTCGCTGCCGTATTCGGAGAAGTTGTAAAATTCCGGTGCGACAGTTTCGATAGTATCGTCGTCGGTAATGTATACCGCGTATCCGTCGACAAACTCGCTGAACTTGTAAGGTTCAAAATAAACTCCCGCACCTGCTATGTCAGGGTTCGCTTTTATGGCATCAACAATTGTAAAGAGCATGTATTTTTCCACATCAAGCTCAAGCTCGGAGATAGGCACATTGTAAATCATGCTCTTATCATTCTTTATCCCAGGCGCTTGCCACGAATTGTAGTCCTGCCCAAGCATGTTGCGTTTTTCTTCATCTTTATATTTATAATAATGATTGATATAAAGCTGCATATCAACAGCCAAAGTTTCCGCGCTCTTCAAGATATTGCTTGCGTAAATCGCATTTGCTTTTGATGTCATGGTGAATTCATCGTGTATCGACGAATTCATCGCGCCGCGAAACGTCATTATTACGCCTGTTATCAATATTCCCAGCACTATTACAACAACGGCAGATATTACAATTGCAATTTTTGCGGAGATACCGAGCTTTAGTTTATTTGCCATGATTTTGGCTCCTTTTCGACTTGGCAATTACTTCTATATATAGATTATAAATAAAAAAATAGAATTTGTCAACATGATTTATTCAAATATCATATGATTTATTGTATATTTTAACGATAGAACATAAAAAATATACACGTTCGTATACCTCTTTTGAGTTAAAAAAAGCCCTTTCGGGCTTTTTTCTATTAAACTCCATCGGGTCGGCTTGTAAATAGTGGCAGGGGGAACCAATTCATAAGCTGCACTGCTATCGCAGGAGGAAGCTCTGTCACCATTTGCGGAGGCAACGGCCCGCACATTAGGCGCAGGGCGGTGAAGCTGTCACAATCTACGTCGGGCTTGCATTCGGTAAGGCTGCATGTTGCAGAGCCGCCTTTTGCTAGGATTGAAAGCGTGCCGTAATTTTGTATGCCGATGTTGGCTTGACCTTCCATCAGCGGTTGATAGGTTGATTTTACGCTTAACAGTCCGCTTATCACCGATACCCAATCCATGATTTTCCAGCTTCCGCAGCCGCTGATGTGCATACCTTCGCTTATCATGGATAAGCGGTTTATGTAGGATATGCACCACGGCGGCATGTCTATGCCGAAGTCGCCGCGTTCGTTCGCCCACGCTGCTAATGTCGCCTCGAAGATATCGTCGTTTTCGGCGTAGATTTCTTTTACGCCGTTCCATTTGTCCGCGACAAGGTATGCGACAGGGTCGCCGTTGCTGTCAAGTGCGGCGTACGGCTTGCTGTACCAGCTGCACAGTATGTCGTATAGTCTTTCGTCGTTGCGCAAATAGTATAGCGGATTGCGGCGCAGCAGCTTTTTTGTGTAGGCAAGCAGAGCTGCGTCGTCGCGTGCGATTTCTTTTATTGTGAGAGTGATTGCTTTTGCTGTTGCTGATATTTCCTTTACGTTGCTCTTGGTTACGTAAAAGCTGTAGCAAATTCCGGAGGGCTCATAGCCGTGGTATTGGTAGCGTTTGCGCATACCGCCTAGGTATGAGAGCTGCACGCCGTCGTTTTGGTAGTGGTCGTTTACAGCGTGCATGATGTTGCGCATGTGGCCTTTGCCTGTTTCACGCTTGTGCGTAGCGACGCCGCCGATTCCTTCGGCTTTTAGTGTGTGTCCGCCCATTTGTATTTCTACAGGGAAGCTGCCTATGGACGCGACGATTCTGTCGCCTGCGCGTACGATGTAGTGGTCGTCGGCGCATTGCTGCGTGTTGTGGTACAGCTTTGGCAGCAGATTGCGGAAATCGTGCGGCTCGCTGTCTTGGCTGAAAACTAAGTCCATCAGGTCAAACATTTTCGTTAAGTCGCTAATTTCAGGCTTGTCGAGAAAGTACAGGTTGTTGCCATTTTCTGTCATAGTAGCCTCCTTGGTAGAATTAAAGCATTTTGTTAAAGCATTTTATTGAACAGCGTCATGATGTTGCCGACGAGTTGTTCGTTTGTTTTGGAGTTGATTAGGCGGTTGATTATTGTTTCGGTTACGTCTGCGGCAGGCTGCGTGCCGAAGGCTTTGCGGATTGCGTAAACTACATCAAGCTCCTGCTTGCTAAGCAGCAATTCCTCGTGGCGTGTGCCGGAGCGGTATATGTCTATCGCAGGGAATATGCGACGCTCCTGCAATCGGCGGTCGAGGTGGATTTCCATGTTGCCTGTGCCTTTTAAGTCCTCGAAGATTACGTCGTCCATTCGGCTGCCTGTTTCGATTAGGGCGGTCGCGATAACCGTAAGGCTGCCGCCGTTTTCTACGTTGCGCGCTCTGCCGAAGAATTTTTTCGGCTTAAATAGAGCGGTGGCGTCAAGACCGCCGGACAGCGTTTTGCCACTTGTCGCTACGACTAGATTGTATGCACGCGCAAGCCGCGTAATGCTGTCTAGCAGTATTACAACGTCGCGGTTATGCTCGACAAGCCGCTGCGCTCTCTCGAACACCATCTCGGCGATATGCACGTGATGCGTCGGCTCTTGGTCGAATGTGGAGAAGGCAACCTCGCAGTCGATTCCGCGCTGCATGTCGGTAACTTCCTCGGGACGCTCGCCTATAAGCAAAGTAATGAGCTTTACGTCAGGGTGATTTATGCGAATGCTGCGCGCCATTTCCTTTAAAATGGTGGTCTTGCCCGCCTTGGGCGGCGATACTATTAAGCCGCGCTGCCCTTTTCCTATTGGAGCGAATAGGTCGACAAGGCGCATTGAATAGGGGCTATCGGCGTGTTCGAGGTGTATGCGTTCGTTCGGATAAATAGGAGTGAGTGTATCGAAGGGCTTGCGGGAGAATACGGCGTCCGGCTTGTCGTCGTTTATTGTGGACACAAAGTAGAGGGCGTTGTAGCGTTCGCCTTCTTTTTCGCGGCGCGCCAGACCTTTGATGTAGTCGCCGTTTTTTAGGCGAAAGCGTTTAATCATCGCAGGAGGCATGAATATGTCGCCGGCGCTAAAGCCATAGTTTTCGCAGCGCAGGAAGCCGTAGCCCTCCTCGCATAGTTCGAGTACGCCTTCTACTTCCGAACCGGTGGAGGTTCTTTTTAAGGGGAAGCGGTTGTCGTAATTGTTTCTGCGCTGATCGAATTGCTCGGGTTGCGCAGGGGCTTGAGGGGCGGCTTCTGTTGTGGGGGTTGGTGATACTGCCGCTACAGGCTGGGATTGCTCGGGTGTAGGCTCGGGTTGCACAAGTACAGGTTCGGGCTGTACAGGTGCATGTTCAGGCTTCGCAGGTTCGGGAGTGACTTCTTGCGGCGGCGCGACTTCTGCTTCTACTTGCTTCTTGGGTCTGCCGCGGCGCGGTTTTACCTCCTCCTGCTTTTCTTCCACTACTTTCTTTGGGCGGCCGGGCTTTCGCTTGGACTCCGCGCTTTGCGGAACAGCGATAGCTTGCGCAGGCTTTCCGTTTTGCTCATTCTCTAGCTGCTTGGCGAGGATTACCTCGATAAGCTTTTCTTTGTTGTGTGACGTGTAATGTTTAACCCCGATTTGTCCGCAGTAGGTATACAAGTCCCTGATTTTGGTTTTCTGCAATTCTTCCAGTGTCATAATGTTCTCCTAGTTAATCCGATATATTGCTTTTTTATAATATTGCGCCTTTTGCGGCGGAGCTTACCATTTTTGCGTAGCGTTTTAGGTAGCCATTGATTTGTTTTTCCTTGGGTTTCCAATCCTTGCGGCGAGATTCAAATTCTGCGTCGGATACTCGCGCGTTGATTGTTTTATTCGGTATGTCGACTTCGATTATATCGCCGTCGCGCAGCAGTGCTATGTTGCCGCCGTGAGCAGCTTCAGGGGAGGCGTGACCGAAGCACGCGCCGTGAGTTGCACCGCTGAAGCGGCCGTCGGTGATAAGGCTTACGTCCTCGCCTAAGCCCATGCCGCATATCGCAGAGGTCGGCGCAAGCATTTCGCGCATTCCGGGGCCGCCGGAGGGGCCTTCATAGCGGATTACAACGCAGTCGCCTTTGTTGATTTCGCCGCCGAAAATTGCGGCTATGCACTCTTCCTCGCTGTCGAAGCAGCGTGCGATTAGCTCACGCTTTAGCATGTGTTTGGATACGCCTGCGGTTTTTACAACTGCGCCCTCGAGTGCGATATTGCCGAATACGATGGATATGCCTCCTGTGGGGGAGTGCGGATTTGTAACTTCGCGGATTACGTCGTGGTCGCGCACAGGGCGTTTTGCGATTGCGTCAAATAGCATTCCGTCTACTGTCAGCGTGTTGTTTAAGAGATTCAGCTTGTTTATCTCGTTCATGCACGCGTATACGCCGCCTGCCGCGTATAGGTCTTGCATGTGGTGCTTGCCTGTGGGGGCGATTCGGCAGAGGTTGGGGGTTTTCGACGATATTTCGTTGAATAAAGGCAGGGGCAGCTCTACGCCTGCTTCGGCGGCGATTGCAGGAAGGTGCAGCACTGAATTGGAGGAGCAGCCTAGAGCCATGTCTATTGTTATGGCGTTTAACAGTGCTTCGCGTGTGATAATTTGGCGCGCAGTGATTTTGTTTTCGACTAGCTTCATTATCGCAAAGCCCGTTTCTTTGGCTAGGCGTACGCGCTCGCTGTATACTGCGGGAATTGTGCCGTTTCCGGGGAGGGCGATTCCCAGTGCTTCGGTTAGGCAGTTCATTGAATTTGCCGTGTACATGCCGGAGCATGAGCCGCATGTGGGGCAGGCGTTGTTTTCGATTTCCTTCACTTGGTCGTCGGTTACGCTGCCTTGCTTGTATTTGCCTATAACCTCGTAGGCTGTGTTAAAGTCCATCGTGCCGCTTCCGGGATTTATCGCAAGCATTGGGCCGCCGCTTACGATTATCGCAGGAATGTTAAGGCGTGCCGCTGCCATAATCATGCCCGGAACTACCTTGTCGCAGTTTGGGATAAGTACAATCGCGTCAAGCGCGTGAGCCTTAACCATGCACTCGATCGAGTCGCAGATAAGCTCGCGCGTGCATAGGGAGTATTTCATGCCTTCGTGTCCCATCGCTATTCCGTCGCATACTGCTATTGTGGGGAATTGCAGCGGAGTGCCTCCGGCGATGCGCACACCTGTCGCCGCCGCTTCGGCAATGGTGTCAAGGTGAATATGCCCCGGAACGATTTCATTTTTGCTGTTGACTATGCCGATTATGGGGCGGTCGAGCTCTGCATCAGTTAATCCGCTTGCTTTAAAAAGCGTGCGCTGGGGTACGTTTTCTATTTTGTTGTATTTCATTTGTTTTCTCCTTAGATTATAACTTTTGTATTTAACATTAGTAATGGGTTGTTGTCGTATAGGTAGATAGCAAAGATTGAGTTTTCGACTAACGGCTGGATTTGCTGATTAAAGAATATGCCGCAGACTGCCAATATCAGGAACACGATTATTACACCGTTGACTAATCCGAACGCTAATCCCAGAAGCTTGTTTACAAGTGACAGCACGGGAAGCTTGAACAATACATCAAGCACGCCTGACAGCATGAGCATGGTTATATAAACAAGCCCGAAGGTGAGTATATTACCTATTATACCCATAATGACTGCCGTTATTTGCTGCGCTATCTCTGTTTTTGCGGAGGTTATGGCGTTGTTGACGACAGGCTCGATTGATTTTGCGATAATAGCAGGGAATGCTTTGTTGCCTGACAATTCGACTTCTTGCGTACCCATTGCGTTTGTGACGTATTCG
Organism: uncultured Eubacteriales bacterium; assembly: GCA_964479875.1. Taxonomy (GTDB): domain Bacteria; phylum Bacillota; class Clostridia; order Monoglobales; family CAYZNM01; genus CAYZNM01. Next base: position 41,320 of record CAYZNM010000013.1, read on the forward strand.
TGTACGGCCTCTGGCATCTGCGTCGTGTAAAGATACTCTGTCATGTATCCCGATAAAAATATCACGGCGACGATTGCAATGATGAAGGCGAAAAAGCCGAAAAATGATTTGATAAATCCGCGTCTAAGCCCTGCCGCTGCGTTTAGCAGCAAAAATATTATGATTAAAATGTCCAGCATATAGTTTATTTGCTCTGCCCTGTCTTAAAGTAGATTCCGTTGGGTGTGACGGCGATTATGCCGTTTTTGAGTGCATAGGCGGCTTGTGTGTCTGCTACTTCATAAATATCGGTGACGTTGCAATATTTTTCCATCACTACGACCATTTCATTTTCGGTGAGGGCGATTAGCTTGTCGTTGATTGTGACTGTTTTTGCTGTGCCTACGCTTTCATGCTCGCCGATCTTGTCGCCTTTGTAGGATAGCGCGACTGCTTTTGAATTGTTTCTGCTGCCTTCGAGAAGCAGTACGGCGAAGCTGCTGTCGTAGTCGTAGGCGACTATGTTGCTGCCTCCGTAGTCGTAGTCCCACTCGATGTCGCCGTTATTCTTTAAGTAAAGTGTTGACGCTTCTCCTATCGCTAAAACATTTTTATTTATGCAAGCTACTTTTAAGATGACACTTGCTGTGGTTATCTCCTTGATTTGCTCAGCTTTTTCAATGTCGATGAGGATTAATTTGTTGACGCGTGTGTCGTTTTTGTTTGCAATTGATGAAACAACCATGATTCCGGCGGATAGGCTTACGTCGCAGTCTATGACGTAGTCCTCACTTAAGTACCACTCGAACAGCATTTCGCCTACGGTGTCATAGACGTTAACCTTGCCGATGTAGCCTAGTTTTTTGGTTATTACCGTGATTATTCCTTCGTTGTTTATGTTTGCGGCTACGATCGCTTCGTCTAGTTCAAGTTCGGTCATTAGTGCGTCTTTTTTGTAGGAGGAAAGGCGTTTGCCATTTTTGTCGTACATTAGAAGGTAGTTGTTGTTGACCTTCAATCGCGGATTTAGGTAGCGGCAGTATAAGGTGTACAATAGCTCGCCGCTGACGCTTTGTGCCGTCACTCTGCCGTTGCCAAGTGAATACAGCGTGCCGCCCGAAAGCTGCGACGTGTAGCTGCCATACTCATAAGCAAGCAGCTTCTTGTCGCTTGCAATAGGCTCTTCCCAAAACTTAAAATTGAAGCCGCTTAATGAAATATATGCCAGCATTATGATTGCTATAAGCGACATTGCCAAAAAAAGTACGGTTGTTTTTTTTATAGTGCCACCTCCTTTGCGATTATTGTTTTGCTAAAAATCTTTTAAGTCTTTTTTCAGGATCGAGTAAACACATTCGTCATAATAGACGCCGTTAATTAACCTGACTTCTCTCATTCGTCCATCGCATATCATGCCTATGCGCTCTGCTAAGGCTACGCTTTTTGTGTTTTCGGCATTTATAAAGGCGGCAATGCGATTTACTTCAAAATGTTTAAAAGAATAATTTACCACTTGTTTTACAGATTCGGAAGCGAAACCATATCCGCAATATTCGGGCATGAAGGCATAGCCTAACTCCCATTCCATCGTTTCGCGCCAATTGCACGTAATATGCACTTCGCCGATTTTTATGCTTTCATGTGAAACTATCCATTTTATCGCGCCATCTATTGGCAGCAAATTAGCTCGTTCGATGTATCGCTTGCATTTGTTTATAATTTCTTCGCGGGATGGCTTGTTTGTTGAGTTGAATTTGTAGGATTCATTTCGCTGTTCGAGTTTTATTAGAAACTCAATATCTTCTTCAAGTATAGGATTTAAGCGAAGTCTTTCGGTTGTAATTGCATGATTATTAGTCATAGTGAACTTTCGTTAGGGCTAGGCCTTGGGGCGGCAGGGTGATTCCGGCTTTGCGACGGTCGCAGCCTTGGATTATGGTGGGGATGTCGCGTGGGTCGATTTTGCCTATGCCGCAGTATAGGAGCGTGCCGCTGATTATGCGTACCATGTTGTAGAGGTAGGCGTTGGCATTGATTGTGAAGGAGATTATGTTTGCGGAGGCGTCGTGCGATATGTCGAGGGAGTTTACTGTGCGTACGGTGGTTTTGTGACTGCTGCCTGTTGCCATGAATGCGGCGAAGTCGTGGGTGCCGATTATGTGCGACGCTGCGAGGTGTATTGCGTCTGGGTCGACTTTTTTGGGGAAGTGGCAGCAGTAGCGTGAGTTTACCGGCAGGAGTATCGGGTTTAGGTCGGTGGTGTATGTGTAGGTTTTGCTTTTTGCGCTGTAGCGTGCGTGGAAGTCGTGCGGCATATATTGTGCGCGTAGGGCGCGAATGTCGGGAGGGAGCTTTGTGTTTAGGGCGATTGGCAGCTTTTCGGCAGGAATGCTGGTGTCGGCGAAATAGCTTACGCAAAATTCGTGCGCGTGTACGCCTGCGTCGGTGCGGCTACAGCCGATTAAATCCGTGGGCTGCATGAATGCGGATATTGCTTTGGTGAGCGTACCCTCAACGGTACGCAGGCCGATTTGCCGCTGCCAACCGTGATAGTCTGTGCCGTCGAATGCGATTGTGAGTTTTATTTTGATTTGCATTTAAATTCCCTTAATAAAAATTAAACTAAAAATTGCAATAATAACACGGCGGAAAAATAAAATGCGAAAATTGCGTACGCGACATAGTCGCGCGCGGACATTTTCAGCACCTTCATCTTGGTGCGGTTGATGTCACCGCGATAGCAGCGCGTTTCCATCGCTACAGCTAAATCTTCAGCGCGGCGAATGCTGCTTACGAAAAGTGGCACTAGCAATGGGACTACGGCTTTTATGCGCTTCATTATGCTGCCTGTTTCAAAGTCTGCGCCGCGCGCGGACTGGGCTTTCATCAGCTTTTCGGTTTCCTCAAGCAAGGTCGGGATAAATCGCAGGGCGATTGTCATCATCATGGCGATTGCGTGCGCAGGGAAGCCTATGCGTTTGAGTGGCGACATGAGCGATTCCATAGCATCGGTGAGCATGATTGGCGTAGTGGTGAGGGTTAGCAGCGTCGTCGCGGTGATTAGGAAGAATATTCGCAGAATCATCAAGATTGTGAAATTTACGCCTTCCCATGTGACAGTTAGGAAATAAAAGCTGAAAATAGGCTCGCCTGGAGTGAGGAATAAATTTAGCAGGGCAGTGATTGATATGAAGATGAGTATCGGCTTGTAGCTTTTGATTATCAGCCGCAGAGGAACGTTGGACAGCATTACGGCCGCGACGTTGAAGGCGGCAATCATTACAAGCCCCCACACGCTCGTGAATGCGAAAACGCAGACCATATAAAGTACGCACAGAACAAGCTTTGTGCGTGGGTCGAGGGAGTGCAGCGTGGATTTTATTGGGTAATACTGCCCGATTGTCAGATTTTTCAGCATTTATTTTACTGCTCCGATTTTTTGTTTTATCAAGGCTTCTGCTTCCTCCAGCGTGACTACTGTTTTGCCCAGAACCTTTTGCATAAGGGTAGTTATTTCAGGGGGGGTTAGCTTAACCTGCGCTAATGCTTCTGCTTGCGCGAATACTTCGGCGGGAGTGCCTTGCAGGTGGATTTTGCCTTTGTTGAGGACGTAGACGTATTTTGTGCAGGAGGCAATTTCTTCCATAGAGTGAGAGATTAGCACGCAGGCTATGCCTGTTTTGCGCTGCATTTCTACGATTTCGTGCAGGATTTCGGTGCGGCCGCGCGGGTCTAGGCCTGCCGTGGGTTCGTCAAGCACGAGGCATTGCGGCTTCATGGCGAGCACTCCTGCTATTGCGACGCGACGCTTTTGTCCGCCTGATAGCATGAAGGGGGATTTTTCCAATAGGTCGGGACTTACGCCTGTGATTGCGATTGCTTCGTGGACGCGCTGCATTGCTTCTTGCATTGATAAGCCTTGTTGCAGCGGCGCGTAGGCTATGTCGAGGCGTACATTTTCCTCGAATAGCTGATATTCGGGGTATTGGAAAACAAGACCAATCTTGCGCCGAATTTCGCGTTTATCCGTCTTTTTATCGGTGGTGTCAGCTCCGTCGACATAGACTTTGCCTGTATCGGGCAGCATAAGCCCGTTGAGCATTTGCACAAGCGTGGACTTGCCGCTGCCTGTATGTCCGATTATTCCGACGAAGTCGCCTTTGTTTATGCTAAGGCTGATACCTTCCAACGCCGTTTTCTCGAATGGAGTGCCTTTGGAGTAGGTGTAGCCTACGTTTTCTAGTTTGATTAATTCAGTCATGTAATTTGTTCGGCATTTTTATTAGCCCTGCTTCCGTCAATCTTTGGATAGATTCGTTTATAGAATTTTCTAATTCTTCTTTGCAGTCATAATAAATTGCAAGTTGAATTGCGACTGTCAATACATTCTTTATTTCGTCTGCCATTTTTTGTTTGCTTGGCTCGCCGTGCTTTAAGACTTTTATTCCGCTGCCTTCAAAGTGACAGACTTCGCTTGCAACCTCCCCGCATTCTTCGGCTAAACGAGTTGCAATTTGATAGGGAGAGTTGCCGTCGGGATATTTGATGTTGAGTGCATTCGCGAGAAGAAATAAGCTTTTCATTTTATACCCACAAATTATAAATCCTAATTTTTTATTAGACGCGATAATTCTTTCTCAACTTCGTCTGAGGTTAGACAATCGCGCACGTTTATGCCGCTTTTGCGCAAATTATGCAGCAGCATGAGGGAATGCGGCACGCCTAAGCCTATGCCGTGCAGTAAATCCACATCACTAAGTGCAACGCGCGGCGTGTCTTTTAAGATAAGTCTGCCCTTGTCCATGACGATTACGCTGTCGGCTTCAAAGATTTCGTTGACGTTGTGGGTTATTAGGATTATGCCTATGCCTTTTTCTTTGTTGAGCTTGCGCAGCGTGGATAGGACTTCGCGGCGACCCATTGGGTCTAGCATTGCGGTCGGCTCGTCTAAGACGATATATTTGGGCTGCATTGCAAGTATTCCGGCGATTGCGATACGCTGCTTTTGTCCGCCGCTTAACATTTGCGGCGCGTGATTGCGATACTCTAGCATACCTACGGCGGATAGCGCAAATTCCACGCGTTCACGAATTAGCGTGGGCGGCAAGCCTAAATTCTCGGGCGCAAATGCTATGTCGTCTTCGACAATTGTCGCCACGATTTGATTGTCCGGATTCTGGAAAACAACGCCAATGCGCTGTTTTACATCATAGCTGTAGTGAGAATACTTGTCGAAGTTGCTTTTATGCTCACTGATGTCAGGAATTATCTCATCTATGAATACATCTCCGCTAGTCGGAAAATGCGTCAGGTTGAAAATTTTGGCAAGCGTAGACTTTCCGCTTCCGTTATGACCCAGTATGCCGATGAACTCGGCGTCATTTATGGTGAAGGAAACGTCGTTGAGTACATACGGCGAATCCTCGGTGTATCTAAAACTTACGTTGTCGAATTTAATCATGATTTTGTGATGTACGCGGAAATTCCGCAGGGTAGGTTGAAGCCGGATTGCCCAATCGGTATGCCGATTTCGCTTACCGCGACTTTTAGCTCGGGGAAGGCTTTTTTGCAAAGTAGGGTGAGCAGCTCCACACTTAACACGGTGGAGTAGCAGTTGATTAGCACAAATACAGGCTCTTCACTTAATATTGTAGCACACTCGCGCAGGAATGTAAATAGGTGCTCGTCAATTTTCCAAATTTCTCCATTTGGACCTCTTCCGTATGAGGGCGGGTCCATGATGATGGCGTCGTATTTGTTGCCGCGGCGCGATTCGCGCTGCACGAATTTTAGGCAGTCGTCGACGATGTAGCGAATGTTGGTGATTCCGTTGATGTTTGCGTTATGGCGTGCGTGGGCGACTATGCCTTTTGCGCTGTCGACGTGGCATACGCTTGCGCCGGCGTGGGCTGCGTAGACGGAGGCAGCGCCTGTGTAGGCGAATAGGTTGAGCAGCTTAACGTCGTGGGACGCCGATACTTTTTCGCGGATGAATCGCCAGTTGTATAATTGCTCGGGAAATAATCCCATGTGCTTGAAGCCCATTGGCTTTACCATGAAGCGTAGGCCGTCGCTTTCAAGCTCGAAGTCGCTTATATGCGTGCGAAAATCCCAATTGCCGCCGCCTTTGTCGCTGCGGACATAGCGCGCGGCGGGTTTATGCCACAGCGGATTATCGCCGCGTTCCCACATTGCGACAGGCTCGGGGCGAATGAGAACATGCTTGCCCCATTGCTCCAGCCGCTCGCCGCCGCCTGCATCTATTAGCTTGTACCCCTTTATTCCCTCCGCTGTCAGCATGATTGCAGGAAGCTGTGGGAGAGGTGCACAGGTAAGCCTAGCTTGATTGTGTATGCTTTTTCCTCGGGCGACATTTCTTTTGTGATTTCGTCAGATAAGGTGATGAGATGATTGATGTAGCGCGCTGCGAAGTCTGTGGCCTTTACGATGTCCGCGCCTTTTGCCATGCAGCCGATTAACGCGGAGGTGAAGATGTCGCCTGTGCCGTGGAGGTATACGTCTACTTTAGTGAATGGTATGAATTCGCTTACGCTGTCGCTGCTCACTACGATGAAGGTGTCGCCATCGATGTCTACGCCTGTGATTAGCGCAGTTTTTGCGCCCAGGGTGTTAAGCTCTTTGCCCCACTGCATAGCTTCGTCGCGGCTTTTCGGGAATGCGCTTTTGCCTAAGAGGAACATTGCTTCGGTAACATTCGGCGTGGTTATGTCTGCACGCGCAACTAGGCGGCGCATTGCGACAACCATGCTTTCATCCATCGTCACGTATATTTTGCCGTTTTCGCCGAAGGCAGGGTCTACTACCACTGTTGCGTCGAAGTTGTCTACGGCTGTGAGGATTATGTCAACTTGGCTGCTTCCGCCTAGGAAGCCGCTGTAGATGTAGTCGAACTGTATACTTTCATTTTTCCAGTGCGCGATTGTGTCATGCATGAACTTAGTGAGGTCGACAATTGCAAAGCCTTGGAATACGCCTGTTATCGTGGATAGCACAGCAGTCGGCAGTGGGTGTACAAGTGCGCCCATTCCGGACAGCACAGGCATTGCAGCTGTCAGCGACGCAACGCCTACTCCTGATAAATCGTGTGCAGCTAAAACCTTCTTCATCTATATCTCCTTTGTGCAGATTATTTTGTGAGCTTGCGAAGTCTTACAACGCGCTTGGGGCATACCTCTAAGCATTTGCGGCAGTTGGTGCATTTTTCGGGGTCTACGGTCGCAAGGTTGTTGGCGATTGTGATTGCTTCAGCTTCGCAGGATTTCGCGCACAGGCGGCAACCTATGCAACCGATTGCGCATTGATTCTTCACAACGCCGCCCTTTTCTGTGTTGGCGCAGCCTACGTATACTTTGGACGCGTGCGGAAGCATTGCGATAACCTTTTTGGGGCAGGATTTTACGCACGCACCGCAGCCTGTGCATTTGGATTCGTCTATCACTGCGACGCCGCTTTCCATTACGATTGCGTCGAATTTGCAAGCGGAAACGCATGTGCCGTAGCCTAGGCAGCCGCTGGCGCAAGCTTTGGGGCCGCCGCCTAGCCTTGACGCGGACACGCAATCATGCTCGCCGTCGTAGAAGTATTTGTTTATCGCTTGCTTGTCTGTGCCTACGCAGCGTACGCGCGCAGTCATGCGCACGGCTTTTTCTGCCGCGACGCCCATTATCTTGCTGATTTGGTCGACGCATTCTTGTCCGCCTGCGCTGCATAGCGTTAGCGCAGCCTTGCCTTCTACTACCGCGTTTGCATACGCGGAGCAGCCTGCGTATCCGCAGCCGCCGCAGTTTGCCGAGGGCAATGCTTCCATTATAAGCGGCACGCGCTCGTCAACTTTAACCTCAAATATTTTTCCGCATACGGCGAGCGCAAGCCCAAGCAGCAAGCCCATTCCGCCTAGCGAAATTGTAGCGTACAATATATTATTCATAATTATTACCTCTAAATTAGCGCGTAATGCGCAGTCGCGTTAAATTTTTATTCCCGAGAAGCCCATGAACGCAATCGCAATAAGTCCGGCGGATATAAGCGCAATCGGGAAGCCTTGCAGGGGCTTCGGCACATCGGCAAGTATCAAGCGTTCGCGTACGCCTGCCATGAGTACCATCGCAAGCGTGAAGCCGATTCCGGCTGTTGCGCCGTAGGATACTGCTTCGGCGAAGTTGTAGCCTTTGTCTATGTTGAGCAGTGTTACGCCTAATACGGCGCAGTTCGTGGTGATAAGCGGAAGGTATATGCCTAATGCTTGATACAAGCCTTGGCTGTATCGTTGCAGGAACATTTCTACCACCTGCACCAGCGACGCGATTACCAATATAAATGCAATCGTCTGCAAATAATCAAGCTCAAACGGCACAAGTATAAGGCTGTTCACAAGCCACGTAATCGCCGACGCAAGCGACATAACGAATATAACTGCCATGCCCATGCCGAGCGCAGTGTCAAGCTTCTTCGACACGCCCAAGAAAGGGCATATGCCTAAGAACTTCACTACTACAAAGTTTTCAACTAAAATCGCGGTCAACGCGATGTATATGATGTTGTTCATGCTTTTTTCCTCATGGTAACAGCGTTAATCACGCCGATGATTATGCCCAGTACGATAAAGCTTCCGGCAGGCAGTATGAATATCAGCGCAGGCATGAAGCCCTCTCCGAACAAGGATATGCCCAGAATGCTTCCGTTGCCGAGAATCTCGCGCACTGCCGCTATTATGATAAGCGCGGCCGTGAAGCCTAGCCCCATCGTAAGTCCGTCCAACGCGGACAGCCCTACGCCGTTTTTGCTTGCAAAGCTTTCCGCGCGCGCAAGGATTATGCAGTTAACCACGATAAGCGGAATGAATATGCCAAGCGATTTGGATATTTCCGGGAAATAAGCTTTTAGCAGAATGTCAATCATGGTAACAAAGCCTGCTATGATTATGATGTAAGCCGCGATGCGAATTTTCGCAGGGATAAATTTGCGCAGCAGCGATATTACCATGTTGGAGCAGATTAGCACTATGCTGGCAGATAAGCCCATGCCGATTGCGTTTATGACGGAGGTCGTGGTCGCAAGCGTGGGGCACATGCCTAGAAGCTGCACGTATACGGGATTTTGCTTGATGAGCCCGTTTTGCAGCATTGATTTTATTGTGGGTGTTTTGGTCATTTTTACCTCTATTGTGTTAGTTTGTATCAAAATCAACAAAGTCCTCTTCGGCTAATTCCTCACTCCGGTTGATTGCTTCTATTTCATCAGGGAGCGGGTCATCTTCGGGGTACATTCCCATCAAAATACAAAACAACTCATTGAATTTCGATTCATCGATTTGTTCTATCATCTGTTGAAGCATTTGTTTTGTAACTTCCATCTTCATATTCATTTTCCTTGTGCGATTTGAATCGCATTCGCTACGCCTTCGCGTACGGCGTTGGACGTAATTGTCGCGCCGGAGATTGCTTCGACTTCGGTCGCGGGGTTTGTTACGCCTTTCTTTATCACAAGGTCGCTACCCTTGCCTACGAATTGCGTGAGGAAGGATTCGTTTTCGGCGTTGGAGCCTAGACCTGGGGTTTCGCTCATTTCAAGTATGGTTAAGCCTACGACTTTGTAGTCGCCGTCTAGGCCTACCATCAGCACGACGTCGCCGCCGTAGCCTTTGCCTGCGGCTGTTACGGCGTAGTATTTGTCGCCGGAGTTGGTTGTGATAACGCGTACGCCTTGCTTATTTTCGTCTTGTTCAACCGAGAGAATTTCGCGTCCTGGGATTGGCACTACCTTTTCTACAGCTGCTTCCTCTGCTTTTAATTGGTTTTCGGCGATTTTATCTTTGGTCAGCATGTTTGTCAGCGACAACATGAGCGCGATAACTAAGCTAATCAAGCATAGCTTTAACGCGATAACAGCAAAATTACCCATTCGCAGTCACCGCCTTTTTGCCTTTTGTGCCGAAACGTCGCGGCTTGATGTATTTGTCAATCAGCGGCGTTACAATATTCATCAGCAATATGGAATATGACACGCCCTCAGGATAACCGCCGAGTAGTCGTATGAACACAGTTATGCAGCCTGCGCCTATTCCGAAAATAATCATTCCTTTGCGCGTAACAGGCGTGGTCGTGTAGTCTGTAGCCATGAAAAATGCACCGAGGAATAAGCCGCCTGTGAGTGTATGCTCAAGCCATTCGCCGGTGAAAAATCCATCCGCGCCGAATATGAAACCAAGCAACGCCACTGTGCCAATCATGGCTACAGGCGTATGTAATGTAATTACTCGCCTAAACAACAGATATGCCGCGCCGATTAATATCGCGAGCTTGGACGTTTCGCCGATACAGCCGCCGATATTTCCGATGAATAAATCGAGATACTTAGGCATATCGCCCTCGGCTAAGCCTTTCATAATCGCAAGCGGAGTTGCTGATGAAACCGCATCGTTTACAAAAAGCGACAGCTTTGGGAAAGCAGCGACGAATCCGCCTGTAACAAACGCAGGCCAGCAGGCTGTTAAAAACGCGCGCCCTGCCAACGCAGGATTCACGATGTTCTGCCCTAATCCGCCGAAGCACATCTTTACAATTACAATCATAAACAACGCGCCTACAACAGGCACCCATAACGGCACTGTCACAGGCAGGTTAAATGCAAGCAGCATTCCCGAAACGATCGCCGAGCCGTCCTTAACTGTAGTAGGCTGCTTTGTCGCAACGCACCATAGCATTTCAAACAAAACGCTCGCGGCAACTGTTACCGCTGTAACAACAGCAGCGCGGTACCCGAAAAAGTACACGCCCGCGACAAGCATGGGCAGCATTGCGATAACCACGTCAAACATGACAAAGCTTGTGTTGCTCCGCGCACGTATATGAGGTGGCTGTGATACTGTCAATAATTCGCTCATCTTCATTTTCCTTTTTAATATTTTTCATCTTGCATTATATCACGAAGATTGCGAAAATGCAATATTAATTTATGGATTTTGCATGTTGCACAAATTAGAGCGTGTGCAGAGCGCGGAACGCATAAATGCGTTCCCTACAGTTTGAGGCTGAACCAAAATACGCTGCCTGCACCTTCGCGCGATTTCACGCCGTAGCCGCCGTTGTGCAGCTCTATCACCTTTTTTACGATGGAGAGGCCTAAGCCTGTGCCTGTGATTGCGCGCTTGTGCTTTTTGTCAACCTTGTAGTATCTGTCCCATATATATGGAAGGTTTTCTGGGGCTATGCCCTCGCCGTTGTCGACTACTTCTATTTTTACTGAACCTAAGTCGATTGTTTGGATTACTGTGATGTGTTTGTCGTTCACTGAATAGTTGATTGCGTTTATTAGGAGGTTGTAGAAGGCTTGGGTGATTTTTACTTCGTCGGCGATTATTGTTACGTCGCGGTCGTGGTCGAATGCGATTGTGTAGTTGTCTTTTTTTGCAAGCGCGGCTATTCGTTCGGTGGTGGCTTTTAGGGTTTGGGTTAGGTTGAAGGGGGCGGCGTTTAGCTGCTGTATGCCTGATTCGAGCTTGGATATGTCGAGTACGTCGTTGACTAGGGTGGACAGGCGTTTGGCTTCGTCCATGATGATTTGGGTTTGTTCGGGTGAAATTTCGTCGGGGAAGTCGTGCATAACTTCGGCGTAGCTGTAGATTAGGCTTAGGGGGGTGCGCAGGTCGTGGGAGATGTTTGCAAGTAGCTCGCGGCGTAGGCTTTCGGTTTTTGATAGCTCTGCTGCCGCGGTGTTTAGTGTGTCGGATAGCTCGCGTATTTCGAGAAAACCCCTGCCGCGGAAGTTTGCGTCATAGTTTCCTCTTGCAAGATTTTTTGCGGCTTTGTTGAGCGATTCTATCGGCGCGGAGATGTTGCGTGCGATGAGCAGCGCAAGCACTATCGACAGCAGCAGCACTGTGCCTGTGATGAAGAAAAGCTGATAGCGCAGCGTGTTGACAGTTGCGTCGAGGGGGGAGATTATCGCGTTGAAGGTGATGGATATATTTTTGCCGTTGGTTAGGGTGAAGGTGTGCGTTTGAGTTACTATTTCAAGCTTGCGCCTGTTTGGGTCGCGTTCGGGGCGCATGGGTTTGAATGTTTCGCCGTCTTCAAAGGTGATGAATATGTCGCTGCTTGCTGCGACTTCATTTAAAATGTAGGCTAAGTCGGCGGAGTTTATGTTTTGTTCGACGTAGTTTATTACGCGCTGTAATTCCTGTTTACGAATGTATTTGTATGTGTCGCCTAGGAAAACTGTTTGCGCAAGCCAAAGCACTGCGAGCAGAAGTGCGCAGAACGCTAGGACATACGCGAATATTTTCCATTTTATGCGGAGGTTGTTTGTGTTGAGTTTCATTCTGCACCTTGGGTTTTTGTTTATTTTATCATGGTGGTGTGATATTAATTTGTGCTTTATCTGAATTATAGGTGAAGATTGTGGTATAGTCAAATGCGTTTCAATCAATTATCACAGAAGTACGACGAACGCCGATAGAATCAAGGAAACGCATTTGACTAGCAGTTCGTTTTAGAGTTATGTAACTATAGTTGAAATATTATGTATGATTTGGTATACTGCTTTAAAGGGGTGATTTGATGAGAAAGGTAAAGCTTGGCAGCACGGGGATTATGGCGACGCATGTGTCGCTTGGATTGCTGCCGTTGCAGCGCGTCGATATGGACGAGGCCGCGCGTATACTTGAGCGTGCGTATGGGGCAGGGATTAACTTTTACGATACCGCGCGCGGATATTCCGATAGTGAGGAAAAGTTGGGGAACGCATTGTCGAGCGTGCGAGATAAAATTTACATCGCTACAAAGTCAGGCGCACAATCGGGCGAGGGCTTGCGCAGGGAATTGGAAACTAGCTTGTCCAATTTGAAGACGGATTATGTTGATGTTTTGCAGCTGCACAATCCGGCGTTCTGCCCGATTCCGGGAGGTGTTGACGGGATATATGACGCGGCACTGCAAGCTAAAGCGGAAGGCTTAGTTCGACATATAGGAATAACCAATCACAGGAAGCATGTCGCGGACGAAGCGGTGGCAAGCGGATTGTACGAGCTGTTGCAATTTCCGCTGTCGTATTTGTCAAGCGAGAGCGAGCTTGAGCTTGCGCGGAATTGCGCTGCTGCGGATATGGGGTTTGTGGCGATGAAGCCGCTTGCAGGCGGCGTGCTTACAAATGCTAAGGCTGTGTATAGCTTTTTTGAAACCGTGCCGCATGTTGTGCCGATTTACGGCGTGCAGCGCATGGAGGAGCTTGAGGAGTTTTTGGGATTTGTCGACAATCCTCCTGCGCTTGCGGAGGTGCGTGAGGTTATGGAGAAGGATATTGCAGAGCTTCGCGGAAGCTTTTGCCGCAACTGCGGCTATTGCTTGCCTTGCCCGGAGGGGATTCGCGTCGACCACGTGTGCCGCTCATACTATAACCTGCGCAGGCTGCCGCAGCAGAATCTGCTCACGCCTGAGTGGAGGCAGATGATGGAGGATACAAAGAAGTGTAAAAAGTGCGGCGCGTGCAGTAAACGCTGCCCGTATGAGCTTGACCCTCCGTCGCGCTTTGAGTTTATGTACGACGATTATATGAAGCATTACGAAAAGACAGGGGGATAATATAGACAGGCTTGCGCTGGCAAGCCTGTCGTTTTTTAGTATGGATTAGCCGCGTCCATGTCCCATGCGGTGATGTTCGCGATTGTGCTGTTTTCGGCGAAAATCGATATGCCGCAGCCTAGCTGCGTTGGGTATGCACGGCGGCAGATTGCTTGACGCTCGTTTGCGTATACTTCGATTACGGATTTGTCTATGAAAATATTTAGGGTAAGGGTTTCGTTCGGCGATAGCTCGAATGGGGCGGACTCTACGGCGGGGCGGCCTATGCTGCCGCATTTGGTTGTGTCCATGGCGAGTTGCTTTGCCGTGGGGTCGTAGTAGACTTCGGCGTATTCGTCGCCGTCAGGAGATACGCGCAGACGTGCGCCAATTTTGCCCGATACGTTTTCGGCGGTGAGTGTAATTTCGCAGGATTCGCCGTTTGTGCCGCGCAAGCTATATCCGGCTTCATCTAGGGTAACTCTTCCTATGTTATTATCGTTGTAGCGCAGGGTGCGCATTTCGTCGGCAGGAGCCATTCGCAGAGTATTTGTTGCGGCGTCAAGCCATAGCAGGCGCGGCATTCCGTATACTCCGCTCCAGCCGCGCTCGTCTTCGGCAGGGGGATTGTCTAGCAGCCATGCCCACATTATGTGCCTGTTGCTTGGGTCGAGGATTGCTTCGGGAGCGAAGTAGGTGTTGTCTGTCCATGTCATTCTGCCGTGAGTTTCGGGGGTGAAGATGTCGCGGGATTTGTCGTAGTCGCCGATGTAGTATTGGCAGCCTTTGTTGTGTGCTATGAAAAGTTGCAGGTATTTGTCGCTTAGTTTGCCGCCTTGCTTTGATAGCGGGAGGGGCAGGAAGCTGGGGCACATGTCGTCCTCGGATTCGTCCGTCCACTTATTGCTTGCGTCGCGCTCGTAGAATCGGTGCAGGAATTTCCAAGACTTTAGGTCGTCCGACTCGAACAGGTCTACCCAATCGCCGCGATATTTCGCAGGGGAATCCTCTTGCCGCCCGTATCTTTCAAGTGCAAGCAGGTTGCCTGCCTGCATGTAGTATTTGCCGTCCTTTTTCCAGATGTTGCTTGGGTCGGCACAAGATATAGGCTCGCCGTCTGCCATTGCTGTGCCGTAGCCTTCGCACTTGATTGCGAACTCCGGCATTATTTCCCAATTCTCGTACATTGGGTCGCTGCTTTTGGCAATGCGGATTCCGCCGTCGCTGCTTTCGTCCGAGATGAAGTCCCAGAATGAGATGTATGCCGTGCCGTCGTCGTCAACGAATGCGCCGCCGCTGAAACAGCCGCGTGCGTTTTCACCCGGAGTGATACAATCAGGGTGATGTCGCCAATGCACTAAATCCGCCGACGAGATATGCCCCCAACAGAATCCGCGCTGCATGTGATTGTACAAATACATCAGGTGGTAGCGTCCGTTTGCGTAGAATCCGCCATTTGGGTCGCCGGGCATACCCATGCCTTCGGGTATCGCAAAGTGATACATCGGACGGTAGGGGTCTGCAAGCAGTTTTTCGCGGTAGTCCTTTACAGTTGCTGCAAGCTCGATTAACTTTTCCATTCTTCCTCCGTGCATATATTTATTCGGATGATTCGGATTTTTTCTCCCAGATTCGGCTTTCTTGCAGTATGTCGATGATGTCCTTGTCGAGTGCGCCTTCCTCCGACATTTTGTAGAGTATTGATAAGGCTTTTTCGGGCGGCATTGGTTGCTTGTAGGGTCTGTCGTCGGCTGTTAGGGCGTCGAATACGTCGATTACGGCGAGTAGGCGCATTTCTATGTCAAGGTCGCTTCCGCCGATTTTGTTGGGGTAGCCTTTGCCGTCTACGCGTTCGTGGTGGCTTTCTGCCCAGCGTGTCACCTTGGAGTAGTGCTTGCTGAATTTTATTTTGCGCAGGAGTTTGCCCGTGAGGATTACATGGCTTTCTATGACTTTGCGCTCTTCGGGGGTGAGTGTGCCGCGGACGATTAGTAGGTTGTATAGCTCATCTTGAGTGAGCCACGGCTTTTCGGTTGCGTCGGTGTCGATGTATTTCTTTTCGCCTAGTTGCTTTATGCGTTCAATTGTTTCGGGTGGATTGAAGCCGGCGGAATTTGCCGTTTTGATTAGAGCGAGGGCTTCGGCGGCTTCGGCCACGATTGCGTCGCATTCGGCGGCGGATATTGCGCCTTCGTGCATACGGAGTTTTGCGATGAGGGTTATTTTCTCGAACCTGTACTCAATGTCCTTTAGCTTGCTGTCAAGGCGCGTCGCCTTGTCCATGATTTCGAGGGGGGTTGCGATTTTGCCTGCGTCGTGCAGGTAGGCTGCCATGACAAGCTGCTCCATGTCGCTATCGGAAATAGGCGGGTCTTGGTCATTGTGTGCCGCGCGTTCGTTTATATCCTGCGCAAGCAGCTTGGTATATTTTGCGACATTGCGTGTGTGGTTCGCGTTATAAGGGGAACGTTCGTCGATTGCGGCAGCTAACAGCTCGATTACCGAATTGAGCAAGTCTTTAATCTCGCGTGTGTACTCGAGGTTTGTTATTGCAATCGCAGCTTGTGAAGCCAGCGACTGTACGACTTTGTGCAGCTCCTTGTCGAACTCTATGACATTGCCGTCGCCGTCCTGCGCGTTCATTAATTGCAGCACTCCGTTAAGCTCGTCTTGATTATTTTGCAGCGGCACGACTAACATCGAGGTCGTCTTATATCCAGTCATCGCGTCATACCTTCGCGGACCTGAAAAGTCGAACTCCTTACAGTTATACACATCGGCAATATTTACAAGATGGTTATGTATCGCAGTGTACGCACAAACATTCTCCTCCTTCAACTCAACAGGTGGCAATCCGATAGGCTCGCCAAGCCCGCCGAGGTATGTGTTCAGGGTGTTGTTGCGCATTATAACAAAATTCAACTTATCCCCGTCGTACATATACAGCGTACCTGCGTCGCAGCCTGTAATTGCCATAGCTGAGGATAGGATTAAGTCGAACAGCTTCTTATGGTCGCGCTGAGCGGCCATTTGAATGCCTATATCAATAATACTGTTTAAACCTGAATTTGTCATAGTGTGAACTCTTCTCCTTCCCTACCAAGCGCAAATTTTATGGGTAGGTTTGATGTGGCTTTGTCTATGTCGTGTTGGCGATTGTCGAGTGCGTTGTCGTCGGCGTTTGGGTCGTGGTGGATAAAAAGCATTTGTTTGACTGATGCGGCTTTTACAATTGAAACGCCGCACTCCCATGTGGAGTGTCCCCAGCCTTGCTTGCTGAATTTGCCGCCCCTGTTGAAGCTTGCCTCGTCATACGTTGCGTCGAACAGCATTAAGTCAGAGCCGCGCGCAAATTCCACAAGCGCGCTATCCGGCACTAATTCCGCCTCGTAGTCAAAGCAGCACACCACGCTTTTGCCAAAGCAGGAGAGCTTGTACAACGTGCATTCATTCGGGTGAATGCTGCGCATTGTCGACACAATCACATCACCAATGCAAAAGCTTTCGCCCACGACAATATCGCGGTACGCTATCTTCGCGCCGAAATGCTCAATCCCAATCGGAAAATACGGCGCGGACATAAGCCGCGACAGCTGCTCCCTTATGCTGAGTCCACCCCTACTCTCGCCGTAAATCGTCGCGGTGACGCTTGGATTAAACAGGTGCTGGCACAGCGTAGTGCCGTACACATGGTCGTAGTGCATATGCGTAAGCAGCAGGTGAAAGTCGCACGGCGCAGGCAAATACTGCCGCAGCCGCATAATGCCCGTGCCGCCGTCCACCACTATATTCTGCTCGCCTATCTGAATTAACACACAAGTTGTGTTGCCGCCGTATTTTATAAATTCAGAGCCGGACACAGGTATCGACCCGCGTACGCCCAGCAGTTTTACAGTGAATTCCATATCATTTTTTCCTGTCCGTTACCCAATTTTCCTTTACGGATTGCTTGTTGCGTGCAATTGCCAACGCTTCGGAAGGCACATCGTCTGTGATAGTGGAGCCTGCCGCAGTGAATGAGTTTTCGCCCACGACAACAGGTGCTACTAAGTTTGAATTGCTGCCTACGAATGCGCCGTCTTTTATTATAGTGCGGCTTTTAGCTATGCCGTTGTAGTTTGCCGTGATTGCTCCGCAGCCGAAGTTTACCTTTTTGCCCATGTCCGTGTCGCCTACATACGCAAGGTGCGGCACTTTACTTCCGTCGCCGACTACAGAGTTTTTCACCTCAACAAAGTCGCCTATCTTCACGTTGTCGCCGATAACGCTTCCAGGACGAATGTACGCGAACGGGCCTACGCTAACCTTGTTGCCGACCGTAGAGCTTAAGATTACGGCGTTGCTGATATGGCAATCCTCGCCGATAACCGAATCGGTTATCTCCACATTCGAGCCAATCGTCGTACCCGAGCCTATCTTAACCGCGCCGCGCAAAATGCATCCTGGCAGCAGCGTCACGTCCTTGCCGAACGACACATTGCCCTCGATGAAAACCGAATCTGGGTCATACATCGTAACTCCTGCTATCATGTGCAGGTTGTTAATGCGCTCACGCATAATCCTGCTAGCGTTCATCAAATCAAGCTTGGTGCGCACTTGAATAAGCTCACTCTCATCCGCAACAGAGTAATATCCTATTTTATTGCGCATCGTGCGCATAAGCTCAATGCACTCACTTAACATCAATTCACCCGCCGCATTATGCACAGACACGCAGCCTAAGCTTGCAAGCAGCGCAGGCACGCGGCATATTATCGCGCCGCGGAATGCTATGTCGCGGCGATTCGCATGTTCCGTTTTCGCCAAGATGGTGAGGTCATTGCCCTCCTGCATATGCTTCGCGTATGCGTTTTGTATAGTATCGGCGCGTACAAGCGGAATATTCGCGCTAAGGATAATCACGTTGGACGCTCCGTCCATATGCGGCATACATAGTTGCACGGCGTGCGCTGTACCCAACTGCTTTTCCTGCACGACATAGTTGATTCCGCTGTGCGTACACTCGCGCATAGCGTCAATGTTGCCGCTGTTGCCTACGACAACAAGCCGACCTTGTATATTGTGCGCGGCGTTTACGACGTGCATAAACATAGGTGCGGTGCATATATTGTGCAGGGACGCACTGACCCTGCTGTTGAACCCAGTGGAGCTTCCTCCGGCTAATATGATTGTGAGCATAAATTGCTACCTCCCATTTTAAATCGACAATTCGTTTCGTGCCGTGAATAGGTATTGCTGCGCTATCCCTTGGTAGGGTGCAAAGTGCGCGGCGGCGTAGGCTTCGCACTCTTTCTTTGGTACATTGTATAATTCTTCCATCATGCGGTAAATCCATACGTCTTTCGGGAAAACTTCTTGGCGTGCGTATGAGTAAAGCATTATGCAGTCGGCTACTTTTTCGCCTATGCCGTGGTATTGTGTGAGCAGCTTCCGTAAGGTGGGTGTATCTATTTCGCTGTAGCTTTCTAGGTCGATGTTATTGTGTACTGTGCGTCGTGCGGCTTCCAGTATATATTTTGCCCTGAATCCTGCTTTTATCACGTCAAGGTCAGGCAAAGTCAGCTCCGCGATTTGTTCGGGTGTGGGGAATGCGTAAAGGTCGCCGTCGATTCGGTCGCCGAAGTTTAGGCATAAGCTTTCGACTATCTTAGTTATGCGCGGTATGTTGTTACAGGCGGAGATTATGAAGCTGATTAGCGTTTCCCACTTATTTTGGTTAAGTATATGTAGCCCGTTGCAGTATTCGATTGCGCGCTCCATTATCGGGTCGTGACTTAGATATGCCGCCGCGTTTTTGTACAGCTCCTCGTTGTGCAGGTCGAGATAGCGCGAAAAATAAGGGACATCGCCGTCTATGCAGACGCATTCTCCCTTCTTATATACGTATGCGGCTTTATCTGCCGATATGCAGAGGTAGCCGTCGCCTATTCTTCTAAAGCGGAACACCTGCCCGCATTCCATTGTATGTTTTAAATTTATGTCAGATTTTATCATTTGTTCCCTTCGCGTTCACTTAATAAATGTAATATACGGATTATGCTCATTTGGCGAAGTTGAAATCATTAAGTATTCCGAAAAGCTCATCAAGAGAGCTTATGGTATGGTTTTGGCTAAATTCCTTAACGGTATCGCTTCTGTTAATCAATACCGAAACTGCTCGAATATTGTTAGCTCCTAAAATATCTTTTTCTTCATCTCCGACATATATCATTTCATTTGGCGATATATAGAAATACTCTACTATTTTCAAAAATCCCGATTTATTAGGTTTTCTATAACCTACATCTACTGAAGTTAAAGTTAAATCAATATATTCTGAAAGCATTTTAAAGTCTTTCAATGAAAATTCGTTATCCATACCATAGGCAACATCGGTCAAAACTGCAATTTTTATCCCCATGTTTTTAAGTACTTTTAGTGTTTCGATTGTTTCGGGAAATGGGTAAGCATTTACCTGAAAGAAAGAGTAAAAAGCAGATTTAATGGCGTGTATGTTTGCACTCGAACAGTTCCATGCTGTAATAATTTCATTGAAAATAGTATTAGAAACGACTTCAATCTCTCGATAATTTATTCTTGTGTTGTATTTTGTAAGAATTTCTATAGCATTACCTATCATACAATCCGATAAAACCATATTGCAATCAGTGGCTATTTTACAAAGTGCATGGCGGTATAATGAAGCCCAATTTAATGGAGTATCATATTTTATTAAAGTATGTCCAACATCAAACGCTACGACTTTTATCATCTTTTTTTACCTCCTATTATATAAATTATCTGTAGCCTTCAATCAACCTTACTCGCAAAGCGGGTTGGAGGTCGTTTTAAATTCTCTTGCATATTCAAGGCAATGCTGATATAATTATAGCATAATTAATTTGGATAAGTAAAGTAAAAATAATTAGAAATGAGATTGCATAATGAAGCTTGGACTTATAGGCTTGCCTAACGTGGGCAAGAGCACTTTGTTTAACGCAATAACAAAAGCAGGCGCAGGAGCTGCGAATTATCCCTTCTGCACAATTGAGCCGAATGTCGGCATTACGCCTGTGCCTGATAAGCGATTGGACACGCTTGCGGAGATGTATAAGCCGCAGAAGCTTACTCCTGCTGTGCTGGAGTGCGTCGACATCGCAGGGCTTGTGAAGGGCGCAAGCAAGGGCGAGGGCTTGGGCAACAAATTCCTGTCGCACATTCGCGAGGTGGACGCATGTATGCACATCGTGCGCTGCTTCGAGGACAGCGAGATTGTGAATGTGAATGACACCGTTGACCCATTGCGCGATATTGGAATAATCAATTTTGAGTTAATGCTTGCAGACCTTGAGCACGTGGACAAGCAGCTTAATAAAAAAACAAAAACTCCCGATAAGGAGTTGGAACAAAAGGCGTTTGCGAAAATACGCGCTTGCCTTGAAAATGAGCAAATGGCAAAATCCGCCGACTTAACTCCTGAAGAGCTTGACGCCGTGAAGGGCAAAGGCTTGCTCACGCTAAAGCCGCAGGTGGTTGTCGCGAATATGTCGCTTGAAGAATTGGCAGACTACAAAAATAACAAGCATTTTATCGCGCTTAAACAATATGCCGATAAAGAAGGCTACACTATAATTCCTGTAAACGCAAAGGTCGAGGAGGATATCGCGGACTTTACGCCGCAGGAGCAAGTGGAATACCTGAACGAGCTTGGCATAAACGTAGAAGCCGCAGGGCTTGACACTGTGATACAGGCAGGCTATGCCGTGCTTGGCCTCATAAGCTTCCTCACCGCAGGCGAAAAGGAAGTGCGCGCATGGACTATCACCAACGGAAGCACTGCCAGAACTGCCGCAGGTAAAATTCACTCCGACATGGAGCGCGGCTTTATCCGCGCCGAAATTGTAGCATACGACGAGCTAATCGCCCTAGGCGGAATGCAAGCTGCCAAGGATAAAGGCAGAGTGCGCAGCGAAGGTAAAGAGTATATAATGCAGGACGGCGATGTTGTTCTGTTCAGATTTAATGTTTAATTTATTTTTAGGAGGTTTCAAGCTTCAATGACAGCCATAAAAAAAGAAGTGGTCGAAGCAAACAAAAAGCTCCCGAAAGCCAACCTTGTTAAATTCACATGGGGCAACGCAAGCTTTTACGACAGGTCGACAGGTAAAATCTACATCAAGCCATCAGGCGTGGAATACGACGACCTTACCATAAACGACATAATCGTGCTAAACATAGACGGCGAGCTAATCGAGGGCAACCTGCGTCCGTCGAGTGATACACCTACACATTTGGAGCTTTACCGTGCATTTGATGATGTTAACGCAATCGTGCATACGCATTCGCCGTGGGCGACAGCGTTCGCACAAAGCGGCGAGCCTATCCCTGCATTCGGCACAACGCACGCCGATTATTTCGACGGCTTAATCCCAATCACGCGGCAGCTTGCAATGCGCGACACAGTAGAAAACTATGAGGCAAACACAGGCAAGGTTATCGTCGACACGATGAACGGCGGCGGACATAAGCCGCTGGAAATTCCCGCGTGCTTAGTCTACAGTCACGGCCCGTTCGTGTGGAGCGACACGCTCTCGGGCGCAGTGCATAACGCAATCGTCCTAGAAGACGTGGCGTGTATCGCCTACCACACACTAATGCTCAACCGAAAAACTCCCGCAATCCCCAACTTCCTAGTCGAAAAGCACTTCAAGAGAAAGCACGGACCTTCAGCCTACTACGGGAACTAATATATGGAAAAGATACTTGTTGTTGATGATGATTTGAACATATGCGAGCTGCTTCGCCTTTGTCTAAGCAAGGCAGGATATGAGGTGAGCATGGCGCACAACGGCGTTCGCGCAATCGAAGCGTTGCAGTATTTTTCGCCGGATTTGGTAATTCTTGACATAATGATGCCGGGTAAAGATGGGTTGTCCGTGGCAAAAAGCATTCGTCTTGTTTCGCAGGATATAGCCATAATGATGTTGACTGCCAAAGGCGAGGTCGAGGACAAGGTAACAGCTTTCACTTACGGCGCGGACGACTACATGGTAAAGCCTTTTGACACAAAAGAGCTGGTCGCACGCGTAAAGGCATTGCTTCGCCGCGCTCAAACCAAGAAAGAACCGAAAACTACATTAGAATTCGACAACCTCATCATCGACATAGCTAACTACTCAATCACAGCGGCAGGTGTAAAAACCGAGCTTCCCCCAAAAGAAATCGAACTGTTATTCCACTTAGCGTCAAATCCCAACACCGTCTACACTCGCGACCAACTTTTAGATGAGGTATGGGGCTACGAATACTTCGGCGACTCGCGCACGGTCGACGTACACATCAAACGCCTCCGCGACAAGCTAGACAACCTAAGCAGCGAATGGCAAATTAAAACAGTGTGGGGCGTAGGCTACAAGTTTGAGCTGACGCCTAAGCTATAAAAGGAGATGTTATCATGCTGCCTTCCCTTTTGCTTATATACTACGGCGACTGCCGCGATATGATTGACTTTTACTCAACCATTTTCGACAATATCGAAAAGAAAATTCAAACATACTCCGAAATGCCTTTGTTTGAATCATATGGTATCAAAGAGCAGGAGCTTGACATGGTTTGGCAAGCGTCGCTAAAAATCCATTATGGAAATAACGCTGTCAGCCTAAAGCTGTCGGACTCAATGCTAACTGCAATGCGCAGCCCCATTACCTATCAAGGTCAAGCATACAATCCTCTAATTTGCATAGAGCACAACGACGAACAATACGTACGCGATTTATTTGCCAATCTGTATTGCGGCGAACATAGTTTTGATGAAATTCAAAAAGGCATTCATAGCGATAAGTACGGAATACGATGGGTTTACAAAAAGAGCGATAATTGCAGCATATATTATTGCTTTGAATTCAACGGAGATTGCATTGATGTAGTAGAGTATATTAAAGATACATTCATAGTAAATTCAAGGGAATTGATAACTTATGCGGATTCGCCGCATGTTGATAAAATAAAGTTGTCTGCTCCGAATAAAATTTACAGTGCTGTACTGTCTTTTGAGCACGGCGGTTGCTGCTATGCGTTAAAGTTTTCCGACAACTTAGATTCTGCCATCCACGGCTTTAATGGTTATAGTCCCGATGCTAAGTTGTCCTATCAAATTATATTGGCAGTAGAAGACGATGACGCAGAGCAGTTAATCCAATCCTTTGGCAGATTAAGTGTCGGCGCGAAATTAAACAAGCCAATCGCGCGCAATGCAGACGGAAGTGTCAATGGCAGTTTGATAGACAGGTACGGCTTAGTGTGGGAACTTATGACCTGCAATAATTCTTAATTACAACAGCAGTTGAGTGAAGTTGTGCAGGTATAGTGAAACAACTTTAAAACAATCTGCTAGTCAATCACGTTTCTTTGATTATATCTGCATTCGTCGTAGTTCTGATGTATCGGATTGAAACGTGATTGACTATATAGCATATTTGAAAAAATTACATGTTTATAAATCTCCTTAAAAGCAATAATATGAACAAGAAACATATTTTTTATTAAGGAGATGAAATAATGGATAGAACCGCATTGGTATTAATTATCATCGGCGCTCTCAATTGGGGCTCCATCGGTATATTCGGCGTGGATTTAGTTGCCGCTATTTTCGGCGGTCAGCTTGCAGTTGTAAGCAGAATCATATATACCCTCGTCGGCTTAGGCGGACTTTGGGCTATAACCCTCCTCTTTAGAAGCAAAGAAGAAATTCACTCATCTGACAGAATATAATTTTGTCTAACAATTACATCGCAGCTTAGAATGCCCACCGCACGGTGGGTTTTTTGTTGCATATTTATGTGCGGTATGTTAGAATTAAGATGTAACCTATATTAAGGAGGGATTAGCATGATAGGGTTTATTTATCAGTTGAGTGACAACCTTTGGTATATTGTTGGGATTGTGTTGCTCATCATTTTATTTGGCGCATTTTTATCCGTGTCTTACTTGAAGGCTCCGCCGGATATTGCATACATAATTTCCGGCTTGCGTAAGGGCAAGGATAATACAAGTGGGGCGCGTATTGTTGTGGGACGCGCGACGATTCGCATACCGTTTTTTGAGCGTGTGGATAAGCTGCCGCTTAATCTTATGCAGGTGGATATTAAGACTAACTCGGCTGTACCTACGGCGGAGTATATCAATGTGTTTATCGATGGCGTTGCTAATATAAAGGTGGCGTCGGATAGGTCGTCTATATTGCGTGCGGCGGAGAATTTTCTGGGGCGAAAGCAGGCGGAGGTCGCGGTGGTTGCGCAGCAGGTGCTTGAAGGAAATATGCGCGAAATCGTGGGACAGATGAAGCTGAATGAGCTTGTGCAGAACCGCGATTTGTTCGCAAGCAAGGTGCTGCAAAATGCCGCTGAAGATATGCGCCGAATGGGACTTGAAATTGTCAACCTCACGGTGCAAAACTTCACTGACAAAGAAGGTATAATTCAAGACTTAGGTATAGACAACATTGCAAGAATTCGCAAGGATGCCGCTATTGCAAAGGCTAACGCCGAGAAGGATATTGCAGTTGCGCAAGCTACCGCGCAGGAGGAAAGCAATCGCGCGGTTGCACTCGCTTCCATCAACATTGCCGAGCAGAATAAGGAAGTCGAGCTGAAGAAGTCCGAATACAAGCGTCAACAGGACATCAAGAAGGCCGAAGCCGACGCGGCTTACGCAATTCAAGAACAAGAGCAGCGTCGCAGCATAGAAACCGCAAGCGTTAACGCCGACATCGCGCGCCGCGAAAAAGAAATCGAGCTGCAAGATAAGGAAATCTCCTTAACCGAACGTACACTCGACGCGCAGATTAAAAAGCAAGCCGACGCGCAAAAATATGCAATTGAACAGAAAGCGCAAGCTGATAAATATCGCCGCGAGCAGGAAGCTGTCGCGCACAGAATAGAACTGGAGCAGGAAGCCGAAGCAGGAAAGTTTGCAATAGAGCAAAAGGCAATTGCCGATAAATATCAACTCGAGCAGCAAGCAATGGCGCGCAGAATTGAGCTGGAGCAGGAAGCCGAGGCCGAAAGATTCGCAACCGAGCAGAAAGCGCAAGCCGAAAAGTTCCGCATGGAGCAGGAAGCCGAAGCAAACAGGCTCACAGCTGCAGCAAGCCGCTATGCCGACGAGCAAGCTGCCGCAGGTATCCAAGCCAAGGGTCAAGCCGAAGCCGACGCAATCCTAGCAAAAGCCGAAGCGATGAAGGCTATGGGAGAAGCGTCCGTGCTCGAAATGTACTTGCAGACGCTGCCTGAAATGGTGAAAAACGCCGCAGCTCCGCTTGCGCAGACCGAGAAAATTATTATGTACGGCGAGGGCAACTCCGCGAAATTGGTCAAGGACGTAATGCAGTCGTCGCAGCAAATATTCGACGGATTGAGCGAGTCCACAGGCATAAACGTGAAGGAAATGCTGGAATCCTTCTTGAACAAGCAGCCTCCCGCTCCGCCTAAAAAATAACAAAATTACAAGGAGGTTATCATGAACATCAAAGGTACAAAAACCGAAGCAAACATCAAGGAAGCATTCGCCGGCGAATCAATGGCACGCAACCGCTACAACTATTGGGCAGATCAAGCGCGTCAAACAAGTCACGACTTGGAAGCCGACCTCTTCGACAAAATGGCTGCAAACGAAAAGGAGCACGCGAAAATTTGGTTCAAGCTGCTCAACAACGGATTGGGCGATACCGAGATAAACCTCCTTTCCGCGGCTCACGGCGAGCATTTCGAGTGGAAAAACATGTATCCCGAATTTGCGAAAGTCGCGCGCGACGAAGGCTTGGATAGTATCGCGCAAATGTTCGAGCGCGTAGCGGCAATCGAAAAAGACCACGAAGCACGCTTCCTAAAAGAATACAACGCACACACAAAGCCTAACGCAACTCAATCAAGCGAACAGCCCGAAATGAAATATCGATGTATGTTTTGCGGAGCTTTAGCCAATGATTATCTTGATGTGTGTTATGTTTGCGAAGCTATTGGAGCGTTTGAACCAAACGAGTAACACGCCGCAGCAAAAATGCCCCTGTGCATACGCATAGGGGCGTCAAAGGAGAACAGTATGAATAACTTAAACATCAAGCAAATAGAAGTAGGCAAAAACAGCACAAACTGCTACATTTTGTCGTTAGGCGAGGATTGCGTCATCATAGACGCAGGCGGCGACAGCGACGTAATTATGAACTATATCGCAGAGGAATGCCTGAAGCCGCACTGCGTTGTACTAACGCACGGTCACTTCGACCACTTCATGGGGGCGAAGCAAGTCGCCGACGCCTACTCCATTCCGATAATCTGCCATGAAGCCGAGTTCAACATCTTGCAGGACGCAAACAACAACGGCTCCAACCTCGTACTGCGCAAAAACCTCACGCTCATTCCGGATAAAACAGTTGCCGACGGCGATATAATCACCGCAGGTGGATTGTCGCTCAAATGTATGCACACGCCCGGACATACCATAGGCGGCATGTGCTTACTGCACGAGGGCTTCGCATTCACAGGCGACACACTTTTCTTTGAATCCATCGGGCGCACAGACCTACCCACCGGCGACTACGACACAATCGTGCAATCCATCAAAAAGCTGTACACCCTAGACGAAGGCACAATCTGCTACCCAGGACACGGTCCGCGCACCACAATCGCATACGAAAAGGAAAACAACGCGTATGTGCAAAGCTAACGCGTGGGGCAAGCTGACAGGCGTACGCCCAACTAAGCTGTACATGGATTATGTAAACCGATACGGCGCAGCAGACGCATCAGAATTATTCATGCGCGACTACGCCGTATCGCAAGCAAAAACAAAACAGCTTGCCGAAATCGCGCAGCAGGAAAAGCAAATAATTGCCGAGGTAGGCGAAAATTCTGCCGCGGTTTATGTAAATATACCTTTCTGCCCATCGCGCTGCCTTTATTGTTCGTTTGTGACTTGCATTAAGCAAACGCCTAAGATTATGGACGATTATGTTGCCGCTGTGATGCGCGAAATTGAGCGGCGGCAGTTTCCTGCGGCGAAGATTGCGTCTGTGTACATCGGCGGCGGCACGCCTATTTCAATCGGCGCGGCGCGATTGAGTGCGATTATTTCAGCATTGAAGCAGCGGTATGAAATTGCGCCCGACGTTGAATTTACTGTAGAAGCAGGGCGACCCGATTGCATTGACGGCGAAATATTGGACATGCTGCAATCCCACGGCGTAACGCGAATCTGCATTAATCCGCAAACGCTTAATGATTCCACGCTGGAATTAATCGGGCGCAAGCATTCGGCGGAGGATTTTTTCGCAGCATATGCTATGTCACGCGGCAGATTCCGCATAAACTGCGACATAATCGTAGGGCTTCCCAACGAGAGCATGGACGACTTTACTGCAACTTTAGACGGAGTACTGTCGTGCGAACCGCAGGGGATTACCGTGCATACATTATGCGTAAAACGCGGCTCGCGCTTGAATGAATATATCGGCGACTACGACCTATCGACCGGGAACACTCGCGAAATGACCGACTACGCCTATCGCAAGCTATCGACAAGCGGCTACCCTCCCTACTACCTCTATCGTCAAAAGAAAACGCTCGGCAACCTCGAAAACATCGGCTACAGCAAGCCCTCGCACCATTGTCTGTACAACATCATCAGCATTGCCGAAAGCCACAGCATTTACGCCTACGGCGCAGGCGCAGTGACAAAAATTGTCGCGGACAATATCACGCGCGAGTGGAACAACAAAGAACCGATGGCATACATCAGGGAGCAGCTCACTTGAACACGACAAAGCGGCTGAAAATATAGTTCAGCACCACCACGATAAAGTTGGACACAACCTTCACAAGAAGGTCGTTTATTCCGAAATTCGTGACAAATACATACAAAATCACTGTGTCGATGATTAAGGTCGCAACGCGAATGGTGAAAAAACGCACAAGTTGTTTTGTGGCGTGAACCTTGCTCTCCGATTTGTTGCGGAACACGAATTGCTTGTTTGTGACAAATGCGAAGAACACCGATATGATGAAGGCGGGAATGTTGCTGTCGACGACGTTCCAGCCTAAAAAGCGCGTGCAAAAGCTGTAGACGCCGAAGTTTATCACGGTCGTGACGCCGCCGAACAGCATGTAGTAGATGTAGCTTTGATATTTATGGAATAATTGTTTCATACTTTACCTACGTTCCAAGTTGTACTTTTTTAGGACGCGACGGATTATGCGCGCGAAGGGTGCGCCTGCGGTTAGCAGCAATGTGACATTTGTCGCGGCGTGCGCTATGTCCATCGGCAGTGACGCTGCCAATGCCGCGATATACGCAGGAAGCCCAAGCTCCTCGCCGGAGATTACATACCACTGCAAATTCATTATCGCACCGAAAACCATTGCCGATACCGCTCCGTATATCGCGAGTACATACTTATTTTTGTTCGGGATAACTCCCGCACCCAGACCCATTAAGCCCCAGCCGATTATCTGGAACAGCGTCCACATGCCCTGACCTAGTGTGATGTTGGAAGTCACTGCTGATATTATGCCCACGAGCATACCTGCTCCGCCGCCCATTGCCCAGCCGCTGATTATTACGATGAATGACGACGGAGTGATGTTCGGCAGTGCAGCGAAGGCTATGCGCGAAACTGCGGCGGTCGCAGATAATACGGCGAGCAGCACCATGTATTCGATCGCCGCGCCGCGCTCATACTTGTACACACACGCGGCTATCGCAAGCAAAGAGGCGCACATCGCTGAATACGCGTACTGCCGCGATATAGCCAACGCAATCACTCCTGCCGCGCAAGCAATCGCAATCAAAGCCAATGCAATCTTACGCATACTACAATCCCTCGATGGTGCGCAGATTGCACGCTTGCGCGGCTTGCGCGAATGTGAGCGCGTTGCCGCCGATTGCTTTGTGCAGCTGCGTTGTGTAGAATATGTTGTCGGCGAAGAAATCAAGCGGTGGGGCTTCGTGCGCGATTTGTCCGTCGAAAACTAGGGCGCAGCGGTCGGCGGCTTGTGCCGCGAAATCC
Organism: uncultured Eubacteriales bacterium; assembly: GCA_964479875.1. Classification (GTDB taxonomy): domain Bacteria; phylum Bacillota; class Clostridia; order Monoglobales; family CAYZNM01; genus CAYZNM01. Next base: position 70,915 of record CAYZNM010000013.1, read on the forward strand.
AGGTCGTGGGTTGTGATTATTGTTGTGATTTGCAGTTCGTGAAGCAGTCGCAGCAGCGTTTGCTTTGTGTTGTCGTCCATGCCTTTGGTTGGCTCGTCGAGAAGCAGCAGCTGCGGCTTTTCAAGCAATGCGGCGGCAATCGCGACACGCTGACGCTCGCCGCCGCTTAGGTCGTATGGGTGCGCATTTAGCAAATGCGACAGGTTGAATTGCTCGATGATTTTATGCTTTTGCTCACATTCTATCAGCTCATCTCCCACTTTTTCGTGGCGAAAGTATGCGTTGATATTTTGTGGAATGTATGCCGCTTTAAGCTTGGGTGATTTACCCGAGGTAGGCTTGATGATTCCTGCGATAATCTTCAGCAGCGTAGTTTTGCCGCTACCGTTGCCACCGATTATGCACAAGCATTCGCCGCTGTAAATCGTGAGGTTCAGGCGATTTAGTACAGGTGCGCTGTCTTTGTTGTAGATTTGTATTATGTCAACTAGCTTAAATAGTACATCGCGCTTTTGTGGAATTTCAGCTATAACCTTCGCGGCAGGCAGACTTTCCGCAAGCGCACGGCTCTCCTTCACAGAAAGCGGCGGATTATCACCGTCGGTCGCGGCAAAATATAGCTTTTGCAGCGGTGGAATATGCGCGTATGCTTGCTTATCCCTTTTCTGCCAAATATCGCGCAGCACAGCCTTAGGGCTGCCACTGTAGCGCATTGTCGTATTCAGCACGAACATTTTGTCCGCATAGGGCAGTATGTTCTCAATATTATGCTCCGCAATCAGCACAGTTATGCCGCACTCGCGGTTGAGCCGCAGCACTAGGTCGAGCAAATCCCGCGCGTTAATCGGGTCTAGCATAGACAGCGGTTCGTCAAGCAGAAGCAGCTTCGGCTGCGTCATCAAAGCCGACGCAAGCGTCACAAGCTGCTTCTGTCCTCCCGATAAAGTTTCGCAGTCTGCGTCGAGCAATCGTTCGATTCCAAGAAAGCTCGCGGTTTCCGCAAGCCGCTTCCGCATTATAGCATTGGGCAAGCCGTGATTTTCCATAGGGAAAACAAGTTCCTGCCGCACAGTGCTTCGCACAATCTGCGTGTTAGGGTTCTGTGATACAATTGCAATCTCACTGTCGTCGCAGCCGATGTATATCTCTCCCGATACAGTGCCGTTAGGGCGCAGCGCTTTCTTTAGCAAATGCAGCAGCGTAGACTTTCCGCTGCCCGAAATTCCGCACAACGCGCCAATCTCGTGCCGCGCAAGCGATAGTGTGACGTTGGATAGTATCGGCGTATTCTCATATGAAAAATGTAGGCTGTTAATCTTTAACATTAATTTGCACGTCCATTATAATAGGAAGCAATGTGTAAAACGCAATCAAAGGCAGCGCGGCAGCTTGTGCAACAAATATCGCAGTCACCACAACTGAGCACAGCGTTAAAAACGCAGCGTCGCTTGCCTTAAACTCCTGCCGTGCATACGCGGTGCGCGACACGGTGTCGTACCCCTTCACCTTGATGCTTTGCGCAAGCTGCATACCTTCCTCGAGCGACCAAGTAAGCAGTGTCTTGATTGTATCGGATGCTTGCGCGAGGGGATTCGCGGACTTTGCGCGCAAACCCTGCACCTCCGCTATCTCCTTGATGCGCTTGCCGTACAAAAACATCAGCCGCACCGACATATCAACGGTCAGCGCAAGCTTGGGCATAACCTTCGCAAACAGCAGCATAACCCTGTCGCCTGTTACTACAGCGTTGTAAAACTGAAACAGCGTGTAGCTGTTGAATATCAGCAGCGCAAAAACCACGCCTAGGATAATCGCTTCGACCGTGATGGGGTTGTCCATGAAGTAGAACAATATCCCCCTGCCGCGATGGTTGAACAGCGGCGTAAGTATCGCATACGCAATCATCGCCGCGGCGACAAATTTGTACGAACTCATGCGCAATCTCGCATAAGCCGCCGCGCAAATCAGCAACATCACTGCCAACAGCAAGCTTTCAACAAGCTCGCGCCGCGTAAACACAATTGCAAACAGTGCGGTAAAATAAACAAAAAGCGACAGCGGATGTACATTATAAAAGCGCGACAATGCAAGCCGCGCTAATCTATCTTTGTAGGCTTTTCCAAAAATCGCCATTCTACAATATCACCTGCTGCTAGGTCGCACTTTCCTGCGCTCACCTTGGGTATTTCGCCGTTGACGTAGTATTGCCAGCCGCTTTCCGCGCCGTTGTCGCCTTCATAAAGGTTGTCGATTCCCTTTATGTATACGTTGCTGCCTACGCCGCCGAATTCCATTTGAATTTTGTTGGCGCGAGTTATGTCTTTGAGGAGGGAGAATACGGTCATTTCGTCGGAGTATTCGGCTTGGGTCTGGGCCAGGATTGTGCTATCAAAGCCTTCGATTGTGATTGAAACAGTTGCGGCAGCCGGAGTTTGCTCCGGTTCTGCTGTAGTTTCTTGTGTTTGCTCCGGCTCTTTGGTTTTATCATCAGATTTAGCCACTGTCGTCACGGTAGAGTTTAATGTGGTGGACAGTGTTGTGGTTACAGTCGAATCAAGTGTTGTTGCGATTTGCTTGGTCGGTTCAGGCGAAGGCTCGGGGGTTGCTTCCTCAGTTGCTTCAGGCTCTTCCGTAGGCTCTTCGGATTGTTCCGGCTCTATTTTCTTTATGGTGGCAGGAGAGGGCGGCTCGGTCGGTTCAGGCTCGGGCTGCTCCGCATATGTTTCGACCGCAGCAGGAGGAACGTCCTCCTGCGCAGTCGGAGTTATCGTAATCGTGCAGGCCGACAGCAGCAATACCGCAGCCAGTATCATCATTATAAGCTTCATCTATTCGCAGCGTCCCTCATTTCTTGTTCAGCGAAAAATTCGATTATCGCCGTAATTACTATGTCGCGGCGCATGTAGTCGTTTACATCGAAGTTGTGGCGTTTCTTGAACGATTCCATGAATGCGCTGCCGAAGTTTGCTTCCAGGTTTTCCATATAAATGTTCGCACTTAGCGAAATGTTGTCAAGGTTAAGCTCCATTATGCTTTTAGTGACTTGCTTTTTGTATTCGTTTTCGCCGCCCTCGGATAGGGTGATGTGGTAAAAGTTGAGGTGCTTGCATAGGTCGTAGTAGCCTGTGCCCTCGAATATGTCCATGTAGCGGAGCAGCATTAGCACGTAGTCGGTCATGCGCACGTATTCGTTCGGGTATAGCTTGCCCTCGCTGCCTAAGGCTACGCCTTTTTGCCTTGCTGTTTTGATTGCGTTCAATGTTGTGGGTAACGCTTTGCCGATGTCGAAATACTGCGGATAGTAGCGTTCGCCGCTTAGGTATGCGTAGTAGTCACATAATGCCATGAGTGCTTGCTCGTTGGAATAATCGTCCGCCGCGGAATTGTCCATGTAGCCGAAGCCGCCGCCCTCTGCCTTAAATGTCAGCAGATTGTCAAGCAAGCTCGCGTCTTTAACGAATCTCTCGTCGCTCGCGGAATCAACTCCAAGCGCAGACAGTGCGGAAATCACGGTCGCGGCAGTGTTGGAGTTTTCGCTGCCCCACGACATAAATCCGCCGCCAGAAGTTTGCGTCTGCGACAATAGCTCCACACACTTGTCCGCGATCGCGGAGGCTTTCGCGTACAGCGGATGGCTTTCGATTGCGCAGTACGGTGCAAGCGCGATTAGCACAAGCGATGTCGCGTCAGGGTCGAAATCCTCGCCTGTGAAGGAGAATCCGCCGCCTTCAAGCTGCCCTTCGGCGATTGCGTCGATGTACTTCTCTGCGCTGTTGCTTGCGTCATAGGGGAACGCGTAGTTCACCTCGGTCAACGCGCGCAGTGCGTAAGCGTAGGAAATAGGCGACAGCATTAAGCTTGAATCTGCGTTGGCGATTACGCTGTATAGGTTAATCTTGCCGCTCTCGGTCTTGATGTTTGCGCAGTCCACGCCAAGGCTGCTAAGGCACATTGCAAGCTTTGCATAATCCGTAACAGAGGTGCGTTTTCCTGTTTGCGCAGCTTTGTCCAAATAGTAGTCGATGTGCTTCTGCTTGTCGAATTCAACCCCTGCCTTCACAAGTGAAATCACAGCCCACTCCGACAATATCTCGGAATCCTGCATAGTCGCGTAAAGCTGTTCAATCTCCTGTGAAATATCCTCGCGCGGCGATTCGGCATACACTGTAAAGCTGCACGCAAGCACAACCAACGCAATCAAGCATGTCTTTATTTTCATTATTTTTCCTTCCATCAATAAGGCTTTGAGGTTATTTTTTCCTCTTGCGCCTTTTATATGCACTGCGCAGAATCGCGCGAATGATAAAGTATAAAGCTATCAAAATCACACAGACGCCGCCTGTGAGCAGCAAGCCTGTCGATACCCATTTTTCGCCCAGCATGTCGATTAGCTTTGCTTGATACAGCGATATGTAATCGAGCTGCACATTGTCTGCGGCGGCAAGCGGCACTGCCGCAATAAGCTTGCCGTTGACGTAGTAGCGCGCTTCGGCGTAAATCTCGCCCTTTGTAACAGGGGCGGTCAGCGGCTCGACTTCGATTTCCGTTTCTACCTTGTCGCCGCTGCCTAACAGGCAGTTGACGTTATCGGTCGACAGCAGCAGCACATGCCCCTTATTCTTACCATGGGTAACAGGTACTTCGCGTACAATTTCGTCCAGTCGCATAAGCGACACGTTGCCGTAATCAGTTTCCACGTAGTCGTAGAGCTGCTGCGCCATTGCGTAGCTTTGCTTGATTCCGTCAACTATGTCCGCATTCGCGATAATCGCCGTGACAAATGCGCCGTCCTTCTTCCAGAACACGGCCATGGTTTCGCCGTTTACAGGGCAAAAGCCGCCGATGAATCGCTCGTCGATAAGCCTGTCGTCGTGGAAAACTTCGATAAAGTGGTTGTTGGAGTAGATGTATCGCGCAGGACCTATGTTTGTCGCGGGATATGACACTCTCCCGGTCGACAATATCGATTGCAGATGAGGATTGCGCATTGCCTCATTAAATAATATGTTCAGGTCAGCTAGGGTTGTGTATCCCTGTGACGCAGGTATTCCTGCCGGATTGGTGAAGTTGGAGTTGCTCATGCCAAGCTCCGCCGCTTTTTTATTCATAAGACGCGCGAATTGCTCGAGGCTGCCGCTTATCTCGTACGCAAGCGCGTACGCCGCGTCGACAGCGTTGCCGACCAGCATTCCGTTAAGGCACATCTCGGCCGTGACAACCTCGCCCACCTTCAAGCGCATGTTGCGGTAGCTGTTGAAATACGCGACACGCATGTCCTCGGTAAAGACAATGTTTCGGCTCATGCCTATATTTTCGACGGCGACAAGCGCAGTCATCAGCATTGCGTAATCCTGCCCCACGATACGCATGTCCGCGTTTTGCGAAAATATAACCGAGCCGCCGTCCGCCGAAAGCAACACTGCCGCATTAGGGGTAAAAGTCGGCGCGGCAAAACAAACCTGCACCGTAAGCACAATCGCAAGCAGCAACAGCACTAGCTTAAATCTCATACAAAACTTTCTGTTATAACATTAATAGCGTCGTCCTTGACAATAAGCTGGCCGCGCTCGCTTAGCTGCCCAAGCTTAATAAGACTGTTATCCTGCTTCATCGCAAATTCATGCAGCAGATTGTCTATGTCCTCGCCATTGAGCGGACTTTTAAGTTCCAGCGACAAATAGTAAGTATTTTCCAGCATATACAACGCGCTCAACCCAATGAATCGGTTCTTGATAACATTGCACGCGTCAATCAAATCGTCAAGCTGCGTAAACTCGTACACGATGGGGTTGTGGAACACGCGCGTGGTTTTAAGCCGCGCGCGAATCTCATTCTTGCGAATGCGCGACTTCACAATGCGCTCAAACCGCGCCTCATCCTCATCAAGCTTGGTGATTATCATAACAAAGCCCTCGCTGCGTGCAGGCATAGCCTCCACGATAAGCTGTGAGCCGTCGATAAAAAAGTTCGCCTCCGTTTCAGCCTTGCGAATCATGCTCCAAAACAGCTCCTGCGTTTCGGGCGAATTATATGAAATTGCGTTCAAATCTATATCCCACTCACGCAGGTCGTCCATTGTAAGAGTAACTTTAATTTTGTTTGGGGAAATGCGCTCTATCTTAATAATAATCACCTCTTTGGCAAATCAGTTACATATATTATAACTTTTATTAGCCGCATTGTCAAGGCTATATGCGACTTCGGCACTAATTCCCAACAACGACGCTGTTTCATTCCACGTACCATTTAGCTTGTGCGCGGTACATTTTCGCGTACAGGCCGTCGTGCGAAATTAGCTCGGCGTGGCTTCCGTCCTCGACAATTCTGCCCTTGTCGAACACAAGCACGCGGTCAACCACGCTTGTGATACCTAGTCTGTGAGAGATGAGGATTGTCGTTTTGTCGCCTGTTAGCTGCGTGAAGTTGCGGTAGATTCCGGCTTCGGCGATTGGGTCTAGTGCGGCGGTGGGTTCGTCTAAGATGTACACGCGTGCGCTTTTGCGATAGAGTGCCCGAGTTATCGCAACCTTTTGCCACTGTCCGCCCGACAGATTGTTGCCTTCGTCCGAGAATATGCCAATCATTTCATCTAGCGAATTTTCCTGCCCCTTTATCACTTCGTCGGCGCCTGTGCGATGCGCAAGTTCCAGTATTTCACTGCTTTCTCCGGCGCGCGTCGGGTCTGAAATGGTGATGTTGTTGCGTAGGGTGTCTTGATATTGGCAAAAGCTTTGGAATATAACCGAGAGTGATTTGCGAACCCTTGAGAGGTTTTGCGTTATCTCTGCGCCATTTATTTTTGCGCTGCCGCTTTCGGGCGCATACAATCCGCATAGGAGGTTTACGAAGGTTGATTTGCCACTGCCGTTTGCGCCTACTATCGCAACCTTTTCGCCCTGCCGAATTTTTATTGAAAGTCCGTCTAATGCTTTAAATTCGCTGTGCGGATAGGTGAAGCTTACGTTGGCAAACTCAATTTCCGCATTTGCGTAACCTACTTGTGCGTCGTCCAAAACTTCCTTTTCGGTTTCCAATAATTCGAAGAAGTCCTCGATGTATTTTGCGTCGGAAAATATGCTGACTGCGTTGATTAGCAGCGTCGTCGTGATGGATTGCAGCTGCCCTGCCGCTGTGACAACTAGCATAAACGCGCCTAGCCCCTTGGTCGGATTCTGAAATATCTCCCACGCGGCCATCAATATAACTGCCAGATAAACACCATTGCGCAGCAAATCGGCAATGCCGTTGTACAACACATGCTTGCGCGTTATTTTATTCTTCTCATTGATAAATATCTCGCCCAAAGCGAACCACTTCGCTTTAAGATACTGATAAAGCCCGAAGAATCGTATCTCCTTCATGGCTTGATTGGAGCGGCAGGTGTCGGAAAGCTGAAGCGTCAATCGCCCTTCCTTCATCCATTTGGTGCGTCCGCGATATGTTTCGTCCTTTTGCAGCATGGACAAAATTACCGACGGAATGCAGGTGACAATCAGCACGGCGACAATCCATATGCTGACCTCCGACAGGATAAATGTTATGCTTGCGAACGAGATTATTCCGGCAATCCAACCGAATATGAGCGATACGCTGCCTGCTGTTTTTTCGCCTGCGTAGGTTTTTACGAAGTCTACTCGTTCGCGGAAATCGCCGTGGTTTTCTATATATTTGTACGGCACGCTTGATAGTAGGTGCAGCATTTGCTCCTTCAAATATCTCTTAATCCGCGCGGAATCCTCGCCGGCATAATAGTTTTGCGCAAGGGTGAAGAGCGTTTGCAGCGTGTACAGCACGGCTAGTATGCCGAAGGATAGTATAACTGCATTGAGAGTTTCGGGGTTATCGAACAAGGCTTGCACGCCGTTTGTAAACGCCGCAAGCCTAAGCGATATGAACATAGGCAGAAATGCGGCGGCGAATCCGAGAATGCTTACGATAAATGACATCGGGCTTTTGATTCGCACGCTAAGAGCGACTGCGCGCATAAAATATTTGAATTTACTCATCACCTGCCACCTCCGCGTCTTTTTGATACCACTGGGCTTGCTCGTTGAAAAATTGAGCGTATAAGCCGTTTTTCGCCATCAGCTCGTCGTGGGTGCCGATTTCGGCAACCTTGCCGCTGTCGAGCAGGATAATCCTGTCGGCAAGCCGCGCAAAGCCTACGCGGTGGCTGATTAATATTGCGGTACGTCCTTCGATTTTCTCCTTGATGTTGGTGAATTGTTCGAGTTCGGATATGGGGTCGAGCATTGACGCAGGCTCGTCGAAAATTAAAATGTCCTTGTCGCTCATGTGTGCGCGGGATACAGCGAGTTTTTGCTTCTCACCTCCCGAAAACTCTGCTCCTGTTTCTTCAATCCATTTGTATATGAAGGTGTCCTTGCCTTTTTCGAGGCGTGATACAAAGCTTGACGCTCCGCCTTTTGTCAGGGCGGCGTTTATCTTTTCATCATCTGCCACGTGGTCGATGTCGCCGAAGCCGATGTTTTCGCCGATTGGCGAGTGGAATAGGTAGTAGTCTTGGAAAAACGCACCTATTTTGTTTTTGAGGAAGCCATGCTCCAGTTTTTCGTAGTCGTCGCCGTTGAAGAATAGCTTGCCCGAAAGCGGCTTGTATAGTTGCAGCAGCAGCTTGATGAGCGTGGATTTGCCGCTGCCGTTTACGCCTACTAATGCGATTGTTTCGCCTTTTTTGATTGACAGCGACACATTGTCAAGTGCAAGCTTGTCACTCTTGTAGGAGTAGGATAGATTTTTTGTTTCAAATACAATGTCTGATTCCGCGGCCGCCTTTGATTTAGCTTGCGACTGCGTCGGCGCAGGTTTGCGTAAGCCGAATATGCGATACTGCCGCTCCAACGCGTACATGCCGTGGTCGGTTAGCATTAGCGTGCGCGCTATGCCTGACACCGATGTGAAAATGTTCATGCAGAACGTGTATATCACAAGCAGCACTGCCGCCGTCATACTTCCGTTTGCCACAGCGAACAGCGAATAAATCGTCATAGCAGCAAGGAATATGTAAAAGCCAAAGCCGCTGATGAATGTTCGTATTTCCACAGCGAGATTGTTTTCCACCTCGTAGTTGTATATCGCGGAATATGCTTCCTTCCAATTCTTGATAAGCCGCTCCTTCGACTCGAAAATACGCAGCTCCTTCGCGTATTCCTGCGAATAGGGCATGTCCTCGTAATGGCCTGCAAGCCGATCCTTGTCGCGAATTTTGTGCCAATTATACCGCAGCTTTTCTACAAACACGAGGTTCAGCCAAATAATGCCAATCACATATACAAGCGAAATTACAAATATCAGCTTAGACAAAGTGAACGCGACCGTGAGCAATGACACAAGCCCCACGAATTTGCCGAGCAACGTGCAGCAGCCGCTGATTACATCGGTAAGCGAGCCCTCGCGCATTACGCAAGCGTAGTATTCGTCGTTGGTGTCCTTTTTGAGCAGCTCCTCCATCGAGAAAGTTTGTACGCTGTCCATCAACAATTCCGACATACCGAAGTAATATTTGTTGTACATGACCGAGTAAAGGAACTCGACGTTGAAGCGATTGGAAAGTCCGATTAACGCTGTGATGATTCCGAACATTACAATCGTCGGCAGTATGTCGTCGAAGCTTCCGCTGCCTGTTGAGATAAAGCTGTTCAGCGCGGTGATGATTGCTTTGTTGTACGCAAGTGCAATCGCAGGCAGCACCGATATTGCCGACACTAGCAAGCACCACGTAAGCAGCACAACCTTGTCGACCTTCCACGCAAGCGAAAACGCCCAGACCATTGCTTTGAGCTTGTGCCCTTTGGTTTGATTCATTTGGCTACATCCTCCAATTTTTATTTATAGTATGAAAAATTCCATTGATTTTTGCCTCGTTGTTTTGTAGGGGCGCGCATTGCGCGTCCGCGGATAACCCACAAAATCGCGGTAAAACCACGGACGCGCAAAGCGCGCCCCGACATGTTTTCGAATATTATGGGTTTATGAAATGAACGTGGATGTTTTATGATTCCGGTTGATATTTTATGTAAAGCGTGCTATAATTTTTGTGTAGCAAGTGATTTATCAAGATGAAAATTCGGGAGTTGCATTAAATATATTTTTGTTTAAAATTCGGAGGGAATTATGAGGAACAACAGGATTAACAATTATGTTGCAGCAGGAATGCTGCTGTTTGCAATAAGCCAATTGGCGACGCGGCTTATTCCTATGCCTGATGGCGCGATTGAATTTGCGAGGGGCGCAGCAAGCGGCGGATCGCTATTGTTGTTTGCGTTGGGATTTATGCCGAAGCTTCATGCGAAGCTGCGCGGATTTAAGAAGTCATTGGTGTCACGTGCAAAGTGACATTACGCAATTGCGAACCCTTGCGACAGTACAGGTTTGTCGGCGACAATCATTTGCCGCAGCCATGACTTGTACTCGCCGTAGGGGTTATTTTCTTTTTGTGGGTACAGTTTGTCTATGAAGGCATAGACGCATACGCGCCTATACTTTAGCATGAATTGGGAAATTTCGCTCCATCGTGGGTCGAGGGAGAAATGCTGTGTGTATCCGCGTACGAATTCCGCGAAGAATTGGCGTGCGAAAATGTCGCGGGCGTGTTGGTCGCCGTATGGTATCGTGGAGATGAAGGAATGAAGCGTGACTGCGATATCGTAGGCATACCATCCGCATATGCAGTCGTCGAAGTCGAAGATTGTGATGTTTGTGCCGTCGGCGAAAAAGTTGCGGTGGTGTATGTCCGCGTGGATTACGCCGTAGGTGCTGCTGCTTTTGGGCAGCGCGGCTAATTGTTGCAATAGCGATTGCCGCTGCGCGAAAACTTCCGCGTCGTGTGCGATTGAATATTCGGGTGAAAAGAATATGTCGCTGTCCCATTGGAACGCGGCTTCCTCCTGCATAGTTAGCGTGTAGTGCGAGGATAGCGCGTGCATTTTCCCCATTGCCGCGCCTACGTTCGCGAACAAATCGTCGTTCCACTGCGAGTTATCTTGTTGATTCGCCAATCCGCCGCGTGCTTTCTCGAATGCTGCAACAATTACACGACCTCCGTCTAATTCCGCACATTCGCACACATTGCCGCACAAGCTTGGGATAACGCGCGCAACCTCACTCATGCCATCGGCAAGATAGTGCAGCCAACGCAGCTCAAACTGCACATGCGCAAGCTTCTCCGCCGAATAATCCGATACGCGCAATATCGCGCCGCCCTCAAGCTCATACATACGATTCGTCGAATTACCAATCAACTCTGCATTAATCAAGCCCCTGCCATACAGCTTTCTAGATATGTTGTTTACGTACATACATTCCTCATCAAAAAACGGGCGGATATGGAATCCGCCCTTGATTATATATTACTTCGTTTGCTCTTCGATTGCGTTTATAGTTTCCTCAAGCGATTGCATAGCCTTGCCGAAGCCTTCCCAATCGCCGCTTTGTGACGCGTCCTTGACCATGGTGAAGTTTGAGATTGCTTGCTCCAGCATTTGCAGCAGTGCCGCGTCTATGATTGGCTGCTCGGTTTCGTCTGTGCCTACATTGGGTGCGCTCGGAATCGCCACCGCGCCTTTGCCGAACAGGTCGGTCAACGCTTCGGTCAGCGTAGGCCTGGACACAACCTTATCGCCGTAGGCTACGATTATGCGCTTTAATTCAGGCAGCGCACGCTCGTCCGCGCCGCTGGAAATATACATCGGCTCAACATACAGCAGCGAATCCTTTATAGGAATAACCAAAAGGTTGCCGCGTACAACCGATGAGCCGCCTTGGCTCCACAGCGTCATTTCCTGGGAAATACTCGGGTCGGTGTCGATGCGGTTCTCGATTTGATATGTGCCGTAGACGTTTTCGCCTTCGGGGAAGCGATAGTTCACAAGCTGACCGTAATTATCTGCGCCGCAGCGTACCGCAAGCCACGCCACCATGTTATCCTTGTTCACGAGGGTGTACGGCATCATCAGCACCAGCTCGGCTTCGTCCGCGCCGTCGATTCCAAGCTTCATCATGTTGTAGTAAGGCGCAACGTTCACCTGTCCATTAGTTTCGTACTTCTCGCGCGAAACTGCCCACATGCCGCGCTTTTGGTAGAAGTCCTCGACGTCGACGATGTTGTATTTGAGAAGCATGTTGCTTTGCATTGTGAAGAGGGCTTCGGGATAGCGCATGTGCTTGCGTAAGTCCTCGGGGAAGCTTTCCTTCTCGAACAGGGTCGGGTAGATGTTGGCGTATACTTGCGCTACTTTGTCGGTTTCGTCGATGATGTAGAACTTGACTGTGCCGTCGTATGCGTCTACCACTGCTTTTACGCTGTTGCGGATATAGTTGATGTTGCTGTATGATTGCGCGTAGGGGTATGCGTCCGACACTGTGTAGCAGTCGATAACCCACTTTAGTTTGCCGCTGTCGTCGATTACGATTGCGGCATCGTAGTCAGGGTTTAGGAATGGCGCGATTTTTTCAACGCGCTCGACTGCGTTGCGGTTTAATAGCAGCTTGCTGTCTTGCTGAATTTGGTCGCTGATTAAGAGGTTTAGGTCGCTGAAGCGTATCGCGTAGATTAGGCGATTGAGCAGCGTCATGGGTAGACCGCTGCTGCCGCTGTAGCTGTATGCGGCTTCGATTTCATCAAGCTCCTGCCCTTTTGTGCCGACTATTACGTAGTCGTCGGTGGATTCGCCGTAGTAAATGCGCGGCTGTGTGATTGTTGGTGCGCCTTGGACTGATGATGGGGGAATGTCGCGAATGATGTATTGCGGCTGCCCTTGGCTTGTGATTTGGTTGAGGGGGTTCATCACGACGCCCATTCCGTGGGTGTACTTCATCTTTAGGTTGATGTAGTTTTTCGCGGAAACGTCAAGGCGTTCCTTGTTCATCTCGCGTGCGGATAATGCGACTGCGGTCTTTTCACCGTTGATGTCGTAAATCATGATGTCCATGTCGTTGAAGGAGTAATAGTTGCGGATAGACTGGACTTGGTTGCTGATTTTAAGCGTCTGCGGGAAGTCGATTATGCGAATGTTGTTGACAGTTTCCGCGTTGTCGATTAAATCCTGTTGCGTGAGGTCGTAGGAGATGTTGAGGTTTTTCGTCACCATTTTGTCGAGGTTGAAAGCAGCGCGAGTGTTAGCGATGTTGTACTCGAGGTAGGGAGCTTCCACCGCGATTTCGTTGGGCGACACTATAAATGTCTGCACAGCTCCTGCGATTACGCCAACTATAACCAACGCCGCAGGGTATAGCGCAACAACAATTACCGCCGGAATCAGCTTCTTGCGGAACAAGAAGAATATGCAAAGCAGCACCACGCCCAACAGGAAGTACGGCGCGATTCGGTAGAAGGTGAGCCACACATTTACATCTGTGTAGCCGCCGCCTTGGAATTGCCCTGTGCGCTTAAATAGAATGCTTTCGGCTGTGAATTTGTACTCGACTGCTTTCAGCGCGAAAAAGCCGATGATGAGCGTGATTGTGTGGAACACCATGCCGCGCTCCTGCAAAATTGTGCGGAAGGAGAAAAATTCAAGCGAGCGTGCGCCTATCAAGTACAGCACAACTGTGATTACGATGAGGAAGAACACAAGCCCTGTCAGCGACTGCACAAGCGTCGTGTAAAAAGGACGCTGGAAAAAGTAGTAGCCTAAATCCTGTGCGAACAGTGGGTCGGTTACGTCGAATGCGACGCTGTTGAGCGCAGGCAGCACCTTGTCGACTATGCCCGAATACAGAATGTTGCCCACGATATAGGAGAACACAATAGCAATCGGGACTGTCAGCTTTTTGCTCTTTAAGAGGGAGATATTCGCCCCTCTGCGGGACAAGTACCCCTTGATGAATATCAGGTTGATGAAAAACAGCACAAAGCATAGCGCGTACGCGGCAATGCGCGTTATCCACTCCACGCCTATGTTTTTCATAAATATTGACGTAAACTGCTCGCCGATTTCGGCGTACTGCTGGTACTCGATGTACAAGCCCACGCCTATCACCGCTGCGATTATTAGCAGCGCGACTACACCGATTGCGACCGCAAGCTTCGTCGGAAACTTGAAGTCGCGCGCGTCAAAGTTAAAGTTGAAGCCTTGTTCTTCGTTCATGTGATGTCCTTTCGTTTGGTTGATTGGTATTACGCTCATTTGGTGTGGCCGTATGAGCCTTTCTTTCAGCTAATTTTTCCAGCATTTCATTCGCACCTAAATTAATTTCATTGATTATTTCACTTGGCGTCATTTTTATATGTCTACTTGAATTATTATCTCGAATACGTCGAATATCGTCCATATCAAATCTGTCGCTGACAAAAACATCATTACTCATCATCATAATCCCCTTCTATAAATATTGTCGGGGAGTAAATTAAAACATCGTGGTAACCCTCCAAAGTTGTTATAACCTTAACCCCTTGCATGGTCTTGTGGTTTACAATATGCTTGAAATTCCATGAAACGATAACATCACATTCGGAAATTATAGCAGCCGCAATGTGAGTGCAGTCATCAAAGCTCTTTTGCCTTAATATACCAAAATTAATAAACTTCTCCGCTAATTTAATCGTGTTTTCGTCTGCAAATGTAACTTCGTATTCAATTTGATTTAGAACCTGTATTCATAAGCGACGAAGCAAGACGCAGAGATGTGCAACAATCA
>CAYZNM010000014.1:0-70505 GCA_964479875.1 uncultured Eubacteriales bacterium
GATTGTTGCACATCTCTGCGTCTTGCTTCGTCGCTTATGAATACAGGTTCTTACATTTACGAACTATCCGAAGATGTTGTAAACCTTCGCGTAAAGCTTTCAACGACATCACGCGAACACAAGCTTATCAACGGCGTTGGATTTGTGGCAATGGGACTTGACATTCCCTATGAATCCGCGACATATGACTTTCCGGGCAACACGCCATTCCGCGTGATGGATTTCGCGAAAACGTCCAAGTACAAACTAACCTCGACCGACTACTGCAACGCCGTAGTGCATTTGCAATACGGCGGCGAACATTTCAACCTACTCTTCCTAGACAATCAAGAAAAGTGGGGCACAGGCGTATACATCAACGAGAGCGGCAAGCCCTGCGTTGCAAACCTCGCCGCGGTGGAAACTTACATCAAGAAGGGCGAAGCTGTCGAGGTAGGCAGCATGTACCTACAACTTCCCGACCAAAACGAGCCGCTACTGTCAGTACAAAAGCTGTACGCAGACCTAGGCTACCGCACGCCCGAAAGCTCAATAAACGACGGCGCAGTCTACTCCTGCCACCCCTTCGGCACGATGGACACAGGCTTTAGCAACATGCGCACGCTGCAAGACTTCGCAAGCGAGCTGCCGCGCCTAAAAGGTATGGGGATAAAAAACGTGTGGCTGCTGCCTGTATTCTATCACCCAAAGTCGCAGGTGTACGAATCCATCGACCAAGCGATAATCGACCCGCGCTACGGAGGTTGGGAGGGCGCACAGGCATACATCGACCAAGCGCACGCGCTTGACATGCGCGTCATGTTCGACTATGTGCCGCACGGTCCGCGTCCGCAGTACGACCTCGCCAAGAACAATCCCAATTGGTGCAGCAAAAAGCCCGACGGCAAGCTGCAAATCGAGTGGGAGTGCGTTTCCTTTGACTACAACAACCGCGATTATCTCAAATACACAACAGAGCTTGTGAAGGAACAAGCACTGCGAGGACTTGACGGAGCGCGAATCGACTGCTCAATGGGCGGACTTTCCAATTGGCAGCCGTCCGACGGCTATCGCCCAAGCAGCAGTGGCATTGCCGCAGGCATAAACATAGTAAAGGCAATCCGCGACGGCTTCACTGAAGCAGACGTGCAGCCGATTCTGCTTCCTGAAAACTTCCACCCAATCCCACTTTACGCAGAGTACACCGACATTTTCTACGACATGCCGCTCTACCGCGTAATGTACAGCATGAACAAAGGCAACCTCGACCCAACCGAATATGTCGCAAACCTGCAACGCTGGCTCGATGCAGAGCGCAAAGCCTCTGTAAAAGGCGAAACAAAGCTGCGCTTCCTCGGCAATCACGACACGGTGTCATGGACATTCGACGCAAAGCGTCCGCAGGAGGTCTACGGCACAGACAAAGTAAAAGCCGCATGGAGCTTACTCTCCTTCATCGACGGCGTACCCTTCGTCTACCAAGGCGATGAATCGCCCGAATCCTTCCGATTAAAAGGCGAAAACCTCGAGGACTTTTTCAAAGAGATATTCGCCGCGCGCGAGAATCTCCTGCCGCAACAATACGACATAGAGTACATCGACAGCGGCAAGCCTATATTCGCATTCACGCGCTTCGACGCGGATAAATCCGACGTAAAGCTTGTGCTTGTAAATTTCTCGGACGAATCACAAACCTTCGCCGCCGCAGACTACTCCGCGTGCCTATACTCACGCGACGCGGAATTAATTGCCAATCAAGTTGAGTTGCAGCCATACGGCGCAATAATTTTGAAATAAGAAATGAGGTGATGAAATGCAAACACTAAGCACATTTGATTATCTAGTCACATTCACGGAAACATACAAAAAGTATCAGCACGCCGACAAAGCAATTCGAGAAGCGGAGTGCCTATCCGTAATCGCCGATTATATGTACCAACCTATGCAGCAGGACGACTTACTCGCAGGAAGATTCAACATCGCCGAAATCGGCTTCTCGTCCGAGCCGCTGCTAGGCAGAAGCGTAGGCTTCTTCTACGACCCACAGCGCATTGGAGCACTACTGGACAGCGACACCTACACAAACGAGCAAAAGCAAACGATACGCGAAATCCTAGCCTTTTGGCAGCAGGAGGAAACGCGCAAAAAAATCCGCGACAGCTATCCCGAATATATGAAGCACGCGCTTCCGCAGGACATTTATTGGGAGCATTCAGAGGTAGCATTCCCGCTCTACCGCGTAGTAGGCGTATACATGGACTACAAAAAGCTGCTGCGTGTAGGTTTGCAAGGCTTGAAGCAGGAAGCACTGGAATACCTCGCCAACGCAAGCAGTGATTCCGAAAAGTCCATGTATCAAGCCATGTCGATGGCAATCGACACCCTCGCAAGCGTATGTCTACGCTATTCGCGGCACGCACTCGCACAATCGCAAACAGGCACGCCGGAATTTATCCAACAGCGTAAGCAACTAGCCGCCGCACTGGAAGCAATCGCCACCCGCCCACCCCAAAGCTTCATCGAAGCCACGCAACTATCATGGCTCTACTCCCTCGCAAGCGGCGCATTAAACTACGGGCGTCTCGACGACTACCTAGCCCCATTCCACCAAGCCGACCTAGCCAGCGGCGCACTCACCGACGCAGACGCTCTCGCCTACCTACAAAGCCTGTGGCGGCTAATAGCCGCACGCAAAACAGTTTTCCACGGACGCGTAATAATCGGCGGCAAAGGCCGCGACAATCCGCAAGCAGCCGATAAACTCGCACTTCTCGCAATCCAAGCCACACGCACCGTACATGAAATAGAACCCCAGCTATCCTTGCGCTTCTACAAAGAACAGAACCCACAGCTCATGCAAAAAGCCCTCGACTGCATAGGCGAAGGCAGAACCTACCCCATACTCTACAACGACGACGTAAACATACCCTCGGTGATGGAAGCCTTCCGAGTTTCGGAGGAAGAAGCCACCGATTACATGATGTTCGGCTGCGGCGAATATGTATTAAACCACAAAAGCTTCGGCTCGCCAAACGGCGTAATAAACCTACTAAAAGCGTTGGAAGCCACATTATTCGGCGGCTACGACATTTTCGCCGATAAGCCTACGGGCCTGCCCTCATCAGGACTAGCAGGCTTCGCAACCTTCGACGAACTATACACCGCCTACAAACGACAGCTAACCTACTACATCGAAATTCTAGCACAGCAGCAGCAGCTCGAATACGAAATCGTAGCACGCGAAGGCAGCTTCCTCTACATGTCAATGCTGTACGAGGATTGCATGTCGCGCGGCAAAGCCATATTCGAGGGCGGCATAAAATATCTAGGCGGCACGCTGGAAACCTACGGCAACATCAACGCCTCAAACAGCCTACACGCCATAAAATCCATCGTATACGACAAAGGATTAATCTCGCGCGAAACCCTACTCGCCGCCCTAAAAGCAAACTTCATCGGCTACGAAAAAGAGCGCACCCTCCTGCTCGATGCAGACAAATACGGCAACGACCTACAAGAAGTCGACGCACTCGCTCAAGACCTGCACCGCTTCGTCTGCCAAACCACAATGCGCCAACGCGAACGCACCTCCCTACACTCCTACCTAGTCGTAATCATCAACAACGAAGCCAATACAGTCCTAGGCCGCTTCACCGCCGCTTCCCCCGACGGCAGACGACGCGGCGACCCAATGGCAAATGCCAACAATCCCGTAGGCGGCACAGACAAAAACGGCGTCACAGCAATGCTAAACTCCCTCACAAAGCTCGACACACGCATACACGCAGGCGCCGTCCAAAACATGAAATTCTCCCGCGACCTATGGAACAACCACCGCGACATTCTGCAAGGTCTGCTCGCCGCCTACTTCCAAAACGGCGGCGCACAAGCCATGATAACAGTCCTAAACAAGCAAGACCTAGAAAACGCCTTGGCAGAGCCTGAAAAGTACAAAAATCTCATGGTACGCGTAGGCGGCTTCAGCGCACGTTTCATCGAGCTTTCCCCCGATGTACAACAGGAAATCCTAAGCCGCACATTATACTAAAACACGCAAAATAGGGGGCGAACTGTGTTCGCCCCCTATTCCCTGTAATACCTGTTCTATCCACGCTCAAACAAACTGTGCTTGTGAGTCAAAAACGCTAACCGATTGTTCGAATGACTTTTTCAATGCTTTCATCCAAGTCATCATTTATAATCCTCAAAACAGGACAAGTTATTTTTTCTAACCAAGCTTCGTGTTTTGGCAAACTTCTGCCGTTTCTTGTTCCTGCATCGTACGCAGCTGCCCACTCCAAAAAATCTAAACTTTCATCGTATCTGTCACCACCAAACAATACTCGAGTACCATACCTTTCCATTTCTCTCTTCTTTAGCCGCTCAATTCTAATATCTTGTGGTACATACACAAATACGACCAAATCAAATAGCGGCAATAAAATATCACCCCAGCCAGTAATTGAGCCGCTAAGAATCCACTGCGTATGACATTGTAAATCATTTTGCATTAAGTCCATACATTCTTGCGTGTCTCGTTCCACAGTAAAGGAGGAGGTAGTAGGTAACCAGAAATAATTATCTGAATCAAAATGTAAGTAATTTACTTTTTGACAAACACCTTGTGCAATAGTAGTTGTGCCAGAACCCGAAGCGCCAAATACATGTATATGTTGCTTCACATTAAACCTCCTATATCATATTGTGCGAAATTACAAAAACTGTCGAATTTTTATTCGACAGTTTTTGTAATTGTGGCGGAGCGGGTGGGATTCGAACCCACGTGCCTGTTAAGACAAACTGATTTCGAATCAGCCCCGTTATGACCACTTCGATACCGCTCCGTGCGTTATTCAATTGTTGTGTGATTCAATCTTCCAAAAAGTTAGCTAAAGGTTTGGGCGCATTTATAAAACCCACTGTAATACGCATGGGCGTTAATTAAGTAGGCATACCTTCATAGGTATGCTAATGCGGCTGCGGATAGGGCGGCTTGTTAGTCGAACTTGTGTCCGCATTTTTGGCAGAAAGCGTTTTCCTTGCATATCGTTGCGTTGCAGCCGGGGCATATTTTTTTGCCTGATATGCCTGCGTCCTTTTCGTTTAGATCGTCAAGGCGTTTTTGCAGCTCGTCGATTTCTTCCATCAATGCTTTGATTTCGCCTTCGGCGGCAGGCTTGCCGTTGTTTGCGTCGCAGATAAGCTTGCCTAGTTGCGTGTGCTTCTTTTCCAAGTCGGACTTTACGCTCACTATGTCAAACGTAAGCTGCGTGTGCGAAGCAAATTCCGTCCCTGCCTTTGCGATAGCGGAGGTCGCCTTATAAATCGTGTCGCAAATATCCTCAAATAAAGTTGCCATGCTACCTCTCCTTTTAATGGGATAGCTATATTATAACGCCTATTATTGCGTTTGTCAAGGATAATGTTACATTTTCAAAATCCAATTGTAATGTTCTTTCTGATGTGGTATAATAATGCAAACCCCTAAAAGGAGAGTGTACATGAGAAAAATAATCGCAGCAGCGGCAATGCTTATGCTAATGCTGTCGCTATCGCAAGCGGCATACGCCTCGCCGCCGTCACAGGTGTGGGTAGATGGAGTAGACTTGCTCGCAGGCGGCAGTGTCCCCGGCGCAACCTACGACGCGGCAACAAACACACTCACACTGGAAAACGCAACCATAACAGGAACACACTCCGGCAGTTATTCAATACATGCCGTCGGAGGCGACCTCAACATCGTCCTCAAAGGCAAAAACACAATCCGCGGCGGGAGTTATTCGAGTTACTATTACGGAATTAACGTAGGTGAAAATCTCGACATCACAGCGGAGTAAGGCGGCTCTCTGGATATAACAGTTGGTTCGCCGAATAATGAAGCTGTCGACTATCGTGGCATCCTTGCCAGCAAGGACATAACAATCACTGACGCGACAATAAACATCGACCTAGCAGGAAAAGAGAAGGAATGCGGGGGTGATTATCGTTGTATATTAAATATTGACGGCAATCTGGAAATCACCAAAAGCACGGTCAACATCACTCAATCGGCAAAGGTGCAAGATTCAGAAGTTTGGGGGCTTAGCATTGCAAGTCAATCCGGCTTGCCTAAATTAATTGTAGGAAAAGATTGTAGCATAAATATAAGTGTGGACGGAAAATACGGCGGTGCTATTGAAATAGGAACACGCGGCGAAGGAATAACCTCCGAAGAAATCATACGCGCAATAGAGCTTGAAAACGGATATGGCTTTTACGACGGCGCGACGCGTCTTTCGTTTAAAGGGTATATTTGGTGGGGTACTATTCCTTGCGCTACTCTAAGCGTGGAAAACAGCATAAAGCTTGCTGTCACAAGCAATGGCGGCCAATATGTCGCGAACGCCGCAATGCGCGCCGTATACATGCGTGACCCTGTGAAAGCTCCGCCGCCGCAGTATAACGCAGACAAAAAGCGTGAAGAACCGAATGAACCGACGAATACGGAATCCGCACCCACAGACCACCGCGTGTCTTACCCTATGGTTGGCTTGATACGCAAAAACGGCGGCGCGACCGTAACGGTATCGCCCACGCGCAAGGGTGCAACCTTCGCGCAAACCTACGGCAGAGATAGTGCAACAGTATAAGTTACGCTTGCACGCAAGGGGCGTGACCCCGAAAAATTCGCAGTATACCGCGACAACGCAAAGGTCGAAGGCGCATACTACAAAGACGGACGTATGCACTTCCCGATTGACGCGTTCGGCACATACACGATTGTGTACGAAGGCGAATGACACTTCACAAAAAATATCTTGACAAAGATAATTTTTTTTGCTACAATACAGTTGAACAGTTGCTCAACTGTTTCAAGGAGGATAATATGAAAGACAGCAACGCTTATATTATTGAAGAAACGCAAGCTGCCGATTGCGACCACAACATAATTCACCACGGCATTGTCGCGGCAGTGCAGCGGCAAATGGCACAGCAGGAGGATTTTTACGACTTGGCTGCGCTGTATAAGATGTTCGGCGACAGCACGCGGCTGCGTATACTGTGGGCGTTGAGCCGCGAGGACATGTGCGTCTGCGACCTTGCCGCTGCGCTTGGCATGACGAAGTCGGCGATATCGCACCAATTGAAACAGCTGCGGCTTGGCAATCTCGTGCGATTTACGCGGCAGGGTAAGACTGCGCTGTATTCGCTTGCGGATAGCCATGTGCGCGATATTTTGGACTTGGGATTTGAACATATAAATGAGAAATGAGGTGTGAGGAATGAAAAACACTTGCGTTAGCGAGAAGGATATACATGAACATGAACATGCGCACGAGCATGAACACGAGCATGAATGCGAGTGCTGCGAGCATTCGCATGGAGGCGGAAAGTTTGACACTAAGCAAATTGTGCAGCTTTGCGTGGGAACGGTGTTTTTCTCAGCGGCGTTCTTTTTAAAAGATTTCAGCTTCTATTTGTTTTTGATAAGTTACGTTATTTTGGGCGCAGAGGTTTTGTGGGACGCAGGACGGAATCTGGTGCGCGGCAAGCTGATGGACGAGAACTTTTTAATGGGGGCGGCTACCTTGGGTGCGCTGCTGTTGGGCGAATACGCGGAGGCCGTGGCGGTTATGCTGCTGTTTCAAGTGGGCGAGATTTTCCAAGGGGCGGCTGTCGCTAAGGCGAAGCAGTCTATCGGCGAACTGCTCGACATAAGCAGCGATTACGCGAATATACAGCGCGACGGCGAGTTGGTACGCGTCGACCCTGCCGAGGTTCGCATAGGTGACATAATCGTGGTGAAGCCCGGAGAGCGTATTCCGCTGGACGGCTACATAGTCGAGGGCGGCACATTCTTAGACACACGTGCAGTCACAGGCGAAAGCAAGCCGAAGCGCGCCGACGTAGGCGACAACGTAATTTCGGGAAGCATAAACCAGAGCGGACTTAT
Source organism: uncultured Eubacteriales bacterium (assembly GCA_964479875.1). GTDB lineage: Bacteria > Bacillota > Clostridia > Monoglobales > CAYZNM01 > CAYZNM01. The sequence continues at coordinate 7,913 of CAYZNM010000014.1, forward strand.
CAAGGTTTCGGCGGCGAAGCTGTACAGCGACAGCACGGCTTCCAAGATAGTGCGACTTGTGGAGGAGGCCTCGCGCAACAAGGGTAAGACGGAGGATTTCATCACCAAGTTTGCGAAGGTGTACACCCCCGTAGTGGTGGGCGCAGCTGCATTGCTTGCGATTGTGCCGTCGCTTGTTACCGGAGAGTGGAGCGTTTGGTGTGAGCGTGCGCTTGTGTTTTTGGTTATCTCCTGCCCTTGCGCTTTGGTTATATCTGTGCCGCTTAGCTTTTTCGCGGGAATCGGCAGCGCGTCGCGCAGCGGTATATTGGTGAAGGGCAGCAACTTCCTTGAAGCGTTGAACAAAGTTGACACGGTAGTGTTCGACAAAACAGGTACATTAACGAATGGTGTGTTCGAGGTGACAAGCTTGCAGCCGAGCAGCGGCATATCGCAGCAGCGACTGCTAGAACTTGCGGCCTACGCCGAAAGCTCAAGCAATCACCCAATCGCGCAGTCGATACTTGAAGCTTACGGCGACAAGCCGAACCTTGACAGAATCAGCAATTATAAGGAAAAAGCAGGCTGCGGCGTATTCGTGCTGCTGGACGGAGTGCCGCTTATCGCAGGCAACGCGAAGCACATGCGCGACAACGGCATAAGCATACCCGAGCTGCACAGCGGCGGCACAGTAGTCCACATAGCGCACAACAACATCTACAGCGGCTACATCATAATCGCCGACACCTTAAAAGCCGACGCGCACCAAGCAATCGACGGCATAAAAGCCGAGGGCGCAGCAAAAACAATAATGCTTACAGGCGACAATCAAAAAACCGCCGACGCAGTAGGCAAAGACCTAGGCATAGACGAAATCCACGCAGGACTGCTTCCGCAGGATAAGCTTGCGATAATGGAAGAGCTTACCAAGGATAAGCGCGGCACAGTCGCGTTCGTGGGAGACGGAATCAACGACGCGCCTGTGCTTGCAGGGGCGGACGTAGGCATAGCGATGGGATTGGGCGCGGACGCGGCAATCGCCGCCGCCGACATAGTTTTCATGACGAGTGAGCCGTCTAAGCTTACCGAGGCTATGCGCATTGCAAAGCGTACTCGCGCGATTGTGACGCAGAATATCGCGCTTGCGTTGGGCGTGAAAGCTGTGGTAATGGTGGCAGGAGCGTTGGGCTACGCCGGAATGTGGTGGGCGGTATTCGCAGACGTGGGCGTGTGCTTGATTGCTGTAGTGAACGCAGTTAGAGGATTGAAGAATAAATGAGAAAAGGCGTTGCGATTGCAACGCCTTTTTGTTATAGCTTGTAGTCGTGCGCAGCTTGATACATTGCGATGACGTTTTCGGTGGGGGAGTTATCTTGTAACGCGTGAGTTGGTGCGAAGAAATAGCCGCCGCCGACCGTCATTATGTCGAGGGTGGCGTTTACATTTGCGACGACTTCATCTACAACGCCGTAAGCGACAGGTCCTGCCGTGGATATGCATCCGCGGTAGCACAGCTTGTCGCCGAAAGTTTTCTTTAGGTATTCAGGGCTCATGTTTGCAGCTTCGGGCTGCAATGTGTCTACGCCAGATACGCCCATCTGGATGAAGTCGTTGTACACCCACGATGAACTGCCGCAGGTATGCACGATAACCGGGACTCCGTACGACTTCGCCAAGTCGACAAAGCGTTGGTGAATCGGGCGCAAAACTTCCCTATACAATTGCAGGCTTATCAAGGGGGCGTGCTGCGAGCCTAAGTCTTCGCCGAGCCACATGAAGTCGATTTCGCCTTTAGCCGCGCGCAGTATGTGTTCGGTGTTGGCGAGTTGGAAGCCGGCGCGGCGGTCGATGAAGTCGAGTACAGCCGCATTGCGCTCATATATGCCGCACATTGCGTCCTCGACGCCCATAATCATGCCGAGGCTGTTCATTATGTCGCCTAATCCGGGGTTGCCTACGTGCAGCGCGTAGTTTTCGCCTAGTGCCTTCGCTTTAGCGTACACATTCGAGTAGTCGAAATCATCCGCCGACGGCACAGGATAGCCGCGGATTATCTCCTCCGATGCGTCTTTCAGCCGAAAGTCGCAGTAGTCCCAGTAGCCGCCCGATTCATGCTCGACCCAGCGCATAATCGCGCCGCTCAATCCGTCCACTATCCGATTGGGCAGCTGCGGGAAAAGCGGCTCGCCGATATACGGCGCGTCTATTCCGCGATAGTCTACGCCTAACGCTTGCAGCAAACCCTCGCCGTCCACGCCAAGCGCGTCGCATAAGCGCGAATGTATGCCGCCGTTTGCCTCATATCCGATTGGCAAGCGGTCGGTTTTTTCGTGCGCGAAAGTTCGGCGCACACGTTCCTTCGCCGACATTGTTTCCTTAGCTTTAACGATTATCACAAACAACCTCCTCGTTACACATAAAATTTCTTATATTCATTATACACAAAATTATCGCCGCAAGCAATTTTTTGTTGCGGAGTTTGACTTTTATGGCATAATATATTATGATTAATATATGAATCCCAAGATGGCTGGAAGGCAGTTAATATGTTAAAATATAAGGAACTTGCAAGCGCGATAAAGCAAGACCACGATTTCAGCAAGCTTACGCGAGCGATTGAGAACAAGCAGTACCCCATAAACATAGTCGGGGCGGGAGAATCCTCTGCTGCCGCGATTATTTTTGCGCTGCGCGATAACTTCGGCAGTGCGCTTATTGTTGCGCCTGATGGCGTTGCGGCGAAGGCGTTGTATAAGGATTTGGAGCTGCTGCTTGACGATGTGTACCTGTTCGAGGAAAGGGAGCTGTTGTTCTACGACATCGACTACACCTACGACAGCGTATTCGCAGGCAGGGCTGCGATTTATGAGCGGCTGTGCAGCGGCGGCGATTGCGTCGTAGTGGCAAGCGTTAGCGCACTGCTTTCGCCCGTGCTGCCGAAGCAGGATTACATCGACAACATAATCAAGATAAAGTCGGAGCAAAAGCTAGAGCCGAACAAACTTGACGCGCAGCTTATCGCAATGGGCTACACACGCGAATTTACCGCGGAAAGCAAGGGGCAATTCGCCATGCGCGGCAGCATTATCGACATAGTCGGCAGCGATGAAGCGGCGGCAATCCGCATAGACATGTTCGGCGACGAGATAGACAGCATACGCGTATTCGACGTGACGACGCAGCGTTCGCTAGACGTGGTGAAGGAATGTACAATCACCCCCTGCACCGAGATTATTCTCGATGCAGACAGGCGCAAGAAGCTTATTGCAAAGGTGGAGAAGCTGGTAAGCGGCGGCAACTCCAAGCTCGCCCACGACCTCGAACGCTTGCAGCAGGGCATATCCTTCCCTTCAATCGACAAATACATTCCGGCGATATACGGCACTGTGCCGACACTGTTCGAGTACATGCCTGACTGCGCGACAATCATAATCGAGCCGAATCAGCTCGAGCAAAAAGCCTCCACCTTCACATGGGACAAAAGCAACATAGTCGCTGACCTCAAGGAAAAGCAGGTGCTGCCTGCCGACTATAGCGATTGGTATGTACCCTACGAAGGCTTAGTGCGCGTGGTGGCAGGGCAGCAAAAGCTTATCGGTATGCTGACGCTTCCCACAGGAAGTGGCCTATTCAGTCCACGCACACAAATCAGCCTAAGCGTGCGGCAGCAGACCACCACCTACGGCAAGCCCGAGTTCCTCTTTGAAGCATTGCGCCAATACATCCGCGAGGACTACAGCGTAGTCGTACTGGCAGGGCAGGATGCAACCGCCGCCAACATGTCGCAGCTTATCGCCGACAGCGACTTCTCCTGCGCCCTATACGCAAACCTGCCGCCCCTAAAGCCGCGCCACGTCCACGTTATCACAGGCGCACTGGGCAGCGGCTGCGTATTCACCTCCGCAAAGCTAGCCATAATCTGCGACCACACATTATTCGGCAACTACAGCAAACCCAAGAAAATGTGGAAGTCGCAAAAAGGCGCGCGAATCCAAAGCTACATGGATTTAACCATCGGCGACCTGGTAGTACACCAAAACCACGGAATCGCCAAATACATGGGCATAAACACCATGAATCGCGACGGCACAAAGTCCGACTACCTAAAGCTAGCCTTTGGCGGCACTGACACGCTGTACCTCCCCGTAAACCAACTCGACCTTCTCTACAAATACATCGGCAACGAAAACACTGTTAAGTTAAATAAGCTCAACAGCAGCGAATGGGTTCGCACCAAAGCCCGCGTCAAAAAAGATTGCAGCGAAATGGCAGAAAAGCTTATCAAGCTGTACGCCCTCCGCGAAAACATGCGCGGCATATCCTTCGCCCCTGACAACGAGTGGCAAGCGCAATTCGAGGAAGCCTTCGTCTACGACGAAACCGAGGACCAACTCCGCTGTATCGAGGAAGTCAAACGCGACATGGAAAAATCCATGCCGATGGACAGACTGCTGTGCGGCGACGTAGGCTTCGGCAAAACCGAAGTTGCGCTGCGTGCTGCATTCAAGGCAGTGAGCGGCGGCTATCAAGTGGCATATCTCGTACCAACAACAATTCTCGCAAGCCAACACTTCGCCACCTTCAAAAGCCGCATGGAGCCTTTCGGCATACGCGTCGCAATCCTCAACCGCTTCATCTCCGCGAAAACAGACAAGCACACGCTAAGCGAAATAAGCAAAGGCAACGTCGACATAGTAATCGGCACGCACAGGCTTTTGCAAAAAGACATCGGCTTCAAGAAGCTAGGCTTGTTAATAGTGGATGAAGAGCAGCGTTTCGGCGTTGTACACAAGGAGCAAATTAAAGTTCTGCGAAACAACGTCGACGTACTCACCCTATCCGCAACCCCAATTCCGCGCACTCTCCACATGTCGCTAATCGGCGTACGCGACATGTCCCTCCTAGAGAATCCGCCGCGCAACCGCTACCCCATATCAACATTCGTGTGCGAATACAACGACGACATAGTAAAAGACGCAATCCTGCGCGAAGTCGCACGCGGCGGACAGGTGTACTACCTACACAATCGCGTGCAAACCATCGACAAAGTTGCCGAACGCATACAATCCTTCTCGCCCAACCTCCGCGTGACAATAGGTCACGGCAAACACGCGCAGCTTGAAGAGGTTATGGAAAACGTGCTGCAAGGCAACGTCGATGTCCTCGTATGCACAACCATCATCGAAACAGGCCTCGACATTCCTAACATCAACACAATCATAATCGAGGACGCGGACAAAATGGGCTTGGCGCAGCTATACCAATTGCGCGGACGCGTCGGACGCTCGTCGCGCCTAGCCTACTGCTACCTCACCTATCGCAAAGATAAGGTACTCACCGAAATCGCAACAAAACGCCTACGCGCAATCCGCGAATTTACCGAATTTGGCAGCGGCTTCAAAATCGCCCTCCGCGACCTAGAAATCCGCGGCGCAGGCAACATAGTAGGCGAACAGCAGCACGGTCACATGGACGCTGTCGGCTACGACATGTACTGCAAGCTCCTATCTGAAGCAGTCGCCGAGCTAAAAGGCCTGCCGCCCGAAAACAACCTTATCACCACAGTATCGCTAAACGTCGACGCCTACATCGACACACGCTATATTCAAGATGACAGCGCACGAATCCTAATCTACAAGCGCATAGCCGACATCGAATCGCAGCAGGACGCACTCGACGTATACGACGAAATCACCGACCGTTACGGCGAAGTGCCCGCCGCAGTAAACAACCTAATCCAAATCGTACAGCTGCGCCACATCGCCAAACGACTTGGTATAAGCGACATCACGCAAAAAAGCGACAGCCTAAAAATCACATACTCCCCCGGATTCGACGTAAACGTAGAAGCCATAATCCGCGCCCACCAAAAATTCCCGCGCGCAATCAAGCTAAACCCCAACAACAGAGAATCCTTCACCTTCTCAATCAAAAGCGACTGCATATGCGAACTGCGCGACTTATTAACAGAACTAGACAAAGATACAGTCGAGGTGGTATAATATAGTTAGCATAGGAGAAGTCAGCGAATCTGCATAACCGCAGCCGCATTAGCCGCAGGGCACATTCGCCTTGCGGTTAAACATAACACGCGGCAACAGCCGCCACGAAAGGACAACATATGAAAATCACACTAACCCAAAACAAAAAGCAAAAGCCCGACCCAAACAACCTAGGCTGGGGCAGACACTACACCGACCATATGTTCATCATGGACTACGCGCCGGACAAAGGCTGGTACGACGCGCGCATTATCCCATATGCGCCGCTAGAGCTTGACCCTGCCTGCATGACTTTACACTACGGTCAAGGCGTATTCGAGGGCTTAAAGGCATACCACACAGCCGACGGTGGCATAAACCTATTCCGCCCTGAAATGAACATCCGCCGCCTTAACGCCTCCAACGCACGCATGTGCATACCGCAGCTCGACGAAGCGCAAGCGGTAGACGCAATCAAGCAGCTAGTCCTCACAGACAAGGACTGGATTCCCACAACACGCGGACAAAGCCTGTACATTCGCCCATTCATCATCGCTTCCGACCCATTCCTGGGCGTACGCGTAAGCGACACATACATGTTCATCATAATCCTCTCCCCGTGTGCGAACTACTACCCCGAAGGTCTAGCCCCCACCAAAATCCACGTTGAGGAAGAATACGTACGCGCAGTACGCGGCGGTCTAGGCGAAGCCAAAACAATGGGCAACTACGCAGCAAGCCTAAAAGGACAAGAGAAAGCAAAATACAAAGGCTTCTCCCAAGCATTATGGCTCGACGGAATCGAACATAAATACATTGAAGAAGTAGGCTCAATGAACGTATTCTTTGTCCTGGGCGACAAAGTAGTAACTCCCTCATTAGCAGGCTCAATCCTCCCCGGAATCACTCGCGCTTCCATAATCGAACTGCTCCGCGGCAAAGGCTATGAGGTAGAGGAACGCCGCATATCCATCGACGAGCTGGTGGACGCATACAAAAGCGGCAAGCTGACCGAAGCCTTCGGCACAGGCACAGCAGCCGTAATCTCCCCTGTAGGCGAGCTGATGTATAAAGGCGAGCACATGATAATCGGCGACAACAAAATCGGCAAGCTATCCGCAATGCTGTACGACACACTGACAGGACTGCAATATGGCGACATCGAAGACACATTCGGTTGGGTAACAAATATAGGCTAATATTGATGATTCGGGCGAACGCAGTTCGCCCCTACATTAATTTTGAGGAAACATTATGTATGTGAATAAATACAAGGTAATGTTGTTTGCGCTGCTATTTGGTTTGCTTGCGGCGGTTATGCTGTACATACAGGTGTATGCGGAACGCCCCGTTCCCCCTAAAATTTTCGGCGAGTACAGGTTTGTGCAATGCCTATTTTTTAATCCGCTTAGCTCTGCGTTTCCGATTAGTGACTTTTCCGAAAGTTTTAAATTGTCGCAAAATGATATGAAGATATTATCTAACAACGCAGACGAATCTGTGATGTCAACAAATTGCGCAGCTCTGCCCTTTGATAGGCATATATTCACAAATACTACTATGCTTGATATAAGCACACTTCCGATAATAGGAAAAGTACAGCGGTATGCTGTCGCTTATTCGGACGAGCAAGGGATTGGCTATGAGCTGTACATCGCGGGCGGCGTCACCATGCTTGTTGAAACAAGAGGTAACGACGCTATGGGGCAATATATATGGAGCGTATACGAAATAGAAAAAATGTAGGAGCGGTTTATAGCCGCCCCTACATAAATAAAACAATATATTCTAGCGAAAACATCATTTGTGCGGATAGTAGAATTCGTGAGTAGCCTGGTAATAGCTGTATGAGCAACCAGAACATTTCATATTAGTGTAGACAGATTTTTTATAGGCATATTCTGCATCATCGGTAATTACAGCCGGGCCGTAATAATATCCGTCTCCTTGCACGTATGAATGTATGTGTACATATACGTTTTGATGAACAGCGTCGATGTCGAACGGCTCAATCTCTAAATCCAATTTGTGCCTTTGATTTTTAGGCGCGGCGTGCGTTGCCTGCGCCATTACTTCATGCTCCGCGTCCATTGCTTCTATAACTTGCTCAAACGTCATTGGCTCGGCGTTGACAATCTGTGGCGGTGCAACTTCCTCCCGCGTAAGCTCACGGTTCTTTATAGCGATATTGTGAACTCTTATAAAGTTTTCTATATCCTCATCTGTCATGTTCTCAACACCCACGATGGTTAATTCATTGCCGTTGTCATCGACGAATGTGTAGTTATCGTGTATGTTTTGGTTTATAAAGTCAAATTCATGCCCTTGAGTTTCATCAAAAAGCTGTAAGGTATCTTGCGTAAACGCCGAAAGGGGAATAATCAATAATGCCAATGTTGCTAATAACGAAAATGCTTTCTTCATAACAAACAACCCCTATTGTATATTTGCTCAATATTGTACATATGTAAGCAACTATATTTTACCATAATTTTCATTCTTGTGCAATAGTATTATTAAACAATAAGTACCCCATAATATTATGTATAATATATAAACATTAACAATTTTAACTAAACATGTATCTGATAAGTTTTCAGTAAAAGGACAAACATGCTAACCAAAAACCAAATCATCGAAGCCGAAGTAATTGAAATCACAGGCGAAGGCAATGGTGTGTGCCGCCATGAGGGCGAAGCCGTATTCGTGCCGTATGCCGCGCCGGGCGACCGCTTGCGCGTGCGAATTGTCAAAGCTGCAAAGCGCTACGCCTACGGAAGAATAGAGGAGATACTCACGCCATCGCCGCATAGGATTGCGCAAAGCTGCCCTGTCTACGGCAAATGCGGCGGCTGCTGCTTCCGTCACATAAGCTATGCGGCGGAGCTTTCGGCGAAGGAGCAGGCTGTCGCGCAGAATTTGCGGCGGCTCGGCGGAATCGACGCAGGTGTGTCGCCGATAATTCCGTCGCCGTTAGTGGACGGCTACCGCAACAAGGGGCAGTTTCCATGCACTGCAAAGGGCGGAGCTGTCGCGGCCGGACTGTATCGCCGCGGCAGCCATGACGTCGTAGAGTGCAGCGACTGCGCGTTGCAACCTCCATTATATAAGGAAGTAATTGACGCTGTAATCGCATTCGCGCGCCAACACAACATATCGGCGTACGACGAAGCAAACGGGCGCGGAATCCTGCGCCACATCTATATCCGCGACGCAAACGTCACGGGCGAAATCATGGTCTGCCTTGTAATAAACACGCGTTCGTTCCCGCACGCGGACAAGCTTGTCGCCGCCCTTGCGCAATTCCCTGCGATAAAAAGCATAATGCTAAACGTCAACACCAAGGACACCAACGTCATACTGGGCGACAAATTCGAGCTGCTGCACGGCAGGGAGTACATCACCGACATACTATGCGGAAACGAAATCACAATCTCTCCCGCCGCGTTTTATCAGGTGAACCGCGCCGCGACCGAGCTTTTGTATGCCGAAGTTGCACGCGCCGCCGCAATCGAGCCGTCGCACATTGTCGCCGACATCTACTGCGGCGCAGGCACAATCGGCCTAAGCGTCGCGCGGCACGCAAAAGAATTAATCGGAATCGAGATAAACAAAGACGCCACCGCCGACGCTGTCGCAAACGCAAGCCGTAACGGCATAACAAACGCACGCTTCATCAACGCCGACGCGACCGCTGCCGCAAAAGAGCTTGCCGCCGCCGGAACACGCATAGATGTCGCAATCATCGACCCACCCCGAAGCGGCTGCACCCCCGAGCTTATCGCCGCCGTGCGGAAGATGAACGCGCGCCGCGTCGTAATGGTATCGTGCCACTCCGCGACGCTTGCGCGCGACTTAGCAGCGTTCGCCGACTGCGGCTATAGCGTAACTGCCGTACAGCCTGTGGATATGTTTCCGCGAACAGGGCATGTGGAAACTGTGGTATGCTTGGAATCAAAAATGGGCGGTGATTAATCACCGCCCATTTGTTATTCTTCGTACACAATCGTGTATTCACCGAACGCGTCAATCGGGAAGTGCATACGTCCGTCTTTGTAATATGCGTCGTCGACCTTCACATCGTCGCGGTATACTGCGAATTTTTCGGGGTCACGCCCTTTTAGGGAAAGCGTAACTGATACCGTTGCGCCGTCGCTTCCGTAGGTTTGGGCGAAGGTTGCATCCTTGCGCGTGGGCGATACCGTTACAGTTGCGCCGCCGCTTTTGCGTGATACGTTTATGATTGAGTAAGACGCGTGGTGGTCTGTGGGTGTGGATTCAGTATTCGTCGGTTCATTCGGTTCTTCACGCTTTTCGTATGCGTTATACCGAGGCGGCGGAGCTTTCACAGGGTCACGCATGTATACGGCGCGCATTGCGGCGTTCGCGACATATTGGCCGCCATTGCTTGTGACAGCAAGCTTTATGCTGTTTTCCACGCTTAGAGTAGCGCAAGGAATAGTACCCCACCAAATATACCCTTTAAACGAAAGACGCGTCGCGCCGTCGTAAAAGCCATATCCGTTTTCAAGCTCTATTGCGCGTATGTTTTCTTCCGAGGTTATTTCTTTATTGCCTGACCCTATATCAATAGCACTGCCGTATTTTCCATCTATACTTATGTTTATACCGTAATCTTTTCCTACAATTAATTTAGGCAAGCCAGACGAACTTACAATAACAATACCTTAATTTTTGGTTTTTATTATTGTGCCATGATAAGGAGAACATTACAATGAGGTTTTGGAAATGTAATAAAAATGTCACATAATTCTTGTGAAATGCAAAAAATATCGTGAAAAAACTGTTGCATTTTTGTTTTAGTTGTGGTATAGTTAAAGATGTTGTTCACAAACAGCCTGTTCATTCAGGTTTAAGGGAGGTGCAAAAGATAGAGAACATTTTTGATGAGCTTCGGGAGGAAACGGTGCAGCAGCTTTCGGCGGTGCATGTGGGTAAGAAGGAATGCGTCGCCGCGCTGTATACCGATTTACTTTCGGACGGCTCCTACGGAGAAGGCTGCGCAATCGTGCTGCGTGACGGAATAGTCACGATAAACGGCGCGGACATAGCGCGGTATTACTACAAGGAAATCAAGGAGGTCAAGACCGAGAATTATGTTTCAACAGGAATGTTGACACTGTTCTTCCAAAGCGGACCTTTGCCGGTGGCTACATACAGCAACGCGCGAATGCGTTACTTCGGACATCTGGCAGAGCTTATTAACAAGGTGCGTGAGGGGAAGAAGCTGTCGGACGAGGATTTCAAAAGCGACTTCGGCGTGACGACCTGCCCCAAGTGCGGACGGAGATTCGCTGACCAATGGCGCAAGGTATGTCCGAAATGTATGAACAAGCGAGCATTATTCCTGCGAGTGCTATCGTATGCACCCAAATATAAATGGCGAATTACGTTAGTGTTCCTGTGCGTACTGCTTACGGCAGCGTTAGGGCTGCTGCGCCCTGTGCTTTTAGGCAACGGCTTATTCGACGAGGTGCTGAAAGAAGGCGGCAGATACTACGGAATGGTGCTGCAATTCACAGGCATTTTAGTAGCTCAAGAGCTTGTAATAATACTCATCAACATAGTCCAAGGCAGAACGTCCACCCACGTTTCGGGTGACATAATTTTCGACATCAAGACGCAAATTTTCTCCAACATGCAGAAGCTGTCAATGTCTTTCTACAACAGCAAGCAGACAGGCAGCCTTATGACACGCGTTAACGATGACGCGCTCAACATTCAGTTTTTCCTCGCGGAAGGTTTGATTTACTTTATCACTAATGGGCTTACCGTAATTGGTGTTGCCGCTGTCATGGTTGCATTTAATCCGCTGCTGACGCTGCTTGTCTTTATTCCTGTGCCTATAATCGTCTTTATGGTGGTGAAGAAGGTGCCGGAGTTCTGGCGTTTGCGATGGTTCAGCTGGGTAAAGCGCAGCCGTATGAATGCGCTTGTTAATGATAACCTCACGGGTATGCGCGTGGTAAAAGCTTTTGGCAAAGAGGGCAAGGAGATTGAAAGATTTGCCAATGCAAACCACGGCGTTTTTAGTACAGTGGTAAATGAAGGCAAGGCTGCGACAAAGACATTCCCTGTGCTATCATATATTGTGAGCATAGGCGGATTGTTTGTGTGGGCATACGGCGGCACGCTTGTGCTGAACGACCAGTTCACGCTTGGCACGCTTGTGACATTTATCGGCTACCTAGGCTTAATATATCGACCTATCGAGCACATGACGTACTCGTTCAACTGGTGGACGGACGCCATGAATTCAGCGCAGCGCGTCTTTGAGATAATCGACCGTCAGCCTGATGTAAAGGAAGCGGCTAATCCTGTACCCCTAGGCAAAATCAAGGGAGAGATAAAGTTCAACAATGTAACATTCGCGTACGAGCCTAACAAGCCGATACTGCACAACATCAACGTGATGATTAAGCCCGGAGAGATGATAGGCATAGTCGGACATACAGGCGCGGGCAAGTCGACGGTAACGTCGCTGATTACGCGACTTTACGACGTATCCGAGGGCAGCATAGAGATAGACGGACGCGACATTCGCAAAGTACGCATAGATGACCTGCGCAAGCAAATCGGCTACGTGCTGCAAGAAACATACCTATTCACCGCGACAGTCGCGGAAAATATAGCATACGCAAAGCCTGACGCTACGATGGAAGAAATTATCGCCGCGGCAAAGCTTGCCAACTGCCACGACTTTATAATGAAGCTGCCCGACGGCTACCAAACAATGCTGGGGCGCAGACGCCACAACTTCAGCGGCGGCGAAAAGCAGCGCATAAGCATAGCGCGCGCGATTCTGATAAACCCACGCATACTCATATTAGATGAAGCAACGGCGAGCGTCGACACCGAAACCGAGCGTCAAATCCAAGAAGCAATGGAGATACTCGTAAAAGGCAGGACGACGATAGCAATCGCCCACCGCCTTTCCACATTGCGCAACGCCGACCGCATTATCGTAATCGATAAAGGCAAAATCGCCGAAATCGGCACACACAAGCAATTGCAGGAGAAAAAAGGAATATTCTATAAAATGTCCAATGAACAAAAAGAAGCGTTAAAAATGCGCGGAATAGATGAGGAGGAATAATATGGCAAAGAAAGATAAAGAGAAGAAGGTATCCTCCAAGCCAATCATAAATAGCGCAGAGATAAAATACCTAACTCCTGATAACAGCGAGTTTTATTTAACCGAAGGCAAGCTGCTTGGGCTAAAGGTTGAGGGCGAGGACTTAGGCAGAGTCTTTCTCCTGCGCATGTTCCCCTACAGCGCAGGCAATGACTTCCTGTCCGTTCGAGGCAATGAGATGGTCGAGCAAGGCATTGTGCAAAACATGGAGGCATATCCGCGCGAGCAAGTGCAGCTAATGCGCGATGAGCTTGCCCGCCGATATTTTGAGCCGACTATTACGGAAGTGAAGAATATTAAGGAAGAATTCGGCTACCTGTATTGGGACGTTGTGACTACGAGCGGCGAACGCAGCTTTGCAATGTTCGACCTCAATAACAACTTAAACAGCTTGGGCGGCAATTCGTGTATGCTCACAGATGTGGACGGCAGCCGCTATCGAATTGAAGACGTGAGCAAGATGTCGGCGAAGGTGCTGCGCTTTTTGGAAATATGGCTGTAAAATCGACTAATGGCTAATGGTGAAGGGTGAAAGACTAAGGAAAGCTTGCTCCGCAAGCTCATCAAAAGCCATTCACCATTCACCCTTAGTCTTTAGCCTATAAAAGGGGGTTGTATGAAGTTAAAATATGAGCTGCCGGAGCGGCAGGAGCTGCTGCTTCGGGGGAAGTTGTACGATAAAGAAATTATGTACTGCGTGCCTTATAACTTGACGCGGTTGCACAGCTATGTCGTGGGGTATGTTGTGATATGCCGCGATTGCTACTTCGTGGTGCAGGAAGATGATGTGCTGCTGGAGCAGACGATTGAAAGCGGCGACGAGTATACGGCGGAAGTGCTGCCATCGTCAGGTGCGCTCGAGTTAAAGCGCGGCGGCATGTCCTACCAAATTGCAAACTACACAACAGACTTGTTTGAACGCTTCGGCATGATTGCGCGAATACTAAATGAGCTGTCGGAGGGGTTTACGCCTAGGGTGGTGTCGGACGATAAGGAGAAACGCTGCGAGAATTGCGGACGCAGCTTCCTGCGCGGTACGCGTATATGTCCGCACTGCTTCGACCGCAAGGCTTCGTTTAAGCGATTGTTCGCGATTGCTGCGCGGAATAAGATGATGTACCTAGCGTCGTTCCTGCTATTCTTTGTATCGGCAGGCGTTACGCTTGTGCTTCCGGAAGTTGAAAAGCGGATTATGGACGATGTGCTGCTGGGCGGCGCGAAGGAGAATTTGCAGACGCTGCTGTATATTTATGTGGCGACTATCGCAGGTATGACCTTGCTCCGCACAGGTATTGGTATAGTACGCGAACTTATCATGAACTTCGCCGGAGCGTCACTTGCGCGCGACTTGCGCGCAATGCTGTATGACAAGATACAGTCGCTGTCGCTCGGCTACATTGAAACAAAGCGCACAGGTGCGCTAATGCACAACATCAACGGTGACACGCGCCGTATCAACGACTTTATCCGCTTTATCGTGTCAATGGGGCTTAACGACGTCGTGCTGATTGTGAGCGCGAGTGCGATAATGCTTGTTATGAATTGGCAGCTTGCGCTGATGGTAATACTGCCGCTGCCGATTATATCGGTGATACTGACCAAGGCGATAAAGAAGATACAACGTATGTTCCACGCGCAGTGGCATAGGCTGGACGTACTCGACAGCTTGCTAAACGATGTGCTCAACGGCATACGCGTAGTAAAAGCATTCGGGCAGGAAAAGCGTGAAATCGCACGCTTCAACGCCGACGCAGAGAAGGTGCGCGACATCACGATAAAGAACGACAAATTCTTCTTCACGCTGTTTCCGTTTATGCGAATGCTGTTCGGGTTCGGGTCGTACTTCATAATACTGTACGGCGGAAGCCTTGTGCTGGACATGAAGCTAAGCCTTGGCGAGCTAATGCAGTACAACGTATACGCAAGCTACCTTTACATGAACATCGACTGGCTAAGCATAATGCCGCGCCGTATCAACGAGGCACTCACCTCGGCGCAGCGCATATTCGAGATAATGGACCAAGAGCCGGAGGTCGCAGAAGCTCCAAAGGTGACGGAGAAGCAAATAGAAGGACAAGTGTCGCTGAAAAATGTCACGTTCGGCTATCATTCGCATATTCCTGTGCTGCGTCACATAAACATTGACGTTGCCAAGGGCGAGATGATTGGGCTGGTAGGACACAGCGGCTCTGGTAAATCCACATTCATCAACCTGGTAATGCGCTTGTATGAGGTGGACGAAGGCAGCGTAAGCATTGACGGAATCGACGTGCGCGACTATCCGCAGGAGCTGTTGAAGTCGCAAATCGGCGTAGTGCTTCAAGAGCCGTTCCTGTTCAGCGGAACTATCTTTGAGAACATTCGCTACAGCAAGCCAGGCGCAAGTGCCGACGAAGTAATCCAAGCCGCGAAAATCGCGAACGCCCACGACTTCATCACCAAATTCGCCGACGGCTACGACACAAAAGTGGGCGAACGCGGACAGCGGCTATCCGGCGGCGAGCGTCAGCGTATATCCATCGCACGCGCAGTGCTGTCCGACCCACGCATACTAATATTAGACGAAGCAACGGCAAGCGTCGACACTGAAACCGAGCGTCAAATCCAAGACGCGTTGGGCAAGCTTGTAAAAGGCAGGACGACATTTGCAATCGCTCACCGCTTGTCCACACTGAAGAATGCCGACCGTATTCTGGTACTCGACAAGGGCAAGCTAATCGAGCTTGACACCCACGACAACTTGATGAAAAAGCAAGGTAAATACTACAGCCTTGTTAAAGCGCAGTTAGACATGCACCGCGTCGAAGCTCCAAAGGGCGACGGCGAGGAATAGTAAGAATGCAATAAAAATGGGCGGGTATGGAATCCGCCCTTACATATGTTTCACGTGTGCAAGCAAGGCTTCGCGCGTGTTCGGCAATATATCATCAATCACCAATGTGAGCAACTCGTTTAAGGTTGCTCCTATTTTTTTGCCGTCGGTTATTCCGACGGCGATTAAGTCGCTGCCGTTTATCGCAAGTTGGTGCAGACTGTGGCATTCGCAGGCGATTTCATCGAGGTATGCCGATATGTCGTCGAGGTCGCAAAGCTTTTGCTCCTTGTATGGGCTTGCCTTTGCGGAGGAATCAGCACGCATTACGTCGATAAGCTTTCGCAGCATCGGTTCGCCTAATCTATTCAGCCATCGCTTTAAGTTTGCACGTGTGAGCTTTTCGTCGTGGTGCTTGATTAACGCGACGGATTCGTCGACCGCCGCATTGCTTAGGCGAAGTCGGCGCAGTATTCGCGCGGCAGTTTCCGCGCCGACACGCTGATGATTGTGGAAATGGGTAATGCCCTTATCGTCTATATGCAGACAGCTTGGCTTTTCAACATCGTGCAGCAGCATTGTAAGCCGAAGCTCGCGCGGCGCGGATTCCACTGCACGGAGAGTATGCTCCCATACGTTGTAGCAGTGATATTTATTGCGCTGCGGCGTATTCGGCATAGGTGCAAGCTCGGGGATTATCACGCACAATATGTCGTGGTACTCGCGCAGGATTGCCGCGGCACTATCGCCGTGCAGCAGCTTTTGCAGCTCGACCGCGATTCGCTCGACCGCGATATTTCGCAGCAGCTCACGCAGTTCATGCAACGCCCACGACGTTTGCGCTTCAATCACAAAGTTGTAGACTGCGGCAAATCGCAGCGCGCGCATTATCCGCAGCGCATCCTCATACAATCGCTCACGCGGCTCACCAATACAGCGCAGCACACCGCCGCGCAAATCCACAATCCCACCATGCAGATCAATCACACCACTCCCAGGATTATACGCAAGCGCATTCACAGTAAAATCGCGGCGGCACAAATCCTCCGTAAGACTTCGCGTAAACGTAACCTCGCGCGGTCGCCGGAAGTCCTCATACTCACCGTCACGCCGAAAAGTAGTCACCTCAACAGGAATCTCCGCCAAAACCGTAACCGTCCCATGCCTAAGCCCTGTTTCCAACACAACATAGCCGCACAAACAAGCCTTCACCTCATCAGGCGTAGCGGCAGTACAAACGTCCCAATCCTTCACAGGCGCGCCAAGCAAGCTATCGCGCACGCACCCCCCGACAGCATAAGCCTCATGCGACCGCTCATTCAACCTATCAATTATATCCGCAACGCCCTTCGGCAAATCCATATTCCTCATCTTCTCCTAATTACCTAAACGCGTACTCGTTGCTATATTCCAAATACCACTTAATCCCTTCGGGGTTAACATTCCACGGTATGTGATTGCCTATGCACATCATGTAGCCGCCGCTCATTTTTCCTGTTTCTGCCATGTCTAGCACCATCTTTTTGATTAAGTCTTTGTCGCCTGTGTCAAGAATTCGGTTGTCGCCTTCGCCTGCGATAAAGCAGTCCTTGTACTTTCTTGCGAGAGCTTTATAATTTGTGTACGGCTCGGAAATAATTCCGCGCGCTCCGCAAGCGAATATGTCGTCTGCGTACGCATCAATGCAGCCGTCCACCATAAAGATAACTTCCTTCCCTGCCGCCTTCACCATGCCCCAAAACTCCTCATAGCGTGGGAAGATATACTTTTTCATCCACGCAGGCGAGCATACAGGCCCATTCGTCATAACGATGTCGTCGTGGCACACCACGAAATTTACAGGCAGCTTTGCGAACGAGCGGAATACGCGCCGATTCAGCTCCGCGAATTCGTCCATCACACGCTCGAACCGCGGGTCGAGGCAGCACTCGAGGAAAAGCTCCCACCCGAATGTCAGCATAGGCCACATAAACATAGTATTGTAAAATCCAACCGAGCAGCCGTCACCTTCGGGCGCAGTATTGCCCCATTCCTCAGGATACCAATTGCGGTAGCGGTCGTATATCACCTGCTCTGACGAATAATCTAACGCCTCCACCACATGCCCCCACCCGCGCATATCCGCGTGCGCAAGCGGACTAAACGCAAACACATCTTCCGGCGTCTTAAAGAAAGCTTCCCCGTGTTCCCACGTAGCGGTAGTGCTGTCGCCCCAGCGCACAGTGTGGCTGTCCTTATTGGCGTCATCGGAAGGGCGCGCAATCGGCGCGTCGCTCTCCGGAATGCCAAGTCCAAGGCAAGGATACAGTTCCCACATACGCTCACGGCACTTGAGCGGATTCTGAAAATAATCAATCCCCGTAAGATATGTTTCTGCGTCAGGGCAAGACCAATGCTCCCAATGCACGATACGGCTAGGCCCCTTGCCCATATAAGTAAGATATTGCGGCGAATATGTCGGCATATTATCGCTCCTTTATAATATTTTGCTGTATTGTCATTACTTGCTAATATCTTACCACATCGCCGCCGTGTTTACAATATGTGTTTGAAATTTGCACAAAAAATAAATCAACCCAAACACGCTCGTTTCACACCGACAATGTGCACAAAAAATGTAGGGGCGCGCATTGCGCGTCCGTGGGTTTACCGCAAATGTGTGGGTTATCCGCGGACGCGCAATGCGCGCCCCTACAAAATAATGCATCATTTTTTGTGCAAAATTACCTTTATGAAACGAACGTGCAACCCAAAACATTTTCCTTGACAAATCCTGCGATATGTGCTATCATATTCTAGTATCAGTATGCGCACGGGTAAGGTTTAAAGCGAATGCTGCCTGTTCCGGCGACTTTGTTATAGAAGAGGAGAAAATATGTACGCTATTATTGAAGCCAGCGGCAAGCAACAAAAGGTTGCAGTAGGTGACGTAATCTACACCGACAAGCTGGACGTTAACCCCGACCAAGAATACACCTTTGACAAGGTGCTTGCTGTTATTTCTGAAAACGGCATGGAGCTGGGCAAGCCTTATGTAGGCGGCGCAACAGTTAAAGCGAAGGTAATCAAGAACGGCAAACAAAAGAAAATCGTCATCTTTAAAATGAAGGCGAAGAAGAATTATCGTCGCAAGCAAGGTCACAGACAACAGTATACAAAATTGGAAATTACTTCAATAAAAAAATAAGAGAGGTGAATATAGAGTGGCACATAAAAAAGGTGTGGGCAGTACCAAAAACGGCAGAGATTCAAATTCACAGCGTCTGGGCGTAAAACGCGCTGACGGTCAATTTGTTCTCGCAGGCAACATTCTTATACGCCAACGCGGCACACATATCCACCCGGGCGTAAACGTAGGCAAAGGCAGCGACGACACACTGTTCGCACTTTCCGACGGTACTGTTAAGTTTGAAAGATACGGAAAATCCAAGAAGAAGGTTAGCATTATAGCTTAGGATTTTCGGAACGCATGAATGCGTTCCCTACAACAACTAAATTGAAAATTTTTCGGGCGGATAATATCCGCCCCTACTTATATCATGTTTATAGATACAGCTAAAATTAATGTAAGAGCGGGCAAGGGCGGCAATGGTGCTGTGTCCTTTCACCGTGAGAAATATGTAGCGGCAGGAGGTCCCGACGGCGGCGACGGCGGCCGCGGCGGCGATGTAGTGTTGGTCGTAGACCCGCACATGAGTACGCTGATGGACTTTCGCTACAAGCATAAATACGCAGCCGAAAACGGGCAGGACGGCGGCGGCAAGCGTTGCAGAGGCAGGGACGGCGAACCTCTTCGCATAAAAGTGCCGCGCGGCACAGTTGTGCGCGACGCAGAACGCGACGTCGTAATCGGCGACTTATCCGAAGACGACTCCACCTTTGTAGTGGCAAAAGGCGGCAAGGGCGGCTACGGCAACTACCAATTCGCAAGCGCGACGCGTCAAACGCCCAACTTTGCAAAGCCCGGAAAAGCAGGCAGACAGCGCGATATTATCCTCGAGCTGAAGCTTATCGCCGACGTAGGTCTAATCGGATTCCCAAATGTTGGCAAGAGTACGCTGCTTTCGGTGCTGACAAACGCGCGCCCAAAAATTGCCAACTACCACTTTACAACTCTTGCGCCGAATTTGGGCATACTAAACGCGTACGACACAGGTATTGTCCTTGCAGACATTCCCGGATTAATCGAGGGCGCGCATCAAGGTACAGGCTTAGGGCATAGCTTCCTGCGCCATATCGAGCGCACACGAATGCTGCTGCACATAGTGGACATAAGCGGAATCGAAGGCAGAAGCCCCGTCGAAGACTTCGACACAATCAACAGCGAGCTATTCACCTACAGCGACGCAATGCGCGACAAGCCGCAGATAGTCATCGGCAACAAAGCCGACCTATCCGAAGAAAACGTGGAAGCATTCGCGATAGAAATGCAAAAGCGCGGCTACACCTTCATTCCAATCTCCGCCGCGACAAGGCAAGGCATATCCGAGCTAATTGAAGCACTTTACCACACAGTAAAAGACCTCCCGGGCACCGAAATCGTAGTCCATCAGGACGTCGAGGAAGTAGCGAAAGAGGACTACACAATTACAATCGAGGACGGCGTCTACATGATAACCGGCCGCTGGGCGGATGAGTTATTAGAAGGCGTCAATATATACGACGACCAAGGCTTGGCATACTTCCAACGCGCGCTAAAAATGCACGGCGTAATCGACAAGCTTGAACAAATGGGCATAAATGAAAAGGACACGGTTAATTTCTGCGATATTGAGTTTTTGTACGAGCGTTAAGCTGCGCCAATATGCGGCGTGCGCGCTGCATGTTTTAATGTGCGCAGTCGCGGCCGCAGGCATGGTCGCGATAAAGCTAACGGCTCAACAAAACCTCTACGGAGCGTTAATCGGTTACTCCTTGCCCGATACCTACGGCATAGACCCAATACTGCTTGCCGCAATGCTGCTTTGCTATGCGCTGCTGTATTACGTCAACGGTCACTATGCGAGTGCATCAGCGACCGCCTTCATGCGAATACAATACTCGCGCGTCTACGCAGGAATCGCCGGAATAAGCCCCGAAACGCTGCAACGCATAAAGCACTACACAAAGTATGAGAATATAATCGCCGCAGCCCTATCAAACCTAGGCGCGGCAATATTCGCGATACTCGGCGGCATACTGTTATGGGGCATAAGCCCCACTGTAACAATATGCCAATTTATGATGTTGCCCTTCACAGTATTCGCGCTTGTAAAATGGGGTGACAGCTTTGTTTTCCTGCAAAAAGCGCTGCTGCTGATAATTCTCACAATAACAATTGTGCTTAGCCGAATATATTCGCTCGAATTTAACGACTGTGTAGTTTACATAATCTATCTATCTGTAGTTTACTTCGATGTTGCAGCTGTAGTTAAGGTATGCAAAAAACTTACAGCTTTATAAACAAAAACGGCGACCGAGGTCGCCGTTTGATTATTCGTCTTTCTCCTTGCCTCGCTTGCCTTTTTTCTCTTTTTTGTCATACTTTTGCTTTGTTGCCATGCCGCCGCGTATATGGCGTTCCTGTTTGTTTTCTTCTAATACTTTGCGTGCTTCATTGGCGAGCTGTGGGCTGATTCGTTGCAGTCTTTCGGTTATATCCTTATGTACAGTGCTTTTACTTATTTTAAATTTCTTTGCTGCGTCGCGTACAGTTGCTTTGTTTGATATGATGTATTTTGCGTGCTCTATCGTCCTTTCCTCGATATAGCTCTTCAAGTTGAACCTCCTTACTAAAGCGTGAGTTGCCGTATAAAGGCAGGCTTTCGAGATTGACCCTTTTTGTTAAAAGAAGTCTAATTAATAATATGCAGCTTTGGCAAAATAATTACAAGCATGGCGTATCTAATTGAATTTTAAAGAAAAAGCTTGTATAATTGGTGCAGTTTAAAAATGTGTGCAGGTCATTTTCGTTTCTTTGATTCTGTCAGAGTTTGTCGCACTTCTGTCATCGCGGAATGAAACGAAAATGACTATACAAAATCAAATAAACAATAAATAAACAATTGACATATCTTGTCCAATAATTTATTATACATAGTATAGGAAGTGAATCGGAGGATTTTATGATTAAAAGAATGTTGAACAGCAAGACCTTGATGTGGTTTATATTTTTGTCGCTGCTTATATCGGCGATATTTGTAGCGTATGAGATAAAGGCCGCGCCGACTGTGGCGACGGATGAGGCTACGCGTGTGAAGGGAGATTATGTGCTTATGCTGCTGCAATGTATACTCGGCATGGTCGCAATGCTGCTTCCGGGAGTGCTGCAAAGGCGGTTGCGTCTACATATACCTTCTAAGATGGTGGTGGTTTACGCGTTATTCCTGTACTGCGCGATATATCTAGGTGAGGTACGTTCGTTTTACTACAGAATACCAAACTGGGACACAATATTGCACACCTTCAGCGGCGCAATGCTCGGCGCACTTGGGCTTTCATTTATCAATATATTGAATAAGACGCACACTGTTCCGCTGGAGTTAAGCCCGTTCTTTATTGCGTTTTTTGCGTTTTGCTTTGCTGTGTCGATGGGCGTTGTGTGGGAGATATACGAGTTTACGGCGGATATGCTGCTCGGCACGAATATGCAGAAGTTTGCACTGCAAGGCGGTCAGGAGCTGCAAGGGCAAGCTGCCCTTATGGACACGATGAAGGATTTAATCGTAGACACCCTAGGTGCGCTGATTATGTCAGTCATAGGATATATATCGCAGAAATACGACAGGGGTTGGCTTGAAAAGGTACAGCTAAAGTTTAACGCTTAGGTGACAATATGAAAATATTTCAAGACATAGTTTTCGCAATAGTCTTATCGATTCTTATGCTTCACGAGATGGACGCGATTATGCGGAAAGAGTGGAGGATGTTCAAGCCTCTGCGCAATTTCAATGATAAACAGGCATACGCGATATTCCTGTTGTTTCACGTGCCGCTGTATGCCGCGGTGTTTTTTATGATGATGTCGCCGTATGCAATAATTGTTAAATATATAGCAGATATATTCATGGTGGTGCATTTATTCGTACACATGCTGTTTAGGAAGCATAAGTATAACGAGTTCAACAATAAGCTATCCTCGGCGATTATTTATCTAGCGGCGATATTCGCGTTCATTCATTTGTTATTAGTGCTAATTGCATAAATATTAATACAATTTTGCAAAAAAATGCTTACAAGCTGCACGAAGCCTGTAAGCTGACATATGTTTATTTAATTATAACATATATGCTGCAACAAAACCGCAACAAATTACATTTTATTACAAAATTCTAAATTATTTTGTAAGTATATACTAAAGTTCCGTAATAATTTGTGCATACTTACAAACATATTTTCCAAAATATGCGCACAAATGTTCACATGTATTTTTGTTTATATAGTCAATCGCGTTTCATTCCGCTAAATTAGAAGTGCGACGAACGCCTATAGAATCAAATAAACGCGATTGACTTGCTCGCGGTTTTAAATAACTTTGTTTATACAAATATGCAGCGGTCATTTCGCCCCAGCTGTAGTTTAGCATATATTCGCCGGAGAATGTGCTGATTACACGCGCGTCGCCGTTTAGGAAGTTATAGTAGTCACAGTCTAAGTTGCATGTGTTAATAGTTATGCTGTTTCTGCTCTTTATGATAATTTCAAGATCGCAAACATTGCGCAGAGATGATATTAAGTCGGAAACTACGTTGCGCAGCAGGGATTTTGTCGTTTCGTCGTGGCGCCTTTCTTCCCATAGGGCGGTGATTATTTCGCCTGTCGTGCAGGCCGCGCCTTTTCTGTCTATTAGATATGCAAGCAGCTCCTTTGATTTGCTGCGCCTGAATTTTATCGGGACATCGTTGTAGAATACCTCGAAGTTGCCAAAGGTATGCGCGCGAAGCTTTTTCGGAGGATTAAGCATGGGGGTTATCGCTTGCAGCTCCTCGATTATATCCTCGTTGGAAGCAGGCTTTAGTATGTAGCCTTGCGCCTTTATCTTGAACGCGTCGACAGCGTAGGAAGCATACCCTGTAACAAATATTACATTGGTGCATGGATTCACTTCCTTAAGCTTTTTTGCTAAGTCCAGTCCGCATATTCCGTACATCTCTATGTCCAAAAAAGCAATCTCAACGTTGTTGCTTGATGAGTATTCAAGAGCTTCAAGCGGATTTAAGAAGCCTATCACATTCGCGGAAGGCTTTATCGATGTCAATTGTTTTACAAGCTTTTCCATTGCGGGCTTTTCGTCGTCTACCACTATGATAATCATTGGTTGTCCTGATTAAGCTTTTGTATTTTTGGGATTGTTATGCGCGCGGTTGTGCCGAGGGATTTTATGCTGCTTATGTCGAGCTGGCCGCCGCATTGGGCTTGCAGCCGCTCGCTTACGTTTTTAATGCCGACGTTGTATTCGTTTTGGGGTTCGGCAAGTTTGTCGAAGCCTACTCCGTCGTCTGATACTTCAACTATGAAATTATCTTGCTGCTCCCATGTTTTTACATGGATTGTTCCTCCTTCCGGTTTTTTGGTGATTCCGTGCTTGATTGCGTTTTCGACGATGGGCTGTATCGTTAGGGTGGGGAGGGAGAAGCCTCTGGCTTGCAAGTCATATACCACCTTTACTCTTTCACCAAATCGCATTTGTTCTAGTGAGATGTAGTTTTCTATATGGTGCAGCTCGTTTTCGATTGGGATAAGGTCGGTTTGATTTAGTGACTCTAGGTTGCCGCGAAGGTATTTGGCAAAGTCGCCTATTGCGCGCTCTGCCTTTTTCGGGTCTATGTCGCACAGATACTGAATCGTGTTGAGGGAGTTAAAGAGGAAGTGTGGGCTTATTTGTGACAGCATAAGCTTTATGTTGCTTTGCAGCAGCTTTGCTTGCAGCGCTTGTGCTTCCCTTGCTTTTTTTGCGTTTGATTTTAATATATCAACCATATTTAAGAATTGAACGAAAACGAAGAACAAATAACCGATTAAATAAATAAATGTATACTCGCTGGCGAATATTGAATAATTTAATGTTTCAAATAATATGCTCATTTCCAATATTATGATTGGTGGCAGTATACGCTTTGCTTCCTTGTTTTTTTGGAAGAATGCTTCGTATAAAACGCACAGCAAAGCAATAATCATTGATACATTTATAAAAATGATGATGTTGAATTGGATTGAATACAGGTCTATTTCGTTGAACACATGAACTAGGGGAAGCACTATATTTGAACCGATTACTGTCAGCAGCAGTGGGAATAATATATTCCGTGTTTTGCTCCCCATGTATGAAATGATGTATGGGAAAAAGGTAAGCGGCATCATCATTAAGCTTACTACGAGCAATACATTGTTAAATGCAGGGTACGGCACAACCTCAGGCATTATATCGAGGTATATAAAGTTCCACAAGCCGCCGTTGATTATGAATATCGATAGGTAAATGTACCTGTTCATCTGCTTCATTCTAACCGAAATAATTATTGATGAAACCATGAAAGCGAATCCGAGTGACATTATGAAGATTGCTACAAATATTTTCGGTCGGTATTTGTTTAGCAGATTTGTGATGAGCATCCCGTCGTAGCCGTAATACATGCTGTTGAATACGGTATCGAGGGGCTCGGGAAATTTGACGTCATATATGCTTTCGAGCCATATTTCGACGTCATCGTTCTTGCTTATTCCAGGGGAGATTATGCGCGCCCATATTGAGCCGTTTGATATAGAACCTCCAATTTTCTTTTCATGTTCAAAGCTGTAAAGCTCGGTTTCGTTTATCTTTATTTTTATTTTTACATTGGGCAAATAAAACATGAGCAGCATGTTTTCGGGAATGTCGTGGTTGAATCTCCCCTTGAAATAAATCTTATCAGCTTCGCCGCTGTTGATTTTTTCGCCGCTGTTGTAAGTGTGAGGTTTGTCGTCACTTTCGTTTGTGTATTCGCCTGACAGCGACACTTTAGTAAGCGGGGGGTTTGTCCTCTCCACTTGCGCATCCTTATTGAGGGTGTGAAGAAGCAGGCTGATTGCCATCGCTGCGGCAATTGCGCATAATAGTTTGACGATTGGATGTAGATTTCCGTGGTATTTTTCGTTTGGCAAATAGCTGCTCCTGTTTTTTGTGAAGCTTTTGCTTTAGATGTTGTGCTCTTTGTAGAGCGAAACTACCATTTCTTCGGCGCTGTCAGTGTGTGGATAGCGTTGCTTGAATTGACTCAGCGTGCAGTCCATTAGGATGTGACCCTTGCCGATTAGGATAATGCGCTCGGCGATTGCTTCGATGTCTTGCATGTCGTGGGTGGTTAGGATTATGGTGGTTTTGTTTGATTTGTTGAGGTTGCGTATGAAGTCGCGGACCGCAAGCTTTGCTACGGCGTCTAATCCTATTGTTGGCTCGTCCATGAAAAGTATGCGAGGGCTGTGCAGTAGCGACGCGGCGATTTCACAGCGCATACGCTGCCCTAGCGATAGCTGTCGCGCGGGAGTTTTTATTATCTCGCCGATGTCTAGTAAGGTTGTCAGCTGATCTAGGTTGCTTTTGTATACGCTGCTGCTTACGCTGTAGATGTCGCGGAGCAGCTCAAAGCTGTCTATGACAGGGACGTCCCACCATAGCTGTGAGCGTCCGCCGAAAACTACGCCTATTTCGCGCACGTGCGCGATTCGCTCCTTCCACGGAGTGCGTCCGTTTATGGTGCAGCTGCCTGATTCGGGCGTGAGAATGCCGCTCATTATTTTGATGGTTGAGCTTTTGCCTGCGCCGTTTGGGCCGATGTAGCCTACGACTTCGCCTTCGTTTATGGTGAATGATATGTTGTCGAGGGGCTTGACGTATTCGTATTTTTTGTTGAACAAGGCTTTTACGGCTTCGCCGAAGCCTGCGTTTCTTTTTGCTACCTTGAAGGTTTTGCAGACGTTTTCCAGTTTTATCATGTTAGTGGGCTTTCATTTCGTTTAGCTCTTTTATTTTTGTTGCGAGGGCGGATAGCTCGTCGTCTTGCAGGCGAATAGCGGAAACTATTTCGCTGATTTTTTCTTTGTTCAGGCCGGACGCGTCAAGCATGAAGCGCATGTTTTTGGAAACGTCGGCAAATATATCGTCGATGTGGAGGATTTTGTCGACTGATGTTGTGATGTGAGTGTTGAGCTGACCGAATGCGGAGGTTAGCTGCTTGAAGTTATCGGATAGCGCGGATATGCTGCGTTCGGTTTGGGTGATTGCGTTTATGCCTTGCTTGGACTTTTTGGCATTTTCGTCGATGTTTTTGATTAGGCGTTCAACCTCGGCGGTGATTTGCTTGGTGGATTGTTCGGATATTTGCGAGAGTCCGCCGACTTCGTTTGCTACGACGGAGAAGCCTTTGCCTGCTGCGCCTGCGTGCTTTGCTTCAACGGAGGCGTTTAGGGCAAGCAGACGCGTTTGCAGCGTGATTTCCGACAGCTTGGAGAGTATGCCTGACATGGTGGCTATTGAGGATTGCAGCTCGGCTGCCATTTGCGATGATGAGGTTATTGTGTCGGAGGTTGTGCTGATTTGATTGGTGATGTCGTTGATGATTTTTTGGTTGCTTGACATAATCTCGTGCAGTACGTTGAGGACCTGCTTCATGTCTGTTGCGGCTTGACGCGTTTCGCCTACGCTGCTTCCGACTATTTCAACCTCGGAGTTGGTGCGCTGTGCGCCGATTACCTCCTGCTCGATGTCGTTGTGGATTTCGGTGATGTTGTCGAGGATTCCGCTGCTTTGCTGCGCGATAAGCTGTGCTTTTTGCAGCGAAAATTCGGTGGTGCTGCTTATGTTTTGTTGGATTCCTTTTATCTCGTTCAGCATTTCGGCGGCTTCGGCCGCTCTGTCGTTGGCGTTTTTGATGAAGCCTTCGCCCCAGCGTACTACGAGGTAGTTGAAGATTATGCCTATGTCTAGGCCGATAATGCCTTTAACGAGATAGGAGGTTGAGTATTGCTCAAACATAGTGCTGTAGAACAAAGCTATGCAGCCGATTAGGAGCATATTAATCAACAAGCCTTGCCAAATTATGATATTTTTGTTAAAATAAATGCTGGACATAATGCTGCTTGCAAGAATTAGCGTCAGCACATCGCCGAGCGACCCATTAGAAGCTCCTACGATGAAAATAATAAGGAATTGCGCAAACGATATTGTGTAAAAACGCGCTACCTGCGGCAAAACTTTTTTGGTCAGCAAAATGAATGCGCAAATTCCAACGCCGAAGCCCAGAATCATTGCAACTATGCCATATTTTCCGTCGCGGAAGGATATGAACGAGTACACAATGCTTATTGCAACGATGAGCAGTGCGTTGATGGTGAGCAGCCTTTCCTTGCTATTGTCAATCCTCATAACAATACCTCGTTTTTGTATAAATATTTTGGATAGTAGGTGTGGTTTATGTATTGTTTCGGTTATGAAACGGCCATTGGTGCGATTACGGTTGCGGACGATGGTTGTAATGTTGTGATTGTGAAAATCGGGCGGCATACGCTTGGTGAGTGCCGCGAAACTGCTTTGGGAATTGAGTGTGCTGCGCAGCTGCGTGAATATTTGAACGGTGCTCGAAAACGTTTCAATTTGCCCATAAAGCCAATCGGAAGTGAGTTTCAATTGAAGGTGTGGGAGGCGTTGCTTGCGATACCTTACGGTGAAACGCGTTGTTATCGCGAGGTCGCGGAGGTGATTGGCAGCCCTAAGGCTGCGCGTGCGGTGGGTATGGCGAATAATCGCAATCCGCTGCACGTTGTTGTGCCTTGCCACCGCGTCATAGGTGCGAACGGTTCGCTTACGGGATATGCCGCGGGGGAAGGGGTTAAGGCGAAGCTGCTTGAGCTTGAAAAGGCGTTCGTTTAAGCTACAGCCTTTTCTCCAGTTCGCGGATTTTGTCGCGTAATTCGGCGGCACGCTCGAATTGCAGGTCGTAGGCGGCGAGCTTCATTTCTCCTGTCAGGCGGTCGATTTCCGCTTTGATTTCTTTTGCCGAGAGCAGGATTTTTTCTTGCTCGTCAGCAGGGATTTCTTTTATGTTTTCGATAACGTCGCGGATTGATTTTGTGACGGATTGCGGAACTATGCCGTTTTCCTCGTTGAACTGCTGCTGGATTTTGCGGCGGCGATTGGTTTCGTTGATGGCGCGCTGCATACTTCCTGTGATGTTGTCGGCGTACATTATTACGCGTCCGCTTACGTTTCGCGCGGCTCTGCCTATGGTTTGGATCAGCGCGGTTTCGCTGCGGAGGAAGCCTTCTTTGTCTGCGTCTAGGATTGCAACTAGACTTACTTCGGGTAGGTCTAAGCCTTCGCGGAGGAGGTTGATTCCGACGAGTACGTCGTATTGCCCTACGCGCAGGTCGCGCAGGATTTCGCTGCGCTCGATTGTGTGTACATCGCTGTGCAGGTATGTTACTTTTACGCCGAGATTGTCTAGGTAGGCGGTTAGGTCCTCTGCCATGCGCTTGGTCAGCGTGGTTACTAGTACGCGTTCGCCGCGTTCGATTACGGCTTGGATTTCGCCGTAGAGGTCGTCGACTTGACCTTTTACTGGGCGTACGATTATTTCAGGGTCGATTAGGCCTGTGGGGCGGATGATTTGCTCGACGATGTTTTCGGATAAATCTACCTCGTACGGCGAGGGAGTTGCGGACACGAATACGACTTGATTGAGCCGCTCGTAGAATTCGTCGTACATAAGCGGACGGTTGTCATATGCGCAAGGCAGGCGGAAGCCGTAGTCGACGAGCGAGGTTTTGCGCGCTCTGTCGCCGTTGTACATTGCGCGTACCTGCGGAATTGTAACGTGGGATTCGTCGATGATTAGCAGGAAGTCCTTCGGGAAGTAGTCGATTAAGGTGTAAGGCGCGGAGCCTACAGGCCTCCCGCTGATTACGCGGCTGTAGTTTTCGATTCCGCTGCAAAAGCCTATCTCGGACAGCATTTCGATGTCGTAGTTTGTACGTTCGCGGATTCGCTGCGCTTCGATAAACTTGTCGTTTTCGAGGAAGTGCTTCTCCTGCGATTCAAGCTCGAGCTTGATTTGCTCGATTGCTTTTTCCATTTTTTCGGGAACGGTTACGAAGTGGGATTTTGGGAAGATGGCTTCGTAGTTGCTTATTCCGATTAGCTCGCCTGTCACTTTGTTGATGATGGTGAGCCTGTCTATTTCGTCGCCGAAAAATTCGGCGCGTACGATTTTGTCGTTTTCGTTGGAGGGGAATATGTCGACGCAGTCGCCTTTTACGCGGAATTTGCCGCGCTCGAGTGCGAAGTCGTTGCGCTCGTACTGCATTTCCACGAGGCGGCGCAATACCTCGTCGCGCTCTACTTTCATTCCGGGACGCAGTGAAAGCACCATCTGCGCGTAGTCGACAGGGTCGCCAAGGCCGTATATGCAGGACACTGACGCGACGATTACAACGTCCTTGCGTTCGATAAGCGAGGATGTAGCGCTGTGACGCAGCTTGTCGATTTCTTCGTTGATGGAGCTGTCTTTTTCAATATATGTGTCGCTGTGCGGAATGTATGCTTCCGGTTGGTAGTAGTCGTAGTAGCTGACAAAATATTCCACTGCGTTGTCAGGGAAAAATTCGCGGAATTCGCTGCACAATTGCGCGGCAAGCGTCTTGTTGTGCGCAAGCACAAGCGTAGGCTTTTGCACGCGCTCGATTACGTTCGCCATTGTGAAGGTTTTGCCCGAGCCTGTTACGCCGAGCAATGTCTGAAACTTTTGCCCATCGAGTATGCCCTGCGCCAGCTTATCAATCGCTTGCGGTTGGTCGCCGCGCGGCGTGTAGTCTGATTTAATTTTGAATTCCATGCCGCTAAATTTCTACTCCTTTGTAGATTTGGTATATCTTTCGCGCGACAGCGTCGCTTTCGTTTGTGCCGATTATTCCTGTGGCTATTTTCTTTAGGTCGTCGTGCGCGTTTTCCACAGCGTAGGCTTCGTCCGCGCCCTCGAATAGAGGTATGTCGTTGAGGTTGTCGCCGAATGCGATTACCTTGTCGAAGCCGCAGTGCTGCTTTACAAATTGCGCCGCGCTGCGTTTGGACGCGTGTTCGCTTGTGATTTCCAAGAACCACGAGTTTTCGGCGTAGGTGTTGCGGTAGAATATAACGTTTATGCCTGCGACATGCTTTAAGTCGTTGTACACAGGCTCTAGTCTTTCCCACGAGTTGAGCAGCGAGAAAAAGACTATGCTGTCGCCGCCGATTTGGCGGTAGCTTTCGGTGTGCGTGTAGATATGCCCGTAGCGCTTTACGCGCGACTGCACAAACTCGGATTGCTCAGGTGTGGATATGGTTTCATAGTAGGAGGTTAGCACGCCGTCCTTGATTTGGTGCATAAAGCCGGATTGTCCGTTCTGCTTGAATACGTCGAGTATCTGCGCGACGGATTCGGTCGGAATCGTGTGCACGCGCAAGTATTGCTTGCTAACGCCATCGAATACACATACGCCGTTCATCAACACCATCGGTGAGTTAATGCGAATACGCTCGCATATGCTTTGCGACGAATGCTCGGTGCGTGCAGTCGCAATGGAGAAATGGCAGCCTTCCTGCATTAGTGCGTTGAGTGTATCAACTGTAAAGTCGGACGGGTGCGCGTCGTTACGCAGCAGCGTTCCGTCTAAGTCGCTTATAAATAATATTTTCATCGTTTTTCCTTTTCCTATACTTATAGTATTTTAACATATTATTTTCGTATTTGCAATAGAAAAGTACCGCAAAAAATGTTCGTGATAACCGACTTTACAAGGTGCGCGGATTGTTGTATAATCATTGTATCTCAAATTTACGTGGTTTACATAGGAGGAAATATGCCAAAGGTTGAGCTTACCAATATGGTGATGATACAGGATAGCGGCAGCGGTAAGGTTTTGGTGCAGGATAGGAAGTTGTCGTGGAAGGGACTGTCCTTTCCCGGAGGGCATGTTGAGGAGGGTGAAAGCTTTGTCGATAGTGCAATTCGTGAGATTAGGGAGGAAACAGGGCTTGATGTTGCGGATTTAAAGTCATGCGGCGTCATACATTGGGTGAATACGGAGAATCTCGAGCGGTACATGGTGTTTTTGTATAAGACCAGCACGTATTCAGGCGAGCTTATTGCCGAGATGGAGGAGGGCAGCAACTTTTGGGTTGATGTGAAGGATATTGAGAATTATCCACTTAGTCCGGGATTTGCCGATTATCTGCCGATGTTTTTCGAGGGGAAGTACAGCGAGTTCTTTTGTCCGTGGCGTGACAGTTATCAGGACAGTCATGTTTATAAGTGATGGACTATACCATAATTCGGTCTAGGCGTAAGACGCTTGCTATTCACGTGACGCGCGAGGCGAATGTTGAGGTGCGCGCTCCGCTGCGATTGTCTAAGGCTGCGATCGAAAGCTTTGTCGCGTCCAAGAGGGATTGGATAGACAAGCACCTGCGCGAAATGCAGCTGCAAAATGCGAAGAAGGACGCGTATGCTTTGGGGTATGGCTGTTATGCGATTTTGTGCGGAAAGCAGTGTCCTGTTATTGACGCAGGGGTAAGGTCGCCGTCGTTCGATGGAAGTAGGTTTTTGTTGCCTTCGGGATTAGATATCGGCGCGATTAGGCTTGCGTTGGTTGAGGTGTACAAGAAAACTATTCGTGAGGTTTTGCTTGAAAAAGTGCGGCATTATTCGGCGATAATGAATGTAACGCCCACTGCCGTACGCGTTAACAGCGCGAAAACGAGATGGGGAAGCTGCAGTGGCAGGAATAGCCTGAACTTTTCGTGGAGGCTTGCGCTTGCGCCGCAGGAGGTTATCGACTATGTTGTGGTGCATGAGCTTGCGCATATCGTCGAGCATAATCACTCGGACAAATTTTGGACAGTGGTCGCAAAGGTTATGCCTGATTACGCACGGCGGCGGCAAATGCTAAAGCATGTGCAGCAGCGGCTTTATGAGGAAGGATGGGATTAAATGCGATTATTTACAGCGATAAACTTTAGCGCGGAAACAAAGCGTGCGCTTGCGGATGTGCAGCAAAAGCTGCGTCAATGCTCGAACGGCGGCAATTTTTCGCGCGAGGATAATTTGCACCTAACGCTTGTGTTCTTGGGCGAGGTCGCTCCGGCGCGAGTTGACTATGTGAAGCGTGCGATGGATAGCGTTGCCGCCGCACCTTTTACGCTGTCGCTGCAAGGGCTTGGCAGCTTTAAGCGAGAGGGCGGCGATCTGTGGTGGATAGGCGTGGACGGCGGAAGTGCGTTGACTGCGCTGCAAACGCAATTGCACGTGAGCCTGTCCGCGCAAGGTTTCACAATCGAAAAGCGGCAGTATAAGCCGCACCTGACGCTTGCACGAGAGGTACACTTACGCGAAAACGCGGCACTGCCGCAATTCGCTCCAATTCAAGTTTTAGCCGACAAAATCTCACTCATGAAGTCGGAGCGGCTGCAAGGAAAGCTTGTATATACAGAGATTCACCATCGAAAAATGTCGTAACTTGTACGCACTGCGTAATCTCATAAAAACAGCAAACTCATTCTCTGCTTTTTTAGTGCAATTATTAATTGCAATATTTATATGTATATTGTATAATTATAATAGGAAAACTTTGTAGACATATACAGACACTTTCAGACATAAATGGATTGCTATTCGGTACATAAGGAGGTCGAGTTGGACAAGACAAAGCTACCGATAATAAAATCTTTTAAAGATGTATTCCTCACACTCAAATATTCGATTTTCAACATCGTTTTGTTTGAGCTTATATATAAGCTTGCAACCTTGGCAGTGATAAAGCCGTTTATAGGTGCAACGGTCGCGGCGTTCATCAAGGCCGGAGGGCACAACGTCGTGATAAACGACGCGATTGTTTCCTTCCTGTTCGGGTTGGGCGGACTGCTTATGGTGATAATTGTCACGGCGTCCTGCGTCGTCGCAGTGTATTACGAATACGCGGTGCTGTACATATTCCTTCTCGCAGGATATAGGCGCGAGAATGTGAGCCTGATTCATGGAATAAAGCACGGCTTCGACTGCTTTAACGCGCTGTATAGCCCGAGTGCGCTTGGATTCGTGCTGTTTGCGCTTGGATTAATTCCGCTGCTCAACATCGGCATAGAATCGTCGCTATTCCCCAGTGTGCAGATTCCCGGATTCATCACGGAGGAAATCGCGCGTTACAGGGGCGGCTGGATTCTGCTTGACGCGATATTTTGGGCGCCGATGATTGCATTTGCGAAGCTGTCGTTCGTGCTGCCTATTATGACGCTGCAACGCATTAGCTTTGGTGCAAGCGTGAAGCGCAGCCTGCATTTGCTAAAGGGGAAGACGCTGCGATTTGCCGCGGTTATGGTTGCGGCTTTTGCGTGCCGATTTATCGTGCTGTCGCTGCTGCACTATTTCCTAGAGCAAACGATTGTGCTGCATTGGTTCTTTGATATATTGATTGACGGCGTTAACATGCTGTCGACGCCGCTGCTGCTTTCGGCGATATTGGTGTGCTTTATTCCGGCCGCGGAAGCGGACTCCGAGATAGCATTGCAACCGAAGGAGCTGCCTCATTGGGTCACAAACGCCGCCGCGAAGCTGCAAAAGTTTGTATGGGATAAGTGCGTGCCGGAAGTTTTAAAGGAACGCAAGGTTGTTCTGATGTTGCTTTTAGTTGTGCCTATCTGTGTGAACTCGTTTGACGCGTACACATTAAGAAGCTCCTGCTTGATAATCGGTCACAGGGGCAGCGTCGCAGGCGTGGAAAACACCATAAAAGCCGTAAACGGTGCAGTTGAGCAAAAGGCCGACAGCGCGGAGCTTGACATAATGCTGTCCGGCGACGGCGTACCTATGGTTATACACGACAGCAGCCTTTTCCGCCTATCGGGGCGAATCGCAAGCATACACGATTTTACAGCCGAGCAGCTGCAACGCATGGAGATAAGCAACGGCGACAAATACGACCGCATTTACACCCTCGACGAAATGCTGAAAGCCATGCGTGGCAAGATGAAGTTTCTGCTTGAGCTAAAGTCGAACGGACACGAAAGCGGCAAAAACGTAGTCGACGCCGTAATAGAAGTCGTACGCCGCAACGGCATGGAAGCGGACTGCATATACCAAACATTGGAATATCCAATCTTGGCAGAGCTGAAAGAAAAATATCCCGATTACTACAGCGGCTACATCATGTTCACCAGAATAGGCGAGATTTTGCCGGAACACATCAAGGATTTACCCGCCGACTTCCTCAACATCGAGGAATCCATGATAACCAAGGAGCTTGTAGACGCCTCCCACGCGGCAGGCAAGCCTGTGTATGTATGGACGGTCGCTGCCGACGCTGTGCGCTATCTGATGAGCATAGACGTAGACGCGATAATCACTGATTATCCCGGCTTGACGCGCGAGATGATGGAGGATATATCGCTGAACAATAGAATAAGGGCTGAGTAAACCTCAACCCTTATTTTTATTTTACAATAAGTTCAAACAGCGCAGGGTCGATGAAATCCTCGATGATTACGTTCGTGCCGAGCTGCGTGTGCAGCTCTAGCTGCCGCGCTGCGTTCGCAGGAAGGCGGCTGATGCAGAGTGCTCCTAGCTTTACGCCGGCTTCGACTTCGCTGCGGCCGTCGCCGATTATGGCGATGTTTTCGCCTTTTACGCCTAGCTGCTCTGCCAGCATTTGCATGATTGTGTTTTTCGGGAGCTTTTTGTCCCACGTAGAGCCGTATATTTGTTCGATTATGTCGCCCGTGCCTATTTTGTAGCCGAGGGTTTCGACTTCCTCGTATATGCCCATGCCTTTTTCCACGACTGCGCCTGTGACAAAGTAGTTCTTTATGCCGCTGTCTTTCAGCTTTTTCATAAACTCCATCGAGCCGCGCACGATATATTTGTTCGGATTATCGATAGCTTCGGCGAGGTTTTTGTCGCGGCAGAATCCATTCAGCACGTTTTCATAGAATTTGAAAAGGCGCGGCGTGTTATCCGCAAGGTATTGCCTTATCTCGCCTGATTCGTTGAAGCTGTCGAAAAGCTCTTCGCCCTTCCAGATTAGCTTGATTATTTCGCTGTTGACTTCTTTATCGCAGTCGATGTCGATTTTTCCGCCCTCGATTGCGCGGCGGATTGCCCACTCCATCTGGGTCAGCGCGGATAAGCCTGCCGATTCTATGCAAAAGCTGTCGGTTTCGGGCAAAGGCTTTACGCCTGTGATTGAGATTACGTGCTTTAAGCTCTCGTCGCTGTCGTAGTTATGTGGCAGTCCGTTTTCGATTACATAGTGCAGTACGACGCTCATCACAGGAGGCCAATCGCGTATCAGTGAGTGAGTGCCGTCAATGTCGTGAAATATGTGCGTGATTTTAGAATTGGTTGGCTGTTTAACTATTTTCATGTTATCCTTTAAAGAACGCGGCTTCAATCATGGCGCACAGCGCGTGGTAAATGCGAATATGCGCTTCTTGAATGCGATAGGTTTCGTGATAGGGCGGAGCTATTGTGTTGTCGCACAGCTGCTTTAGCTTACCGCCGCCTTCGCCTGTGAATGCGATTGTGCGGCAGTTTTTGACTTTGGCAGCCATTGCAGCATTTACTATGTTTGCGGAATTGCCGGAGGTGGAGAAGCATAGGAGTATGTCGCCGCTGTTTGCGTAGCCCCATACCTGCTGCGCGTAAACATGCGCAGGGTCGCAGTCGTTGTTGAATGCAGAGATTAGCGCGGTGTGCGACACCAATGAAATCGCGGGAAGCGCGCCTTGCAAGCCTTGCGCAAGCTCTCTGCCACCGTCTGCAAATGCGTCGGCGAATGCTTGCACGTCCGAATCGTCAAGCTTTCGCGGCAGCAGGAATCCCTTCATCAGCTCGCCCACTATATGCTCGCAGTCCGACGCACTTCCGCCGTTGCCGCACACCATAAGCTTGCCGCCGCTTTTGTACGCGCCGCAGATTAACTCATACGCCGCGTACACATCGTCAAAGCAGCAGTATAAATCAGGATTATCCGCCTTAAATTTATCGAATATTTCTGCAACTGTCATAATTACCTACTTCTTTGTCACGATTTTGCCGTAACCCTCGAATGGGTAGTCGATAACAGCGCGCCCTACTTCAACGTCGTTTAATCCTGTATAGAAGTCAACTTTGCCGTCGTCGCGCATTACGATACCTGTCGGGAAGGTTGTGTCGCTTGTGTTTTCAACCTTAGTTGGACCATCTGGGAAATGTCCGCGTGTCGCTATGATTTTGAAGTCATGCACCTCACGCTTATACGGGTCGAAGACGAAGGAAATTGTCGTATATACATTCACATCGCCGTGGTAGCATTTGTGACCGATAATGCCTATCATGCCGCTGTCGAGCAGGTAGCATTGGTTGCAGCCGCCCCATTCGCCTTCGCCGAATAATCCCGGGATAACAGGCGCGTTTTCCACCACATCGTCGGATAATTCGTCGATGCTGTCGATTATATCGAATCCAACCACCGATTCGCTTCCGTATTTTTCTATAACGTCGTCGCAACGCGGACGCGAGAATACTCCAACCTTACCATCTTTCAGCTCAACCACGCGTATATCCTTCATAAAGTCAGGCCCTGTCGTAAAGTAGTACATATTCTCCAAGTCAGTGCCGCGGAAGAAGTAGCCGTAGTATGTTTCGGTCTTACCCTTGCGATTGCGCACATGCGTGCCGCCCATGATTAGCTCATCGCCCACCTTAGCTATGTAAGGGTCTTCCAGCGCGTAAATCATCGAGTTTGGCACAAGCGTCCACTCGTCCTTGCCTGTTTGCTCAAACAAACGCACCCACGAACGCGCCCACTCATGCCTATACTCAACGCGCCCATAAATATACCACTTTCCGTTCCACTCAAATGGAATGGAAGGGTTATACACATCAAAGCCGTCCACGCCGATAAACTTCAGCTTCACAGCCTCATAAAATTTCGCGTTTTTGTCGAACTCCAGTCGTTGCTCATGAAAAGTCATTGCGTTACCTCCTGATTTAATTTATTTCATTATATATTAAGGTGAAATGGTTTTCAACAGCAAACTTACGTAAAAGGTTTCATTTTTTCGGATTATTGATTGTGGAAAGAGAGATTATGGTCGCGGTAGAATTTGTTCAGCTGTGACAATGTCTTGATTTCAATGATGTGTATGCCCTTTTGCTTTGCTTGTTCAAGGATTTCTGCGCGTTGATGTGCTTTTTGTGGATAGTCGATTAACGTTGACTTTATGTGTGAAAATGTGAATGGTTGATAATCGGCAGGCGGCAGGTTTTTGCCGATTTGCTTGCGCCAACGATTGATCGCTCGGAATACGCACACGAAGCGATTTATGTTGAGGTGAATTATGGTGTCGCAGCGTTCGAGCCTACCATCAATTTTCGCGGCGGTAAAGCGTGCGCCCTCGAAAATCCAACATTCGCGCGCAGTAATATCGCGCAGCATTGCGACTTGTTCGCTTTCGCTGCGCGTGTTCAAGTTTTCGTCCCATGATATGTAGTCCCTGTGGTAGACAGGGATGTTGTTGCGTTTGCCTAACGCATCGGCGAGCGTAGTTTTGCCCGAGCCTGCGTTTCCTGCAATCCAAATGCGTTTCATAGAACGCAGTATGTGTCCATATAGCTTTCCATCAGAGGAAGTACTTCGGCATATTCTGTTTTATCCTTGATGTAGGAGTGTATGTCCGTCACGTCCACGATTGAATGTACGGTAATTCCATAGGTTTCCGACACTTCCTGCACCGCTGTTTTATCCGATGTGCCTACCTCGCGGCGGTTCACCGATATAAACATATCCGACACATTGACGTTGCCGAAGCCTTTGAGTATCGGCATAACCTCGCGGATTGCCGTGCCTGCCGTGATAACGTCTTCGATGATGATTATCTTGTCGCCGTCCTGCGGCTTGTAGCCGATAATGCTGCCGCCCTCGCCGTGGTCTTTTGCTTCCTTGCGATTGAAGAAGAAAGGCTTGTCGATTCCATGCTCTGCCGCTAGCGTTGCCGCGGTCGCCGACGCCAATGTTATCCCCTTGTACGCAGGCCCGAATATAGCGTCAAAGCTATCGCCCAGCGTATCCTTCACAAGCCGCGCATAATGCTTGCCAAGCTGTGCAATTTGCATACCTGTCTTATAATTTCCTGTGTTCACAAAATAAGGCGTCTTTCTGCCGCTTTTCGCCGTGAAGTCGCCGAAGGTAAGCACTCCCGCGCCAATCATAAACTCAATAAAGCCAATCTTTTCCGCTGTCAGCATATTTATCCCCTTTTATGTTGTTATTACTATGATAACAACAAATAAGGCTCATGTCAATATAAAGAAGAAACCTAATCTTTTTTCTTGCTGCCCTTCGGGTCTTTGTGCGACAGCAAAATCACATTAGGCCCATGCTGCATATTGGGGTTACATAAAAAGGTAGGTAGCATGATTGTGTCTTTCTTTTCTTTATCTTTTTTCGGCAGATGCTTTCTAAGGTCATGCAGTAGAAATTTGAACATATAATAACCTCCGCTTGTTGTGAGTTTATTATATCAACAATTCAATCAGGCTTCCTGATTTTCCTTGCCATTTTGCGCAAGAAAAAAGCCGCCCCTTTGAAGGGCGGCAATAGGGTGGAATTATTCCTTTACAGAGCCAATCATAAGCCCCTTTACAAAGTAGCGTTGTATGAAAGGGTATACGCATATAATCGGGAGTATGGAGATAATTATTGTTGCCATTTTTAGTGATTCGCCGGTGACAGTGCGCTGTATTGCGGCAGCGGCACTTGTGTCCATCTGCATTTTTTGCAGTACGTCTTGTATTGTCAACATTTTTTGCAGAAGTGTCTGCACAGGTAATAGGTTTGCGTTTTTGATAAAATACGCACCGGAGAACCAATCATTCCAGTGATACACTGCTTTGAACAGCGATATAACCGATATAACAGGTAAGCTTATCGGCATAAATATTCTAAACAGTATGCCGAAGTCGTTGCAGCCGTCTAGTGTTGCGGATTCCTCAAGGCTTATGCTTATGCCCTCGAAGAAGGTGCGCATTACCATGATGTCCCATGCGGCAACCAATGAGCCGTTTAATATAAACACCCAAAAGTTGTTAAGCAAGCCTAGCGTGCGGAACGTCATGTATGTAGGCATTATTCCCGCGCCGAACATCATTGTGAATACGAAAAACTTGATGAAGAAGCCACGTCCGGGCATACCCTTGCGCTTTATCGCGAAGGCTGCCATCGCTGTAAGCAGCACTGATATAGTTGTGCCGAGTACGGTACGTGCAATCGTTATGCCGTACGCGTTTATGAATTTCGGGTCTTTAAATACCGTGGTGTAGTTTTCAAGCGAGAATACGCGCGGTATAAAGCCGATTCCTCCCTTTGCGGCGTCTGTTCCCGAGTTAAGGGATAGGGCAAGTATATTTAGGAAAGGGAGAATTATTGTCAAGCTTAATAACACCAATATACTTACGTTTATTATGTTTCCCGCAGTTACCTTTTTATGCTTTTTCATTAATCCCCCTGAATACGCTATGTCACAAATGAATTATATTAGGCAGGCGGAGCATAGCTCCGCCTATGCCTTGATTATTATTGGAAGTGAATCATTTCCGGTGTTTCGTCGTAGATGCCTTGCAGGTATTGCTCAAATTCTATGATGCCTTGCTTTTCAAGCAGGCTTCTGTAGTCGTCGATGATTTTCTTGGAAGCAGCTTCGTCAGCAGCGAATGCAGCTTGAACTAAAATGTCGGTGTAGTACGTAGGTTCAAGGAATTGACGCAGTGTGCCCGGAACGTCGCCCGGCATTTCGTTGAGGAATGAGATAGCGGGTGCGCCGTCGAAGTAAGTTACTTTGTAGTCGCCGTAGGTTGCGAGTTCATCTTCAAGCGCAGCTTTTTCAGGGTTTAAGCTTTGTCCCGGGAAGCGTTCGCCGAAGTCAGCCATCGGGTCGTTATCAGTAGCGCCGAGCGGTGAACCCCAACCGCTGCCGATTGCGCCTATATTCTTGTTTACAGCTTCTTGGTAGTTGTTATCGCGCAGGTCGAATAACTCTTTCTTAAGGCGCGGATTGCCGTTTTCGTCTAAGTCGTAGTGCTTGCCTTCGATACCGTAAGTCCAAGCCATTTTGCCTTCACGAGTTGCGAGGTAATCAGCGAACTTTAAGATTTCACCTGGGTTTTCGGCCTTGGAAGAAACTGCCCATACGCAGTAGCCTTCGGACTTGGGCGACCATATGCTTGTGTCGCCGAATGCGTCAGCGATGTTAGTGATAGGCAGGTACTTTCTGCCCGAACGTTGGAATTCATCAACAGCTTGACCGTAACCCATAACCATCATGGCAAAACGTCCGTTTAAGAAGCTTTCGTTAGCTCTTGGGTTGGACATTGTGAATACTTCCGGGTCCATCAGGCCTTCTTTGATTGCTTCTCTAACGATGTTAGCTTGTTCAAGCATGAAGGGTGTGCCTGTGATGTGCTTAACTTCGCCGTTATATACGTTGAAGTAGGATTCACGGCCGTGGCTGTATGCCGCCGCATTGTACAGAGCGATTTCAGTTCTGCCGCCCCAAACAGTTGGGCCCATAGGAATGATGTCGTTGCCGTTTTCATCTTTTAAGCCTAATTCTTTGATTTTGCGAGCTACTTCCATGAGTTGCTCTGTGCTTGCTATATCCTTCGGCTCAACGCCCACTTGCTTCGCTATATCTTCATTGATGTAGTAGCGAATGCTGTTCGGATAGTTAACAGAAGGGTCACGCGGAATACCCATGTGCATGAAATAGCTCTTGCCGCCTAGGTCTTCGCGGAACAGGATATTCTTATATGTGTCTATCGGCAGATAGTCTTGGTTAAGGTATTTGCTGTAAATTTCAGTGTCTGCCAGATACGGAGCTAAGTCTGCGAACATGCCTTCCTTAGCTGCCTTTAACAATACGGGGAATTCGGGTCTGCCTGAATCGTTCAGGTATGACGCGAGTACGTCGTAGATATCGCCTGTAGCGATAGAGGTAATCATAACTTCTAAGTCGTTGTTACCTGTTGTGTATTCCCATTCGAGGGAGATACCTGTACGCTCTTTGATGAGCTGTGCGATTTCGTTGTTGATTTGGTCAGCCGGAAGGTTTAAGCCAACGTCGCCGTTGAAAACCTTTCCCTTGATTGTTCTGTCAGCAATCCATGTTGCAGGTTTGCCTTCGGGAACATCAGTTGTGCCTGAACCTGCTGTGGCAGTGGGCGTCGGCGACGGCGATGATGTGCCGTTTCCGCCGCACGCGCTTAATGCAAGCACGGCCGCGAGCGATAAAGCCAGTATTCGTTTCATCTTGCCTCCTAAATAAATTATATATTAATTCACCGTGTGACGATGAGTTAATCGTTAAATTACCAGATGGATGTTTCGGTATAGCGTTTGCTTAGCCAGTTGGAGATTACCACGAGCAGCAAGCCTGTCACGCCTTGGATAAGGTTAACAGAAGTTGCATAGCCGAACTGCCCTTGCTCCAGGCCTTGACGTATCACGTATGTGTCGAGTATATCGGCATAGATTGCGTTACCTGGGGTGCGCAGCAGGTAAATCTGCTCATATCCTGCGGAAAGTATGCCGCCGAGCGAAAGGATGAATATGATGCCTACTGTTTGGCTTATGCAAGGTAGTGTGATTAAACGAATCTCCTGCCACTTTGTTGCGCCGTCGATTTTTGCCGCTTCAAAGTATTCGGGGTTAATCGAGGTAATCGCTGCCAGGAATATAATCGAGTTCCAGCCGATTGACTTCCACACGTGCGAGAAAAACATTATCGGGTAGAAGAATCCCGGCTCCATAAGCCAATACCGCGCCTTATCTCCGCCGAACATTGCAAGCATTTCATTTATCATACCTGTGTTGGGCGCGAACATTCGCTGTATAACAGCAACGACTACAACCCACGCAACGAAGTGCGGCAGATATGAAACTGTTTGAAACACCTTCTTAAGCTTAACGCTGTTAATCTCGTTGAGCATAAGCGCAAGTATAATGGGGAAGGGATACGCAAGCAATATCTTTGACAGCGATATAACAAGAGTGTTGATTATAAGCTGCCCTGCTTGCGGATAATTAAAGAAAGTCTTAAAGTAAGTGAAACCTACCCAAGGGCTTTCCCACATGCTCATGTCAAAGCGGAACTCTTTGAAAGCGAGGATATTACCTAACATTGGGTAATAGTTAAACAGCAGCATGGAAGCGACAGCAGGTATAAGCATAATGTACATATACCTGTTCGTATACAAGCGTTTCCATATAGTACCTTTTTTATTCATCGACAAACCTCATTTCTTACGGCAAATTGTATTAATATAATTGTACAAATGTCCTGCCGTTTACCTGTAGTTTATTATAGCATGTTAATAAATACTTGTGTATGAATTATTCTTACTTAATTAGTGGACATTTTATTAATTTGTAGCTTTTGATAAATTATACATGATTGCGTTAATTTGACTATGCTTTTAACTTGTGCTATAGTTAATTAAGTTGGAAAGTGTCTGCTAGTCAATCACGTTTCCTTGATTACACCTGCATTCGTCGTAGTTCTGATATAGCGGAATGAAACGTGATTGACTATATATTTAAGTTGGTGACTATATGAAAGCGGCGATAGACAGGTATATAAACAAGCTTAATCTAAAGGTGAAGATAATTTTAATCTGCACCTTTGTTTGCATTCTGCCGCTGCTTGGCATTAATCTTATGCTGAACTCACAGCTTGAGAGCGGCATTAAGAATGAGCATTTAATTTACAACGAGAGTATTATCAATCAAAGCGTGTCCCTTATAAATTCAACTATCGCAGGGTATATCAGCTTCACAGAGTATATCGCCTATAGCAAGCAGACCTACGACATACTTTCGGGCATGAACGATTATCCGGCGAATGATATCATGCTGAAAACGGCGGAGCTTACAAATTCCATCAACAGCATATTTAATGTGCGCACAAATAAAGCCTTCGCGGAATTCGTCGACATAAACCTATACCTCAACAGCGAGATGCCGGAGGTGTACAGAAGCTCCATCACAAACACGGCGCGGGCGAAATACGAGATATGGTATTCCGAATACGAGCAGAGCGGAAGCTATGCGTGCCAAATGATGTACAAGCCGTGGGGTGAATCCGAATACTACTACTCGATAGTTCGCCCGATAAATGCTCACGGTGTTGGGTACGGCATAGTTAAGCTCGACTTATCACTTGCGCGTCTTGTGAACATATCTTCCTTATTTAATGAGAATTATTCTTTTATCATATCAGACAAGAATTTGGATGAGGT
Organism: uncultured Eubacteriales bacterium; assembly: GCA_964479875.1. Taxonomy (GTDB): domain Bacteria; phylum Bacillota; class Clostridia; order Monoglobales; family CAYZNM01; genus CAYZNM01. Next base: position 52,151 of record CAYZNM010000014.1, read on the forward strand.
TTATTTTACAAAGGGCGAAGCAGGCGCGGCTATGATTCCGCAATACGCCGGATTGCTTAAGCAAAACGGCGCGGTGTATATCGACGGCAACAAGATTTTGATAGAGCGCGACATCGCAGGAAGCGAGCTAAAGCTTATCGTGCTTATCGATAACGCGCTTGCGCTTACGGATATAAGCAACGTTAGGTTCGTGCAAATATCGGCTAGTATATTGTTCATCTTGATAACGGCGCTGACGGCCGCTATGTTTTCGCAGCAGATAAGCAGCCGAATGAAGCTTCTTATCAACAAGATGAATATAGTCGAAAGCGGCAAGCTGATTATCGGCGCGGAAATCGGCGGCGAGGATGAAATAGCCGCGCTTGACGTGCATTTTAACAAGATGGTGCAAATGCTGTCAAGCCTTATCGCCGACAATGAAAACAAAGCGCGACTTAAACGCGCCGCCGAATTAAACGCGCTGCGCTATCAAATTAATCCGCATTTTTTGTTCAACGCATTGGAAACAATAAACGCAATGGCGATTAATCAAGGCGTGCAGCATATAGGCGAAATCAGCCAAAGGCTTGGCGATATGCTGCGCTATAATTTGAAGTCGGCGGAAAGCGAATGTGTGAGGCTTTGCGATGAGCTTGAACACCTTAGGACTTACATCGGCATACAGAAAATCCGCTTCGATAATCTGCATATATCCTACGATGTACCTGATGAGCTGCTTGATTGCGACGCTGTGAGGTTTATGCTGCAACCGATAGCGGAAAATTCGGTGAAAAACTGCACGCACCTTCCGCGCCTTGATATATCGCTGAAAGCGTATCGGGAAAGCGGAAAGCTGTACATCGAAATATCGGATAATGGCGAGGGTATCGACTCGGAAAAGCTGCACAAACTTAACGCCGAGCTGTCGCAGGACAGCGCGAACCTCTACGAAGCAAGCAACGGTCACGGCTTAGGGCTAAAAAATATAAACAACAAGATTAAACTGATAATGGGCAGCGAGTACGGAATTTGTCTGTACAGCGAACAAAACGTCGGCACAACGACAAAAATAACATTGCCATTAACGAGGAACGATGAACAATATATTGGTAGTTGAAGATGAAAAGTGGGTACGCCTAGGCATAGTGACGCGGCTTGAGAATTTTTACGCGGGCAAGTTTAACATCTATCAAGCGTGCAATGGCGAGGAAGCGTTGGAGCAGATTCGGCTTAACCGCATGGATATTGTGGTCACAGACATACGTATGCCGCGAATGGACGGGTTGGAGCTACTGTCCAAAATTTATGAGATGGACAGGCGCATTAAGCTTATAGTGATAAGCGGGTACGCCGACTTTGCGTACGCGAAGGAAGCTATCCATGTCAACGCGGTCGAGTACATCTTGAAGCCGATTAGCGATACGCAGTTTATCGACGCTATTGATAAAGCCGTGTCCCTGCTTGATGAAAGCGAAAACGTGGAAAATGTACGCGCCAAGCTTGAGTTGCAGCTAATCGGCTTACTAAACGGAAAAAGCGACGCCACCGACTTTAAGTACCTCGAAAACTCCATATACAGGAACCTGCTAAAGCAAAGCTACTACGCACTAACCCTAATCGAAGCCGAGGACGGACATTCCGCAAGCGAGCTGCAATCCGCCGCAAGCCAAAGCCTTAGCGGAATAAACGGAAGCTGCATATGCTTCCCCAATGCGGAAAACAATCGCGAGCTGATTATATTAATCGGAATGGACGACAAAGCGTCGCTGAAAAACGAGCTTCAATCCGCTGCCGCGCAGATTCAGTCCGACATAGCGTCCAAGCTTATGCGAAGCGTTCACATAGGCAAAAGCAACGTTGCATCCTCGATATCAGACGAGCTCTTGCGAAGCGCGCGCGACAGCTTAAACATCAACATTATGCTGACCCTTCCCGTGACAGGCGAGCAGTTCAACAAAATGGTTCTCGATTACATCGACCGAAACTACAAGGAGCAGCTTACAGCCTCCAAAGTCGCAGCGAAATTCGCAATAAGCCCCAACTACTTTTCTGCGATATTTTCAAAGAACAACGGCGTGACCTTCACGCAGCACCTATTAAATGTACGTATAGACAACGCCTGCAAGCTGCTTGACGAAACAAGCTTCACATCAGAGCAGATAAGCAAATACGTAGGCTTCACCGACGCAGGCTACTTCTACCGGATATTCAAGCGAATCAAAGGCACAACGCCGCAGGCATATCGCGCACGTGAAAAATAAAGCCAACCTTGCATTTTTTTGGATAATGTTGTATAATAAAATGAGGTGAAAAATATGAATAGATTTGCAGATAGAGTTAAGGATTTAAAAGGCTCGGCTATCCGCGAGGTGTTTAAGCAGCTCGGTAAGCCGGGAATTATTTCGTTTGCAGGAGGATTGCCTGCGCCGGAGCTGTATCCCGCCGCTGAAATGGGCGAGATTGCAGAAAATATACTGCGCAGCAACGGCACTGCCGCGCTGCAATACGGAATTACCGAAGGCTACGCGCCGCTTGTTGAGCAAGTTAAAGCGCGAGTTAAGTCAATGCACGGGGGCTTAATAAAGGACAACGACAGCTTGTTCATATGCAGCGGCGGCCAGCAGGGCATATCGCTGACTTCTGCAGTTATGCTTAACGAAGGCGACACTGTTGTCACCGAAAGCCCAAGCTTTATCGGCGGACTAAACTCCTTCCGCAGCCACGGAGCAAAAATTATTGGAATAAATATGCAAAACGATGGCATTGATATTGACGAATTGGAAAAATTGTTTTATAATACTAATATAAGTCTTATTTATGTAATCCCCAATTTTCAAAATCCAACAGGCATAACCATGTCGCTTGAAAAGCGCAAGGCTTTGTTAAAGCTTGCGAAAAAGCACGGAGCAAAAATTCTCGAGGATAACCCATACGGCGAGCTGCGTTTTTCGGGCGAGCCTGTTCCTGCGTTAAAAGAGCTTGACGAGGATAATGTAGTTATATATGTAGGCTCATTCAGCAAGATTATGGCTCCCGGCTTGCGAGTAGGCTTTGTGGTATGCGACAGCGAAATTGCGGAGAAAATGATAGTAGTAAAGCAGGTGCAGGACGTGCATACGACGCTGCTTCCGCAGATGATTATAAGCGAGTACTTGAACAAGTACGACATCAACGAGCTTATCGCAAGAGAGCAAAAGCTGTATGCACACAAATGCGGCTTAATGCTAAGCGCGATCGAGAAGCACTTCCCTGCGAATGTCACCTACACTCGTCCGCAAGGCGGCATATTCCTGTGGTGCGACTTAAACAACGGCGAGGACAGCGACGACTTCATGATGCGTGCGCTGGAGGAAAAGGTTGCAATAATCAAAGGCAGCACGTGTATGCCGAATCCAGGCAAGACATCGACCTTCCGCATGAATTACTCCACTCCGAAAGATGAGCAGATTGAAGCGGGAATAGCAACGCTGGGCAAGTTGATGAAGTAGAAATCATTAAATATAAGTCAGATAAAAATGATTAACAATAATATTGAAAAAAGCGCAACACACTACCAACAATAAAGGACTACACCATGAAACGAATATTTAGCGGAATCAAAGCCACAGGCGAACTCCACCTCGGCAACTACATTGGCGCGATACGCAACTGGGCGAAGCTTGCCGATGAGTACGAGTGCCTGTTCTCGATTGTGGACTTGCATTCCATCACAATACGCTTGCAGCCGGAGGAGTTTCGGCAGCGCGCGCTTGATAACTTTATCCTGTACATCGCGGCAGGGATTGACCCGGATAAAAATATTTTGTTTTTCCAAAGTCATGTGCCGGCGCACCCGATGCTTGGTTGGGTGCTGAACTGCTACACGTACATGGGCGAGCTTTCGCGCATGACGCAGTATAAGGATGCGCTTGCAAAGCATAAGGACAACAACAACGCAGGGTTGTTCACATACCCTGTGCTTATGGCTGCCGATATACTTGCCTACAACGCAGACCTCGTGCCTGTAGGCGACGACCAAAAGCAGCATATGGAGCTTGCGCGCGACGTCGCGATACGCTTCAACAGCATATACGGTGACACCTTCACTGTGCCGGAAGTGTACATTCCCAAGGTAGGCGCACGCATAATGGACTTGCAGATTCCCACCAAAAAGATGAGCAAATCCACGCAGGACGGCGATAACCTAGGCTGCATACTCCTCATGGACGACGAAAAAACAGTCCTAAAAAAAGTAAAACGCGCTGTAACCGACGGCGACAACAAAATCGAATACGCAGAAGGCAAGGAAGGCATAAACAACCTCCTAAGCATATACGCCGCACTAACAGGCGCAACAATCCAACAAGCTGCCGACAAATACAGCGGCAGCGGCTACGGCACATTCAAGGCCGACGTCGCCGAAGCCGTACTCGAAACCCTGCGCCCAGTCCACTCACGCTTCGCCGACCTAAAAAAGAACATGGACTACATCGAAAAGGTATACAAAACAGGCGCGGAAAAAGCAGCAACAATCGCACAGCCCACCATCGAAAAAGTATACGACGTCGTAGGCTTCATCAAAGCATAACACTCAAAGGATAATTATGGAATATAACTCACTAAGGCTAATCTTTACGATAATAATCGCGTTTCTCGTGACCTTCACCGCAACTCCGATTGTGAAGTATCTTGCGATACATCTGGGCGCGGTGGACACACCCAAGGATGAAAGGCGTATGCACAAGCAGCCTATACCACTGCTGGGCGGGCTTGCTATATTTTATGGCTTCATCGTAGCGCTGCTGTGCTTCATCGACATAACAGGTCCTGTAAAGGGGCTGCTGCTCGGCAGCGTTATTATTGTGTCGATGGGTGTCATAGACGATGTGAAGCCGCTTAGCCCTGTGCTGCGACTGGTGGGGCAGACTGCCGCTGCGCTTATTGCGATTTATTATGGAATAAAGATTGAGTTTATCGCAAACCCTAATATTTTCAGCGATGTGAAGTATATCAGCTTCGGCATATTCGCGATACCGATTACCATTATATGGATAGTGGGATTGACCAACGCACTGAACTTGCTTGATGGGTTGGACGGACTTTCGGTAGGCGTTTCTTCTATTATATCTGTTTCGCTGTTTTCGATTTCGCTTATTACAAACAACACCGATATATCGATTATAACAGCAGCGGTAGCAGGGGCAGGCTTTGGCTTCCTGCCTTACAACTTTAACCCTGCTAAGATATTCCAAGGGGACGCGGGGGCTATGTTTTTCGGCTATATACTTGCCTGCGTGTCGATTATGGGGTTGTTCAAGAGTTATTCGGTAATTTCAGTGTCAGTGCCGTTTCTGCTGTTGGGGCTGCCGATATTTGATATGGCGTTCGCAATGCTTCGCAGAATCGCTAAGGGCAAATCTCCAATGTCCCCGGACAAGGGGCATATTCACCATAGGCTTATAGACCTGGGGCTGACGCAGCGTCAGGCTGTTGGCGTGCTGTATCTCGTGAGTGCGCTGCTGTCGCTTTCGGCGGTGGTGCTGTTATTGGGAGGCGCGACGCGTGCGCTTGTGTTTGTTGTTGCCATAACTGCGTTGGTGACGCTAGGCGCGTTTATGTGGACGCGCAAGAATACCGCCGCAGATACAACGGACGAATCGGAGCAATCTAATGAACCTGCGAAGGAGTAACTATGAAAAAGATTAAAGTAATGTCTGTATTCGGCACACGCCCCGAAGCTGTGAAGATGGCTCCGCTTGTGCTTGAGCTGCAAAAGTGTGAGCAGATTGAAAATGTTGTGGTGGTGACAGCGCAGCATAGACAGCTGCTCGACAGCGTGATGGATTTGTTCGGCATTAAAGCCGACTACGACTTAGACTTAATGAAGGAACGCCAGACGTTATCGTCGCTGACCTCCACCATTATGACTGAGATGACAAAGGTGTTGGAGCAGGTGAAGCCGGACATAGTGTTGGTTCACGGTGACACGACTACGTCGTCGATTACTGCGCTCGCTGCATTTTACCTTGGCATAAAGGTTGGACATGTCGAGGCAGGCTTACGCACCTTCGACAAAAACATGCCCTTCCCCGAGGAATTAAATCGTCGAATCACGGATTTTATTACCGATATATATTTTGCGCCGACTGCATATAATAAAGACACACTTGTTAGAGAAGGTATCGACGAAAGCCGAATATTTGTTACAGGCAACACTGCCATTGACGCGCTTGCAACAACCGCAACTATCCCTGCCGAACTGCCTATACATATGCAAAATGACGGCAATCGGCTGATTTTAGTAACAGCGCACAGGCGCGACAATCCAACCAACAGCGGCGAAAATCCGATAGAGGAAATATGCAAGGCGTTGCTGCGCGTTGTACAGGATTTCGCCGACGTCGAGATATTTTTCCCCGTACACCCAAACCCCGCCGTACGCGAGATTGTGTACGCGATATTAGGCAACAACTCACGCATACACCTCACCGACCCATGCACAGCAGCTGAGCTGCAATGCGCAATGCGCAAATGCTACATGGTAATGTCCGACAGCGGCGGCTTACAAGAAGAAGCCCCCTCATTCGGCAAGCCGATAATCGTAATGCGCAAGGAAACCGAACGTCCCGAGGGCATACACGCCGGAATCTCAATCCTAGCAGGCACGAACCAAGACATCATCTACAACTCCGCTAAACGCCTGCTAACCGACCCAAACGCCTACGCCGAAATGTCCGCAAAAGAAAACCCCTACGGCGACGGCAAAGCCTCAAAACGAATTGTCGAAGCAATTATAAGCTTCTTCAAATAAAAATTTTGCCTTTAATTGTCAATTGTAAATAATCAATTGCCAATCCCTTGAAAGGAGGTGACACAATGTCATTGCAGGCGATAAACAAGATAAAAGACGCAGAGCATGAAGCGGCGGCAATTCTAAAACGCGCCGAGCATGAAGCCGAGGAAATTGTCAAGGAAGTCGAGGACGCCGCACTAAGGCGGCAGCAGGCCGAGCATGAAACCGCGAGCAAGCAAGCCGAAGCGGTAATCAAGCAAGCCGAAACCAAAAGCCTTGCCGAAGCCGAAACTATCCGCGCGAATTACCAAAAGCAGATAGAGGAACTAGAAAAAGCTACAATGAACAACATGACCAAGGCTGTAGACTTTTTAGTTAAAGGAATGATTAAAACAGTATGATTGTTAAAATGTGTAAACTGCGGCTGATTGGTCTGCTCTCGGAGCGCAACGCTGTTGTGCGGCGGCTGATGAAGCTAGGCGTGACGCAGCTTGCCCCCCTCGAAATGTCGGAGGAGGAAAAGGAAGCGGCAGCCAAGCTCACAGTAGTCGACGACGCGACCACGCGCATTAACGAAATCGAGGAGGAGCTGCGCAAGATTCGTTCAGCCATAGCCTTTCTCGAAACTAAGTTAAACGGCAAAAAGCCGCCCAAGAAGTCAATGTCCTACGAAACCTTTGTAAATCAAGACACATACAAAGGCGCGTGGGAGAAGGTATTCAACGCCAATGACATTTACAGTAAAATCAACGGCATAAAGTCGGAGATTAACAACCTGAACAACCTCACCGCGCGGCTTGAAAAGTGGCAATCACTTTCGCTGCCTGTTGAGATTGAAGGCACGGCTGAAACATTTGTGCTGCAAGGCACATTCCCTGCCGCAGCCGAAATTAGCAAGCTGGAGCAGGAGAAGCTGCTCGAAGTCAGCACCATTAACGAGGACAAGGACTACAAGTACGTCACCGTTATCGCGCACAAGCAAATTCGCGAGCAAGCAATGCAACTGCTTGCCGACGCGGGATTCACCAAAGCGGATCTCGGCATAAAGAAGGGGCTTGTCGCAAAAAATATTGAAACAATGGGCAAGGAAGTCATCACCCTAACCGACAAGCTGAACGCGTTGCAAGCACAAGGTGAAAGCATGGCAGACAATCACCTTGCCACAATCTACAACCTACACGACTACATCAGCAACATGCAGGAGCGCAGGCGCGTACGCGGCAACATTATAAAAACGTCAAGCGCGTTTTTCGTAGGCGGTTGGCTCCCTAGGGACAGCAAGCAGCTTGTAACTGACGCGCTCAAGGATTTTACAGTTGCAATCGAGTTTGTCGACGTAGCAAAAGGTGAGGAAACTCCCGTACTGCTGCGCAACAACAAATTCGTATACCCCTTTGAAATTATCACAGAGATGTACAGCCTACCTAAGTCGACGACGCTCGACCCAGATTGGCTTATGACCCCATTCTTCATAATCTTCTTTGGAATGATGTTATCCGATGCAGGCTACGGCATAGCCCTAATCCTGATATGCGGATACGCCATGTTGAAGATGAAGCTCACAGGAATGGCAGACAAGCTGATACGCTTAGGCTTTATCTGCGGATTCTCGACCTTGTTTTTCGGCGCGTTGTTCGGCGGATGGTTTGGCAACTTGTTGCCGGCGGCATTCGGATTGAATGTAAAGCCACTGTGGTTCGACCCGATCGCTGACCCGATGCGATTGCTGTTTGTATCACTAGGATTAGGCGGAGCACATATCGCAGTTGGTATGGCTATAAAAGCGTACATGCTTATCCGCGACGGCGACGTTTGGGCTGCGATATTCGACGTAGGCTTCTGGTACATGGTGCTGGGCGGACTTACAATGTTCCTGCTGGGCGTACCTGTTGGTCAATATGTAGCAATCGCCGGAGTAGTAGGTTTAATTCTCACACAAGGGCGACACAATAAGAATATATTCGGCAAACTGTTCGGCGGCATAATGAGCCTGTACGATATCACAGGCTACCTAAGCGACATTCTGTCCTACGCACGTCTGCTTGCCCTAGGCTTAGCGACAGGCGTTATTGGCACAGTGTTCAACACAATGGGCATGATGGGCGGCGGCTTCACAAACATAGTCGGCGCAATCCTGCTAATCGTTGTGGTAATAGTTGGACACGGCTTCAACCTCGCAATAAACGTACTCGGCACATACGTGCACGCGTCACGTCTGCAATACATTGAGTTCTACGGCAAATTCTATGAAACAGGCGGAGTTCCATTTAAGCCGCTGCAAGCTAAAACGAAGTATGTCAATATAGAATAGGAAGAAGTATGCCGCAGATCGAACCTATTGAGATTGCAAAAACGCTGACTTCTGCGTATGGCATTGATGTAAAGGAAGTAGTATTTTACCGCGACGGCGGCAGTTACTCCTATGTCGTGGACGGATATTCTGCGAAGTATTTTCTGCGCGTGATACGCGAACCATTTCGCGATACTGCGTTGCAGTCGATAGATATAAACCTGTATCTGATGCGCAATGATTTTCCCGCACCTGAGATTGTATGCACAAAAGATGGCGCACCGTACCACGAGTGCGGCGGCAACATATATGTGTTGTACATCTATATCGAAGGCGCGGACATGGAACGCGATTGCAACGATAAAGAAATCGGAAGCGTGACTGCGCGTATGCACAACATCATGCAAAGCTACAGCGGCGAGCTAATGTATCGCGATAAGCACTACTACATCGGCAGATACATCGACATCTTGCGCAAGAAGCAGTATCCGCAGGATAAACTTGCAGTATTCGCCGAATACGGCGACTACCTCTGGGAAAAGGTGAAATCACTCCCACGAGGCTTTTGCCACGGCGACCTATACCTTGGCAACCTGCGCATTACTCCATCTGGCAAGCTGTATGTACTCGATTTCGACACATCATGCAACGGCTTCCCTGCCTACGACATGATGATATCCTGCAATCGAACTCACTATTTCGACTTCCACGAAAGCGGCTACAACAAAACAGCGCACGCACTCGAAGACTTCATAAGCGGCTACACGCAGCACAGAACAATATCCGAAGCAGAAATTGCCGCAGTATACGACCTAATCGCCGTATACCACTATCAAGTCCAAGCCACAGTAATAGAAACGTACGGACTGGACTGCGTAGACGAAGCATTTCTCGACAATCAACTCAATTGGCTCACAAGTTGGCGAAAGCAAATAAGCAGTTGAAATTTTCACAATGTTAATCAAAGGAACAAGGCGTTAGGCGAATCATTCCTAATTCCTCATTCCTAATTATTAAAGGAGGCTTTTTATAATGCAATGGTTTGATGTAATTCTTAACGGCACTTTTATCGCGGCACTAGGCGCGGCTCTGGCAGTGTTTCTGGCAGGCGCAGGCAGTGCGAAAGGCGTAGGTATCGTGGGCGAGGCAGCGTCCGGCTTAATGAGCGAGGACCCCTCAAAGTTTGGTCAAGCGTTAATTCTTGAAGTTATTCCGGGTACACAAGGTCTGTACGGTCTGCTCATCGGCTTCGTAATCATGCAGAAAATCGGTATGTTAGGCGGCGGTCTGTTAGAACTGACAACACAACAAGGTCTGTTAATCTTAGGCGCAGCGCTGCCTATGGGTATCGTTGGCTTCCTCTCTGCAATTGCACAAGGCAGAGCGGCGGCAGCAGGTATCGGTATCATCGCAAAACGCCCCGAAGAATTAATCAAAGGTATCGTATTAGCGGCAATGGTTGAAACATATGCGGTGTTCGCGCTGCTTATTTCCTTCTTAATGATAGCAAACATTCAAGTGTGAGGAGGCCTTACCCTTGACCGATAAAATTATTGAAAAGATAATCGGCGACGCAAAGTCTAAGGCTGATGAGATTAAGTCCAAGGCTAAGACTGACGCGCAGTCGCGTTCCTCTGTTGTTGACCAAGAGATACGCGGAATGTCGCAAACGATTATCGAAAATGCAAACAAAACTGCCGCCGATAGGCACGAGCGCATACTTGCCGCTGAGGAGCTTAACGGCAAAAAGCTTATGCTCGCGAAAAAGCAGGAGCTTGTGTCGCTCGCCTTCGCGAATGCGTACAAGAAGCTTGCAAGTCTGCCCGACGGCGAGTACAATAAAGTAATCGAACAAATGTCGCAAGGGTTGCAAGGCGAGAAAACCTTAATTCCGCGCGATGCTAAAAACGGCACAGGCGGCGGCTTTACGCTAAAAAACGGCGACGTTATAATAAACTTTTCCTTTGAAGCTATCGCGAAGAATAGTAGGGAAAAGCTGGAGAAGGACGTAGTAGACATACTATTCGGATAAGGGGGGCATATGGCGTACAACGAACTGGATTATACGGCAGCGGTAGCGCGCGTCCGTGCCATGCAGTCGAAGCTGATGGACAACGCTACCATTGACAAAATGCTGTTTGCCTCGAACCTGAAGGATAGTATACGTTGCCTTGCCGACCTAGGCTACAACGTAAAGGACGACAGTACAATTGAAGAGATAATCGACAGCGAGCAAGTGCGAGTGTTCGACCTAATGCGTTCGTTTAACGCGAACGAATTCTTGAATATACTCAAGGTGCGCTTTGATTATCACAACGCAAAGATATTATTGAAGGCAGAGCTGACGGGTGTTGAAGGCGACAATATCGCGGTAGACCAAGGCAGTATACCTTTTGAGCGACTAAAGGAGCAGCTACTCGACCGAAACTATCGCGGCTTATCTGTAAACATGCAGCAAGCGATTGACGCGGCGCGCGATAGCTACGCCAAGAACACAGACGTGTCGTTGGTTGACATAATCCTAGACAGCGCAATGTTCAAGGATATGGGCAAGCTGTACAGCAAGATAGAGGATAAAAAAGCGTTAGAGTTGCTGCGCGTGCAAATCGACATCTACAACCTGAAAGCGTTCAAGCGTTTGCAAGCGTTGAACAAGCCGCAGTCCTTCTACGGCTACGTAATAGCAGAGGGTGGTTACATCGACCCTTCGTTCTATATCGCGAACGCACGTTCGGCTGACACGCAAAACCTATTCGCGCACACGCGCTACGGCAAAGCAATGGCAAGCGACCAACCTGATAAAGCGTTGGACGACTACTTCATGGAGTCTGTAACTGCGACGCACATGACAGCATTCGGCTTATCCCCAATCGTAGGCTACTACTATGAAAAGGAAAACGAAATGCTCAACGCGCGAATAGTGCTGACCTGCAAAAAAGCAGGGCTTAAATCGGAAGAAATAAAGAAGCTGGTTAGGTAGGAACATTTATGTATAAAATAGCTATAATCGGAGATAGAGAATCTGTGCTTGGCTTTCGCGGAATCGGCTTTGACGTCGCGGACGTAACCGAGATGGAGCAGGCAAGCGCGGCACTGCGCAAATTTATAGAGCAATTCTACGCCGTTATATTTATAACGGAGCAGGTTGCGGCTTGGGTAGACGATATAGTTGAAAAGCATAAGGACGCGCCTACGCCTGCTATAATCATACTGCCGAACAATCAAGGCTCAAGCGGAGTTGGCATGGCTGCCATAAAGAAATCCGTTGAACGCGCGGTTGGCGCAGACATACTGTTTAACAATTAACAATTCACGATGCATAATGCACAATTAAAATCTTGCCGACGGCGAGTGTTTAATTGTTTATTGTCGTCTTTTAAGGAGTTGGATTCATGGGAATTATCAGAAAGGTGTCGGGCCCGTTGGTTATCGCTGACGAAATGCGTGACGCCAATATGTTTGACGTGGTTCGTGTTAGCGAGATGAACCTCATCGGCGAGATAATCGAGATGAGGGACGGACTTGCGAGCATACAGGTATACGAGGAAACATCAGGGTTAGGGCCAGGCGCTCCGGTAACAACAACAGGTGCGCCGCTTAGCGTTGAATTAGGACCTGGATTAATCGAACAGATGTTCGACGGAATACAGCGTCCGCTCGATGAAATATTGAAAAAGACAGGCGACAGAATCGCCAGAGGTATTCAAGTTCGCAGCCTAAACGCCGAGAGGAAGTGGAGTTTTACGCCCACTGTCAAGGCAGGCGACAAAGTAGTAGGCGGCGACATAATCGGCGAAGTTCCGGAAACTACGCTTGTGCTGCACAAGGTAATGATTCCGCCTAACCTTTCCGGCACAATCAAGGAAATAAAGAAGGGCGACTTCACAATCGACGACACAGTTTGCGTGCTGCAAACAGATGACGGCAAGAGCGTAAATGTAAAGATGTCGCAAAAGTGGCCTGTTCGCGTGGGCAGACCGTATAAGGAAAAGCTAAGTCCGAGCATTCCGCTTATCACAGGGCAGCGTATCGTTGACACAATGTTCCCCCTAGCTAAGGGCGGCGTTGCGACGATTCCGGGACCGTTCGGCAGTGGCAAGACAGTTGTACAGCACCAGCTTGCTAAATGGGCGGACGCGGACATCATCGTTTACATCGGCTGCGGCGAGCGCGGCAACGAGATGACTGACGTTTTAAATGAGTTCCCTGAGCTGAAAGACCCAAAAAGCGGACAACCGCTGATGAAACGTACGCTGCTTATTGCGAACACGTCCGACATGCCCGTTGCTGCACGCGAAGCTTCAATATATACAGGTATCACAATCGCGGAATACTACCGCGACATGGGCTACAACGTTGCACTGCTGGCAGACAGTACCAGCCGTTGGGCGGAGGCTCTCCGCGAAATGAGCGGACGCTTGGAAGAAATGCCTGGTGAGGAAGGTTATCCTGCTTACCTAGGCACACGTCTTGCGCAGTTCTATGAAAGAGCAGGGCGCGTTAAGTCAATCGGCAGTGAGCCGCGCGAGGGTTCGCTTACGGCTATCGGCGCAGTTTCGCCGGCCGGCGGCGACTTGTCCGACCCTGTTGCCCAAGCGACACTGCGTATCGTTAAGGTATTCTGGGGCTTGGATTCAGCACTTGCGTATCGCCGTCACTTCCCTGCGATAAACTGGCTGAACTCGTACTCACTTTATTTGGATACACTGTCGCAGTGGTATCACGACAACGTTGCGGTGGATTGGATGCAGATACGCTCGCAGTTTATGGCGATTCTGCAAAACGAAGCCGAGCTAAACGAAATCGTGCAGCTGGTAGGCGTTGACGCGCTTTCAGCCGATGATAGATTGACGTTGGAAATTGCGCGTTCAATCCGTGAGGACTACCTAATGCAGGACTCCTTCAATGCTGACGACACCTACGCGAGTAGCGCGAAGATGTATCGCATGTTGAAAGCCATCATGCTGTTCAGGGACAGAGCAAGGCTTGCAATCGAAAAAGGCGTATCAATCGAAAGAATATCCGCGCTGCCTGCACGCGAAAAGTTAAGCCGCGCGAAAATCATACACGAAGCAGATGTATCCACAGCCTTCGCGGCTTTGGAAGAAGAAATCGTCAAGGAACTCGACGAATTGGCTAAGGAGGGCGCATAATGATTAAAGAGTACAAGACCATTACCGAGGTTGCGGGCCCTCTTATGTTGGTTAAGCAGGTTGAAGGCGTGGCGTACAACGAGTTGGGCGAGATTATGTTGTCCAACGGCGAGCGTCGCCGCTGCCGCGTGCTTGAAATCAACAAGGGCAACGCGCTTGTGCAGCTTTTCGAGAGCAGCGCAGGCATGAACCTTGCAGAAAGTAGCGTACGCTTTTTAGGGCGCGGCATTGAGCTTGCGGTTTCTCGTGATATGCTTGGCCGTGTATTCGACGGAATGGGCAATCCGAAAGACGGCGGTCCTGCGATTATTCCTGAAAAGCGCATGGACATCAACGGAGAACCGATTAATCCTGTTGCGCGCAACTATCCGTCCGAGTTTATTCAAACAGGCGTATCGGCAATCGACGGACTTAACACGCTTGTTCGCGGACAGAAGCTGCCTATATTCAGTGGAAGCGGTCTGCCCCATGCGCAGCTTGCAGCGCAGATAGCGCGTCAAGCGCGAGTGCGCTCTGGCGACAGTAAGTTCGCCGTAGTATTCGCCGCGATGGGTATCACCTTCGAGGAAGCCGACTACTTCATCAGTGACTTCAACAAGACAGGCGCGATCGACCGCGCTGTTATGTTCATCAACCTTGCGAACGACCCTGCGATTGAGCGTATCGCTACTCCGCGTATGGCACTGACAGCCGCGGAATATCTGGCGTTCGACTGCGGTATGCACGTTCTCATTATCACTACCGACATCACAAACTATGCGGAAGCTCTCCGCGAGGTTTCGGCGGCGCGTAAGGAAGTTCCCGGACGCCGCGGCTATCCCGGCTACATGTATACCGACTTAGCTAGCCTGTACGAGAGAGCGGGAAGAATCAAGGGCAACGAAGGCTCTATCACCTTTATCCCAATACTTTCCATGCCCGAGGACGACAAAACTCACCCAATTCCCGACTTAACAGGTTACATCACCGAAGGGCAGATTATCCTGAGCCGCGAATTATATAGAAGAAACATCCTGCCGCCGATTGACGTTCTGCCGTCACTGTCCCGTTTGAAGGACAAAGGTATCGGCAAAGGCAAGACGCGCGAAGACCACGCCAACGTAATGAATCAGCTGTTCGCAGCATACGCGCGCGGCAAGGAATGTAAGGAATTAATGACAATCCTCGGCGAAGCGGCACTCACCGACATCGACAAGCTGTACGCGAAGTTCGCCGACGAGTTCGAGAAAGAATATATAAACCAAAGCTTCACCCAAAATCGCACCATCGAGGACACAATGGAAGTAGGTTGGAAGCTGCTGCGCATACTGCCTTCCCGCGAGCTGTCCCGCGTAAAACAAGAATTCATCGACAAATACTACAACGCGTAAGGGAGGGTACACATGGCAAGAATGAATGTAAACCCCACCCGCATGGAGTTGTCCAAGCTTAAAAAGCGTCTTGTTACGGCAAGACGCGGACATAAGCTGCTCAAGGACAAACGCGACGAGCTTATGAAGCAATTCCTCGAAGTCGTGCGCCAAAACAAAACCCTCCGGGAAACGGTGGAAAGCAGGCTCAAGGAGATATACGACAGCTTCCTAATCGCAAGCGCAATCTCCAGCCGTCAGGTTTTGGAAAGTGCAATCTCCTTCCCGAATAAACGCACCACAGTTGAGGTAAGCACGCGCAACATTATGTCGGTAAACGTACCCATCTTCAAGGTAAACGAGGACACAACCACCGACAACAAGGACATTTTCCCCTACGGCTTCTACGGCACATCGATTCAACTCGACAAAGCCATGCTAAGCTTGCAAGAGCTTCTGCCGGAGCTATTAGGTCTAGCCGAAAAAGAAAAGTCCGCGCAGCTACTAGCTGCCGAAATCGAAAAGACGCGCCGTCGCGTTAACGCGCTCGAATACGTAATGATTCCGCGCCTAAGTGAAACAATCCGCTACATCACGCAAAAACTGGACGAAATCGAACGCGGCAACTTAACGCGCCTGATGAAGGTCAAGGACATGATGGTGCAGCAACAATTGGAAGCTAATAAATAGCACAAACATATATGCGGTAAATGGTGGGTATTCCTGCCATTTACCGTTTATATTATAGGAAACTATGGCTAACAGCATAAGATTTGCAAGCCCCCACGACAGCCCGAGTATTCTGGAAATATACAAGCACTATGTTGAAAATACTGCGTATTCATTTGAATTGGACGTTCCAACAGAGAGCGAATTTTTCGATAGGATTGCGCTTATATTATCCGAGTATCCGTATCTCGTTTACGAAATCGACGGTGTAATTGTAGGTTATGCTTACGCTTCGAGATTTGCGCCGCGCGCGGCTTATCGCTATTCCGTCGAGGTATCGGTTTATTTGCGGCACGATTATCAGGGCAAGGGCGTAGCTGCGAAGTTATACAACTGTATATTCCAAATACTTACAGCGCAAGGTTTTCACAGCGTTTTCGCAGGAGTGACAGCCTCCAATGAGCGAAGCATTGCTTTTCACAAAAAGCAAGGATTTACGGTTGTGGGTACATTCCATAAGGCAGGTTATAAGTTTAATCGATGGCACGATGTGATGTGGCTTGAAAAGGCTTTGCAAACGTATTCGGACAGTCCGCGGCCTGTTAAACTTGTGAACGCATTGCCGAAGCAATTTTTGACTGATTTATTACAAAATAATTGAGGTGACAATATGAAACTACACACACAATCGGGCGGCAGCGATTGCTTGAAAGCACTGCTGCTGTATACCAACACGCCGTGCAGCTTACCTGTATGCGACGACGACAGAAAGTGCGGCAAGGTTAACTTTTACATGGCGCGCACAGCGTCGGAGCAAAACATCGCAGTGGTAGGCTTGGGCGAGAATGAGCCGGCCGAAAAAATCCGCCGCGCTGCTGCAGCTTTGGTAAAAGCCGCACGCGACCGTAAGCTTTACAACGTAGCAATCAGCGCCGAAGGCATTTGTGCCGACACATTGGTTGCGTTGCTCGAAGGCTGCTACCTTGGCGAATACATGTTCGACCAATATAAGTCCGAGAAGAAGCAAGAAATAAATATGTACATCGACTTCACAGGAAGCGACATAGCGGAAGCCGATAGGGCTGCAATCATCAAAGCAGCAGAAACACGCGCCGCTGCTGTATGTTTCACTCGCGATTTAGCAAATACTCCCGGCGAGGACATGTATCCCTACGACTTTGCCGCAAAAATGGAGCAAACATTCGCCGATACAGGCGTGAGCGTCACAGTATTCAAAGACGAGCAAATGTCCGAATTTGTAGGCACAAGTGCAGTTGGCAGAGGAAGCGTACACCCACCTGCGTTTGTAACGCTGCGCTACTGCTCCGACAGCACAAAGCCATTGTCGGCATTAGTAGGCAAAGGCTTATGTTTCGACATGGGTGGACTTAGCCTAAAGCTTGGGCGCGACAACAGCGACATGAAGTTCGACATGTGCGGCGGCGCAGCAGTCGCAGGCGTGTTCCACCTATTAGCACACGCACAGCCTGACGGCATAAATGCAATCGGCATAATCCCGCTGGCTGTAAATCTGCCTGACGGCAACGCACTCCTGCCCTCCACAATCCTACGCTACCCCAACGGCACAACGGTCGAAATCGCCAACACCGACGCAGAAGGACGCCTACTTCTCGCCGACGCGTTACTCTACGCTAAAAAGCAAAACGCAGCCGAAATCATCAACATATGCACACTAACAGGCGGCATAGGCGCAGCACTCGGCGACAAGCTCGCCGGAATCTTCGGCCAAGGCGACATAGTTGACAAGCTAATCAAAATCGGCGACTGCAACGGCGATAAGCTATGGCACATGCCCCTAGCCGAAGAATACGCCGACTCACTAAAAGGCAAATACGCCGACCTATGCAACATCGCAGATGGCAGCTCCTCAATCACCGCCGCATTATTCCTACAAAAGTTCGTCGACAAAGACATGCCGTGGGCGCACCTCGACATCGCCGGAACAGCC
Organism: uncultured Eubacteriales bacterium; assembly: GCA_964479875.1. Taxonomy (GTDB): domain Bacteria; phylum Bacillota; class Clostridia; order Monoglobales; family CAYZNM01; genus CAYZNM01. The sequence continues at coordinate 70,332 of CAYZNM010000014.1, forward strand.
TACACAAGCAGCCCCTACGGCTACTACGGCGTAGGCGCAAAAGGCATAGGCGTACGCTTGATGTACGACTACATCACCCGCGCAAAATAGCACTAACTCCATCACTTACACTAAATATAATTTATATAATGAGGGGTTGAGCAATATGGTTACATTAGAGAGCGAAAGACTTAT
>CAYZNM010000015.1:0-22872 GCA_964479875.1 uncultured Eubacteriales bacterium
ACCTTGGATTTATCAAGGTTTTGGGGGATTTACTACTTCATTCCCACTCAATCGTGCCAGGCGGCTTGCTCGTCACATCATACACGACGCGGTTCACGCCTTCGACTTCCGTCGTGATTCTTGCGGAAATCTTTTCAATAAGCTCATAAGGCAGGTGTACCCATTGTGCGGTCATAAAGTCCTGCGTGCTTACTGCGCGCAGCGCGATTACATAATCATAGCTGCGTTTCTCATGCTTTATGCCTACGCTTTGCAGGCCTGTGAAGATGGCAAAGCATTGGCTTACCTTGTCTTTGTAGTCGCTTGCGGCTACTTCCTCGCGGATTATTGCGTCGGCTTCGCGGAGGATGTCCAGCTTCGGCTTTGTCACCTCGCCTATAACGCGTACGGATAATCCGGGACCGGGGAATGGCTGACGGCTTACGATTTCGTCAGGCATGTTAAGCTCGCGGCCTGCTTGACGCACTTCGTCCTTGAACAGGTCTGCCAACGGCTCGATTATTTCGTCAAAGTCTATGATGTCCGGCAGTCCGCCCGCGTTGTGGTGCGTTTTGATTACGTTGCTTGGGTCGTTGCCGCTTTCGATTATGTCAGGGTAGATTGTGCCTTGTACGAGGAAGTCGACTTTGCCTAGCTTTTTCGCTTCGTCCTCGAATACGCGGATGAACTCTTCGCCGATGATTTTGCGCTTTTTCTCGGGCTCGCTTACGCCGCTTAGTTTGTCGAGGAAGCGTTTTTCCGCGTCGACGCGGATTACGTTGATGTTGAAGCGTTCGGCGTACAGCTTCATTACGTTGTCGCCTTCGTTTTTGCGCATTAGGCCTGTGTCTACGAAAATGCAGGTTAGGTTGTTGCCTACGGCTTTGTGTACCATCAGCGCGGCTACGCTGCTGTCTACGCCGCCGGAAAGTGCGCACAGAACCTTTTTGTCGCCTACCTTTTCCTTGATTTCTTGGATTCGGTGTACGACTAGGGAGCTTAGCTTCCAGCTTCCGGAGCAGCCGCATACTTTATATAGGAAGTTACGGATTATCGCGGTCATGTTTGCTACGTCGGATTTGTCAGGGTGGAACTGCACCGCGTAGATGTTTTCCTTCGTGTTTTCCATTGCGGCAATGCAGCCGTGCTTGCATGACGCCGTGAGGGTGAAACCTTTGGGCAGCGTTCTTACGCAGTCGCTTTTGCTTAGGTAAAAGCTTGCGGGGGCTTGTATGCCTTCGTATAATACGCTGTCGCCGGAGAATTCCACCTGCGCCTCGCTGTATTCACCGTCGGCCGTTGCGATTGTGCCGCCTAGCAGGTGCGCGATTACATGCGCGCCGTAGCAGATTCCAAGCACGGGAATGTCCATCTCAAGAATGCGCTTGTCGCAAACAGGAGCGTCCGCCGTGTAAATGTTGGAAGGACCGCCTGTGAAAACTATGCCGACAGGGTTAAGCTCCTTAATCTTCTCAAAGGAGATGTCGTGCGGATACACCTCGCAGTATACGTCGCATGAGCGAATTCTGCGTGCGATAAGCTGATTGCTTTGCTTGCCGAAATCAAGTACCAATACTAATTCTTTTTTTGTCTGCATTTTTGTCCTTTCTTTTATGTTATTTTGATTATAGCCGAATGCTGTATTTTTGAAACTATATGTGAAAAAACCGCGGTGGCAATTTCATCATTGTTATTTATTACATTGTATCACATACTGATATTCGGCGCAAGGAAAAATAATTCGACACGTTTCGCGATAATGTGATGGTTTATTACAAAAGGGATTTAACTGAAAGGTTGGCGTTGTGCTTTACGCGCTCGATGTCGATTGTCAGGTATTCCCCGTCCTTCATTAGGAGGTTTCCGTTGACCATCACCGTTTCAACGTCGGAGGAGGACGCGCTGTAGATTAGCGTAGACAGTGGATTGCCGAGGGGGAGATTGTGCGGCTTGTTTGGGTTTACGATTACTAGGTCGGCAGCATTGCCGCGGCTGATGCAGCCTGTATCGGTGCGACCTAGGGCGAGTGCGCCGCTTTTGGTTGCCATCGCCAAAGTTTGCGCGGCAGGGAGTGCTAGCGGGTCTAGCGTTGCGCCTTTTTGCAGCAGGCTTGCGATGTGCATTTCCTCGAACATGTCGAGGTTGTTGTTGGAAGCTGCGCCGTCTGTGCCTATGGCTACGTTTATTCCGGCAGCGATGTATTTTGTGACGGGGGCGATTCCGCTTGCAAGCTTTAGGTTGCTGCTGGGGCAGTGGACTGCCGATACGTTGCCCAGTGCGAGGATTTCAATGTCTGCGTCGGATAGATGTACGCAGTGCGCGGCGATTGTGGGGGTGCGGAAAAAGCCTGCACGTTCAAGCAATTGTGTTGGCGAGGCTCCATATTTTTCCGCGCAGCCTTGATTTTCAGTGATTGTTTCGGATAGGTGAAGGTGGCAGCTTGCTCCCATGTCGGCGATTAATTCTGCGACGTGGCGCATGTAGCTTTCGCTTGAGGTGTAGACTGCGTGGAGACCTAGGTCGACTTTTATTCTGCCGCCCGAGCTTCCGTCATAATGCTTGTGCAGGCTTAATGCTTCGTTTATGCGCATGTCGTTTTCGTAGTTGCCGCTGTCGTCCATATTTAGTGCGGCGCGGCATAAATTCGCTTTAATTCCGCATTCGTCCACGGCGCGTGCGATTTCCTCCGAAAAGTTGTACATGTCAGCGAAAAGCGTCGTGCCGCCCGCGATGAGCTCCGCTATGCCGAGCATTGACGCGTTGTAGACAGCTTCGGCGGTGAGCTTGTCCTCCAAGGGGAATATCTTGTTGAAAAGCCAGTCGTGCAGCTCCATGTCGTCCGCGTAATTGCGGAACAGCACCATAGGCAAATGCGTGTGCGCGTTAACAAGTCCGGGCATAACAATCTTGCCGCTTGCGTCTATCACGCTGTCCGCGGCAAAGCTGTCGTCCTTGCCCACGAATGCGATTACGCCGCCGCTAATGCCAATGTCCGCTACTTTAACCTCTTCGCCGATAACCGTCCCGTTTTTGATAAGCGTATTCATAAAAAACCCTCCATAGTCTAATTTATGTAATTATATCACATTAGACTTATGCAGGGCAATGATTTAAAGGCTGTAACAAACTTGTAACACAAATGTTACTGAATTGTAATGTACTTTCTTGTCGAACTATGATATACTTATGTATGCAGGCGAGTACCGCCTCGGCATGGATTGGGCTAACGGTCGAAAGGGCGTGATGCCCATGCAAATTTAGGGTACCTCCGGATTTTTCTGTAACGCAAAATATTGCAGAAAGGAGGGATGTCACTATGACAAGCAAAGAAATTGTTATTGTATCAATCATGTTCTTAGTTGATAATGCACCAGTAATTGTCAACGCAATAAGAAATATGTATAAAATATACAAAAACAACCGCTCCCAACACCAAGGTTAGCGGTTGTTAGTTAGTTATAAAAAATCTTCAAAAAAACCGTAAAGCCTAATCAAGCCGATTGCAGAAAGTCTGCAAGGGGGAGTGTTTGCCGCACTCCTTCTTACATATATATTAGCACATAAATTTTATTTTGTCAAATATTTTTCGCGCTAGAACAATCGCGCAAGTGCGTTTATCGGTACGCACAGCACGAACCAAAATGCGGAGTACAGCGGGCATATCTGCCCCATGATGTTCAGCGGAAGGTGTGAATAATCCCATACCTTCCATTTCATTTTTATATTTATCAGATACCCTGCGATAAATTCGATGGCGGAAATTACCGCCGAGCCGATTAGGCATTTTTCCCAAAGTCGCCGCTTTGTCATGCAGGCGTAGATTCTGCATAGCAGCGAGAAGCATGTGCCGCCTGTGACCGCCATGCTCCAATGCGTTCTGCCGCGCCACGCAAGCTCGATTAGCGAATAAACTAACGCGCCTAGGAAGAAGCAGTTTATAAAGCATTTTATATTTTTCATTTGTAACCTCTGTAATTCATTTTATGCTGATGTTGATATTATGTTCGGATTGAGAATTTATATTATTTGAAAATTATTGCATTAATTTTGTGACGTGTGCGGAATCGTGCACGGGCGGATAATATCCGCCCCTACGTTTGTGCGTTTTTGTGAATATGCAAAAAATTTGCTTGACAATGTAACAATGTTATGTTACACTAATTTTGAGGTGAAACACATGTTGATATCGAAAAAAGATTTACTGAACGAAACGGGAATTTCATACGGACAATTATATAGATGGAAGCGTGAGGGGCTCATCCCCGAGGATTGGTTTATCAAGCAGCCATCCTTTACAGGGCAGGAAACATTTTTTCCGCGCGCGAAGATATTGAGCCGCATAACGGCGATTCAGGAGATGAAGGATAAGTATTCGCTGCCTGAGCTTGCGAAGATACTGTCCCCCGAAGTTAGCGAGAGGAATTTTACCAAAAATGACCTACAGGTTATCGAGGAAGTTGACAAGGACTTTATTCCCTATTTCATAACGTCGTTCGGCAAGCAGAGCTTTTCGTTTATCGAAATGCTGATTCTTATTGCGATTAGTAAGTGCGCGGCGGAATTTGACTTGGACGAAAGGCATGTGCGGCAGATATGTGAGGGCATCGCAAGCAGGATTCATGAGGTTAAGCAGACGGATTTTCTTTTCATCATGGTGTCGGCCGAGGGCGTGTATTATGTGCTGCTGCATAAGGAGCAGACGCAGGTGTGCTTGGACGCGCGGCTTACGCAGCTTAAAAGCATAAGCTTAAATGAGCTGTCGTCGATGGTGAAGATAAAGTATCGCAAAAGCTTCAACCTGCAGCTTGACACGGAGGAAGGTACGCTTCCTTTTAGCAATCCTATAGAGGGGACGGTGGTGACGTGATAGTAATAGGTGAAAAGACGGCGTGCGGCAATTATCGCAGAATATTGAGCGCAGGCGAAATACACCTTAGCGAAAGCAAAACGCGCAGCATTTATGCCGCAGGCGAGGTTAATTTAAATAACGCGCAGATTAAAAAGATACGCGCCGCAGGCGAGGTTAACGCGAAGGATTGCGCGGTGGGCAACGCAAAGGTCGTCGGGGAGATTAATTTCAAAGGCATATGCAAGGGCGGCACAATAGCCTTCATGGGCGAGCTAAACTCCGAAAGCCTGGAGTGCCGCATACTAAAGACGATGAAACAATCGAGCGTGGCAAAGAATAACGGCAAGCCCTTCACTAGCGCAAGCATTAACGGCTATGTCAAGGCCGTCACCTTTGAGCAGCTAATAGGCGTAAAGCTTAATTGCGACTACAGCTTCACCAATATAATTTCAACTGCACTACTTTCGTCGGCAGACGAGATTGTCTGCGACACGCTGCACAGCTTCGGCGGAATCAACACCGAGTGCATAAACGCCGACAAGGTTTTCATATTGCTTAACCCGAACATACATGTTAACACAATCACAGGCACAATAATCACAGTGTCTAATACATTTAGGCCGGACAAAGCCTTCTCCGCCATACCAAAGACAAGCAACTACGTAAGCATATCCGTAGAAAGAGAAATAGTGGAAATAAACGAAATCGAAGGCGACAGCATAAGCCTGCAATGCGTAAAGGCGCAAAGCGTACGCGGCAGCGACATAGTCATAGGCGACATGTGCATAATAGATACAGTAGAATACAGCGGCAAGCTGACAGTTTCCAAGAAGGCTGTTGTGAACAACACAATCAAACTGTAGGGGCGTGGTGGATTATGAGAAAGGAAAGCATTGAAGGAATCGGCTCAATTCAAGGCGGCGAGTATGAGAAGATAAGCATAGAGGGTATCGGCAAGCTAAAAGGCAACGCAAAGGCAGGGCATGTATCGGTCGAGGGCTTGTACAAGGGCAAGGGCAAGCTTGACGCGGATACTGTGTCGATTGAAGGTGTGGCGCGGATTTTTCGCAATATAAAGGCGAGGAAGGTAAACATCGAGGGTGTGCTGAAGCTGCGCCGCGCAAGCCTTAGCGCAAGCGAGATATATTGTGAGGGAGTGATTGTCTGCAACAAGGAAGTAAGCGCGGACATTATGAAGGTAGACGGATATTGCTCGATTACTTCATTGGTGGGCGACAAAATCGAGATTGTGCTCCAAGCAGAGCATATGCAAAAGATTATGAACGTACCGATGGCTTTCCATGGACTATTAAGTATGTACTTTGGTAGGGATGTAAGCTTAGAGCATAACCTTGTCGATTCAATCGAATGCACAGAGCTTATAGCAAGCAGACTTAAGTCAAAGGTAGTTCGCGCAGGCAGCGTCAAGCTATCCAACAACTGCATAATTGACAGGCTGTACTGCGATGGCGAAATCCAATACGACAACACCTGCACAATCAAGCAAATCTATTCAAAAAGCGGCAAAATCATCAAGGAGGCAAAAATGGCGAACCCAAACATCACCAAAATCCTAGACATGTACAAAAGCGGCAGCATTAACGCAGACGAAGCCGAAACCATGCTGAAAAGCCTGAATCCTGCGCCTGCCGCATCTGCTTCCGAAGCGAATCTGCCGTGGGCCGACGACGGCAAAATGCGGATAGTGGTATTTATTGGCACGCGCCTGTTGAAGCACAGCGAAGAGGGCGCAAAAAACATAGAGGTAAAATACGACGGCGAAGCCCTTGATGTAGAATCCTACGGCAGCCTAAACTGTGGAAACGTAGGAGGCGACGCAAAATCCGGCGGCGGCATGAACGCCAAAGACGTAAAAGGCAGCTTAAGCGCAGGCGGCTCTGTAAACTGCCAAAACGTAGGCGGCAATGCAGTCGCGGGCGGAAGCATTTCCTGCCACAACGTAGGGGGCAGCACAACTGCGGGCGGCGGAGTGAGAACCAATGTGACGAAGAACTAACATATGTAACAAACTTGTAATGTATATTACAGGCGTTTACGCTTGAATTATGTCGAATAATATGATAATATGTACCTAAGCCGTTATTCGGCGACTTAATGAAGCGTAAACGCCAAACGAGGCCGGCTACTTCGCACGTGACCCTCCACTTTAGGAATGAAACTTGTTCCTGTGTTTTTGTGGGAAGGGGGTGCAAATTATGTTTGATCTAATCTTGATTGCTGTAATATTGGCTGAAGTTAAGCTGATATTGGAAGCATTGACAGAGTTAGTGAAGGTAATAAAAAAGTAGCCCTCCTCCGTGACAAGATGTGGGCTACTTCGTGAAAGTATTTATTTTAAAAATAACGCGAAGCTGACCTGTCTCCAGCGTTTACGCTTCTTATTATATTATAGAACATAAACGTACGTTTGTCAAGGTTTATTTTGGTCTTTTTCGTGAGGATTATCCGCGTCCTGCATATTTGCCAAGGCGAAATCTATGCTGCGGTTGATGAACTCGCTGCGGTTGGTTTGGTATTTTGTGCATAGCTTATCGATTTGCTCTAGCTTTTCTATGTCTACACGGATTGTGATTGGTTCTTTTTTGTACGGTTTTGGTATGAAGTTTTTCATGTTCCACCCCTTTTTATTATAACAGTCCTGCAAAAATAGTCAAGGAGGTTTTATGTCAGACAAAAACAACAACTCCAAGCCGACCTATAGCACGCTGCAAAACCTGCGCTATCTCATAGGCGAGGCGTGGCTCGAGGATAAGGCATTGTTCGCCATATTTGTGACTTACACTTTGCTTGCGGCGGTTAGTCCGCTTGCAAGCGTGATATTTCCCCGATTCATTTTGCAGGAGCTTATAGGCGAGCCGCGCGTGAATGTACTGGTGCAGCTGCTTGCCGGATTTTTCGCGGCGACGGCGATATGCGGCTTCGGCATGAGCTACTTCAATGCAAAGGCATATCCGCGGATTTTGCACGTGCGACTGCAAATAATGCTGCATCACTTCCGCAAATGCATGACCACCGACTTTAAAAATACAGAGGACAGAAAATTTTTAGACGACAGCCAAACGTCATTCCGTTGCGTGGAAAACAGCGGAAACGGCGTCGAGAATATCTTCGTGAGGCTGTTTGAAAAAACAGGCGGCATATTCGCGCTTGCAGGATTTACTGCGATAATATCGACACTCAACATATTCGTGCTGCTGTTCCTCGTAGCAAACGTGGCAGTCACATACTTCACTGCATTCGCAGTGCGCAAATATGAGCACAGCAAAAAAGACGATGTAAGCGACAAAGACAGGCGCAGCAACTATCTCTACAACGTGATGTACGACTTTAGCTACGGCAAGGAGCTTCGCCTGTACAATCTGCGTGAAAGAATCGGCAATATGTACGCGCACTTCCGCAAGCAGCGGCTCGACATTCACAGGAGCGTAAAGTGGCGCGAGTTCGCAATCGGCCTGCTCGACATAACGCTGTCAATCGTGCGCGAGGGTATCGTGTACGCCTACCTAATCTATCTCGTATTCGAGGGAAGAATCGGCATACCTGACTTCACAATGTACTTCGCGGCAATCGCAGGCTTTTCCAAGTGGCTGAACGAATTAATCAGCAACGTCGCAAACATACGCGGCGAAAACCTAAGCATATGCGACTTCCGCAACTTCATAGGCAAGCGCGACACCATGGACACTGACAATCCGCGCCCGATTCCTGCCGCGCCCTACACAATCGAATTCCGCAACGTATCGTTCAAATATCCAAGCAGCGACGAATACGTCTACAAAAACCTCAACCTTAAAATCGCACCCAAGCAAAAACTTGCAATCGTAGGGCACAACGGCGCAGGCAAAACAACCTTCGTTAAGCTGCTGTGCCGATTGTACGACGTAACCGACGGCGAAATCCTGCTAAACGGAATCAACATAAAAGAGTTCGACAAGCAGGAATACTACAAGCTGTTCGCCGCAGTATTCCAAGAATTGCGCATACTTGCATTCTCCGCAGCGGAAAACATAGCCCTAACCGAAAGCGGAAGCATTGACCGCGCACGCGTGCAATATGCGTTAGACAACGCGGACATCGCCGAAAAAGTAGCCTCTCTCCCCAAAGGCATGGACACAGCCCTGCAAAAAATCCTAGACGACGAAGGCGTAGAGCTATCAGGCGGACAAAACCAAAAAATCACAATCGCCCGCGCCCTATACAAAAACAGTGCAATCATGGCGCTGGACGAACCGACGGCAGCGTTGGACGCCCTGGCTGAACACAACATATACATGAGCTTCAACAAAATGGTCGAGGACAAAACCGCCGTCTACATCAGCCACCGCTTAGCAAGCACGCGCTTCTGCGACATAATCGCCATGTTTGAAAAAGGCGAGCTTGTCGAATACGGCACCCACGATGAATTGCTTGCAAAAGGCGGCAAATACGCCGAGATGTTCAACGTGCAAGCGCAGTATTACCAAGAAGAAGACGCGGCATAGGTAGGGGCGGGGCTCTGCTCCGCCCATGTGCGATTCTGAATGTGTTGCATTTGAGAAACGCACGAATGCGAACATGTGCAATATCGCACACGGGCGGAGCAGAGCCCCGCCCCTACAATTACATATTGCTTATTCAGAGATAGTGTGTTACAATTACTTTAGATAAGTAGGACTATATCCAAAAATGAGGTGATAACATAAAGATACGCAAATTGAGCGAGCTTAGCGCAAGTGAGCGCGACATACTCATGCGCCGCGCCGAGATTGATATTTCGGCGAATATTCCGCGTGTGCAAGCTATAGCCGAGGACGTGCGCGTTAACGGCGACGACGCGGTTATACGCTACACGCAGGAGTTCGACAAGGTTACAGTCACTTCAATCAAAGTGACAGAGCAGGAAATCGAGGACGCATACAACCGAATCGACGACACCACGCGCCAGACCCTGACATACGCCGCGAACAATATTCGCACATTCCACGAAAAACAAATGCCGCAGGAATACTTCTTTAAGGAAGTCGACCGCGGGCTTATGGTTGGCGAAAAGTCTACGCCGATTGAGGACGTGTGCTTGTATGTGCCGCGCGGTAAGGGAAGCTTCCCGTCGGTGCTGCTGATGCTCGGCATACCTGCCGTTGTCGCAGGAGTGCAAAACCTAATAGTGACAACTCCGCCCAACGAAAGCGGCAACGTCGACGACGCAATTTTGGCGGCTGCTAAAATCATCGGCATACGCAACATATACAAAGCAGGCGGCATACAAGCGATTGCCGCAATAGCATTCGGTACGCAAACTATACCCAAGTGCAAAAAAGTTGTAGGCCCCGGCTCGCAATATGTTACAGCAGCGAAACGCGCACTATCCGCGCACATCGACATCGGCCCACTCGCAGGCCCTAGCGAAAGCATTATCCTATGCGACGAATACGCAGACCCCCACAAAGCTGCACTCGACCTAATGATTGAAGCCGAACACGGCACGGATTCCGCAGCATTGCTCGTAACCCACAGCGAAAAGCTTATTAACGCAGTTCTGCCCATAATAGAGCAGCAGCTCCCCAAGCTGTCGCCCAAACGCCAAGAGTTCATCACCACCAACCTAAACACCTACGGAGGCGCGGTGCTGACCGAAAGCCTAGACCAATCCATCGACTTCGTAAACGACTACGCCCCCGAACACATGGAGGTAATGACGCAGTCGCCCTTCGACGTAATGCTGCGCATTAAAAACGCAGGCGAAATCCTGCTGGGCGAGAACACGCCCATCACCCTAGGCAACTTCCTATTAGGGCTAAACGCAATCCTCCCAACAGGCGGACACGCCAAAACGGTAAGCTGCGTATCCGTCCACGACTTCCTCAAACGCTCATCAATCGGCTACGCAACCCCCGAAGGTTACGCAAAAGTCAAGGACTTCGCCTACAACTTTGCAATGATGGAAGGCTTCGACGCGCACGCACGCGCTGTAAAGGATAGACAAGATGGTTAAAATAAAACGCACCACAACCGAATCTGTGATTGAGGTAACGCTCATTCCAGGCGAAATTGCGCCCGATTACCGCAGCCGCATTAAAACGCCGTACCCCTTTCTAAACCATATGATTGAGCATATCGTGTGGCGCGGCGGCTTTAACTTGGAGGTGGAGGTTACGCTGACCAACTTTATGCTGTCGCACGTTGTGTGCGAGGATGTGGGGCTTACCATAGGCAAGGTTATCGCGGAGTACATCAAGGGGCAGAAAAGCGCGTACGGCTTCGGCGATGCATTCGGCATAATTGATGAAGCGCGCGCATTTTCAGCTTTCAGCTTTGAAAGCCGCACACTGCTATGCTTCGATAAAAAGGTAGAGATTCCCGCACAAACAGAAGGTATGAACAGCGAGGACTTGACGACCTTCATCGAAGGAATCGCCAACGGCGCAAACTGCACCTTGCACATAGAGCTATCGCGCGGCGAAAACGGACACCACATCTGGGAAGCAATCTTCCGCAGCCTAGGCAGCGCACTTGCAAAAGCAGCGACAATCAACCCCCTACGCAAAAACTACACAGCAGGCGTAGCAGGGCAAATAAATTTTGAGGTAACGAGTGATTCAACAACTGCATAAATACGACACAATAATTTTCGACCTAGACGGAGTGCTGACAAGCGAACAGGCATACTGGAACAGCGCGGCACTCACCGTCTATGAAATGATAAACTCGCGCGAATACTTCGGCGACAAGCAGCTTGACGTAGCCTACGCAAGCGAACATTATCCCGAAATACGCGCGGAAATATTCAGCAACGACAAAACGATAATCTCGTGGAAGAACAAAGGCGTAAACAGCAACTGGGACTTAGCGTACGTCTGCCTATCGGCATATCTGCTCACAGGCAGTATCGACAAGGTGTACGACTATATCCACAACTTCGACGGCGGCGCACTTGAACTGTACGACTTCCTAGGCAAGCAGCTAAGCGAAAAGCTGAACAAACCCTTCGATTACACCAAACGCTGCGGCGACCTGTGGCACGAGCTTGTGCGCGTATTCCAACGCTGGTGCTTCGGTACGGACGACCGCATAGGCTTGCTCACCAACGAAAAGCCGCTTATCGACCTGCCGCAGCTGCACACGCTGCTGCGCACCCTTTCCGCGACACACACATTGGCAGTAGGAAGCGGACGCACCTACGAGGAGATAGAGCCGCCCTTCATTCGATGGGATATTTTGCAATATTTTGACTATAATAGAATTATATCCTATGCGGACGTGCTGCAAGCCGAAAAATCCCACGGCGGCACATACTCAAAACCGCACGCCTACATGTTCATAAAAGCCGCAATGGGCAAAGACTTCGACGACGGCAAAGCCGTAAGCGGCAACTACGACAGCGCACGTATGCGCAAATGCGTAGTGGTAGGCGACGCCGGCGCAGACATAATCGCAGCCCAAGCCGCCGGTATGGACTTTATCGCCGTACTCACAGGGATAAACGGCACAGGCGCACGCGGCTACTTCGAGGAGATGAAGGCAACCTACATTCTCGACAACGTGATGGAAATGATAAACTAGCATGAAGACGCTCATCATAAACGGCTCGCCGAAGAAAAACGGCGACACCACAGCGTTGCTTGATGAATTTACCAAGCACTTATCCGGCGAAGCCCGAATACTGTCGTGCTACAGCAACATCTCCCCGTGCAACGACTGCCGCTTCTGCTGGACAAACAGCGGTTGCAGTATCGACGACGAAATGCAGGAGATATATCCATTCTTAGATGAGTGCGACAATGTCGTCCTCGCCTCCCCGATATGGTTCTCGACGTTAAGCGGACCGCTGCTCAATATAGCAAGCAGAATACAAACACTCTATGCAGCCGGACGTTTTCGCGGCGAAAGCAAGCCTGCAACGAAAAACGGTGTCTTGTTTTTAGTCGGAGCGCAAGAAGGCACAGAGATAAATCCGACTAGAACCGCGCTTACAATAATGAAGTATATGTACGTGCGCCGCCCATGTGTGGCAACCATATATTCGCTAGACACCGACAACGTTCCCGCTGCAAAAGATGAAGCCGCTTTAAGGTGCGCACGCGAAGCAGCCTTATTGCTTAACACTTTGTGCAGTAACAATCGCACCGAATAGGCAAATATAACCCAATGACAAAAAACACAAACACTTGTAGGGGCGCGCATTGCGCGTCCGCGGATTACAATACACGCGCGGTAAATATATCCGACATCTCCACCCAATCCTTCGCCCAAGGCGAGGTACTGCTCCTAAGCGGCACAATCTACACCGCCCGCGACGCCGCCCACAAACGCATGTGCGAATCCTTAGCCAAAGGCGAGGCCTTGCCGATAGACGTAAGCGGCCAGCTAATCTACTACTGCGGCCCCACGCCCACACCGCCGGGCAAAGCCATAGGCTCATGCGGCCCCACCACCAGCGCACGCATGAACAAATACGCGCCAATACTGATAAACGCCGGACTTTCCGCCATCATGGGCAAAGGCAGCATGAGCGATGACGTATACTCCGCACTACGCAAAAGCGGCGGCATATACCTGTCAGCCATAGGCGGCGCAGGCGCATACTACGCCAATTGCGTAAAATCCTGCCGCATCGTCGCCTACGAGGACTTGCTATCCGAAGCAATCCACGAACTAACAATACAAGATTTCCCTGCAATCGTTGTAATATCATAAAAAATCTATGGAGGTAAAACCATGACAACTGTAACAAAAGATATGATAATAGCAGACGTACTAAAACTAGACAGAGGCACAGCTAAATTCTTCCTAGAAATGGGAATGCACTGCCTAGGCTGCCCATCAGCAAGCGGTGAAAGCATTGAGGACGCATGTTCCGTACACGGCGCAAACTGCGACGAGCTTGTACAAAACATCAACGCATACCTAGCAGAAGCCGCAAAATAACCTTCTTTAATTATAGTAGGAGAGAGGTTCAAAATATGTAAAGAAAGAAGGTATATAATGACAACAAAAAAAGGCAAAAGCCCATACTTCACATACAAAGGTATGCCACTGCTTCGCAAGGGCAACCTGCTATACTTCGGCGACCTTGACGCAGACTACATCGTATGTATGCAGATAGAGGAAAAGAAGCAGCTAGGCGACACCGAGCTTGCAACCTTAGTTAAGGTGACGCTCCAAACAAACGAAGCTCCCGGAAGGGAACGCGTAATCAAAAAAGCCGAACGCGACGGCCTTTACAAAGCAATCGACCTGTCCGAGTTCTGGCTAAAAGAAGCAAACAAAAAAAGTTAATCAAAGGCAGAAATAATAAAACATGAACACATTTACATTTAAAGGCGGAATACACCCTGACGACAAAAAGGAGCGTACCCGCCACTTGATGATTGAGGATTTACCTGCCCCTGCGAAGATGGTGTACCCCATATCGCAGCACATCGGCGCGCCTGCCAAGCCAATAGTGGAGGTAGGCGAGGAAGTTAAAATGGGGCAGATGATAGCGGAAGCAGGCGGCTTTGTTTCGTCGCCGATTCACGCAAGCGTATCAGGCAAGGTTACGGCGATACAGCCGCACCTTCACCCCAACGGCGGCATGGTAAACTCAATCATAATCGAAAACGACTTTCAAAACACGCTGTACACCCCTGCGTTACATCGCCACCTTGACGACGTTACTCCCGAAGAAATCGTCAACATCGTAAAAAATGCAGGCATAGTAGGCATGGGCGGCGCGACATTCCCGACCCACGTCAAGCTTTCCCCTCCCAAGGAGAAGAAGGTTAAGACTATAGTGATAAACGGCGCGGAGTGCGAGCCGTACCTCACAAGCGACCACCGCGTTATGCTAGAGCAGCCCGAGGTATTGCTAGACGGCTGCTACGCCATGATGAAAGCCCTAAACTGCCCCGAGTGCATTATAGCAATCGAGGAAAACAAGCCTGACGCAATCGAAGCAATCTCCGCGTTGCTCACCAATATAAACGAAAAGCGCGTCAAGCTAGCCGTTCTAAAAACGAAGTACCCTCAAGGCAGCGAGAAGCAGATAATTCAAGCCATCACCAAAAGGGAAGTACCCCCCGGCGGCCTGCCCCTCGACGTAGGCATTGTCGTGGACAACGTAGACACCTGCGCCGCAATCGGACGCAGTGTGAAAAACGGCTTGCCCCTAATGCGCCGCGTGGTAACAGTAGGCGGCGGAGCGTTCGCGAATCATCGCAACTTCCGCGTATTCATCGGTACGCCAATCAGCGAGCTTATAAAAGAAGTAGGCGGCTTCTGCGAAGAGCCTGCCAAAATAATCCTAGGCGGCCCAATGATGGGCACATCTCTTTTCTCAACAGAAGTGCCTGTAATAAAAGGCACAGGTGCGCTTATAGCCCTCACAAAAGAGGAAACATATGTAAGCAAGCCAAGCCCCTGCCTACGCTGCGGCGAATGCGTGTCATTATGCCCCATGCGCCTAGAGCCGCTTATGCTCAACGCCTATGCACTCGCGGGCGACTTAGACGAATGCCTAAAGCTTAACATAATGGATTGTATGGAGTGCGGCTCATGCACATACATATGCCCCGGAAAGCGCAATCCTGTACAAAGCATACGCATAGCCAAGCAACGCATAGCCGAGCGCAAGGCGGCGGAAAAATGACGACTAAAGACTAAAGACTAATGGTGAATGACTAATGGTGAATGACTATTGAGTTAATTTATAAATACAGATAGTCCTTCACCATTCACCATTAGTCTTTAGTTGTTTTTCAATGGAGGTATGCAATGATAAACATAGACGAGATTTACATAATCAATTACTGTCACCCAAATTGCACGCCCCTAAAAAACATAGTCAGACTTCCAGAGGAAGAAGCATTCGCGTTAGCCAAACAAATGTCCGAGTGCAACGTCGCGACGACAGCTTTCTGGCGATTCGCCGACTTCGAGAACTACTATCCGCGCAGGATTAAAGCAGACGAATACCTATATGACAGCTTCAAAAAATTAGGCGGCAAACCCACCACCGCGCACCCACTATCTTTTGTGCTGCATGGAAGCGACTTCTTGAACAATTGGTTCGGCAACGGTTACATAACAAAGCTGCTGCTCAAAGATATAGCAAGCGAACACATCAGTTTCACCCACGGCGACAGCTGCGCCACCCTCGAAAGAACAGGTAACATATCAATCTTCACAAAAGAAACCCTGCTTCAATCAATGCTAAACTACGCAGGCACGCTTGAACAGTACATGAACGATATAGAACAAAGCTGCCACTATATCGAAGTGCAGCTTTGGAGTGACGACTACATCGCATCACCGCAAGGTTAGCTTGGAGGACAAATGGACTACTACAAAATCACAAGCGATTACTACGGAAAATGGTTAGGGATAAGCAAGCCGCTCGAAAGCTTTAACGGCGTATCAACAATCTATTCCGCCGAGCGAAACATCGCGCCGCAAGGCTACACCGATATATACGACATATGGATGCTGCGCCAGCCGGACAGGATTGTTATTTCGCACGGCGACAAAGCCGCCGAGGGCATAGCAGCATTAGCAAACGAATTAGACCTTGCAACGAGTGCCGACGACATTATGCAGCTGCTTCAAACTCACTTCACCGGAAATACTTCCCATAACATAAAATTCGTTTACACACACGATACAGAAATTGCAGGCAACAAGGCAGTGTTGTTAACCGAATCCGACTGTGGCAGCTATGAGGATTTTTTCGTCGAATGCCACGGCTGCAAAAGGGATAGCTGGATTGCGGAATATTTTCTCGAGATGACAGATAGAGGCTTGTGCTACGGCGTATTTGAGGACGCAAAGCTTGTATGTGTCAACGACACACCCGGAATGCCGTACATGCAGGAGCTTGCACAGGAAATAGGCATAAACACGCTTCCGCAATATCGTGGCAAAGGCTACGCCAAGATGGTGTGCGCAAAGGCGGCAGCGCAGATGAGCGCAAAAGGATTATGCCCCATGTGGGCAACAACTGTGAGCAACATAGCTTCACAACGTCTAGCGCACGCAATCGGATTCGACAAATTCGCCGACGTATTCACCGTGACCTTAACCGAAGCATAAACAGGAGCGCGACAGTGGACAAAATCATCATAGCAAACAAGCAAACGCTTCAACCCAAGCACAAAGCCGAACACCCACAATTCGAGTACACCAAATACGAAGCCATAAGCCGCAACGACTACGCCAACTGCTATGCCACAATATACGAAATTCCTCCCGGCAAATCCAACTACCCCTACCACTGCCACGTGCGCGACACCGAAGTTTTCTACATAATAAGCGGAAGCGGCACAGTCAAAACCCCCGACGGCGACAAAACAGTCATAGCAGGCGACATAGTTATATTCCCTCCAGGCGAAAACGGCGCACATCGCCTAACCAACACCTCCGCAACCGAATTGCTCACCTATGTCGACTTCGGCACAGCAACTTCGCCCGACGTAGTATTCTACCCCGATTCAGGCAAAGTAGGCGTAATCGTACACGGCAAATCCAGCACATTCTTCAAAGAAGAATCAGCGGTCGATTACTACAATGGCGAATAGGGTCTAATATTATCCGCCCACGGCGTAATCCAAAAATACTCTTGCATATTTCTAAATTATATGCTATGATTATTATACAATCGCAAATTAATTGTACGCTTCCATTTTGGTATTATTTACAAGTGTATCTCATGCTCGTATACCGGTTATCTGCATAATATTTAGGCGGCGAATATAATTTACATTGGGTAAATATTATCTAAATAGTAGCATATGATTGTTTGTGTGCACCAAATAAATAAGGAGGATTGTATGAGTAATCAGTTTGACAACGGCAACGTGAGTATGCCGCAAAACGGAAGCAAGGGGCTTGCAATAGCGGCAATGGTATTGGGAATAATTGGCGTGATTTTCAGCTGCGTGTATTATATCGGAATACCTTTAGGAATAGTTGCAATCGTGCTTGCATCTATGAGTTTAAAGAAAAAATGCCCCGGGCGCGGCATGGCTATAACAGGTCTGGTGCTAGGCATTATTACGCTGTCGTTCGTATTAATTTTACTAATAACAGCAGGCGCGATTCTTGCATTAATGCCGTGGTCTGAGCTTTCTATGTGAGAATTTTGAGAGCATACCCGAACTCACGAACGGTTTTACTTTAATAACATATGAAAATCACATATAAGGCGGCATACGTTATGCTGCCGCTTTCAGTTGCGGCTTGTGTGGCAGTTTTCGCCAATGATATAATTGCGTTGGCGAAGTATATGCCTGCGTGCCCGTTTTATGAGCTGCTGCATTTGTATTGCCCCGCTTGCGGAAATACGCGCAGCGTTGTGTCGCTGCTTGAAGGCGATATATTGCTGTCGCTGAGATACAACATCACCGTGCCTTTTTTGCTGCTAGTTTCGGCTTTGTTTTATGTTGAGGGGCTGGGGGTTGTATTCGGTAGGCGAATACGTATTGTTCCGAAAAAATATATAGTATTGTATGTAATTTTGGGGCTGTTTGTTTGTTATTACTTAGTTAGGAATTTTTTCATATAAAAACATAGGGACGCGTCAAAGGCGCGTCCCTATGTTTTTATTTCGATAACTCCTGCACAAGCGAATCTATCTCCGCAAGCACATCGGCAAGCTTAACTGTCTTTTTCACCGTTTTATCGCGTGTGCATAGCTCAACCTCGCCGTTTTTCATGTTGCGGCTGCTGATGATTACGCGGATTGGTATACCTAGCAAGTCTGCGTCGGCAAACATTACACCTGCCGCGACGCCCCTGTCGTCCATCATAACCTCGTACTTCGCGGATAATTCGCCGTACAGCTTTTGTGAATACTCGGCGATGTCGGCCTGATTGTTGTTGAGGGCGCAGATGTGGATTTGCCACGGCGCGACTGCCATAGGCCATATTGGGCCGTATTCGTCGTGGTGTTCCTCGATTAAGCAAGCAAACATGCGCCCAACGCCTATGCCGTAAGATGCCATGATTGGGTGATACTGCTTGTTGTCAGCGGCAAGGTATGTCATGTCCATGCTCACAGGGTATTTAGTGCCGAGCTGGAAGATGTTGCCTACCTCTATGCCGCGGCTTA
Source organism: uncultured Eubacteriales bacterium (assembly GCA_964479875.1). GTDB lineage: Bacteria > Bacillota > Clostridia > Monoglobales > CAYZNM01 > CAYZNM01. The sequence continues at coordinate 18,912 of CAYZNM010000015.1, forward strand.
GTTTTAGCTCCGCGCCGCAGTGTATGCACAAGTCACCGTCGTTCACCTTGCTCACGTCCACGAATTTCGCGGGATTTATTTCCCGGGAAATACTTACGCCCTTAAGGTGGTAATCTTCCTTGTTAGCTCCGCATATTAGGCTTTCTTCGCCATCGAGAGTTTTGTCGAATAATATGTCGGCTTCGGGTGCGTGCAGCTTATAAGGGCCGATATAGCCGAAACATAGGCTGCTAGTGCCGTCGCTGACGTAGGGAAATATATTCCGTCCGACTGCGTTTTTCAACTTGGCTTCGTTCACTGAATAGTCGCCGCGAATGAATACGACCAGCAAGCGGTCGGTGCCTTCTTGCGCGTACACGGTGGATTTTATGAAGCTGCTGCTGTCCGTTTTAAAGAACTCAGCAAGGCTGTCAATGTCAGTCACTCCAGGAGTATGCACTTCCTCAAGCGCAGACTGCTCCTTAGTATTAACGAAAAATTGCGCAGACGCAATCTCCATATTCGACTTATAACCACATTCAGGGCACAGCACCAGCGTATCCTCGCCCTTATCGGACAGATACATAAACTCATGCGCAACCTTGCCGCCCATCATTCCCGTATCCGACTTAACCGAAATTACATTGGAAAGTCCAGCGCGCTCATATATGCGCTCGTACGCTTCATGCACCTTGTCATAGTATTCAACCAAATCCTCCTCCGATGTATGAAACGAATACGCATCCTTCATCGTAAACTCGCGCACGCGAATCAATCCGCCGCGCGAACGCGGCTCATCGCGGAATTTAGTCTGTATCTGGTAAATCATAAAGGGGTAGTCGGTGTATGACTGTGCGTCAATTCGCGCTATATGCACGGCCGCTTCCTCGTGGGTCATGCCCAGAATCATGTCGCGCCCTGCTCTATCCTTAAAGCGCACAAGCTCGCTGCCCACGCTCTCGAACCTGCCCGATTCCTTCCACAACTCGGCAGGCAGCACAACAGGGAAAAGTACCTCCTGCCCATCGATTACGTCCATCTCCTCGCGGAGGATTTTCTCAATCTTTTCCGCTACGCGCTTCGCAGGCATAAGCAGGGTGAAAATGCCGTTGCTCACCTGCCGAATATAGCCGCCCCTAAGCATAAACGCGTGGCTGTCCATGAATGCGTCGGACGGCTGTTCTTTAAATCTTCTGCCAAGCAGCTTGCTCATCAACATAATTGTGTCCTCAATTCTTCTTGCGCAATTCAGTGCGGCGGATTTTGCCGCTGATTGTTTTAGGCAGCTCGCTCACGAAGTCGATTATGCGTGGGTATTTATAGAAGGCAGTGAGTGCCTTTGTGTGTTCTTGCAGCTCCTTCTTTAGCTCGTCGGAGGGGGTGTAGCCTTTGGCTAATACGATTGTCGCCTTTACGACCTGTCCGCGGATTGGGTCAGGCTCGCCTGTAACGGCGCACTCCAATACCGAGGGGTGCTCCATCAGCACAGATTCAACCTCAAACGGGCCTATGCGATAGCCGCTGCATTTGATTAAGTCGTCCTTGCGCCCTACATACCAAAGGTAGCCGTCCTCGTCCTGCCATGCTGTGTCGCCTGTGTGGTAGATTCCGTCGCTCCACACCGATTTTGTCAGCTCGTCGTCGAGATAGTAGCCTCGGAATAAGCCCGGATTCGTGTGCTTATCTGTAAACACTACGATTTCGCCGACTGTTCCTGCGCCCACAGGCTTGTTGTCGTCGTCGACAACAGCTACATCATACGCGAACGACGGCAAGCCCATCGAACCCGGACGCGGCTCGTCCCAATACTTTGTATACGCAAGCAGCGTAGCTTCCGTCTGCCCGAAGCCTTCCATCAGCGCAAGGCCTGTCGCCTTCTTAAATTGCTCGAACACCTCGGGATTTAAGGCCTCCCCTGCCGTTACGGCGTGCTTTAGGTTGGACAGGTCGTACTTGGACAAGTCCTCCTTTATAAAGAAGCGGTACATCGTGGGCGGCGCGCAGAAGGTTGTTATTTTATTTGTGCTTATTTCAGTCAGCATTAACGCAGGGTCGAACTTGTCAAAGTCGTAGACAAATATCGCAGCTTCCATCAGCCATTGACCATAGATTTTGCCCCATGCGGCTTTCGCCCAGCCTGATTCTGCAATGGATAGGTGCAGTCCGTTGGGGTCAACCTTGTGCCAGTATTTGGCTGTGACGATATGCCCAAGCGGATAGGTGTAATCGTGGGCAACCATCTTAGGCATACCTGTTGTGCCGCTTGTGAAATACAGCAGCAGCATGTCGCCGTTTTGCGACGCAAGCTCGCCTGTTGGGCGCGCGAAGGTTGTTTCCTTCGCCGATTCTTCCTCGTAGCAAACAAAGCCGTCGCGCTTTCCGCGAACGCTTACCTTTATAATATCCGTGCCTTGCGTAGCCTCATCAACTCTGTCGATAACATCGTCCTGCGATGTAACGACAATCATCTTGCAGCCTGATTTCTCAAAGCGATACTTTAAATCCTTAACCGCAAGCTGTGAAGTAGCAGGAATCGCCGCCGCGCCAAGCTTATGCAGCGCAACGCAGAAATACCAATACTCAAAGTGCCGCTTCAGCACAAGCATAACCTTATCGCCACGCTTTACGCCAAGCTTTTGCAGCATTGCCGCCACCTTATCCGTTTCAAGCTTCAGCTCTCCGAATGTGATACGCTTCTCGTCGCCCGCGACATTGCGCCACAGCAGCGCAAGCTTATCCGGCGACTGCTCGGCAATCACGTCCACAACGTCAAAGCCAAAGTTAAAATTCTCCGGCACGTTGAAGGATATGCTTTCAACCTCGCCTTTATCGTTCAGTTTCTCATTTATATATCTCTTGTGAAGGTCGTAGTTCATTTCTTGCCTCCGTCGTTTACGATTATCGCTAGGAATTTGCAGTCGCCGCCTGCGGCAACCATGCCGTGCCTACGGCTTGCGTCGTAGTAAATGCAGTCGCCCTCGTTAAGGGTCATGGTGTGGCTCTCGATTTGCACCTTAAGCTGTCCGCTTAAAATGTAATCCATCTCCTGCCCCTCGTGGGAGTTCAGGCTGATGTCGCCGCTTTCCTTCTCCGCGTCATAATGCGCGTGTACCAGAAACGGCTCGGCAAGCTTATCCTTGAACAGGTACGCCATATGCTCGTATGAAAAGCCAATGCGGCGCTCCATCGGCAAGCCCTCGCCCTTGCGAATAAGGGAGAACTGCTTAAGCTTAGGCAGCTCGCCCGTGAGCAGCTCAACTATATCTATGTTAAACTTACGCGCAACGCTGTAGAGGAAGGTGAAGGAAAAGTCGCTCTCGCCGCTCTCATGTGCGGCATAGCTTTCCGCCGTCATGCCAATCGCGGCAGCCATGTCCTCGACCGTAAGCTCGCAAAGCTCACGTAAGCCGCGTATTCGCTCCGCTATCTTCTTAATCTCATATGTCATGGGAAACTCCTTTTGCATATATCTTTTTGATTATTTTAACATATCGCGACGGCAAAGTCAAATAAAGCCGCATATTGCCGCTTGTGAGCGGATAAAAATGCAGGCACTGCCGGTGGCAGTGCCTGTTGTTGGTTATTGGGTAGTGAGGGATTGGATATCGTCGGTAGTGAGGTTGGTATATTTTAAAATCAGTTCTATAGGGATATTATCATCGAGAAGGTTTTTAGCAATTTCAATCGCCCTATTCGTGCCCCCTTTCAACTCCGCATTAAATATCCCACTATTGTAGTCCAGCTCCGCAATCATCTCATTCTCGTACTGTATGCGTTGCTTCTCATCTTGGCTTATCTCTGTCAATATACGTGTAGCCATTTTTATACCTCCGCATTATTGGGTGGTCAGGGATTGAATTTCTTGAATAGATAGACCCGTGCCTTTAGATATTTGCTCTATAGGAATGCCAAAGGTTAGAAAATTTCTAGCAATTTCAATCGCCCTATTCGTGCCCCCTTTCAACTCCGCATTAAATATCCC
>CAYZNM010000015.1:22972-69989 GCA_964479875.1 uncultured Eubacteriales bacterium
TATTGTAGTCCAGCTCCGCAATCATCTCATTCTCGTACTGTATGCGTTGCTTCTCGTCTTGGCTTATCTCTGTCAATATACGTGTAGCCATTTCTATACCTCCGTTCTTGTTCATGATTAAGTTTAGTATTTCTCGTTTGCTCCTATCTGTTGCATACCTAAAGAATACAGCCCACATTTCTATGTTGGACATTTCGGATATAGGCTTTTGTATTAGCTTATCTATCTTTGGAAGCTCCAGGTATATTATAGTTTCATCATCCGTCAGGTCGTTGCCTTGTCGATCTCTAAAGCGATAGTCGTTAACAAGCTCTTGTTTGTTGTCGAACATGATAAAGTTTGTTATGCAGATTAGGTAGCACTTCTTTAGGGCGTTGTAGTTCTGCCCTGCTATATCTTGGCTGGTGTAAGCCTTTGATATAAGAAACTGTGAGCGTTTAGTAAAATCAAAGGTATTGTTCATCTGCATCTCTATTATTGCTTGCTCACCGTTGTTATACTTTACCCTTATGTCGTATATAGCTTTTTTGTATGTTGAAGTATTAACAGGTATTTCAGGGTTTATTACAACAAGGTCAGTTATCTCATTATCTCCCTCCGCTTCCATTATGCTGTTGAGGAAGGAGATTAGAGCAAGCTTAGACAATTGCTCATCCGCTGTGAATATCCGCTTGAAGGCATAATCTACAGTAGGGCTGAACAACTCATTGTCTATGTCTATGCCTAGGTGTTGTTTTATCGATTGCTTGGTTGCTTCATCTATCCGGCTCATAGTTGCACCTGCTTTCTTGTGTTTATTATAGCATATGTGAGAGGGGGAATGCAAGGTTGGGTAGTGGTTTGCCGCGTTCGTTTCACAAACCTGCAATATGTAGGGGACGGGTTTCCCGTCCCGTGTTTTCTGCTATATGGACAGCATCAAATAATCCCAGCCGTTTGATGTATAGGCTTTGGTGAAGCCGAAGCTTTGGAAGGCTTTTGCGCTGTCGCTGTCAGCCCATTGAGGGGAGATTAATGTGTTGACGTCCATCATTTTGCATTGGCGTTTCATTTCATCCAGCATTTTGCCCATGATGATGTCGCCGTCGCTGCCTGTTAGCGTGAAGTTGTTGTCAAACAGGAAGCCTATTGGCAAGAAGTATGGCTTATCCATCGGCAGTGCCATTACGACCTTGCCGTCAACTTGAGCTACTAGATGTATGCCTTCGCGGCGTTGCTCTTTTTCGATTGAGGGCAGTATCTTTACTTCCGTGATTTGACGCGGCGTCATTGCGCTGTATACGTTTTCCCATAGGCCTTGTACGTCGTCTTTGCATATTGGGCGAATTACTATTTTTGAAGTTTCCATCAATATTGTTCCTTTCATTGTTGGTCTGTTTGCGTGTTCGGCGTAGGTTTTTGGGGATACGCCGTAGAGTTCGGCGAAAGCTCTTGTGAAGCCTGCGTGTGTGTCGAAGCAATAGTCCATCGCCGTTTCGCATATGCCCTTGCCGTTTGCTATATCCGTTGCGGCGGCATGAATGCGCTGCTCGCGCACATAATTCATAACCGATTGCCCTGTGTGCGCCTTGAATTCACGCGCGAAGTGGTATGCCGAATATCCGATAAATTGTGCGAGTTCATCAAGTGAAAACTCGGCTTTTAAATGCTCTGCAACATAAAGCTTAACTTTAGCGATGTGTTCCTGTTCCATTTAGATTTGCTCCCTTCCGTACGGTAAATTCATTATAACACATAAGTTTCACAAAAGCTTTTCTTTAATTGCTGATTAATTTTCTGTATAAATTTTTACATATTTGCAATAATAAGAGTAGACTTCTTGTGAAGCTACTTTGCGCGAGGCTCTTGCGAAATTTTTGTTAGATTTTATCATGGGCTTCTGTATTCAGTATTGTAATTTCGCAAGAGCTTTAGTTAAACAATTAAATTGCGTCACAGACGCGAAAGGATTAATTATGGCTAAGGACAACGACAACAAAAACTTAAAGAACGACAGAGCTAACGACAACAAGAACAACCAAAACAAAACAGAAAACAAACAAAACAAAGGCGACAAAGCAGGCGGAATGAGATAAGCCTGAACGAAGCCGGCTCGTAAATCGAGCCGGCTTTTGCATATTGCGTAAAAGGTAGGTGACACTATGGCAAAAGCAGGAATGCGCCGCCCCGACCCGAAAGAGCCGCACGGCACAGAAAGCAACAAAAAGCTGCACATCAACAAAAACGAGCAACCCCCTGTGCCCGAGCTGCAAGGCAAGCAAAAGACAGGGAAGGAAAAGGCGAAGTAAAATGTATACGTTGGTCGGCGGCGAATACCGCTGATTGGCGAATGTGAAAAGCCCACGCTGTGCGCGTGGGCTTTTGCTTTGTGCCGTGGGTTGAGAGGGGTAAGGGGGGTTATGCTCATAATCTCTATTCGCTCATTATCGCTATAATGTACACTCGACTTTCCCTTTGCATACAACGCATCTATCCAATGCGACAAGCGAAAAACTTATAATCAACAATAATCCCATAAGAATACCAAGCCATTTCAAAGCATTGCCATATCCATTAGACATATTTAAAAAGAAGTAAATTGAATAATCATAGCGAAAATTTGCATAAAGAGAAAGTAGGCAGTACGCTACCGGATATGTTAGCCAGATGAAAATATCCTTCCACCTCATCACATTGTGTTTATCAAACAAAAGCCAATCAATAATAAACCCAATGGGAGCTACAACATGAGTGACTGTTCTAGAAAAGGTGTAGCCAACCGTACCCCAATCAAGATAAATTCGATATAGCACAAAGTTATAGATTATACCCGTGAGCATAATAGCCAAAAGGGCACTTCCGCGAATCAGGCATTTGAATCTATTATTTTTATTCATTGGAATAAATATCAACAGGCAAAATGCAACCAATATGTTACTTTGTATTGTGAAATAATAAAATGCACCCTGGATGATTACACCATTAATAAATATTTCTAAGTATAGAGCGATAGTGATTATGATAAAGAGGATTAACTTAAAAACCGCCGACATTATTTTCATATAACACTTGTCCTTTGCAAGATACGTTATATTAGAAGACGTATTTCCTATTATTGATATTGTGAGAAATTACACCATTCAGAATATAACAATCTTGGCTATACACCAAAAGCTGTCGAACATAATGTTCGACAGCTTTTGATAATCGTGGCGCACTCGAGAGGACTCGAACCTCCGACACACGGTTTAGGAAACCGTTGCTCTATCCTGCTGAGCTACGAATGCATATGGGGTGACTATAGTAAGTTTAACATAATGAGGTGCAGTTGTCAACTGCGCGATTGATATAATCCTGTGTTTAAATCAAGTGCAACTATCTTTCGTTTGTGGTATAATCATGGTAAGATTAAATATTTTGTGAGGTGATGCCGTGAAGAAACATATTATTGTAGCAGGAGAAACTCGTGCGGGGAAAAGCACAATCTCTCAACGAATTTCAAAATTATATGGTTATCAACATATTAGCATGGATTCTGTTATTGCAGGAATTGAGCAAACTATTCCCGAAGCCGGAATTAATACCGCCGCCGATCTGCCGCCGCTTGATAACCTTTATAATATAAGCAGGAAAATGGCTCCTTTTATTCGCGCTATGATGGACGGAGGAGAATATGACGAATTGGATTATGGCATGGTAATAGATATATATCAACTTATGCCGCATGATTATGTGCAGCATATAGATAGGTCAATCTGCGACATCTATTATTTTGTCACTGCGGACGTTACAGCCGAAGAAAGATTCCGCTTGATTAAGCAATACGATACGCCTAAAGATTACCACTTCTACATGACGGATGATGAAATAATGAGAGATTGCGTTAGTATTGTCGAGATAAGTAAGGTGCTAAGGGAAGAATGTGCGCGATTCGGGTTGCCTTGCTTTGAAACATCTAAAAATAGAAATAATGTGATTGATGAATTTGTTAAATCTATCGGACTGACTGTTTGTTAATTAAAGGGGCGCGGTGCGCGCCCCTTTTGTTGTTTATTTGTAGAAGGTTGGGAGGAAGGCTTTGTTTGCCTCGAACATGTCGTCGACCATGCTTTGGATTTCTTGTAGGCTTAGGACGGCGGAGGTTAGGGGGTCGTAGGCGATTGCGTGGAAGATTGCTTTTTTGTTGCCGCTTAGGTAGGCTTCTACTGCCATTTCTTCGCAGCGTGCGCTTATGTTGTTTAGGATTGCAAGCTGCGGCGGCATGTTGCCTACCTTCATTGCGCGTAGGCCTGCTTTGCTTGCTACTACGGGGACTTCTACGCAGCAGCCGTGGGGGAGGTTGTCGATTAGGCCGTAGTTGCGTACGTTTCCGTTGAACTCGAACATTGTGTTGTCGCCGAATACGCCGTTGAAAATGTATGCTGCGTATTCCTCCCCGCGGGAGATGTCGACGTTGTCTTGGGCTAGCCAATCTTTTATGTCTTGCTCCCAAACGTGGTCGCGGTTTTGGTATTCTTTTAAGATGTAGGCGTATTCGCCAGGATTCCAGCCTGTGCCGTGGGTGCAGTGCTTTTCGATTAGGTCGCTGCGCTTTCTGTACCAGGCCACGTATTCGCTGTTGTGTCCGCTTGATTCAGTGATGTAGTAGTCAAGGGCAATGAACAGGTCGTTGCGTACTTGCTCTTGGTTGTAGATTTCGGGCTTGTTCATGGCTTCGCGTATGAGGGGGTATGCGTCCTTGCCATTCCATTTGAAGTCGAGATACCACGCTTGGTGATTTATTCCGGCGCATAGGTAGGTGATGTCTTTTTTGTCCGCGCCTATCCAATCGGCTAGCATGTGGGCTGTGCCTTGGACGCTGTGGCATAGGCCTGTGATGTTTACCTTTGTTTCGCCTTGGATAAGGCGGCACAGCATTGCCATGGGGTTGGTGTAGTTTAGCACGACTGCATTGGGGCAAATGCGCTCGATGTCCTTGCAGATTTCAAGCATGGGCGTGGCTGTACGCAGGAAGCGGAATATGCCTGATGGGCCGCGTGTGTCGCCTACGTTTATATCAACGCCGTATTTTTTGGGGATTTCGATGTCGTTCTTCCATATGTCTGTTTCGCCTGCTAGGATTGTGATTAGTACGCCGTCTGCACCTTGCAGAGCTTCTTGCCTGTTGGTTGTGGCTACAACTGTCGCGGGGTAGTTGCCTGCCTTGATGATTTTTTCAACCGCCTGCTTTATGTAGCTCAGGCGTTTTTCGTTGATGTCCATCAAGGTTATGCACGCATCCTTGAATGCGTCAAAGGTGAGTATGTCCTTGACTAGCGTGCGCGTGAAACCAAAGCTGCCTGCTCCGATAAAGGTAAACTTCTTCATAGGTTTTCTCCTAATATATTGTTTAGTTCGTTGTCTACAATTTCATTTAGGGTATCGTTTACGCTTTCCTCTTGCTTGCATGAATCAGCTAGTACAAGCTCGCTTACAAGAATATGCTTCGCGTTGGTGAGCATCTTCTTTTCGCCTGCGGACAGCCGCTTTGTCTTGTCGCGAATCATGAGCGACTTTAACACGGTCGCAAGCTCGAGTATGTCGCCTGACTTTATTTTTATAAGGTTCTCACGGTAGCGTTTGTTCCAGTTGTTGTTAAAATCGACAATCGGCTGCTTGAATACATCGTAGACGCGATTGGTGTAATCGCGGTCGATTATGCTGCGTACGCCTATGTCCTCCGCGTTATTTATAGGTATCAATACCTTTATGTCGCCCATTTCAATGTGCATTACATAGTACTGCCGTTTTTCATGCTGAATTACCTTTTCTTCGATTGCTTGAATTACGCCTGCGCCATGCATTGGATATAAAACCCTGTCGCCAATGTTATACACATTAACCTCCGATGGCAGAAAATTCTGCTTAGTGTTTTGTACGTTTTATTGATGTTAACCCTTTTATCTTAGAAAGCTGCTTGATTAAGTTGTTTAACTGTTCCTTGCTTGATACCTCGACGGAAATTTCTATTATGGCAAGCTCGTTTTTAAGCTCCCTTGCGTTTATGGTTTTAAGCGGCGTTTTTGCGTCGAGTATTGTTTTGCCTATGTCGATGACTAATGCGTCGCGGCTTGTGAATACCATTTGAATGTTGGTGCTGTAGCTGGAAAGTGTGTTCTCTGTCCACCATACGTCGACTAGGCGTTGCTGCTCCTGCGAATTGGTGACGTTTATGCAGTCCTTGCGATGGACAGAAACGCCGCCGCCGCGCGTGACAAAGCCTAGGATTTCGTCGCCGTGGATTGGGTTGCAGCATTTGGCAAGGCGTACCTTGCAGTTTTCTACGCCGTCGACGAATATGTCGCTGCCTTTTCCGCTTGTCGCTGGAATGTAGATGTGCTGCATTTCTTCAAGCGTCGGCACTTCGTGCTGCTCGGCGCGCAGCTGTTCCTTCAATCTGTTGGCTACTTTTAGCGCAGGGAAGCCGCCGTAGCCTATGATGGAGAGCAGGTCGTCGTAGCTGTGCAGGGAATATCGCTCGAGTATCGGGGCGAATCGTTCTGTTTCTTTTAGTATATCCACAGGAATGTTCGCCTTTTTTAGCTCGCGTTCGAGAATCTCGCGTCCTGCTGCGATGTTTTCCTCGCGGTTTTCTTTTTTAAACCAATCGTTGATTTTCTTTTTGGCGTTGTTGGTTTTGATGATTTTGAGCCAGTCGCGCTTGGGGCCGTGAATGACTGATGAGGTTATGATTTCAACCATGTCGCCGTTTTTTAGCTTGTATTCGAGGTTTACGATTTTGCCGTTGACCTTTGCGCCTGTTAGGCGATTGCCGATTGCGCTGTGGATTGCGTAGGCAAAGTCGATTGGCGTGGAATCTACAGGCAGTTTGATGACCTCGCCTTTGGGAGAGAATACGAACACCTCGTCCGCGAATAAGTCCATGCGGATTGCGCGCATGAATTCCTCCGAGCTGTCGGTGTAGTCGCGCTGCACGTCGATAAGCTGCCGCACCCACTCCAAGGAGTTGTCGTAGGTGGATTCGCCTTGCACGCCTTCCTTGTATTTCCAATGCGCGGCAATGCCCACCTCTGCGATTCTGTGCATTTCCCATGTGCGGATTTGCACCTCAAAGGGCTTACCGTTTGTGCCCATAAGGGAGGTGTGCAGCGATTGGTAGTTGTTGTTCTTGGGCATTGCGATGTAATCCTTGACACGTCCCGGAATTGGGGTGAAGGTTTCATGCACCATGCCGAATACCTCATAGCATTCGGGCTGCGTGTTCACGATAATGCGTACGGCAAGCAGGTCGTATATTTCGTCAAGGCTTGTGCCTTGGGTGTACATTTTGCGGTAAATGCTGTAGAAGTGCTTGACCCTGCCCTCGACAAAGCCGTGAATGTCCATTTCGTCAAGCTTGCGCTTGATTGTGTCCTTGACATTTTCAAGGTGCTGTTCGCGCTCTTGACGCCGCTCGTGGATAAGCTCGGCGATTTCTTGGTAGGCGATTGGGTCGAGGTAGCGGAGGGATAGGTCCTCAAGCTCCCACTTTATGCGCGACATGCCTAGGCGGTGCGCAATCGGGGCGTACACCTCCATGGTTTCGCGGCTGGTGATAAGCTGCTTTTCGCGCGGGCGGCACTTTAGCGTCTGCATATTGTGCAGGCGGTCGGCAAGCTTTATGATGATGACGCGGATATCCTTGCTCATTGCGAGGAACATTCGCCGGAGGTTGTCAATCTGCTGTTCCTCGGCAGAGTTGTAGGGGATTTTGGTAAGCTTTGTCACGCCCTCAACGAGGCTTGCGATGTGGTCGCCGAAAAAGGTGCGAATGTCATCGTTTGTATATTTTGTGTCCTCGACAGTGTCGTGCAGCAATGCCGCGACGATTGTGTCCGGGTCCATATCGATTGACGCAAGGATATTGGCAACCTCAAGCGGGTGCATAACAAACGGCTCGCCGCTTGTGCGCACCTGCTCTGCGTGGGCGACGACTGCTATGTTGAAGGCTTTGTCGATGAGCCAGAAGTCGCAGTTGGGGTTGTATTCTTTTATCCGTTGCTTGAGCTTGTTGAAGGATTGGGTGATTGCTTCCATATGATTACCTTTTCGGTTAGATTGCGTGTGTGTTATTGGGGGTCGGGCGGATAATGTCCATAGGCACGCGGCTCGCCAGTGGCGAGCGGTTTTGCGTGCAGTCCGCCCCTACTTGAACATCGTATATATCAAGTATGACACGACGATTACGACTGCGGAAACAGGCATGAACAGTATGCCTACTAAGCCGCCTACTATGTCTGCGGTTTTCTGCTGTTGTTGTGATTTCGTGTTCTTTTTGTAGTATGCGTCATATTGCTCTTCTGTCATGCGGCGGAAGTATATCCCATATACAATGTTAAAAATTGCCATAGATATACCGGCTATTTTAGAAAAAACCGATTGGCTTTCGCCAATTAGGAATGGGGCGGTAAGCAGCAAGCAAAACGCTCCCACAGCGATGTTTATCATTCCCCTGTGTTTGTAGGATAGCATACGATAACCCCTTTCGCGTTTAAGGCTTGAACAACATATATGCTATGAGCGAGATGAATGCCCCTAGTGGTATGCACAGGACGCCTACTGCCTCCATGAGCTTAATCCGATATACAGGCGTGGTTCTTTTAACGTGGGCGTTGTATTGCTCTTCTGTCATGCGGCGGAAGTATACCCCCATGCCAATGTTGAAAATCGAAGGTGCTAACTTGAATATATCAAGGAAAACCAGTTTGCCTTCGCCAATTAGCAACGAGATGGTAAGAAGTAAGCAGATTATTCCCGGGACAATACATATTAAGCCTATACGCTTGTAACTTATCACGATTAACCCCTTTCGCGTTTAGCCAGCCTCACTTTCCCCCGAACCACGTTAGCATAATCAGCATGATGATTATTGCGCCTGCGCTTATGAAAACACCATAGTGGGCGAGTTTATTTTCGCGCTTTGCGACTTTGTCCATGTAGGCGGCATATTTTTCTTCGGGCATTAGGCGAATGTATATGCCGTAGGCCGCGTTGACTATCGCAAACATGCTTGCGCCAACGACGTAGCCTAGGCTGCTTTTTGCGCCGATTAGCGCGGACACGATTATGAAAACGTATGCCGCTGCCATGAAGAATTGTGTTGCGCCTCTGTTTTTGTAGGTGGTCATTGTTAATACCCCTTATACACGTCACCGCGATTACCTGCGTCAAGCACGCGAACAATTAATATATCATTCTCTCCCTTTAGAGGTTTAGTATTTCCATTAAAGGGTAACGCATGTATTGCACGTAGAAGTCTTTCCCTTTGCTTATTGGTTTGCTTTTCAATAAACCTCATAGCAGGTTTATCGATTATTATCTTGTATTTCATTATAAAGTAACATCCATTTGTTTCGCAGCTTCCTCTATGGTTATAAACTCGCCCTTTTCGTCGTCCTCGAGGTATCGTTTATAAAGCTGTTCGCAAAATTCATCGTCCGCTTTATCCATTCTTTGTTTAACTTCTTGCAGCATATTTGCGATATTTTCTAGCTGCTCATCGTCAAAACTGTCAAGAATTGCAATACATTTTTCTTTGTTGCTCATATTGTATCTCCTTAACTTTTACGACAGCATTTTCTTGCGGTATATCGGTATCGCGAGGACGGCGCATACGAAGCCTGCTGCCATAATCACGCCCCAGAAGAGGAATACGCCGTTCCAGCCGCCGCCTTCTACTATGCTGCCGCTAATCAGTATTGATACGCCGGCGGCTAGGTATGATGCGAAGTCCAGGAAGCCGCTCATGAATGCGGCTCTGCCGTAGCGTGCGTATTCCATCGGAACTGCGCCTAGCATAATGCTGTTTGCGCCGTACATCATTGCGGCCGTGAGCGACAGCAGTATCAGCGCAATCCACATGCCTGAACCTACGAATATCAGCAGCCCGAACATGAATGCTGCGCCCAGTATTAGCAGGAAGGAAACAGTCTTAAAGTTATTATGCTTAAACCATATGCCTAATAAACGTGCAAGCAGCAATCCGACGAAGCTCATTATCGGAATGAGCAGTACGAAGAAGGACGCGCCCGAAAGCTTGACGTTCTGCGTTTCTTCAATAAGCGTAGGACCCCATGAGCCTATGCCGTCCTTGATTATGCCTTGCGCAAAGCATACGATAACGGTGAATAGCATGAGGGGGGTGAGGAACAGCTTTAGCAGCGGCGATTTCGCCGTGGGCATTGGTGCGCCGCCGCCTTCTACCGGAGTTGTGGCGAGGGATTCTACGTCGCCGTAGGCAAAGCCTGCGTGCTCGGGCGTTTCGCGCGCCAGCAGCAGCCATATTAGCGAGAAGACTATCAGTATCGCCGAGGGGATATAAAACGTCCACTGGAAGGGCAGAAATCTTTGTACATACCCAAGTCCGCCCCACGCTGAGATGTAACCGAACAGCATGGAGGTGGAAATGTAGATGGATAGTCCGCGAATCTGCTTCCTGCTGTACCAGAAGGAGAATATTTTTACTATCGAGCACCACAGCGTCGACTGCGCAAGCCCGTTTATTGTCCATATCACTATTTGCAGCGGAAGGGAGGTTGCAAAGCCGAACAGTCCGTTGCATAAGCCGCTTAAGAATAATCCTGCGAAGATGAAATAACGCGTGTTCACCTTTTCCGCGAGGAAGCCGCTGGTTAGCTGCCCTATGGCGTATGACCAAAAGAAGCAGCTTCCGATTAATCCGACCGCAACTTTGTCAACGCCGTGAAAGGTTGCAAGCTGCGATAATGTGATTGACAGGTTTACCCTACCAAAATAGCAAATGGTGTAGGTAAGCCAGCATAACGCGAAGATGCGTATACGCCATGACCTAACCTTTTTATTTGCCATAGGATTTGTTCAGCAGCTCCTTTGTGCGGTTGCTCATTAGGTTAAGCAGAGTTTCCGCGTCCTTGCAGCCGTTTGCGTATTCCACCATAAGTCTGCCTTCCTCGAAGCAGATTTCGTCGTGCGTCGGGAAGTATACCTCGTTTAGGAATTGCGCGAAGCTTACAAGGCGGTATTTGCCGTGGATGTTTGCTTTGTCGCCGCTGTCTTCTACCGCTACGCAGTAGCCGTTTACGATTGCATCGCGGATTGATTCCCATGTAAGGTCTTTTGCGAATACGTATGTTTTTGTTACGTTGAAGATTTCGCTGCCGATTGTGCCATGGGAATCAGACGAGCCGATTACGGGCATGTCTTTGCAGTAGCCTTGTGAGCGCAGTTCATTGTAGAGTGCAACTTGCATGTGGTTTTCTTCGTGGGTTAGGCCACCTAGCAATTCGTATGCGTCGAAGGGCTTGTTTTTTAGCAGTTCAACTGTTGTGTGGTAGTCAACGTGGTATACGTTTGCAAGCCAATATGGGTGCGGGAATATGGCAAGTCCGCCGCATTCGCGGATTTTGTTGTATGCCCATACCACGGAGGCATATGCGTATTTGCATACGTTGTCGGGGAGGTCTAGCTTTGCCTCGATTTCGGCTACTTCCTTTTCGTAGTCGGCTTTGTTTTCACGGAAGTATTCGTTTACGCTTTCGTTGCCGCCGAAGTTAACTGTGTGAATGTGGTTGCGCGGGGGGTGTACTTCCTCGCCTTTGCATAGGAGCATACCTAGCTTTACGCCTGCGTATGCGTTTATCGCAAGCAATGAGGAATAGTGGCAGCCGTGGTCGGTTAAACCCATGAAGTCAAAGCCTGCGCGGCGATAGTTTGCGCATACGATTTCGGGAGCTTCCTTGCCGTCGGAATAGTTGGAGTGAATGTGCATGTCGCCCTTGTAGGGGAAGCGGCAGTATAAGTCGTCGTCTACAGCGTAAATGCGTAGGCTGGCGATTCTGTGGCGGCATTCGAGGTCGTCGCGTTTGTAAATGCGAACGTAGTATTCTTGCTCTCTGTTAAAGTTGTAGCTGAATGTGAAAAGGTTTCCGTTGCGCGTGAGCTGCACTCGGTCGTAGGGTTTATCGCCCCACTCATGCGCTCTGCCTTCCGCTGTTTCGAGAAGTGGCAGGATGTGTGCGTCATATTCGCTGTCCGCTTCAAAGAATGTGCGGTCGATTGCGCGGATTGTCATCTCCGTTTGCTTGCCTGCGTTTACTACGATGGGGTAGATTTCAACTCTCCTTAAAACTGCTGCAACCTCTTTCATATTGCCTCCATGAATTTTACGTAAGTTTTACGTAGATTTTACATTTATAATATAAATATGCGTTTGTTAAAGGGTGTGCGTTATTTGTGCGGGTATTGTTTATGGATATACATATGTTCGATTTTGTTGATACATTCAAGCCCTGCGAAGTTGAGTTCTATTATATAGGGCGTCCAGTCTATTATTCGCATGAATGAATCAAAGTTTATGTTGTTGTCGTAGTGGTTTAGTATTGTGGTTAGTGCTGTTCCGTGAGTGCCGATTATTATTGTTTTGTCTTGGTTGTTTTGTAGAATATCGTTTAGGGCGGCGATGTTTCTGCGCTGCACCATGTTTATGGATTCGCCGTCTTGTTCGTGGAAGTCTTTGTCGCTCCAGCGCTTTTCGATTAAGGGTATGGTGTTTGCGCCTATACCGCAGTCGCGCTCTCGCAGTCTTTCGTCTATGTTGATTTGTTTGCCTAGGTATTCGGCGGTTGATTTTATTGTGTCGATGCTTCTTATGGCAGGGCTGCAATAGATAGCGTCGACATCTATTGTTTTGAAGAAGTCTAAAACTTTGGCGGTGTCGGCTAAGCCTTCGGGGGTTAGGGGTCTTGTTCGGTTGTCGCCGCGTGAGTGGTCGGGTTGTGCGTGGCGTACGAAGTATATTTTTGTCATATTGCAATCCCTCGCAGAAATTTAAATTATTTTGCGCACTTGCAATATGCCGCCGTTTTGTTCTGCCAATATGCGGCATTCGTCTATGTCTTTGCAGGTGTCTACTACTGTGTAGACTACTTTTATGCCGACGCTTGCGCAGTGTTTGCCGAAAGCCAGCAGCGCGTCAAAGGCAGGTTCGCCGTAGGTGCTTTGGCAAATTTGATGGTATGTAGCTTTGTCTTTGGCGTTTAGGCTGATGGATACGCAGTCGACTGCACCTTTTAACAGCTGCGATGAATCGATGTGGTGGATTAGGTCAGCTAGGCCGTTGGTGTTTACGCGGACGTATGCGCCCTTTTGCTTTAGGTATTTTGCGATTTGGACGCAATCGTTCAGGCGCGTCAGGGGTTCGCCGTAGCCGCAGAATACTATTTCGCCGTAGTCGCTTAGGTCGTGCTTTTCAAGGTCGGCTATAACCTCTGCGACTGTAGGCTCGCTGTCAAGCCATAAGTTGGAGCGTTTGCCGTCGTGCCAACCGCTGTCCATCACGGACAGCTCCATGTTGCGCAGGCAGAAGTCGCAGTTGTTGGGGCAGCGGTTGGTTAGATTGAGATATAGGTTGTTGCCTAGTTTGTATGTGATAATATTCATAATTAAATTTTAAATAAGCGTCGTGTGTTTTCGTTGGTTATGCGGAGGATTTCTTCCGTGGGAAGGTTTCTTATCGCGGCTAGTTTTTCCGCTACAATGCGTACATACGGCGACATGTTGCGCTGACCGCGATGTCCTTCGGGCGGGAGGTAGGGGCAATCGGTTTCGATTAGGATTTTTTCTAGGGGGATATGCTCGGCTACTTCGATTGCTACGCGTGCTTTTTTGTAGGTGAGCGGTCCTGCGAACGAGATTAGGTAGCCCATTGCGATTGCTTCGCGCGCCATTTGTAGGTTGCCGGAGAAGCAGTGCAACACGCCTTTTTCGGCTAGGGTGCTTTCGTGCGCACGGATTATCTCCATGGTGTCGGCGTTGGAATCGCGCGAGTGGATTACTACGGGGAGGTTTAGCTCGTTTGCTAGGTGCAGCTGCTCTTTGAAAAGCCGCTGCTGATTTTCTTTTACGGTGTTGTCGTAGTGGTAGTCTAAGCCTATTTCGCCGATTGCGCGGACTTTGTGGCATTTTGCTAGGGCGCGTAATTCTTCGATGTCGTCTTGTGTGTATTCGTTTGCGCCGTGGGGGTGGATTCCGACCGTGGCGTAGATGAAGCCGTTTTCGTCGCTTAGGTCGACGCTGCGCCGCGACGAGGGCATGTCAGAGCCGATGTTCACTATGAAATCCATCTCTAGACGGATTTGCTCCAGCAGCTCCTCCCTGTCCTCGTCAAAGCGTTTGTCGTCTATGTGCGCGTGTGAGTCTACTAAATAATTCATTTATAGTGAGAGTTCCTCTATTGCTTTTAATTCCGCTTGCAAGTCAAGGCGCGGGAATAGGTTGCCGCTTTTTGCTACGGTGAAGGGTGCGTCGATGAAGGTGTAGGTCATATCGCTTGTGCCGATTTGTTTTTGAATTTCGGCTGCCGTGTCGGGGATATATGGGGCGATAAGGTGCGAGATTATGCGAATGCTGTCGATTAGGTTGTGCAGAACCTCGGACAGTCGCGGATTGTTGGCTTCATCTTTTGCCAAAGTCCACGGCGTGGTTTCATCGATATATTTGTTGCAGCGTGAGATGAAACGCCATATGTCGGCGAGGGCGTTGGAGAATAGCAGCTTTTCAATGTGTGCCGAACTGCTTTCGATTACCTCTGCGCATAGGGTGCGTAGCTCATTGTCGATGTCGGCAGCTTCGCCTTTTGCGACCGTGCCGCCGAAGTATTTTTCGCACATTGCTATGCTGCGGCTTACAAGGTTGCCTAGGTCGTTGGCCAGGTCTGTGTTTATGCGGTTGATGAATCCGGCGTTGGTGAAGTTGCCGTCCGCGCCGAAGGGCATTTCGCGCAGGACATAGTAGCGCACAGCGTCCCTTGTGTATCGACCTGCTAAAACTGATGGGTCGATTACGTTTCCGAAGCTTTTGCTCATCTTGCCGCCGTTTAGCATTAGCCAGCCGTGTATGAAAATTTGCTGCGGCTGCGGAATGTCCAGCGCAAACAATAGCGCAGGCCATATTATGCAGTGGAAGCGTGAGATTTCTTTCCCTGCCAAATGCACGTTTGCAGGCCAGAATTTTTTGTAGTTATCGCCGTCAGGGTAGCCCAGTGCGCTGATGTAGTTGGTGAGCGCGTCAACCCAAACGTACATTACGTGCTTTTCGTCGAATGGGATTTGTATACCCCACGAGAAGGTGGTGCGGCTTACGCATAAGTCTTGAAGTCCTTGATTGATGAAGGCTAGGACTTCGTTCTTTTTGGTCGTCGGCTGAATGAAATCGGGGTTGTCGGCGATATATTTCAGCAGCCTATCGGAGTAGTTGGAGAGCTTGAAGAAGTAGCATTCTTCCTTGGTTTCGATAGCGGCGCGTCCGCAGTCTGGGCATTTGCCGCCCTCGGCTTGGGTTGCCGTGAGGAAGGTTTCGCAGGGGGTGCAGTACAGCCCTGAGTATTCGCCTTTGTAGATGTCGCCTTGCTCATACAGCTTTACGAATATGTCGGCGGCTGTCTTTTTATGGTAGTCGTCGGTGGTGCGCATAAAGTGGTCGTACTTGATGTTTAGGCAGTCCCACAGCTTTTTTGTGCCTTCGGCGATGTCGTCGACTTGCTGCTGCGGAGTTTTGCCTTGCTTTGCAGCTTCGGTCTGCACCTTTTGTCCGTGTTCGTCCAAGCCTGTGATGAAGAAGGTGTCAACGCCTTTTTGGCGATAGTAGCGCGCCATTGTGTCGGCGGCGATGGTTGGGTATGCGTTGCCGATGTGCAGGTTGCCGCTTGAGTAGTATATTGGGGTGGTGATGTAGAATGTAGACATATCGCTCCTTATATTGTCGCGTGAAGGTTTTCTGTGGAGGTTTCATCTTTGATGATTACTGCCACGCTGTTTATCTTTGTTTCGAGGTGTTATTGGTTGATGAGTGTTTTGCTCATTTGGTTCTTGTTAATATAGTCACAAAAAAGAAATGAAATAGTACTGTTTTCTGGTAATACTTTCGTTGCTTCTTCTTGTGAAAACCATTTTGCACTATCTACTTCTTGAGATAATATAAAATCAGAATGGTTAACATAAGAAACAAATCCTACCATTATCAAATCTTTATCAGTATAACAATAACTTTTTATAAATTGAACATCATTAACAACTAATCCAACTTCTTCTTGAACTTCACGTCTTACAGTTTCTTCAAATGTTTCGCCACATTTTGAATAACCTGCTACACCTATATATAAATGCGAAGGAATACTATTCTGTTGGATAAAAGCAAAATTATCATATTCATCTATAATTAATGTCAAAATACATGAATATGAAACAGGAAATAAAGGTTTTTGACACTGAGCACAATAAGCTACCATTCCCTCATCGCCAATCATCCTTTGTTCTGATTTAGTTCCGCATACAGGACAATAATTAAAAATCATATAACCACCTCACCAAATATAAATAACCCTTACTGAAAGTATACCATAAACCGGACAAAACTTCAATCAACATCTAGTCCTGTCTCACAACAAACGCAAAACAAATTTAACATTCAACGCTAGGTCGTTGGCTTGTAGGTATCTTTTAAGTTTACGATTCGGTTGAAAATTAACGGATTTTTACGGTCGGCGCAGAAGTAGCCTGTGTGCATGAACTGGAATTTGTCCTCGGAGTTTGCGTTTGCTAAAGATGGCTCTAGCAAGCAATCTTTTAATGTTGTAAGGCTTTGTGGATTTTGCTCATTTTAAACAGGAATACCATTTAACAAAATCGTCCGCCGTATCGTCTGCAAATTTTTCAATAAGTGCCGGAGTAAAAACCGTTGACGGCGCACGTTTATTATCAAGCAGCAATTTGCCGGAAAACCATATTACATTTTCTTTTGTCACAAACTCAGTTTCGACAAACCCATTATAATCCCAATTTTCCATTTGTTCAAAAAGACTACAAGCCCATTCGGTATTGTGAAAAGCATACGAAGCCATTTTCCAACCTTCTTCACGCCATTTCGTATGCCATCCTTCGCCTTCTTTTTCGGCGAATTTAGCAAGATGAGCTTCCCACCATTTTCCGTCAACAAATAAATGCAGAAGCATACCCTTTAAATAATCGTTATTTGCTTTTAAGGCAAACTCTCTTAAAGCGCTTTCTCTGTCGGGAACATGATATAAATGCGCAGCGTCTTTTAGTTCTCTATTTGCATTTGCGTCGGGGGCAAGGTTTCCTACATAGAAATCAATGCCTGCATTGGGATTAACCTTTTTTGCGATGGACAAGTGAAGCATAGGGTCAGGCATAGCAAGTACCTCCTGCATATTATATTCATTGGGTGAATTTGATATCTATTTGGATATAAATTGATTCTCTCCGTTGCCAATCCTTTCATTCGCAAGAGCAAGAATTTTATTGAAAATCGCTATTGTGTTTGTTATATCTGAACAATATTCCTCCATTACCTTATCGCATTCTTTGAGCGCAGCATTATATTGCTCATCCGACAGTTCTCCCGATTCATAAGCTTCATCTAATTCGTCGCGGTCGTAAATACTTACATCTCCTTGCGGTGTAAAATCTACGTCAAGATATTTGTCTATAAAAACTGCGACGCCGTCAGGATCATACTCAATGCTTTCGATAATGTCAATATAGCATATTGACATTATATCGTCAGGCAGATACTTTACGGTAAGTGTATGTTCCCTACCATCTGGAATAAGTTGCATCCATGTCATTCCTTTTCCGCAAATAGCAACTTTTCCGGCTTTTGGTCTTTCCCAATATTGATAGCTTCCGTTTTGGATATTTACGTTACCGTTCATCAACTTCAAAAGGCATACTAAACCATGAAATTCATCTATATCAATGCGTATCTGATAATAGGGAGAGTTGCCAAAATTCCAAATATCACGGTCAAATCGTTTTCGCTTCAAAATTCTCACCTCTCCAAATATAGATAATCTTTACCATAAGCATATCACAAACCAGCCGTAACCTCAACCGATTTTTAGTATGGTAATTGAGAGAATGCTTTTGCCTTGGATGAAGTTGGTTAATTTGTGTTTGGTTAATTCAATTCCACGTTGTCCTCTTTATGCCTTGTCTGCTGTAACTGTGTATGATGAATATGGCAGCGGAACGGGATAATCCCCCTCCAGCTTTGTTTCTATCCAGCCGAGCATTGCTTCCTTTAAGCATTCGTACACCTCCGAAACTGTGTCGCCTGTGCTTTGACAGCCGTCTAATTCTAGCACTGTTCCATGGAAATAAACTCCGCTTTGGTCGGATATTTTTTTGATTACAAAATTATATGGTAGGTCGAGGTAGTTTTCGGGTTTCATATGATTTACCTTATCCCTATCCGCCGCAACACGTCTTCAACGTAAACGGCTTTTAATGGATTTTCGCGTTTTATAGTAATAATGTCGCCGTTTCCATTACGAAAATGAACATGCGAACCTTTTTGGCGAGCAAATGTATAACCATGTGCGTTTAGCACCTTCTCGGCTTCTTGTATGCGTATGCCGTTGGGCTGCCGTTTCATCTTATCGATTATTCGTTCAATGCTAGGCATTGTTACACATTCGCCGCGCGACCTCGTCGCTGCCTAGCACTTGTATTACGTCGTACAAGTCCGGCGAATTCGCGCGCTTGGTTAGCGCGAGCCGTAGGTACATGCTTATGTCGCCTACATGACCCTTGTATGCAGTTGGGTCTTTCTTGTACGTCTTGGTGTCGGCAGCATAGCCCATTTGCGCCGCGATTGCTTTAACCTTGTCGAACCATTGCGTCTTGTCGTCGTTTATGTCAAAGCTTTGCGCGAACAACTCGCACGCCTTTGCATATTCGTCCTTGCTATATTTTTCCCAAACAGCTTCGTCTATAGTCAACTTGTCGAAAAGTTGTGGGTAGAAGTAGGCGATGTAGTCCTTGACCTCGTTCCACTTGGCAATGTCCTTGCGCGGCTTCTCGATGCCTCTGCCTATTGCGAATATGCGCAGGGCTTTTTCTTTATCCTCCAATAGCTGCTTCAATTCGCCGTCGTATGCAGTTGCCCAATCTATGCAATAGTCGTATACCTGCTCTGCTGTCATAAGCGAAATAATGTTCTTGCTTATATCCCCCAGCTTCACCATATCCACAAGCGCGCCGCTTACGCTCATCTTTTCAGGCGCGAGCGTGAATTCGTCAATGCTTGCAAGCGGATTATCCTTGCGCCACAGCTCAAAGTTTGAATTAAGCAGCGTCAGTATATACTCAATCACAGCTTGCTTTGGGTAGCCGTTTTCCATATAATAGGAAACAGCGGCTTCGGGGTCCTTACGTTTGCTAAGCTTGCGCTTGGAGTTGCCGTCCATTTTAAGAAGCGGCGATATGTGCATGTAAAGCGGCGGAATTATGCCGAGTGCGTCGAACAGCTGCAAATGCACAGGCAGCGTCGCAAGCCACTCGTCGCCGCGCACGACGTGCGACGTGCAAAGCAGATAGTCGTCAACAATATGCGCGAAGTGGTAGGTGGGGATTCCGTCCTGCTTTAGCAGCACTATGTCCATGTTGTTCTGCGGCATGGACAAATGCCCCTTGATTAAGTCGTAGCACTCGACGCGCTTTTCGGGGTCGCCGAGGGATTTATAGCGCACGACGTAGGGTGTGCCTGCTTGTATTTGTTCGATTGCCTTGTCTATGTCAAGGCCGCGATGGATTGCGTATTTGCCGTAGTATCCGGGGGTGAGCTTTTGCGCGGTCTGCTCCTCGCTGCGTTTAGCAAGCTCCTCCTCGGTGCAAAAGCAGGGGTACGCCATGCCTTGCTCCACCATAAACTTAACGAAGGTTTGATAAATCTCCGCACGTTCGCTTTGCTTATACGGTGCATACACGCCGCCTACGCCTGGGCTTTCGGTGAAGGTTATGCCGAACTCCGCAAGTCCGTCGATGATTTGCTCAACGCCGCCTGCAACTTCGCGCTTTTTGTCCGTATCTTCAATGCGCAGCACACACGCGCCGTTATTTTGCCGCGCAAGCTTATAGTTGATGAAGCCTGTAGAAACCGTACCCAAATGCAAAAATCCGGTGGGAGAGGGAGCGAAGCGATAAACCATACCCTCACGCTTTGGATAAAGCTTCCTATAATAATGTATGTCGTGCGATATATTGGGGAACATCACGTTCGCCAATTGTTTATGCTTATCCATATACCCTCCTATTGCGGTTCGCATAAATGCGAACCCTACACCAAGTAATTATCCCGTATTTGTAGGGAACGCATTTATGCGTTCCGTTGTTCGATATTGTGCATTGTTTTATTGTACCACAATTTATGTTTGCGCCACTCGAGTTCACCGATGTGGTCGCCTTTGTATTGGATTAATTTGTTGTAGTGTGATTCGATTGCGGAAAGCTTTTGCTCGCACGAATATTCGCGCCCTGCTATTTCGCCTAGAAGCCATGGCTTGCCTAGTGTGGCTCTGCCTACCATTACGGCGTGTGCGCCTGCAGCAAGCATTGCGCGGTAATCCTCGTGCGTGCGCACGTCGCCGTTGCCAACGATTGGTATATCGGCGGCGCGTGCGATTTGCCCGATGAAGTCTATGTCGGCTTTGCCGCTGTAGCCTTGGCTGCCTGTGCGGCTGTGGAGTGCAACATGGCTTACGCCGTGGGCATATGCCATCTTTACAAAGTCCGCGGCATTAACCGAACCTTCTGTCCTGCCTTTGCGAATCTTTATCGAAACAGGCAAGCCGCTTTGCTTTGCTGCGTCGATTAAATCGGCGGCTAATGCGATATTTTCCATAAGCGCGCAGCCGTCGCCGTTTTTCACTATCTTTGGCGTGGGGCAGCCCATGTTTATGTCGATATGCTTCGCGCCGCCTTCTTTTAAGCGGAGCGCAGCTTCCGCCATAATATCAGGCGAATGCCCGAAAAGCTGCACAGCCAAATTTTCCTCGTCCGCATAATTATCCAATAATACCCATGTCTTAGCATTATCGTAATGCAGCGCCATTATACTCACCATCTCGGTGTAGGCGTAGTCGCAGTAAAAGTCCCGCGCAATCTCGCGGAATGCGCGGTCAGTGACGCCTGCCATTGGGGCGAGGATTATATCTCCTTTGTTTATCATTCAAACGTTTACATTTCTGGATTTATTGAATAGTTTGGTGCTTCTTTTGTGATATAGATGTCGTGCGGGTGGCTTTCTTTTAAGCCTGCGCCAGTTATGCGTACGAATTTGCCGTTCTTTTGTAGGTCCGGGACTGTTGGTGTGCCGCAGTAACCCATTCCGGCGCGTAGTCCGCCCATTAATTGGTATACGGTGTCGGATAGTGCACCCTTGTAGGGTACGCGTCCTTCTACGCCTTCGGGTACGAACTTTTTGTTGTCGCTTTGGAAGTATCTGTCTTTGCTTCCTTCAGGCATTGCGCCGAGGGAACCCATGCCACGGAATGCCTTAAAGCGGCGACCTTGGTAAACCTCGCTGTCCCCGGGGGATTCCTCGCAGCCTGCAAATAAGCTGCCTATCATGATTACGTCCGCGCCTGCGGCGATTGCTTTTGTTATGTCGCCGCTGTATTTTATGCCGCCGTCGGCTATGATTGGCGTGTCGGTTTTTTTGGCTTCGTTTGCCACTTCGTAGATGGCTGTGATTTGCGGCACGCCTACGCCTGCAACGACGCGCGTGGTGCAGATTGAGCCGGGGCCTATGCCTACCTTTAGGCAGTCTGCGCCTGCGGCGATTAAGTCGCGCGCGGCTTCGGCCGTGGTGATGTTGCCTACGATTAAGCCGATGTGCGGGAATGTTTCCTTTATTTTAGCTGTCGCTTTTAGTATGCCGTTGCTGTGACCGTGGGCGGAATCTATTGCAAGTATGTCGACTTTTTTGTCGACTAAAGCCGCCGCACGTTCGAGGTAGTCGCCTACTGCGCCTATTGCCGCGCCTACGAGAAGCCGCCCTGCGCTGTCACGCGCGGAGTTCGGGTAACGCAGCGACTTTTCTATATCCTTTATTGTGATTAACCCTTTTAACGTTCCGTCGCTGCCGATTATCGGCAATTTTTCTATTTTGTGTTTTTGAAGTATAAGCTCGGCTTGTTCTAGTGTTGTGCCTTCGGGGGCTGTGATTAGGTTGTCCTTGGTCATGACTTCGCTTATTTTGCGCTGAAAGCTGCGCTCAAAGCGTAGGTCGCGGTTGGTTAAAATTCCCACTAGCTTACCGTTTTCGCAAATCGGCACGCCGCTTATTTTAAATTTGCCCATCAAGCTGTCCGCTTCTGCAAGCGTATGATCGGGCGATAGAAAAAAAGGGTCAATGATAACTCCGTGTTCGGAGCGTTTGACCTTGTCTACTTCCTGTGCCTGCACATCAATTGGCAGGTTTTTGTGAATAATTCCGATTCCGCCCTCACGCGCCATAGCTATAGCCATAGGTGCAGTCGTAACAGTATCCATTGCCGCCGACATAAGAGGAATATTCAGCTGTATTTTCTTGGTGAGCCTCGTCATCAACGATACTTGGCTCGGCAAGCAGTCAGACTTTTGCGGCACCAACAGAATGTCGTCAAAGGTAAGACCGATTTCCTCCTGCGCGAATTTCTCTTTAAAAATTGACATCTCTTTTACCATCCCTTTATTTTTTAGTGTAACAAAAAAAAATGCATTTGTCAACAAAGCCGCGCCGATTTTCCGAACAAACCAATATATAGTCAATCACGTTTCATTCCGCTACATCAGAAGTACGACGAATACCTACAGAATCAAGGAAACGTGATTGACTTGCTCACGCTTTTAAATCGCCTTAACTATACAAGCTAAAGACGTTAAATTCTGCGGCGAAAAACGCAAATCAAACTATTGACAAAGCGCGAACGGTGTGCTATACTGTAACAGTAGCAAATAAATGCGGCTGTGGCGGAATTGGCAGACGCGCATGGTTCAGGTCCATGTGAAAGCAATTTCATGGGGGTTCAAGTCCCTTCAGCCGCACCAATTAAAAAGACAGGGCTTAAGCCCTGTCTTTTTTGCGTAGATTTCATGGGGAATAGTCGGTTCGGTTGCAATATAGCCGTATACCTCATCTAAATTGGCGTATGCACAAGAGAGTAATTTTACGGTGTGCTTATCCAAAGTGCTTTATCTTCAAAGATGAAAGGGCTTCTTTTGCGTCATGCAATGTTCCAGTCGCTTTGTACTGCGCTTCCGATAGAACAATTTCTCTGTCTAGCTCGTTTTCGTCAAGCATAGCTTCGTAGGCTTCAATACTCATAACAACCACAAGAGTGAGCGGTGCGCCTTGCTGCGGCGATTCGGGCAGCGCAAGTTTGCCCTCCTCGCTTGCGAACATAAGCGTGAAAATGCCGAATACCCATAAGTCTACGTATACGTTCCAATCCAGGCTGCACTCGGCGGCCTTCGGGAAGTCGCTCTTGTGGAGCTTGAAAAACTTTTCGCTCATAGCCTCCATCTGCGGCGTGATTTTCGCAAGCAACGGTGCGAAAATTTGCGACTGCAATGCGGCAAGCTGCTCCGGTGTGAATACTACAAAATTAGGCTTATAGGCGTCGCCCTCTTTTGCAATCAGCCCTGATTCGACGGCAAGCGCAAGCTTTTCCTTTTCCTCGAGTGTGAGTGTATCTGCCGAAAAGTTCGGCTCGATGGTTTTGCAGTAGACGTTGTGAATCACCGCGCGGGTTTCGGCGTTTGCCGTTGCTATTTCGGGGCGGTATGCTTCGCCGCAGAAGTTGTACACGCCAAGCCAATAGTAGCTGCCATACTCCTTGCCTGTTTCCCAAACGTCGGAGCATATGCCGTAGAAATCATTCCAGCCTAAAGGTTCGAGGTGGGAAAATCCGCTTTGCACGCCGTCGGAGCGGTCGGACGCTGTGACGCGGTATTTGCCGCCGTCGGGGCGGATTTCGTAGTTGTCGCGGCTTTTTAGCTTTAACATAAGCTTGCTGTTGTGGCTGCAATAGCCTGTGAACAGCATGATGATTGACCAGTAGAGCTTTTCGGCAGGGAAGTCTGCGCCGTAGAAGCCTATGCCGCGGATTTTATCCTCGTGCTTCCACAGCTCGGATATAATTACATCGATGTAATTCTTTTTGTTCGCTTGGTAGATGTCGATGCGGTTGTTGAAATACTTTTGGTTGAGGATTAAGAATGTGGTGTGGTAACGCTTTCCTTCTAGTGTTAGGAATTCGTGTTCCGTCAGCCAATCGAGGTCGTATTCCAGAAACGGTTTCGGGACGCCTGTGGCTTCTGCAAGCTCGTCAATTGTTTTGCCGCCGGAATGGCAGAGTAGGCAGAGGTTTTGCCGAATTAGGCTGTCGCTCACCTTTTGGGTGTCGGGGTATGCAGGGGCTTCGCCTGAATAGCTGATGGATAGTTTGCCTGGGCGATAGATTGTTGTGTTGTCTTCGCGCATTGAGATGTCCTCCCTTACTTGTTTTCGAGAGTTGAACAAGTGCCATGTGACGGCGGATTCGGTTGTGCCGAGCCGTGCTGCGACTTCGCGCACAGGAAGTCCGTCGAGGTAGTGCAGCAGCATCATCTCGCGCTGCATTCGGCTTAGGTCGGCGATGGCGCGGCGCATATGCGAAAGTGCGGCGCGTTTGGCCTCGCTTTCGGCGTAATCGGCGGCAAAGTCTGTGCCGTCGGGTAATACCTCCGACAATTCGTCTGCGCCGTGCTTTGTAAGTGCGCGCAAGCGATTGCACCATACATAGTGCGCAACCTTCCATAAAAAATGCTCCGGCTTTTCGATATGCTGCTGCTTGCTTGCTGCCGTGAATACTTGCAGCAATACCTCTTGTGCCAAATCCTCGCCGCTTTCGCGATTGCCTGTTTTCTTGACTGCCCAGTTCAATATTTTTTCGGCGTAGTCGTTCGCAAGCAATGCGCAAAATGATTGTGTGTCCACTCACCCACCTCCTGTTTTCGCTCTCAATTATATAGTAACGGGAGTGCGCGAAAGCTTAGGGAAAATTTTTTATTCGGGTTTTTCGTTGTAATACTGCGACTGCGCATTCCATAGCTCGTAGTATTTGCCGCGGTCGTCGGCGATTAGCTTGTCGTGGCTGCCGCGTTGGATTAGCTGACCTTCGTGGAATACTGCTATGTCGTCGCAGAAGCGGCAGCTTGAAAGTCTGTGTGAGATGTAGATTGCTGTTTTGTCGCCTACGATTTCGTTGAATTTGCTGTAAATCTCAAATTCAGCTATTGGGTCTAGTGCAGCAGTAGGTTCGTCTAGGACTATGAAGGGTGCGTTTTTGTATAGGGCGCGTGCGAGTGCGATTTTTTGCGCTTCACCGCCGGAGATTTCAACTCCGTCCTCGTCAAAGTCCTTGTACAGCGGAGTGTCAAGCCCTTTCGGCATAGTAGATAATCGTTTCGACATTCCTGCTTTGTTTAGGCTATCGGCCGCACGCTCCTTGTCGACGTTGATACCCACTGCCACATTTTGCCCGAGCGAGAATGAAAACAGCTTGAAGTCTTGGAATACTACGGAGAAAATGCTCATGTATTCGGCATAATCATACTTTCTTATGTCGATGCCGTTGAGCGTTATCTCACCCTCGGTCGGGTCGTACAAGCGGCACAGCAGCTTAATCATTGTCGTTTTGCCGCTGCCATTCATTCCAACAACCGCCATGCGCTGCCCTATGTTCAGCTTTAGGTTGAGCTTTTTAAGCGCATACACTTCCGTTCCCGGATATTTAAACGATACATCCTTGAACTCTATCATGTATTCATAGTCGCGGCGTTTTTCTACAGGCAGCGTGCCTTTGTATTTTATATCGGGAATGTTTAGGAAGTCGAAGGTATGCCGCATACGGTTGCTTGTAATGCTGAAGGTGTTTAGTGAGTTAATGAGGGAGGATAGGTTGTTGATAAACTGGGTAATTCCGCCTGTGTAGCGGACTATGCCGCCTACGGAAAGTGCGCCGCTTACGGCTTTGATTGCGACGAACAAATATATCAAGCCTCCCGTTACCGATGTCAACCCTGCTTTTGTGGCTTTTAACGCTCCGTCCAATGCGCTGAGTCGCTTGAATTTGTTGAAGTAGCCTTGTTCGCCGCCGAAGTCGGTTTTCGCGGCGTTGCTAATCATGTCCGCCGAGTTATATATTCGTATATCCTTCCCGTTGGCATACGATGATATTACGCCTGACAGGTGCGAAAAAACTCTGTTGGACCTTGCCATTTCATCGACGACTGCGTATATTTTTTTAAAAAATACTTTATCAATTGGGAATGTCAAAATCGTCGACGCGCATATTGCCAATGCGAATATGACCGATAGAAACGGCGATTCCAATATGCCTGCGCCTGATGAATAAAACAAGCCGAACGTTATCGAGGCGGAGTATATCAGCCCTACGGTTGAGGTTATGATGATGTTGATGAGGTTGATTAACTGCCACCAGCCGCCGTAGCTGTTTTCGCCGGCTTCTACTTTTGCGCGAAGCTCATGCGTCTTTGGGTTTTCAACATGCTCGTAGTCCATTTCGACTATCTTTTTCATAAATATCATGCGGAAATGCCGCGAGAAGGTGTAGACCTTTATCATGCGGTAGCGGTCGAATGCTCCGGCTACCAAAGACAGTATCACATTTGCAGCGACCACGATTCCTGCTAGGGCAAGCAATTCTGCGTAGCTAAGCTTGAAAAGGCTGTCGATAATCAACGCCGACATCACTATGTTGAAAAATGTTGAGGCAGAGGAGAGCATTGCGTTTATTATGCTGATTGGTATAACCACAGGAGATATGCTGTGGCACAGGCGAATCACTTTTAGCATTTGAGATAAATTTGACTTTAATTTACTCATGCGTGTCCTCCTGATAATAGTGGCTTTGCAGCTTGTACATGTGTGCATACGCGCCGCCGTATTGGATTAGCTCCTTGTGGGTGCCGATTTCGGCTATTGTGCCGTTTTCGAGGTAGGCTACTCTGTCGCAGAAGGACGCGCTTGCAAGCCTGTGTGAGATGTAGATGGATGTTTTGTTGCTGGATAGGTCGTTGTAGCTTTTGTATAGTATGCTCTCGGCGATTGGGTCGAGGGCGGCGGTGGGTTCGTCTAGCAGCATGATTGGGGCGTCTTTGTATAGTGCACGTGCTAGAAGCAGCTTTTGCTGTTCGCCGCCTGATAGCTCGATTCCGTTGGGGTCTGTGATTTTTGTGAGGGATGCATGTATGTCGGGTAATCGCGCGGATAGTCCGGCTCTTGCTATGCAGTCGGCGACGCGGCCTTCGTCGTAATCGTCTGTCATAGCGACGTTGCGTGCAACCGATAGCGGCAATATTAAAATATCTTGGAACACTACGGTCATCATGCCGTAAACCGAATCGCGTTCATATTCGGGCAGGGGTACGCCGTTTAACCTTATCTCGCCTTCGGTCGGGCGATAGAAGCCGCATAGCAGCTTGATTATTGTAGTTTTGCCTGCGCCGTTTATTCCTACCAGCGCGATTTTTTCGCCTTTTTTTATTTTTAGGTTTAGGTTTTTTAGTGTGTACGGCTGTTCGTCGGCGTAGCGGAAGCTTACGTTGCAAAACTCAATGCTTACAGGCAGCTCACCTGCCGATGTACGCGTGCCGCATTTTCGGTCGGGATTTTCCAGGAATTCGCGTATGGCCGTGATGTCGAGGCTTGACTTTACAAAGTCGTTGAAGCTGCTTGTAATCGCCGATATAAAGCCGCTAAATCCCATGATTGCGCCGAAATACAGCACAAAGTCGGAAACGCCGATTTTGGCGTGAGTTACATAATAAATCAAAAACGCATAAGCAATTCCGTCGCACAGAAGAAGTATCGTAGCGTCGGCGATATTCGACATATACTCCGCTCTCGCGCTTTTCCACTGACGGATATTGTCTTGCTTTAGGAGATTGTCGAATATTGTCATAAACCAAGGCTTCATGTTGTATATGCGAATATCCTTGCCGATACTAAAATCCTGCATACGGAAAGCAAGGTAGACGAACTTGCCCATCATCTTGCTGTAATCGTTGCGGTGCTTTTCAAGGTATTGCGTGATTTTGCGCAGCACAAAATAGTTGGCGATTGATGTTGCGATAAGCAGCGCGAAGATTATGGGGTTAAGCTTTGACAGCACTGCGCCGTAGACGGCGATTCCGACTAGACCTGATATAACTGTGGGCAGCGTGCGAAGTATAAGCTGCGGGCCGCCTCTGTCGCTGTTGACTGCAGCGTTAAGCTTGTTTCGCATTTGCTGCCCTGCTGCGCTTTCTATGTTGTCGTAATCGGTGCGCATTGCTTTGTCGTTTGACAAAAACAAATACCTCATGCGATTCGACATAGCAGAAGCGTTTACATAGCCTGTGGTGTATTTGTTTGCTGCGTTGAGTGCCGTGATTGCGACGGTATATAAGGCTATCACGTAAGCGACCGAGGGGATAGAGGGGGTTGCCGTCACGGTGTCGATAACCGATTTTGGCATGTATATTCCGGCGTATGGTATGAGTACGCCTGATATGGCGGAAACGGCGATGAATACTAATACCACTTTATCCCACTGCCAAACGTTTGCAAGGACATAGGCACAATTGCTTAGGAGCGTGTATTTTTTATGCTTCGCCATCTCCGTTTCCCTTCTCGTTGTAATACTGCGATTGCGCGTTCCATAGCTCGTAGTATTTGCCGCGTTCGTCGGCGATTAGCTTGTCGTGGCTGCCGCGTTGGATTAGCTGACCTTCGTGGAATACTGCTATGTCGTCGCAGAAGCGGCAGCTCGAAAGTCTGTGTGAGATGTAGATTGCTGTTTTGTCGCCTACTATTTCGTTGAATTTGCTGTAGATTTCAAATTCGGCGATTGGGTCTAGGGCGGCGGTGGGTTCGTCTAGAACTATGAAGGGGGCGTTTTTGTATAGGGCGCGTGCCAGTGCGATTTTTTGCGCTTCGCCGCCGGAGATTTCTACGCCTTTGTCGAAGTCGTTGTAGAGGTGGGTGTCCAGACCGTTTTGCATTTTTCCCACTCGTTCGGCAAGCGAAACCTTTTCGATTACGTCGGCGACGCGCTTTGCATCGTATGTTGTGGAGCAGGCTATGTTTTCCGAAAGCTTGAACGACAGCAGCTTGAAGTCTTGGAATACTACGGAGAAAATGCTCATGTATTCGTTGTAGTCGTATTTTTTGATGTCGATTCCGTTTAACGTGATTTCGCCTTCGGTCGGGTCGTACAGTCGGCACAGGAGCTTAATCATTGTTGTTTTGCCGCTTCCGTTCATTCCTACCACGGCAAGCTTTTGTCCGATGTGCAGCTTTAGCGAAAAGTTTTTCAGCGAATACTTATCGCTTCCCGGATATTTGAAGGATACATTTTTGAACTCGATTTCGTAGTCGTTGTCGCGACGCTTTTCTACAGGCAGCGTGCCTTTGTACAGCACGTTTTCGACTTCCATAAATTCAAGCATTGCCTGTATTCGGTCGGTTTGGTCAATCAGGCGCGACAGGGCGGAGGATAAGCCGAAGAAGCTGTTTGCCATGTTGTATATCGTTCCGGCGTAGCGAACGATGTTGCTTGCGGAAACTGCGCCGGTGGCTGCTTTTGCTACGATGAACAGGTATGCGCCTGTGGTTAGTATGCCGCTTGTTAACGCGCCGGCAAAGCCTGAAAGGATGGAGTATTTTGTGAATACTTTGTTGAACTCTCTTAACTTTCCTTCATCTTGGTCGAGGTAACTTTTTATGAGCTTCTTTATGTTGTATATACGCGCCGTTTTGAGAATGTCGCTGATTGGGCTGCCGTATATGAAGTAGAATAGGTATTTCACGGAGTATTTCGAGTTCATTGAGTTAAGGTGCGCTGTTATCTTTGCTTGAATGAACTTTGAATTGAAGAGGGCAGATGCGCCTGATAAAAGCAGGAGCAAGGATAAAAATGTCACGCCGCCGCTGACATTGCTTGTTAAAAAGAACGGCACAATCATAGCAACGCCGACGATGAAGCCGAAGAGGTTGTCAAGCAGATTCCTCAAATAATACGACAAATTCCAATATCCGCTGCCCCATTGGTTGCTCTTTGCTATGCGCTCGTTGATTTCGTTGACGGTGGGGCTTTCTATTAGTTGGAAGTCCATCGACAGATATTTTTCCGACTGCGCCATGTATATTTTTGGGATATAAACGGAGTTGTGCGTCTGCTGGATTTTGGAAATAAATCCCTCGATGAAGTCGACGAGGAAGTTAAGGCCTACAGCACCTAGCGCGATGTAAAGCAGCGATTGATACGACGAGCCTTCGGTGAAGCCTTGCAGGATAAACGACGTCGCAAGCAACGCGATGTACGGCTTTATCGCGCGAAGGATTGCGGCAGGGAACAGCAGCAGGACAATCAGCTTATCCATGTCGTATACAACCTTGTATACCTTTAGCGCACCTTTTATTCCTGCGCTTTTGATAGATTCGTTTTTCATGCGCTTTCCCCCTCCTGCTTGTAGTAGTGGCTTTGGATTTCAAACATGTACGAGTATTCGCCGTTTTTGGTCATAAGCTCGTCGTGGGAGCCGTCTTCTATTATTTTGCCGTCCTTTAGCATTAGGATTCTGTCGCAGAAGCGTGTGCTTGCCAATCGGTGCGAGATGTAGACGGCGGTTTTATTTTGCGTAACCTCGTGGAATTTTTCGTATACCTCCGATTCGGCGATTGGATCGAGGGCAGCGGTGGGTTCGTCTAAGATAAGTATCGGTGCGTCCTTGTACAGCGCACGTGCGAGAAGCAGCTTCTGCTGCTGTCCGCCTGACAGCATAATTCCGTCCGGCTCCATGTTTTTCAGCATGGGCGCATTTAATCCTTTGCTGTGCTTCAGGATTTCGTCTTTGATTCCGGCGAGTTCCAGGCATTTTAGCAGGCGCGTTTCGTCGCTGTCTACAGCTTTTGCGAAGGATACGTTTTCGCCTGCGGTGAGGGGGAGTATGCAAATGTCTTGGAATACGGCGGAAAATAGAGTGTATAAGCCTGCGCGCTTGAAGTTGTCTATGTTGCGTCCATTGATGAGGATTTCGCCTTCGGTCGCTTTGTAGAAGCCGCATAGCAGCTTTACGATGGTTGTTTTGCCTGCGCCGTTTACGCCTACCAGCGCGATTTTTTCGTTAGGCTTTATGCGGAAGGTTAAGCCGTCGAGGATTTTCGGCGTGTCGTGTGTGTATTGGAAGCTTACGTTTTTGAATTCGATGTCGAGCGGGAGGGTTAGGTCTGATATGGGCAGCGGCTTTTTGGGGTCGAGCTTGTTGGTGTAGTCGAAAAAGGCGCGTAGGTCGTTAAGGCGCACGTTCTCGCGCTTTAAGGTTGTGATGTTGCCGACGATTCCGTTAAGCCACGCGGAAAAGCTTGCAATCGCGCCCATGTACAGGATAAATTCGGGTATGGTGACACCGCCGTTTATCACCTGCCATATGCAGTAGGCGTACGCTACGCCGTCGCGGCAAGCTGTGACAAGCATTTTTAAGGCAGAAAACATAAAGTAGCTATTGTTTATTTTGTTTTTTAAATCGAACGATTGCGCTATAATCTTTTCCTTCACTGTTGCGAACAGCGACGTTAGGCTGTAGAGCCGTATGTCCTTCGCTGCTTTTGTGTCTGCCATTGCGCGTTCTAGGTAGTCTGATTTCTTGCCTATGTCTGCTTCTTCGTCGCGCTTGCTGTTCTCATATTTGAGAGCGAAGCTGCTTAGAAAATAGTTGGCAACCGATAGCAGAATCAACATGCCTAAGATATAGATGCTTAGCATTGATATGATTCCGAAAATAAACGCGAATGAGATTAGCCCTGATATAAGGCTCGTAATGCTCCAGAACATCTGCGATGTAGTCGAGCCATCGCCGCCGCTGACAGTCGACTTTGCTTTCTCGTACCACGTTTGCCCCTCGCTTGTTTCCATGATGGAATAGTCGCAGTCGAGAGCTTTCTCGAATAAGGCTATCGCGTAAACCATTCTCAGGTTATTTTGAAAGGGATACCTTCCCTCCGATGCAACTCTGCTTATACATTGCACGGCTACATATGCCGCGGCGAATGTGCCGAGCGTCCACATAACATGCGCCAGTCCGTCGTTATTCATCGCAAGCTCGACCGCAAGCTTAGGCAGATACAGCCCAAACAGCGGCAGCGCACCGTTGCAAATCATCTCAAGCAGAATAAACACAAAGACGATTTTGTGATGCTTGTAAGCCATTCCAAGCAGGTGGATAACATTTTGAAAGACATTGTGATTCATTTCCTTTTGATTCATTTTTTCGCCTCCTTTTGCGTTTATTCTACCACAGCGGAATTTGAAAATGTAAAAACGCGCACGAATGGTAGTCGTACGCGCACGAATGGTTGCATGATTATAACGACAGCATAATTTCGGTTGCGAAAACGCCGTCCTCGTTTTGACGATTTACGAAGCCGCCGTATTTTTGGGCGATTTTGTCTACGCGAAGCAAGCCGAAGCCGTGGCCGTCTTTTTGTTTGGTTGTGAGGTACGAGCGTCCGTGTTTTTTCGGTTCGCCTCCTACAGAATTGGAAACGGAGATGTATAGCTGCTCTTTGAGGATGTCGATGTAGATTCGTATGAATCGGTCGGATTCATGCGGAAGCTTTAGGCAAGCTTCGGTCGCGTTGTCTAGGAGGTTGCCGATTATTACGCAGAGGTCGATTTCGGACACGGACAGCTGCTTTGGCACGATTGCTTTTGCGTTGATGCTGATTCGCTGCGACATTGCAAGCGATATTTTGCTGTTGAGGATTGCGTCGACCATGACGTTGCCTGTTTTTATGATGGTGTCGACGTTGGTTAAGTCGTCGTTTAGGTTTAGTAGGTATTCGCGTAGGGGTGCGCCTGCGTCCGCTGCGTTTATGTTGTCGACTAGGGCAATCATCGCTTGAATGTGATTGTGGTAGTCGTGTCGCCAGCCGCGCATTTGGCGATAGATGTTTTCTACCTCGGCTACGTGCTTGCCCATTAAGTCGCTTTGGAATGCGGCAATGCGTTTGTCGATGATCGGGGCGATAAGCCATGAGAATAAGCCCATTTTACCTGCCCCCTTTGTAGTAGTCGATGAATGCGCGGTTTACGTCGTTGTATAAACGGCGCGACAGCGGAATGGCTTTGCCGCTGTCTAGTATTACGTCGGTTTTGGTTATGCGCGCGATGTGGCGCAATGCCACGATGTATGAGCGGTGGCAGCGAATGAAGTCGCCGCCTAGGGATTTTTCGATTTCGCTTATGCTTTGCGGAGCGACGAGGGCATCACTCCCTACGATGTTTATTTCTACTGAATGGGCGAAGGCTTCTATGAATAAGATGTCGCTTTGTAGGATTCTGACAGTTTCGTTCGATGTGTCGACGAGCAAGGTTTTTTCGGTCTGCTTCAATCGCGCGACTGCTTTGTCGAGTATCTCAAACAATTTTTCGCTGCTAATCGGCTTCATGAGATAATGCAGTGCGGACACGTCGTAACCAAGCGCGATATAATCCGCGTAACCTGTGATGAAAACTATTTGCACATCGTCATTATCTTGCCGAATCTTCCGCGCAAGGGCAACTCCGTCCAGCTCCTTCATTTGTATGTCCAAGAGCAGAATGTCGGCGGATTTATCCTGCTCGTACGCGAAAAGGTAGCTCTCCGAGCTCGCGTAATCCGACACGCGCACGGCAAGGCCGCGTTCGCTTGCCCAATTGCGCACGATTGCGGCGAGGTATTCGACTTGCGAACGTTCGTCGTCGCAGATAGTTATGTGTATCATTCCGCCCCCTTGATTCGTCTTTGTATATATTATAGTCGGAACGGCGGAATATTTCAAGAGGGGAGGTCACGTTCGTTTCGCGAATTGTAATATGTACAAAATCCGCGGACGCGCAATGCGCGCCCCTACTTGCTCTTTTCACCGAAAAGAGGTATAATTATATGAAAGAATCACAATACACACCCAACAAAGGGGGCAACATGCGCTTATTTAACGCAAGCTCGATGTTTTCAGAAAATGCAGCAAAAGACGTTTTAACTGTAATCAACAACCCTGATGAATTAAGGCGCAAGCTGATTGAGGGGAAGAAAGAGATATTAAAGCTGTACAATTTTAAGGCATACAATCTGCCGCAGGATTTTACAGCGGCTTCTTATATTATCGCGGCGAATCACTTGACCGACTCCGACGCTCCGCTTATAATGAGCTATTATTATGAGGTGATGAGCAAGGTGATTGCTACATACCCGCAGCTTTTTGTTTTCGCGAAGGAGAATTGCTTCAACGGCGTTTCGATACCGAAGGAGCTTACGCCTATATTGTATATTGAAAAGGTTTTCGCCGTCGACCGCAAAAGCGTGGGCGGCTCGATGGCGTCAATAAGGGCCGCGGAAAAGTGGTTTAACGAAGGGGATAAGCCGAAGCACTTCCTCATGTTCTCGCAAGGCACAATCTACGACATAAACAAAGACAAAGCGGAGGATATAGAGCGCGGCGCGTTTTGGCTTGCGAAAATGCTGGGGATTCCCGTGCTGCCTGCGTTTATTGAGCAAGCAGTCGAGGGCGCGGAGAACAGGCTTGTGTTCGCCGAGCCGATTGTTATTCCAAAGGGCAGCCGCAACCTAGACCCCTACAAGCAATTGTGGCTCGACAGAGTAATTGGCGCACAGAATGAGTTAGCCGCACTTACAGGCATCCCCGCGCGAAAAGCCGAGCTTGACGCAGACCATCAAACGAGGAAAAGGCACAACAACAAAGCATAAACTAATGAGCAATATAGCAAAAACCCACGCTTCATCAAGCGTGGGTTTTTAATTTGGTGCCGGTGATCGGGGTCGAACCGATACGAAGTATTAGCTTCGCAGGATTTTAAGTCCTGTGCGTCTGCCAGTTCCGCCACACCGGCGCGGTAACTGTTCTTTGCTGCTTATATATAATAGCATAAATTTTTCGGCTTGTCAAGCATATTTTTTATACTCTACGCAAAATATTACTCTTGACAAACTAATATTATATGATGTATAATATTGTACAGAAGCAAGGAACAAGAAAGAAAGGAGAACATCATGCAATTTGGAGTGAGCAGTACATTGCTGGACGCCTGCGTGCTTTCGGTGCTGCATAAAGGCGACGCCTACGGTTACAGCCTTACGCAGGATATCGTGCGCATACTCGAGGTGTCGGAATCGACGTTGTACCCCGTGCTAAAGCGGCTGCAAAAAGAGATGTACCTGACGACATACGACAGTCCGTTTCAAGGCAGAAACCGCCGCTACTACAAAATAACCGAAAAGGGCGAGAAGCAGGTCGACCGCTACAAGCACGAATGGGCGGACTTTAAGGAGAAGGTTGACATTTTTCTAGGAGGAAGAGATGAATAAGCAGGAATACTTAAACGCGCTTGCAAGGGCATTGCACAAGCTGCCGCCGTATGAGCGCGAGGAAGCACTGCGCTACTACAGCGAGTATATTTCAGACAGCGGCGATGAAGCCGCAGCAATAGCCAAGCTTCCGCACCCCAACACGCTAGCCGCGCAAATCACAGCGGAATACGCTGCAAACAACATGCAAGGCACAACCAAATCCGAGCGCAAAAGCGGAACGCGCACAGCCTTGTTGGTGATAATGTCAATTTTTGCCGCGCCGATTGCACTGCCGCTTGCAGCTGCGCTTGTTGCGGTTGCGTTCGCGCTGCTTATGGCTTTGTTCGCGGTGGGCATGGCGCTTGGCGCGGTGCTGCTTGCGATTGTTGTGACATTCGGCGCACTGCTTATAGCATTTGTCGCAGGCGGAATAGCGTCGTTCTACTTAGGAATCACGATGCTGTTTACAAACTTTGCGACAGGCATATTCTTCATAGGCGCAGGGCTTGTGCTTGGCGGAATCGCACTGCTATGCTACGCACCCTTCATCAAGTCAATCAAAAACGTAGCAATGTCATTTTCCGCAACAATTAAAAGAATGTTCGTAGGCACGATGCACTACATCAAGAAAAAGCTTGGAGGAAAGAGATATGAATAAGAGAGTATTGCTTATAGCAGTCGCGATGATAGTCGCAGGCGGAATACTCATGCTCGCAGGCAGCGCAGGCGGAGCAAGTCACGCACTATTTTACGTAGACGGAAGGTTCACGCCTGCCGAATCGTTCGCGAGCGAGAGAATTGACGAAGCAGTATCGCTGCCTAGCTTTAGCAAAATCAATATAGACACCTCGTACACAAACATAGAGTTTGTAAAAAGCACCGACTACAAAGCCGACCTATCCTACCACAGCAGCAGGAAGCTCACAGCAGAAGTAAGAGGCGACACACTGTACGTCAAAACCAATTCATTCATAAGCTTCATAGGCTTCTCATTATTCGGCGAATCATCAAACAACACGCTGAAAATCTACGCCCCCGAGCTTTCATTCGAGAGCTTGCGCTACGACGGAAGATACTGCAACCTCAACCTAACTGCCGATTCCATAGGCAGCCTAGACCTGGACGCGCGCTACGGCTCGATAGAGCTAAACAATCTGCTTGCCGACAAAATATCCTACAATGCAAGCTACTGTGACTTTGTCGCAAATGAAGTAACCGCGAAAAAGCTGAACGCAGACACAAGATACGGCAAAACAACCTTCTACGGCGACATAGAAAGCCTGACCCACACAAGCACCTACACCAAAAACGGTTATATAGGCGCAATCGGCAACATCGAAATCAGTTCCTCCTACGGAAGCGTCACGGTCGAAACAACCAACAGCATAAGCGACTACAACGAGCTAAACTCCAGCAACAGCTACGGCGGCGTCCACCTAAACGGCGATAAGCTGGACAAAAAAACCAGAAGCACTCCCTCGGCAACAGGTGCATACCGCATAAACATAAATTCCACCTACACCGACATAAACATCCAGACAGAATAAAAGCAGGGCGAACATATCCGCCCTGCTTTACCTTTTAAGTATAATTGTCATAAAAAGTACCAAATATTTGATTGCAATCAATAACATGTTGTGATATACTCAACATATTATGAAACAAGCCAAAAACATCAAAGGCAATGGGGGGCAAAGGTGAAGAAACAAATATCATTTACATCGTTGGGCGGCAGCAGGTTTAACACCCAAATAGAAATGGACGAAATCAAACAACGTACCACTCTAACCATTAAAGATGGACAGTATATATTTGGTAAAACAACTAAGCCTTTAGGCGAGAGGGAAAAATGCAATGCCAATAAACAACATGTTTCGGTTTGCGACTCTGGCAGAAGATAAAACCAATCGCCAGGACTACCGCACTCAATATAGACGCGACTACGGACGAGTGATTCACTCCCCCGCTTTTAGACGCTTGCAAAATAAAACGCAGTTATTCCCCGGGCAGGAGAATGACTTCTTCCGCAATAGACTGACCCATTCGCTTGAA
Organism: uncultured Eubacteriales bacterium; assembly: GCA_964479875.1. Classification (GTDB taxonomy): domain Bacteria; phylum Bacillota; class Clostridia; order Monoglobales; family CAYZNM01; genus CAYZNM01. Next base: position 60,253 of record CAYZNM010000015.1, read on the forward strand.
GTCGCACAAATAGCGAAATCAATAGCGTTCAAGCTGATGGAGCAATACCCGGAGCTAAGTTCGCTCATTGAGCCTGACGTTTGTGAGATTGCAGGCCTAATCCACGACATGGGGCATCCGCCCTTTGGGCATAACGGAGAAAACGCTCTAAACAAGTGCATGAAGGAGCACGGCGGATTCGAGGGCAACGCCCAAACTTTGCGAATTATCACTCATCTTGAAAAAACAGAAAGCCCCTTGAATATATTCGACAACGCAGGAGATGAGGACTGCCGCAGCGGATTAAACTTAACTGCGAGAGTTATAGCATCTGCATTAAAATACGACAACTGTATACCGCAGCAAGTTGAACGCGTAACAAAAGGATACTACGACACCGAGCGTAAAATCGTAGACAAAGTTAAGGAGTGCGTGCTTGGCTTTGCGCCGAACAAAAGTATTAAGTTTAAAACAATTGAATGTTCGATAATGGATTTAGCTGATGATATCGCCTATTCTACATATGATATAGAGGATGCGTTCAAAGCCGGATTCCTTTCGCCGCTGGAAATGATTGCAGCAGATAACGAAATTTTTATTAAAATTGCGGACAAGCTCACAAAAGACAAAATATACTGCACGGAAAGTACATGCCGCGCAAAGTTAGCAGAAATATTTGCATTCGTCTTCGACCAATCTGCAATTGCTCATGAATCACAATCCGGCGACAGATTGAAGAACTCATACATCAGTATCATAGAATCATACAAGCAATCAAAAGAGTTTGCAAACAACGGATATTTACGCACAGGCTTTACATCATTTTTAGTAAATGATTTCATAGACGGCATATACGTTGAAAAAAATGACACGAACCCAATCCTGTCAAAAGTAATGTTCGACCAAGAAACTTTATTGGGGGTTAATATTTTAAAACACTTCTCATATATTTGCTTGATTAGTTCGTCGAGATTAAAAGCGGCAGAAAGCAGAGGAGAGGAGATTGTCGCGAAAATATTTGAGCGAATAGACGCTTCCGCGGGTGAACTTTTGCCGGAAGATTTCCAAAACATTTACCATCTGGCGCGAAATAAAAAAAGAATCATCTGCGACTTCATCGCAGGCATGACCGACCGATACGCCATCGAATTCTACGGAAGACTTTTCTCCGAAAGCCCTCAAACTATATTTAAGCCTATATAACCTCGCTGTACGTGACGCCGTTTAGGCAATCTAGCAGAATCTGTCTGCGGAAATCAATCATATCCTCCGGCAGCGCGTTTACGTCAAACCACTCCAACGCGGAGCATTTCTCCGGCTCGTTTATCGTTGGAGCGCCATCGTAGCTGTTTACATAAAAATAAATGTCGTAATATGTTCGTCCGCCGTTTAAGCCTAATCTGTGGGATAAATGCGCGAACTGTATGTCCGCGGCTTGAACGTGTATGCCGACTTCCTCGCGGCACTCTCTCACCACTGCTTGCGTTGCGGATTCGCCTTCGTCGACGTGGCCGCTGCCTGCGAAATCCCATTTGCCGTCCATGTAGCCTGTGTTCGCGCGGCGGTGCAGCAGTACCTGCCGCGTATTGCCGCTTTGCTTTATGATGATTGGAAATATTGCGGATAGTGTCTTGTAGTGTGCCATTGTTATCCTCGTAGGGTTCGCATTTATGCGAACCGCTTTGTCAACATGCTCTCATTTGTATGTCTTCATCTCGTTTACAGTGAGCGTTCCGTCTGCGACGTAGGTGCGTATCTCGGCTATGTCGTCATCGGTCAGCTCGGTCGCGCGGACTGTGCGGAATTCGTGGGGGATTCCGCTGCCTTCGATTATGGCTATGCTGCGTTTGATTGCGTCTGTGTCGGCCTCGCAGTGCGTTATTTCCGCATACTTCGCCCATGTTGCCTTTATGTCCATCGCGATAAAGTCGAGTAAGCCTTGGTCGAGCAAAGCTTGTATCACGTCAGGGCGCATTCCGTTGGTGTCAAGCTTCACCTTTAGCCCTAAAGCCTTTATCTTCGCGGCAAATTCCGCCAAGCCCTTTTGCAGCGTAGGCTCTCCGCCGGAAATTACCACAGCGTCGATAAAGCCTATCCGCTGCTTGATTATCTCCACCACGGAATTTTCCTCGTGCAGTATGCACTTGCTCCCGTCAATAATATGCCTGTTGTGGCAATAGTAGCAATCCATGTTGCAACCCTTCATAAACACAACAAAAGCAATCATTCCCGGATAGTCCACGAATGAATTCTTTACTATTCCCGCAATTAACATAAAACCGCCTCCTGTCAATAACCTATAGTCAAACAACTTTAAAACAATCTGCTAGTCAATCACGTTTCCTTGATTCTATGGTCATTCGTCGCACTTCTGATTTAGCGGAATGAAACGTGATTGACTATATGTATATGTATACTGTGTTAATATTATATCACCTGCACGTTTGATTGTCAAAACGGAATTTGCCATAAAAACCATCTTTGCGTATATTGCATTAACGCGCATAATATGTTATGATGGAATCAGTACAAAAGAGGAGGCGGCTATGTTAAAGCTATTATTGACAGGGTGCAACGGCAAGATGGGCAAGGCGATTACCGCTTATTGCGCAGGCAAGGATTATGTAAAAATTGTGGCAGGTATGGACTTTTACAATGTGCAGTTGTCCAACTATCCTGTGTACGAAAATATAAATGATGTGTCGGAGGACTTCGACTGCATTTTGGATTTTACGCGCCCCGACGCATTTTATGGGCTGCTCGATTTTGCGCAGGGCAGGGGCAAGCCTATCGTTTTTGCGACTACAGGGCATGACGATATGCAGCGCGCGAAATTGAACGAATGCGCCAAGAATATACCGATTTTTATTTCAAGCAATATGTCAATCGGCGTGTATATACTGAACAATGTCGTGAAGCAGGTGACGCGTCAGCTTGACTTGATTGCTGCAAATTCCGGCTGCGACCCGTATGACATAGAGATAATCGAAAAGCACCACAACAAAAAGGTGGACGCTCCAAGCGGCACGGCCGTGACGCTTGCAAACAATATCGCAAACGCCAGGTCGGCAAAAAGCCGCTTCGTCTACGAGCGCGAAAGCGTACGACAAAAGCGTGGCGCGGACGAAATCGGCATACACTCAATCCGCGGCGGCACAATCATAGGCGAGCACACCTGCCTGTTCGCAGGCGCAGAGGAAGTGCTTGAGTTCACGCACAAAGCCGAATCCAGCATGGTTTTCGCAAAGGGCGCAGTTGCTGCCGCGCAGTTTTTGCATAAGCAGCCGGCAGGCTTGTACGGCATGGACGATTTGTTTGTTATGTAGGTGTGGGTCTTGTGCCCACCCGATGTCGTTCGCCCGAACGACGTTGAATTTTGTAATATATATTACACACTGTAATATAATTGTAAATTGCATTTTGTCGGAATGTGTGTTATTATGTATGCGTCGGGTAAAACTGACAAAGGCGTAAGCACACAAACGAGGTATGGCTACTTCGCACAACCGTCCACTTGAGGGAATGAAGTTTGTTCTCTGTTGTTTCCGTGGAAGGGGGTGATATTATAATGGATCCAATGTATATCATATTTATTGTATGTTTGATAATTTTGGTGAAAGAACTAAGAAAAAAGTAGCCCTCCTCCGTAGCAAGATGCGGGCTACTTCTGCTTTATTAACAATAACGCGAAGGTGACCTATCTCACGTGCTTGCGCCTTCTTATGTTTATAGGATAGCACAAATATATTAGAATGTCAATATAAAAATCGGAGAAATTAATATGAAGCAACCTAAGTTGAAAGTGTTTGGATTGAATGAGGTGAAGCCTAGCGGGTGGCTGCTTAATCAGCTGAAGATTCAGGCCGCAGGGCTGTCCGGGAATTTGGATAAGTTTTGGCCTGACATAATGGACAGCGCGTGGATAGGCGGCGAGTGCGAAGGCTGGGAGAGAATGCCTTATTGGCTCGACGGATTTATTCCGCTGGCGAAGCTGCTCGGCGACGCAGATATGATGGCGCGCGCAGAAAAGTATGTCAACGCGATAATCGAGAAGCAGCAGGAGGACGGCTGGCTTTGTCCTACTAAGACCCCGGAGGAACGTCGTGGGTACGACATATGGGCATTGTTCCTGATTTTGAAGGTGCTGACTGTGTGGCATGACGCGACAGGCGACGAGCGTGTCGAGGATGTAATCCGCCGCGCGCTGCGCAATATGGACAAACACATCGACTTTGCCGTGCTGTTCAATTGGGCGCAGACGCGTTGGTTCGAGTGCTTTATACCTATTTTCTGGCTGTACGAACGTGAGCAAGACAAGCAATGGCTGCACGATTTAGCAATCAAGCTGCGCTGCCAAGGCTTTGACTGGATGGCGTTGTACAGCGACTTCATCTACAAAACAGCGCAGCCGAAAGGGCGTTGGAGCCAGATGAACCACATAGTGAACACAGCCATGATGTTGAAATGCCCTGAGCTTTGGCGCATGGTTTCCGACGTGCCGCTTGCAATCGACGCACGCGGAATGGTGGATATTCTCGACAAATACCACGGCATGGTTACAGGAATGTTCACCGGAGACGAATGCCTCGCAGGCAACAGCCCAATCCAAGGCACAGAGCTGTGCGCAGTCGTTGAATACATGTACTCACTGCAACATCTGCTTTCCTGCACAGGCGACACTTTCTGGAGCGACAGACTTGAACTCATCACCTACAACGCGCTCATGGCGACATTCACCCCCGACATGTGGGCGCACCAATACGACCAACAGGTCAACCAAATCGAGTGCAGCCGCCAAGAAAACCACATCTTCCTCACCAACGGCCCTGAAAGCAACCTCTACGGCCTAGAGCCAAACTTCGGCTGCTGCACAGCAAACCTAAGCCAAGGCTTCCCCAAATTCGCGCAATCTATCTTCATGGGAAGCGCAGACGGCATAACAGTAACCGCAATCGCTCCCGCAAGCGTAAACACAACAATCGGCGGCAAGCCTGTAAGCGTCTGCATCGAAACAGACTATCCCTTCGGCGACAGCGTTACGATAAAAACCTCAGGCAAGTTTAAGTTGTCCGTACACATTCCGGCGTGGGCGAAGTCTGCAACTGTAAACGGAATCGCCTCAAACGCAGGCGAATACTACGTCGCAGACGTAGACAGCGACACACTCACCATCGCACTAAATCCGCAAATCGAGGTAGTAGAACGCCCCAATGGCATGGTCGCAGTAAAACGCGGCGCACTCGTATACTCCCTAAAGCTAAACGAAAAATTCGTACAAGTAAACCAAGACAAGCCCTGCCGCGAATTCCCCCACTGTGACTACGAGGTATTCACCGACAGCCATTGGCAATACGCACTATGCGCAGACATGCCGATGGAGTTTGCGCAAGGAAGCGTCGGCGACATGCCCTATTCGCCCGACGGCGCACCTGTTTGCATAAAAGCATACGTACGCAAAATAAACTGGGATAAAGTAGACGGTCACGCCGCGCTAACCCCCACAGGTGAACCCTACGGCGAGCCGGAACAAATCACGCTAATCCCCTACGGCTGCACCAACCTACGCATGACAGAGCTGCCGCGAGCGTAATCGCGCACTACTGTAGGGGCGGGTCTTGTGCCCGCCCGTGTGCGATTCTGCGCACATTCGCATTCGTGCGTTTGCCGTGATTGTAATACAATTGTAACTTGCATTTTGTCGGAATATGTGTTATTATGTACGTGCCGAATAAAATCGACAAAGGCGTAAGCACACAAACGAGGTATGGCTACTTCGCACAACCGTCCACTTGGGGAATGTATTTTGTTCTCTGCTGTTCCGTGGGAGGGGGTGTATAAATGCTGGAACTTTATGGTACTATTTTACTGATAGTTGTATTAATAATATTTGTTCAAGAATTAAAAAAGTAGCCCCCTTCTGTGACAAGATATGGGCTACTTTTCTCGTTTTAAAATAAAAACAAAAGCGCGAAGGTGACCTATCTCAAATGCTTGCGCCTTCTTATGTTTATAGTATACCACAAATATATGAGAATGTCAATACAGATACGCGAAAATTTATTTTTATAAGCGTTACATCGATTCTCGATGTAACGCTTTTTATTCGCCGCTATCCTTATCTGGACTAACAATTTCCAATATATCCTCAATATCACATTGCAGCACATAACATATTCGCGCCAAAATATCCAAGTCCATGTTAGCTACATTGTTTTTATACCACTTATCCACAACCTCAAAGCGCGTATTAATCAACCGCGACAAATGATTGCGTGATATTCCGCGCCTATCCATGTATTCGCTTAGCTTTAGCCTAACTGTGCCGTATTCTTTAATGCTGCTGACGCTTCGCAAATCCTTCATACCAACACCTCAAGGCTATACTATATTAATAGATACATCTTGACAATTTACAGGATTATAGTTACTATAATTATAGTATATGAAATCGGAGGTAGAATATGAAGGTTGCAATAATTGGGTCGAGAAATTTAACCGTGAGCAATATAAGCAGCTATATTCCTATAGAAACAACAGAGATAGTATCAGGCGGCGCTAAGGGAGTGGACAACTGCGCAAGGGAGTTTGCGCGGTCAAATAATATGATGTACACGGAGTTTCGCCCTGATTATGGCAGGTATGGCAAATGCGCTCCGCTTGTTCGCAATAAAGAAATTGTCGAATATTCCGACTGCGTGCTGGCGTTTTGGAACGGGGAAAGCAAGGGGACAAAATATGTAATAGAGTATGCACGAAAAATTGGCGTTGATATAAGAATATTCATATTAAACAAAAAATAACAGCAAATTATCAGCTTGCCAACCTCCACAACATATGATAGAATATCATCGAGGTGATAACATGAAAACATACAACATCGGCATAATCGGCTTCGGCTTCATGGGCAAAACGCATACATACTGCCTGCAAAACATTCCACTGTTCTACGACAACCTTCCTTATAAAATAAAGCTGCACAGCGTATGCGTCACCGACCAAGGCCGCGCCAACGCAATCGCAGCGCAGCACGGATTCGCTCACGGCACAAGCGATTACGCGCAGCTCATAGCCAATCCCGAGATTGACATAATATCGATAACCACGCCCAACTACCTGCACTATCCGCAGCTAAAGCAAGCAATCGCAGCAGGCAAGCACATCTACTGTGAAAAACCGCTAACCGCAACCTATGCCGAAGCCGAAGAAATAGCAGCCCTAGCCACCGCCAAAGGCATAATAGGGCAAACTGTTTTCCACAACCGATTCTTCCCCTCGGTAATCAAGGCAAAGGAGCTAATGCCGCGCCTTGGCAGAATCCTCTCCTTCCGCTGCAACTACCTTCACAGCGGCAACAACGATCACACCAAAGCCGTATCATGGAAGCAGAAGAAGGAGATATGCGGCGGCGGCGTACTTCACGACCTAGGCAGTCACGCAATCGACATGATTTACCACCTAATCGGCAGCTTCGCCGAAGTAAAATCCGTGCTGCAAACAGCCTACCCTGACCGCGTTTCCACCGAAGAAGCAGTTTACATGCTCGCCAAAATGGAGTGCGGCGCAATAGGCACAATAGAAGCAAGCAAAATCGCCACAGGCAACGACGACAGCCTAACCTTTGAGATAAACGGCGACGCCGGCGCAGTCAAGTTCGACCTGATGAAGCCCGACCACCTATACTACTACGACAACTCCGCCGCAGAAAAAGGCTTCACCGCCATAGAAACAGTCGGACGCTTCGGCAGCATAAGCTCATTCCCCTCCCCCAAATCCACAATAGGCTGGCTGCGCGGACACATGCACAGCATGTACAGCTTCCTGCAATGCGTACACGAAAGCAAGCAGCCCTCGCCCTCACTAGCCGACGGCGCATACGTGCAAAAAGTCATGGATATGGCACTTAACAATCAGGTCATCTTATGAACGACACATACATTGCATACGCCGTAATCCTATACGCAATATGGAACATCGTCGTATGCCTCATCTACGGAGCAGACAAACTAAAGTCCAAAGGCAAAGGGCAGCGCATAAGCGAAAAAACCCTGCTAATCCTAGCTTTTTGCATGGGCGGCTTCGGCGCAATCCTAGGCATGAACACCTTCCGACACAAGACTCAGCACAGCAAATTCAATGCAGGCGTACCCTTTGCGCTCCTATTCAACATAGGCGTGATAATGGCAGCGTCATGGGCATACAACACGTTTGCAAAATAAATTCAAGGAGGGCAACATGATGAAAAAAGCAGCGGCAATACTGGTATTCATTCTCCTGCTGAGCAGCGGCGCGGCATTCGCGCAAACGCTCATGAAATGGACGCTCCCGCCAGGCTACGCACCTCTCAACGACGAAGTATACCGCGACGGACTTGCACGCATTTACCGCACAATTGAAAACGCCAAAGGCAATGGAAGAAAAATCGGCTACATCAACGGCGACGGCGCAATCGTGATTCCCGCAGTCTATGACGAAGCCGAAAGCTTCAACGAAGGTCTTGCGCAAGTGCGCTACACAGACGAGGAAAACGCAGGCGGAAAATTCTTGGACTACGGCGTAATCGACCGCACAGGCAAAGAGATTATCCCAACCGAGCACGACCAGATAGGTTCTTTCTCCGAAGGCTTAATCTACGCCAAGCTAGGCGACAAATTCAACTACTACAACAAAAAAGGCGAAATCATAATCAAGGACATTTCAGCCAAAAGCGTCCACGATTTTAGCGACGGAATGGCAATGCTCTACGACGAGGTATTGGACAAAGAGCGTTCAAACAGCAACTTCAACTACTACATTCCCTACTACAGCTACATTGACAAAACAGGCAAAGTAACAATCCCCAAACAAAATCGCAAATACTCCACAGATTTCAGCAACGGATTAGCAGTATACGGGCGCGACCATGAAACCTTCATCAACGCAATGGACAAATCAGGCAAACACGTACTAAATCTCGAAAAATACAAATCAGTATCCGCTTTCAAGGGCGGCTATGCCGTTGCCGCGACCGAATGGCAAAAAGGCGTAATCGACACAAAAGGCAACCTTGTAATCCCTGCAAAATACAAAGAAATCGAGCCATACTTTAAACACGGCTTCGCCCTAGTACAAGACTTCGACAACAAATGGGGCGCAATCAACATAAAAGGCGAAACACTTATCCCCTGCAAATACGAGTTCGGCGCATTCGAGCCAACGGATAAAATACTACCTGCCAAGCTAAAAGGCGGCGAGCTATGGGGCTACGTAAGCCTAGAGGGCAAAGAGGTAATCCCCTTCCAATACAAACGCGCATCGCGCTTCTCCGGCGGCATAGCCGTTGTATCCAACGGAAAATACGGCTATATCAACGAAAAGAACGAAGCAGTAATCCCCTTTGAATTCGAGTGGGCATTCAATTTCAGCGAAGGCCTTGCGTGGGTTCTGCGCGACGGAACGTGGGGCGTAATCGATAAACCAAAGATGTAATATATATTACACGTTGTAACACAATTGTAATTTGCATTTTGTCAGAATATGTGTTATTATGTAGCTGTCGAGTAAAATCGGCAAAGGCGTAAGCACACAAACGAGGTATGGCTACTTCGAACAACCGTCCACTTGAGGGAATGAAGTTTGTTCTCTGTTGTTTCCGTGGAAGGGGGTGATATTATAATGGATCCAATGTATATCATATTTATTGTATGTTTGATAATTTTGGTGAAAGAACTAAGAACCTGTATTCATAAGCGACGAAGCAAGACGCAGAGATGTGCAACAAT
>CAYZNM010000016.1:0-66817 GCA_964479875.1 uncultured Eubacteriales bacterium
ATATGTTTCGTAACTAAAAACCTTTAGACTGTTATTTGTATGGAGTTTTTCAGTATAGTCCTTATTCTCCCTATTTCGCTAAAGCACCGATATTGCAAGGCTTTTTACTCACTTTCAACTCGACGCTTCGGTGAGGGATTGCAGCTTGCGCTGGATAACCTCAACTCCAAAAACTTTTACGCGTTTAACCCAAGCTTTACACCTGCTCCGAATCAGCCGCTTGTATAGCATTAGTCAATAAACTAACAGGTGAGGAAGTCGACCTTCCTTGCCTGTTAGCTTTGTGTATCTATCAGCGAGGGGCTGTTGGGGTTGTGCTTTGATTTTCGGCGGATTGCGCCGTTTGCGCCGTTGTTGGCGTAGCAGTAGATGCAACCGTTGGTGCAGGTGTTGTATGCGCCTATGTCGGTGCTTTTGGCGCAGCCGCAGTTTGGGCGTTGGTTTTTGTCCTTGGGTAGGTTTAGGGTTCGTGCGCAGATTCGTTCGACTAGGGATTTGTCTATGCAGCGCGCTTGCGATATGCCGTAGGCGGACAGGCCTTGCTCGCAGCAGGCGTTTGCTGCTATGCCGTATGCGCGTGCGGTTTCGGCGATGAAGCGTGAGAGTTCGGCCACTTCTTCCTCCGTTGCTTCGCGGATTAGCGGCGACTTTATCTTGGCGTATTTGTCGACATAGCTTATTGTGACGGATTCGGTGTGCGGCGATAATCGCTCACAGTAGTGCGCGAATTGACGCTTGTGGTAGTCTATGGTGTAGGCGTCGTTTATCGCGATTGGGTCGTATCGCCAAATTATGCGGTGTTTGCCTATGACCCCACTTAATTCTGCGAATGTGTCGGCGATTGCGCCTTTGTCGCGCAGCGACTGCTCCAGGTCGCTACCGTAGGGTGTTAGCGAAAATTGAAAGTAGTAGTTGAAGCCCATGCTGTCGATTTCGGGCAGATGTGGGATTATGTTAACAGGGTCTTTCGTCCAAAAGACTATGCAGTCAACTTCATCAGGGGTTAGCGGTATGCGTGAAACTTGGGCGTTGTTCATGGGATTGCGGGTTTCGCAATAGCCTGCGCACAGTCGGTGTATGAGCCATTCGGCGTAGTGGCAGGGTATATCGGTGCGGCGCGAAGCTGACACTATCATGTGATATATCCCCTCTCGATGGCGTTCGCCAACGATGTTTCGATAAATTCCCACAGCTTGGGCATTGCGGTGCGGATTGGCTCCATGCGCCTCAGTACCATTTCGACGGTGACTTTATGCCCTGACCACGTGTGACCCTGCGTCATAAAGTTGCTGATGAAGGGTTGCAGCCTGTCGATTGCAGTGGCGAAAAGTGCGTCGGGCGACTGCATGTCGTCGAATTCCTCCCACAGTGCGCGTAATTCCGCGCCTTGCTCACTTGGCAGCATGGCGAAAAGCTTGTCGGCGGCGGCATTTTCGCGCTCACGCTTATCCTCGGCGGCGGCCGTGTCGTAGGCGAATGTATCGCCTGCGTAAATCTCCACCATATCATGCACCAATGCCATCTTGATAACTCGGTTTATGTCAACCTCATCGGCGGCATACTCGCGCAGCAAATACGCCGCGAGCGCAAAATGCCACGAATGCTCCGCGTCCGATTCGTTCCGCGACATGTCGATAAGCATAGTACGGCGGTATATGCTTTTCATTTTATCCGCTTCGATTAGGAAATCGAGCTGTTGTTTTAGTTTATCCTCCATTGTTCTCCTTTCTATAATAAGCAAACCCGCGCAATTGCGCGGGTGTACATTTATTGGAACGTGTTTATTTATTTTTCTTGCGCCTGTTCATCAAGTTGTATACAACAGGTATGAATACAAGCGTGAGTGCAGTTGCGTATACAAGTCCGCCGATGGCAGTTATCGCCATAGGCTGCATTAGCTCGGTGCGATTATTTAAGCCTACGGTCATGGTCGAGAGCGCGAATATCGTGGTGAGTGCGGTCATTAGAATCGGGCGCAGACGGTCGTTGCCTGTTTTAATCAAGGCTTCCTTGACGTCCATGCCCTCGGCTACTAGCATGTTCGCATAGTCAACGAAAACTATACCATTATTTACCACCACGCCTGTCAACACAATCAAGCCAACGAACGCAACTACGCTTATCGGCAAGCCCATTATGAACAGCGCGACAAGTCCGCCTGTGAATGCTAGCGGCACCGTGAACATTACGATAAACGGCGACTTCAACGACTGGAATTGCGCAACCATGATGAGGTAGATGAAGATTACGCCGACGAGTAACATTAGCAGGAGGTCGCGGAAGGTGTTAATCATCGTTTCGGTCTGTCCGCCGACTTCGTAGGTGTAGCCGTTGGGCAGTGTGTAGTCGCCCAGCTTTGCAAGCAAGTCCGCGCTCACTATGCCGATGTTGTAGCCTTTGGCTATTTCGGCGGAAACTGTGAGGTAGCGTTCTTGCCCTTTGCGATTGATGGTGCGGTAGCCTTGCTCTGCCTCGATTGTGGCGATGTCGCCTAGGGCGATTTCGCCGTCTTTGCCTGAAAGTGTGATGGCTTCAAGGTCGGCGCGCGTTTGAGCTGTTTGTGCTTGTTCGTCTATGAAAATTTTGTACTCGTTGTTGTCAAGGGTCATCTGCGACACTGCGCTGTCGGAGGCGAAAAGTTTTGCGGCTTCCATATAAACTTGCGCGGTGGTTAGTCCTTGCTTCATGCCTTCTGCGCTGTTTAGGCTTATGCGTAGCTCGGGCTGCGCTTTGTTGATTCCGTCGGACACATTGGCTGTGCCTTCTAGCCCTCGCAGAATGTCTGCGATGTCTGTTGCTACTTTTTCCAGCGTTTCGTAGTCGGGACCTTTTACGTCGATGGAGATTCCGCCGCCGCTTAGGCTGTCCATGCTAACTGTTGCGCCGGATACGCTTAGGCTTGCGACGTCAAGGCCTGTGGTGCGGCTTTCTATTTCTTCCTTGATTTGTACGGCTGTTTTGCGTGAGTTGGGGTCGAGTACTACTGTTACTGACGCACGCAGGTTGCTGCGTCTACCTCCGCCTCCGCCCATCATCATGCTTGCGAAACCGCCTCCGCCTGACCCTGCGGACATTGTTGCGCCTACTGTGTCCACGTCCTCAATCTGCCGCACGATGTCGACGTACTCGTCCACGACTTTTGTCGCGTCCTCGAAGGAGATGTCCTTGCGCATATTTATCGTCGTGTTAATCTGTCCTGTTTCGGTTTCGGGGAACATCTGCGTGCCTACAAGCAGCACGCCGCCTAAACTTGCAATGAACAGCGCGAATATTACAGTTACAGTGATAACACTATGCTTTAACGCGAAGTTTAGCACTCGCGTGTACCCACGCTTCACCGCGTCGAGAATCCTGTGCCGCTTATCCTTTTCGTGGTCGTTTGTAACTGATGAAAGCATTGGCACGAATGAGATTGCGACAATCAAGCTTGCAAGCAGCGAGTAGAATATGGTCAATCCCATATCTTGGAATATGTCGCGGGTCAGACCTTGCGTAAACAGTATCGGCGTAAATACCGCAACCGTAGTCAAGGTGGATGCCGTTATCGCGCCTGTAACCTGCACCGCGCCTTTAATCGCGGCTTCCTTAATCGGCATACCCTCGTAGCGGTAGCGATAGATGTTCTCGATTACAACAATTGAGTTGTCCACCAACATTCCGACACCGAGCGCAAGTCCGCCCATCGATATTATGTTGAGCGTGATTCCGCTAAAGTACATCGCAACGAAGGTGATTACAAGGCTTATCGGAATCGACACGCCGATGATGAAGGTGAACTTTACATCGCGCAGGAACATGAACAGGATTATCAGCGCAAGTGCCGCGCCGATGATGAGATTAAGCCCCAGCGTGTTTACAACTTCGTTGATATAACGCCCTTGGTCTAGCAGCGGCACGAATGTGAGGTTGGCGTTTTGCTCCTCTAGCTGCTTTATTTTGGCGAATACATTCTTGGTTACGTCTGTGGTGGAGAATGTGCTTTGCTTTTGGATTGTTAGGATTGCGGCACGTTCGCCGTTTATGTTTGTGTAGATTTTGTCGCTGTTTGTGCCTACTTCTATGTTGGCGACGTCGCTTAGTTTGATTGGGTCGACGCCTTCCATGCCTAGGTCGACGATGACCATGTCGGTGATGTCAGAAAGGGTTTTGAAGCGTTCGCCGATTCGCACCATGTATGGCTCGTTATCTTCCTCGACGTAGCCTAGCGGCATGTCGAAGTTTTGACCTTTAATTAGCGCGGAAATCATATCCTTGGATATGGTGAATCCACCTGTTGCGGCGGAATTGCCGCTGCCTTGGGCGAGATTTGCGCCCATGCCGGAGGTTAGGTTGTTGCCTAGGCTTCCTGCTAATAAGCTTGCAAGGGGATTGGCCGCGCCCATTGCTGAGGCTGCGGACTGTGTGTTGCCTAGCAATCCCGGAGTGGTTTGCAATCGATTCGGCACTGTTGACGTAGAAGCTGTCGAGGTATCAGAAGGGGTTGCATTAGCCATTATCGCGGCGGTAATATCCTCTTGCACCTTAGCCATCTTGTCCTCATCGAGGGTGACGCGAATGTGATTCTCAATCAAGCCGTTCGCCGATACCGACGCAACGCCGCTTACGCTTTGCAGTGCAGGAACTACCACTGATTCGATGTACGGCGACGATTCCTCCAGCTTCTTATTCTTTAACGCGACGGACACTTCCATAATCGGGAGCATGTCCGGGTTAAGCTTTAGAATCATGGGTGAAGTTGAATCATCCGGCAGTGAATCCTTGATTAAGTCGAGCGCCTCGCGCATTGCAAGCACTGCCAAATCCATGTCGGTGCCGTCGACGAATTGCAGTATAACCTGCGAGCTGCTCTGCTGTGACGATGAGCGCACAAGCTCAACGTTGCTCACGGTCGCCATCACCTGCTCAATCGGGCGAGTAACGCGCAGCTCCACTTCCTCGGGAGCTTTTCCGGGATACATTGTACTTACAATTGCGTAGGGCAGGTTTACGTTGGGGAATAAATCGGTAGTTATGTTCGGGAGCGCAATCACGCCCAAAATTATCACGATGACAACCGCGACAACTACCGTGTACTTCTTTCTTACGCTAAACTTTGAAAACATATTTTGTCCTTTGCGACCTTTATTTTATTTTGCCATGTAGGCACAAACTCCTTCGTAAATCGCTTGCGCTAGCTGCTGTTGATATTCTTCGGTTGCTAGCTTTTGCTCTTCCTCTGCATTGGAGAGGAAGCCGCATTCGACTATGATTGAAGGAATTTTTACGTCTTTTAGAATGATTATGTTGGAAGGTATCGGCTTGATTTCACGCTTGTTGCCGTCTTGGATTGAGTTTAGCAAGCCCATGCGTACGTTTTCGGCTAGGGCTTTGCTTTCCTCGTTGGAGGTTGCGTGGAATACCTGCGCGCCTTTTTGTTTGCTGTCGGAGAATGTGTTCATGTGGACGCTTACGAATGCGGCCGCGCCGCTGTTTGCGATTAATTTGCGGCGATTGCTAAGGTCGGAGTTTTTTTGCGCGCGCACTGTTTTTTTGTCCGAATCGTGCAGGGACTTGTCCTCGGTGCGTGTCATTATTACGTTGTAGCCGCCTTCTTTGAAGAGCTGCTCTAGTTTTTGTGCGATTTCGAGGTTTATTTCTTTTTCGAGAGTGCCTTGCTTGCCGACTGCGCCGCCGTCCATTCCGCCGTGGCCTGCGTCGATTAGGATTGTGTTCTTGTCAATCGGAGTTGTAGTCGCCATAGTCGTGCGTGCGAATATTGCAATCCCGGCGATGATTCCGATTACGGCTATGCAGAGTAAAATGTTGCTCTTTGTTATGGTTAAAAACATACGAACCTCCCACAGGTAATTTAGATAGCTTGTACCAATCTAATTACATGTATATGAGGCTCAGTGGGATTTATACTATATTGCGGAAATATCGTGGGGCAATATGGTGTGTTGCTCGGGCGGATAATATCCGCCCCTACTTTAGTTTGTAGACGCGAGGTTTGCGCTTTTTGGCTTTGATGCCTAGCTTTTGGCGAATTGTTTCGGATAGCGAGAAATTGCTCATGCCTACGCGGTAGCCTACTACTGTGAAAACAGGGAATACTAGCATTGACGCGATAACTCCGAGGACGGAAACGTTTGTGTTGACATTGTACAGTCCGGCGAACATTGAAAAGTATACGCGAATAACTGTGTTGACAACAGCTCCCCACGGAGTAACAAAGGTGAGGGAGGCAAGTATGATTCCTATGCCGATAAGTACTCCGCAAGCTTTTAACGCACGCATCGGGTGTGCTTCCACGCCTGTGTACTTCTTGCTTTCCTTGTTACCGAAACGCCAGCCCTCGGTGTAAACCTCCGCCGCGTAAATCACTGCGGTAATCACCGAAAACCCAAACATGCCAATCCAATCCATCAAATAGCCAAGCAGCAGCATCATTATAAACGTAACGCCGCACATTACAAAATGATTTACGGTGAAGGACAGCAGCATTTTTCGTATAGTATACATATATTCCTTTCAATTCACAATTCATTATGTAGCATTCACTTATATTTAATTGTAGCACTAATATAGGTTGCAATTGTTAATAATTTGTTAAATCAAATTATTTCTAATTCCTAATTGCCTTACAACGGGGCTATGAAGCCTATTGCTGCGCCGATTATTGCGCCTACCAGAACTTGGAAGGGTGTGTGACCGAGCAGTTCCTTTAGGCGAGTGTTCATTAGTTCAGGATTGTCGTGGTTCCAGCCTTCGATTATTTTGTTGAGGATTCGAGCCTGTTGACCTGCGGCGCGGCGGATTCCTGCGGCGTCGTACATTACGATGAGCGAGAATATAAGGCAGGCGGCGAATAGCGGTGAGCCCATGCCTTCGCTTCGCCCGATACATGTGGTCAGCGTAACTACTGTCGAGGCGTGAGAAGAAGGCATACCTCCCGTGCCGATGAAGCGCGAGAAGTCTGCCTTGCCATGGATTATAAATACGATTATCACCTTCGCAAGCTGCGCTAGTATGCACGATGTGAAGGTTGCGCCGATTATGCCCATTTTACTTTTCCCTGTTTTTTACATAGTCCGCTAATTCAAGTAGTAGTTGGTTGTTGTCAAGTACTTCGATTGCTTGCTTGGCTTTTTGTATTATTTCGTTTAAACGCTCTGTTGCTTTTTCTTCGCCTAGGACTGTTACATAGGTTGTTCTGCCGTTTTGTGCGTCCGCGCCTGTGTTTTTGCCTAGGACGCTGACGTTGCCTTGTATGTCTAGGAGGTCGTCTTTGATTTGGAAGGCTAGGCCTAGGTGTTCGGCGTAGGTTAGCAGCTTTTGTGTGAAGTCTTCGGGAGCGTCGTGGACGATGCAGCTTATGGCAACGGCGGCTTTGATTAACGCGCCTGTCTTTTTGGTGTCCATCTCATAGAGGGATTCTTCGGTGCGAACAGTGAGCAGGTCAATAAGCTGTCCGCCCAACATTCCATCTATGCCGCACGCATTTGTGATTTCTCTCATACACTTTAATGTATATGGTTTGTCCTCGTTTAACATGACTGCAAATGCGTGGGTGAGCAATGTGTCGCCTGCGAGAAGTGCCATGTCTTCGCCGTATTCTACGTGGACGGTGGGTTTGCCGCGGCGCAGTACGTCGTTGTCCATGCAGGGCATGTCGTCGTGGACGAGCGAGTATGCGTGGATAAATTCTATTGCAATCGCGAACGGAAGTACGCTGTCAAAGTCTTTGCCTAGCATGTCGCATACCATGTGCGAAAGTATCGGGCGCAAACGCTTGCCGCCGTTGGTTAATGCGTAGGTGCAGGCTTCTTCCAACAAGGTTGTGCCTTTGAAGGAGTAGTTTTCCAACTCTTGGTCGATGTATGCCTTCTTTTGTTCAAGGTACTGTGTTATGCTCATCTGCTTTCTCCTTGATTAACCGGCTGAAAATCCTGCTTCACAGTTTCGCCGTCCTTTTGAGTTATTATTTTAATGCGCGCTTCGGCTTGGTCGAGGGTTTTGGCGCATTGCTTGGATAGGGTTACGCCTTTCTCGAAAAGGTCGAGCATTCCGTCTAAGGTGAGGTCGCCTTGCTCTAGCTTGGCTACCAGACCCTCCAGCTCCTTCATGTCTGTTTCAAAGTTGTTGCTCATGGTTTTCTCCTTATGTAGGGGATTTTGATGTTACTGTTGCGGCTAGTGTGCCGTCGGTTAGACGTACGCTAATGCTGTCGCCTTGTTCGGCTTGGGCGATGGATTTTAGGATTTCGCCGGATTTTTCGGCTAGGCTGTAGCCGCGTGATAGTGCGGATAGCGGTGAAAGTGAGTGCAGCTTTGCTGCGGCGATTTTGAATGCGTTTGATTTTTTGCTGCTGATTGCTTCGCAGTGAAGCTGCATTTGTTTGGTGAGGTTGTCGAGGTATTGCCGATTTTGGTTTACGTAGTCGGCGGGGTTTTTTACAGCGAAGCGTTTTAGGGTGTTGCGCTTGGATTCTACTGTTTTGCGGACGCAGTAGAGCATTCGAGTGTACTGTTGGCGCAGGTTGTTTAGCAGTTCTGCGGCGTTTGGTACGGATAGTTCAGCTGCGGCAGATGGCGTTGGTGCACGTAGGTCGGCGGCAAAGTCGGATAGGGTGAAGTCGGTTTCGTGCCCGACTGCGGATATTACCGGAATCTCGCTGTTGTAGATTGCCATGACTGTGGCTTCTTCGTTGAACGCCCATAAGTCCTCGGCGGAGCCGCCGCCTCTGCCTACGATTAGCACGTCGGCAAGCTGTGCTGCGTTCATGTATTCGATTGCTGCCGCAACCGAAGCGGACGCGCCTTCGCCTTGCACGAGTACAGGGTGTATTAAAACTTCGCAAAGCGGATACCGCCGCTTGATTATGTTAACTATGTCGCGAACAGCCGCGCCTGTTGGGGAGGTGATTACACCTACTGTGCGCGGGAATTTAGGCAGCGGCTTTTTGTGCGCGTTGTCGAATATGCCTGCCGCTGTTAGCTTTTGCTTTAGCAGCTCGTATGCTTCGTAGAGGTCGCCGATTCCCTCGGCTTGCAGGCTTTCGATGTAGAATTGGTACGCGCCGTCGCGTTCGTAGACGGACACGCGACCTCGAGCGATAACCTTCATGCCGTTTTTCATCGGAAAATTGACATTTTGTGCGGCGGAGCGGAACATAACGGCACGAACGGCTGCCCCCTCGTCTTTTAGCGAGAGGTAGATGTGTCCGCTTGTGTGTTTTACGAGGTTGGATATTTCGCCTTTGACAGATATGTCTTGGGTGATTGGGTCTGTTTCTATTATGCTTTTGATGTGGCGATTGAGCTGTGTGATTGTGATGGGTGTGGGCTGCATGTGTACCTACTTATTTTCTGTTATGGGTGTGCTGCTGTAGTAGAGTTCGTCGGGGCATATGTCCTGCCCGTGAATCCATTCTATGCTAAGTCCTGCCGGCTTGACGGTTTCAAACAGCGCAGGGATTTTTAATTCCTCGAACGGCTTAAAGTCGAAGAATGGCTTTACGTCGAATATACGATTTTCGCCGTTGTCAAATGTGACTAGGAGCTGGTAGTCAGGAAGTGGAGATACTGCTGTTGCTGTGGGGCGTTTCATGCGTTACCTCAAGCCTTCGATTTTTATGACCTCGTTACTGTCGTTCCATGCTTTCCACGCGGCGTTTAACTCGTCCTCGTGGATTGCACACCACGCCTCAACCATTTTGGATTTTTTGCGCGGAAGCTCGCCTTCAATTAAGTTACCTTCAAAGTCGTAAACTGCCGAATATTCGGCAAACTTTGCGTGGAAGTTGGGGAGGTTATGGTTTGTGTTTTTTTCTCTGTAAATGTAGATTAGGATTCCGTAGAATTGGGATATTATGGGCATTATAGTCACCTTTATATGTGCAGCGCAACACCTACTGCGTTGTCGGTGGATAGCTCCGGCGATGCGAAGTGTACGCCTTGCAAATGCTGCGTAAGGTAGGAGCGAATGTATCGGTTAGAGGCGACGCCGCCTACGATTAGCACGGGAATGTTTAGCTGCGCGGCAACAGTAGCTTTGTGCAGGCAACGCGCGATTGTGTCGAAAATCGCGGCAGCTACTGCCGTGGGGTCGGATTGCATAAGCTGCTCGGCTTTATTTTGTATGCCGCTTAGGTTGAAATAGCTGCCTTTCATGCTGAGTGGAAATTGGTGCGTGAGTTCGCCGCACATTTGGTCTAGCGACTTTCCGGCAGGAAACGGCAAGCCCATCGCGACGCCTGCGCGGTCGATTAGCTGCCCTGCTGATATGTCGAGTGTGCCGCCGATTATTTCGGCTGTGCCGTTGTTGTAATGCAGCAGCTCGGTTGTACCGCCGCTGATATGCCATACTAAAAGCTCGGCTGTTGCCATGTGAGGTATACATGCGGAGTGCAGTCCCGCGAGAATATGCCCCTGCTGATGCGAGCAGTAGTGCAGCGGCACGCCTAGTGTGCGCGACAGTATCGTTGCGTAGCAAATCCCTGCCGTGAATACAGGCATATACGAGCCTTCCACGCTGCGCGGTTTATCCGATACACAGACGGCCGTCACCTTGCTGTAGTCGATGTCGGCTTCTGACATAAGCTTTGTGATGTTGGCGTTGTGCTGGAAAATTGCGTCGCTTTGGCGCAAGCCTTTGTCGCCTTGCTTAACTGTTAGCAGTATTCGCTTGTCAAGGATTATCTCGCCATCTTGCACTGCTGCAATCGACGTGGTGTAGCAGCTTGTGTCTATGCCGATTGTCATTGGCGTGAGTATGTGCCGAGAATGCCGTTGACAAAGTTCGCGGCTTCCTCGCCCTCATAGGTTGCGATTAGGTCGGTCACTTCGTTTATGACAACCGACGTGGGTATCGTCTTTTGGTCAAGCTCGTACATGCCGTAGCGCAGAGCGGTCAGCGACAGCGCGGTTATGCGCTCCAAGCTCCAGTTTTTGGCAAGGGGCGATATTTTGCTGTCAATTTCTGCAATCGCAGGGGTTACCCCTTCCAGCGTCGCGTTAATGTAGCCGCTTTGCACTATGTCCTGCGCAGTGACATGCGAACCGTCCTTCATGTAGGATTCGTCTATATTTGCAAGCAGCGATTCCTTAGCAGAAGCAGCGTCCATGTCGCACAGCTGCATTTGATACAGCAGCTTAAAAACTATCTCTCGTTCCTGTTTTCGCGTCATATTTTATCTCTCTCATAAATTATCTTCCTTTATATCATACTGTTTTTTACGCTTATTGTCAAGAAAAACCCCTGCCGCGGCAGGGGATTTATTTAGCTTAGTTTTATTGTGTGTACTTCGAATGGGTGGAACGTCAGTGTTACGCTGCCGTTTTCGATCGTGAGCTGCTTTTGCTCGTATTCGAGAAGGTCGGTGAGTGCGCATTTGGTGAAGCGTGGGTCGATGCTTATGCTTGCGGTTGTTGCAGAGCCTTTGTTCTCGAACAGGCGTAGGATTATGCTGTCGTCGTCCTCGCACAGTTTTATTGTGTCGATTATGATGTTGGATTTATCGGCGGCGGCAATGCGCGGAGCTGCGCCTATGCCGCTTACTTTTATTGGGGCGTTGTTGAATTCATAGGCGCGTTGCTGTACGTCGGAGGCGTATAGGTTGCCGTCGTGGGGGTACAGTGCGTAGTTGAATTCATGCTCGCCGATGTCTGCGTTCTCGCCCGGATATGTTTGCGCGCGGAGTAGGTTTAGGCTGATTACGCCGTCTTTAGCATAGTGTCCGTATTTGCAATCGTTGAACAGCGCAACGCCGTACGCGTTTTCGCTGATGTCCGCCCATTTGTGCGCAGTGATTTCGATTTGCGCATAGTCGATGCTTGTGTTGTTCAGCATGGTGCGCTGAATATGCCCGAATTGTATGTCGCAGTTGATGTAGTCGGAGTTTAGCGCAAGCGGGAATTCCGTGCGCAGCATACGGTGTGTTTCGTGCCAATCAACCTTTGTCGCGAATTTAAGCTGCTTGCTGTTCGCGTAAAGTGTTACGGTCTGCGTAAGCTTGCTCGCGCCGATTTCGTAGACGGATACGCGCGTCGCAACTCCATTGCCGCAGGAATGTTGCACGCTCACAAGCTTTAATTCCTCACTCTGCTTGTCGCGGTAGTTTATCGAGAAGTCCCACGCGTCGCCGATGTCGAAGTGGATTAGCATTTTGTTCGCATATTCGCCGCACTTTATTAGCTCACGGTTCGCGGATTTATCGACGAATGAAGAAATGAAGCCGTTGTCAGAGAAGGTAACTTTTACTAACGCGTTTTCAAGCGTGGATTCGGTCGCGGTCGCTTGCTCTGCAATTGCGGCAGCGTCTGCTTCTTGTGCGAAGCCGAATGCAGGAATCGTCAGCACTTTCGCCTCGCTATCGCTTGCGATAACCGCGTCAACCTGCCACGGCAATTGGTTGAAGTACGCAGGTGCGGAATCGGTAGCAATCGCCGATAGTGCGCCGTTGCGGACTGCAATCAACTCCTCCTCCATCTCCTTATATCTCGCCACGGATTCGTCGTACACGCGTTTTATGCTCGAGCCTGGAATTATGTCGTGGAATTGGTAGAGCAGGACTTCCTTCCATATTTTATCAAAGGTTTCGCGTGGATAGTCTTTGCCTGATTGCAAGTAAGCAAGCGTGCATACAAGCTCGGTATCGTGCAGCAATTGCTCCAACACGCGGTTGTATTTTTTATTGTTGGCTTGAGTTGTGAGCGTACCTTGGTGTACCTCCACGTAAAGCTCACCCTTGTAAGTCGGATATGTTTCAGCAGCAGGTGCGATTTGCTCGAAGAAGTCGAGTGCGGAGGTCTGCTTCACAGGATACAAGCCCGCGAGATTTTCCAAACGCTCCAGCCGCTCCAAATGCTCAGGTCCCGGACCGCCGCCGCCGTCGCCTATTCCGTAGACTAGCAGCGCGTTTTCGCAGCAGCCTTTCTCTTGGTAGTTCTTGCCAGCCTTTGCGATGGAATGCGGCAGTGCCGCACTGTTGTATGTGCCTTCCGGCGGCATGTGCGCAAGCACCGTCGTTCCGTCCAAACCTGTCCAATTGAAGGTGTGGTACGGGAATTTGTTCACCCTGCTCCAGCTTAATTTTATTGTGGAGAAGTAGTCGCAGCCTGCCTTTTTCATAAGCTGCGGAAGCGCGGCAGAATAGCCGAAAACATCAGGCAACCACAGCATTTTGCAGATTTCGCCGAACTCCTGCTTGAAGTAGCGTTGTCCGTACAGGAATTGGCGCACGATTGATTCGCCGCAGGGAATGTTTGTGTCGAACTCAACCCATGTGCCGCCTTGCACCTCCCACTTGCCGTCCGCTACAGCTTGCTTTAAATCGCTGTAAATTGTAGGATAGTCCTCACGCACCCAATCGTAAAGCTGCGCTTGGCTTGCGCCGAAAATGTGGGTCGGATAGCGTTTCATAAGCTCAAGCTGCGTGCCGAATGTGCGTCCGCCCTTGCGGCGCGTTTCGCGGATAGGCCACAGCCACGCGAGGTCGATGTGTCCGTGTCCCACTGCGTTGAAGGATAGTGCCGAATCGCCGCCGCGTTTGGACAGCAGTTTTTGCGTGATTGCGCGCGCTTTTGTAAGTTCCTCATCGGTCAGCTTGTATAGGCAGTCAACGGCTTTTTGTAGGTTGTACAGAATGGAAAAATAAAGCGGCGACTCGTTGTCGATACAGCCGAGCGTATCGTCCAGCACCATCATGTCGTAGTAAAGGTCGCGCACCTTGTCGTTGACAGTGCAGATTGCCAGTTTTTGTATACCTCTGCCTCCGTGATATTTGCCGAACAAGTCGTTGTTACCTGCGTCAATCCACAGGTCGATTGCTTCGCCGCCTGCAGCTTCATCAAGCAACGGAAATATTCGCTTTCCCGGCTTACCCAAGCTGTAGTCAAACTCGGACGAAACATTGGTAATGCCGCGAATCGGCGTACCGTCGCTAGTGTAAATCAATCCCTCGCCGTTTAAATCTATCATCAGCGCAATCTTTTTACCCTTAGCTTCCGCAGGCACTGTGCCTGTTACATGAAACCAAGCGCAGTCGAACAATCCGCCCCATTTGCCGCCCTCTGCGCATTCAATGCGCGTGCCGGATTCTCTCTCAGCGAACGCAACAGGCTCTGTCGTAGTGTAAGCGACAGCGTCAAGTGTACCCACCCTTGTATATACGTTATCGCGCAAAACCTCAACGCACCCATGTATTTGTGACCTCGAATGTTTATACTTAAATTGCATACCCTATGCCCCCATGTTAATGTATTTACTCAATTGTAGTATAACATATATCACATAATCATGCAAGCATTTTTATATATATTTTGCACATATAAGAAAATATATCAGTGATATGCAAGCCTTGCACCAGAATTATGTAAAACCCAATATGTCGCGGCATATTGGGTTTGTGTATTCACAACAGGTTTGGTTGCTTTATGATGAGCATTATCGCTTGCTGCGGATTATGCTCATTTTGGACGTTTAATATTTTTTAGAGAAATAGTTATTGCTATTATAATAGAAGCAATAATATATGGAATTGTGTAGTAAAAAATTGCTAATAAGGTGTCTATATACTGAAACCAACTAGGATTGTTGTACTCATAGAGATATGGCAATAAAGGCACTGCCACAAAACCAATAAATAAAAGCCATTGATTAAAAGGTCTTTTCTTAACAAAATGATAAAATCCGTATATGGTTAAACCATAAGCTAAAGCAATGAATCCATACCCAACATTAAGCCTTGAAGACTCAATGCAGGGCATAAGAGAAAAGATAGCAGATAGCAAAGAAGGGTATGTCATATAAGTTGCTATATACAAGAACTTTTTCATTTTATACCCCCCATTCGCAACAAATACAGATAATCTTTATTAAAAAACAAGAATAAATCAAAGCTTCACATCTTCTCCAACATCACATCTCATTCCATGTCTTAAACACGGTGTACACGTTATCGGGGTTTGCGCCCGGGCCGAATTCGCATTGGGCTATGCAGCCGCCGTCTTGCCATAGCTTGGCGCGGACTTCCTTTACGGCGTTGACTATGTCTTGCTCGGTGCCGTTAGGCAGCATGTGCTGACGGTCGATTTCGCCCCAGAAGGTGATTTTGCCTTTGTATTGCGCTAGGTTGTCTATGCCTATGCAGAAAATTTGTGAGTTGAAGGCGTCAAGACCCATCTCGATTAGCAGAGGGTATATTTGCGCGGTGTTGCCGTCGCTGTGCATGAAGATTTTTTTGCCGTGCTTGTGAGCGATGTCGATGTAGTCTTGGTACATTGGGCGGAAGATTTGATTCCAGATTTTGGGGTTGATGAGCAGTGCATTTTGGCTGCCCCAGTCGTCCATGAAATTGAGTGCGTCCACTTCGGTTTGCGCCCACTTTGTCATTAGGCGTTTGTAGTAGTCGTGCATTTTCTCGATAAATTCCATCATGCCTGTAGGCTGCAGCATGAGGTCGACGTACAGCTGCTCCGTGCCGCGAATGTATTGCAGACGCTCGAACGGATTCGGGCAGCAGCCTGCCATGATAAATTTATCCTGCGCGCGGCAGCTTTCGTTCACCATGTCAGCGTCAAAGGAAAGGTGCTCCTCCGGAATGTGCACGCGGCTTACGTCCTCCCAATCCTCGTCGGTGACGATAGGGTGCTTTACTTCTCCGATGTGTCCGCGTTGCAGGTTTATGAAGTGGCAGCCCCAATCGTCGATATAGTCGCCGATTTCGCAGGAGTCGCCTACAGTTTTACAGCTTTCCGCATATGTAGTATGCGCGCCGCCGAAGTCGGACGGGAAGTCCTCAATTATCTTTTTAAGCTTCTCGCCGTGGTGAATCTCCGCCCAAGGCAAATGCCATAGCTGGCGCGGCGCTCTCCCTGTGGTGTTGCGAAATTCTAATGTAGCCTTTACAAGCTCGCGTGATGTCATTGTGTGTGTCCTCCAAAATATCAATTAATATAAGTTAAGGTTATAGCAATTAGGCGTTATATGAAAAATTTTCAGGTATTCTTATATATGCTCGTATATGTTCATCTCTTTTTCGTTTAATCAAGCCGGAAAGGTTGTTTATGTTTCCTTCGGCGGCCGTTATCGCCCCCTCTTCGACCTCCACAACGATTCCGATGTGGTCGTGTTCTTTTTCGTCGAAAACGCGATTATACAAAACTATATCTCCGCGTTTCGGAGCAAAATTTTTATCATCGCCGCTATAGTATTCGATTCTTTCATCTGTTTTAGCCCAAGCTTCCCAAGCTCCGCAACCGGCTAGGTTATAAGAGCAGCCCATTGGCTTGATTGGAATGTTAAATCCGGCTTTGGAGCAGCAGTAGTAAACAAATGCGGCGCACCACTTTCCGTCGGCTTCTTCGCTTGTAAATTTAGGGAAAGGGGCGATGATTTCCTGCAAATTCGGTTCTGTTTTCATGACATATCCGTGGAAGCATTTCAATGCTTCTGTTTTTGCTGTATCAGCTAATTTGCTCAACCTGTCACCTCCTTAGTGTTATTTCAAATTCAAATTCATGTTGAAGCGATATGCCGTCCATGCCTATCAGTGGTATGCACGGCTTTAGCTCGCGTGAGCGATTGAGTGCATTGATGTGCACAGCTGCGAGGGTGAAGCCGTAGCGTTGGTAGAAGCGTATCGCGTGGGTGTTGTCGTTGGTGGTGCAAAGCCATAAGCGGCGGCAACCTGCTGCCGCTGCCGTTTCTTTTACTGCGCTGATAAGGCTTGTGCCTACGCCAATGCCTTCGCGTAAGCTGTTCAAGGTAATAATCTCGCACTCATCGCCTTGTATTTGGTAGGTTATCGCGCCAAGCATTTCGCCGTTTTCGGCTGCTACGAATCCGGGGCATTTCGATGTGTCGGTGATTATGCCTTTTGTCACGGATAAAGGGCCGTGCCATTCCTCTTTTATAAGTGCGTCAACTCTGCCGCGGAATGTTGTATCTATTGGTAATATCTCTAACATTTTAACTCCTTATAAGCCACTGCGTATTGTTTGTTTATGTTATCCAATAAATATTTCGTCCGCTATCGATATAATGCTGCTTATAGGAAAGTTGGAACAGTTTGACAATATCGCCATTGTGCAACCGCTGCTTAGATAGTGTGCGACATAAGCTTCAATGCCTGTGCCGTTGCCTCCGTGATACACCTTGTTTTCATCAACAAAAAAGCCGTAGCCATAATTCGGTGAATGCAAATTCGGTTTGGCAGATAAAATAATGCTTTTCATTTCCTTTGGCACTATTTTAAAACTGTTAAGTGCCTCGAAAAAATGAACCAAATCAATAACTGTACTATAGCAACCGCCTGAACCTGTGCCGCGAACAACGGGCTTGATGTAGTTGCATCGCCATTTTCCGTTATGCTGATAATAGCCTGTAGCTCTGTTTGAAATGGGCTCGTCGATGAATGAGAAATTGCTATTAATCATATTTGCCGCATTGAAAATTTCCTCGGTAATGTATTCACTGAATTTCTTGTTCGTTATTTTTTCTATAAGCACACCCAACACTAAGAATCCCATATTACTGTATGACCAATTTGTACCAGGAACAAAACTTAGAGTTGCTTTCTTGATAATATCTTTATAATCACCAACATCTTCAAAAGTTTTATAGTAGGATTGATTATACGCATCGGAGAAGTAATCGCCAAGACCCGATGTGTGAGTTAATAGATTTTCAATTGCAATGTTCTCCGAAACAGACTTATCAAGCCATTCCTCGTCAATGTATAAAGATAACTTATCCTCAAATTGAACCGCTCCTTTTTCAACAAGCTGCGCTATGGCAACGCCTGTAAAGATTTTCCTGACAGACGCAACATTGAATTTGGTGTCTAATTCATTTTTGATGTTGAAAGATTTGCAGGCATAACCGCAAGCCTTTTTATATTTAATATCTCCGTTTTGAGAAATTAATATTGTACCTGAAAAATCGTTATCTTCTGCAATTTTATTAAGCTGATTGTCCAAGTCTTTGTGTGAGAACATTTAATGCCTCCAACTAAATACAAATAATATTCGCTGCAATATGTAACGGGAAATGCCTAGGCATTTCCCGCTTGTGTATTAGTTGAAATAAATTGTTTTGCCGGATTTTGCGGATTCGTAGATTGCTTCGATTATCTCGGATACAACTACGGCTTGCTCGGGAGTGGTTAGCGGGGTTTCGTCGTTGATTACGCAGTAGATGAATTGCTTTGCTTCGTATTGTTCTGCGGTTAAGTCTTCGCCCTTGAAGCGGTCGCGTGATGTGGAGGTTGGGTGGATTTTTTGGGTGTAGAGTGCACCGTGAACCTCGCCGTTTACGATAACGCCGTCGCGCATTTCCATGCCTGCTTTTGTGCCTGCGAAGGTTGTGCAGCCGCCGTCTTCGAGGTTGATTGCCCATGTTGCTTCAACAACCAGTGTCGCGCCGTTCTTGAACTTTACATAGCCCATTGCGGAATCTTCAACTTGGAATTCAGCAGGGTCCCAAATTCCCCAGCCGTTGGACATGTATGCTGTGTCGGCTAGCTTTCTGTATACGCTGCCTGTTACGCTTTCAACTTCGTAGTTGTTCATAACGTAGAGTGCTGCGTCAATGCTGTGTGTGCCGATGTCAATCATCGGGCCGCCGCCTTGCTTTTCTTTGTCTAAAAATACGCCCCATAATGGCACGCCGCGTCTGCGGATTGCGGGAGCTTTGCAGTAGTAGATTTCGCCGATTGCGCCGTCTTCTACTAGCTTGCGAGCTAATTGGAAGCTGGGGGTTGAACGTGTTTGGTAGCCGATTGTCAGTTTTTTCCCGTTTTTCTTAGCTGATTCAACCATTGCGCGAGCTGCAGCGGCTGTGTGAGCCATCGGCTTTTCGCACATAACGTGCATACCTGCGTCCATGGAAGCGCACGCGATTTCGCTGTGGCTGGAGTTTGGAGTTAATACGTAAACGATTTCGATGTCTTTTTCGTTTGCGAGTAAGTCCTTGTGGTTGTCGTAGGTGCGCGCGCCTTCGATTCCGTATTCCTTAGCGCACTTTTCTGCTCTTTCTACGATGATGTCGCAGAATGCTACAATCTTAACGTTGCCTAACTTCTTAATTGCAGGAAGGTGCTTGCCCTCAGCGATGCCGCCGCAGCCTACAACGGCTACGTTGATGTCGCGCATGGGGCCGGATTTTGTTTCCACATTAATTGCGATAGACATATTTGTGTCCCCCTAAAGTGAACTTATATTAGAATGTAACGATTTTGTTGTTTTTGTATGAAACATAGCTGTTTTCAAGCAGGCGTGTTAGGTCTACGCCGTCCTTCGGACCGAAGCCTTCGGGTGTGCCTGTTTTGTTTATGCACGCGTCAACAAATTGCAGCAGCGGCATGGGCAGTGCCTTTGGCAGCTTGGGCACGATGTAGCCTTCTGCGAATTTGTCTGTGTCCTTGGAGATGAACTTAACGTTGCCTGCGAATTCGTATAATGTAGCGTCAGAGCCGTAGATTTCTACTGCGCCGGGGGTGTTGTATGTGATGAAGCTTGTTTCGCAGGTTGCAACCGCGCCGCCCTCGAATTCGATTGAAGCTGTAGCGTGTTCGTCAACCTTTGTGCCGAATGGGCTTGTCATGATTGATGTAATTTTCTTCGGTGCGCCTAAGAGGTAGCACGCGGTGTACATCGGGTGGCAGCCTAAGTCCATGAGTGAGCCGCCGCCCGCTGTAGCTTCGTCGAACCAATATTCGGGCAGCCAGTTTCCGGATACGCCGTTGTGGCCGTTGCGGATACGGATTAAGCTGATTTTGCCGAATACGCCGTCGGCGATTGCTTTGCGTGCGAATTGGATTATGGACGAGCAGCGTTGCGGCAGGGAGATAACGAAGGTTACGCCGTTGTCCTCTACTGCCTTCTTGATTTTTTCTGCGCCTTCAACTGTTGTTGCCATTGCTTTTTCGGTGAATATGTGCTTCTTTGCGTTTGCAGCTTTAATCATTACTTCTTCGTGCTGAGAGGTCGGCGCGTCGCATACTACCGCGTCAACGTCAGGGCGAGCCAGAATCTCGTCAAGGTTTGTGGAAAATGCCGCTCCAAGCTTTTCAGCCCACGGCTTACCCCTTGCTTCATCGTCGTCCCAAACTGCGGTGATTTTAACCTTGCCTGTAGACAGCAGCGTGTCGGCGTAGCCGTCGGCATGTACATGCCACCTGCTCAACATTGCAACATTTAACATAACTTACCTCCTTGGAATGAATCCAAAAATGATATATTTGTACGAAGTAGTTTCGTTGGATTAGCCTTGATATTTTACTATACTATATCACAACCAAATAAATATTGCAATAGTTTTTTATGATAATTTACAAATATTTTTTATTTAACATCTTTAACATTTATGCCGCGTGAAGCTAGGTATTGCCTTGCTTTTTGCAGCTGCTCGCGGTCGTAGGAGGGGGTGTCCGCATATTTGTACGGCAATTGCAGTGCGTCATATTTGCTCGCTGCCATTGGGTGGAAGGGCATCAACTCGACATATTCTATATCAGGATAGTTCAGCAGTATATCACTGAATTTAGAGAGTGATTCGGGCGAATCATTGAAGTTGGGGATTAGGGGTATGCGGATTATTATGTGCGCCTTGGCTTGATACAGCATGTCGAGGTTGCGGAGGATTAGGGAGTTGTCTGCGCCTGTGGCTTGCTTGTGCGCTGTTGGGTCGGGGGATTTGAGGTCGTATATGAATAGGTCGACGTGGGGGGTAAGCTTTTGCAGTATGTCGCTGCCTATGCAGCCGGAGGTTTCAACGGCGCGGTGAATGCCGCTGTCGCCTAGCATTGGCAATAATTGCTGCAATTCGTCGTGCCATAGCAATGGTTCGCCGCCGGAGAAGGTTACGCCGCCGCCCGACTGCGCATAGTACGCGGAATCGCGCAGCAGAAGTGAGTGTAGCTCCTCTGTTGAATAGTCACGTCCGACTACTGACAATGCTTCATTCGGACAAGCGCTCATGTCCTTTATGCAGCTTCCGCAGTTTGTGCATTTGTTCCTGTAAAATAATACCACCGGCTCGTTGGGGATTGATTCGGGGTTGTGACACCACTCGCACGCTAGATTGCAGCCGCAGGTGAAAACGGTTGTGCGAATGCCGGGGCCGTCGTGGATCGAGAAGCGTTGTACGTTGAAAACTTTCATGCGTCGCCTGCTGCCGCTTTGTCGAGGAATATCTCGGCTTGCGGAAGATTGCGCACAAGGCTTGCGGGAATCTGCGGCGTTATGTCGCCGTATGCGAATTTTTGCGCGATTTCGCACTTGTTTGTGCCTGTGCATTGCACGATGATTCGGCGTGACGCGAATAAGTCTTTGAAGCCGAGGGTGATTCCGCGGCTTACTTCGATTTGCTTGCCGAAGTATTTTTGGCTTGCGTTGACGCTTGCGCCGTCGAGGGTGCGGATGTGGCTGCGGCTTTCTAGGCTTGCGCCGGGTTCATTGAAGCCTAGGTGTCCGTTCATGCCTACGCCGAGGATTGTTAGGTCGATGCCTCCGTGGTTGTCCAGGAATGCGTCGGCAAGTCGGCATTGCTCGTCTAGGTCGGCGGATTTTCCGTCGAAAAAGAAGTAATGCTCCTGTGGTATCGCCAATGGTTTTAGTAAGCGGCTGCCGATGAAGGCTATGCAGCTGCCCGAATCTTCTTCGGCGTAGCCGACCCATTCGTCTAATCCTGCCACTTTTACGCGGCTGCAATCCACTCCGCGCAGCATTTCTACCAAATAATCCAGTGTTTCAATCTGCGTATGCCCTGCCGCGACGCATATCATGCAATCGGGCTTTGACTTAATTGTGTCCGCGATAACCTCTGCGGTCGCCTTGCTCATCTCGTCGTGCGTATCAAATATTCGCATATTGCTTCTCCTTTATTAAATGTCGCCTTCTTTTCTCACTTGCGATTTAACTGCGCAAAAGCCTTCGGGGTATCTCGCTTTCAATTTATCGATGTTGTCCTGAAATATTTGCTCGAGCGAAAGGTCGAGAGCAGTGGCAGTTTCGGCAAGATACCAAGCGATGTCGCCAAGCTCCTTTGCCAAATGCTCCCTGTTAAGCTCATGCCCTTGCGCAAGCCACTTTTTAACTATGTCTATCGCCTCGCCGGACTCGCCGCACAAGCCCATGACGCCGTTGATAATCATATCCTTTTCGCTTAAATCGCGGTTTGCGGTAGTCATTGCCAATCTTTGGTATTCATTTATTGTCATATTTTCTCCTTTGTAATACGCGTTTCTTCGTATATTATATCTCATATCTCGACTATTTTCAACAACAACAATTTTACATGCGTGGTGCGCAAGATTCTGCTTGTGTTGTGTGCAAAATAATGCTATCATTGGAAGAGAGGTGATAATTGTGACATCTAAAGAACGAATATACGCGCGGCTGCGCGGCGAAAAGGTTGATAAAATTCCAAACCTTTGCATAATTATGCAGTTCGCGGCACAAGAATACGGCGTGCCTTATGGTACTTATGTAACAGACTACAAAGTTTTAGCGGCGGCAGCATACGAATGCTGTGAAAAGTATGGAATAGACTTACTTTGTGCAATCTCCGACCCTATGCGTGAAGCGGAGGGCTTCGGCGCGAAGGTTGTAATTCCGGAAAATGGCGTGCCGTACGCGGCAGAGCCGCTCATTAAAGAGCTAGCAGACATTGCCAAGCTGCGCGTAATCGACCCAATAAATGGGCGGCGCATGAATGATAGGCTGGAAGCGGTGCGGCTGCTATGCGAAAAATCCGCAGGGCAGCACAGCGTCTGCGGTTGGGTAGAGGGCGCACTCGCCGAAAGCTGCGACTTGCGCGACTTGAACAATCTATTCATCGACATATGCGACGAGCCAGAAACCGTACACCAATTGCTGGAAATATGCACGCAGCAATCGATACTGTTCGCGCAAGCGCAAATCGCGGCAGGCGCGGATATGGTTGGAATAGGCGACGCGGCAGCTTCTCTGATAGGGCCTGCGCTGTATGAGGAATTTGCGTTCCCCTACGAAAAGCGTATCGTCGACGCGATTCATGCAGCGGGTGCAATCGCAAAGCTGCACATCTGCGGCAACATCGAGCCGATACTGCCGCTGGTTGCGCAAACAGGCGCGGACATAGTGGATTGCGACCACATGGTGCCGCTGTCGAAAGCCGCTGCAATCTGCAAAGGCAGCATAAGTGGCAACTTCGACCCTGTCGAAATTCTGCTGCACGGAAGTGCCGACACTGTACGCTCTGCCGTACGCGACTGCATTTCCCAAGGCAACGACCGCATCATGGTTGCCGCAGGCTGCGAAGTGCCGATTGGCACGCCGCCCGAAAATATGCGCGAAGTCAACGCGCAATGCACAATAAATTAAGAAACGCCAACGGCGTTTCTTTTTATTTGTTCAGCTTTTGGCATAGTGATGAGATGCTAGCTTTTGCATTTGACATTTCGGCTGCGATGTCGTTGGTGGAGAAGTCGAGGCGTTCTGCCGCGATGAAGTGTTTTTCTGGTATGCCGAACATGTCGCATATGCCGCAGATGTAGTCGTAGCCTAGGTTGTAGTTGCCGATTATGCCGCCTGCTGTGGTTATGTAAACCAATCGCTCGGCGTTGGAGTTGCCGCGAATGCCGCTGTCGTCGAAATTGAATGTTATTCCGTTGACGCAAACAGCTTCGATGTATGCTTTCAATTGCGCAGGGAAGGATAAATCCCAATAGGGTGCACCTATGACTATCATGTCGGCGTCGGCAAATTGACGCGACAATGCAAATGCGGGTGATTGCAGCCCCTCCGCTTCCGCTATTTTATCGCGTTGCTCCAGTGTGTGCTTGTCCAGGGGTGCGATTTTTTGTTCGGTTAAGTCAACCTCGCACAGCTCATACTCATCATTTACGCTCATAAATTCATCTAGGAAAGTGCGGCACAGTTCGTATGTGCGCGACACCTCGCGTCCGCGTATGCACGCGTTTACAAACAACAGTTTCTTCATGTAATACCTCCGTTTTCCTCATTATAACACAAAAACAGGCATTGTCAAGGTGCAATGCCTGTTTTGATTTGGGCAATCAGTCTTTTTGGTAAACTCTTACATATTCTATTTCCATGAGGTAGGGGAGCATTGCGTCGTCGATTTCGCCGCCCCAGTTGCCGCCCACTGCTATGTTTAGGATTAGGTAGAAGGGTTTGTCGAACGGCCAGCCACCTACGCCTATGTCGGAGCCGTCTACGCCTTTGGTGAAGCGTTTTACTGCTCTGCCGTCGTAGAAAAACTCGATGTATTCGGGCGTCCACTCGAATGAGTATTCGTGCGCGGTGTCGAATACGTCGGTGAGACGCTCGAAGTATGTGCGCTGCGTGCCTTTTATATGATTGTAGAGGGAGGTGTGTAGGCTCACGTGTACCATATTTTCGTCTTTGCCTACATGCTCCATTATGTCGATTTCGCCGCATAACGGCCACGGCGTTGGTGTTTCACTGCGAATGTCATCGGGTAGCATCCATATTGCAGGCCATGTGCCTTTGCCTTTGGGGAGCTTTGCTTTAATCTCGAATTTGCCGTATTTCCATGATTGACGCTCGAAGGTGGTAAGGCGTGCAGAGGTGTAGTTTTTGCCTTCTTTTTCTTCCTTGATTGCTTTGATGAACAGGCTTCCGTCTTTCACGTAGGCGTTGGCTTCTTCGTCTGTGTAGTATTGGCTCTCGTTGTTGCCCCAGCCGTGGCCGCCTATGTCATAGTTCCATTTTGTTGGGTCGGGCTTTCCTTCGTAGTCGAACTCATCAGACCACACTAATTTGTATTCGCTCATTAAATCCTCCTGTGGCTCGTCGCCTTCATTTATAATTTCCTCCGACGCAGGTTCTTCCTCCTGCGGCGTTTGTTCCGGGTTTAATTCCTCTTTCGGAGATACATCGGCTTTGCAGCCGCATAACATCGCGGCGCAAACAATTCCCATGATTAAATACCTCAACATTGTCACCTCCGCGATTTGTGCAGAATCAGCGGAACGCATAAATGCGTTCCCTATTCGCCTGTTATTCCTGCCGATTCTATGCCTTCTACAAAGAATTTTTGCAGAATCAGGTACAGTACAACCAATGGCGTAATCGTCAGGATTGTTCCTGCCATACGTATGCTTTCGTTTATGCGATTGGCTTCGCTGCCTTCGGATGCGGGGTACATCTTGGTGAACTCCGCTACGAAGCCTTGCAGGCGCAGCGGCAGCGTCGTTATCGCATTGCCTACATACATAGAGAGCTGCGAGGTTTCGTTCCAGTACCACACGAATGAGAATAGTATCGACACAACTATTGTCGGAACTGCCATAGGCAGTGCTATGCGGAAGAATATGCGTGCGCGGGAAGCTCCGTCGATTTCTGCGGCTTCGTCCAGCGACTTCGGGTATGTCTTAAAGTATGAGAAGAATATGAAGATGAAGATTGTGCTTTTGATTCCCTGACCCAATATCGCAGGCAGGTGAATTATAAGCGGATTGCCGATTAAGCCGTAGCTGTTGTACAGCAAATACTTGGGCACGAGCATAACGGGCGTGGGCACTAAGAATGCGGCAAGTGCCATTACGAACCAGAAGTTTTTAAGCGGGAACTCGAAGCGTCCGAATGCGTAGCCTGCCAGCGCGGCTGTCATCGTTTGCGTGATGGTTGGCAATACAACGTAGCTAACTGTCGCGATCAGTGTTGAAAAGTAGGCGAGTACGTTGAATGCCTTGGTGTAGTTGCCGGTGTAAAACTGCGTCGGCACCCAATCCACGGTCGGGTTTATTAAGTCTGCCGTGTCCATGAATGAGTTTACAAGCATATACAGTACAGGGTAAACGTACGCAAAGCCAATGCCTAGCAGTACGGCGTATATCACAAGCTTGAATATCAAGCCGCCGTTTTTGCCTTTACCCGAAACGGCAAGCTTCTTAACCTTGTCAAGAATAATCCCAGTTGTCATTTTATCCTCACCTTCTTATCCTTGAGCAGCAGGAAGGCGACGCCGATTACTGCAAGCACAAAGAGGAAATAAATCCATGCCATCGCCGATGAGTAGCTGTAGACCTTGCCTACAAGCGTCATCTTCTTTGTTATCTCTGTGTTGATTTCGTTGTTGGAGAAGCTTGCAAGCTCCGCAAGGGTGTATATTGTGTTGATGAGTATCAGTGGCTTGATAAAGGGCAGGATTATCTTCCAGAATATTTGCCAGCCGCCTGCGCCGTCGAT
Source organism: uncultured Eubacteriales bacterium (assembly GCA_964479875.1). Taxonomy (GTDB): domain Bacteria; phylum Bacillota; class Clostridia; order Monoglobales; family CAYZNM01; genus CAYZNM01. The sequence continues at coordinate 26,199 of CAYZNM010000016.1, forward strand.
CGACGCGGCTTCGTATATGCTGCCGCCGATTTTCTGCAAGCCTGACAGGTATATCAATATCTGCACACCGGAGAACCATAGTATCAGCACGAGGTTGTCGAACACGAATATCAGTGCGTCTGATAAAAGATTCGGCGGCAAGTTTTTCAAAAATTGGTACACCATGTACTTGCCCGGAATAATAATCGATGTCGCGTTGTTCTGTATAAGCTCATTGATAACAGGGCCGCTTATGATTATTACAGGGAAGAAGAATATCGCACGGAAGAATGTCTTGCCGTGGAATTTTTGATTTAGCATGATTGCGATTATCAGCGAGGATATGACAATCATCGGCGTCGACAGCACTACGAATTGCAGCGAATTGATCAAGCTCACGCTGAAGGTTGTGTCCACGCGGAATGCCTCGTAGTACCACTGCAAGCCTACAAAGTCATACTCAATTCCCGTCGGCGACAGCGTGAGGTTGTTAAGGCTTATAAATATCGAAAAGACGAAGGGGTACAGCGTGAACACAAAGAATCCAATCAGCCACGGCAGCAAAAAGAGGTAGCCGGACAATGCGTTGCGCGCTTTAATCGTGAGGGATTTTTGCTTCATTGTTACCTCCTATCCTTTACCGCGGCAGATAGTGCGGGGATTGTTACGCCGGCGTGTGTCACCTGCGATTCCGTGTAGTTTACGTAGATGTCTTTTCCATTTGAATAACTAACCACTGTTAAGCCGGAGCGCGGTATGTCGCGGTTTATGATTGTTGCGCCTTCGACCTTTGACAGCACACTGTTGATTTTGTTGTATGCGTCCTTTATTCTGTTTTCCCAGTCCTCAAAGCATGTTGAGTTGTAGTCGGTCACTGTTGTTTTGAATATCTCGTGGTTTTTAAGCTGCGTCATAACGAAGGCGGGGTATGTGCCGTAGTCGATGTGCTTTAGTATGTCGGTCGCTGTGTGGAAGTCGACATTGCTGTAGGGCGCGAATATGTCGACGTAGCCTTTAAGCACGATTTGCAGGAACGGCACTGTGTCGGTTTCGTACATATACTGCCCATTGGACATCGGCGCGTTGTAGAAGCCGTCGATGTATTCCCACATAAAGGCATTGGGTGCGCTTATGCCTAGGTATTGTGCGTTCGTGTTGCTTATGCTGTTTTTGTACATCTCCTTAACGTCGGAGCGTACGTTTATCTCGCTCTTGTAGTGGTTGCTGTACAGCCTGTCGCCTACTGATGAGAGCATTAGTCCTAGGCCTTCATCTTCCGATAGCTTGCCTGCTTTGTCGATTATCTCGACGGTTAAGGCAGGTTTTAGGAAGTAGGAATCCATCTTGAATAGGTTGTGGTTGTACTTCCAAACGGATATGGGCGACTGCGATACGGTGATTGTGCCTTCGCGGCGTATGTCGAGCTGTCCGTCTTTTGCCATCAGCGGGTCAAATGCTAGAGAGAATACCCCTTTGCCTTTTAGTAGGTCTGCTATCGCTGTGATGTCGGATTTCTTGCCTGTCTGCGGATTTAGCTTGACTTCCTTCGGCTTGCTGCCTGATAGGCCGCCGTTTTGCCAGCCTAGCAGTGCGACGTTGAGGTTGGTAATTCCACCGCTCATTATATCGTTTACGCTTTCTTTTACAAAGGGAAGCGATGTGATTTTTTTGGTGCTGTCGAATATGAAGCCGCTTTCGCGGTCGGCGCAGATGAAGTCGAGTTTTAGCGGAATGTCGCCGGATTGCTTGCGCTGCTTTAGTACGCCCAGTTCGATTAACTCCTGCTGATACAAGAGAGCCATGCCGACGTAATCTGCTTTGTCGCCTGTCAGCAGCTTAAACTCAAGCTTTGCTTCGACAGGATTGCGCGTCTTTTGCACAACCTGTATACCTGAGCCGCTTTTTTCGGTGGGGAGCTGATACTTCTGCCGCAGGATAAACTTCGCGGCAACCCAGTTGTAGTCTGTGGTTACGCCGCTCGGGGTCGCCATTATGCTTGCGTATTCCTCGCCGCTTTTAATTTGGGCGAAAAATGCGTGCTGCTTTGTTCCATGCACCATGCCGAATACAGGCATGAGAACAGTCGGCTCATCGGTTAAAAATTCGTTTAAGCGAATGGAGCGTAAGTTGTTCAGCACTTCTGTGCTTTCTATGCCGAAGTCGCTGCCGTAGACGCGCTTCTCGAATCCTTTGAGGTAGCTGGAGATTGAGGAGAAGCGTATTAGTGCGCCGTTTCCGTCCGGCACGAACATATAGCCCGGGATTTCATTGCCTTGGGTTGTGCCGAGGAATGGCAGGAAGTATAGCGACGATATTGTGTAATCGCCATCCTCCTTCAAGGAGTTATGGCTGAATGTGAACACGAGACTGTCGCTGCTCATCTCCATCTCGAATGTGAAGCTTATCGAGAGCGGCTCGATGTTTACGTCGAACAGCAGCTTGCTTCCGCTTTTTTTCATGCTCACTTTCGCGTCGGAGTGACCTATGCCCATCGATTTTTCGTTGCCTGTTTTGTCGTAGTAGCTGATTGCGGCAATTGAGTTGCCCATCGACGCCCAGGTCGAGTTCATATTGTCGGGCTTGTCGGAGCTTACGCCGCCCCAAATGTAGCCGGAGCGTTTGTCTAAAACTCGTACCGCTGCCGTTTGCTCGCGGAACCAAAACTGCATGATGTCGTTTTCCATCATCAAGTTGAAGCCTTCTGTCGAGAGGTAATTCTCCTGCTTTACGAAAGCAGGCTCGGTCAGCGTGAACCTGTTCGACTTTAGCGTACGGTCCGCGCCTTCTGCGAAGGCAGATGTTGCCAGCAGCATAATCGCAAGCAGCAACGCTGCTGCTTTACCTGCATATCTTTTAAGCGGCGACATGGAACATTACCTCCTTGAAGATAGAGTAGATTAGGTTGATTATTTGATCCCAGAACATCTGAATCATCGAGAACACCAGTATTACAACGCACATGAAGAATACTGTAAGCAGTATGTTCTTGAATATGTCCCCGAATTCATAGTCGTGTATTTCCCTCAAGCCGACGATTACTTGTATTGCTGTCCAGCCGATTAGTACGGTTGTCGGGAATGTCACGAGGAATATCTCGTTATTCGTTATAAAGTGCGACGCTATTATTACGACAGGGGCGAATATTATGAACGGCGACAGTGCGTATGCCGTGAGTACGTATACATCGCGGAAGCGTCCCTCGCCTTCGTTGATGGAGCTTACCATGTAGTTGCAGACAATCCATAGCCCAATCGGGAGGAAGAATTGCTGCGCCAGCATCATAAGCGGCACTTTGCTTGCGTCGTCAGAGTTTACTATAAAGCCTTTGCCTAGCATGAACCAGCAGAATATTACAAAGCCTATAGCATATAGCAAAGTCGCAGACTTTGCACTGCCTTGCAGGTCGTGGCGTATGTCGTAGTAGCTGTCGAATGGGTGACGGATAAAGCTTTTGGTGAAGATGATGTCGCTGACAAATCTGTTGCTGCGCAGCTTTTTCATGAACTTGCGCATGGGGTTTAGTATGCCTTTGCGTTTGTCGATTGCGCCGAGTATCTTCAATAATATATACAGCAGCAGTATGGATAGGATAATGTATCCAACGTTTGAGGTTATCCACTCGTTGCGGATTTCCCAATAGGCGTTGGAGTAGCCGCCTTGCTCGCCTGCTATTTTGTAGTTTTCCATCGCTTGCTCGAATTGCTGCGTTTGGAAGTAGCAGTCGGCTATGCCTAGGTGGGTTATCTTGGTGCTGCCGCTTTCTTGCAGGACGTTTTCCCAGATTGCGCGGCTTTCGTCGTATTTGCCTTGTTCGTATAGGCTTATCGCGGTATGAACGGATTTGGCAAATTCGGTCGGCGCGAATACGTGAACCTTGGCGCGTTCTTTGTCCAGCACGTACAAATTATCGCTGTCATCTACTGCGATAGCGGATACTAACGTGAACAAGCCGTTGCGCTCTACTGCTAACGCTTGACCGCCGAAGGAGAATACTAGATTGCCGAAGTTGTCGTACTCGAAAACTAAGCCGTTTTCGTTTACAACATAAATTTGTCCGTACCGCCCGATTGTTATGTCGGCGATGTTGTAGTCGGCGACCATAAAGTTTTTCTCAAGCATGTCTACGCCGGCGATGTTGTGCTTTTTGATAGGACGCTCACGGCTGTTTGAGCCATAGGTTACAGAGTAGAGCAAGCCGCGATTGTCGCGTGCGACATTGCTGAATGCGCGCGGGATTTTGTTAAACAATCGTTCCTTCTGCTCGTCTGAAAAGAATGTTTCCTGCAATAGCTCGATTAATGTGAGCGGCACTTGATTGTAGCCGAAGTAGCCTAAAAATTCGCCGTCCGGCGCAAGCTGAATTATTCCGTCGAACGAACCTTCGCCCACTAGGTAGACAATGCCTTTTTCATCGGCGGTAATTTTCATCGGGCGATAAACGTTGTTTTCGCCGTAGGTAACAGTGGTGGGGCGGGGGTATTCGCGCAACAGCTCGCCCTCGCTCGAGAACATGAACGCTTTTTCTAAGCCCATGTCGGCAACGTAGATGTTGCCGCTTTGTGTCACGTATACACCTGTCGGCATCGACAGTACGTCAGAGCCGAAAGCGGTAATTTCGCCCGTTTCAAGGTCGAGTATAACAATTTCGCCGTGACCTGTATCGGTGACATACAGCTTGTTACCGCGTACATATAAATCCTCCGGCGACGATAGGCTATAGTCGCCGAACAAGATTGAATCAACAAGGTAAGCGTCCTTGGTTTTCATCCAATACCAATCGGCGGACAGCGTGTAGGTGTACGCCGTAGCGTTAACCGCGCCGACTACCGTCGGAGCAAGCAGCATTAATGTGAACACAAACGCCATTGCGGCGCAAATAATTCGTAATCTTCTCATCTATAATCACCTTATTTTATACCGGAATGCGCCATCGTGTTCATTACGTTTGATTGCAGTATGACGAATAGAATCAGATTCGGCAGGAACATTATAAGCGAAGCTGCCGCCGATATTCCCTGCCCTGCGAGTGTATTGCCCCCCGAAGCTGTGGAGGACAGTGTCGACATGTAAAACGCGAAGGTCTTTAGATTTTCTTGATTGATAAACATAGTGGACGCTTCCACCGAGTTCCACGACGCTTGGAACGAAAGTATCGCAACCGTCGCAATCGCAGGCTTGATTATCGGAATGACTATCTTCCATAAGATGTAGTAGTCGCTTGCGCCGTCGATTGACGCCGCTTCAACTAATGCCGAAGGGAATTGGTCGATGAATTGTTTTATCAAGAATAAGCCTACGGGCATTGCAAGCATTGGCATGACATGCGAAAAGAAATTGTCAAGCAGACCGAGCTGCTTTATAACTAAGTATCGCGGAATCGCTACCGCTACCGCAACAAACATCATGGAAAGCGTGTTCATCTTGAAAACTAACGCCTTGCCCTTGAACTCCTTCTTCGACAAAACATAGCCTGCCGAAACCGAAAAGATGATGGACAGCAGCATTACAAGCGCGGTTGAAATCAAGCTGTTAAATATATACAGCGACATAGGCTGCGCCGATTCGCTTGCGGCGTAAAACAGCTTCTTGAAATTGTCAAGCACAGGCCGCAGCGTGATAAATCGCGGCGGGTATGCGAACAATTCGTCAATCGGCTTAAACGCGTGAAATATGATGAAAACAATCGGAAGCAGCATGAATAGCGCGAAAGGCACTATTATAAGGTAAAACTTAATCTGGCTTCTCTCAAATTTGTCAGGGTTTATTTTTATAGTCCTAAGCGTTGCCATTATGTCAGTCCCTTCTGGATTAATCGGAGAACAGCTTGTATGAAACCTTGGAGGCTAGCCATATTATGCCTAGCAATATAGTTGACAACGCCGCGGCGTAACCCATTTCGTAACGCAGGAAGCCGAAGTCCTCGATGTGGTTTACGATTAATTGCGCCGAATACAACGGAGTTGGGTTCGAGCCTGAAAGCGCGACGCCTATTCCGGCGGAGTTAAATGTACCCACAACAGCCATTACCGCGCCGAAAAGCATTTGCGGCTTTATCATGGGGATTGTGATGTAGAATACCTCCTGCAAGCGATTCTTCACTCCGTCGATGTAGCCTGCTTCGTATACCTCGGCGTCGACGTTGAGTATGCCGCTTAGCATTGCCAAAAAGCCTACGCCCATGCTCGACCACAGTGCGACAATTATAACAATAGTCATTAGGTAATCAGGCGATTGCAGCCATATCACAGGCTCTTGTATTACGCCCATTCGCAGCATGAAGCTGTTGAGGTAACCCAATCTGTCGCCGGAAAATATTACGCCCCACAACGTAGTCATAGTAACGCCAGAAGTCATCGAGGGCGAATATATGATTACGGCGAGAATAGTGCGCGGCACTTTTGTAAGCTGCGCAAGCACCCATGCCAAAAAGAACGACAGCATGTATCCGCCCGGGCCTATAATTAGTGCATACATTACTGTGTTCGGCAGTACCTTCTGCATGAACACCGAATCCTGTGTGAGGATTGAGATGTAGTTCTTCAAGCCTACAAAGCTCGGAAACTGTACGGAGTCAAACTTAGTCACCGACAGACCAATCGCAATTATAACAGGGATCACGATGAAGAATGTAAATGTCAAGAAAAATGGCGCAAGCATGACATAATGCGAATGATTATTTAAAAATGCCTTAACATTGCCCATAAGTGTTTTCTTTTTCATTGGCTCACCCCTAAGATTTCGGCAGGGGTTAATATTTTATAGTCCCTGACCTTTACGCCGTCCTTGATGTAGCCGAATTCGTCCAGCTTGCGTTCGATTTCGCGATTGATGTTGATTGCGGCGCTATCCATAGCGACGCGTGCGCTCCAGCCTTGGTCGACTACGTTTATCCACGCGCTTGTTAATTCGCGCTCGAGCAGGTATCCGGCAGGATGCCTGGGCACTTCTATAAGCTCGCTCCATTGTTGCAGGATTACGTCCTTGTGCTTTTGCGGCATTTGCAGCTTGTCGAAGGCTTTTAGGTTGCCGGGATTGTACATATACTCGGGGCCGAACTTTGTTTGCATCGAGTAGCTGTATTCCGTCTGCGTGTCCTCGCTAAGCCACCACTTCAAAAATTCCCACGACTCCTGCTTCATCTCGGAGCTTTCAAAGATAACGTTTGCACGTTCTGCCGCGGTGTAGCTGCGGTTAATGCTGCCGTCGGGACGACGCGTGCCGGGTGCGATTGCTATATCCCATCGCCCTGCTATTTCAGGCGCGGCATTCACAAGCTTAACATATTCCGCGAAAGCGCACACGCCGATCGGCACCGTGCCGTAACGGAAGCTATTGTAAAAGTTTGGTATATTTTTTTGCAGCGCGTAGTTGCTGTACAGGTTGGTCAATGTTTCAAAGCCTTTTATTGATGCTTCGGAGTTTATCAGCGTTTTAAAGCCGTCCTCTGAATAAATCTCGCCGCCGTTTTGGAAAATAAAGGGGGTTGTGCTGTACAGCGGCTTATTACCTGTCCATTGCGACAGCGGAATAAACATATTCATTCCGTTGCGGCGCAGCACCGGCATTAGGTCTGCCACGTCGTCCCACGTTTCGGGAATCTCAATGCCTAAATCCTCGAGTATGTCTGTGCGATATATCAGGACGAAGTAGTCCATTGTGTCAATCGTGCCGTAGATTTTTCCGTCGAACACAAAGGTTTGGAAGGCGTTTATGTTAAACTGACCTTCCATGAAATCCTTGAAATCAGGGAATTGCGTGAAGTCGGTTATCGCGCCGCGCAGCGCAAGGTCGTAAGGCGTAGCCGCCCACAGTCCCATTGCAACATCGGGTGAAGTTGCCGACGCATTCGACAGTATCAGCTTTTGCTCATTCGGCATGATGGAGAATTTCACGTTAATGCCTGTGTTCGGCGTAAACTTTGAGTCTGCCAAAACTTGCATTTGCTCTACGTACTGTATCGTTCGGTTAACCCATACGTTGATTTCGCCTTCGCTTTTCACGTCCGCCGTGTATTGGTTGCGCGGGCTGAATATCGACATGAAGAAGCGTTTCACGCCTTCGGCAAGGCTGCTGAAAAAGCCTTCCTTTGCAGGGGGGAGTTTCTGACCGTTGCTAATATACAGCCTGTCGACGGAGAGGTTTTGCAGCTCTGCATCGGTGATAAAGTCAGCAATCATCTGCGTAACCGAGCCGCTGCCTTGACTTAACAGGTTCAGCTTCGCCGGAATCTTCTTCGGCTTCTCTAAGATTGTGTTGAGAGCCTTTGATGCAAGGTTTAATGTGGTGGACGCTTTGGGGTTGCCCTTATAGGTTGCGGTAAAGTTCTTGTACATGTCCGCAAGCTCATTCTTGTAGCCTTCCAATGTGGAAATAAGCCCCGGGATATAGGTTTCGATGTCCCAGCTTCTGTTTGCTACAACGCTTGTGCCTGCTATCTTGCCGATCTCAAGCCCTATGTCGGAGATGTCCTCCAATATTTCGTACGCCCTATCTATATAGGAAGAAATAGGTGCGCCGTCCAGCATTATGCGTATGGTGTGGCTGCCCTTTTCAAGGTAAATCTCGTACGGACTATCGCCGCCCAAAGTCATATTCTCGTATTCCACGCCTGTGTACGGGAATGCGTACGAATACAGCTCCTCAAACGGAATCTCGCCGTCGATAAACACGCTGCCGAATACAGGCATGTTCTGCTTTTCCGTTTGCGAATACCTTAGCGTGACATTGTAAAATCCGCTGCTGTCCACATCAAATTGCCACTCAACCCACTGTCCACTGTCTTTGAAGGATTTTGGGTCGATGACGTTGAGTAGCTTTGCGTCAAGCTGATACGGATACAGAGCTTTGTTTTGCACGCTTTTCGGGCGAATAAAAGAATCCGACTTGGACGAATATTTTTCGGCTTCTATTATTACATAGCTATCCCCTGCGCTTCCCGAATGCGACGACAGATATTGTTGATAATTCGGCAGGGTTTTAGGTGCGACAGCGTAGATGTCCTGCACCTCTATCGCTATCTTTGAATTATGTATTGTTATTGTGTTGCTGCCATTTTTTAGGTAGAAGGTCGCGGGAGATTTGTTGGTGGATACGCTGTTTCGCATTAACGTTGTCTGCAGCTCTTTGATAGTTTGCTGGTCAGGCAATGCGTCGTTGCCGTAGCGGTCTTTTGAGTATGTTTCTTCTTCATCTTTCCACAGCGAGTTAAGCTCAACGACAGTTTCGCTGCCGTTGCACACTACTGTTATCGGACTGTTCAGCAATATGTCTTCAAGCGGCTGATAGGTTATAGCAAGGTTGTATTCGCCGTCGGCAGGTGCTTCCACTGTAACTTCGGCCGTGCCGTTGCTGTCTACGACAAGGCCTTCGGCGAAAGCTGTCGCGGTGCATAGCAGAATCGCCAACGCAAAAGCTGCAAGTAATTTCCTCATAATTACCTCATTTTATAAAAGGGCGGCAGTTTTTGCCGCCCTTTTGCGTTTTATTTTTTCTATCTTACTTAAACTTAGCTTCTAGTTCAGCCCATTGAACCTTAAATTCAGCGTTAACCTTATCCTCTAAATCCTTCGCAACCGCAGAAGGATTGATTTTGCCTGTTACGAGGTCTTGCAGTATAGGCTCGAGGTGAGGGTTAACGAGTGCGGCGATGTCTACAGTTATCTTGTTTGTGTCGCCACGCGGTGCGTTGCCCATGTTTTCATGCATGAACCATTGTCCGGGCAGGGTGTTCTTCGCTTCCTTCAGCTTTGCAATGATGTCCGGATGTGTTGAGGACGGGAAACCAACTGCGTCATGTGTGATGTTTTCGTTGGGGGTGTTGATTGCAACTTCGATAGAGTCGATTGTGCCTTCCTTGCCGTAGGATTTATACTTCATAAGCTCGAATGCCGCTTGTCTGTTTTCATCTTTAACAGCTGTTGTGATGAATGCGTAGTTTGCGTGAACAGGGTTTCTGTAGCCTACGCCGGGCATTTGGGGATATGGGTAGTAGTCCCAATTAAACGGAAGTGTGCTGTGCCAGCCGCCGCGCTCCCATGTTCCGTCTATGTGGAATAATACCTTGCCTTCACGCAGAGCGTCAGCGTCCTTGCCGAATTTCTTTTGGTAGTCGTCCATCATTCCGTTGTCCGTTAATGTTGCGTCCTTCATTTCGTCGGAGATGAGGCCTTTGATGCTCTTTAATTCTTTAACGTAGTTTATGCCTTTTTCAAATGCGCCCGATGTGTAGTCGAAGGTGTGTGTTTCGGGGTTGTATACGTCCATCCATAATTTGTCAGATGATGTTGTTGCGAATGTGTTCCATAAGTTCCATGTGTGTGTTAAGCCCGAGGTTGTGTCTGTTGTTGCTTTTTTTGCAAGGCGCATGAACTCGTCGATCGTCCAGTCGTATGCAGGCGGGTCTTCGTTCATGGATTCAAGCATGTCGAGGTTTACGATGATTGCGTTGTGCACTGTACCCCACGGAGCCGCATACACCTTGCCGCCGTATGAGAATGAATCCCATAAAGCTTTGGGAACATATTGAGCTTCGTCGTCCTTCTCAAGCATGTCGGATATAGGTGAAATCCAGCCTTGTGAGATGAAGAAGCCGAGTGAATCCCAGCCTTGAACTACGTCGGGCAATTGACCTGCCGCTGCTGCTGTCGTTAAGTATTGTGTAAGACCTTCCCAACCTACATAGGCGGAAACATTGACTGTTATGTTCGGATATTTTTGTCTGAATAGTTCCAGCTGAGCTTTTTCGTCAGCTTCAAGGTCGCCCCATGTGGGGAAGCAGTATGATATTGTGCCTGTAACGTCCGCGGGATTGATTGCGGCCGGAGCTTCTTCCTCCTGTGTTTCGGGTTCTGCTGTTGGGTCAGGCGTTGTTGTTGTGGAATCAGTTGCGGTTGTGTCTTTGGTAGGGGCAGGCGTAGCGGAATTAGATGAACCTCCGCCTGTACATGCTGTAAGCATTAGCACCAATGCGCACATAAGTGCGGCAAAACTTTTTATTGCTTTCATAAACATTCTCCTTTCTGATTATTGAAACGTTTTTAATCTAAAACAAGTATAGCATAATATTTCCATGCTGTCAACAATTATTTTTAGTGCAATGTGACTGACAGTTATGCACATTATACATGTTTTATTCAATGTTACTTACCATTTTATAATTTAATCTTGTAACGTTTTCACATTTCGGTAAAAAAAATTACCTATTTACAAGAGTCTGTTTTATCCCTGCCGACTTTCGCACTATTAGCTCTGTTTTTAAGAAGGATACGTCGCCCTTTGTGCTGCCTTCTAACATGGAAACGAGCTTTTTCACCGAGGCTATTCCCATTATCGAGTAGGGGTTTGCGATAGTTGTAAGCGGCGGCGCGGTATATTGCGCGGCGGGAATGTTGTCGAAACCGACAACGCTTATATCAGTCGGAACCTTCATGCCGAGCGACTCCAGCGCAGATATGCAGCCATCTGCCATTTCATCGTTTGCGGCAAAGATTGCGTCCGGCACGCCGCCTGTTAATCGATTGAAATATTCCCTTATTGAATTATATGCTTGGAACTTATGGTAGTTGCATTGGAAAGCGTTGTCCATAAATGGCTGTAGGTTAAATTCGTTGAGGCATTGAAGGTAGCCGCTGTAGCGCGTGCGGTTGTCGTAGTTGTTTTGCCCGTGGATGTACAGGATTTTTTTGTGCCCCAGCTGTACAAGATGCTTGGTTGCGTCGTATGCTCCGCCTTTGTTGTCGATTACGACCGAGCCGATTTTGTCTGCGCATTCTTCCCTGTCGATAAATACCACCGGGAATTTTTTTGCGTGCAGCTTTTCGACATCGTGGCCGCTGAATCTGTCGCTTGATAAAATAGCTCCGTCCACGAATCCGTTCATCACAAGGTTTGCTACGTTTCTTTCGTCCGATGGCAGTAATTGGATTAGCACATTATAGCCGAGGTCGATTCCTGTGTGCGATGCACTTTGCAGGAATATCGAGTAAAACTCACCTGCAAGGCTTTCAAGGTAAATTCCGATTTTCTTTTGCTTCGTCTTTTTCAAGCTCTGGCCGTGTACGTTTGGTACATACTTTAAGGCGCGTATTGCTTCATATACTTGCTCCTTCTTTTCGTCCGACACAATTTCGGGACGGTTTAGCACGTTTGATACTGTCGAAACGGCGACGCCTGCGTGCTTTGCTACATCTTTTATCGTTATCATCTTCTCACCTCATTCCTATCTATATTATAACGTTTTTATTGAGGCAGGTCAACACTTTTTTAGTGTGCAATTCTATAAATTTTTTCGGGAGCGTTTATTCAAAATGCAAACCAATACACTTGCCAATGAGAAGATTGCATAGAGGATTGCTGCGTAAAAAAATACCTGCATAAGATCTTTTTCTAAATCCAATGAAAACCATCCGGGGCTTCTAATGCCTTTCGTTGTATTCAATAAGTAAAAGATTAGATACAATATCGTCATTGCTATTATGGGTTCAATCAGCAGTTTTATCCTTTTCCATTTATAGGCAATGAAAAAATATAGCACATGGATGATGAAAATTTCAAAAGCAAACAGGAGGTTACCCGAACTGCTAACACCTGCGAAATAAACAATAAGATTCAATAAAGCCGCTAAATAGATGGTTATCCATTCGGTTAGCGATAATATGATGACTGCAAGGACACTAATCTTCTTCATACTTCATGCACTCTCTCATTGGTGTATATACACAAATATATGTAGGGGCGGATGTTGTCCGCCCGAGTATGCTATAATACTGCGATGACTTCTATTTCTACGAGTGCGCCTTTGGGTAATTGCTTTGCTGCGACGCATGAGCGTGCGGGGGCGGAGATGAAATGCTTCTCGTAGACTTTGTTGAATTCGGCGAAGTCGGCCATGTCGGCGATGAAGCATGTGGTTTTTACTACGTTGCCAAAGTCTGCGCCTGCTGCTTGCAGGACTGCGGCGACGTTTTTGCACGCGAGCTCTGTTTGTTCTGTGACTGTGCCTGCTATAAATTCGCCTGTGGTGGGGTCAATTGCGATTTGTCCTGAGCAGTATAGGGTGTTGTCTGCTTGCACTGCTTGTGAGTATGGGCCGATGGGCTTGGGGGCGCTTTCTGTGAAAATAATCTTTTTCATGGTTCGGTTTCTCCTTGGGTTTGGGGTTTGTTGCTTTTGCCTTTGTTGCTTTTGGGGGTTGTTGCTTTTTGCTTTTGCTGCCTTTTTGCCTTTGGGGTTTTTGCTTTTATAGCTTAGTTTAACAAAGTGTATCCTGCGTTTTTTAAAGCGTTCTCAATCTGTGTCAAATGCTCGTGATTGCGCGTTTCCATTGAGATGTGCAGGCAGCAGCCGATTATGTCTGTGTTCTCGCCAGCTGGATTGTGGTTTACCTTGGTTACGTTTGCGCCTAAGTCTGCGATGATAGCAGATACTTCCTTGAGCTGTCCGGGTTTGTCCAGCATTTGTATGGTGAGCTCGGTTAATCTGCCTGATTTTGTCAGGCCGCGGCTTATGACGCGCGAGAGTATGTTCACGTCGATGTTGCCGCCGGAAACTATTGCGCATACCTTTTTGCCTGCGATTGGCAGCTTGTTGAACATTACTGCGGCGACTGATACTGCGCCTGCGCCTTCGGCGACAAGCTTTTGCTGCTCCATCAATGTGAGTATCGCCGTGGCGATTTCGTCGTCGGATACCGTGACGATTTCGTCGACGTATTTGCTGCATAAGTCGTAGGTAAGCTCGCCGGGGGATTTTACCGCTATGCCGTCTGCGAAAGTGGATATGCTCTTTAAAACGCTGCGCTCTTTTTCGGCGAAGGATTTGGACATGCTTCCTGCACCGACTGCTTGCACGCCGTAGACTTTGCAGTCGGGGTTCAGCATTTTTACGACAAACGCTACGCCGGACGCCAATCCGCCGCCGCCTATCGGGACGACTACGGCTTCCGCTTGTGCCAATTGGTCCATTATCTCGATACCGATTGTGCCTTGCCCTGCGATTACGTCTGTGTCGTCGAATGGGTGTACGAATACTGCGCCGGTTTCTTGTTGGTATGCAACAGAGGCGGCGTATGCGTCATCGTATGCGCCGTCGACTAAGCGTATCTCCACGCCGAAGCGTCGCGTCGCTTCGATCTTGGATATTGGCGCAATGGCAGGGAGGAATATTGTTGCGGCTATGTCATTCTTTTGCGCGGACAATGCTACGCCCTGCGCGTGATTGCCTGCCGAGCAGGCTACTACTCCGCGCGCTCTTTCCTCCTGCGTCAATGTCGACATCTTGAAATATGAGCCGCGCACCTTGAACGAGCCTGTGATTTGTAAATTCTCCGCTTTCAAATACAACGTGCAGTTGTCCGTTATTCCGCTCGACAATATCATGTTGGTCTTGCGCACAATAGGCTTTAGCACGTGTGAGGCTTGATAGATTCTGTCCAGTGTTAGCATGATGTGGTTAATTCCTTAATATGGTGTTTTCAGTTACGATGTCCTTGACAGAGCCGCCGGGAGGTATCATCGGGAGTACGAATTCATCCATGCCAATTATGCAGTCGATTACTGCGGGGGTGTCGTTTAGGTTTTCGAGTATGTCGGAGAGTTCGCTCATAGATGTTGCGCGGTAGCCGTTTGCGCCGAATGAGCGTGCTAATGCAGCAAAGTCTGTTTTGCGCTCGAGCGTTGTTTGTGAGTAGCGTTTGTCGTAGAACATCGTTTGCCATTGACGAACCATGCCTAGGACGCCGTTGTTTAGCAGTACGATAACTAGCGGAAGCCGCTGCGATACTGCGGTTGCAAGCTCGTTTAGGTTCATGCCGAAGCTGCCGTCGCTAGTGAAAAGTACAGCGCGTTTGCGTCCGCTTGCTATGCAGCCGCCTATTGCTGCGCCCATGCCGTAGCCCATTGTGCCTAGGCCGCCGGAGGTCAGCAATGTGCGCGGCTTCTCGAATTTGTAGTATTGCATCGTCCACATTTGGTGCTGCCCTACGTCGGTCGCTACGATTGCGCTGCTGCCCATTTGCGCGTTTACGAGTTCGATGATGTTTTTGGGGGTGAAGCCTTCGGCGTAGGCTACGTTTTCCTGCTGCTTGTATTTTTCGATTTCGGCGTGCCATTCTTTGTTTTCGCGCTGCGGCAGTGCTTGCAGCAGTTGCGTGAGGATTTGCTTTAGGTCGCCGTGCAAGCCGATGGATTCCACGTTTTTGCCGATTTCGGATTCGTCGATTTCGATGTGCAGGATTTTTCTGCCGCGTGCGTATTCGGTCGTGCAGCCTGTGGCTCTGTCGCTGAAGCGCACGCCCAGTGCGATTACTAGGTCTGCGTTCGCCGACGCCATGCTGGAGGCGTATTTGCCGTGCATACCGCACATTCCTAGGTTGAGCGAGTACGACGCAGGTATAGCCGAAAGCCCCATCATACTAAGCCCGATTGGTGCGTCGATGTGCTTGGAAAGTTGCAGCGCAAGTTCCTCCGCGCCTGCGTTGATTAAGCCGCCGCCTGCATATATGAAAGGCTTGCGGCTGGAATTTATAAGCTCCAAAGCTTCCGCGATGTCGTAAGTTTTTGCAGGAGCTTCGCTTTTTTGCGGTGGCATGTCGATGTACTCGCACATTTCCGCTTGAATATTTTTTGGTATGTCGATTAATACAGGGCCTTTGCGACCTTCGTTTGCAATCTCGAAGGCTTCTCGTATAGTTTCTTGCAGCTTTGTAACATCGCGTACGATGTAGTTTTTCTTCACAATCGACTGCGTAATGCTTACGATGTCGACTTCCTGGAAACTGTCGCGCCCCAACAAATGCAGCGGCACGTTGCCTGTTATCGCAACCATAGGCACAGAGTCGAGGTATGCGTTCGCGATTCCCGTCACGAGATTAGTCGCGCCGGGGCCGCTTGTCGCGATAACCACGCCTGTTTTGCCGCTTGCGCGCGCGTAGCCGTCGGCCGCATGTGCCGCGCCTTGCTCATGCGCCGTGATAACGTGGTTAATCTTGTCTGCGTTTTTGTACAGCTCGTCGTATATGTTCAGGACAAACCCTCCGGGATACCCAAACACAACGTCCACCCCTTGATTTATCAATTCCTTAATAACTATTTGCGCTCCGTTTAACATTATTATTCCTCCATTCGTAAAATGAAACAAGCCCTGCCGTATGCGGCAAGGCTTGTGTTTGTACCCACAACACTATTACACCTCACCGACGACAACGCAAAATGACACTATTGCTAATCGCAATAATGCTAATAATGATAATCGCTATCGCTGTGAGGGTTGGTAACATTATGTTTACTCCTGTTTTTTATTATTATACCATTGATGTTCGGGTTTGTCAATCAGAAATAAATGTTTGCCGATATATTCTCTTTTGAATTTAGTCAACAAAATCTTTGTATTCTTCAGTTACTACCATTGTGCCATCAACTAATTCCCCTGTAGTTATTCGTATAATATATTTGTCATCTTCATTCGGAGATGACGCCAATTTATATTCAACAAAACTGACTAGCACGAATTTATTGTCTTTATATTGATATATTTGAGAAATGTTGCCGAAACCCCCATATTTTGTAATACACTCAAGTTGCTTTTCTTCCAAATTTATTCCTAGCAATGAATAATTGCTGATTTCTATTAGTTCGGCGTTTTCTGCAAATAACCCTGCATTGTTGTCCCATAGCCAATAGTAGTGGGGGCTGTTCAAGCTTGTGCCGCCAGGGTATTTCCACAGGCTTATATCAATGAATCCATCAAAATTCCAGTCGTCGAATGAAAGTCCGTACATTAATTTTTCCGAAGCCGGATTGTTAGTGTCCAATCCATTGATTGTTTGAATAATTGCTCCTGTATTATCGGTGATAGTGATATTATCAATTTGAGTTCGTTTAAAGTCAAAGTAATATTTTGTTTTGTTATCGAACAACTCACATGCTTTAGTATTACTGCCTGTTAGCCGAAACGTAAACTCCGGTAGTTGCTCGGATATCTTTTGTGTTGTTACAAAGTCTATGGTCACGTCAATATCCGGCGGAAGCGTGTCGCCAAAATAGTTATAGTACGATGGATGACGCTCATTTCCAACAATCTCTCCAGTCCAGCTTTCTATGCCGCCGAAATCGTAGACTTTTGTGTATCCGAGCTCGATGAGCTTTTTGGAAGCGCGTTCGCTTCTCCTGCCTGTTCTGCAATACACTAGGATTGTTTGGTTTTTGTCTGCGATAACAATTTCGGCTTTTTCTACAATTTCATAGTCAGGTATTAGAATGGCGTTTGCAATGTGCCCGCTGTCGTATTCCTCTTGGGTGCGTACATCTAAGATGATTACATCGTCGGACATCATGTCTCGGGCTTCCTCGGGCGAAAGCTTGATGTAGTCTGCCTGATGTGGGGTTGAGGTCGCGGTGGGCGTATTGCTTGCTGCTGTTTCTTGTTGCGGCAATTTGGGTGCGGCGCAACTTGTGAGCATGGTTGCTGTTAGAAGCATCACTATGCAGATTAATTGAAGTTTCATCATGCGTTCGCCTCACTTAACATGCTATCGATTATTTCGATTGCTTCGTCGAAGTCGCTCATCAATATGTGTTCGGCTATTTGGTCGATTGCGGCGGACGCGGATTGGTCGAGGTTCATCGAGCTTAGTGTGTTGATGATTTGGTGGGCGGTTACCGTGTCCATGCTGTCGAGGGATTCCCTTAGCTTGGTGAGTTCGTCGAATAGGGTGTCGCCTTCGATTGTGCCACCAGATTTGTCGTCGGCTGCGATTACGTAGCTGATGTTTTGCAGCAGCGATGTCAGCGAATCGATGAACGCGGCATTGTTGCTTTGTATGAAGGAGGTGTCCTCGCGTTTGCCTGCGTATTCTAGGGCTTTTGCTTTGTCCGATAGGTCGCGTGCGCCTATGCTGCCCAATGCGCTTTTTAGTGCGTGAACGTGGGTCGTGTATAGTTGAATGTCGCCGCTTCGTAGGCAATCCGATAGGTCGCGAAGCTTTGCTGCTCCGTCCTTGTGGAATGTTGCCAGAATCTTTAGGTAGTTGTCGACTGTGCCGCCTGTCATTGCTACGCCGTGGCTTACGTCTACGTTTTCGATTTCAAATATTTGCTCCGCTCCCGAATTTTCTTTTGCTACGTACTTCTGCTTCTTCTCTTTCGGAATCCATTTGTCTAGTATCTCGTTCAGCTTCTTTATTTCGATTGGCTTTGCTAAAAAATCGTTGAAGCCGTTGGATAGAAACATTTCTTTCATGCCTGATACGGCGTTCGCGGTTAGGGCGATGATTATAGCGTTTTTGCAGCTTTCCATGTCGATGGCGCGGATTGCAATTGTTGCGTCAATGCCGTTCATTTGCGGCATCATGTGGTCCATGAAAACTATGTCGTATTTGTTTTGCTTGACAAGCTCAATTGCTTCAATGCCGCTTTCGCATAGGTCGATTTGCATTTGGTAGGGGGCCATAAGTCCTTCAGCAACTTTTAGGTTGGTGCTGATGTCGTCGACGATTAGGATTTTCGCGCTGGGTGCGGTGAAGTGTATGTCGGTGTCCTCGTTGTATCCGCTGTCGCTTGTGTTGTTTAGCAGGTTCGCGATCGATACGCAGTACGCAGGCATTGCAATTGAGCGTATGTCGGGGTGTACGGTTGTTTCGCCGTAGCCTACCAATACTACAAGCTGCGCAGTTATGCCGAGATTGGTCAAGGTGTCGTTCGCTGTATCATATAGGAAGGAAGGCGTTAGCACGTAATCGTATTGATTTTGCTTGATTGCTTCGTGATATTCCGACTGTGTGGCGACGGAGCTGCAGCGCACGTTGAGGTTTGTTAAAGTTTGGGTAAGCGATTGTGCGTACACATTGCGCGGCTCGTATATGAGTACGTTGTGCGACTGCGGGTCTTGTACCTCTGCGAGTTGCTCCTGAGATGTGTATCCCTGCGGCAACGTTGCTGTGAATACGCTGCCTTCGCCGTAGACGCTGGAAACGGTGACGTCGCCGCCCATTGCTTTGCATAGGTTTCTGGTGATGGCAAGCCCCAGGCCTGTGCCCTCCACGCCTTTGTTTTTGTTGATGTCGACCTGCACGAACTCGCCGAATAAGCCTGCGATATCCTCTTCCTTTATTCCGATTCCTGTGTCGATAATCTCAAAGCGGAGGTTAACGGTGTTGTCGTCTGCAATTTCGCCGCTTACGTTGAAGATGATGTGCCCTTCTTTGGTGTATTTCACGGCGTTGCTTAGCAGATTCAGCAGTATCTGCCGCACGCGGATTTCGTCGCCGAAAAGAAGGTTCGGCAGGTTGCTGTCGATGTTTGCTGCAAACAGCAGCGGCTTATCCATTACGCGAATGCGAATAATACTCACCACGTCGTTGATTAGCGATGTGAATATATAGTCGCTTTCGATTATCTCCATCTTGCCCGATTCTATCTTGGTCAAGTCGAGAATGTCGTTTATAATAGAAAGAAGATTTGCTCCGGCTTGCTTTATCTCGAGTATATGTTCGCGTGCGGCAGGCGGAATCTGTTCGCGCAGCACAAGCTCGCTCATGCCTACGATTGCGTTCATCGGCGTGCGGATTTCGTGGCTCATTTTCGCCAAAAATTCGGTTTTTGCTTTGGAGTTTGCAAGGGCTTCGTCGCGCGCTATGCGTAAATTTTCCTCGGCTTGGGTAATCTCGGAAAGCATAGCTTTGAACTCGCGCAGGTCGCGGAGGTATG
This sequence comes from uncultured Eubacteriales bacterium, assembly GCA_964479875.1. Classification (GTDB taxonomy): domain Bacteria; phylum Bacillota; class Clostridia; order Monoglobales; family CAYZNM01; genus CAYZNM01. The sequence continues at coordinate 45,878 of CAYZNM010000016.1, forward strand.
CTGCCAAAATGTGGCTGTTTTTGTATTTTATTTTTACAAGCGTTATTTCGACAGGAATTTGCTCGCCGTTTAGCTTTTGGTGCGTCCACTCGAAGCGTAGGTATCCTGCATTTGCTGCTTTTTGCAGAATCTCACGCATTACTACAGGCGTAAGTCTGCCGTCGGGTAGATAAGGCGGCGACAGCTCGAGGAATCTGGTTATAAATTCCTGTCGGCTTGATAAATCGAACATTTTTACCAATGCGTCGTTGCAATCAATAAAGTTGAGGTTTACATCGAGAAGGCTGCAGCCTATCGGCGTCGAGTTAAGCATTAAGTTGGCGCGCTCTTCCATTTCCCTCATGTCGTCTTGAGTTTGCTTGCGCGTAATTGCGCTTGCCACTAAGAAACCGCTCATTTGCAGCATGTTTTCTTCGAGGTCGGTAAATGTGACGTAGTTTTCGCAGTCGTCGATTCCGATAAAGCCCCAGTTTTCGTTGTTGATGCGTATGGGGGCGATGAGTATGGATTTAATTCCCTGCGGCTCCAGTATGCTGCGTTCGGTTTCGTGCAGGTCTGCGACAAGGCTGTTGAGGCATGTGCCGTTTTTAAGTGCTTTTAAAAAGTTCGGGAGAGTTTCGTACGGCACAAGCTCCAGCTCTTCCATGTTTTGCACGGAGCTTACTCCGTTGGTGATTTCGTACACTTGGCTGCAACAAGCAACGCCGTCCTTGGAAACGAAATCCTTCCAAACATAAACTCTGTTTTGGCGTGTAACCTCGCCGATGATTTTTAGGCAATCGCTGATAAGCTCGTCAAAATTTACCGTGCCGTCGTAGGATAGCAGCTTTTTGGCGATGTCGTTTACGCTAAGCAGCATAGCGTCCTGCTGCTGCAAGTTCTCTGTGCGTTTTTCAACTTCGATTTCTAAAACGGCGCGCTGCTTTTCAAGATTCTTGTTAAGACGCCTGTTCTTTACAAGTAAAACGCATACGATTACAAAAATAACCACCAGAATAATTACGGCAACAAGAAAATAAGGCATCATGTCGGTAAGCAGCTTGTTGTCGTAATCGAAAACCTTGCGCTTCCAACGCTGCGATAAATCTTCGGTGTCTATAAGCTTTTGCGCCTTGTTTATGATTGATGATAAGGTTTTTTCTTCTATATTAAAGCCAAAGTATGAATCGGAGGCGTAGTTGAACACGATGTTCGCTTTGTAGCCGGGGATTTCCATGAAATTGGTAATGTGCAGCAGAAGATTCTGCGACGCCATGAGCAGGTCTATCTCGTTTGAGTTGAGGGCGCGATATGCTTCCTCTGTCGTTTTGTATGTATGCACATTGATTTTGCTGGGAAACCACTCTGCGAATACATCGGCATATGCCGTGCCTTCGATTACGCCTACCTTTGCGTAAAGCACTTGGTTTATGTCGAGGTAGGGATAGTCTGCCTTGGATACCAACGCGTAGTTGTCCTCGCAGTAAGGCTCATCTGTCCAAAGAAAGCGGCCTTGGCGATGCTCTGACTTGATTAACTCTGTGACAAACGAGTATTTGCCGCTTTCAAGGTTGGCTAAAATGCCTACCCAATCCTCCGGCGATTTGCTGCCCGGCGCAAACTTTAAGCCCGTGAGCTTTGATATATCAGATAGTATATCAATAGATATGCCTTGATATTGCTTGCTCTTGGAATTGTAAAACGCAGCGGGATAGTTATCGGAGTCCACGCCGAATACTACTGCGGTGTCGTCGCTGTTATGGCTTGCGATGTACTCCTTTTCGGCTTGGGTGAGCCGCGTCCACAGCACATTTTGCTTGTGACTATTTAAGCCTGCGTTGTACATGTCTGCAAGCTCATTGTCGCCGCCGCTTCGCAAAAACTTGTTGATTATAGCTATGATTGGTTCAAGCTCGCTATCAAATGCAGTCATCGAAACAGGCGAATAAATCAGAGGATAGAAATCCTCCGACTTAATCATGTCGTATTCGTTGCTCTCGAAAAGTACGTCGCTTATGCTTTCCTCGATATAGGCGTCGATTTCTCCTGCACGCAAGGCTTCGGCGATTGTGTATTCATCCTTGTAGAACACTGCTTCGTGCGGCTGATTCCAATTTTCTTCTACTATATTATAGGTGTTGCTTCCGTCTAGGAATGCGCATTTTATGGTGCGTGATTTTGCTATGTCTTGAAGGTTTACGGCGTCGGCGTTGTAGTAGATTTTGATTTCGCGCTGGATTATCGGGTCGGTCATGCGGTAGATTTCGCGACGTTCAGGCGTTGGTGTAAGCTCGCCTGTGAAGTCGATTTCGCCTTGCTGCAGCCCTGTGATAAGCTCATCCCAGCTATATAGTACAGGCGTAAACGGAATGCCGAACAGTTCTGTTAAACGTTCGCAAAATAAAGCGGCAAAGCCGCCTATGCTTCCATCGTCCTGCACAAACGCTTCATTGGTAAGATTCACGCCGTAGACAAATGAATCGTGGCGCTGCATAACCTCATTTGCCGCGGCAATCTCCGCATCTGTAACTCCCGGAATCTCACTAAGCGTCAAATAGTGCGGCGCGGATTTTAATGTACTGCTTGGCGCGTTAAAACAGCCGCTTAGTACTACAAGGCAAAGTGCAAGCAAAGCGGCTATCCGGCAGCTCCTCATACAAAACTCTCCTCGCGTATCGTTTCGGATATTTCTTTAAACTCACCTGCCACGACAAGGAATATTTCTATGAGCTTCGGGTCGAAATGCTTGCCGCTTCCTGCTGTGATTATGTTAACCGCTTCCTCGTGGGTGAAGGCTTTTTTGTAGGGGCGCTCGGATATGAGCGCGTCGTATACGTCGGCGATTGCCATGAGCCTGCCTTGCAGCGGAATGTTTTCGCCTGCAAGCCCTAGGGGGTAGCCACTTCCGTCCCACTTTTCGTGGTGCGTCACAGCGAGTATTCGCGCGTGTTCTAGAAAATCGTCCTCGACTGCGCTTTTGCTTATCTTTTCGATAATGCGTTCGCCGAAGGTTGTGTGCTCCTTCATTTCCTCAAACTCATCTTCGGTGAGCTTTGCGTTCTTGCGAAGGATTCCGTCTTTGATTGCGATTTTTCCTACGTCATGAAGCTGCGCCGATTGCAGGAACACTTCCATGTCCCACTTTTCGATGATGTCGCGGTAAATGCCTACTTCAAGCAGCTTGCTTGTGAGGATTCGCAGATAATTTTGCGTGCGCTCAATGTGTGCGCCTGTAATGTCGTCGCGGCACTCCACAAGCTCCGCGACCGTTTTAAGTATCGCGTTTTGCAGCGCGACAACAGTCCTCGTCTTTTCGATAACCATTTCCATCAGGTTATCGCTGTAGTTCTTAAGCTCCTCCTTTTGCTCCTCAACCAAGAGGTGTACCTCAATCCTCTTAAGCAAAAGCGGAGGAGAAAACGGCTTCGTTATGTAGTCTATCGCGCCGAGGGACAAGCCCTCAAGCTCGCTCGCGGTATCTGTTTTCGCCGTTAAAAAGATTATGGGAACCTGCTCAAGCCCTTCGGTACTCTTGATTATCTTGCACGCTTCGTATCCATTTATTCCCGGCATTTCAACATCAAGCAATATCAAGTCCGGCACAATCTTTTCAAGCAGCTTCAACAGCTTTTCGCCTGACGGAATCGTAAAAACGTTGTATTTACCTATTAACGCATTTTTCCCAATCGTTAGATTTGTAACATTATCATCTACCAAAAAAATATTCTTTTGACCAACACTCATATCATCACCCGCATTTATATGTTCTAATTTATATAAAGCATTATATCATTAATATGGAATAAATGCAACATTTATTGTAGGGGCGTGCTATTAGCGCGTCCGTGTGTTTATCGCTAATGTGCGAGTAATCCACGGACGCGCAATGCGCGCCCCTACAATTGTTTTACCACTTTATATCCCAGCGTGAACTTCGCTCTCCTTGAGAATTGCTTGTTGTGTCGTCCGACTGCTTGATTGAGGAAGCGGCGGCTTTTTCTTGAAGCAGCTTGCAGAATAAATCCTTGTCGAGGGGGAGCTGTATGCGCTGACCTGTCCAGCTTGAAAGGTGGATTGCGTTGGAGATTGTCAGTCCGTTTATGCCTTCGTAGCCGGGGGCGATTAGCTTTTCGCCGTGGAGAATTGCGTTGGTGAAGTTTTGCAGGATTCCGTCGTGGCCTGTTTCTATGCCGTCCGGCTTTAGCTCGTTTACGGTGTGAGGGATTTGGCTAAAGCTTGCGGTTTCTGTGAAGCAGAATTCGCGTTCGGCTTGCTGTAATTCCGTGAATATTAGTTTGCCGTGTTCTATTACCAGCTTGCCTTTGTCGCCGCAGATTTCTAGGCGATTTGTTCCGGGATATTCGCCTGTGGATGTGATAAATGCGCCTGTTGCGCCGTTTTCATACTCGACAAAGGCGGTCACGTCGTCCTCTACCTCTATGTTGTGGTATTTTCCGTAGTAGCAATAGCCTGTGATTGCCGTGGGCATACCCGATATCCACTGCCACAGGTCGAGGTTGTGCGGAGCTTGGTTGAGCAATACGCCGCCGCCTTCGCCTGCCCATGTTGCGCGCCAGCTTCCGCTGTCGTAGTAGGCTTGGGTGCGATACCAATTTGTGATAATCCACACGCTGCGCTTTAGTTGACCCAACTTGCCGCTTTCCACTAACTCCTTGGCTTTCCTGTAAATGGGATTGGTGCGTTGATTGTACATTATGCAGAAGATTTTGCCGGAATCGGCAGCGGCTTGGTTCATCTCCTCGACTTGCTTTGTGAATACTCCGGCCGGCTTTTCGGTGAGTACGTGCAATCCCTTGGAAAATGCTTCCACAGCCATGGGGCAGTGGTAGTAGTGCGGTGTCGCGATAATTACGGCGTCGAGGTGGGCGTTGTTTAGCATGTCCGCGTAATCGTCGTAGCGTGCAACTCCCGGCAATGCGTCGTTCGCCCAATCAAGCTTTGCTTCGCTTATATCGCATACGGCGGCAAGCTCCATGCCTTTTATTTTTCCTGCGCAAATACTCGCCGCGTGAGATGAGCCTACGTTGCCTATTCCAACTATTCCAACTTTTGCCTTATTCATATCGAAGCTCCTTTTTGTCGAGAGTGTTTTTTAGTGCAGATACGGCGGCGGCGAATGCTTCGGCTTGGGTAGCGTATATATGGCTATGCCGCAGTTCCTCGTGCTGCAATGATGCAAGTCCGTCGAAAACTGAAAGGTGCGGCTCTAGCGATAGCACGCACTGTTTGTTGTGCGTGTTAAGCAGCTGCAGCATTCCTGCTATGTTGCCGCTTCCGCCGCCGCACGGCATTATCTCGCGCGTTGCTATGTCCGCGTCCTTGATGTGCATGTAGGTCACATAAGGCAGCAGCTCGGCGAAAAACTCAAACGGCGATTCGCCGCACATTATATAATTCGCCGCGTCAAAAACGCAGCCAACGCCTGTATTCTTGTGTATATCAAGGCAACGCTCGAACGTGTCGCCGTAGATTCCCTGCTCATTCTCGTGGCAGCACAAAATGCCTTGCTTCTGCGATTCATTAGAAAGCCAATCAAGCCGCCGCAATACTTCGTCGCGATATGCCGCTTTTTGGCAGTCGTCCATGTAAAAACTGAACATGCGTATCTTATCGGTGCAAAGCAGCTTTGCAGCAGACAAAGCCTTCGCAAAACGCTCCTTTGTAGCTTGAAAATCCTCCGCAATATCAATCTTGCCGATAGGCGAACCTATCGCCGACACCGATATTCCGCTATCGCGAATCTGTTGTGCGATTGCTTCAAGCTCGCCTTCGGTTTTATCGATTATGTTAACTCCATCTATGCCGCGCACTTCTATTTGCTTGATTCCGTGCAGCTTTAGCGCGGCAAGCTGTCCGCTTAAATCCCGCGCGGCTTCGTCTGCGAATGCTGATAGTGTAAATTTTGACATGCAGCCCCCGATTATATGTTCTATATTATAACACCTACTGCATATTCCAGCCTGCGCGGTTTATGTTAACTATGCTCTGCTTCAAGCACTGCATAGGCGAAAACGCAGGGCAGTCGTCGACCTCAACGAAAGCATACTTCACGCCTGCACCCTCGCACGCAAACAAAATCTCTTCCCAGCACAAATTCCCCTCAAGAATCGGCACAGGAGTGTTCACTCCGTCGATAACAGCCACATCTTTAAAGTGGCACACATCAACCCTGCCACGCAGCATTTCAAACTGCCGCACGACATTCCTTCCGCCTAACTGCGTCCAATATGTGTCAAGCGTAAACCCCATAAGCTCCGGCGCAGTTTCATCGGCCAAAATATCAAGCATAACCCTTTTGCACAGCTTCTCATACTCGAACGCGTGATTGTGATAATAAAACTTCATACCCTTTTCCGCAATCAAATTCATAGCGGGTGTAAAATCAGCTATAAATCCACGCACGGCCTCAATCGAGCCGCGATACATATCCGGCATCGCACCAAGCCCAATGCGCTTGCAGCCGATAACCTCATGCTCCGCAATCAGATTCTTTGTATCCTCCAAAATCCGCTGCGGCGAATTATGCGTAAGCTCAATCTTAAGTCCGTATCTATCCGCGCATTCCCTCAAAAAAGCAGGCTCATACGTAAAGCCCGAGGCCTGAATCGCAGTATAACCCATCTCGGCAATTTTCTTTAGTGACTCGTCGATCCCTTCGTCAGATTGCATTAATGCTCTCACAGTATAGCATTGTGCACCTAAAACCATTCTGCCTCCGTTACATCTCGCCCTCTTTATAAACAGAAAAGCTGTTTCTGCCGCTTTTCTTAGCGTTGTACAACGCCTTGTCGGCGAACTCTATATACTTTTGTTCGGTTTCCTTGTTGCTCGATTCCGGTACGCCGGAGTATATCCCTTGCGATACGCTGACATAATGCCCGGCCGTGCTGAATTCATGTGGAATGAACAGGTTGTTTATCGTATTCTTTATCTTTTCCGCAACGTATTTTGCTCCCCATATATCTGTATTCGACAGCAGTACAATTATTTCCTCGCCGCCGTACCTGCACACGATGTCTGTATTCTGCCGCAGCACTGATGAAACTACCTTTGAAATCTTTATCAGCACCTCATCACCCTGCTGATGTCCGTAGTGGTCGTTGTAATTCTTAAAGCAGTCCACGTCAATCATTATCGCAGACAGCGGAACATGCTTTCGGTAATGCTCGCGCACAAGACGCGGCAATACGTTGTCGAGGAATCGCCTGTTGTTCAGGGTCGTCAACGGGTCGGTATTGGCTTCCTCGCTGCTTCTGCGGTATTTTTTAAGGTATATTATAATGTATGCGACCGTTAGAACGATAGTAGGCAGCAAATAAACAAATGTAAAGGCGTTGCGGATATTCGCAGTGTGGCTCTGGAAGCCTTCAAAATAAATGTCAACTCCGAGCATTCCCACAAACGTTCCTTCGACGGTGTAAAAAGGAACAAGCCCTGTAAAGGCGTGACCATATTCGTCGTTCGTGACAACGTAGGTTGTTTTTCGCGCATCATAAGCTGCGATATCCCCGCCGCGCATTAAGGAGTATCTGTTTACATCATCATAATACCCCGGATTATTCTCCGCTTCATAACGCTCATCTGAATTAATAATAACATCTGTCAGCCAAAAAAGATTGAGAGGTGTACCTGCGGGAGCCATGTAGTGGCCTGCTGTCGATTCATCTACATAATACTTAATCTCGTCGCCGTTCAGCTTTTGCATTATATAGGTATATTTAAAGTCCTGGCTGTAGCTTCCGCCTTCGAAAAGCTTGTTTAAGCGAACGTTCGCAGGGTGCTTGCGAACATCGTCAAACGGAAGCGCGCGAAGCTCCTCCACCTCGCTGTCGGTCAGGTAATAGCTGCGCGACGCAATCTCGGCAATATCCATAGCCTTTGTGCCAAGCGTCTTGTAATACTCGCTCGTAACCCAACCTGTAATTTGATATATTGTATAAACGCCAATTGCAATATACAGAAGTATCGCAATAAACAGCAGTTGATACTGTATTTTTTTTAACATACCCTTGCTCCCTCGATTATGTATACAGAAGCGGCGGCCCCGTAGTACAATTTTGTTAACGATTGATAAACTCGATATATTATAGTCAAAGCCATTTATAAACGTGAGCAAGTCAATCGCGTTTCTTTGATTATACCTGCATCCGTCTTAATTCTGTAGTCACGGAGTGAAACGCGATTGACTATATATGCAAGCGTTAATCTATTTTCGTGCGCGGGCGAACTCAAGTCCGCCCATTTTATCTAAAACAAATACTTAACTCGTTCACTGCCTAAAAACACACACAGAATGCGGGAGATGTAGTTTAAGGCCGCCATTTCCTCTGCGTGCCACATGCGTTTTGTTGTGCAATCATCAAAGCCGATGAAGCCTCGTATTTCGCCTTTGTGGAAAAAGGCGCACTGCAATATCGACTTAATTCCTTGCTCTTGCAATGCGGAAGATGTTAGTTCGTCCAGCGTTGCAATGTCGTTGCAGCAAAATGTTCCGTCCTCGTTATAATGTTTATACAAGTGTCCTATATATTCAACAGGCACATTTTGCAGATGCTTGATAAAAGGTTCGATGCCCTTTTTGCACCACTCGTATGTGTTGCTTATGGTTTTATTGTCGTCGGAATGCTCGAATATATAGCAACGGTCTACGTTATACCTAGTGCCAAGAATAGTTAGCACCATGTTAACCGTGGTGTAAATATCCTTTGTTTCATAAAGCATTTCAAATACATTGTAGATTAAATCGTCGGCATAATAGCTTGCTACAAAACGTTCCAACTGCTCATGCGTCGTCGCGTCATTGCTTATGAAGCATCTGTCGTTGCCGCTGTATATAGTGAAGCAGTCCTTGCCCTTGCTTTTTGACTGATACAGCGCGCTGTCCGATATGCGGTACAGCGAATCGAAATCCCTCGCGTGTTGCGGACATAGCGCTATGCCTACGCTGCCGGAAATTTTATACTCATTGTGCTCGCCGGAGAATGTACGGCGGAATGCGTCGGTTATAGCTTTTGCTTTTTCGGCAATTATCGTTTCGGATTTTGTGTTGCGAAGGAAAACTACAAATTCATCGCCGCCTATGCGTCCGATGATGTCGCTGTCCCTGAAAATTCCCTTAAGCTTTTGCGCAACGTCGACAAGAACGCCGTCGCCGAATTGATGCCCAAGCGTGTCGTTTACCCCTTTGAAGTTGTCGATGTCCACCAGCATCAGGGCTGCGTTTTCGCCTTCATCCATTTCCGCAATGTACTTCTCGATTCTAACTCGAGTTTCTTCTTTATTATATAGCTTTGTCAATGGGTCGGCTTCGGCCTTGCGCGTAAGCTTTGCGATGTACTGCTTGTGCTGCGTCACGTCGACCATCTTGCCTATTACGCGCACAGGCGTGTTGTTTTCGTCGAACAAGGTGTGATAATATAAGGTATACCACGCGTCAGAGCCATCCGGAAGCTTTAGGCGTATCTCCTCGCCCATGGATTGGTTCTTATTTAATCTGCTGTAGTTTCCGGCGAAAAATGCTTTGCTCTCGTCGGATATAACGTCTAGGTTAATAATCGAGTTGGGGTAGTCGTCGTACACCTCGTTGATGTTAAACCGCTGCGCGATATTTTTGGAAAAAGATACGCGGCGGCGTGAGATATCCAGGTCGAAAATCGCGTCGTTTGTAAGGCTTACAATAATGTCGTTATATTCCTGCTGTTTCTTTAATTCTTCTACCAACCCAACATGTTTAGTTATGTCCACGATGAGGTAACATATTTGTTTCTCGCCCTGTTTGTTATCTACAATCCTTCCGCTGAAGTGTACCCAATTGTAGCCCTTGCTTTTGTTGGCAAGCCTTGCTTGTATGCTAAAAAAGCCGTCCCGCAGCGTTTGCTCTGCAAATGTGCGAAGCCCATCGGCTATATCATCGGGGTGCAGCGTCAGAACCCCTTTGTTCTCGTACTTCTCGTACAATTCTTCCTTTGAATATCCAACTAAATCAAAATATCCTTTATTGGCGTGAGTTATCGTAAAGCTCTCATCAGCCTTAGAAATAAGTATACCCCCGGGGATCGAGGCATTCACAATATCAATATCCTCAAGGTCTTTAACCAATAATTCCTTGTGCTCTTTCATCCTTCACCAGCTCCAAACTTTATAAACCTTGCGTTGATATAAATTCTTCATTTATATGGTAAATACCTTCTATAAGTATATAAACAGTATCACTAAAGTTTTTACTTATTCTCGTAAATTTATACCATTTATTACAAAATTTTACTAATAGAGTTATCATGTCTATTATACCACAACCTACAAAAATAATCAATGGTATATTTGTGGTATTGTTTAAAAAGGCTAAAAATCACACAAAAAAGTTTATCATGAATTTTGGTTGAAAATATAAGCTTCCTATGCTATAGTATTAATACCAAAGGGAGGGGATAAAATGTCAGACATTATTACAGGGTGGGAGTTTCATAAGAGGTCGCATTTTGACGAAATTGTTGAAAACTACGACAAGGCGCGTCCGCGTTATCCAAGCGAGTTGTTCGAGGATATTTTCAAGTATGTGAGTGAGGCTGATGGCAAAAGGGCTCTTGAGATTGGCGCAGGGACTGGGAAGGCGACCGCTCCTATATTGGACGCAGGGTATGATGTGACGGCAGTGGAGCTTGGCGCGAATATGGCAGAGTTTTTGACAGAAAGGTTTAAGGGGAACAGCAGCTTCAACGTAATTGTCGACTCATTCGAGAACGTACCGCTGGAGGATGAAAGCTATGACTTGATATATGCAGGCTCTGCCTTCCATTGGGTCGAAGCCGAGATAGGCTGCCCCAAGGCTTTGCGCCTGCTGAAAAGCGGCGGCGCGATTGCGCTTTTCCGCTACAACATAGACCCTGCCGACGGCGAAGAGCTTTATGAGGAAATCCAATCAATCTATCGAAAGCATTACTGTACCTATTACACGTCGAATGAAAGGCGGTCGAAAAAATCACGCGAAGACTTCCAAACACCCTCCGGGATTTATACTGGATTCAGGTTCGAGGATTTAAGGGCGTACGGCTTTAGAGATGTGACGATGAAGTTTTACGATGTGAGCCGAATGTACAGCGCGGACGAGTATATCGCCTATATCGACACAATGGCTGACCACAGGGGCTTGCCTGATGAGAATAGGGCGGCGCTGTACGCGGGAGTGAAGGAAGCTATAATAAAGCACGGCGGGCATTTCAAAATTGACTTCATTTTCCAGCTGTATATCGGTAGGAAGTAGGCTGATTTGCATTCTTGCATAATCTTGCAACAATTGCACGGAAATGCCGTTCGCACTCTGCTATACTGTAGTTAAAGGGGGGGATATATACATGGACTGGATACAACGTATGAACAACGCTATGGAGTACATCGAGCAGCACCTGCAAGATAAGATGGACTATGAAGCATTGGCGCAGTCGGCGTGCTGCTCTGCCTATCACTTTCAGCGTATGTTTTCGGCGATTGCGGACATTCCGCTGTCGGAATATATACGCCGCCGCAAGATGACTGCCGCCGCATTCGAGCTACAAAGCTGCGACGTCAAGGTCGTCGACGTTGCGTTAAAGTTCGGCTACGACTCGCCCGAGGCATTCACGCGCGCGTTCACGCAGATGCACGGCATAACGCCGTCGAACGCACGCAAGGCCGGCGTCGTAATCAAAGCCTATCCGCGCATGTCCTTCCAACTCACTATCAAGGGGGATACAGAGATGAACTACAGAATCGTGCAAAAGCCCGCATTTCAATTGTACGGAATCGAACGCATATTCGATACCAAGGACGGCAAGAACTTAATCGACGTGCCAAACTTCTGGCAGGAGATAATGAGCAACGGTGAGTTTGAAAAATTAGCAAAGTCATGCGACTTCCCATCGACCGCGCAAGCCATATGCGACTATCGCCCAATAGGCGGCGAACAGTTTGTGTACATGATAGGCTGCATGAAAACGCCGCTGTCCAACACCGACGGGTACACTGTCGTTGACATACCCGCGTCCACATGGGCAATCTTCAAGAACGAGCCGCACACCATCGAGGAAACTTCAAAAGAAACCCAAAGCTTAATCCGCCGCATTTACACTGATTGGCTGCCCACGGCTAACTACGACAAGGTAGATAGTTTTGAGCTGGAGCTATACTATGACACAACGGACGGACGCTTCTATGAGGAAGCGTGGGTTCGCGTGCAGCCTAAAGCTTAATAGCAAACACCCTTCACCGCAAATATGGTGAAGGGTGTTTTTGCCAAAAAGCCGCCGTCATTCATTACCATTGAGCACAGCATAAGTTTTGCAGCAACATCATCTATAAATTATTTTGGTGTATCTTAAACGAAATTCATGCCTTTACATAGCCGACTTCTTCCAATTTTACCATATTAATTCAATTACGGCTCGATAAAAAGCTTTGCAAATTCAGCATACTCAAACAACTTTAAAACAATCTGCTAGTCAATCACGTTTCCTTGATTATATCAGCATTTGTCGCACTTCTGATGTAATTGAATGAAACGTGATTGACTATATTAAGGTTATTTGAACGTATAAAATGCCACAAATCGTCCAGCCCTATAACAATCTCACCCTTCAGCCCTTGCTTGCGTCCGTTTGTTTTAGCGTACTTTCTAATCCAGCGCATAATTGTAGACGGGTGCACATGCAATATACCGCCGATTACTGCAAAAGACAGCCCAAAGCAGTAAAGCAAAACAGCGACTTGCTCCTCCTGCGCGGTATGCCTTCCGTGCTCGCTGATAAATTGGTGCTTGCATTCTTTGCAGAGATAACACTGCTGCCCTTCACGCTTCCCGTTCTTTTTTATTTGCTGCGACCCGCACCGTTTACATTTCATAACATCACCTCATCAATATAGTCAATCGCTTTTCGTTCCGCGACTATAAAACTACGACAAGCACAGACATAATCAAGGAAACGCGATTGACTTGCACACGCTTTTAAATCGCCTCAACTATACTATAACACGCCGGAATAAGTTTTGCAATAGGGATTTATGAAAAAAAGACTTGCATTCGCTTTTGCTTTATGCTATAATACTAAATGTCGAAAGCAAGGAGAGATGGCTGAGTTGGTCGAAGGTGCACGATTGGAAATCGTGTGTGCGTTAATAGCGTACCGAGGGTTCGAATCCCTCTCTCTCCGCCAGTTTTCACTTTATGCAAAAGCAATTTTGCACACACAAAATAATTGCAACATTTTTACAACAATTTAATAAACAACACACGGAGAGGTACCCAAGCAGGTGAAGGGGACGGTTTGCTAAACCGTTAGGTCGGGTAACTGGCGCGAGGGTTCGAATCCCTCTCTCTCCGCCAACACAAAACGCTCAAATTTGCAAATACTGCGGATTTGGGCGTTTTTTACATATAACCCCAAATATCTATATCAAGCAGCAACTGATGATAAACTTCTGTCTTGCCAACAAACTTGTACTAACAAGTCTGGAGGTGAAACAGAAGTTTTTTGCATTTATCAACCTAATTAACCCATTGAAAGGATTATCTTATCATGCCTAACACAAATATCATAGCTATATGTAATCAAAAAGGCGGCGTAGGGAAAACCACCACAACCGCCAACCTCGGAATCGGTCTTGCCCGAAAAGGCAAACGCATCTTGCTCATAGACGCAGATGCCCAAGGCTCACTGACAATAAGCCTTGGGCATAGACAACCGGATAAAATACCAACGACACTCGCAACGGTCTTAGGTAAACTCTTAACCGACACCAACATTATACCATATGAAGGGATACTACGCCATGATGAGGGCGTAGACTTAATGCCTGCAAATATAGAGCTGTCGGGGATAGAAGTATCGCTTGTCAACGTGATGAGTAGGGAAACCATACTCAAGCAGTATATTGATATGGTTAAGAACGAGTACGACTACATCATCATCGACTGTATGCCATCGCTCAGTATGCTGACCATCAACGCACTTGCCGCTGCTGATAGTGTTATCATTCCTGTGCAAGCGCAGTATCTACCTGTCAAGGGATTGGAGCAGTTGCTGCATACCATAGGTAAAGTACGCCGTCAGATTAACCCTAAGCTAACCATAAACGGCATACTGCTCACGATGGTTGACAACCGCACTAACTACGCAAAGGACATTATCTCGCTACTTAACGATACCTACGGTGATAAACTCCGCATATATACAAACAGCATACCTCTCTCAGTACGTGCCGCAGAAATCAGCGTAGAAGGCAAAAGCATCTACGCACACGACCCAAATGGTAAAGTTGCCGCTGCCTACGAATCCTTAACACAGGAGGTACTCGGCAATGCTTAAACGAAGCAGTGTTGCTGATATAAAGCTGTCCTCCTTTGATGATTTACTCAATGCAAGCGATACAAGAGAGAGTGTGCTTGACATACCCATATCCGAACTACACCCATTTGCCAATCACCCGTTCAAGGTGACAGACGATGACGCAATGCATGACACCGCCGACAGTATCGCAAAATACGGCGTACTCGTTCCGGCAATCGCACGACCACGTGAGGACGGCGGGTATGAACTCATAGCCGGACACAGACGTAAACGCGCGAGTGAGCTTGCGGGTTTACTAACCATGCCTGTAATCGTGCGCGAGCTTGATGATGATGAAGCCACCGTCATCATGGTTGACAGCAATCTACAACGTGAAACTCTGCTGTTCAGCGAGAAAGCGTTTGCGTACAAGATGAAGTTGGAAGCTATGAAGCGGCAGACGGGTAGACCGTCCAAAGATAATGTGTCCCAACTTGGGACACAAAAACGTTCCGACCAACTTTTAGCAGAACAAACAGGTGAAAGCCGTAATCAAATCCAACGTTACATTCGCCTTACCTCACTCACTTCCTCTCTACTCGACATGGTAGACGAACGCCGCATAGCCTTCAACCCCGCCGTAGAGCTATCCTACTTATCTCACGAGGAACAGTCGTGGCTACTATGTGCCATAGAATCCGAACAGGCTACTCCTTCTCTGTCACAGGCACAACGTATGAAGAAATTCTCACAGGACGGCAAACTGTCCGAAGATATGATACTCGCCATACTGTCTGAAGAAAAGAAGGAAACAACGAAGGTAACATTCACAGGCAGCAAGCTGAAACGATACTTCCCTTCCTCCTACACGCCGCGACAGATGGAAGATACCATCATCGCCCTGCTCGAAGGTTGGGCGAATCAGCAGAACGCAGATAATCGCACCATTGACAAAGACGCTCACTGAGCGTCTTTTTGTGTTATGACACGATTACGGCTGTAAGCCGTATTTAATATATGGACAAAACATAAATCACAAACGCATAGCTCGAATATGCCTATGCTTAGTTTGTGTTTGCCAAAACGGAGGTTCACAATGGCAGTATTACGAGTAGAGAAAAACAAAGGCTACACAGTGATGTCCAACCATCACTTAAAGAATAAAGAACTATCGCTCAAAAGTAAAGGATTACTCAGCATCATTTTATCACTTCCCGATGAGTGGGACTATTCCACACGCGGACTTGCCGCTATATGCAAAGAAGGCGTAGAGTGTATCGGCAATACACTCAAGGAATTGGAAGCGGCAGGGTATGTAATACGCAATCGCCTACGTGATGACAAAGGCCGTATTACCGACACCGAGTACGTAATATACGAAGTGCCTGTCAACAAACCAACTAACAACCGAGAGGACATTTATCCATGTACGGAAAACCCGTATGTGGATAACACCCGCTCTGGAAGCCAACATAACGCAAGTGAGCGCGTTGCTCCTATCGACACAGCCGAGGTTATCCATAACGGCATTTCACCACGTACGGGAAACCCGTATATGGATAACCCGTATACGGATAAGCCTAATACGGTAATGCCGTATACGGAAAACCAGTCGCAATATAATACTAAGACTATTAAAGACATAAAAGAATTAAATACCAATACATCAAATACCCATCAATCAATCACCGTCGCAACTGCCATACCTGTGGATAAGTCTGTGCATAGCCCTGTGCAAAACCCGATTGATGAGATGGACAGGTATATGCGACTGATAATGTCGAACATCGAGTATAGCATACTCATACAGAAATACGACTACAGACGCGTAGACGAAATCGTCAGGCTCATGTTTGACACAGTGTGTTCCACACGCGATACTATCCGCATAGGCGGCGATGATATGCCTGCCAACATAGTGAAGAGCCGATTGCTCAAACTCGATTCATCGCACATCGAGTATGTATTCGAGTGCCTCGACAAGAACACAACAAAGGTAGGCAATATCAAAGCATATCTGCTCACTACGCTGTATAACGCTCCTGTCACGATAGACGCGTACTACCGTGCCGAGGTGAATCATGATATGTTCGGCTAACGGTACGTGCTTAAATAATAAACAGTCTTGGAGGTACCAATGGGCAAGATAAACAACTTTAGCGAAACAAACAACATGACGAATCCGAGCAAAGCCGTCACTATGCCGATAGACGCGCTTGCGCCGTATCATGACCACCCATTAAAGCTATACGACGGACAACGGCTTGACGATATGGTTAGGAGTATCGGGGAGTTAGGCGTATTACATCCAGTGATAGTCCGCTTCTATGACGGCAAGTACGAGATATTAAGCGGTCACAACAGGGTCAATGCTGCCAAAATAGCAGGACTTACCGAAGTACCTGTTATCATCAAGGAGGGTCTTTCTGACGATGACGCACACCTTATCGTCACGGAAACCAATCTCGTGCAGCGTAGTTTTACAGACCTATCACACAGCGAACGCGCTATCGTACTCAAGACGCACATGGACGCTGTTAAACGATTGGGTAAGCGTAGTGAACTCATCAGCAGTATAGACTATCTCACGGCAACAGACGGTGATACTGCCGAGCCGCATAGTCACAATATCAAGTCACGCGATATTACTGCCAAAAACTATGGCTTAAACAATCGCGATGTCAGCCGATATATACGACTGACCGAGCTTATCAAGCCGCTGCAAGGCCGTGTTGACAACAAGGAAATAGGCTTCATCACAGGCGTTACCCTGTCGTATCTACAACCCCATGAGCAGGAATGGGTCGACACTGCCATTGTGTCCGGCAACGCTAAGATTAGCATAGACACAGCAGAAAACCTACGCGATATGTCAAAGCAAGGCATACTCACGCAAGAGGGTGTGGAGCATATTCTATGCGGCAAGCCTGCGCAAGTCGAAAAGCCGCGTAATGTCAAACTACACAGCAGTGTATGCAGCAGATACCTTGACGGCATGGACAATGAGCAAGCAAGTGAAACTGTCAGCAAGGCATTAGAATATTACTTTGCAAACATAAATCAAGGAGGGTAACACAATGGCTGAAAACACATTAGTTCAATGTCCAATCTGCAACAAAGAGTGCTACTGCCACAACGATGGCGACACACTCATCATCGGGTGTCTGCCGTGTAACTTAGCGATGGACATGAGCGGCTACATCGAGGAAGAAGCATACGAAAAGTGGAACAGGCGGCCGCGTGAATACGCGTTGCGTTCGCTTGCCGACGCTGCCATTAGCGATGTTGCAGTAAACTGCGAAACATGCGCCCGTGACGGCAGTGACCCTATTTGCGACACATGCAAGAAGGAAGGATTCAACCGTTGGATGTGGAGAAATCACGGCTTAGTCGAGGTAGTTAGACGTAAGATGAATGGTGAGTAAATGAATCCATATACACAAAACACCAATGGTGTAACGGGGGAGCAAGTCGCCGCTGCAAAAGAGATAGACCTGCTCACCTACATGAAGCAACACGAACCCAATGCCATACGCAAATGCGCTAACAACGAATACTGTCTTATCGAACACGACAGCTTAAAGATTTCAAACGGAATGTGGCATTGGTTTTCACAAAACAAAGGTGGCAAGACTGCTCTCGACTTCCTCGTGCATGTACGAGGCATGGGATTCGTTGACGCAGTGCGTACCCTCATGGAATTGCCGCGCAGTGGCGTACCGCCGTCACAGTATGATAATCCAAACAATAGGCTCACGGATAGCAAAGACCGTGAGCCTATTGTTTTGCCCGAACGCAATGCAAACAATGACAGGATTATCGCGTACCTTCGTTCGCGTGGAATAGACAACGACGTAATAGAACACTGCATTAAGCGTGGTGTGTTGTACGAATCACGCGAATATCACGCATGTGTATTCGTGGGATACAACGGTGACACAGCGGCATATGCCAGCATACGAGCAACGAAAAGCAACTTCAAGAAAGAAGTGACAAACAGCGACAAGCGTTACAGCTTCGCCATTCCTACTGCTGACAATCCACGAAATGCCGTTTACGTGTTTGAGTCGGCAATCGATACACTGTCGCATGCCACGATGGAAAAAGAACGCGGTACGGCATGGAATACCACACGCCGACTATCACTCGGCGGTGTATCTCCGCTTACACTCATGCAGTATCTGAAAGATAATCCTGCCGTAAGGCAAGTTGCGTTGTGTTTAGACAACGACAAAACAGGCATAACAGCCGCAAAGACCATTGCTGACACATTGAATGTCAAAGGCTATCAAGTAGCTATCACATATCCAAAGCAAGGCAAGGACTGGAACGAGTATTTGCAGATTCTCAAAGACAAACCAAGAGTGCCGCGCTGTCGCGGAGACCCGCATATTTAGCAGAGGGGAGGGAGTATATGCACGAGCAAGCTAACGAGAGGATTGTTGCACTCGCATGGCGCGGTACGCGAATGACATCAAAGGTACTCGCGAAACTCATGGCACAATTCTTAAAGATAACAGGGCGCACAGCCACGGGTGCAGTCAAGGGAGCGTTGGGCATAGACGGCAGCGATAAGCGGTATAGACCTCCCGAACCCAAACGCGGCAAACAGACCATGAAGCAGCTCGTCGGTCAAGGCGCGGGAGTATCGAACATCGAGATAACCGACAAAAACATCAAGTCCTTTGAAAGTATCGCTCGGAAGTATGGCGTAGACTTCTCGCTAAAGAAGGATGCAACCGAAACGCCTCCTAAGTGGCTTGTGTTCTTCAAACCGCGCGACGGCGACGCTCTTGAAGCTGCATTCAAGGAGTATACAGCTAAGACATTGGGTAAGAGCGAGCGCGAGAAGCCGTCTATCATAGACATGCTGCGTAAGGCTAAGGAACTTGTACAAAGCCAAGTCATTGATAAGGTGCGGCGCAAAGATAAGGGGCGTGAGTTATGAGCAATGTTGTAACCACGCAGAATGTCAAACGATACGTCATACCGAATCTGCCGTATATCTTTGTGTTTTGGTTCTGCCTAAAACTCGGCGAATCGTACCGCATGGCATATGGCTTATCTGTGCCCGACAAAGTAGTGGGTATGATACAGACGCTTAACACAGCATTAGCGAAACCAGTGCCTGTGTTTCATCCACGAGATATGCTCGTTGGCGTAATCGGCACTGCGTTGGTATACTTCATCGTATACAACAAACGCAAGAATGCTAAGAAATACCGCAAGAACATGGAGTACGGCTCTGCAAGGTGGGGCACTGCCGCCGACATCAAGCCCTACATCGACCTCAAGCCTGATAACAACATCATACTGACGCAAACAGAATCACTCACAATGAACAGCCGTCCGAAGAATCCTGCGTACGCTCGCAACAAGAATGTACTTGTCATAGGCGGCTCAGGCAGCGGCAAGACGCGCTTCTTTGTGAAGCCGAATATCATGCAGCTTCATTCTTCATATGTCATCACGGACCCCAAAGGGCAAATTCTTATAGAGGTCGGCAAGCTGCTTAAAGACAACGGTTATCGTATTAAAGTCCTCAACACCATCGACTTTGCGAAGTCCATGAGGTATAACCCATTCGAGTACATCCACTCAGAGAAGGACATTCTGAAGCTCGTGACATCTTTAATATCCAACACGAAGGGGGACGGTAAAACAGGAGATGACTTCTGGGCGAAAGCCGAAACCTTGCTCTACACTGCCCTTATCGGCTACATTCATTACGAAGCAAGTCCACATGAGCAGAACATGAACACGCTTGTCGAGATGATAAACTCGATGGAAGTGAGGGAAGACGATGACACCTTTAAGAATCAAGTTGACTTCATCTTTGAAGCGTTGGAAGCGCGTTCGCCGCAGCATTTTGCTGTGCGGCAGTACAAGAAATACAAATTAGCGGCGGGTGTGATAACATCTAATGGACTTCCTAATCAGGAGTCCATTATTTATTGCAGTCACTACGTTTGCGGCACACAAACGGACGAACACCACGACTGAAAGGAGCATAACGCACTATGGAAATCACTTACACGCAAGTCGGCGATTATCTCTTGCCTAACATCACACTATCAGACCCACTTAACGCACCACCACTCGGCAAATATGGTACGATGCACAAGGAATACCTGCGGACAGAAAAGCCTGCACTGTATGCCAAATTATTGCTCACGGAGCGGCTTTACCCACTCTGCCGTGAAATAGACGAAGTGGCGAAAACTCGATTTGCTACAATTTCAGACCCTGAGACCGCCCACGAGATTTTTCTTTCCGAGTTGGTGTACTGCTGACTAAAAACCCTTTGTGCAAAATGACGAACGATAAAACAGACTATTTTCAGGCAAACCAACTATGGGCAAAAGCCGCAATAACCCCGATAAATCCACGGTTTAACGCTGTTTTGCCTATCAGTTGATTTTTATTCCTAATGACACATAAGGGTTCGCTTATGTCATAATACGACAAAATAGTCAAGAATATTATTGTACACAATGTAGAACTTGTGCATATTGCCTGAAATCATATTTACAAATACAAAATGTTGTGCTAAACTATTAACACAACTGAATAAAAACCACAAATATCAGGATACTGGATAGACTTGTTACTGCACGGAAGCGTGGTGCAAGTTAGTTTTCAG
>CAYZNM010000017.1:0-65930 GCA_964479875.1 uncultured Eubacteriales bacterium
GTATTTTCCATTTCTCTATTTTAGCAGAAACAGCTTATGAATACAAGTTCTAAGAAAAAAGTAGCCCTCCTCCGTGACAAGATGCGGGCTACTTCCCTGTAATTTAAACAAAAACGCGAAGGTGACCTATCTCACATGCTTGCGCCTTCTTATATTTATAGGATAGCACAAAAATACGAAAATGTCAATATGAAATATGGGGTAGCACAGAGGTAACATGGCTAATCTATACCTATTCCGCGGCATATCTGCCACAGGCAAAACTACGCTGACAAATGCAATCGCAATCAAGCTTGGCTTGCCCGTACTTAGAAAAGACGATATATACGACAGCATAACTGTTGATATTAGCCACGCCGATAAAAATATCACATGCTACGATACACTTTCTAAAATATGTCAAACAAATCTCGACAATGGAATTGACGTAATCGCAGACATAGCCCTGCCGCACAAGCCCTATACGGAACAATTTTTGAACAAGCTGGACTTGCGCAATCACACCTTGGTGCGTTTTTTATGCGTATGCTCAAGCAAAAGCATATGGCTTAACCGATGGGCAGAAAGAATAAAGAATCCAACGCCCAATCAACTTTTTACTGACCTAGACGAAATAGACAGGTATTATTCCGAAATGGATTTAACGCCGTTTGAGAATGAAATTGTGTTGGATAGTGTAAATTCCGTCAAAGATAACACCGAATGGGCTATATGCGCGATAAATCAAATTAAAAATAACTGAACCATAAATCGGACGGCTCACAAGCCGTCCTTTACATTCCGCGCAATTTATAGTATCATGTAAGTTGGAAGGTGATAAAATGAGCGACAACTACGACAACACATCAATATCAATGCTAAAAGGCGCGGACAGAGTGCGTCTGCGTCCATCAGTTATATTCGGCTCGACAGGTCTAGACGGCTGCTGCCACGCCTTTTTCGAGATACTCTCGAACAGTATCGACGAAGCGCGTCAAGGGCGCGGCGACGTTATCAAGATAACGCGCTTCCTCGACAGCTCCATCGAAATACAAGACTACGGCGTAGGTGCGCCTGTCGACTACAACGAAAAAGAAGAGCGGTACAATTGGGAGCTAATCTTCTGTGAGCTATACGCAGGCGGCAAATACGACAACAACAGCGGTGGCAGCTACGAATTCTCCCTAGGCCTAAACGGTCTGGGCTTATGCGCAACCCAATACGCGTCCGAATACATGGAAGCCGAAATCGTACGCGGCGACAACTTGTATCAGCTGCAATTCCGCCGCGGAGAAAACGTAGGCGGCTTAACCAAGCTCCCGCGCCCCACAGGCACACCCACAGGCACACGCATAAAGTGGCGGCCCGACCTGGAAGTATTTACCGACATCGACATCCCTCTCGAATACTACGACAATGTTCTGCGCAAGCAAGCAGTCGTAAACAAAGGCCTGCGCTTTATCCTCCTCGACCAAAAGCCCGACGGCTCATTCGAGCAAAAAGAATACCTCTACCAAAACGGCATAGTCGACTACATCAAGGAAATCGCAGGCGAAAAAGCCATAAGCGACGTCTACTACATCGAAGGCGACCGAGTAGGCAGCGACCGCGAGGACAAGCCCGACTACCGAGTAAAGCTCTCCGCCGCATTCTGCTTCAATCCCGAAGTAAGCTTCCTCGAATACTACCACAACTCAAGCCACCTAGAACACGGCGGCTCTCCCGACAAAGCAGCACGCAACGCCTTTGTCTACTGCTTTGACCAATACCTAAAGAACAACAACAAGTACAACAAAAACGAAAGCAAGATAATTTTCTCCGACGTTGCCGACTGCCTTTGCTATGTCAGCAACACATTCTCCACCGAAACAAGCTACGAGAACCAAACCAAAAAAGCAATCACCAACAAATTCATACAAGACTGCCTGACCGAGTTCCTGCGCGAAAACATCGAAATCTACCTAATCGAAAACAAGCAAGCCGCCGAGCGCATAGCCGAGCAAATCCTAGTAAACAAACGCTCACGCGAAAGCGCGGAAAAAGCCCGCGTCAACGTAAAGAAGATGCTGTCGGGCAACAACGACCTAGCTTCAAAAGTACAGAAATTCGTAGACTGCCGCACCAAAGACAAAGAAAAGCGCGAGCTGTATATAGTAGAGGGCGACAGCGCCCTAGGCTCATGCAAACTCGGGCGCGACAGCGAATTTCAAGCAATAATCCCCGTACGCGGCAAAATCCTAAACTGCCTAAAAGCCGACTACAACAAAATCTTCAAAAACGAGATAATCCTAGACATAGTTCGCGTACTGGGCTGTGGAGTTGAAGCCAAATCCAAGCACAACAAGGACTTCAACACCTTCAACATCGAAAACCTGCGCTACAACAAAATAATCATCTGCACCGATGCAGACTACGACGGCTACCAAATCCGCGTGCTAATACTCACCATGTTCTACTGCCTAATGCCCTCGCTAATCGAAGAAGGCTACATGTACATCGCCGAATCCCCCCTATACGAAATCACATCAAAGGGCAACAAGCCGAAAACCTACTTCGCCTACAACGAAAAAGAAAAGCAAACAATCACAAACAAATTAGGCGAAGGCAAATACATCCTGCAACGCAGCAAAGGTCTGGGTGAAAACCAACCCGACATGATGTGGCAAACAACCATGAACCCCGAATCACGCCGCCTAATAAAAGTAATAAGCGACGAGGACAGCGAGCTTATCCGCCTAAAGTTCGAGCTTCTCCAAGGCGACAACCTAAGCGGCCGCAAGGAGCACATTGCCAAATACGGCTCAAAATATCTCGCAATGACCGACATATTTTAGCTTCAATCCGCTTTTTGCTTTTGACGCCACGGTTGTTCTCTGATACACTTTTGCTACGGGTTAACTGCGGATTATTTATATTTGGCGAAAGAGTGATAAAATGAAAAACGAAAGAAAACTGGAAATGATTTGGGCTATCTCTTTAATGGTAAGTGGTTGTGTATCATTGATATATGCAATTATTAATATCGCCGAATTTGAAATTTCTCATGCGACAAGAATGGTTATTGCTATAATACAAATTATAGCGGTGATAGTGCTTATTTTGACAAGTGCGTTAAAGCTAAAAAATCGAAGAAAAAGCGGAAGAAAATGAGCATAATCCATACCTCCCAGACAATCAAACCAAAGCCGCGACACTCGTCGCGGCTTTGGCGGGACGATGTGGGCATCGCCCCCTACTGCCGCGGTCGAATCCTAAAAAGCGAATTGAAGATATTTTAAATGTTTGACTGCCCCGAATTTTTATGTTATAATAATCCATAGGAACAAATCGATAATTTTTTTAGTCAAAAAAATATAAATTTGAAATACGCGAGGTGAAAGAAATGAAGGGAGTCAAATTAATATCGGCAGCATTGACGCTGTCAATTATGCTTGCACTTTTCGGCAACTTAGGCACGTACGCTGCGACAGTTGCGTTCGACATGCCAAAGGCCGACGGCAAAGTTACCTTCACGGACAAAAACGCGACGATTGACGCGTCCAACTCCGACCAAGGCTACGTCATGGCAAAATACACAGGCTCATCAACAAACAAGCTGAAGGTTCAAGTAGTAGGTCCAAGCGGCACTTCCTACACCTACAACTTAAACACAAAAGGCAACTATGAAGTATTCCCATTATCAGAAGGCAGCGGCGACTACAAAGTCGGCGTACTTCAAAACACAACAGACAACAAGTACGCATTGCTCGTAGGCACAACATTAAAAGCCGCACTTGCGGACGAATTCCGCCCCTTCCTGCTGCCAAACCAATATGTCGACTACAAGGAAGGCAGCAAGGTAGTCGCAAAAGGCGCAGAGCTTGTAAAAGACAAAAAGACCGACCTAGACAAAATCGCATCGGTATACGAATTTGTCATAAAAAACTTCACCTACGACAAGCAAAAAGCCAACGACGTCAAAACAGGCTACCTGCCTGACGTTGACAAGGTGCTGGAAGAAAAGAAAGGCATATGCTTTGACTATGCAGCCGTAATGGCATCAATGCTGCGCAGCCAAAAAATCCCAACCAAATTGGTAGTAGGCTACGCAAACAAAGTATACCACGCATGGCTTGACGTTTACACAAAAGAAAACGGCTGGATTCAAAGCGTAATATTCTTCGACGGAAAAACGTGGCGCATCATGGACCCAACCTTCGCAAGCACCTCGAACTCCTCCGAAAAAGTGGAGGAGCTTATAGGCGACGGCAGCAACTACACCACGATGTACCTATATTAATCAGACACAATCATCACAGACGCCCCACCCAACAGGGAGGGGCTGTCTGTGTGTGTAAATGTAATTGTAAAATAAAGAAAGGTGGTATTATGGCAAACAAAAAGCTGGGATACGAGTATATCTCAACAATGTGCATGGAGCTTCACCTCATCGCAAACGCCGGAATTTCCTACGCGGAGGGTCTTGCAATCCTCGGCGAAGACGAAAAGGACGACGACGCGAAAAAGGCACTCGCAGCACTGTCGAACGAAATCGACGAGGGGAAGACAATCTCCGAAGCCTTTGAAACCGTAGGCGCGTTCCCTGATTACATGGTGAACATGCTTAAAATCGGGGAGCAGACAGGTAACTTAGACAAAGTGTTTCGCTCACTCTCCGACTACTACGCACGGCAGAAAAGCATTACCGACGCGGTATCGCGCGCATTCACCTTCCCCGCTGTGCTGTTTGTTATGACGCTCGCCGTAATCGGCGTGCTGATTATTCAGGTACTGCCTATCTTTAACGAAGTATTCATTCAGCTTGGCGCAACAATGTCCCCGATAGCCCTCGCATTTATGAATGCAGGCATGGCGATAAACTCCGGCAGATACATCATCCTTGGCGTAATTATCGCGCTGATAGCAATCGCGGCAGCTACATACTTCGTGCCGCCCATGCGAAATATCTTCAACAACATAAAAACATCAATCACGAATATGACGCGCCTAGGCAACGAGATAAGCAGCGCACGCTTCTCCGCTGCAATGACTATGGCAATCAGCAGCGGCCTAGACGCCGATTCCGCAATCGAAATAGCGTCACGCCTAAGCAAAGGCACAAACGTAGAAAAGAAAGCCGACGAATGCCGCGACTTGCTGAACCAAGGCATAAGCTTCGGCGAATGCGTAAACAAAGTAAAGCTCTTCGAGCCGCTCTACTGCCACATGCTGGCAATCGGCATCAAAACAGGCACGTCCGAAACCGTAATGGATGAAATCGCACGCCGCAGCGAACAAAAGGTAAACGACAGCATAGAACGCACAATCAGCAGAATCGAACCTGTTTTCATCGTTATAATGTCAGTGCTTATCGGGCTTGTGCTGCTTTCCGTAATGCTTCCGATGATGGGCATTATGTCTTCAATAGGTTAAGCGCATGAAGATTATTCGAGCATTGAAGAAGGCATTGACGCGCAACATGGGCTTAATAACGCCGCTTGTAGTTTTCGCGGCGGTTTTTGCTTTGTTCATAAACGGTATGTACGCCGCGTCGTCGTCGCAAAAAAGCGAGGCGCTGCGCGTAGCCAAGGACAGCATAACCCGCGCCGTAATCAGCTATTACGCCACCGAGGGCAGCTATCCCGACAGCTACGAAACCTTAAAACAGGAGTTCGGCTTAAAGGTTTCCGACACCAAGTACACTGTCGTTTACGAGATATTCGCGTCCAACATAATGCCTGCCATCACGGTTATCGAGAGGTAGAAAATGCATAAAAATTCACGCACAACAGTGGTTGTTTCAGGTCTGCTGCTGTTTTTGGTGTTTTCCGTTATGATGCTGCTTGTACTTTTGTTTGGCGCAAGTGCGTATAAAAACATCACGACCTCGCTTGAACAGCAGTACCGCGAACGCACCTGCCTTAACTATATCGCGGCAAAGGTTCGCAACTGCGACAGCGCAGGCAAGGTCTACATCACCGACGTCCCAGGCGTGCCCGCCCTAGCAATGGACGAAGGCACAGGCGACATAGTATACACAACCTACATCTACTACTACAACGGCTCACTCTACGAGCTTTACATCGAAAAAGATTCGCAATTCTCGCCGTCCGATGGCTTTTCAATCCTACCCCTCGACGATGTTGCGATAGAACAAATGACAGATTCGCTGTTCAAGGTTGAATGCACAGCAAACGGACGCACGGCCGAGATACTAATCAACACAAGCAGCAGTGAAGGAGAGGTGCTATGATAAAACAAAGCTCCAAAACAAACCTCTTCCTAATCGAGCTTATGCTGATGATAGTAATATTCTCGCTATGCTCCGCCGTATGCGTACGCATTTTCGTAAACGCGCACCTCATGTCGCAATACAGCAACAACCTAAGCAACGCCGCGCTAAAAGCGCAATCCGCCGCAAGCTGCTACAAAGCCGCACACGGCGACTTATCCGAAACCGCAAAGCTCATCTCCGGCGGCTACGACAACATGGTGACAAAGCACTACGACAGCAAATGGCAGGAATCCAATGCCGACAACGCCGCATTCCTCCTCACAATAATAAAATCCGGCGGCAAGGGCACAATAAATGTTCAAAAAGTAAACGGCGACAAAATCTTCGACATTGACGTAAAGGCGGTGGGCGATGAATAAAATAAAATCCTCCGGCGTAAACGCAGGTAGCATATCGCTGATAGTTGTATTCTCGGTAGTATGCCTAGCAGTATTCGCGTCGCTGTCGCTTTCGACCTCCGCCGCCGAAAAAGATATGGCAGAGAAATCCGCAGCAGTTGTATCCGACTACTACGCAGCAGACTTAAAGTGCGCCGAAACAGCCTCCGACTTTGTGAAAATGGTAAAAGAAGGCGCGTCCGCCGCAGACATAACAAACTACGCGTCGCTAATCGACGCAGGAATCTACGAAGATGAAGACTACCTAGAAATATCCTTCACAGAACAAATAAACGAAAAGCAAGAGCTATACGCAGTTCTTTCAATAACCAACGACAACCTCTCCGTCAAGGAATGGCGCGTACGCAGCGTAGGCGATTGGTTGCCCGATGACACACTACTGATATGGGACGGTGAATAATATGGCAGACATACTCAATATGCTGCAACGCGCTATTGAGAATGGCTCAACGGACATCTTTATAATTTCAGGTCAGCCGCTTAGCGGGAAGGTTAACGGCAAAATTGTCGTGTTCGACAACGACAAAATAATGCCGGAAACTTCCAAGATTTTACTTGAGCAGCTTTACGACCTTGCGAAATTACCAATATCGCGCCTTGAAGACAAAGGCGACGACGACCTCGCAATCTCGGTTAAAGACCTCGCGCGTCTTCGCGTGAGTGCATACAAGCAAAGAAACTCATACGCAGCCGTGATACGCGTAATCCCCTTCGGAATACCCGACTTCAAAAAGATGAATATCCCCGACGGCGTTATGCAAGCCTCGGAAATCAAGAAGGGGCTTGTGCTAATCACAGGCTCGGCAGGAAGCGGCAAATCCACAACACTAGCCTGCATTATCGACCGAATCAACAACACTCGCAGCGGCCACATCATCACACTGGAGGACCCAATCGAGTACCTCTATCGCAACAACCTAAGCATAGTCAGCCAGCGCGAGGTTGAAATCGACACGCAGGATTATGTGACTGCGCTTCGCGCAAGCCTGCGGCAGTCGCCCGACGTAATTCTACTGGGTGAAATGCGCGACTATGAAACTATAAAGATAGCACTAACCGCCGCCGAAACAGGGCATTTGGTAATTTCTACCTTGCACACCTTAGGCGCAGTTAACACAATCGACCGCATCATCGACATATTCCCTCCTGAGCAGCAGCATCAGGTGCGCATTCAGCTTGCAATGCTTCTTAGGACAGTAGTGTCGCAGCAATTGCTTCCGACCACCGACGGCGGAATCACCCCCGTATTTGAGATTATGCACCTCAACAACGCAATCCGCAACATGATTCGCGAATCCAAGGCGCACCAGATTGACGCCGTTATCGCAGCCTCCTCCGGCGAAGGCATGATGTCGATGGACAACAACCTGTTCGAGCTGTACAAAAAAGGTACGATATCGTCGGAAACCGCGCTAACCCACGCGCTCTCGTTCGAGTCCATGTCCCGCCGCGTAAAATAAACCTGTAGGGGCGAACTGCGTTCGCCTCCGCAATCCCGCAATGTAGGGGCGGATATTATCCGCCCGTCCGCCGATGTATCACCAAGGAGAAACACCCGTGAAACGCAAGCTCTACACAGCATTATTCTACATCTTCATCGCGATTGCGCTGATGTCGCTGACTATGCTCGGGTATTCCTACTACGAGTATATTCAAGGCGACGAGATATACGCCGAAGCGCAGGAAAGCTTTGTCACCGTGACAACTCCTGCGCCGAAGTCGTCTGCGAAATCGCCGACGTCGCCTTCGCCTACTGCGGCAACTGCCGCCCCCGAAGCAAGCCAACAGCCGCAAACCGATGAAACAGAGCCCCCGTCCGAACAGCCCGAGGAAACTCCAACACCCACACCCGAGCCGGAAGTTATCCTCACCGCCGACTTTCCACGCCTTGCCGAGATTAACCAAGACATATTCGGCTGGATTTACGTCCCCGGAACAAAAATAAACTATCCGCTTCTCGTAGGCGTAGACAACTCCAAATACCTAAACACCACCTACGACGGACGTCGCAGCAAATTCGGCAGCATTTTCATCGACAAAGAAAACTCCAGCGACATGACCGACAAGCACACAATCATCTACGGGCACAACATAAACGGCAGCTCAATGTTCGGCGACCTGCGCAAGTTCAACATGCAGGACTTCGCCGACAGAAATTCCTACATCTACATCACCCTGCCCGACAAAAAACTGCAATACCAAATCGTATCGACCCACCTAACGGATACGACCGAAGGCGCATTCATTCGCAGCTTTACCTCCGACAGTCAACTGAAAAATTTCATCGACTTCGTAAATAAAAAAAGCAGCGTCCGCGTAACGCGCACTGCTGCTGTTGACGACACAATCATCACCCTATCCACCTGCACCTCGCCGAATAAAAAGGAGCAGCGGTTTGTCGTTCACGCCGTTTTGGTAGGGGAGGAATTAAACTAATTGCCGCATGATTCTAATATAAGGACGGGCTCTATTCGTCCTTATATTAATTTATTTTCGCAAGCTTCGGAGGCTCTACGGCCTGCAGGCTTATGTGCAGCACGGCGTTTAGCGACGGATTGTCGCGGCGGTAGCTTTTGCTTAGGCGTTCGACTACTATCCGGGCGTTTTCATATGTTGTGAGGGGAAGCATAAGTAGGTACTGGCATACGCTGTAGCGCGTGAATATGTCGCCCATGCGCAGGGACTTTTGGATTATGTCGCGGAGGGATTCCATGCCTTTGGCTAGTGCGCGTTTGGTCGGCATCTGCCCTTTGGTGTTGGTGATGGTGAGCAAGCACAGATGTACCGTTTGACCTATTCGGTCGGCGGAACGCGCCTCCAGTTGATATATGCTTTTGAATACGTCGTAGTCGCAATAGTAGCAGCCGTCGGTTAAATTTTCCTCTTGCAGCTTTCGCTTTACCACGATGATGTCGCGCTCCACGGTTTTAATCGTGCCGGATATGTCATTGTACAGCTGCACGAATTCGGGCGACAACGCTGCGCTGAAATTTTGGTAGAACAGCTCGCTTACATAATTGTAGTGATTTATCGCTTGCTTGTTTTTGCCTGTTTCGATAAGACCCTTGACTAGGGCAAAGTGAATGCGCTCCTCGAATGGGTCGATTGTCACTACCTTTTGGCAAAACTCCACAAGCTCGCTGTATTTTTCCTGCCGCATGAATATTTCAACGATGTCGGTCGCGGCCTTCATGTACTTTGCGCGAAAATATGTGCTAATTGGAACAATCCATGTTTCGAGGGAGTTGCGTGCAAGGAAGTCGCCTTTATAAAACTCCACGGCTTCGCATAGCTTTGCAAGCTTATCCTTGAGCGAAAGCTTGCCGGAGTATGCTTCTTGCAGCAGATGTTCAAAAACATCGGTATCTACTATATAGTTAATCGACTTATTCAGCGAATAAGTGCCGCCGGAGCTGACTATAATTTGGTTCGTTTTGTCTATGTTTAGAGTTTCGATCGTAGTGCGAAGCCTGTGCAGCAGGGTTTTCAATGTATTGGAAGGGTCATCAATCTCCGATTCAGGCCAAAGCAGGTCTATAAGCTCGTTTTTGGAAATGTCCCTGTCGCGGTGCGCGATAAGGTATTGCAGCAGCGTCCACGTCTTTTTCGAGCGATTCATTCTATCCGTGATAGTCTTGTCGCCATATGATATGGAAAATTCGCCGAACATGTTTATCCTTAAAACGTCGTCCACATATACACCTCCTTGTTTGTGCTAATAATATTATAAAACATTCTTGTGTAATTTGCAATATGTATATGTGACAAATATGCGGAAATTATTAACCTATTCTAAAACATTAATTTTAAATACGTTACTTACATATGGTGAAAGATTTAGATTTGACGGGAGGATTATGCTCATAACCCTCACATTAAAAAATCAATAATTTTTTGTTTTTCTTCTTCTGTTAAAACGTGCATGTGGCCTCTGTCTTTCAAAGTGTATGTGGTGCAATTGGGTATTATCTTCTCAGCTTGTGGAATTACAAGTTCAGCAGGAAACATGCAGTCTTTATGCCCTGCCATAACAAGTGTTGGTGCGGTACACTTTTGCATATCGCTTGGCTTCACATTACTTGGCATTCCGCTTTTAATTTTGACATTATCGATGCTGCATTTCGCAGTTTCAAATGTTATTGCATCTATACCTTCCTCGGTTAATGCCATCGGCAGAATGCATTTTACTAGCCAAGATTTTTTGCCCGTAATCCAATACATAATCATTGGAAACATCATGTTCATAATCTTATAGGCAGGAGCATTTTTTATTGCTGAAGGAACCAATAAAACAGACTTCTCAATCTTTTCAGGAGATACACACATGGTTTTTGCAAGGATGCCTGCTCCAAACGATGAACCAAAACATGCAATTTTTTCATACCCCAAATTTGTAATTACCTCGCTTGCCCATTTTCCATAATCATAATTTTTATGGTATAGGCAGGTTTCTGAGCTTTTACCGGGATGGCCGATTGTATCAACTGCATAAATATGAAAATCATTCACCAAAAACCTAAAGGAAAGAAGGGTGTGTGCTGTTGTTGCGTTGCCTCCGTGAAAAACAAGCAAAGGCTTACCGCCTTCGTTACCCGTTTCGATTACATGCGTCTGGCCAAATGATGTATCAATGTAAATATCTTTATAAGGCATATTGAGCTTTTTGAGTTGACTATCATATAGCTCAATGACTTTTGTTTTGCTATCAGGTTTTTTATATATTGTTTTCATCGTATCAACCCCCATAGGATAATGTAAATAATCTGTATAAAAATATACCTCAAACCAATCAAAACTTTAACCAATAGTTAGTTGCGATTTGGCATCACCAATGTAGGGGACGGGTTTCCCGTCCCGTGACTGTGTGTTCGCTATACTTCTTTCTTCACGAGGCCGCGCTTCATAAAGCGCGCCATTACGATTACGGCGCGGAGGTATTGGTCGAGGAAGATTGTCGCCCATGCGCCCATTAAGCCCCAGCCGAAGAAGCGCACGAAGATGTACGCGACGATTACGCGGAAAAACCATATGCCTGTTAGGGAGGCTATGAGGGGGAAGATAGTGTCGCCTGCGCCGCGCAGTGCGCCTGCCATGACTAATTGCGTGGATTGTCCGGGCTGCGCGAACGCCATCCAGTTTAGAGCTGCGCCTGCGATTGCGGCAATTTCTATGTCGGTGGTGTACGCCATTGCAAGATATTTGCCGAAGAGGAGGAAGGCTGCGCCTACAATGCACGCTATAATGTTGGCAAGCAAGCGGATTTTCCGCACATACAGCATGGCTTCCTCGCGATTGCCTGCACCTAGGCATTGCCCTACTATAGTTGTCGCCGTTATGCTGAAGCATTGGCTTGCGGAAAATGTAAGCCCGCATATGTTTAGACCGATTAAGTGCGCCGAATAAATGTCAGTGCCAAGACTTGCCGCAATCATCGCAAACAGCATAAAGCCTGACTGCGCGACAAATTGCTCCGCTGTGGCAGGTGCGCCTATTTTTAGCAGCGACTTAATTCGCTCGAACGATGGGCGGATTATATCGCGCACACGCACTTTTATCTGCGACCTGTTGCTGAACAATACAATGTACAGCGCAGTGAAGCACGCAAGCATACGCGAAATAGTCGTAGACCACGCCGCGCCCTCTACGCCGAGCGCAGGTAAGCCGAAGTTGCCGTAGATTAAGCAATAGTTGCCGAATACGTTGAATAAGTTGAAGCCGAGGTTGTAGTACATCGGCAGCTTTGTTTCGCCTGCGCCGCGCAGCGACGCGGTTATCGCCATCGATACAGCTAAAAACGGCAGCCCGTAGATTATTATGTTGAAGTATTTGTGCGCGAACTCAAGCGTTTCCGGCGTTGCGCCCATGAAAATCATGGTCTGCCTTGATATGCTAAGTCCGATGACGACGATTAGCAAGCCTGCGACTGCGTTTAAGCCGATTACTTGCGTTGTGACTTTACTTGCTTCCTCGCGATTGTTTGCGCCGATGTTCCACGCAACCATTGTGGTCGCGCCTACGTTTACGGCGGCGAATACGGCGATGAGCAGCATTGAAGGTTGGTTCGACAGCCCTGCGGCCGCGATGTATGTAGTTGACGCCCGCCCCAGCATAATCATGTCGGCAATGCCGAAAAGGCTGCTAAGGAAAAGCTCTAAAAATGAGGGAATCGTGATGTTTAAAATCCTCCCTCTCATTTCTTTGTTGATTGTGAAGATTTCTTTTATTTTTTCCATCATACCTCATTTCACTGTTGGGTTATGATTCATTGTAGGGGCGAACTATGTTCGCCCTATTGTTATAATTGTAGTTTTTCGATGAATTCTTGCTCGGTCATTATTTGTATGCCTAGCTTTTGCGCTTTGTCTAGTTTGCTTCCTGCGTCGTCGCCTGCAAGGAGATAGTGCGTTTTCGAGGATACAGCGGCGGATACTGCGCCGCCGTGCTGCTGCACTATGTCTTTGATTCGGTCGCGTGTGCC
Source organism: uncultured Eubacteriales bacterium (assembly GCA_964479875.1). GTDB lineage: Bacteria > Bacillota > Clostridia > Monoglobales > CAYZNM01 > CAYZNM01. The sequence goes on from CAYZNM010000017.1 coordinate 13,130, forward strand.
TAATGCAAATTTGCCTGTGACTACGAAGGTTAGACCGTCGAATATGCCTGATGATTGGGGCTGCTCTTGCGACTGCATGTTTATTCCGGCAGATTGCAGGCGGTCGATTAGTTCGGCGTTGTCTTGTAGGTATTTTACGATTGCGTCGCCTATTACCGCTCCGATTCCGTCTATCGCGGCGAATTGTTCGGTTGTTGCCGCGGATAGTTCGGCGATGTTGCCGAAGGTTGCGGTTAGCAAGCGTGCGGTTTCCGCGCCTACGTTGGGTATGCCTAGGGCGTAGATTACTTTGTGGAAGGGCTGCTGCTTGCTGTTTTCGATTGCATTGATTAAGTTTTCGGCGGATTTGCCGCCCATGCGTTCTAGGGCAGCGACTTGCTCTTGTGTTAGGGCGTATAGGTCGGCGGCGTCTTTGACTAACTCTTTTTCGATTAATTGTGTGCATAGGCGTTCGCCTAGGCCGCCGATGTCCATTGCGTCGCGCGACGCGAAGTGGATTAAGCCGCGTATGCGCTTGGCTATGCAGTTGTCGTTGCCGCAGCGGATTGCGACGAATGCGTCGTCCTTGACAACCTCGCCGCCGCACACAGGACACTCAGTCGGCTGTGCGATTGATTGCTCGTCGCCCGAACGCAGCTCCTTTATGCTTTCCACCACCTCGGGAATGATGTCGCCTGCTTTTTGCAGCGACACTGTGTCGCCTATGCGAATGTCCTTGCTTGCGATATAGTCGAGGTTGTGCAGCGTTGCGCGCGCTACAGTTGAGCCGCTTAACGCTACGGGTTCAAGGCACGCATTCGGCGTGAGCACGCCCGTGCGCCCTACCTGCCACACTACGTCCAGCAGCTTGGTGAAAACAAGCTCGGCAGGGAATTTGAATGCAGCCGCCCAACGCGGAGCTTTCGCCGTGCTGCCCAATCGCTGACGCTCGGCGAAGCTATTTAGCTTTACCACAACTCCGTCGATGTCGTAGGCTAGGCTGTCGCGCTGACGTTCAAGCTCGTTGATGAAGTCGATTACGTCGTCGATGTTGTCGTGCGGTCCGGAAATTGGTATAACCTTAAAGCCTAAGTCGCGCAGGAAGGCGTTGCCGTCCGCGTGAGTTTGGGGAAGGTAGCCGTCGGTGATTTGCTGAATGTTGAACACGAATATGTCAAGCCCTCGCTGCGCCGTAATGCCGCTGTCGAGCAGTCGCAGTGAACCTGCGGCGGCGTTGCGCGGATTCGCAAACAGCGGCTGCCCCTCGACTTCACGCTGTGCGTTGAGCCGCTTAAAGCTTGCGCGCGGCATATAAACCTCGCCGCGCACTTCAATGTAGGGTATTGCTTTGTTTAAACGAAGCGGCACAGACTTAATCGTGCGCAAATTATGCGTCACGTCCTCGCCGACCCAACCGTCGCCGCGCGTAGAGCCGCGAATAAACTCGCCGTTCTCATACTCAAGCGACACCGACAGTCCGTCAATCTTAGTATCGGCAACATACATTCCGTCAGTATCAGTAACAGCCTCGCGCGTCTTAATATCCCACTGCCGAAGCTCCTCCACGCTGAACACATCGTTAAGGCTATCCATAACAACAGCGTGCCGCACAGTATTCATGCTCGTAAGCACCGCGCCGCCGACCCTCGCCGTAGGCGAAGCCGCGTCCGCATACTCCGGATATTCCTTCTCCAACTCCACCAATTCCCGATACATCACATCATACTGCGCGTCCGAAATAGTCGGATTATCCAGCACATAATAATTGTAGCCATGCTCCGCAATCGCCTTACGCAACGCCGTTATCTTATCCTTCATACAAAGCCCTTAGCCCTTCACCATTAGTCATTAGCCTAAATAAACAGCTGCCCCAACGATTCCCTCTCGTGTATAATCTTAATCGACTGCCCAAGCAGGTGCGACACCGACAGCACAGTAATCTTGCTGCTGTGCTTTAACGCAGGGTTGTTTATAGTATCTGTAACAATAAGCCGCTTTATATTGCTTTTCTCCAGATTCTGCACGCCCTTCTCCGAGAGAAGTCCGTGGGACACGAAAGCGTATATGTCGAGTGCGCCGTCCTCTTTTAAGGCATTGGCTGTTTCAATCAATGTGCCGCAGCTTATTGTGAAGTCGTCGACGATTACGGCGTTTTTGCCTTTTGCGCTGCCTAGCAAGCCTACGATTTTTGCGTTTTCGGTATGGTCGACGCGCTGCTTGTTGCCGATAACCAGCGGCACGTTTAAGTGATTTGAGTAATGCCGCGCATTTTTCGCAAAGCCTTCGTCGGGAGAAACTACGCAGTAATTCTCCATGCCTGTGGATTTAATGTAGTTGCAGAAAAGGCTGCTCGCGTACAAGTGGTCAACAGTGCGCTTGAAGAAGCCTTGAAGCTGCGGCGAGTGCAAGTCCATCGTGATAATTCGGTCAACGCCTGCGGCCTCTAAGCAGTCCGCACATACACGCGCGCGAATAGATACGCGCGGCTCATCCTTCTTATCAGCCTTCGCATAGCTGAAATACGGAATAATCGCGGTAACAGAATTCACAGACGCACGTTTGCACGCGTCAATCCAAAACAGCAGCTCCATAAACTCGTTGTTCGGGTCAAGCCCGATTGTTTGTATGATGTAAACGTCCTTGCCGCGCACCTTTTCGTTAAACTTAACGTAGATGTTACCTTCGGTGAAGCGTATCACTTGATTGTCGCCGACAGGCACTCCGAGGTAGTCGCATATCTTTTTGGTAAGGTCAACGCTTGCGCTGCCGCTGAATATCTTAATCTCGCTGTCGTTACGCATTTTTCTTTTGTACCCCCATTATTTTTAATTTAAACTAATGTGCGTATTAATTGCTCGCGGTCGCCGTGGAGCAGGTCGATTACAGGTACTTCAATCATGGTGTAGCAGCCGCTTTTTTGCAGCATTACGGCGCGTGCAACGCAAACGAGAATTTGTGCAGTCAGCGCAGGATTGTTTATTTTCATGTTGAACTCGAAAAGTTGATTGTCTGTCGTGCCCGATACGCCTTTGCGCGTCATCGATACGCCGTGACCCATATCGAGTATGTCGTCCACGTTCGGCACTTGGATAACGTGGGTTTCGTCCTTAACGAAGTAGGGGTCTGTCTTGATGAGGTTTTCGGTTTCGGCGAAGTTTGCGCCGTCCTCAAGCTCTATATAAACCATGCGGCGGTGTAAGCCTGTGCCCTTGGGTATAGTCATGGACAGAGCCTTCTTCACGCCCTTGATTGCCTTAACGGCTACAGTATGCCCCATGCTCATTCCGGGGCCGAAGTTGGTGTAGGTTATGCCCTTGGGTGCGATTGCTTGCAGCATTGCGCGTACAACGCTGTCACTGCCGGGGTCCCACCCTGCTGCGATTATAGCTGCGACGTTGTTCGCCTTTGCGATAGGGTCTAGCTTTTGCTTTAGCTCGTAGATAGTCGTGTGAATGTCGTAGCTGTCAACTGTGTTTATGCCTTGCGCCAATATATCGGCGGCAGTATCAGGCACTGTCGTGGTGGGGCAGCATAAAATCGCAACGTCAACCTTTCCAAGCTCCTTTATGTTTGCCACAACCTTGATTCCGTCTAGCTCCTTCGGGTTATTGCCCACGGATTCGGCGCGGCGCACAACGCCTGCCAATTCCATATCCGGCGCGGATTGAACCGCGTTAAGTACGTATCTTCCTATATTGCCGTAACCTACAATTGCTGCTCTTATCATATTTCCTCCGTTTAATAGTATTTGTAATGATTTCATTGGAAGTCCGACTACGTTGTCGTAGTCGCCGTCTATGCTTTGCACAAGCCGTGCGCCTATGCCTTGTATGGCGTATGCGCCTGCTTTGCCCATAGGCTCGCCCGTCGCGATATAATCGCTTATGTCGCCGTCGGAAAGCTCTGCAAAGGTGACGGAAGTTTTGGTGCATGATTGTCTATATTGAACATCGCGTCCGCATTTGAACGCAATGGAAATTGCTGTGTATACATTGTGCGTTTTGCCCGAAAGACGCTTTAGCATTGCGAATGCGTCGGATTCATCGGCAGGTTTGCCTAGGATAACGCCGTCTGTTTCTACGATTGTGTCGGCGGCGATTATGCAAGCGTCGCCGTCATATTGCTCTGCCGCGGCTACGGCTTTTCGCATTGACACAATGAGCGCGTATTCATGCGGCGGCACGCTTTCGCGAACGCATTCGTCCGTGTCCGTGACCATAACATCAAAGTCATAGCCGTGCCGCGTCATCAGCTCAAACCTGCGCGGCGAAGCGGAAGCAAGTATCAGCTTCACATCACACCTCGAGCGCGGAGAGGAAGTAGTCCTTATCCGCCGCGTCCGTATGATACATCGGGTGGAACACACCTGCGCCGCCGATTTTGGAGGTTACATTTTTAACTATCTCCGGCGTACACCACGTGAGTTGTATAACCTTGCCTGCGTCGAGGATTTGCTTGTACAGGTCGACGTAGTAATCGTTCGACGGCTTTCCGTCGCCTGCGACCCATTGGATTGAGCGCAGCTTATCCAGCGAAAGCAGCTGCTGCAAATGCGGAAGCTGCCCGTGTCCGTCCATGTGATAAGCTACATTGTCAAGGTGCGCGCAATGCGCTTCCATCGACGGCATTACAAATTGGCCGAACATGTTCGGGCTTATCATATAGGAAAAGTCGCACTGCGTAATATACGCAGGCTTAGGCGAATACAGCGTGCACCAGCTTGTGAATCCATTGTTGCCGCTGCCTAGTATTCCCGTTATCTCGTCAAAATATCGTTTCCACAGTGCGTCAAGCTGCTTCACCAATCGCGACACATGCTCCGGCTGGTCGTACAGTGCTAGCAATAAATCCTCGCCGTGGAAGAATGAGCCCAGCACGTCCATTATGCCGCCGAGGTCTGTCATGCCTATGCAGGCTTTGCCTTCAAGCCTGTCGATTAACGCCGCGTAAACTGCCTTTAGGCGCACAAAGTATTTGTTATCGGGGTCGTACTCAAAGTTGAAGTTTTCAATGGAATACTTCTCCTTCGGCGAAAACCATATAGTGCCGGAGGCGCAGCCATAGTTGCTGCCCAAAAATGCAGCCATAGCCCCCGCGCCGAACCACGCCATGTCCACCACAGGATAAGCGTCGCCGTAAAACTCATACCGACTAAGCTCCCACAGCACCCTATCCGCAATAGCCTCAGGCGCAATCGAAAAATCCAAGCACATGCTCATGCTAGGGTAAGGCACATTCGGGCAATCAAAGCCCGGGTCGCGCTCGCGCACAGCAACGCCGCACAGCAACCGATTCAACTTCCCGTCCCAATACGCCTGATAATTCTCGCCGATTTCCTTCCATCTGTCCGCACTAAAACTAATCCCCACAGCCGCACCTCCGCAGATTTATTTTGCAATGATATTATAACACATTTTAATCTGTAATGCAAATATGGTAATGTGCAACAAAAAAGACGGCAGAGCCGTCTTTTTTGTTATTCTGATAACGTGAGCATTTCTTCCGTAATCTTCGCACGTTCCAGGAATTTGTAGTAGTTTTCGGTTGCTTGTCGGATAAATTCGGGGTCGTTTTGTTTTTCGGCAGGGATATAGGGCTTGCCGTATTCGCGTTGGCGCAGGTTGAATTTGCTCATCTCTTGGCGCAGGATTTCGGAGTTGTTGCGCATTAGGTCGCTGGCAGCGGCTGCTTCCTCGCTTATGGAGGAGTTCATCGTTGCGGAATCGGCTACCTGCTGAATGCTGCGCGATATTTCGCTTACGGCGTTGTTTTGCTCGCGTGACGCCTCGGCTATGCTGCCTGCTACGTTTACTGCTGCGTTTATGCTGTCCTCGATTTTGCTGAAGGTTTCGTTTGCTTTAACAACAACCTCTGTGCCATAGGTTGTTTTTTCGATGGTGTCCTCGATTAAGTCCCTTGTTTCTTGCGCGGCCGTTGCGCTCTTTAACGCAAGCTGACGCACCTCGTCGGCAACAACAGAGAAGCCTTTGCCTGCCGCGCCTGCGCTTGCCGCTTCGATTGAAGCGTTGAGCGCAAGTATATTTGTTTGGAAGGATATGTCCTCGATTGACCTGATAACCGATGAAATTTTATCGGAGGAAACCTGAATCTGCTGAACAGCGGAAACAAGCTCTGCCATCTTATTCGTGCTTTCCTTAACGTCCTCGCTTATGCGCATGATTGAAGCTATAACGTTGTCGACGCGCTTTACGTTATCGTTGGTAAGCTCGTTGATGATGTGAACGGAGCTTGAGATTTCCTCTGCGGTTGCGGCTTGCTCGGCCGTATTTTGTGAGAGGGATTCGCTTGCGCGTGCGATTTCGTTTGCGCTTGCGGCTACGTGGCTTGATACGTGCAGGATATTGGCAAACATATGGTCGTTAGACTGCACCATCTTGTAAATCGACTGCCCAAGCGTATCCATGCGCGAGCGAATGTCTACAAAGGCGGTGAGGTCGCCTGTGGCAACGCGCTGCACTACGTTTACGTTGCTCTTTATGCTGTTCGCCATTGATTCAAACGAATCAATCAGCTGCATAATCTCGTGCTCTTTAGGCAGCTTTAAGTCTTCAAGGCCGTCCTCGTCAAGCTCGTTTGAGCCTATGGCAAGCTTTTTCGACCACTCCGTAACCTTCATAAGCGGCACGGATATTTTTCTCGACACAAGTCTGCCGATGATGAAGGCTATAATAACGCCGATAGCCACTAAAATCATAGTGGTCTGTGAAAGCCGCCCTATGTTGTAATGCACCAATTCCGCCTTTTGACCTGCGAAATCCTTGTATCTGTCTGTAATTATTGTAATCTGGGCGATAATTTGGTTGACTTTCGGCAATATGTTTTCCTGGTACTCTTTATATGCCGCGCCCTTATCGGTTTTGGCAAGCTGGATTATACGTGACGCGTTATTGTGGATTTCATCATGAGGCTGCTTCAGCATGTTTATCGCCGCGCGAATCTCCGCGTCTTCAGCATCTACAGAAGAAAGCCATGTGCCAAGTCCGCAGGTGTTAGGGTCGAGGCTTCCGCGGAACTCCTTGCCCTCAAGGATAGATTCGCTAAACCCTGTAATCCATTCGTAATGCCCTATTATCGCGTCCTTCGTGGCGTTTTGGTCCTGTCTGTATTCGACTAATTTATCAAAGTCGCGCCTGACAACTCCTGCATATAAAATAGTGATAAGGCTAATCAGCAAGGGAATTAATATAATCCACAGATACCCTTGCATAATCTGCATTCTAAGATTCTTATTCATAACAGTTCTCCTTTAAAGCGTTGTATAATCCTTTTTACTATTTTATCATATAATCAATATATAGTAAAGCGTTTATTGTAAAGTTTGCATTATTACATAGACAAGCATTATAAAATCACAGAATTATTTTTCCACATTAAGAATATGCTCCACGTTCGTTTTATAAAGGTAATTTTGCACAATAATAATGTGTTATTTTGTCGGTTTATGAAACGAACGTGGAATATGCTAATTTTGTGCTTGACATAAATTATGCCGTGTGGTATTATATACTTTAGTAATTAAAAAGTGGTGGTATATATAGAATTAGACAGTAAACCGCAGGAGCTTTTAAAGCAAAGCTATCACTCGGGAAAGCTTATCGTGGGTACAAAGCAAACGGTTAAGCTTGTATCGCAAGGCAAGGCGAAGTGCGTGTATATCGCAAAGGACGCGAGCTTTGACATAATGAATCGAGTGCTTATGCTGTGCGCGGACAAAGGAGTCGAGGTAATATACGCGGATTCCATGCAGGTTTTAGGCAAGCTATGCGGAATAGAGGTAGGAGCGGCAATCGCATGTGTTTGCTAAAGCATTTGTCAACGCCGCTGTTTTTTCATTTTACAAATGACCATATTAATATATTATGACTATGAATCAAGGAGGTGAAAATATTGCCAACATTTAACCAGTTAGTGCGTAAGGGTAGACAAAGCGCTGTTAAAAAGTCAGTCGTTCCCGCTCTGCAATCTTCCTTTAACTCAAAGAAGAAGAAGCAGATTAAGCAAAACGCTCCGCAAAAGAGAGGCGTGTGTACGTTAGTTACCACTATGCCCCCTCGTAAACCTAACTCCGCTCTTCGTAAGATTGCCAGAGTTAGACTGTCAAACGGCAGCGTAGTTACAGCTTATATCGGCGGAATCGGCCACAACATTCAAGAGCACAGCGTTGTGTTAATCAGAGGCGGCGCAGTTAAAGACCTGCCCTCCGTTCGTTATCACATCGTGCGCGGCGTGTTAGACGCAGGCGCAGTTGCAAAGCGTATGCAAAGCCGCAGCCTTTACGGCGCAAAACGCCCAAAGAAAGCCGCAGCAAAGTAAAATTCTAATGGTACTACATTTAATCATATGTACCATTGTTATATATAGCATAACATAGCAAATATAGACAATAGTGCATTGCAACCAATAGAAACGCACAGCGTTTCTACGTCAGCTATTAGCCATTAGTCATTAGCTATTAGTTGCCTTTCTGGTTGAGTACCGGTGAATTATTTTTCACACAAAAAGGGGAAGAATATGCCAAGAAGAGGATTTATTCCTAAGCGCGACGTTCTGCCCGATCCATTATACAACAACAAAACGGTTACACGTTTAGTAAACAGTATAATGTTAGACGGCAAAAAGGGTGTTGCGCAAAGCATTGTTTACGGTGCTTTTGATTTAATTTTTTCAAAGACAGGTAAGGACGCGATCGAAGTGTTTGAGCAAGGCTTAAACAACATCATGCCTGTTTTAGAAGTTAAGGCGCGCCGCGTAGGCGGTTCGACTTATCAAGTTCCAATGGAGGTTCGTCCGGACAGAAGGCTGACATTAGGCCTACGTTGGCTGACCACCTATTCACGCAATCGCAACGAGCGCACCATGAAGGAACGCCTTGCAGGCGAAATCATGGACGCAGCTAACGGCGGCGGCAATGCCGTTAAAAAACGCGAGGACACTCACAAGATGGCAGAGGCCAACAGAGCATTCGCGCACTACAGATGGTAAAATAATAATTGGGAATGAGGAATTAGGAATAATCTGTTCGTAATTCCGATTGCCTGATTTTACAAAAATTAGAAGGGTAATATGGGTAGAGAATTTTCTTTAGAATTAACACGTAATATTGGTATCATGGCCCACATCGACGCGGGCAAGACTACCACCTCCGAGCGCATACTGTATTATACCGGACGTGTTCATCGCATCGGCGAGGTTCACGAAGGCGCGGCTACCATGGACTGGATGGAGCAGGAGCAGGAGCGCGGTATTACCATCACCTCCGCCGCTACGACAGCTCAATGGAAAGGTCACAGAATAAATATTATTGATACGCCCGGGCACGTGGACTTTACCGTTGAGGTAGAGCGTTCGCTCCGCGTATTGGACGGCTCTGTTACCGTTTTCTGCGCAAAGGGCGGCGTTGAGCCACAGTCTGAAACCGTATGGCGTCAGGCTGACAAATACGGCGTACCGCGTATGGCTTATGTAAATAAGATGGACATCATGGGCGCGGACTTCTATAACGTTGTTTCCATGATGAAGGAGCGTTTGAACTGCAACGCAGTTCCGATTCAGCTGCCTATCGGCGCGGAAGATGCCTTCAAGGGCTTAATCGACCTTATCAAGATGAAGGCTTATATCTACAAGGACGACAAAGGCACTGACATCGAAGAAACAGACATTCCCGAAGATTTAAAAGATAAAGCGGACGAGTACCGCGCAAACCTAGTTGAAGCCGCAAGTGAAACGGACGACGACCTCATGGAGAAATTCATGGAGGGAATCGAGCCTACCGAGGAGGAGCTTAAAAAAGCTATCCGTACGGCGACAATTGCAGTTAAGATGATTCCCGTAGTATGCGGCACATCATATAGAAACAAGGGCGTACAAAAGCTTCTGGACGCTGTTATCGACTACATGCCCTCCCCGCTGGACATTCCGGCAATCAAGGGTATCGACGTTGAAACAGAGGAAGAAACAGTTCGTCCTGCCGACGACAACGCTCCCTTCAGCGCACTTGCGTTTAAGATTGCAACAGACCCGTTTGTTGGTAAGCTGTGCTTCTTCCGCGTATACAGCGGTCAGTTAAACAAAGGCAGCTCGGTTTACAACTCCACAAAGGACAACAACGAGAGAATCGGCAGACTGCTGCAAATGCACGCCAACCACCGCGAAGACATTGAAACAGTGTACAGCGGCGACATCGCGGCGGCAGTTGGCTTAAAGAACACCACAACAGGCGACACTCTCTGTGACGAAGACCACGCTGTTATCCTTGAATCGATGGAATTCCCCGAGCCTGTTATCCGCGTTGCAATCGAGCCGCGCACAAAGGCTGGACAAGAAAAGATGGGCATAGCCCTCTCCAAGCTTGCAGAGGAAGACCCAACCTTCAAGACATACACCGACCAAGACACAGGGCAAACAATCATCGCCGGAATGGGCGAGCTTCACTTAGAAATCATCGTAGACAGAATGCTGCGTGAGTTCAAGGTTGAAGCGCGTGTTGGTAAGCCGCAGGTTTCCTACAAAGAAACACTGACCAAGCCTGTTAAAATCGACCACAAGTACGCACGCCAATCAGGCGGCCGCGGACAATACGGTCACGTTGTAATCGAGGTTGAACCTACAGAACCGGGCGTTGGCTACATCTTTGAAAACAAGATTGTCGGCGGCGTTATTCCGAAGGAATATATCCCTGCTGTTGACCAAGGTATCCAAGGTGCAATGAATAACGGTATCCTGGGTGGCTATAATGTAGTTGACGTAAAGGTATCGCTGGTATTCGGCAGCTATCACGAAGTCGACAGCTCCGAAATGGCGTTCAAAATCGCAGGCAGCATGGCGTTCAAGGAAGCTATGAAGAAGGCAGCTCCTGTATTAAAAGAACCTGTAATGCAGGTTGACGTATCAGTTCCCGATGAGTACATGGGCGACGTTATCGGCGATTTAAGCTCACGTCGCGGAATGATTCAAGGTACTGAAATCCGCTCAGGCGTTCAGCAAATAAAGGCGCACGTGCCGCTTTCCGAAATGTTCGGTTATGCGACAACTCTGCGTTCATGCTCACAAGGTCGCGGCAACTATTCCATGCAGCCGTCGCACTACGCAGTAGTGCCACAAAGCGTTCAGGAAGAAATTGTTTCGTCCAGAGCAAAAGCTATAAACAATGATTAACCAAATCATTAATAATATATCACACTTAAATAAAATCTTAGGAGGATTTATTAATGGCTAAGAGTAAGTTTGAAAGAACCAAACCGCACGTTAACATTGGCACAATCGGCCACGTTGACCATGGTAAAACATCACTGACAGCTGCTATCACAAAGGTGTTAGCATTCCAAGGCAAAGCTAAATACACAGCTTATGACCAAATCGACAAAGCTCCCGAAGAGAAGGAGAGAGGTATTACAATCTCCACAGCTCACGTTGAGTATGAAACAGCAGCGCGTCACTACGCTCACGTTGACTGCCCAGGCCACGCCGACTACGTTAAGAACATGATCACAGGTGCGGCTCAAATGGACGGCGCAATCCTGGTTGTATCAGCAGCAGACGGTACAATGCCACAAACAAAGGAGCACATCCTTCTGTCCCGTCAGGTTGGCGTTCCTTATATCGTAGTATTCATGAATAAGGCTGACCAAGTTGACGACCCGGAATTAATCGAGTTAGTTGAGATGGAAGTTCGCGAAATGTTGTCCAGCTATGAGTTCCCGGGCGATGACATCCCTGTTATCGTAGGCAGCGCACTGGAAGCATTAGAGTGCACATCTGACGACCCGAACGACCCCAAATACAAGTGCATCGCTGACTTAATGGACGCAGTTGACAAGTATATCCCGACACCTGAAAGAAAGACAGACCTGCCTTTCTTAATGCCTGTCGAGGACGTATTCTCCATCACAGGCCGCGGTACAGTTGCTACAGGCAGAGTTGAGCGCGGTCAATTAAAGACTTCCGAAGAAGTTGAAATCATCGGTCTGTCCGAAGCTCCCCGTAAGGTTGTTGTTACAGGTATCGAAATGTTCCGCAAGCTGCTGGACTATGCAGAAGCAGGCGACAACATCGGCGCACTGCTGCGCGGCGTACAACGTAACGAAATCGAAAGAGGACAGGTTCTTGCTAAACCGGGTTCCATTAAGCCGCACACAAAGTTTGCAGGCGAGGTTTACGTATTAACCAAGGAAGAAGGCGGCAGACACTCACCGTTCTTCACAAACTACCGTCCGCAGTTCTATTTCAGAACAACAGACGTTACAGGCGTTGTAAATCTGCCTGAGGGTGTTGAAATGTGTATGCCTGGCGACAACATCGAGATGTCGGTTGAGCTTACAAAGTCAATCGCTATCGAAGAAGGCTTACGCTTCGCTATCCGTGAGGGTGGACGTACAGTAGGCTCGGGCGTTGTATCCAAGATTTTTGAATAATTGAATATATAAAAAACAACAGCCAACGCTGTTGTTTTTTATATATCACTGTAGGGGCGGATGCCCACATCCGCCCGTTTTTGATTCTGTACATAGTTCGTTATCGTTCGGCGATTATCAGAGGTACTGTCATTTCTTCCTTAGTCAATCCTGCGTGACTGCCTTTGAAGTTGCTCATTTTTCCGTTGATGTCGCGATACCATAGTGCGATGTCAGATACGGCGACGGCTATGTAGTCGCCTATGAATTCGTGAACCTTTTGGTGAAAGTTGCCGTCGCCCAGTAGTCCGCTTTGTAGGAATTCATCGTGGGTGTATAGCTCGAATTTGTCGCCGAAGGTTTCGGAGAAGGTTACGGGGAAATCGTATAGGTATTCGTCTTTTACATAGAAGGAGCAGCACCTGCGCTCGACGCATATGTGCCGCTTTAATTGCGACGTTATGTGCGGATAGTCGTCGACGCGCTTGCATTTTACTTTTGTCATTCCGTGGTCGGCTGTCAGTATTAGTAAGGTGTCGGCGGCCGAGTTCATAAGTGATTCGATTTGTTGGCTGTAGTCGGCTAGCATTGCTTTGATTGCGCCGGAGCTTACGCCCGTGTCGTGCAAGATATGGTCGGGCTGCGAGTGGTAGGCGTAGATGAAGTTGTTGCCGGAGTTATTGCACAGCGTTTCGACTTGCTTGCAGATTTCTTCCATGGAGTTGGCTTTGTGTTCGTGGTATGGCGATACGCCGTGGATTTTTACGCTGTCGTTTGCTTTGGTTATTTGGGAAAATATGTCTTCGTACGCAAGGTGCGTGAAAGCTAGGTGCTGGTCGGACGCGGAGGTTTTCGCGTAGCTGTCGTTGCTTGAGAATAGGTCGACGCATTTGTCGACTTCGCTGAAATAGCATGACCACCCAATCCACCCATGCTCGGCAGGAGTTTTGCCTGAAAGTATCGACGAGAGGGCGGCTGTTGTTGTGCTTGGATATACGCTCGAGATTTCAGCAGCGACATGCTTTCGCAGGAATGCAGCCTTGGGCAAATTGCGCTCTAGGACGTTTACGCCTAGTCCGTCCAAAACCATTAGCACAACGTTCTTGTGTTTTTTGGATAGCAGCTCGTCTAGGAGCGGCAGCGATGCGTGGTGCGTTGCTGCGCCGTAGTGGCGTAATATGGAATTTGTTACAGATACAATGCTGTTGCTGTAGTTTGGTTTTGTCATAGTCATATGATGATGTGATAATAGTGCAAAGTTGAGAAGGGTGTAGCCGTGGCATACACAGCATATGCGTTTAGAAAAATAGCAGACTGCTATTTTTCAGTTGGTTTGGGTGCTACCCAACAAGTAAAAAATGCCTTTAGTATACAAAGGCATTGCCTGTCGGTATCGAAAGGGTGATTTTATTATGATATGGATTATGCTCATTAGATTTGTTATTGATTTTCCGCAAACCATTCATACACTGCTTTGCAAAATTCTTCACTGCGAAAATAGTAGCTGTTATGAATGTCATTAATTTCAATCAGTTTTTTCTTGCATGTTAAGGACGAAAAATAACTATCAAAATACTTAGCTGAGAAATATCTATCATGTAGTGTCTTGAACACCAAAGTCGGAATGGTCACACCGTTTTTTATTGCACTATCCGCAGATACGAAGCACTCCAAAGTGGTGTTCATTATTTTAGTACTGCTTTTGAACACATTGGGGTTACTGCGTGTCAGCATCTCATAAAAACTATTATCTTTGCGGTCGTTGTATCCTACATACTTAGGAGGTTTTACTGTAATATGAAAGTTTGGAAGTAGTGTTAGAAGTGAACTCATTACCTTTACAATTGGATAAGGATATCCCACTCCCGCTGTGTTTTTAAAATCAACGCAAGCAAACTGTGCGAAACTTTTGATTTTGTTTGTGGAGCAAACATAATATTGTGCGAACATCCCACCAATGCCCGTGTTACCATATAGATGTATGTTAGATGAAAAGTTGTTTTCAACATATCGAACAACAGCATCTAAATCTTTCACAATTGAAGTGCGAGAAAAATCCTTCTCATTGCCGCCGCTATTTCCTGTCCCCGAAAAGTCAAATGCAAATATATTAACACCGTACTTAGCCAAAGGCACATATGCCGCTTGCACTTCTAAAGTTGAAACAATCGGCGTGTGCGTTACAATAATATTCATTGCAGATTTTTCGGTGATATACGCATTGCAAAATATAGTAGTATCTCCATTCGGTATTTGAATGTGCTTCCATTCCATATGTTGTCTCTTTTCTAAAGCGAATATAAATAACCCTTACCACAAGAATAGCATAGAAAAATTGATATTGCGATACCAATAGCTCTATTATAACATCAATGCGTTATAAATACACCGCTGCATTAGCCTACGGTTAGTATCATGCCTAGGATTATTCCTACAAGTGTGACTATAGTGGGGGTTCGGTCTTTGCTCATGACTACGGCTTGAGGGATTACTTCGCCGAAAACTACGTAGAGCATTGCGCCGCCTGCGATGGATAGCGATAGGGCGACTGCGCCGTCGGATATTCCGGCGATGGATAAGCCTAGTATAGCGCCGATAAAGGTGGGCGTGCCTGAAAGCAGCGTCAGCAGCACTACGCGCCACTTGCTCACTCCGCCTGCGATAAGCGGCGCGGCAATCGCCATGCCCTCGGGAATGTTGTGCAGTGCAATCATGAAGGCAAGCAGCATTCCCATCTCGGCGTCATGCCCGCCTGCGCTTCCGATAGCCATGCCCTCAGGGAGGTTATGTAGGCCTATCGCAGTGAGCATTATTACTCCTGAGCGGAACATCGCCTTGCTGTTTACGATGACGCGCTCCTCGTGGTATAGCTCGCTGTGGGTGTGGTGCAGCTTTAGCTTGTCCTCGGCTGCGTCGGTGATTTTGTCGACGATTTTGTTGAACATCATTATGACCACCACGCCGATAATAAGTCCGATTACGGGCAGGCTTACATTGGTTAAGTCAATTGCGTGTGGAATAAGCCCGAAGCAGACTATGCTTGTCATAACGCCGCCTGCGAATGAGATTAGCAGGCATGTTGTCTTTTCCGAGCCGTTACCTAACAATACGGCTAGGAAGCCGCCTGTGCCTGTGCCTACAACTCCTGCGAGTACGCTTAGTAGAATAATTTCCATGATACCTCTTGTATATATGTGATGTGTGCGAATCGTATACGGGCGCACACATAGGTGCGCCTCTACGGTGCTGCGATGAATTCGACGATTTTGTCGTCGATTTGTTCTTGCGTGGGGGAGGCGGGTTCGCCGTTTGCGGAATCGAAGTTGTGGTTTCCGTTTGCGACTGTGACCAGCTCTGCCGCTATGTTGTGCGATTGTAAATTTTGAAGCATGTGTACTGCTTGCTTGTGCGACACCATGTCGTCAAGCTCGCCGTGTATCAATAGAGCGCGCTTGCATACGCTGCTGTCTGCGATGTAGTTTATCGGGGACGCTGCCGCTAATGTTTTGTTGTCGAAGTATGCAACGCTTCCTAGGTATGTCGAGAGTATGAACTCCGCCGCTTGCGTGTAGTCGTAACCTTTGGTGCGGTCGAAATCGGTCGGGCCGCATTTGCTTACGGCGAATTTGCAGCTTAGGGGGATGTCGCGGTAGTATTCGCTCCCTGCGAAAATTTCGTTGGCGTATGCAACCATGTAGGCAAGGTATGCGCCGGCGGACTTTCCTGCGACGCCGAATCGGCTTTTGTCTATGCCGAAAGTGTCGGCGTGCTTCATCAAGAATTTAGCTGCGTCTACAGCGTCCTCGATGTGCATAGGGAAGCGAACGTCTTCGCTCGACAGGCGATAGTTTATCGCTGCGACAGCGATTCCTTTTTTAAGCAATGCTTGCGCAAGATAGCTATCCCTCACCATTTCGTCCTTGCAGCCTGCGAGCCACGAGCCGCCGTACATGTACATCACGCAGGGTACGCTGCCTTCGCTGCTATCAGGCAGGGCTATGTCCATCTCCAAAAAGCTGCCTGACGCGAACTTATATTTCACGTTGTAGTAAACTTGTCCTCGTTTGCAGTCCAGCTTTTTAATATCATCTTCTATTATATCATATGCTTGATTGATTGCAATATTCAAAACAGGCTTTTTAACTCTGAATTTATCGATATGTTTGTACAATTGCGACAAAGCATAAGTGTGGGTCATGGGTTCGTTGGGGAGAAGTTTGCCGTCGATTGGCGATAATATGCCGTGACGCAGTGCGGCGTTGAATGCGTCGGGGAATATTACTTCGGCGCGGTCGGCGTAATTAGATAGGTTCGCTGTCCAGTCTTCCTCTTGCACTAGATCGAGGTGCCATACTGTGATGTAGGCGAAATCCTGTCTTGATATTGTTAAGTCGTTTTGGGTTGGCATTGGTGGTGATTCCTCCTTGTAGGGTGGATGATTGTATGCAAATAGGGGACGGAGATTCCGTCCCCTATAGGTTTAAGTTTTGTTCAAGCCAATGTGCCACGCCGTCGTCGTTGTTTGTGCCGCAGACGTGGCCGACGGCGGCTTTGGTTTGGTCTAGGGCGTTTGCCATTGCTACGCTTGTGCCGCAGTAGGCGAGTAGGTCTAGGTCGTTGGTGTCGTCGCCGAATGCTACTATGCTTGATTGAGGGATTCCCCAATGGTGCGCCAGTGCGGCTAGGGCTTTGGATTTTGTTGCGTCCTTGTGCATAACCATTGCGAAGTTGTCGCGGCTGATGTTGAGGTATAAGTCCTCTCCCAAGTGGGCGTTGATTAAATCGACAACATGCGCGGAATCCGCGACGGTGTATAATTTTTCGATTTGAATGTCCAGCGTTGCGAAGTCTGCGATTTCGCAGTTGGTTATCCACTGCCATATTTTGGTCAAGTCTACGTTGCTGTAATGAACGCCTTTGGCTTCGGCGGTTATGCCGATTCCCTCGCGGTCAGCGGCAAGCAGCAGCGGACGTGCGCTGTCCATCGGCATAAGCTTGTTGTAGACGAGTGCGCCGTCTGCGTATGCCAACGCGCCGTTCATGCAGACATAGCCGTCGAAAAGCTCGGGCGGCAGCAGCTTTTTTGCGCTGCCGCCGCGTGCGGTTGCATACGCGACCTTGATTCCGGCGTTGCGGCATTTTTGTAATACCGATTTGGTGTAGTCGGAGATTGTTTTGTCGTCGCGCAGCAGCGTTCCGTCAAGGTCGGTGACGATGAGTTTTATTTGGTGCTGCATTTACTTTTCGATTATTTCTACAACGGCAAAGCCTTTGCTTGGGAGCTTTAGCTGAATTTTGTCGTTGCTTTGTTTTAGGTCGATGTCGCCGTTTGAGTATAGGATTGTCGTTTCGGCGTTTTCACCTACATCGAAGCGGAGGAAGGGCGATACTCGCGACTTTCTGTTGACAACTGCGATTATGGTTTTTTTGCCGCCTGATATGTCGCTTGTGCGCTTTATGGTGACGATGTCGTCCTTGAAGCTTTCCACGGCGTAGGTGTCATTGGAAGTTACAACCTCGCTGCGGATTGCGAATATTTTGCGATAGTGCTCGGCTATGGTTTTGTTGACGTCCTTCCACGGGTGCGGTGCGCGATTGAGTGGGTCTTCCGCGCCCTTCATGCCTACTTCGTCGCCGTAGTAAATGCAGGGGGAGCCGGGTAGCATTGCTTGCAGCACTGTGGCAAGTGCGACGTTGTTTGCGTTGCCGAGTAGGTTTACAATGCGCGGCGTGTCGTGGGTCGAGAGGGAGTTTAGGCAGCAGTTAAGGCTTTGGGGCGGATAGTTTTCACAGATAGTCATGATTTGCTCTACGAAGTCGCCTGCGTCTATCTCCTTGTTGATGAAGGCGATAATCGCATCTCGGAAGGGGTAGTTCATCACGCCGTCGAGCGTACGGCCGCTGAAATAGTTGCGCAGCTCGCCGTATGTCACCTTGCGGCTTGCGTCCTCCCAAACCTCGCCGATTACGACAGCGTCACTGCGGCTTTCTTTAACCGTGCTGCGCAGGCGTTTTAAAAACTCCACGGGCAATTCGTCGGCAACGTCAAGACGCCAGCCGCTTATTCCTGCGCTCTGCCACTTTTGTATAACGGACATGATGTAGTCGCCGTAAGTAGGCTCAAGCTCGTTCACATTCGGCAGATTCTTGCAGCCCCACCAACATACGTAGTCATGCGGATACTCGCGAAAGCTGTACCAATTGCGATACGGCGATTCGGAGCTTTGGTATGCGCCTATGCTGTCGTAGCGTCCGTATTTGTTGAAGTATTTGCTGTCCGCGCCTGTGTGCGAGAATACGCCGTCGATTATTATGTGCATACCGAGTTCGTCGGCTTTTTGGCATAGCTTCTTTAAGTCGTCCTCGTCGCCGAACATTGGGTCTATTCTCTCATAGTCCGCCGTGTCGTACTTGTGATTGGAGTAGGCTTCAAAGATTGGATTTAAGTAGAGGGCGGTGATTCCAAGCTCCTTTAGGTGCGGCAGCTTCGCCATTATGCCTTTTATGTTGCCGCCGTAGAAGTCGTTCTTTTTAAGTATGCCCTCCTCGTCGCGTTCCATCGCGATAGGCTCATTGGTGGAGGAATGTATGATTATGTCAGCAGCGTTTGGCTTTACGTTGGGTTTCTTGTTCTTGTTGCCGTTGAAGAAACGGTCGGTCATTATTTGGTAGAAGGTCGCGTTTTGCAGCCACTCGGGCGTTTTGTATGCTGGGTCATATACTGTGATTTGGTATGAGGGTGGCTCGTTGTCGTAGGCTTTGCCTGAGCCGCCTGTTTCGGCAGGGTTGTTGCCGTAGTATATGCAGCCGTCGGCTTTATATATGATGAAGTAATACCATATGTGGTCGCAGGCGGCCGGCGTTGTTATTTCGGCTTCCCAGATTCCTTCTTGGCGATAAATCATGGGGGTAAGCTGCTCGCTGTTGTTCACCCATAGACGTAGCGATACCGACGCGACGTCGTCTTCGCCTCGTGTGCAAATTCGCAAAGTTATTTTGGTGTTGTAAGGTTGTGCGCCTGCGGGGGTTCTGTAGGCTTGCTCCCGAGAATTGTGAATAATCATATTTTTACTCCTTTACATCTTTGATTGCATCATGCGTCCGCGAATGTGTGCAGACGGCGCGGACGGCCAATGGCCGCCCCTACATTTGTTATTGCCAATCGGTGCGATTATATTTTGTTTTTGATTGGTGATTGCAGGGGCGCGCATCGCGCGTCCGCGGACGTGCGTACACGGTTTTATTGTTGGAAAATTACCACGCGCGTAATTTCCATATTTTGGCGTTGTATTCTTCGATAGAGCGGTCGGCGGAGAAATAGCCTGCTGCCGCTACGTTTTTGATTGCCATTTCGTTCCACTTCATTTTGTCGGCGTAGTCGCGTTGGATTCGGTCGTGTGCGTCGGCGTAGCTCTCGAAGTCGTTGACAATCATGTACGGGTCGATGAAGCCGCCGTCGCCTTTTACGATTGAGTTGAAGAGGTCGACGAACAGATTGGGGATGTTTGTGTCGAATGTGCCGTTTACCAATGTTTCGAGTGCGCGGCGTACGGCTTCGTTGTTGTTGTAGATGTTTTTCGAGAAGGTGTTGCCGAATTTGTAGATGTTGGAAACCTCGTCGGAGGTTAAGCCGAAGATGTAGATGTTGTCCGCGCCTACTTTTTCGGTCATTTCAACGTTTGCGCCGTCCATTGTTCCTAATGTGAGCGCGCCGTTTAGCATGAACTTCATGTTGCTTGTGCCGCTTGCTTCTTTGCCTGCGGTGGAGATTTGTTCGCTTACTTCGGTCGCGGTGATGATTTTTTCGGCGATGTGTACTCCGTAGTTTTCGATGAATACTACGCGTATTTTACCTTTGATGCGCGGATCACCGTTTATTTTTGCTGCGACTGTATTTATAAGCTTGATAATCATCTTGGCGCGTTGATAGCTTGGAGCTGCCTTTCCGCCGAAGATGTAGGTCTTGGGGTAGAACTCCATGGTGGGATTATCGAGCAGCGTTTGATACTCGTATATGATGTGCAGGACGTTTAGCAGCTGACGCTTGTATTCGTGCAGACGCTTAACCTGCGAATCGAAAATCGAATCGGGGTCGATTAACAGTCCGCTGGTGTCCTTGATGTACTTGGCTAGGTTTTGCTTGTTCTTTAGCTTGATTGCCGCGAACTCTTCAACAAAGGCAGCATCAGTCGCAAAAGGTTCAAGCTTCGACAGCAGCGACGGCTTTTTAACCCAATCAACTTCTATAGTTTCATTGATTAGCGCAGATAGCGCAGGGTTTGCGTAATCAAGCCAACGGCGGTGGTCGATACCGTTTGTTATGCTGTTGAACTTGAAGGGGGTTTGCTCGAAGAAGTCGCGGAATAAATCCTTCTTCAATATGTCGGTGTGCAGCTCGGACACGCCGTTTATGCTGTGGCACGCGTGCAGGCACAGGTTCGCCATGCGGATTTGATTGTCCCACAGTATCGCCATGTGCATGATTTTTTCATGGTTGTCTTGACACTTGATTCGGTTTTCCTCATACTGCCGTCTGTTAATCTCGCAGATTATCATGAATATGCGCGGGATTATCGTTTCAAAGATAGATGTAGGCCAGCACTCTAGCGCCTCCGACATAACAGTGTGGTTGGTGTAGGCGAATATGCGCGTTACGATGTTCCACGCGTCGTTCCAGCTAAAGCCTTCCACGTCGAGGAGGATTCGCATAAGCTCGGCAATTGCAACAGTCGGGTGGGTGTCGTTGATGTGGATTTGCATGTAATCAGGCAGTCGGCGCAGGGGCAGACGCTGCTTTTTGAAGTCGTTGATAATCCACTGAACTGTCGCGGAGGTGAAGAAATACTGCTGCTTTAGGCGCAGTGTCTTTCCCTCGTATGTGTTGTCGTCCGGATATAATACCTTTGTGAGCTCCTCGGCGAAGTCCTGCACGCCTTCGGTCGCAACATAGCTGCGCCCGGGCATGGACATAGCCGATGGGTCGGCGGAACGTGCGCCCCATAATCTTAGCATATTTACGTTGGACGTGTCATATCCAATAATAGGTATGTCGTAAGGCATTGCAAGCACGTTTGTTTCGCCTACAAGCTTGTATTCGATTTTGTTGTCGGTTTGATGCGATTCAAGCTTGCCTAGGAACTTAACCTTAACTTGCTCCTCGGGGCGTGCGATTTCCCACACGCAGCCGTCCCAAAGCCATGCGTCGGGCAGCTCGATCTGGAAGCCGTCGACGATTCGCTGCTGGAATAATCCGTATTCATAGCGTATGCCGCAGCCGTATGCTTGGAAGCGCAGCGAAGTAAGGGCGTGCATAAAGCAGGAAGCAAGCCTGCCTAAGCCGCCGTTGCCTAAGCCCGCGTCGGGCTCTTGTTCTTCTAATGCGGATATGTCGATGTCAAGCTCTTTCAGCAGCTCGTTGTACTCATCCGACATCTTTAAGTTGTTGATGTTGTTGCCGATTAACCTTCCGGGAAGGAACTCGAAGGACAGGTAGTACAGTCTTTTTTGCTCCTTTTTGGACAGGTACACTTTATCCATAATGCGGTCGCGCACTGTCATTGCCACCGCTTGATATAATTGTTTGGGTGACGCGTTCTTCCAGGTTTGGGCAAAATAGCGTTTCAGCTTGCCCTCAACCTCTTGGCGTAATTCGTTCATTTTACCTCCTCAATCATGCGCTCATTTCGGCGCACAAGCCATTTGTAGGGGCGGATATTATCCGCCCGCATATTAATTTCGCATATATCAATCTCGCATGTGTTAACCAATTATTTCCTTGTACAACTCTGTGTATTTGGACGCGGAATTGTCCCATGAGAAATCGCACTTCATCGCGTTTTTGATGATTTGATTCCACTTCTTTTTGTTCGTGAATAAGGCTGCGGCGCGCTCGATTTCGGTCAGCATGTCGTGCGCATTGTAGGCGTAGAAGCGGAAGCCGTTGCCTTCGGGATTAGCGTCGCTGTAGGGCATGATTGTGTCCTTTAGGCCGCCGACTTCGCGTACTAATGGGATTGCGCCGTAGGATAAGCTGATGATTTGCCCAAGGCCGCAGGGTTCATACAGCGACGGCATTAGGAATAAGTCGGACGCGGCGTATATCTTGTGCGCAAGCTGATTGTTGAACATTATGCTGGACGATACACGCCCTACGTAGGTGTACTCGTAGTGACGGAACAGGTTCTCGTAGTGCGGGTCGCCTGTGCCTAACAGCACGAACTGTACGTTCATGCGCATCATATCGTGGAACACGCACTCGATAAGCTCAAAGCCCTTTTGCCGCCCCAGTCTGCCTACCACGCCTACAAGCATTGCGTCCTTGTCTTCGTTTAAGCCTAGCTGACGCTGCAACGCAAGTTTATTCTTAGCCTTGCCCTCGACGAAGGTATTTATGTCGTAATTCTCAAATATGAAGGTGTTTTTGCTTGGATTGTACAGGTCGTAGTCGATTCCGTTGACGATACCTTTTACGTTGCCCTTGGCTACGATTAGGCCGTCAAGGCGTTCGCCGAAGTAGGGGTAGCGGATTTCTTCGGCGTAGGTTTCGCTTACGGTTGTGGTTACGTCGGAGTAGACAATGCCTGCTTTCATGAAGTTTACGTCGCCGTAAAATTCGATTCCGCCGTCGGCGAAATATTCGTAGGGAATCTCTAGGAAGTCACGTACAACGTCCCACGGGAATATGCCTTGATATTGCAGGTTGTGGATTGTGTATACCGACTTTTGCGGCAAGCCCCATGCCTTAATCATGGCAGGAATTAAACCAGTCTGCCAATCGTGGCAATGCACTATGTCAAAGGAGAAGTCCTCGTCGGTCAGCATTGACATTACAGCTTTTTCATAGAAGCAGAAACGCTCAAGGTCAACGTTTGTGTAAATCGAATCAACGTTGAAGTAATATTCGTTGTCGACAAAGTAGTAGGTGACATTATCCTGCTTTAGCTCGAATATGCCGCAGTATTGCTGACGCCAGCCTAAGTTTACGTAGTGATACTTTTTAAGCTTCATCTGGCGCACATATTCCTGCGGGATAACCTTGTACTTCGGCATTACGACAGATACCTCATGCCCTGCCTTTGCCAAGGCCTTGGGCAGCGCGCCCAATACGTCGCCTAAGCCGCCTGTTTTCGCGAAGGGCTCAACCTCCGCGCTGCACATTAGTATTTTATACATATATATCTCCTTTCACAATTGTAGGGAACGCATTGTGTGCGTCCCCTACGCACATCAGATTATCATGCGTTTGCCTACGACCATCGGATAGTTTTGGTTGCCGATTAAGGTTGTGCCTGATTTCACAATTACCTCTTTGTCGAAGATTACGTTTTCGCAGACGCAGTTGCTGTTTATCTCGGTGTCCTGCATTACTATGCAGTTTTTAAGGCGCGCGCCTGCGCCTATTCGTACGCCGCGCGACAGCATACTGTCCTCGACCTGGCCGTCGATTAGGCAGCCGTCGGCTATCATTGAGTTGCCCACGCTTGCCGCTTTGCCGTAGCGTGTGGGTACTTTGTCCTTTACCTTTGTGAATATCTTGCGCTCGTCGTTGAATACGCTTGCGGCGATTTCGGGCTTTAGCAGCTCCATGCTGAAGTTGAAGTATGAGCGTATGTCGTCGATTCGGCAGGAGAAGCCGTCGAACTTATAGCCGTAGATGTCGAGGTTGCTCATGTTTTTGATGAGTATGTCCTTGACGAAATCGTGTCTGCCGTAAGCTACGCAGTCCTCGATTAGGCGTTCAAGCATTAGACGCTCCATGATGTACATGCACATGCTTACGTTTTGGTAGCCTAGGCGTTTCGGGTACGAGATGATGTCCGTAACCTTTTGGTTTTCGTCTACGTCGATAAGTATGCTCTTTTTTAGTTCATCTTCGGGCAGTGTGGTTACTTGCTTGTATACTATTGTAACGTCAGCGTGATTCTTTTTGTGCGCGTCGATTGCTTCACCTATGTCCATGTTGCAGATTGTGTGGCTGTCGGATAGTACGATGTAACGCTGTCTGCTTTTTCGTATGAAGTCGATTATGCCGTACATTGTGTCTATTCTGCCTTTGGGTGCTTCAAGGTTTGCGCTGTCTAGGTTGAGCGCGTTCGGCGGAAAGAGGAATAAACCGTATTGCTTTCTGTTTAAATCCCAGGATTTTCCTGTACCTATATGGTCCATCAGCGACTGATAATTGAGCTGCGTCGTTACCCCAACATTTATTATACCAGAGTTTACCATGTTTGACAATACAAAATCTATCATTCTATATCTTCCGGCAACCGGAAGTGCGGCAAGGGTGCGGTGTATCATAAGCTCGCCAAGCTTTACGTCTTGATTGTCGGTGAAAATAATGCCCATTGCGTCTTGCATTCTGTCTGCCTCCCTGAATTAGATACTTTTCTGCACCATTGCGTTTTTGCCGATTTTTGTGTCGGGCTTTATATTGAGGTCGTTGCCGATTAAGGTCAGACCGTTTTCGCATATGTTGGACTTGTAGTTGCCGATGTCCTCTATGCCTATTTCTACGTTTGCGCCTATGTTTGTGTTGTGCGCGATAATGGCTTTGTTGATTTGGCAGCCCTCCCCGATTGTTACGCCTGCCATGATTATGCTGTCGCGGATTACTGCGCCTTTTGCGACTGTTACGCTCTCGGACAGGATTGAGTGGTCGACTGTACCGTAGATTGAGCAGCCTTCGGTTATGCAGGAGTTTACAACCTTTGCGCCTTTTGCGATGTAGTGCGGAGTTTTAACAGGGTTGCGGCTGAAGATAGTCCAGTTGTTGTCGTATAGGTCGAACTTTGGTTTGTCCTCGATTAAATCCATGTTGGCTTCCCACAGGCTGTGCAGTGTGCCTACGTCCTTCCAGTAGCCGTCGAATCGGTGGCAGTACAGCTTTTCACCTGCGGCAAGCATTGTGGGAATTATATTTTTGCCGAAGTCGTTGCTTGAGTTCGGATTCTTTTCGTCCTCGAGTAAGTATTTCTTTAGTACGCTCCATTTGAAGACGTACACGCCCATGCTTGCGAGTGTGCTTTCGGGCTGCTTGGGCTTTTCGGCGAATTTGGTGATTCTGCCTTCTTCGTCGACGCTCATTATGCCGAAGCGCTTTGCTTCCTCGTAGCTTACGTCTATTACGGCTATCATTGCGGCCGCGCCGTTGTCTTTGCCTTCGCGCAGCATTTTGGCATAGTCCATCTTGTAGATGTGGTCGCCGCCTGCGATTACGACATAGTTGGGCTTGAATTGGTCGACGAAGTCGATGTTTTGATAAATCGCGTTGGCAGTACCCTTGTACCACACGCTCTTTTCGCTGTCGACATAAGGCGGAAGCACATATACGCCGCCATTGTTTCTGTCTAAGTCCCACGGCTGCCCGTTGCCGATGTAGGTGTTAAGCTCCAGCGGCTGATACTGCGTAAGCACACCTACGGTGTCGATGCCCGAATGTATGCAGTTGGACAATGTAAAATCGATAATTCGATATTTCGCGCCGTAAGGCACGGCGGGCTTTGCAATCTTGCGCGTGAGCGTGCCAAGTCTGCTGCCCGAGCCTCCTGCTAATATCATAGCTATGCAATCCTTTGATGCCATGTAAAAACCCCCTCGTTAACAATCAAACATTATGATATTTTAATTATAGCTTGCATGTGTTACGTTTTGGTTAAATTTATATGTGTTTTAGGTATATAGTGGATAAAGGCGGAACTTTTAGACGTAGGCGGAATGGGTAGCCGTCGCATATTATTTGTTCGGCTTGTATTTTTCCGTTTAGCATGTTTGTGCCGCCGTATTCGGTGTTGTCAGTGTTTAGTATTTCTTCGTATGCGCCCTCGGTGGGTACGCCGATGTAGTAGTCGTCGTAGCCGCGTGGGGTGAAGTTGCATATTACGTAGATGTCGGACTTTTGCTCGGCATTTTGCAGGTCTTGCGCGAATTCTTCGGCTAGGGTGCTTATGTCGGCTGCTAGGGTGCGCATGTCGGTTGCGGCTTCGGGTATGTGGGTGTTGTCGGCGATAAGAGCCGATACCTCGGCCGATACTGCCTCAGCGGCTTTTAATATGCTTTGCACGTGGTCGCCGATTTTGTCTATGGAGTCCTTCGATTTGCTGCGCTTTGCGATTCGCATGAATGCGACTATGGAGCGGCTGGAATCGTCAGTTTTAAGCCAACGGTAGCCGTCCCAGCTTGTGTCCTCTTCGTAGAAGGCAGGCATTTTCTTGTACAGGTCGATTATATGCCTGTAGCATAGGTGCAGCTTTCCGTGCATTTCTAAGTCCATGAGATGCCAATCAAGGCTGTCGTCGTCCTTCCACTCGATGAACTGACCGAATTCGCCGCCCATGAATACAAGTTTTTTGCCTGGGTGCGCGAACATGTAGGCGAAAAACATTCGCAGGCCTGCGAATTTTTGCCAATAATCGCCCGGCATTTTATCAAGAAGCGACTTTTTGCCGTGGACGACTTCATCGTGAGAAAGGGGGAGGATGTAGGTTTCATTGAATGCGTACATCATGGAGAAGGTTAGGAGGTTGTGCAGGTATTTTCTGTCAAGCGGGTCAACCTTGATGTACTTCATCATGTCGTTCATCCAGCCCATGTTCCATTTATAGTTGAAGCCAAGACCACCTATGTCAGGCGAACGTGTGATTCCCGGAAAGGCTGTGGATTCCTCGGCAATCATCAGTGCGGTGGGGTGCTTTTTGTGTACGGCGTTGTTTAAGCGTTTGACAAATTCGATGCCCTCTATGCTTGTGTTGCCGCCGTATTTGTTCGGCAGCCACTGCCCGGGCTCGCGCTGATAGTCGCGGTAGATTAAGGCGGATACGGCGTCGACGCGCAGGCCGTCTACGTGGTAGATGTCAAACCAAAACATCGCGTTGGAGATTAGGAAGGAGATTACCTCGGCTCGGTTTAGGTTGAATGCTTTTGTGCCCCACAGCATGTGCTCGCCGATTCGTGAATCTGCGGCTTCGTATAGGTGAGTGCCGTCGAACATAGATAAGCCGTGTGCATCTTTCGGAAAGTGCGCGGGAACCCAGTCGAGGATTACACCTATGCCTTGCGCGTGCGCTGCGTCGACAAATTCCATGAAGTCGCGCGGAGTGCCATAGCGGCAGGTTACGGCGTAAAAGCCTGTCACCTGATAGCCCCATGAGCCGTCGAACGGGTGCTCGTGCAGCGGAAGCATTTCAATGTGCGTGAAGCCCATCATCTTTGCGTAGGGTATAAGCTCATCTTTCAGGTCGCTGTATGAGTAGAGCTTGTTTTCCTCCTTGCGCTTCCATGTTCCGGCGTGTACTTCGTATACCACCATCGGCTTGTCGTATACAGGCTGCCTGTCGCGTAGGTAATCGTAGTCGCCCCAGTTGTAGTCGAAGTCGTATGTTATTGAAGCAGTGTTGGGGCGCAGCTCGCTGTAAAACGCGTATGGGTCGGCTTTGTACAAGCCCTCGCCGCTTTTTGTCGTGATGTAGTATTTGTAACGCTCATTGTCGCCGAGGTCGGGTATGAACAAGGTAAACACGCCGAACTGTTGGTGCTTGTACATGTAGTTCGCGCCTATCTCCCAATTGTTGAAGTCGCCCACGACCGAAACCGACGCGGCATTCGGCGCCCACACAGCAAAGTGATAGCCACCGTCCATCTTATGGCTGCCGAGCATTCTGTAACTTTCATAGTTCGTCCCCTCTTGGTGAAGGTACAGTTGAAAGTCACTAATGCAGTTTTTGTCAAACATTGGTAACACCTCCGTCTTTCTTCTATCATATATTATAACAAAATATCGGTTGGAACACAAGCTTTTTTTATGTAAACAAAACTATTGCGTGATGTTGGGGATACATTATATTGAAAATAAGGAAATTATTGGGTAACGCTGTTTGGGCGGAAATAAAAATAGCCCGAATGGGGCTATTGATTTGGGATTAAAATTCCTTGTGCTTGTATATTTTTTGAGATATGGCTATGGAGCAAAGGATAAGCACAATCGCTGCGAATGGCAGCATGTATGTTAAGTTGTCCAGTATCTCCATATTGGGTGCGGGAATATCCATCCGCGACAGAATTATGCCGATTATGGTGGGAGCGAGGAATACTACCAACAGTATCAATCGCGCTTTCTCAACTCCATACTTAAACACCAGCGGCATGACTATAGCTGCGACAATCATTCCGAGTGACGTAAATGTAGCTGAATACAGCATTGATTCTGTTAAATCGCCGGATATGTAAGCTCCCGCTGCTGTTGCAATAACGCCGCCTGTTAATGAACATAGAAGTGAGAGCAAATATTTTGATGTCACCATATCAGTCCTTGAAACAGGCATGGCTAGCGCGAATTTTTCCCAATTCGATTTTTCGTCATATGCAATGGCGTTTATGGGAACTATCAATCCCAGCAATATCATAATTCCGCCGTAGTAGCCCAGGTCTTTACTTGTAATTCCAATTGCAATCCACACGCCCAGAAATATCAGGTAAATTTTACCTTGTTGTTTTAGGTTAAATATATCTTTTAGCAGCAAGCCTTTCATTATGAATCCTCCCTTGCGTAGTAAAGCATTATGCCTTCGATTGTCGCGGTGTCCGGATTTATGCTGCGGCTTAGTTTGCTTTTTTCGACTAATGCTTCCACGCCGAATTTGTTTTTCCTTGTGCCTTTTATTGCGGATTTGTCGATGGATGCGTATTCGGCTTCGGAGCATTTTGCGATTGCGTATTTGTCTAGCAGATCGTCTTTGGGTTCGGTGAATACGAGCTTGCCTTTGTGTATGAATGTGATGTAGTCGCAGATTTTCTCGAGGTCGCTTATGATGTGCGACGAGATTAGTATGCTGCGGCTTTCGTCTTGGATAAAGTCTAGGAATACGTCGAGGATTTCGTCGCGGACGATTGGGTCGAGGCCGCTGGTGGCTTCGTCCAGTATGAGCAGCTTGCTGTCGTGGGAGAGCGCGGCGGCGATGGACAGCTTCATCTTCATGCCTCTTGAATAATCCTTCACGGGCTTTTTGGCAGGGAGCGAAAACTTTTCGATGTAGCGTGTGTATGTTTGACTGTCCCATGTTTTGTAGCAATTTTTGAGTATGCTGTTTATTTCGTTCGCGGTCAGGTTTTCAGGGAAGCTGCTTTCGTCCATGACTACGCCTATGTTTTCTTTGAGTGCGTTGTTTTTGGCTAGGTTGTCGCAGCCCAGCACCTGTATTTCTCCGCTGTCGCGGCGGATTAATTCCAGTATTAGCTTGATGGTTGTGCTTTTGCCTGCGCCGTTTTCTCCGATGAATCCCATTATGCAGCCGCGCGGAAGGGTGAAGCTTATGTTGTCTAGTGTGAAATCCTTGTACTTTTTGGTGAGGTTCTTTATTTCAAGCGCGTCGTTCATATTCATTCCTCCCTGTAAATAATCGATAGCATTTGCGTCAGGTCGGCAAGGCTAAGGTTGCAGCCGTGGGATAGGTCGGCGATTTGCTGCATAAGCTCCTCAATCTTGCGTAAGTTTTCTTCTCGTATAAACTCCATGTTCTTGCTTGCGACAAAGCTGCCTTTACCTGTAACGGAGGTGATAAAGCCGTCGCGCTCCAGTTCCTCGTATGCACGCTTTGTTGTAATTACGCTGATTCGCAATTCCTTCGCAAGCAATCGCATGGACGGCAGCGCGTCGCCTTCGTTCAGCTCGCCCGATATAATCTTCGACTTTATCTGCGAGTATATCTGGTCGTAGATTGGTTGACCGCTGGAATTGCTGATTATGATGTTCACTTTCCGCCCCCTTTCGTTGGTATATTGTATATATTAAATATACACAATATACTTAATTTTGTCAAGTGCTTTTTTCGCAAATGAAAAACATTCCGATGTTCTTGAAAACTTTGCCTATTTCTTGACAAACAAAAACCCTTATGATAAAATTAACTATAAAAATAGGTACTTACAAAACGACTTGCAAAATACTAATGTTGACCATTGCGCAGGAGCGTTTGTTTACGTCTGCAAAATGTGATTTTTACACACGATACAGAGTATTAACAATATTTATTGTGCAATAATATAAGTAAGAAGAGATTTACAAAGGCTGTATGGTAAGATACTAATATTTGACGAACGGTGATTATATGGAAAAATTAGTAATTATGGGCGGCAACAGATTGTGCGGCGAAGTGTCCATCAATGGGGCGAAGAATGCCGCGGTTGCCGTTATTCCTGCCGCGTTGCTTGCGGAAGGTAAGTGCAGGATTGAGAACATTCCGAGAATTAGCGATGTGTACAACATACTTGAGCTGCTGCGTGAGATTGGCGCGGTTGTGTTGCAGGTTGACGACACCACTTTTGAGATAGACTGCACAGGGGTTACAACGCATGAAATTGCGAACGTCGACCTTGTGTCAAAGATGAGAGCGTCCTACTATTTTATCGGCGCATTGATGGGAAGGTTCGGCAAGGCACGAGTGCCGTTCCCAGGAGGCTGCAACTTCGGCATACGCCCGATTGACCAGCACATAAAGGCGTTCGAGGCTTTAGGCGGCGAGGTTACGCTCGACCACGGCGTTATTACAGTAAAAGCTGAAGCATTATCCGCGTCGCAAATTTATTTCGACTGCAGCACAGTTGGCGCGACGATTAACGCGATGCTTGCAAGCTGTCGCCTCGAAGGTACGACTGTGCTCGAAAACTGCTCCAAAGAACCGCAGGTGGTAGACGTTGCCAACTTCCTTAACGCCATGGGCGCGAACATCAAAGGCGCAGGCACAGACGTAATCAAAATCTACGGCGTAGAAAAGCTGACAGGTGGCACATACTCAATCATTCCCGACAACCAAGAAGCGGGAACATTCATGATAGCAGCCGCGGCAACATTCGGCGACGTGCTTATCAAAAACGTAATCCCCAAGCATTTGGAGAGCGTAACGGCGAAGCTTACGGAGATGAACGTAACGGTGCATGAATTCGACGACAGCGTTCGCGTAATCCGCGAAGGTACACTCAACAAGACCAATATAAAGGCACTGCCCTATCCGGGATTTCCGACAGATTTACAGCCGCAGATTGTGACGCTGCTGACATGTGTCCCAGGCGTAAGTTATGTCACCGAAAGCGTATGGGATAATCGCTTCCAATATGTGGAGCAGCTTACACGCCTAGGCGCACAAATTAAAGTGGACGGCCGCATGGCAGTGATAAACGGCGTGGAAACCTTAACAGGCGCACAAGTGTCCGCGACAGACCTGCGTGCAGGCGTAAGCATGGTTATCGCAGGATTAATGGCGCGCGGCATAACCGAAATATCCAATGTGCAATACATCGACCGCGGCTATGAGGACATCGAAGGACGCTTCAAGAAATTGGGAGCGAACATCATACGCAAATCCGACGCAATCGCCAAGGCGGCGAAATCGGAACGCGCGTATGCGAATTAACGCAATCGTGCATTTCCCGAATGCGACACATTCAGAATCACACACGGGCGGATAATATCCGCCCCTACAAATAACACGAGGTTTTTACACTTGATAAAATTTTGCACATTGGTGAGCGGAAGCTCGGGCAATGCTACATTTTTGCGGCACAATAATGTGCGGCTGCTGATTGACTGCGGCATAAGCGGAAAGTCGGTGACGGAGGCGCTTTCCTCCATAGACGAGGATGTTGCTGAAATCGACTACATCTTGGTGACGCACGAGCATAGCGACCACGTGAACGGCGTGGGCGTAATCTCGCGCCGCTACAATATACCGATTATCGCAAGCGCAGGGACGTGGCAGTCGATGAATATCGGCAAGATACAGGCGCACAATATGCTTGCGTTCAACCAGAACAAGCCTATGGATTTGGGCGACATTGAAGTCGTGCCGTTTTCGCTTCCGCATGATGGGGCGCAGCCTACAGGTTATCGCTTTAACCTTGGCGCGTGCAGCGTTGCGATTGCGACGGATATCGGGCATGTCACCGACGAGATAATCGAATCGGTTCGCGATTGCGTCAGCATTGTAATCGAAAGCAACCACGACGTCGACATGCTTGTGCACGGACCATATCCATTCCACCTAAAGCAGCGCGTGCGCGGAAAAAACGGACACTTATCCAATAAAGAGTGCGGCGACCTTGCCGCCGTATTAGTTAAGCATAAATTGCAAAACATACTGTTAGGACACCTGAGCGAACAGAACAACCTGCCCACCCTTGCGCATGAAACAGTTGCCGCGATACTGCGGCAAAACGACATACATATAGGCGCGGACGTCAGGCTGAATGTGGCAAACAGGTATAAGCCAAGCATGGTCATATAACGGAGGTGTAAATTATGAATTACATGGAAAGCTACAACAGTTGGTTGTCAAGCGAAGTTGTGGACGAATCTACGCGGCAGGAGCTTCTTTCCATAAAGGACAAGGACAGCGAAATCTATGAGAGATTCTATCGCTCGATGGAGTTCGGCACAGGCGGAATCCGCGGCATTATGGCAGCGGGAACCAACAACATGAACATATACACGGTGCGCCAAACCACAGAAGCACTGGCGCGCTATATCACAAAAGAAGGCGCGGCCGTGATGAAGAAGGGCGTGGTAATCGCCTACGACTGCCGCAACAATTCGCGCGAGTTTGCGAAGCAAGCGGCGATTGTGCTTGCAGCAAACGGAATTAAGGTGTACCTGTTCGAGGACTTACGCCCCACGCCTATGCTTTCGTTCGCAGTGCGTCATCTAAAGGCTACCGCAGGCATAGTTATAACAGCGAGCCACAATCCCAAGGAGTACAACGGCTACAAGGTTTATTGGGACGACGGCGGACAACTGCCGCCGCATGTATCGGATAAGGTGCTTGCGTTTATCGCGGCGACGGATATATTTTCGCCCAAGCTCACCTCGTATGACGACGCAGTGAAAAGCGGGCAGATTCAAATTATAGGCAAGGAAGTCGACGAAGCCTACTACACCAACGTGCTAAAGCAAATGGTTAACGGCGAGCTGATTAAGCAGAACAAGGACTTCCCCCTAATATACACACCATTCCACGGAAGCGGCAACATTCCCGTGCGCGAAATCCTAAAGCGTGCAGGCTTTACCAACGTGACAATCGTTCCAGAGCAAGAAAAGCCCGACGGCAACTTCTCCACCATGAAATCGCCCAATCCTGAGGACAAGGACGGCTTCGCCCTAGCAATCGAGCTTGCCAAACAAAAGGACATCAGCCTAATCATAGCGACAGACCCCGACTCCGACCGCGTAGGCATAGTAGTACGCGATGACAACGGCGAATACATTCCCATAAGCGGCAACCAAGTAGGCGCACTGCTAACCGACTACATGCTGTCGCAGCACACGCAAAACGGCACACTGCCGGAAAATCCCGCAATAATCTCCACCATAGTTTCCACGCGCGTTACAGAAGAAATCGCGAAAAGCTACGGCGCAACCTATATAGACACACTAACAGGCTTCAAATTCATCGGCGAAAAAATCTACGAGTTCGAGCAAAGCGGAAGCAACAGCTTCGTCTTCGGCTTTGAGGAAAGCTACGGCTACCTCGCAGGGACATACTGCCGCGATAAAGACGCAGTTGTCGCGTCAATGCTAATCGGCGAGATGGCACTGTACTACAACACCAAAGGCATGAACCTTGCCGCCGCAGTGCAGCAGCTTTTCAAAAAATACGGCTACTTCCGCGAAGCCACCGTTAACATTTTCTATCAAGGCTCAACGGGCGCACAAAAGATGAAGGAGTGCATGGCACGCGTACGCGGCATAAAAGACGCAAACGACGTCGCAGGCTTTAAGATTGTCGCCGTGCGCGATTATCTCGAGGGCAAACGCTATGCTAAATCCGGTGGCGAATCGACGCTGAATTATCCCAAGTCCGACGTAATCTACGTCGAACTGGAAGGCGGCATAAACTTCATCATACGCCCCTCAGGCACTGAACCCAAAATTAAAATATACCTACTAATCAAAGCCGCAGACAAAGAACAAGCGCAGCACTACGAAGCAGCCTTGTCCGTCGCGGTTAAGGAATTGTTAAACTAAAGAGGTAAATTACATTGAACAAGCTTAAAACAGCATTTTCCACCTTGAGCTGCCCCAACTACAGCTTCGCCGAGATATTATCCACCGCGAAGGATTTCGGCTACAACGGCATAGAAATACGCGGAATAGGGCAGGAGCTGTACGCTCCCAACGCCGCCCCCTTCTTACCAGAAGCGGTAGACAGCACAATCAACGCCCTAAACAAGCGCAACCTAAGCATACCGATACTCACTACCAACGCATACCTGCACCAAATCGGCTACGACTACCGAACCGAAATCGCAGACTACATCAAGCTTGCCGCACGCTTAGAAAGCGTAGGCACAAAATACATTCGCGTACTGGGCGATACCAATCCGGGCCCAGACGAAAGCTCCCCTGTCGACATAAAGATAGTAGCCGCACGCCTACGGGAAATGGGTCAAATCGCAGACCACCACGGCATTACGCTTCTTGTAGAAACCAACGGCGTATTCGCGAAATACTCCACAATGCAGGAGCTTATAAACCTAAGCGGACAAACAGGCATAGGCGTATTATGGGACATTCACCACCCCTACCGCTACTTCGGCGAGGACGTAACCAAAACATATCAATCGCTAAAGCCGCTGATTCACCACGTCCACATCAAGGACAGCATAATGGAAAACGGCAAGGCCGTGTACAAACTGGCAGGCGAAGGCGACGTCCCGATTGAAACCGTAATGAATCTGCTAATCGACGACGATTACATCGGCTTTATCTCGCTAGAATGGGTAAAGCGTTGGTGCGCCGACTTGGAAGAACCAGGCATTGTATTAATGCAATACATCAATTACCTCAATAATTGACAGTTGTAAATTATATAAAAAAGCTTTACTATTTGCCATGTTCTATGCTATAATATAACCAGAACGGAAATTTAACCACGGCATTTTAACCAAATGCTTAATTTAACGGGAGGTATATATGAAGCAGGTTGGCAGAGATAAGATTAGAAACGTTTGTTTATTGGCTCACGGTGGCGCAGGCAAGACATCTCTGGCGGAAGCGATGCTGTTTGACAGCGGCGCGTCGGACAGACTTGGCAAGGTTGAGGACGGCACAACAATAACCGACTTCGACAGCGAGGAAATCAAGCGCAGAATTTCGATTAATACCGCAATCGCGTCATTCATGCACAAGGACGTGAAGCTTAATATTATAGATACTCCCGGATATTTTGACTTTGTAGGCGAGATATTGCAGGGCGTACGCGTTGCTGATTCCGCCGTTATAGTTGTGTGCGGAAAGTCAGGCGTTTCTGTAGGCACTGAAAATTCATGGGCGTATTGCAACGAGCGCAACATACCGCGCCTATTCTTCGTGAATAAGCTAGACGACGACAGAGCCGACTATGCCAAGGTTATCCAAAGCATGATTGACGTCTTCGGCAAGGCGGTAGTCCCCTTCCAGCTCCCGATTAAAGAAGGTGAGCATGTTATCGGCGTTGTCGACATCGTTCATATGAAAGGCTTGAAGTTCAACAAAGGCAAGCCTATCACAATAGAAATCCCTGCGGAGATGATGGACGAGGTGCAAGGCTACCGCGATCAGCTGATGGAATTAGTTGCCGAAACCGACGAGGACTTGATGGAACGCTTCTTCGCAGGCGACACCTTCACCGACGAGGAAATACTTAAAGCATTAAAGATAGGAATACACAGCTGCGGAATCGCGCCTGTATTCTTCGGCTCGGCATTAGCAAACAGCGGCGTTGCAAGCATGATCGAGTGCATAGCCGACTACTGCCCAAGCCCATGCGAGCGTCCCGCCGAAAAATCCGTCGACGGCAAAGAGATAAAACTCGACGACGGCAACGCCTCCGCGCTTATCTTCAAAACAGTAGCAGACCCATACGTAGGCAAAATCTCCTACTTCAAGGTATACAGCGGCACAATCTCAAACGAAATGTCGCTCATAAACAGCCGCACAGGCGAACACGAGAAAATCGCGCACATGTTCTACGTCTGCGGCAAAAAGCACTTCGACACCACAAGTGTTTCCGCCGGCGACATAGCCGCAATCACAAAGCTAGCCGACACCAAAACCGGCGACACACTAAGCAAAAACGGCATAGAAATTCCAGGCTTCACATTCCCCAAGCCCAACCTATCCCTAGCCCTAATGCCAAAAGCAAAAGGCGACGAGGAAAAAATCAGCGCAGGCTTGCACAAGCTGATGGACGAGGACCCCACCTTCAACATCTACACCAACACCGAAACCCACCAAATGATTATCAGCGGCCTAGGCGAGCAGCACCTTGACGTCCTCGCAAGCAAGCTAAAGACAAAGTTCGGCGTAGGCGTCGACATGATAGAGCCGCGTGTACCCTATCGCGAAACAATCCGCAAAAAGGTTAAAGTAGAAGGCAAGCACAAGAAACAATCAGGCGGCCACGGACAGTATGGTCACGTTTGGATTGAGTTCGAGCCCGGCACAGAAGAAGGCTTAACCTTCGCCGAAAGCGTATTCGGCGGCAGCGTACCGCGCAACTACTTCCCCGCCGTAGAAAAAGGCTTGCAGGAAAGTATACTGCACGGCGTACTGGCAGGCTACCCTGTGGTAAACCTAAAAGCCACACTGGTAGACGGTTCGTACCACCCTGTAGACAGCTCCGAAATGGCGTTCAAGCTAGCCGCACACGTTGCATACAAAAAAGGCATGGAGGACGCAACCTCCATTCTGCTTGAGCCAATCGGCAAGCTCGACGTAATAATCCCCGAAAGCCACATGGGCGACATCATCGGCGACATCAACAAACGTCGCGGCAGAGTATTAGGCATGAACCCACAAAGCGGCGGCCTACAGCTAGTCGAAGCCGAAGTCCCCATGGCAGCTATGCACAAATACGCCACAGACCTACGCTCCATGACAGGCGGTCGCGGCAAATTTACCTTTGAATTTGTCCGCTACGAAGAAGCCCCTGCCAACGTAGCCCAAAAGGTAATAGAAGAATCAAAGGCGCAACAACATTAATTCTGCACACATTCACAATCGCGCAATGTAGGGGCGGCGTTTCGCCGCCCGCGTGCGATTCTGCACACATTGGCAAAATTCAGGAGGTTATTTTGAATTACAGACAATTCGGCAACAATCCCGACAAAATATCTCGTCTAGGCTTCGGCGCAATGCGCCTGCCCATGATAAAAGTAGGCGGCGACGAAATCATCGACGACGAAAAAGCAGTTCCGCTGCTGCAACGCGCGTTCGACCTAGGCGTAAACTATCTCGACACAGCCTTTTTCTACTGCAATCACAAAAGCCAAATCACCTGCGGCAAAGCCCTAAAAGGCTACCGCGACAAGGTAATCCTATCCACCAAAATCCCGCTCGACCGCGTAAACAAAACCGACGACTACTGGACAATCCTAGAAAGCCAGCTTAAAGACCTAGACACAGACTGCATCGACTACTACCACTTCCATGGCATAGGTTACGGTACATACACCGACAAAATCCTGCCGCTGAAGCTGCTCGACCAAATGGAAAAAGCAAAGTCCAAGGGAATGATAAAGCACATATCCTTCTCATTCCACGACGAGCCTGAAAACATGATTAAATTGCTGGACGAAAACGTATTCGACAGCGTATTATGCCAATACAACCTTTTCGACAAGTCCAACGAAAAAGGCATGGAGCACGCGCACAACAAAGGTATTGGCGTTGTAGTAATGGGTCCCGTAGGCGGCGGCAGACTTGCCTACGAATCCGACGTAATCTCCTCCAAGATGGAGCAAGAGGTAAAAGGCGGCACGGCCGAAATCGCGCTGCGCTTCGTATTCGCCAACCCCAACGTAGACTGCGCAATCTCAGGCATGGGCAACCTCGAAATGCTGGAGCAAAACGCACGCGTTGCAAGCCTAACCGAACCCCTAACCCCAAGCGAATACAAAAACATCGACGCAATGTCGCACCAGATCAAAGAGCTGCTCTACTGCACAGGCTGCCGCTACTGTATGCCCTGCCCTGCCGAAATAAACATACCCTTCATACTATCGCAATACAACAACATAAAAGTCTACGGTCTAACCGACTACGCAAAGCAAGAGCTAAGCAAAATCGGCACACGCAATGAATGGACAGACTTCGGCAAGCCCGTCGACAAATGTATCGACTGCGGCAAATGTGAATACAAATGCCCGCAAAAAATCAAGATAAGAGAAATGCTAAAAGAAACAATGACCTTAGCAAGCAAGTAAGAATTTAGTTTTTAGCTCATTTAGTAAAACGCTGTTCCTTACGGAGGGAGAACATGGAACATTTATCCACAATCAACAAACAAGCGGAGCAAGTAACCGATGAGATGAAGAGCAAATATCTCTCCTTCATCATCGACGACGAAAAATATTGCCTTGCCCTCACCTACATCAACATTATAAAGCAAATTATGCCGATAACCACCGCGCCCGATATGCCGCACTACGTTAAAGGCGTAATCAATCTTCGAGAGGAAATTATCGTTCCGATAATCGACATGCGTATCCGCTTCAACAAAATGGAAGCGGAATACAACGAGAGAACCTGCATTATCATAGTTAACGTGCAGGACTTGCTTGTCGGCCTTATTGTTGACACGGTTTCGGAGGTTGTCACCTTTGAGGATAAGAACATTATTCCGCCTCCTTCCGCAAGGTCAGGTTTCACGAACAAATATATAAAGTCGCTGGGCAAGTTTGACGACAAGCTGTACCTCATAATTGACATTGAGAAGATGTTTTCAGATGACGACTTCGGAATACTCGGCGATTTAAGCCTGTAGCACAAAACATAGTCATAACAGTTAACCATGAGCCGTGTCAATCGCGTTTCTTTGATTATATCTGAGCTTGTCGTACTTCTGTAGTCGCGGAATGAAACGCGATTGACTATATCAAAGTTTATTGTTATTATTATTTTAAGCTCTTGAAAGTAAAATTTTGCCAAGGGCTGTTTTTGTTGTTGTTTTTTATGTATGTACACTAATGCGGGCGGGCATTCCGCCCAAGCATATTAATCAATCGGGAGATTGGCGCATGTTACATATCGGTGTTTGCGAGGATTCGCAAAGGGATTTAAATGTAATACTGGATATTTTAAAGGAATATCAATTGAGGAAGTCGGACATCGAGATAGTTGTGAAAGCCTATTCATCCCCCCGCCGCTTGATAGAGGACGTGGAGAATGGAATGGTTTTCGGCTTATTGATATTGGACGTGTTGCTTCCAGGCTGCAACGGCATAGACCTTGCAGACTATATGCACGAAAAAGGAATTACTCCTCTGGTGATTTTCACAACAACGTCGCCCGACTTTGCGCTGCAAGCATTTTCTGTAAACGCTGTCCAATACTTAGTAAAGCCGATAGACAAAAGCAAGCTGCTTTCTGTTATCGATGAAGTAGTAAATTATTTACAAATTAACATATCAAATTGCATTGCTGTTAACACCAAGAGCGGAATCGTGCGGATTAATTTCCACAACATAATGATGGCAGAGCTTAGCAACCATGTGGTATATATAAAGCTGACCAACGGCACTGTTGTAGTGAGCAAAACAATGCGCGAGCCGTTTTCAGACTACATCAAGCCGCTGTGTGAGGACAAGCGGTTTATACGGCCGCACCACTCCTTCGTCCTCAACATGCGGTACATCGTGAAGATGACTATACGCGACTTCGAGATGTCCGACGGCACTGTTGTAGCCATTGCCAAGAATAAGCTCAAGGAATCGCGCGAGCTTTTCATGGATTATATATCAGAGCAGCGGAGGTTTAATTGCTAGCACTTTCTGCTTCTAATATCACGTTCTTTCATTTGATGATATGCGCCACCTTTTCGATCATCACTTCGTTAATCATCATTAAATGGAAGTACAGCACGCGCACAATGCTGATTATAGGCGGAACTACCTCCGCTTTATACAGCATTATTTATCTTGCCTCGCTATTTTTTTACAAGGGTTTTTTTGAGAGCAGCATCGTAAGAATTGTTGAAATCACATCATTGATTACCGCCTGCTTTTTTCTTGCAAAGTACAAGGATGCGCGCACTGTTTTTTCGGTGTTGACGTCGCTTTGCTTTAACATTATGATGGGTGTTCTCACGGGAATTTTTATTTTGTTTTTTCACAATCCGGTGATTAATGTAATCGTAATTGTTGTAAGCTACATATTTTTGTGCCATTTGATTTTCAGCAAGCTGCGCCCTACCTTGTTTGTGATTATGGATATAGTTAAAAAGGGGTGGGCGGCAGGCTGCATTATT
Organism: uncultured Eubacteriales bacterium; assembly: GCA_964479875.1. Taxonomy (GTDB): domain Bacteria; phylum Bacillota; class Clostridia; order Monoglobales; family CAYZNM01; genus CAYZNM01. The sequence goes on from CAYZNM010000017.1 coordinate 53,787, forward strand.
CCGTTGCTGCTTCTTGCAGCTATGTATTCGCTGTGTGGGTATCCTGTGCCGCTGCGCATGAATCAGCATAGCATTCCTGCGACGATTGTTGTGTGTTTTATTGTTATTACTTCGTATTCCGCGTTGGTTGTGCTGTTTCGAGGGATAATCAACGAGCAGGCAATGGAGTATGAGAAGCGCATTATGAAGATACAGCTGTCGTCGCTGCAGCTATATGCGGCGAGGGCCGCTAAGGACAATCAAACCGTAGACATTTTCCATCACGACCTGCGCCACTTCGCCAACATAGTAACGGCTTACATAAACAGTGGCAATTATGACGAAGCAATCGCAGGACTTAACTCAATCAGCAGCAACATCAGCCAAATAAGCCAGCAGCGCAACGACAAACGCTACTGCGAAAATGAAGCCATAAATGCAATCATCGCATTCCTTGTCGCGGACGCAGAGGATAAGGGCATTAAGGTGGAATCGTCGCTCGGTATTCCCGGCAATATTTCAGTAGATTCGATTGAGCTTGCGCTGGTGTTCGCCAACGCTATCGAGAATGCGGTCAATGCCTGTGGAAAAATGCCTGAGGACACAGATAAACGCCTGCGCATGACGACGTCGCGCCACGGCAGGCAGCTTTTGATTGAGATAGCCAACACGTATACAGGGAATATTTCCTTCGACAAACGCTTAAATATACCAATTTCTACCGAGATAGGTCACGGCATAGGCTCTTACAGCATACGCGCCTTCGCGGAGAAATATAATGCGGCTTTGCGTTACAGGGCGGCGGAGGGGTGGTTCACTGTGTCGATTTTGATTGACAGGTAGGGGACGATGTGGGTGTTTTTCGGGCTGATGTGGGCATCAGCCCCTACAGTCATTTGTTATGTTGCGACAAAGAATAATCTGTCGTATTGGTTGTCGTTGAATTCCGATTGAGGGTGCGGTATCGGCGAATCCTCAAAGGGTTGATGTACGGCGGCAACCGTGAAGCCGCTGCTTTGCAGCAGCGTATGTACCTCGGCGGCGCTGTATACGCGCTGGCGATGCACCTCGTCGAAGCGTTGGTAGGTGTCGTCGGTTTGCGATTGGTAGAAGCAGGTGACGTATTGCCGGCAGATTGTGCCCTTTTTGGCGTAGGTGCTTTGAAGGGTGTAGACGATGGAGTTATTGTCTACGATGAATTTGTTTTTGACCTTTTTGTCGAAGCTGCGCTTTGTCGCTATGTCGAAGATGAATGCGCCGCCTTGGTTTAGGTGGGTGCGTACATGCTCGAATACTTTTTGGAGTGCGCCGTCCTGCATTATATAGTTGATGGAATCTAGGGTGCAGAGGATTACATCAAAGCGTTTGCTTAGGGCTAGGCTTGTTATGTTTTGTCGGTACAGTGGGGCGGAGGTTTTTTGCTTTGCGACCGCAAGCATTTCGGCGGATAGGTCTGCGCCGCACATTTTTAGGCCTTGCTTTTCAAGGCGTGCTATTATGCTGCCTGTGCCGCACGCTATGTCGGCCGCCGAAGCTGCAAAAGGGCAGTATTTACGAATGAGCAGCATTAAATAATCCGCCCATTTGTCGTAATCCTGCCCTATGATTTCGTCGTATACGTTTGCTATGTCTTTGTAGGTCATATAGTTAAATCCATTCAAAAGCGCGAGCAAGTCAATCGCGTTTCTTTGATTATATAGTCAATCACGTTTCATTCCGCTACATCAGAACTACGACGAATGCCGATAGAATCAAGGAAACGTGATTGACTAGCAGATTGTTTTAAAGTTGTTTTACTATATCTGTGATTGTCGTAGTTTTGTAGTCGCGGAGTGAAACGCGATTGACTGTTTTATGAATTTGAGAGGGAATCTATTTCCTTCATGTCGATTTTGCGGAATTCTTTCACCATAAGCTCTGCGAACCATAGCAGCTCTTTTACGCAGTAGCGCATTTGATCTAGCTCGATGTTTTTGGCTACATAATCCTTGTAGAGGGAATTCACGAGTACATACAGCGGCGGAAATTTGTCGCGCACATAGTTGAAGAAGGATTTGGGGGGAGGGAAGGGAGAGCCGTCTGCGATAAAGCATAGTCGCAGCAGCATTTCCACCGCAGGCTGATACAGCAGCTGCGCCATAAGCTTATCCTTTTCCTCGACGAATCGCAGGAAGTTTTTTACATAGGTCAGATTCTCGTCGATAAAGGTTGCACATTCATTGTCCCAATAGTCCGTGCCAAGCTTGAGCAGCGAATCGTTCATGTTGTAGACGCGCTCGAGCGGGTCGTACAGCGGAATTAAGTTTGAGAGGTCGTATAGGACGTGCTGCTTTTCGTGAGCTTCGGTGAATCGTTGCAGGGGGTCGTCGGCGAATAGTATCTTTGTGATGGCGTGGGTGTCGATTAGCACCGAAAAGATGTAGTTGCTTTCGTCGATTAATATTGGCTTGAAGCATTTGTCGATTAGCTTGCTGTTGATGTAATCGCGCGGCACGTTGCCGATGAGGTATAGGTTTTTGTCGGCGGCGCGATTGTATGTGCTGCCGCCGATGCAGATGATGAAGGAGTTGGGGTCTAAGTCCTCCTGTAGCTGTGGCAGGAAGGTTTCGTTTACGTATTTTTTGATTTCTCTGTAGGAATATTTCATATATCCTCCTGTGGGGGCGGGTTTTATATCCGCCCTCGGATTGTGCGATTGTGAATGTATGCAGTGTCGTACACGGACGCGCTAATAGCGCGCCCCTACAGTTTTGTTAATTTGGCGAAGGCTGCCATTAGTTGCTTTTTGCCTACGTCGGCGAAATCTACTTCGACGTGGGCGTCGTCGCCGATGTAGTTGATTGAGGTGATTGTGCCTTCGCCGAATTTGCGATGCTTTACTGCGTCGCCTAGGGCTAGGTCGATTGGCTGCGCCTTTGGTTTGGCTGCCTTGGGCATGATTGGCTTGGGCAGGTCGCCCGAGGGGCGTGACATGCCTGTTACTATTATGGGCGACTTCCTTTTGGGGGGAGCTGTTTGTTCGACTAAATCCTCGGGCAGCTCGGATAGGAAGATGGAGGGCTTGCTTGGGCGGCGTTCGTTGAAGAAGGCACGGCTGTTTGCGTGGGAGAGGTAGAGGTATTTTTTGGCGCGGGTTATGCCTACGTAGCATAAGCGGCGTTCTTCCTCGAGCTCCTCCTGTTTGTATGCTTTGGCGTCGTAACCTACTGCCATGCTGCTTGGGAATACGCCTTCCTCGATTCCTGCGATGAATACACAGGTGAACTCCAGGCCTTTGCTGCTGTGGATTGTTAGGAGTGCTACAGCGTCTGCCGATGGGTCGTGGTTGTCGATGTCGCTCATAAGCGATATGTTTTCGATGAAGTCAGGCAGTGTGGCTTCGGGGGCTTTTTCTTGGTATTGCGCAGCTGCGGATACGAATTCCGATAGGTTCGCGGCGCGTGACATGTTTTCTTCGCGCTTGGTGCCGTCTAGGGCTGCTTCGGCTTCTAGGGCTTGGAGGTAGCCTGTTTTTTCCAGTATGTGGTTGATTGCGTCGGCAGGCTCCATGCCGTAGCAGCCGCCCTCGAGCGACATAACCATCTCCGCAAATTTTGTCAGCTTTTGCGAACGCGCCTTTAAGTCAGCATAATCCTTGCTGTTAGCGCATATTTGCAGCATACTCACGCCTTGCTCGAACGCCATTGTTTCAATCAAGCTAAGGCTTGCGTCGCCGATTCCGCGCTTTGGCACATTGATGATTCGCTTCAATGATATATCATCGTTCGGATTCAGCATTAGCTTTATATATGCGACGATGTCTTTTATCTCCTTGCGGTCGTAGAAGCGCAGGCCGCCGATTACGCGGTAGGGTATTCCCTTTTGCACAAGCTTTTCCTCTATGACGCGGGACTGCGCGTTGGTGCGGTAGAGGATTGCGAAGTCGTTGTAGCTGCCCATTTCGGGGTAGCGTTCCTCGATTTTATCCGCGATATATTCGGCTTCCTTGAACTCGTCGATTGTGTTGTGCAGGGATAGCTTGCTTCCGCTTTCGTTTTTAGTCCATAGGCTTTTGTCCTTCCGACGCTTGTTATTATGTATAACATGGTTCGCCGCGTTGAGAATGCTTTGGGTGCTGCGGTAGTTTTCCTCCAGCTTGATTGTTGTTGCGCCGGGATATTGCTTCTCGAAGTTTAGGATGTTGGTGATGTCTGCGCCGCGGAATTTGTATATGCTTTGGTCGTCGTCGCCTACGACGCATATGTTTTGGTGCAGTGCGGCGAGATAGGCGATAAGCTTGTACTGCGCGAAGTTGGTGTCTTGATACTCGTCCACTAGGATGTATTTGAATTTGTTTTGATAGAAGGAGAGTATTTCGGGCTCTTGCTCGAGCAGCTTTACTGTGAGCATGATTATATCGTCGAAGTCTAGGTTGTTGTATGCCTTTAGCCTCGTTTGGTATAGCTTGTAGATTTTGATGAAGTTGGCTAAGGATTTGTCCTGTTCATTTTGCTTTGCGAACTCGTTGTAGTCGATTAGCTTGTCCTTTGCGCTTGAGATTACGTTTAGGCACATGTTGGGCGCAAGCTTTTTTGCATCGATGTTTAACTCTTGCAGGATTGATTTCACGAGATTGATTTGGTCGGTGCGGTCGATTATGCCGAAGCTGCGGCTGTAGCCTAGCTTATCGATGTCGCGGCGGAGCATTTTCACGCAGGCTGCGTGGAATGTGGAGGCTGCGACTTCATTGCCGCTGTCGCCCAACATTGCGCACAAGCGCGACTTCAATTCGCCCGCGGCTTTATTCGTAAACGTGATTGCCAAGATAGCGGAAGGGTAAACCTTCCTTGTTGTTAGGATATGCGCTATGCGGTTAATTAATACAGTGGTTTTGCCCGAACCTGCGCCGGCTAAAATTAGCAGCGGGCCGTCGATACACTCGACAGCGGATTGCTGCATTTCATTGAGTGCGATAAATTACCCCTCCCCCTAGGACGATTCCGTCCTTGTAGAATACTATGCTTTGCCCTTTTGTTAGGGCGCGTTGCTTTTCGGCGAATGTCACCTTTGCCGTTTGGTAGTTGTCGCGGTATTCGACTGTGCATACGGCTTTGTTTTTGCTGTAGCGCGGCATGGCTTGACATTCGGTTATGTCTTTGTAGCTGTCGTGGATTATGTTTATTTCGGAGATGTAGGCGGTGGCTGTGAATAAGTCGTCGTTGTCGCCTAGTATCACTTTGTTGTGGTCGGCATCCAGCTCGGTCACATACTTGCGTTCGCCTAAGGCGACGTTTAGGCCGCGGCGCATTCCTATTGTGCATAGCGCGATTCCGTTGTGCTTGCCTAATACATTGCCGCACTTATCCACAATATCTCCCGGAACGCACATCTCAGGTGGAATCACATTCGCAATGTTATCCCCAGGCACGAAGCATATCTCCTGACTGTCCTTCTTTTGCGCGACAGGTATGCCGATTTTATCCCCAAGCTCGCGCACCTCGACTTTAGTCATATCCGCAAGCGGAAACAGCGTGCGGCGCATTATCGCCTGCGTGAGATTATATAGGAAGTAAGTCTGGTTCTTCTTTTCGTCAAAAGGTTCGCAAAGCTGCAAGATTCCGTGCTTTTCCGCTATTTTTGCGTAATGCCCCGTGGCAATATACTCGGCATTTACATAATCTGCGATTGTTAATAACCTTGAAAACTTTATACACTTATTGCACATTATGCAAGGATTTGGCGTAATTCCTACACAGTAGCTGTGGATAAATTTGTGGATAACGTTAATAAAAAAATTTTTGCGTAAATCTACGCGGTAAACTTTTATGCCGAGGAATTTTGCGATGGCGTATAAGTCAGGGTTCGGCAGAATGTCGCCGAACATGACAAAGTTCACGCCCACTACCTCGTAGCCTTGTTTTTGCAGCAAATAAGCGGAAACGGCGCTGTCAACGCCGCCGCTCATTCCTATAACTACTTTGTTTTTATTCCTCGTCGTGTTCATGTTCGTGTCCGTGGTCGTGGTGGCAGCTTTCGCAGTTGGCGTCGCAGTTCATCTTTGTTTTGGGGTCGATGCCTTGTGAGCGATAGTAGTCGGCGATTGCGCTGTGGATAACTTCCTGCGCTAGTACGCTGCAATGTACTTTTTGGGGCGGCAGTCCGTCCAGTGCGTCCATTACGACGCTGTTGGTGATGGAAAGTGCTTCCTCCAATGTTTTGCCTTTGATTAGCTCGGTCGCCATGCTGCTGGTCGCGATTGCCGCGCCGCAGCCGAAGGTTTGAAACTTAACTTCTTCGATGACATTATCTTGTATGTTCATGTACACCTTCATAATGTCGCCGCATTTTGGGTTGCCTACTTGTCCAACGGCGTTGGCATTGTCGAGAGTGCCGACATTGCGCGGGTTGACAAAGTGGTCTATTACTTTTTCTGAATACATATTTTTTCCTCTTGTAAATTTATTTGTATATGGTGCGCGAATACGACACATTCAGAATCGTACACGGACGCGCAATGCGCGCCCCTACATTATGTTTCCTAATGGGCTCATAGCGCGTAAACGCTCAATTATCGGTATAAGCTCATCTAAAAATTTATCCGCTTCTTCTTTTGTGTTGGTGTCGCATAGGGTTACGCGGATACTGCCTTGGGCGTTCTCGTGGGGGTAGCCCATTGCAAGCAGTACGTGCGATACCTCCAGTGAATCGGAGGAGCAGGCCGAGCCTGTCGACACCGCGATTCCCTTTAAGTCTAGCGACAGCGCAATGCTTTCGCCCTCAATTCCAGCGAAGTTGAAGCTTGCGTTGTTGCATAGACGCTGCGTGGGGTGTCCGTTTATATCTACGTGCGATATGCGCGTCGTCACTTGCTCGACGATGTAGTCGCGTAGGCTTGCGATTTTGGCAGTTTTTTCCGCCATGTTTTGGGTCGCGACGCCAATCGCGCTGCCCATGCTTACTATGCCTGCGACGTTGGTAGTTCCGGCGCGAGTGCCGCGCTCTTGTGCGCCGCCGTGAATGTATGGCAGCGGCTTTCCGCGCTTTACAAATAATGCGCCAACGCCTTTCATGCCGCCGAACTTGTGCGCCGCCATTGTCAGCATGTCGACGTCAAGCTCGTTTACGTCGATTGGTACGTAGCCGATTGCTTGCACCGCGTCGGTGTGGAAAAGTACGCCGTGCTTGTGTGCCACTGCGGCAAGCTCCTGTATCGGCTGAATCGTACCGACTTCGTTGTTCGCGAACATTATCGTGACAAGGCAAGTTTCTTCCGTGATAGCTTGCTCGAGTGCGGCAGGGCTTACCAGACCGTGCTTGTCCACAGGGAGGTATGTCACCTTCACGCCTGTACGTTCAAGGCTTTTCAGCGTGTGAAGTATCGCGTGATGTTCGATTGTGCTTGTGATGATGTGCTTGCCCTTGCTCTTTGGTTTGTTCAGTGCAGTGTAAATCGCCCAGTTGTCGGCTTCTGTGCCGCTGCCTGTGAAATAAATCTGCGATTCGTTCGCGCCGATTGCGGACGCGACTTGCTCGCGCGATTTGCGCACAGCTGCGGCGGCGATTCCGCCCTCCTTATGGTGCGAGGATGCGTTGCCGTAATGCGTTGTGAGGTAGGGCATAACCTCGTCTAAAACCTGCCGCTTCATCATTGTTGTTGCGGCGTTGTCAAAATAAATTCTATCCATAATTGTATCCTCAATTTATCCGTATTGTTTCGCCATTGCAGTGGCGAGTTTGTCGCAGCGTTCGTTGAATTCGTGTCCTGCGTGACCTTTTACCCACACGTATTTTACGCTGTGCGTACGCATTAGCGCGACTAGCTGCTTCCACAAGTCGACGTTGGGTATATCTTTTCCGCTGCGCTTCCAGTTTTTAGCTTGCCAATTGTCGAGCCAGCCTTTTTCTATGGCGTTTACCAAGTACTGGCTGTCGCTGTACAAGGTAACGGCGCATGGCGACTTCAACGCGGATAGCGCCATTATCGCGGCAGTAAGCTCCATGCGATTGTTGGTAGTCGCAGGCTCTCCGCCGGAAAGCTCCTTGAATGTGCCGTTGTATTCGAGAATTGCACCCCAGCCTCCCGGGCCCGGATTGCCTGTACATGCGCCGTCTGTGTATATTGTAACTTGCTTCATTAATATGTTGTCCTATTGCTGTTGATTTTATAAAACAGGAGGGAAACCTGTCCCATATATTATAACACGAAACTATGTAATATTCAACCATGTTTTTATGTTGCACACAAAAAAAGGGCGAACACAGTTCGCCCCTACATATAGTTATTCGTGTGTGATAACGTATCTGCCGCCCTTGGGGACGTAGAATGTCGCTTTGCCGTCTTCTACTTCGGCTGTGTCTACCTCTTCAATGAGGTTGTTTTCTTTGTCGTAGATGGAGAGTGTCAGCTTTTCGCCGTTATATTTGTTGCCTACCCATACGGTGAGGTTTAAGTCGAAGGGGAAGTCGCCTTTTTGCATGAACTCCATCTGTTTAACGCTTTTGCCTTCGGAAAGATTGGTGAGAGGTTTTGCGCTTATTGCTCTTGCTGCGAGGTTGACGTTTCGCTGTGCTTTGGGGAGGTCTTTTATGCTCGTTCCGTTGATTGACATTGAGTATGTGCCGAAGTCGAGGACTACGTCTATGTCCTTGCCTTTGGCAGCTTCAAGCAAGCTTGTGGGCACAGACGGAATCGCCATGGGTATTACGACCATGCCACCACCTGTTGCGTTGGTGATTTGTGACGTGATGGTGGCGATGATATTTTCGCTTGCAGGAGCGGGTGCAGGTGCGGATTCAGCTACCGGCACAGGTGTAGTCGCAGGTGCTTCAGCTTGCGGAGGCACGGGAGTAGGTGCGCCTGTTGATGTGTCAATCCACTTCGCATAAAGTGTGGTGTCAGCTGTTACCATGTCTTTGTCGAAATCCCACGCTGTCGCAAACGCGCTGTCCTTGTACCAGCCGCCGAAGGTGTAGCCTTCGCGTGTGGGGTCGGTGGGTTTTGTCACCTTTAAGCCTGATTGTATACTAGATTTTTCAACAGTGCTGCCTCCGTTTGAATTGAATGTTACAGAGAAAATTGCAGGTGGTTCACCAAAGGTGTAGATGCCGCCTGCTACTACTATATATGTTGCTCCCTTGTCGGTAACGGTTATTGCGACATCGGTTGAGTTTGTGATTTTTTTGCCGTTTACCCCTGTGATTTTGGTTATTGTTTTGCTATTGGTGATGGTTGCGTCGTTGATTTTGTTGTTGGCAGTGTAGGTGTAGTTGTCGACGGCGTGCAGGGTTACGCCTGCGAGTGCGTTGCAGTTATTGAATATGTTAGTGCCGATTGTCGTAACACTACTTGGTATTATTACAGAGGTTAAGGCAACGCAGCCATCGAATGCGTTGTAGTCGATTTTCGTCACGCCGTCCGGGATTGTGATCGATGCTAAAACCTTGCATCCGGTGAATGTCCAGCTTTTTATTTCTGTCACGCCGATTGGGATTGTGATTGATGTTAGGGCTTCGCAGTTGCCGAACGCGCCGGCATTTATTTCCGTCAAGCTTTCCGGGAGTGTTACGGAGGTCATGGCTTTGCAGTTGTAGAATACGTCGTTATATAACTTTTTAATTCCTTCTGGGATTATGACGGATTCTAGGTAGATGCAATCTTTAAACGCGCTGCTGCCGATAGCTGTAACTGTGTATGTTTTTTCACCATTCCCATCGCTCAAATCTTTTGTTACAGTAGCAGGAATGGTTACGACACCTAGTGTGTTAGTTGCGATTGCCCCGCCACCTCCGCTACCAACCTGCACCGTATCTGTTCCGCCAGCTGTGGTTGTGACTTTGTAAGTGACAGTTACACCTTCGGTTGTGTTGACAGTGAAGGTTGAAGCAAAGGCTGTCGCTCCCCCGAAGCATAGCAGTGCTAACACTACTGCGCAGCACGAAATTAATATCTTCATTATTTTCCTCCCAGAAAGTATATTTGATAGGAAAATTATAGCACAAATCATCTGTTGTGTCAAATGTTTTCTGCCTTATAGGAAATTTTGTAACACAATTGTAACTTTACATTACTATCGAATTATGGTAGCATGTATGTATGCAGGCGAATACGCCTCGGCATGTATTGGGCAAGCGGCTGAAAGGTTGTGACGCCCATGATAAGGGTACCTCCGTAGTTTTCTGTAAGACAAAATCTTATGGAAAGGAGGGATGTCAATATGACAGGCAGGGATTTAGTTCTTGTATTAGCAATTTTCTTAGTTGATAATGCACCAATGATTATCAACGCAATAAGAAATATGTATAAAATATACAAAAACAACCGCCCCCACAGAAAAGGTTAGCGGTTGTTTGCAATTCTGTAAATAAAATATAAAAGCCGTGACGCCTAATCATGCTGATTGCAGAAAGCCTGCAAGGGGGAGTGTTAGCAGCACTCCTTCTTACATATTATTGTATCACGATAATATTATTTTGTCAATTGTTTTGTGAAATATTCCACATCACACGGGAGGGCTTATGCTGCTGCGTAAAATCGAAATTGACAATAACTACCTGCACTTTCCTGTTAAAATAGGCGCGCCTAAGCAGGAATTGCAAATTTGGCTCGGGAATTATCTGCTCAGGCAGTTTCATCTTGAGCTTTCAGAGGAGGGGGAGGATTGGTTTTTCCTTGATGTGTCCGACCTCGTGGGCAACACGCTTTGCTTGAATGTGCAGCTTCCGCAGGAGATTACAGCAGCTGCCCTCGACAAAATCGTGTGCGGCAATGCACCGACTGCCGACAATCCGCTGTACCCCAACTTGTACGCGGAGAAATTCCGCCCGCAGTTTCATTTTTCATCAAAGCGCGGCTGGCTCAACGACCCGAATGGGCTTGTGTACAATCAAGGTAAGTATCATATGTACTATCAGCATAACCCCCTTGGTACGTCGCACGGCGGCGTAAACGTTAGCTGGGGGCACGCTGTGTCGGACGATTTGCTGCATTGGCAGGAATTGTCGGACGCGATTATGCCGTGGCGCAGAGATTTCTCGATTGCGTCAGGCAGCGCAATTGTGGACGAGGACAACGTATCAGGCTTCGGCAAGGGCGCGACAATCGCGGCATTTACCGCGCTCAACAGCTTCAACAGCGTAACAGGCAACGCCTATCCATCGGACGGACAATACCTCGCGGCAAGCACAGACGGGCAAAGCTTCACACGCTTCTGCAACTGCCCCGTAATCGAAACCAAGGACGGCTTGTGGTGGCGCGACCCGCGCATTTTAAAGTACGGCGACAAATTCGTCATCGCCGTGTACGAAACCTTCGAGGGCAAAAACTGCGTGTCCTTCTATAATTCGACAGATTTATACAATTGGAAATTTATGTCGCGCTCACCTGACTTATACGAATGCCCGGACTTGTTTCCGCTTAAAGTTGAAGGAACAGAGGAGGAAGCGTGGGTACTCTACGGCGCGGACGGAAAGGCACGCGTAGGCAGATTCGACGGCGAAAGCTTCGCCGACAGCGGCTATGGCAATATGTTAGACTACGGCACATCAACCTACGCCGGGCAAACATGGAGCAATGAGCCGAATGGAAAGCGCATACACATAAGCTGGATTCGCGGCATGAGCGACAGCATGGAGTGGAACGGCGACATGGGCTACGGCGGAATGCCGTTTAGCCAATGTATGTCGCTGCCTTGCGAGCTAACGCTGCGCAAACTAGGTGACGCATACCGCATTTGCCGCAAGCCGATAGACGGCGTAAAGTCGCTGCGACAATCGCAGGGCATGTCGACCAATGCCGACATTGGGCAGCGGTACGGCTTCAGCCTTGCGCAGCTGCACGAGTATGCACTCACCCTAACAGGCATACACGCGCCTATATCGTTTGCCTTTTCTTCCTATATAATACAATACAATGCAGTGGATAAAACAATCACATTCCCCAACGGATTGACTGCCGCGTTGGACACGGACGCGCTTAGCCTGCGCATTTTCGTGGATGCAACGACGGTGGAGCTGTTTTTCAATGATGAAATCTCGGCGACGTATGCGTTGGACACTTCCGATGTGAATATGGAAATTGTTGGGGCGTTTCATGTGTCGCTTGATAATTGGCAGTTGAAATCGGTGTGGTGAAATAAAAAGGACACGGCGCGCCGTGTCCTTTTGTGTTATTCGCCTTCGTACACAATC
>CAYZNM010000018.1:0-53543 GCA_964479875.1 uncultured Eubacteriales bacterium
GTGATTGTTGCACATCTCTGCGTCTTGCTTCGTCGCTTATGAATACAGGTTCTCAGCTATATAATCATAATGTGCTTCTCAAATTATATAAACACATATCTGGCGACAAAGCTTCCGATTAAGCGAATTGCTGTACATGCAGTATATGGAGTATGCGGCTTGGCGATTGCGCTGACTTTCTCGTCGCTGCTAAACGACATGTACTTCATTATAGATGAAAACAATATTTATCACAGGCAGGATATGTATTGGCTGTCGCAGGTGCTTGCGATTATTGGGCTGTTAATCAATGCGGCCATGATTATAAAATGCCGCAAGAGCCTTAATCGAATGGAAAAATTTGCGCTTGCGTCTTATATTATAATGCCTGTTATGGCTGTTGTTGTGCAAATGCTGATTTATGGCTATGTGTGGGTGTACATCGCTTCGACCATTACGATAACGATTATTTATGTGGGGATGCAGGCGCAGTATTCAAAGGTGATGAAAGAGCGGGAGCTGCAACTCACGCGGAATCAAATTGCCATTATGCTTTCGCAGTTTCAGCCGCACTTCCTATATAATGCGCTTGAAACTATTCAGTATTTGTGCGACACGAACCCTGAGCTTGCAGGACGCACTATTGAAAGCTTTGCAAAATATCTGCGCGGCAACATGGACAGCCTTGACGCGAAAACATCTATTCCATTTGAAAAGGAATTGAGCCACTTAAAATTCTACTTGAATATCGAGAAGCTGCGCTTCCCTGATGTGAAGATTGTGTACGATATTAAAGTGGCGAAGTTTTCGCTCCCTGCGTTAACGTTGCAGCCGTTGGTTGAAAACGCGATACGTCATGGGGTGAATAAGCGCAAAGAGGGCGGAACTATCACCGTTGCCACATTCGAGGTTGACGGCAAGTATCAAATAATAATATCCGACGATGGCGTGGGGTTCGACACAACGGCCGCACCGAACGAAGGCCGCAGCCACATCGGAATAAAAATTGTAAGAGAGCGGCTGATAGCTATGCGCGGAGGCAGCATGGAGATACAAAGCGAGATTAACGTAGGAACGACAATAAAAATCACCCTACCGAAAGAGGAATCGAAATGAAGGTAATGATAGTGGACGATGAAGAGATGGTGCTGCACAATTTGACAAATAAGCTTCGGCACATCGATTGTATTTCTGATGTTGCGGCCTTTTTGTCGCCGCTTGACGCTTTAGCGCATGTGTGCGCGAATAAGACGGATGTTGCGTTTTTGGATATAGACATGCGGCAAATGCACGGATTGTATCTTGCTGAAAAGGTGAAGGAGATTTCTCCGAAAACACATATTGTGTTTATTACGTGCTATGCAAAGTATGCGATTGATGCGTTCAAGCTGAAGGTGGACGGCTATCTTGTGAAGCCTGTTTCGAGGGAGGATATAGAGGAGGAGCTTGATTTTATAAGGAGGTAGTTTTGGAAGTGAATAAGCCCGGGGCAACTTACATCCGTCGCTGCATATAATGGAGGGGGAGGGCGTGCATATGGAGAGAGGAAGCTATACGCTGCTTGCAGCCTTGATTGCGAATGTAGCCGCTGAATGCCTTAGTGATGAGGACTTGGATTTTCTGGGGAATTTGCTTATTTTGGCAGGCACGAATATGATAACAATAATCGCTGTGCCGCCGCAGGAGAAATTGCCTACAGATTAAGTTTATCATTTGTAATTTTTGTACATAACAACAAACTGATTTGACCAAAACAGAAATTTATGCTATGATATTATCCGTAAGTATAGCACAAATATGTGCAAATTCTACTTAAGGGAGAAATTTAGCATGGAAAAGAAGGTTGAATCATGGGCTAATCCGACTCCGGCAGGGCTTGTTGCGCTTGCGGTGGCGTGCTTTGGCTTTTTTGCGCTGCTCACGGGAAGGGTTACGGGTGAAGCGTTGCCGCTGTTAGGCTGCTGGCTGATTGCGGGATTTGTGGTGCAGATTGTGGTTGCGCTGCTTGATTTAAAGGGCGGCAACCTCGCAGGAGGCAACACATTCCTTTACTTCTGCGCATTCTTTATGCTCGCAGGAGGCCTGGAGTGCTTCTTCAAGGCGCAAGGCGGCGTGGACACGCGAATCGACGGCTGGGTATGGCTTGCGCTTTCCGCAGTAGTTACGCTGTGGACGCCTGCGTTTATTAAAACGCCCAAGATTTTGTTCTTAATTGTTTTGGTACTTAATGTGGCAGTTTGGTTTATCGCCTTCATCGACCTGCAGGTGCTTGCGAAGTCATGGTCGTTTGTTCCGGCGTGGGCGCTGCTGATATGCGGCATACTCGGAATTTACCTGTCCGCTGCTATGGTGGTGAATGGTACGTTTGGTAAGAAGATTTACCCGAATCCGTGATTTGATTGATATTTGATAAAAGGCGTTGCCGTATTGTTGCGGCAACGCCTTGTTTTATTTTACTCCATACAATGAGTATGGCTCGTTTTTTCCGATATATGGGATATTTATAAAGCCGTTTTCGTTGTTAAGAGCGCATTGAATTAACTTTTTTGTTAGGTCAGGCACGTCATCTCGTTGAATGGCCTCATTTACATCTAACCACATCGCCTCGTCGTTTTCTACGTTGTCAGACTTTGGCTCGCCTGAAACATACTCTGCGTAAAAGGCGACGTACCAATCGCGTGCATTGAATCGTATGCCGATTATCTGCTTGGGTTCGATTACTACGCTTACTTCTTCGAGGAACTCTCGCTTTACGGCGTCTTGCGGCGACTCGCCGTTCATTACATATCCCCCGGGAATGATTAGCATTCCTTTACCGTTGCCGTATGTGTGGCGTGCAAGCAGCACTTTGTTGTCTTTGATTACGACGGCAGTTACGCTCTGCCCCCAATTGGTGTTGTCGTTGTCCATTATGAGTTCTCCTATACTCAATATCATTTAGAACAGTGAGTTGTATCAATCGCGTTTCTTTGATTATATCTGCATTCGTCGTAGTTTTGCAGTCGCGGAAGGAAATGCGATTGACTATGTGTGGTGGTTATGTCCAGTCGCTTAGGTTGTAGTCGGGCAAATATGCTGCGGTGTTGCGTAACATTTGTGCGAATAGGGCTTTTGAGTCGGATAGTGTGAGGTTTACGAGGGGGTCGTTGATGAAGGCTTGGAATGCGTGGGATAGGTCGCGGGATTTTACGGTGGCGGTGGTTAGCTGCTGATTGTATGCGTTGCGCGATACTAGCGCGTGTACGCCTGCGGGCATAGTGTCAGTGATTAGGGGGGTTACGCTGTTTCGGGAGAAATGCGCGTTTGTTTCGACTATGCAGCCGTGGGGTAGGTCGGGTACTTGCCCGATGTTGGGCAGGTTTACGTTGGTGACAAAGGAGGATAGTCCGAGCAGGGCTTTGATTTGTTTTACGCCGTCCTCGCCTGTTTCGCGGAGGGCGAAGGCTTCTTCGCCGCTCAACAATCGCTTGCTGCGCATAAGACGCTCCTGCAAGTCAGCTTTGCGCCAGCTTACAGGCGTAAGACCGAAGCCCCATTCGCGAACTGTTTCGGGATTTTTCAAGTACCAACTTCCGGGGCAAAATTCGGCGAGGTGTCTATCGCCTGCCGCCGCGATTGCGCCGTAGCGTGCGAGCAAGTCGAACTTCACCTTCTCCAAACAGTGGAAGGTGCTGTCGAGCCAATCGGCAGGGCGCGGATAGCCATGTGGGTGCGACTTTATGTAGTCGCGGTAGATTGGGAATAAATCCGCGCCGTCGTATTCGGCTTTGGTCAGCCACGTGAAGTGGTTTATGCCTGTGACATTGCAGGAGATGGCGTCGCGCGGGATTTCGCCCACGCCCAAGGCTTGGGCGGCGATTGCTGCGAGTACGCGCTGCGTGCCGAAAACTTCGTGGCAGCATCCGAAAGCTTTAATGCGCGGAAAGGTGTCGTACAACGCCTTGACGCATAGACTCATTGGATTGGTGTAGGTGATTACCCATGCGTCGGGGCAATTTTGCTCGATTGCGCGTGCGAATTGCTCGTACATCGGCATGGCTCGCAGTGCGCGTATTATTCCGGCAGGGCCTACGGTGTCGCCTACGGATTGGTATATGCCGTAGGCTTCCGGCGCGTGTACGTCGCTTTCCATCTCGTCGAATGTTCCGGGAAGGATTGAGATTACAACGAAGTCCGCGCCGCGCAATGCGCCGTCGAGCGTTTCGGACACGGTGTAACGCCAGTTGCCCTTTACTCCTTCAACACTCGAAAGCGAGTTGCCTATTTTCTCGTTGGCATACGCCGCGTCGCGGTCGATGTCGTACAGGCAAACCTCGCCGGACAGCGCGTCCTCCATCGCGAGGTCGCTCATCAAGCCCCACGCCCAGCCGCGTGAGCCACCTCCGATGTAGGCGATTTTTAAGTTGGCTGCCTTTTCCTTGTACACCTTCATGCGTCCTCCTTACTTTAGGCGAAGCGTGATTATTTCGCCGTGCTTGATTGACAGGGATAAAGCTTCATTTTTTATTGGAAGCTGCTGTTGGTTTTCTTCGCAGAGGTTGGTGAGGTATGCACTGTTTATGTGGGGGAGCGGTATGCTTAGACTGCGCTCGTCGCCGATGTTGTACAGGCGCAGGATTACGCCGTCGCCGTCCTCGGCTACTTTGCACGCCGACACGCGTATCTCAAACGGCAGCGATGAGATAAACGCAAGCGGATTCACCTTCGCCGTGACGCTTTTGCCCCATATTTGCCGCAGCGTTGGCGCGTGCAGGAAGCGTTCGGTCTGCTCTATGCCTTGGTTGCCGTAGGTTATGCTGTAGCGGAAGGTGTGCTTGCCGATACATTGTGCTTCGGGCGTTGCGATTGTCCAGCCGCCGTTGCCTTCGCGCGTGAGTAAATCGGTGCGCGAGAGCCAGCCGACGCAGCGGAGGAGTGTCAGGCGGAGGTAGGTTTGACCTTCGATGTTTACTGCTTCATACTCATTAATGCCGTCCGCGGCTAGGGTTAAGGCGGTTTCGCCTACGGATACGCGGCAGTAGCCGTGGGTGGGGTGAGTGGATTGCGGGTACTCGACCCAATTTTCGGGGATTGTGCGCTCGATTTCACGCTCGGTTATGCCGAACGCTCCGCTCGAGTGGCTCGTCTTGGCTAGTATGCCGCTTGGGAATTGCACTTGCAGGCGATGGTCGCAGGCGGCGTTGTCTATCTCGAAGTCGAAGTCGATTCGGTCGATTCCGCTGTATAGTGTCGCGGTGATTGCGACTTTGCACGGCACTAGGGTTTCGCTGCGGCCGCTTCTGTCGTCGGTGAGGGATTGCGGTAGCATTAGTGTACCGCGTGCTGTCATTGTGAATTTGTTCGGCTCGATATTGTGCTTTGCACAAACTGCGTCGTAGCTTATCTCGGCGTTTTCGAGGGTGTAGGGTTTGTCGCTTTGCGGCCATGAGTAGGTATATTCGTCGCCTGCGTCACCCATGTCGATGATTTTGCTTATGCCCTCGTAAGTTTTGTTCGTACGTCTGTCCGTAACGACAAACGCGCCGTCGGCGAATGCCACCTCATAAAATTCATTGCAGATACCCCCTGAACCATAGAGCGCGATAGGTCCTTCGCACACTCCCTTTTCATCTACTCGTTGGACGTTCAGCGTATGCACGCCATACTCAAACGGCGGCAGCCACATTCCGACGCGCACGCGGTTCACCTTGTAAATTTCCGGCAGCGTGTTGTCGCTGTATTTGGTGCGGTAGGCTTTTTCTGCTTTGATTAGTGTGTGTGGGATTTGTCTGCCGCTTTCATCGGAAATGTCAATATTTCTCGGGAAATGGGGGTGCGTAATTCTGTCCTCGTAGTCCTCGATGATGGACTTGTCGAAGTTTACCTCTTGCACCAAAACCGCGTCGAGGTCGATGTCGACTTCCGCATAGGAGGGAAGCCTATCCTGCGTAGGCTCGAACAGTGCAAGCGTACATTCGCTGTCGGCAGATTGCAGCGGCAATCGGTCGATTGTGTCGCACATGATGTTATGCTGCAGCTGTTCCAGTGTCGCGTAACGCGCCATGCCCTCGGCGTGTACCTCGTCAATGCTGCAGCCGCAAATGCTGTCGTGCGGCTGATTCTCTAGGATTTTATCCCAGATGTAATTGTTGTAGCCGCGTATATCTTGCCGCGCACCGCATAGGTATTCCCACGATTGCAGTGGCTCGATATACCGCTCCATGTCGCGCTGCACGCGCGTATTGTGCTGCTTCAAGTATGTGCGTGTAGAAAGCGTACCGCCCAAAAGCAGGGTGCGGTCGCTGTAGCGCAGCTCGCCGCCGTAGGTAGCAAGCTCGCCAAGCTGCGGCTTAAGCTCGTCGACAAACGCTTGCATTGTCGACAGTTTTATTTTGTAAGGCGTATCGGCAGCATTAAACCGCGCAACGATGTCTGCAATATCCGCCTGCCCCGTAATATGGTCGGAGCCGTTCATCAGCAGCAGCGTATCAGTCGTCGATTTCGCAGCAAGGCTATCAATCATATTCACAAGCCGCGGCACAGTCCGCGACATATCGCCGCTCAAATTGCCGCTGTTGCCGTAGCCACTCGGCATATGTACACAAAGCACCGACACGCCCTCGCAAAGCGACTGCCAATAAAACTCCGTCTTATCCATAAAACTAGCCGTACCGCGCCAGAAAAGCATTGTGTCCATGCCAAGCCCACGCACGATCTGCGGCATTTGCGCAGGGTGTCCGAATGAATCAGGCAGGTACGCAATCTTCATCTGCTCGCAAATTCCTTCAAGCACGCGTCCGCCTGCCATAAAGTTGCGAATATGGCTCTCGCCACTGACCAACAACTCGTCCGGCAACATAAACCACGGCCCGCACACAATCTTCCCCGAAGCAAGCGCAGCGTGCAGCCGCTCACGATTATACGGCTTCACCTCAAGGTAATCACGAATCGCAATCGCCTGCCCATCGAGCATAAACGAAACAAACTCCGGCGTACTATCAATTAAATCTAACAGTCCATCAATCAACCGCACCAGCTTCACGCGAAACTGCTCCCGTGTAAAATACCATTCTCTATCCCAATGCGTATGGCATATCATGTGCGTACTTTTCGTCATATTACCACCTCTATAAAATATCATATCTTAACCCAATATAATAGCACACCCCTAACATTTTGTCAATATATATTGAATGGGCGTTCACGACAAACGCACGAACCCATACTCCAACCAAACCCCACCAAACCCCACCACCATCTCTTTCAAAACACGCCTTACATGTTCATGAGCCTCTCGATATACGCACCAAAGTTGCAGATTATCCCAAACCTCTTCTTCAAAACATACTTCTTGATAAGGTCAAGTAACTTTAGTATAGACAAAGATCACTCGAGAATGATGTTTAGGTTTTCAGCTGCATTCTTATCAAGTGTATGGTTCTGATCTTCTCTAAAGGTCACATCCAAATGCCGGTGTATTGATTCAACTGACCAATGGCCTCTCGCGTACACTCGGTAAATAAGTCTATATCAGGAGCAAGTGAACTGATGTAATAGCGCGTGCCTGGATATAGACTTATTTGCAGATACTTAGCTTATATTCAGTTTCGCTTCACGCCCCTGTGTGAGGGACGACTTCAAAATTATACAAAAAAGATTTGGCAAATCACGATGATTCGTTATGTTGAATAAATGATGATAAAAATAATGCCATTTAATGTATAAAAATACTACGTTTTTCCCAAATTAAGCAATATACTGTGTGGAAATGGCGCGTACCCCCCTGGGGGTTTATTTGGGATGCGGTAGGGTACGATGATTTGTACGCCGCGGTTGTCTATCGTGTTGTAGCGATTGTTCACTTCGAGATAGTCGTAGTTTTCGATTGCTGCAAGCAGCTTTTTGTCGTCTTCGTCGGAGTTTTTGAAAATTATGTTGTAATACTCGCGCATATGCGCTACGTTGCAAATGTCGATATCGTGGCGTGTGAGCAGTGTTTTACGGCGACTGCTGCGTTGCGATAGTATGTTCCGGGGTAGCCTGCGTCTTCGGGGAGGAATACTGTCACGTGACCCATGTCTTTGCCGTTGCGATTGCAGCGTCCGGCACTTTGTATGATTGAATCAAGGGGAGCGAGTGCGCGGTACATTTAGTTTTGAGCATTTCCTTGTGGCGTGCGGCGCATATATAGGCTGAGATGTGGAAAACAGTACCGTCTTCGCACATGTTGGCGACTAATTTGTACAGCTCGCGCGTATGCCGCCGCGCAGCGCGTTGAAAATCGACTGCGGCTCGGGGATAATCTTGCGCGGTTGCCACGTCGCATTGGACAACAGCTCGAACGGCGGCTGCGTTGCAGTCGAAAACAGCACCGTGCGGTTATAGCCTTAGGTGAGTGCGTTGACTGCCGAAAGCGTCGCGCTAAGCAAATGAGACGGCAAGCTTTGCGCTTCGTGGAACACAACGACACGCGACGCGTGCAGTCGGTCAGCGTCGCTTAACTCGCGCTGATTGTGCGCTTCTAGGACGTTGCCGCAGATGGTGCAGTATGCATCGGCGTTTTGCTCGATGATGGAAATGTAGGGAAGGACGACGATTACGCGGCGGAGATTGCGCTGCATAGCGTGCCGCAGCGCGAATACAAGCAGTGCAAGCGTTTTGCCTGTGCCTTTTGATTATTTGAGTACGTCATCGATGTGGCGTTGCAAAGCGTCTTGCAATTCGCTTGCTTTTAATGCGTCGCATTGGTGCTGCTGCTCCACTAACTCAATAATGCTGCTGTCGAAATGTTCTGCCGAGGACAAATAGTCCGCGTCTGCCAACATCGACAGCAACATGTGGTTCATTAGAGAATTGCCTATCTCCGTACCATTTATCAGTAATGGATTTTTCCGCACGCTCTTCAACGTCGCCCAACAGTCCCTTGTGATGGCCGTAGATATATCTGATCAATGGCACCGCAGCTTTGCGGCAATCACTTCCAATCAAAAACGCACCCGTCGCTTCGTGGTTCACGTGATGCAAGTGTGGTCAAACACACCTTGAAACAGCTCCGAATACTTCCCTGCGTCATGCAGCAACCCCATAAGCCTGCACGAGTACTCCAACCCCAACACCTCGCCGAAACGCTCACACAATTCCGCAACGCGCAGCGAATGTTCCGCAACAGTTCACTGTCCGATATTTGACAATGTGTTTTTTGACATTCTAATATGACATACTGTTGTCAGATTTCATGATGTATCATTAAGTAGAGTTATTAAATCAATCAAAGGAGAAACGAAAATGACAGAGATGAACATTTGCCAAAGCTGCGCAATGCCAATGGGAAAGCCGGAGGAGTTCGGCACAGAGAAGGACGGAGCAAAAAACGCCGATTATTGTTGCTACTGCTATGTTGACGGAGCTTTCACCAAGGAAGAAACAATGGAGGGTATGATTGAAACCTGTATACCATTCACACTTGAAGCAGGAGTATACAAGGACGCGGAAGCTGCTCGCGCCGACATGATGAACATTTTCCCCAAGCTTAAACGCTGGGCGACCGCGTAAATAGGAGAATCATTATGATAGAGCTGCCCGAAGCAATCAATTTATCGAATCAACTATCAGGTGCATTGGTAGGCAAAACTATAGGGAACGTGTATATGAACAAGTCGCCGCACAAGCTAGTATGGTTTTTCGGCGAGCCGGAAGCCTACCACGGGCGGCTTACGGAAAAAACCATAGGCGGAGTGTTTGCATATGGTGGAATTGTTGAGATACATGCAGACGATATGCGCATTAGTGTGAACGACGGAGTGAATCTGCGATACTTTCATCAAGGTGAAAAGTTGCCGCCTAAACATCAAATTCAAGTTGAGTTTACGGATTTTTCATCGTTAATCGGCAGTGTGCAGATGTACGGCGGCATTTTGTCATATAGGGAAGGCGAGAATAATGATAACATGTACTATACATGGGCTAAACAAAAGCCGTCACCTTTAAGCGAACATTTTGATGATGTTTATTTTAAGTCGCTATATCGCGATGAGGACGCAAAGCTGTCCGCGAAAGCGTATCTTGCTACGAAGCAACGCATTCCGGGTCTGGGGAACGGTGTGCTGCACGATATCCTGTTTAATGCACACATTCACCCGCGCCGAAAGATGAATACACTGTCTGAAACTGAATATATGGAGATGTTCCGTTCGGTAAAGCAGACGTTGTTCGACATGACTGCAAAAGGCGGACGAGATACTGAAAAGGATCTCTACGGCTGCAAGGGCGGTTATTCAACGATTTTGTCAAGCAAGGCATTGGAGAAACCTTGCCCTGTGTGCGGCGGAACAATAACGCGCGAAGCTTATCTCGGCGGCAATATTTATTACTGTGCAACATGTCAACCGCTATGATAAATGTATACGACATTATAGTGGACATTAACAAGCGGCTTGCCCTTGGTGAAATATTGGAGGAAGAGGAAAAGAGCGAGATTGCTGCTGGTTTGTTAAAGGGAGTGAGTTCACGTGAACAGGTATACCGCTTCCACACTGCAATGAAGCAAAAGCCGCCCCTTGACCCAATGTATCCATATTTTTACATTCCGCCCTACAATAACGGCAATAAGCTTAAAACATTCACGGGAGTAACTCCCGGCACTCACATTTTATCTGCGAACGCATATGAGCTTGAAGCGTTGCGGCTGCTGCATTTGTTCGCCCAAGACAATGCAAAGGTGCAATCGATGGTGAAGCAGACCGCAGAGCGTTTGCGGCAAACATGCTTTGGCAAATTCTGCTGCAAGGGTGAGTGCTTCGAGGCCTCGATGGTTGCGTTTCGATTTGCCGCGACAGTTTTCCCGAACGATAAGGAATGGGTTAATAAGCTCTTGTCGGGGATTAACTCACATTTCGGCGACAAGAAAAGGCATTCCGGAACGGCTAGGTATCTTGAGATTTGTTTAAATGAGAGCAAATAAATGTTCATTTATATGTATAGAACATGTTGCGTATGGCTAGGGAGATAATATGAAGGCAATTGATTGGTTGCTAGCGGATGAAAACCCATCGATAAAATATCGCACGTTGACAAGATTGCTAGGGCAATCCCATGATCAAGCTGTCTATGACAAAATATGGGAGTCTAGGCAGGTGAAAAAGCTTTTATCCGAGCAAGCGAATGGCGTGTGGGACGAAACAAAGCATGGAATGCACTCGCAGATGAAATATATGACATGCTGCGCCGAGCTTGGTTTGCGCAGGGACAGCAGGTTAGATGCGGCGGTTGAAGTTGCGGTAAGCTTCCTTGATAGACCGACGGAGGAGGGTGCAGCAGTGTATGAAGGCTGCTGCACTCCGCTGCTGCTTCGCGCAATTGTGATGATGGGTTACGGCGAAGCTGTGTCAAGGCAGCTTGAACTATTCAGCGCAGGAATTCAACACGACGGCGGCTTTATATGCAAACGTTTACTAGACAAGAAACCAAGCCGCAAGAGCTGCTACAAAGCGTCGCTCGCGGCATTACTGCTCTATGCCGAATGCGACGCTTCAGGGATAAAATTAAGCGGCAAAGATGAATTGCTACAGTATTTTATTGGAAGAAACGTATTCTTCACTTCTGGTAAGCAGCAGCTAATCAGCGAGGGTAAGCCAGGCTGGCGCAATATCGACTGCTTCTTTCCGGCCGAGCCAATGCGAATAGGCCTGCCGCAGATAGCAGCAGCACTAACGCAGCTTGGTGTAGGCGAATGCAACGAAACTGCCTATGCGTACCAATTATTACGCGACAAAGCTGACGACAATATGTGCTATACATTAGAAGGAACATTAACAAAATACCCCATTTCATTCGGTAAACCTGATAAGCTCAATAAGTTCGTAACATACTACGCACATTTAACAAATATAGCAAAGGAGGATTAACATGGCAGAGCCAAAGAAAGTACGAGTATGCAAGAAGTGTTCGGGCTTCGATGTAAGCGAATTAAAGGGTGTTGTTAAAACAAAGGATTGTACAACAGGCTGTATAGGTAAATGTATACCTAAGAATCTGGATTTAGAAGGCAAGATTTTCGGCTATTTGAACGGCGAGTTTGTTGTATGTGATACCAAAGAGGAATTTTTTGATAAAATGAAAGCCATATTATAGATTTAAATCACACGGAGCTACGAGGTCGTAGCTCCGTGTGAAATATTGCGCTATTACCATTCAGCTATTGAACCATCTTGATGTCGCCACACTGGATTTTTCCAACGATGCGGATTCTTGCTTTCTTCAAGAACAAGCTCTTTGTTTACATCTACACCGATTCCCGGTATATGAGGCAGCTGAATGTGCCCATCTTTAAATGAAAAGTCCTCTTGGTTGTATACATAATCGAGCACGCTTTTGTTTACGTTATAGTGTATGCCTATGCTTTGCTCCTGTATAACAGCATTGTAGCACGTCGCGTCCACCTGCAAGCAGCTTGCCAACGCGATAGGGCCAAGCGGACAATGCGGAGCGACTGCGACGTCATACGCTTCGGCCATTGCCGCGATTTTTTTCACCTCTGTAATGCCCCCTGCATGTGATAGATCCGGCTGAATAATGTCAACTCCGCCGATTTGCAGCAATCTCTTGAAATCCCAACGGCTGTAAAGACGTTCGCCTGTTGCGATTGGAATGTTGCAAGCGGCCGATATTTCAGGGAAATATTCCATATTTTCACACAGCACAGGCTCTTCGATGAACATTGGGTCAAATTCTTCAAGTTTTTTTGCCAAAACCTTTGCCATCGGCTTGTGCACGCGTCCGTGGAAATCTATCGCAATCCCAAAATGCTTGCCGCAGATTTCTCTGATGGCAGCCACTCGCTCCAATGCAGCGTCGACTTTCGCGTAGCTGTCTATGTATTGAAGCTCTTCCGTGGCGTTCATTTTAACAGCGGTGAACCCTTCTAGTTGCTTCTGCTTGGCAGCATAACCTACGTCCGAGGGGCGGTCGCCTCCTATCCAACTGTACACTTTTATTTTATCGCGGCATTTACCGCCCATAAGTTGGTATACAGGTGCACTAAACATTTTGCCCTTTATGTCCCACAACGCTTGGTCAATGCCGCTGATTGCGCTCATCAACACTCCGCCGCCGCGATAAAAGCCTGCGCGATACAATGTAGCCCATATGTCCTCTACATTTTGAGGGTCATTTCCAATCAAATAATCGCTCATTTCATCTACACATGCAGCAACAGCCATTGCATGACCTTCAAGCACCGGTTCTCCCCAACCTGTTATACCATCATCTGTGATGATTTCAACGAACGCCCATCTTGGGCGCACAAGATAAGTATTTACTTCAACAATCTTCATATTACCTCCAAATGATAGTGAGTGATGTCCAATCAATAAATGCGACTATTTTTGGTGTTTTCATAATAATCGGGGTTATTGCCAAGTTTACATAATATAGGGTGACTAATTTCATCAATAAGTGCTATTGCATCACTCGGCAAATCAACAAAGGCAGCAGTCAAATTAACTTTTAGCTCATTTGCATTACGGCACCCAACTAAGCAACTTGAAATGCCTCGCTTAGAAAGTGCCCATGCTATCGATAATTCTGCTAAAGAAATGTTTAAATCGGAAGCTATATCTTGAAGCTTCGGGATTGCCGCAAAGATTTCATCTTCCGCGCCATCTTCAAAATGACGAGATGTCCCCTTGCCGCTGCTATGGGCAAAGTGGCGTGAGTGCGCTTGGTGCGAGGGTACTTCGCCGGCGTTTTTGTATATTCCAGCGAGCAGACCTTGCTGAAGGGTCATTGATGTGATTATTGATATTGAGTTTTTCTCACAAAATGGGACAATTTCTGCCTCGATTGCTCTCGAAAGGATATTGTAAGGCATTTCGTTGACGGATAATTCCGAACAAAGATTGGTAGCCTCACTTAATTGCTTTACTCCGAAGTTGCTCACACCAATTGCTCGGATTTTCCCCTCTTTTTTCAAGTCGTTTAATGCCGCGAACGCTTCTTCGGCGGTCGGAGGATTCTTAATAATGTCAGGGTCTTGCGTAAAATGTTTTATGCCAAATGGGTTGATGGGCCAATGGAGCATGTAAATGTCTACATAATCAGCCCCCAAATTGATTAGCGATTGTTCACATTCATGTTTAAGTGTTGCATAGTAGGCATTTGCCGGCGAAACTTTAGAACAAACTATTGCACTATCTCGTTTGCCTTTCAATGCTGCCCCTAAAGACTTTTCGCTGTTTCCGTTATTGTACATTCGAGCTGTGTCGAAAAAGTTAACCCCATTATCTAGAGCGTAGTCAACGACATGTTGCACATCGGCTTGATTTTGATCTCCCCAATAATCGCCGCCGCCGAATGACCAGCAACCTATTCCTATACAGCTAATATACATTTCATTAGCAATTTGTATATGTTTCATTTTGTTCCCCTTTATGTTTTTGATTTTTGATTTTTAATATAGATTAGGTGTAATACATATTTGAATTATATAGAATAAATAATATTAAGTCAATAGTTGATTTATTTTTGTAAGTGTGTTATAATGAAAATGTATATGTGATGTATATAAATATTACACAAAAGGTGCGATGTACAAGTAGACCTGTTCTAAAACCTACCCTTGCAAAGCTGTTCTGAAACTTTTTATCAGATGGATCGAGCCAGGAGTGTATGCATAATTGAGGTTTCAGAACAGCTTTAGTGTACATATGCAGAAATGGAGCTGTTATGTTAAAAGGATTACCTAAAATTTTCACACCTGATCTTTTGAGGATTTTAATGGAAATGGGCCACGGGGAAGAGTTGCTCATATGTGACGGAAATTTTCCTCATAAGACAAATCCGTGCAGCGACGTTGTTTACATAACCGGCTGCGAGGTGTCGGAATTGCTGGAGAGTATTTTGCAATATTTTCCATTGGATACTGCTGTAGAGTCTGCGGCCGTAGTGATGGAGGGTGCACTTGGCAATGGTATTCGCGACAAGTACCTTGATATTATAAGAAAGAGCGGCAGCGAATCTCAAATAGAGTGCAGCGAGAGATTTGATTTTTATAAAAGAGCCGCGCAAGTAGCAGGAATTATCGTAACAACAGATACCACACGTTGCGCCAATATTATAATAAAAAAAGGATGTTGCGACTGATGAATAAACAAGAGATAGACAGAAATGGCTCGAAGCCAATATACAAGCAAATATACAGCATATTATACAATGAGATAGAACAGGAAGTATACAAGCAAGACGAAAAGTTGCCAAGCGAGAAAGAATTGTGCGAACGATTTGACGTAGAACGCAATACGGTGCGAAAAGCCATGCAAATGCTTGCAGACCAAGGGTTTGTGCAGAAAATACCTGGTTTCGGCACGCGTCTTGTTCCTCCGAAAGCAGTAGATGTAAACGAACCAATTGAACGGCAAAATATCCTGATGGTAACACAGGATAACGCGCTGAACACTACATCTGTTGAGTATTTTCATTTAAAGCTATATCAAATGTTTGAAAAGCGCGTGTGGGAGCTTGGGTACAATCTTATATTCAAGCAGTTGGATAACCTCTTTAATTTCAGAGAAATTGTTAGGTTTACGCGACCTGCTGCTATAATATTCGACAGTCATATGAAAAAACAAAGCTATATACAGGCGCAGACATTTGGTATACCATGTGTATCCATAAATCACTATACAACTTACTTCACCAGTATAGTCAGCAACAACATAAGCGGTGCATATCAAATCGCAAAGGTGCTATACGATGCAGGGCACAGGCGCATCGCGGTAATCACGGGAAAAAAAGGATATCAAACAACCAACGAACGTTTAATGGGCGCGCAAAATTTATTATACGAAAAAAGAATCGCGCTAAAACAACAATATGTTTATTCAGGAAATTGGTTGTTTGACAGCGGATATGAGATAGGAATGCGAATTGCTTCGATGAAAACGAGCGAACGCCCCACGGCAATCTTCGCATTTAATGACGATATGGCGTACGGTTGCTTGAGTGCGATGGAAAAAAGCGGAGTTTCCGTGCCGGAGGAAATGAGCATAGCAGGGTTCGACAAGACGGATCGCTACAATGGTATTTTCAAACGAATTTCTACAGTTGACGTCAACATGAAGGCGATCGTCGAGTACGCCTGTTGGTTTATCGATTCCGCGATTCAACAAAAAGCACCAATTACATGCTCGAAAATACAGCTGGAAACAGCATTCACAGGGTACGAAACCATCGCTACCCTCGACGCAAAGCCTGACGACCAAACAATGTGGAGGGATGAATGAACATAATAACTATCGACACCGGAACCACTAATACGCGCATAAAACTGTTTAATGAAGAAAGATTTGTCGACGGAACAAGGTTGAACGTAGGCGTACGCGATACGTTGGCAACAGGTTCTACACAATTGTTAAGACTCAAGCTACACGAAGGAATACGCGAGCTGCTAAGCAACAATAAGTTAATTACTTCCGATGTAGAATGCGTGATAGCTTCCGGCATGATTTGTTCAGACATTGGCTTGCATTGTATACTACATGTTGCTGCACCTGTTGATGAACATGTTCTTGCTGAAAATTCCCATGCTGTATATATAAATGATGTCATTGATGCACCTATATTGTTTGTTCCGGGAGTGAAAAACAATACAACATTGTGCGACGAAAATTTAGATGAGATTGACATGATGCGCGGCGAGGAAACAGAATTTATCGGCATTGCAAAAATATGTGCAATTGATAGATCCGCTATAGGAGTGCTTCCAGGCTCGCACACCAAGCTTATTCAATGGGACGGCACTCGAATTTTATCCTGCAGCACAATGATGAGCGGCGAGTTATTAAACAGCGTGTGCACATCAACAATACTGAAAAAGTCATTGCCCGAACAATTAAACTCACGTATAGACGACGAGTACCTTATTTTCGGCTGCGAATACGCGAAAAAATACGGATACAACAAAGCAATGTTCAAGGTGCGAATCCTCGACATCATGCTAAAGACATCCATCGAAAAGATTTATTCATTCTACGTAGGTGCAACATTATGCGGAGATGTCGCAGAAATAGCCAGAGTTTGCGGGGATAAACCCATATATGTAGGCGGCGGCGAACCGTTGCGCGCCGCATTCGGAGCTTTATTAAAGCATTCAATTAACAATGAGATATACATACTAAATGATGATATTGTTGATATGAGCACATCGGTAGGTGCATTAGCTGTATACAACATGTACAGGAACAATCAACATTAACTTCATAAAGCCGCGCGAGTTAATGCAATATCGTCGCGATTAAAAAGTTGCGCTACTGCCGAGTCATTGTTTAACCAATCACCCAATTCATTTTTTCGCAAAACTACCGGCATTCTTTCGTGTATATCATTTATATATTTATTTGCAGAACGAGTTAAAATCACAAAGTTATATACAGGTATACCCTCATGTATATATGAGTTGTATATACCTGCCATATACAATACGCGAGCATCTTCAAGGTTGAAAAGGAATTTTTGCTTTGTGCTTTTGTTCCACTCATAAAAGCCGGTGGAAGGAATGATGCAGCGGTTATTTTGCAATGGCTTTGCAAAGGTTTTCTTCTCGGAGGCCGTTTCGCTTCTTGCATTTATTATCACGCCCTTGCCGTCCCACTTCGGGAAGCCCCATTGCATGATTGCAGCGGAGGTTTTGCCGTTTTGCGGCAGCAATACAGGCGCGTTGTTGGTGGGAAAAATTTCGCCTGTCGCGAATTCATCGTATGTGCCATTGGCAATTTCGCGGATAATGTCATCTATTTCGACGTTATCGAGTTCGGTGGAAAATTCGTATCTACCGCACATAATACCTCCTTAAATTCGTCACAAATGTTCTTTCACTATTAGTTTTTAGTCAGACTTGGCTTTCGTGCTTCTTGAAGAAGTCGAACCTTGGCTCTAGGAAGAGGAATTTGTGGTTCGGTTGCAGGAAGAAGTCCAGTCCCTCGAAGATGAAATTCCAGTCCCAAATGCGCTCGTCTGTTCCAAGGTAGTCGCGGATAATCTCGCAGCCTAGCGGCGCAATGGGGTGGAAGAGCGTCGCGGCAACGCGGATTACGTGGAAGGTGTCGGTTAACAGTTGTGCGATTTCGTCCGTGTCAGTGCTTTTGCTGCGGGCTGACCAATCCTTGTTTGCGTCGCGGAGGTAGATGTTTAGCAGCTCGAATATTTTGTCCAGCGATATCTCCGACATCAAACGTTCGTATGCCAGGATTGTTTCGTCGGAGCTTTTCTTTACATGTTCGCTTACGGTCTTGCGCGGATATACGCCGTCGCAGTATTTTTGCGCGGTGTAGAAGCAGGAGCGCACCAATCGGTTGAACACGTTGGTGAGCAGGTTTCCTTCATATAATACTGTGTCGAACTCGCCGCCGGCGTTTCCCATGATTGCTTTTGGCTCGAAACCGACGCTGCGTTCGGCAAGGCTTGCGTTCATGAAATGCAGGCGCAATTGTTCTGGTGTGTAGTAGTCGAGCAGCTCCGCGGCTTTCGGCGGCTTTATCTCGCCGCTGCTGGACGCTTTCGTTTTGCCGTACATCAAGTGCCTGTTCGGGACAATCAGCGGCATTTTGTACCCCTCGTTGAGTGCGAAAAACAATCCCATTTCCGCGATTCCGTAGAAATAGATGTTGTCCTCGCCGATGAATTGGTACACCTTTGCGTCGTCGGATTTCCACCATTTTTCCCATTCCTTGCCATATATTCCGTCACCCAACACAGCTTTGGTGAAGGAGATAGGTGCCCACAGCGACTCCGGCCACACCCAGAACGTCATTCCTGAAACGCCGTCCTTCTCCGGGACAGGAATGCCCCATTTTACATTTCCTGACAATCGGAACGGCACTAACGCTTTGCCTGTGCGGTAGCGGATTCCGTTTTCGTCGAGGATTGCCAATGCTTGCTCACGCGCGTGCAAGTCCTCGAAAATGAGCGCGGAGGAGGCTTTTTGTTCTTCGGCGAGAATTGTGTACGTCGGCAATTCGCTTAAACTCTCGACTTTTTCGATAAGCTCCTTTTTCACATAAACCGACGGCTTTTTCAAAAACTCACGGATTACGTTTAACAAATTCTTGCGGCAC
This sequence comes from uncultured Eubacteriales bacterium, assembly GCA_964479875.1. GTDB lineage: Bacteria > Bacillota > Clostridia > Monoglobales > CAYZNM01 > CAYZNM01. The sequence continues at coordinate 19,065 of CAYZNM010000018.1, forward strand.
GCAGGGTCGCGTTCCCATGCTTCAAGCTCGCGCTCGATTTTATCGGCGAACGCAGGGAGGTTGAAGAACCAATTGTTTACAGCGCGTCGCGCGGGAGTTTTGCCCGAAAGTGTGCTAATCGGATTGATAAGCTCCGCCGGATTGTATTGGTGTCCGAGCGAGCATTCGTCGGCGTAGCCTATTTCGGATTTGCAGCCTTGAATTGGGCAGCGTCCTGTAACCTGTCGACCGTTCAGGAATACGCCCCTGTCCTCGTCGTAGAATTGCAGCGTTTGCTCAAGCTTGAGCATACCGTTGTCGTACAGCCGCGTGAATATTTCGGCGGACAGCGCGGCGTGGATTTCCCCTGCCTCGCCCAATGCCGACGCGCCGAATAGGTTTGCTGCAACTTGGTAGCGTTCCAGCGTTTCCTTTTGATTCTCGTGATTCTTTGTTACGTAGTCTATCAATGTGCCGCCGAAGCCTTCGGCGGCCGCTTGCTCATAGCCTGCCTCAATCGTAGCACCGTAGCAGTCCGTGCCTGACACGAATATTACGTTGTCGCTGCCGATTCTGTCGCGCAAAAAGCGTGCGAATATATCCGCGTGTACGAACACGCCGCCGATATGCCCGAAGTGCAGCTCCTTATTCCCGTAAGGCATTCCGCCTGTAACCACGGCGCGCGCAGGGAAAATCGGTCTGTTTAATTTATCCATTGGTAGGTAATTCCTTTCGTGGTGTGCGTTATAATTTATTATAGCATACTTTTGGGGAAAATTAAACCATATAAATAAAGACTTTGCTTAATCAGCAGTAATTATCCAAAAAGCCACTCACTAGCCTTTGAACGAATGCTTGGTTTATGCTTGCCAATGTCGTTCTTGTCAACTATACCACAAAAATACATGCTGCCTGACATGTTGATTTTCATATGACCGCACCAGTGGCTGATTGTATCGATTATGTGTTCGCACTCTGTAGGTCGTGTTCCTGTTCTAAGTGCAATGGCATAGCACCTTTTTCCGCCTGCTAATTCTCTGTGACCTGCATTTGGGTTAGTTTCGCTATAAGCCGTGCAACGGTCGATGAAAACCTTAAACTGTCCCGGAATATCTGCCCAGTAAGATGGTGCGGCAACGATTATTACATCGGAAGTATCTATTAAATCTATGACATACTTCATATCATCTTCATGGACACACTCGCATGTATCATAACAAACCTTGCACCCTTTGCAATATTTAATGTCCATATCTCCGATACATACAACATCTGCATTATTATCACGCAAAACATCATCTTTTATTGTTAACAATATTTCTTGTGTAGCGCCATAATTTTTTGCTCCGGCGTTGAACAACAAAACTTTCATAGACACCTCCAAACTTCTAATACAAAAAGCTGCCTAATATAAATTCGACAGCTTCATAATACCGATTGATATACTTATTATATCGCAATCCTTGCGAAAATACAATAGAGCAAATGCGTATTTTATACGAAGTTTCGGGACGATGTGGGCATCGTCCCCTATCTAGCAAATGCAGTCGCAGCATATTTTTTCTTCCCACCAGCCGAATGCTACTCTGCCTGAGAGCGGCGGGCCGTAAGGCTCTTCGCTTGAGAGGAAGACTAGAAATGAGCCTCCGGGCGGAAAGATAAGCTTGCCGTTTTCGGATTCTACGAGTGTTGTTTCCGGCAATCCTCTGCGGACAAAAGCTTTTACGCCGCCTGTTGGAGTGCCTGTCACATAGGAAGCTTGCTCTAGGATAATTCTAGGCTTCGGCGGAGGGCATATTGCTGTGTTGGACGGAGTGACTTGCGCGATAGCAATGGGCGTACCGGGAGGTGTGGCATTAAACCAAAACTGCGCACGAAACGCAGACTGCGAAATATCGCTGACAGTCCACACATTTACATGCAGGTTGACATGAGAGTTGCACGGATTGTACAGCAGGGCGTATGCGCTTGTACCATTGCCGAAGCCGAGGTCGTCGGCGTATCCGATGAAATATTCGCCGCGCAGCGATTTATATAATTCTATAGGTATATCAACGCCTTTGGGTAGGCGGCAGATGTCTTTTTCCATTGTGAATTCCTTCCTTTATCTAAAGAATATATATTATTATATTCAATGCAAAGGCGGGGCGTGTATTGCTGCAAAGATGGAGCATATAAAAAAGCTGCCGAATTTTCATTCCACAGCTTTTGAAATTTGTGCTTGTGAGTTAAAAATCTAACATCTTACTATTCAGTTTTTTCAATGTGTTTATTACACGCTTCAACAAGCACACTTTTTAATTTGTACAAGTCTTCGATACTTTCCATGTTTATTTTAGCCTTATCATCTTCCAATGGCGTGAACATCGTCTTTTTGCCTTCGGAAAGTCTTAATCTGCATATCCATTTTGTTGCCTTATTGTCCAGCAATATGCCAAAGTAACCTGTTGTGTCCTTGTAGCTAATGCGCGAAGGCTCAATAGTTTCTGACAGTATACTCTTAATGATATAATACGCCTGCATTTCTTCATCTGTAGTAATAATTTTGTTAGTCTGTTGCACTTCTTCATCGTGTTTTTCAATAACCTCTTCCGCGACAACAGGCGGTTCTATTACTTTTTGGTCATTCTTGAGTGCCGCTTTGATTTTGTCGTTCATAAGTTCGGTTATGAAATCATTGAGAGATTTCTTTACTATCGGGTTAAATTTGTCGACAACACTTTGTGTTTTAGTACCGTCATAAATTTTAGATAGTAAAAATCTAATAAAATCATCTTCAGGGGATTTGAGTTGGTTTAAAAAGAAATCCTTTATAAGTTTTGAGTATTTGAGTTCCGAAGCTGTGCTAAACACATTAGACACATCAAAGTTGTCCTTGTGAAACTTTTTTATTTCCGGCACTAGCACGTCTTTGATGTTAAGTAGGTCAAATTCCAAGAAGGGGGTTAAATCCATTTTGTTGCTTTCGTCAAGATCGGTGAAAAAGCGGTATATAAGACCATTGGTGAGTATAGCGAACTTAGCCTTCGTTGTTCCGAAGTAGCGGAAGAGCTGGGAACTATGTACATCAAGGGATTCTCCACACCATTTAGCTTCTAATAAGATTGTGGGCTCGCCATTGAATGTTATTGCATAGTCTACTTTTTCGCCCTTTTTAATTCCTACATCAGCTACAAATTCCGGGATAAATTCGTTAGGGTTAAAAACATCGTAACCGAGTATTTGAAAGAAAGGCAGAATCAAAGCCATTTTGGTGGCTTCTTCAGTCGTTATCTGGTCTTTCATTTTTTCTACCCTAGACGAAAATTGTTTCAATACATCGATAAAGTCCATACTTCTCCTCTTTCCTTTACACACACTTCGTTTACTCAACTGTGTGATTATTTCCTTCTCTCTGATTTTAGTTGTCACTCATCTCTTGCAAGCACGACATTAGCACCTGCAACAGATGAGAAACAAAGCTGAATCTCAAATGTTAGCAAGTGCTACATATCATCGTCCTTGTTGAGATGAACAAAGTGTAACATAGCTTAACTCCTTTGGTTTATGTAGATATTGTAACATAAATTTGGTGAATTGTCAATTGGCAAAATACAAACAATCCTTGTGTATACAACAAAAGCTGCCGAATTTTCATTCGGCAGCTTTTTATAATCTTGTACTTGTGAATCAAAAAAGCTAACGGAAGTAATTTTGTTCGTATATCTACTACTCTTTTGAGATAAGAAAATACTTTTTATCAAACCCACCTCGAGCAGAACGTTTTTCATCACACAACCTATGTAAGTCATCTATAGAATGTCCCCGTGCTTTACATATCGCATATATCACTTCTAAAACATCGGCGAGTTCCTCAATCTCTTTGCTTTCTTGATACTCGTGGATTTCTTCATCAAGTTTTTTATCAAGTTCAAACAAGAGCCCGTCGTTCGACAAAATTTCATAGTTAGGATTTTCGCCTGACTGCTTGATTATTTCGGGTATTTTATCACGAACCAATTTGTTAAATAGTGTCATCTGATATCTCGCCTTTCTATCTATACAACAAAAGCTGCCGAATTTTCATTCGACAGCTTTTGTACAATCTTGGTCTGAGTGGAGAGATTCGAACTCTCGGCCTCTTGAACCCCATTCAAATGCAAAATGCTGTCCCGATAAGCGTTTATAGCCTTTTGTGTCTTAGTTGTGTCTTACGTTCTACAGATTATCCATTGCTTTTTTAAGGTCGTTCACGTTAAGGTGCGTATAACCAAGCGTTGTATCGAATTTTTCATGCCCCATGATTGCCTGTATCATCGCAGGGTTTGCTCCGCTTTGCACTAACATAGTTGCGCATGTGTGTCGACATTCATGCGGCAGCAATGGCCGCACACCTATTTCCTTTAATGCTGCTTTCTGCATATCTCTGTAATGCGCTTGCTTGTATCGTTCGCCGTCCGGACGCGTTATTAGCCAGTTGTTAGCTTTGTCGTGGAAGTACCGTACGAAGGGCAATATCTTAGCATGAATAGGTACAATTCTGTCTGTCCCAGCTTCTGTTTTCAATCCTCCTACGATATACCCGTCTTCGATATGCACGTTATCGCGCGCCACTGTCAGCAATTCTTCCAAGCGGAATCCGGTGTAGCATAGTATCGCTATAATCTTTAATATGTCGTTGTTCTCTGCGGCGGACAAAATTGCAGCAACCTCATCAGCTGTGAAAGCCGTTTTTGTACTGTCGCCCTTTTCGGGTAGTTTTACGTATGTTGCATAATTCTTGTGTATTATATCGTTCTCTAATGCGTAGTCGTACAGCGATGTCATAAGCAGTTTGATTTTTTGCAGGGATGAATGCGACTTGCCCGAAGCTATCTCGTTGTTGATTATTTCTTGCAGGAAGGCTGTTCGCAGCGATTCAAAGCGTTTTGCCTTGTGCGGCTCTAATCGAAGCCATGCGGCTTTATAATTGTCAACCGTTGACTTCGATATGGTTTTCCGTGTATTCCCTGTCATTTTGGTGGTTTGGGAAAACTTGAATTTTGACCATTGCTCGTACAGCTCGCCGAGAGTGATTCCGCGCTGCTCCGTTGGGTGATTCAGTTCCTGCCCGAGGGCAAGCTCGGCCGCGCGCTTCGTGGTATACGTCCCAAGCTCTTTATATTGTTGGTTGCCTTCGTCGTCCCATCCGGCGGTAATGCGTACGCGCCACGGCTTACGCCGCTTGCCCGATAGCTTATATATGCTGCCTGTGCCGTTTGCTCGTTTCATGTATTCACCTTAATTTAAGAATAAATAAACACATGCTGTTGCCAACGTTATAGCGTATAAAATAGGCAGTAAGCAACCACCTCCGGTTATCATCTTCCCGATTTTGCGTTGCCGCGCTGCCTTTGTCAACGGTATGCCTGTGGCTCGGGATATACGTTGTTTTGCTTTTGTTATGCCTAGCGCGCGTTTCCACGAGAAGCCTGCGCGTCTTTTGCGTCGTTTTGCCATAATAACTCCTTTTTAATATTTAAATTGCCCATTGCTCTTTATGTATCCCGCCATGATAGGCGGAGCTTAACTAAAGCCTTTTTAGGCTTTTTCTTTACTGTGAGTTGCGCTTATTTCTTAGTGTAGTATAAATCAATAATGCCACCTTTTTCATTGTACATAACATTAACGCCTAAATGTTCTTTGAATGTATTTGCGGGTATCATTAGAATGTCATCTTTTATATACGGTTTCGCTTCCAACTGTACATCTTTTCCATTAGCTATGGCGTCTATTTTATCTTTATATACCGTAAAACTATAAGCACCGAGCTTGGCTGTAGCGGATTTGTTACTATCGTCATAAGTGTAGGAAGCATCTAATGCTTTGCATACATCTTCCATCGGCACGAACACTATATCGTCCGAAGTAGCAGGGTCGCACGAAACTTTTATCGAACTTCCATTCAAGTTTATAGAAGAAAATGTTTTTGGTTTCGGAGCAACTGTGGTTTTTGGAGCGGTCGTGCTTGCAGGTTTTGGCGTTGGAGTGGGGGTAGGCTTAGGTGTTGAAGTTGCCCCAGACGTACCTGAGCTACTGCTACTTGAACTGCTACTACTTGAGCTACCGCCGTTATGGTAGTGATATGTGCCTGTGGATGAATTTTTATGCCCACCGTACTTGTCGGTTCTGCCGGGGTGAGCGAAAACATTAGTGCTGATTGATAAAATTAATACAAGTGTTAAAGCTGATGATACTAGTTTTTTCATAGATACACGACCTTTCTTTAATTTAACTCTTTATCTTTCACATTCCAATGGCTCATACATGTGCCCTAGCAGTTTAATCTCTGCTCGCGGGGAGTGAGCTGTCGGAATAGCTCCAGTATTTCTGTTTCTGCTTGGGTGAGGGGAGGTGGTGGGTCTGTCGGCATAGGAATCTCTCCTTTCGTTGAATCAATGGCTCGTTCGATTGCCTATTAATATATCATATCCGCAGGATATGCGTATAAGGTAACTGTTGCCGCATTTTGTGATGCTTGCCATACCACTCTCTTTTATTTACCTTGCTTGCGCAACTCTCTATCTTTTGCCATTATTGCATTTTCCCTACGCCAGCGCATTCTACGTTTTGCGTTATCGACTTTCACTTGCCTTACTGCGGCTCTTATCATAAAATACAAAAATAGCGCGAAAGCTGTATATAGAATAAAATATGCAGATGTTTCGTTTGTTTCGTTTGAATTTGCTACGGCGAAACCTATTACGAACCATATAGTGGCAATGATACACGTGATTATCCTACTCAATTTAGGTTTGCCACTAGAAGGTACAACATAAAGCACTGCCGCACCTGCATAAATGAGCCAAAAACCAAACATCTCTATAATAGTGCCGCGATTAGGCATACCCACCATTAATCCGAAAATTATCAATATTATGCTTGCTATGATTTTTATTCGTTTTGTTGACATATACAAGTCCTTCATTCAGAAATTTTTTGTGCAGTGAATATGGCTCCTAGTTTTTCAGAAATTTCAAATGAATACTCATAACCATTGTAGATAAATTTCGCACCTTCGGGAGGGATGTTATCTAAGTCATATATTTTCAATGCTGTCATTATCTCAGCTCGTTGTTCCGGCTCTTTGATAGTATCATCTACGCAAGATATTGCTACAGAGATGGCAATGATTAGATAACCACCAGATAGTGTAGTTCCATCTCCGCCAGACGCCTGTAGAAGCAATACTTGAGGTGTTTCGCTATCGGGTCCCGTTAAAGCGATAGAAATGAAATCATTAATTTTGTGCGTTGAAATATACAAACCTTCTGTTGAAACAGAACTTGTTATGTTAAAATCTATATCAAGTTCATTGGCGATTTTTAAGAATCTGTCTTTGAATTCCTGATGAGAGAAACCGAATGGGTAAGTTTTTACATCTTCTCTTTCTTTGGTGATACTAGTAGACCCATTCTCAAATAAGGGGCTATATGATATTCTTAAGGCTGTGAAGTTTTTATTTTCATAGTCTATTGTAGGAATCCAAAAATCATCTACACCACAATTAGATACTCTGAACGCATAACCAGTATCAGTAATTTTGGATTTTGAAGTTTCATTTAAACCAAACATTGCAAGCAAATCTTTTTTGTCGGAGAAGGGAATCGCATCATCTGATGAAATCCGATGCAATACACCGCCGTTGAAATGGTATCTGAATATTCCGTACACTAATGTTCTTATAGGATAGCTTTTTGTAGTGCCTAAAAAATTCCATTCTTCTATGTTATCAGGTTGCCCGTTCATTTCTATCAATTCATCCTCTGTTACAGTAGCGCCATTCTTAGAATAAAAGCTTTTTGCATCCAAAATAACTGGAACGAGCTTTACAGAAAGATAAGCACTTCTTGTTTCAGCTTCCCAAGTGAAATCATCACAAAAGTTATCAATTACAACTTTTAGCGGAATAAACACAACATCATCCACCTTATATAAATCAGTTACATCAACCTTTGCGGTATCATTTGACAACGTCAGTTTCTCACCATTTAAAGCGTATTCCACACCGATTGTTTTTAAGTCAGTAACGGGCAATATGGTTTTGCCCTCGTCATCAAAACGGGCCCCGTTTTCCATTTCGGTGTATACACCGTTTATGTATATGCTTACCGGCTTGTGCTCTTCTCGTGCGACTTGCTTGTACTCTGGGGTTTTGCTTGCGCGAGAACTTGCACTTGTTGGCGCATTAGAACAAGAAGATGTCGTAAGCGCGAGTGATGTGATTAAGACGACACATAGTAATTTTTTAAACATTGTACTAGCTCCTAGACTATAAGTATAAATATATTATACATTATGTGCTATTTGTTGTGCAACACAATTAGATAGTTTTAACTTTGATTATTTAATTCAAAATTAATTTCCTTACATTTATAATACTCAATAGCTTCAGACAAAAACTCCACGGTGGTTTCGCAAAAATCCGCTACAGCTTCAAGCCCGAATACTCCGTGTAACCGTATTCCTTCACGAATATCATCAGGCGGCAGAAGCTGCTTTATAGCCCACTTCTTTGCGGCTTTTTCGTACTTTCTCCTGCTTGTGCGCCATGTAGGCGTGTTATGCAGGCTTTCTATAAAATATAATGAGCTTGTGGCATAATGACCCAGTTCCTCGGCGAGCACCGCCGCTTCCTCGTTTGTGCTCGTTATCTTATTCTTGTCCACTATTATGGCTTTGTAAAAAGCACTATGTAGACATACGGCCTTTTTGGTATGGCTAAACTCATCGTAATCGATTAAAACACCAAGCTCATCTGCAAATTCATATAGCTTGTCATGTTTTGTCATTCCCTTTTAAACGTTGCTCCTTTAATCGCTTTGCTATCACAGCAAGCGTATCCACTTCATCTTGTGTTAAGTCCTCGAATTCGCCCCTATGAAAAGCTACTTTAACATCTTTCAGCTCGTCGGGTATTATCAGTTCGTTGCCCGGAGGTGTAGGGTCATCGGTTTTGCATAGCAAATAATCCGCAGATACATTGAAGTAGTCGGCTATCTTAGCTATGGTTTTGGCAGAGGGGTTGCCTTTGCCCTTTTTCCAATCACTCACGGCACTGTGGGATAAGCCAATTTCTTTTGTTAATTTGGCGGCATTAATGCCGTTCTCTCTTATTAATTTTAAAATTCTGTCTAATGTACACAAATACATTCACCTATATTTATATAATATTACAAAATTCAGAAATATCCGATTTTAGTATTGACAATTCGGATTTTTCCGATTATACTATAACTACAGCAACAACAAACAGCAACAGCAATCACACACCCAACGAAAGGAGCAACATCAACACCTTGTTTTTTCAGCGACTAGCAATATATAGCGAAAACAATCCGGTTTTAACTGTATGATACTAGCCCCCAACATTTTACATTTATCGTTTTTATTATACAGTAATAAGCATATGTTTGTCAACAGCAACAGCAACAAATAAAATCACTGTACCGAAAGGAGAACACATGTCTAAGTTAAAGCAACGCCTTCAAGAGCACAACATCACGCAGCACCAGTTAATTATCATGCTTCGCAAGCGCGGCATACAGACTGATTCCGGGCGTTTGTCCCGGGTGGTTAATGATGTCGATGATACACCTAGGTCGCGAGAAATTCGCAAGGTTGCAAACGAAATAATCGACGACCTACTCGCAGAAAAACAACCTGTGGCAATGGCGCAATGAGAAGGAGGCAATCATGCCAACAAACGACACGATCAAATGCGCTGACGTCGCTAAAATCCTCGGCACTACGCCGATGAAGATTAAGCACGCAATCCTTAATGGCTCGCTGCCTATCGGCATAGTTATCGTCGACGATGACGGCCGCGACCGTGTGATAATCCCACGCAGACGATGGGAGCGGTGGCTCAATGGCGATGATATGTGCGCGGCGCGTAAGCGCAGTAAAGCTCAACCACTATAACAATTGTACCACCGGAGAAGTCGAATGAACACGAAAAAAGACACCGTAAACATATACAAGAATGCGCGGGAATCTACCCAATATACGCAGGAGCAAGCGGCCGAGCTGATACCATGCCACACACGTACGCTGCAGAACTATGAAAGCGGACACGACCGTGTGCCGGATGAAGTGGTAGTGCGCATGTGCCACATCTATAATACGCCGTGGCTTGGCGTAATGCACATGAACAACAACGTCCTTGCGCGAAAATTATACCCACGGTACGAGGATAAGACATTGGAACAAGCGTCCATTGCCGTAAAACTATCGGTTAAGCGGCTCAATGAAAAGACTGATGACTTGCTGCTTATTGCGGCGAATGGTCAAGTGAACGATGATGAAGTTGACCAGTATGATGTCATCATACAGGCCTGCGATGAAACTGTTAAGGCAATACAGGAACTGAAATTTTGTAAGAAGAAGTGAGGGGTGAATATGGCACAAAACTGGACAACGAAAGAAGAAGCTAGGCTACAAACACTAATCGATGAAGGCAAAGACAACGAAGCGATAGCCGACATGATGGGGCGCACCGTTGATAGTATCAAGCAAAAGCGGTATAAGCTGAAATACAAGAAACCTGCCGCTACAAAACAAGCTCAATCGCCCATCGAGGGGATAAAGCAGGAAGCGAAAGAACGTGCGTTTGAAGTAATCAACGACGACGCGATACATCTAATCGTAATACACAGGGACAGCGAAGGCGAAACAACGCTATACGTAGACGGACAGAAACGCGGACAGGTGCTGCAAGCGGCACTGCGCGAGTTGGGATGTTTATAGGGGGATATATGAATAATTTTGATAGTAACGATTTTGCACTTGAGGTAATCACTAAAGGGTCTTTTGTGGATAAAGTCGATGGCAAGTCTTACATTGTAGAAGCAACCACCGTCCGACTTAACCACGTTGCGATGAACGCTTGGATAATGTCATCGGATTTGAATAGCCGCAGCACATACAATACCGATGGAGAGTATCGCGCATACAAAGACAAGATACAAACGAAGCGGCACACGTGGGAAGAAAACGTATTATTTGCACTCGACATGACGCGCACAGATAGCCAAAGTGTGCATATAGCGCAAGCGCTAGCGGAGGTTTTTACGGTTGTACGCATATGGGAGCAAGTAAGCCGATGAAAACCAAACGAAGAGCCGCCGCAAAACCAATAAAAACCGCATTTGACGCTCGCAAGGCACATTTTGTTAACCTGCTGCCTCCGGTACTAAGAGCAATCAACCGCGACATTGCAACAGTAGAGTATTACGCTTCGGTCACGGATGAGTACGTGAGGGTACGACGGTTTGACGGTAATTTTGTAGATGTGTGCGTGACTGCGGATAGCCTGTCGGCTTTGCTGCAGGACGTTGTAAGTAAGATATCATAAGGAGGGTGTATGACACAATCAGTTAAACTTAAAGAAGGCAAGGAGTTAATCTCCATAGGTCTACACACAGTAGCACAACATTACATGTCCTGCGGCGTCGAGGACGAGGACACCCTGCTTAACATACTAGTAACAGAGTGCGGACGGCTTATTGGACGCACGGTCGATGACTACATCGTAGTAGAAGAAACAGAAACGCCCCAGCCGGCGGCAACCGAAGGGGCGCATATCATTAATCTCAATGATATTATAGCACAAAGAAAGGGCGGTGTCAATTAATGAATTTACAACGTTTAACAATCAGCAATTTTAAGGGCATACAATCCCTAACCATAGAGCCGCGCGGACAAAATGTCCGCATCTACGGCGATAACGAAACAGGCAAGACTACCATCTGCGACGCTTACACATGGCTGCTATTCGGCAAAAACAGCGATAACGCCGCAAAATTCAGTACAAAGACCCTAGACACACGCAAACTAGAATACTACGTCGAAGCCGAGTTCAACACAAACAGTCCCTTCCCTCTTACCCTGCGCCGTCATATAAAGGAGAAATGGCGCGTTGTAGAAGGCGAGGAAGTTTTCGCCGGAGATACAACCGAATACACAATCAACGGCGTACCCAAGAGCGAAACGGAATACAAAGCCTTCATCAAGGAACTGTGCCCCGAGGAACTATTCCGCACCGTTACCGACCCATTCTATCTTGCAGACCCGAAGGAATGGCAACGTTTACGAGGCAAGCTACTAGAATTGTGCGCCTTGCCAAATGACGAGAAGCTTATGCAAGGCAAATACGCAGTCCTACCCTCCGTGCTTCGCAACATTAACATAGACGAGTATCGCAAAAAGGCTGCTCGCGATAAAAAAGCACTGCAACAAGAAATAGATGGTATACAGCCGTCCATCACCCAAGCCGAAGCCTTACGCCGTCCGACAACGGATATAGCAGCGGCAAAGAGTGAGCTCGAACTACTGACAACACGCAAAAATGAGCTGCTGAATAAAATCGCGCAGATGAAGAATTTCAGCGAATCAGCGCACATTGAAAAGTCCGTAGCTGAAGCTAGGGCGGAATTGTCTGAATGTAATAGCCGTATGAATACGGCACGCATGGAATTTGAAAAGGCATCAGACCAACAAAGCATACTAGCCGGAATAGATAATTGCAATAGTGCAATCGCAGCATTGAAGTTCAGTTTAAACAGCTATGAATCATCAAAGGCTAGGCTGCAAGCTGACACGACGGCTATGATTGCCCAAAAAGATGAATTGTTGGCAGAATATAACCGTATCAACGATAGCATATGGCAAGGCGATACAGCTTGCCCAACATGCAACCAACAGCTTCCCTACGAAAAAATTGCCGCGGCAAAGAGTAAATTCGCCGCAGATAAGCAAAGACAGCTAGATGAAATAGTGGCGCGCGGCAAGTCACTTGCTGCTTCCATATCCAAGAGCGAGGAAACAATCGAGGATACCGACACAAAAATAAAAGCCTTAGTTGAACAGCTCGAAAATGAAAAAGCTCGGCTAAATCAATTGATGGCGAGTAAATCCGCTATTATTGCATTCGATACAACCGATACATTCATCACTCTTGCCACTGAATCACAGGCTATGCGCGGAAAAATCTCAACACTGGAATCGCAGCTAAACAGTATTACAAGTGATGTATTTGCCCGCTGCGCAGACGCACAGAACGAAGCAAACGAAATCGACCGCAAGTCAAAGGAGCTTAACACTTTAATAGCTGCCGAAGCTTTCAATATTGACATAGATAAGCAAATAGCAGCACTCGAAAACCGTAACGCCGAGTTATACAGCCTTATGGACGACCTAGACGGCAACATCGCCCTCTGCGACGATTATTGCGCAATGAAAAATGAGCTGCTTGAAAACGCCGTTAACGATATGTTCAGCTTCGTACAATTCCGACTTTTCGAGAACAACAAGGTAGCTGACGGCGGCAAGGAATGCTGCATACCTACGCATAACGGTACACCGTACAGTGATTGCAGCTTATCGACCAAGATACGCATAGGCTTAGAAATCATCAAGGTATTTAGCGAAGCTACAGGCTTCCACGCTCCCATCATAGTCGACAACGCCGAATGCGCAACAAGCCTGCCTACGTTGCAATCGCAAGTCATAGAAACTATTGTAGCCGAGCAAAAATGTGTATGCGGCGGCAGTACAGGCAACAAGCAACAAAATAAACTGTGGAAGTGCAAACGCTGCGGCATGGAGTTTGAAAAGGCGATTAAAGTAGAGGTTCACGCTGAATCAATCAGGGAGGTGGCATGATGGCTGTAGCAAAGTTTAAGGCTAATGTAGAGCCGATACCCGAGGGGACGTATAACGCCATATGCTATGCAAGCGTGGACATAGGAACACAGTACAATGTGAATTTCAAGAAGTCTGAGCATAAAGTTATACTCATATTTGAATTGGATGGCACTGTAATTGAGGTAGACGGCGAAAAGAAACGCCGTGTGATAAGCAAGACTTACAGCCTGTCATTAAACAAAAAGAGTAGCCTATACAAGCACGTGCGTCCGCTCCTTGCTCGCGAATTCACCCCAGAAGAAATCAAAAACGGCTATGACACCAATAACCTTGTCGGACTGCCCTGTATGATTTCGGTAACCAATGAAACAAGCGACGACGGCACAGTATACAGCAACATAGGCGGCATAAACCCCTTGATGGTAGGATTGCAGCCCATAACACCCGAGAATGAGCTTATCCGCTACGACATGGGCGACAACAAGCTAATGGAAAAGCTACCGGAGTGGATACAGGAGAAGATAAAGAACAGCGCCGAATACAAGTCACTATTCGCCGGAAGCGAGCAGATAGACATCAAGCCCCGGGCAGAAAACGTGCAGCAACCAACAAACAAAGCCCCATTTTAAGGATGACGCATGAATATACAAACTCTAGCAAGCGGCAGCAAAGGCAACGCATACATCATCAACGACGGCACAACCGCGCTCCTCATCGAGTGCGGTTTACCGCCCAAGAAGCTGTTATCCGCAGCAGGATATGCGCTTGATGTTGCCGCCTGCCTTATAAGCCATGAACACAAAGACCACAGCAAAGCAGCCGGGAGCATTATTGCTCGCGGTATACCCATATACGCATCCGCAGGCACACTGCGTGAGATTGGCATTGCAGATAGCCGTTATGCTTACGCGGTGGAGAGCTTGCAACAATTTGATGTTGGCAGCTTTGATATACTGCCCTTTGCTGTATCCCATGACGCGGCAGAGCCTTTGGGATTCCTTATCCAGTCGGTAGCTACATATGAAAAGCTTTTGTTTGCTACTGATTTTTCGTTCACGAAGTACACATTCCAGTCAGTAAACTACGCTATGGTGGAGTGCAACTACAGCGAACTGGAGATATGGCAGGCGGTAGCCGAAGGGCATACGGACCGTTCGCTTGCAGAGCGTATTACGAATACGCATTTTAGCCTTGAAAAGTTTATCAAGCTTTTGGAAGGACTGGACAAAACGTTGTTGAAGCAAATAAATCTGCTGCATCTAAGCGAAAAGCATAGTAACCGCAAACGCTTCGTTGAAGTGGTACAGGATTATGTGGGTAACAACACTATTGTAATATAAAACAGGTGGTAATAGATGGACTTCATCAGAGAATGTATTGCCTTTCACGATTCAATCCAACTAAACACACTGTCAACCGGTCAGATAGCGTTGTGGTATACGCTATTCAACATTAACAATAAATGTGGCTGGTCTAAGTGGTTTACGGTATCGAATCAAGTCCTGCAACTAACCAGTGGGCTATCAAGGAGAGCTATCTACGATGCTCGGAACACGTTGCGGCAGAAGGGCTACATCGAATACAAAGAAAACGGCAATGGAAAAGCCGCAAGTTATACCATCAATACCTTGTTAAAATTTGCACCATCGGCTGTGGATAACTCTGTGGATAAAAACTCGTCAGATGATACCTTGTCAAAGATTGCACAGGTTACTGCACACCCTTCTGCACAGGTTACTGCACACCCTTCTGCACACCCTTCTGCACACCCTTCTGCACACCCTTCTGCACAGGTTACTGCACCATTAAATAAACGAAAAGAAAACCAAACTATAAACGAAAACGAAAAGAAAGAGACATGCGAAAATCTCTCTGTCTCCGATTTGGCGTTGAGAGAAGTTATTAATCTCGATGTTGAAGAGGTGATTGAACACTGGCAAAGCAATCACGAAAACCCAAAGGCATTGGGCGACAAAGAAAGACGCGATATCTATCGCATGATGGAACAATATGTGCGTCCATCGGTATTTATAGCCGCTATTGACGAAGCTCCTGCAAAGCCATGGAGTTATATCTACGCAATCGTGAAAAATTGGGTTAAGTCTGGTATTTACTGCGCTTTGCAACGTGAAGATGATGACTGGACTAAAGATGACGTGATTAAACTCGCCAAGGAAAGACGCACTTGGACTTTGGCGCAGCTTAAAAACTATATTCGCGAAAACCAAACGGCTAGGAGCGAAGTATGACGTTGACTAACTGTTTTATATGCTCCACGCCCATTGAATACGGCAAAGTGGTATGTGATAAATGCGCGGCAGAATCTAAAGCAATTAAATCTATTGTGTCGGTACGGTGCAAAGATTGCAAACGCCGTTACACTGCTGATTGCCGCTTGGCGATTGTCATTGAAGGAAAGTTATGCGAATTTACAACAGACGATTATCATTGCGGAAAAGGAGTGCTTTAACGTGATTGACAACGGCTCTGTAACCGCGATTATTAGTGACGTACTTACGCGAGTAAATCGCGCTCAAGAGGATGATTTACTAACAAACATTTGCCACCGCGCGCAACCAAGAAAAGAGGATTCATGACGCATTTTTCGTTGTGTACAGGTATAGGCGGCATAGACATCGCCGCAGAATGGGCAGGATTTACGACCGTCGGGCAGTGCGAGCTTGCCGACTATCCACACGCCGTACTATGTAAGCGCTGGCCGGACGTACCAAAATGGAGGGATATTAGAGATGTATCAGCAAATAGCGTTCGAGATAGAGGGGTTGGGCATATCACCGTCCTGTCCGCAGGCTTTCCCTGTCAACCGTTTTCTACAGCCGGGCAGCGACGAGGCGCGCTCGATGACCGTCACCTCTGGCCAGAGGTTAGCCGAGTTATCGACGAGCTACAGCCCACTTGGTTTGTTGGAGAAAACGTTGCTGGTCTCATCAGCATGGCACTCGACGATGTGCTTGCTGACTTGGCAGCCAAAGGTTACGAAACGCGGGCATTTGTTATTCCAGCTGCTGGAGTCGGCGCCCCGCACAGGAGAAAACGAGTTTTCATTTTGGGCTACGCCGAACACTTTCGACGGCCTGCCCCAACGCAGCTACGAGGCGATGAAACGACAGGCAACCAACGGCGGACGAAAGAACAGGCGTCGACCGGGCAACCTTCGCGAACAAGTGGACCCGTTAATGTGCAAGGCGTACGAGGAAGCTCGGGAACAAGCGAACATGGGTATGTGGCCGACGCCGACAGTCCACGGCAACAACAATCGCAAAGGTTCGAGTGCCAAAGCCGGGAACGGACTTGCAACAGTAGCGAAGATGTGGCCGACACCAAAAGCATCAGCCGGAGGTCCCGGAAAGAATCCGAACAATCCGCGCGGCGTGCATCAAGGGAATCCATTGGCTACAGCGGTGGCGATGTATCCTACGCCGACCACGAGAGACTACAAATCGCCGGACATCAACCCGGAATCAAAGAGATTCTCGCAGAAAACAGAGCTGAATTCCGTGATTGGTGGACAACTGAACCCGACGTGGGTAGAGTGGCTAATGGGATTCCCTCTCGGGTGGACAGACTTAAATGCTTAGGCAATGCAGTCGTGCCGAAGCAGGTGTATCCGATATTTGAAGCTATTTCAATAATTGAGAAGAAATAAAGGAGCACGGCAATGCCCCGCGTACTGCCGCAGGCAAATAACTAAACTCAACCAACCAAGGAGGGCAGCGAACAATGACAACCAAAGAGGTAAAGACATATCTATCACAATACAGACGGATAGTCCTGCAGATAGCAGACATTAAACAGCAGCTTAACAATCTGCCAACGGTGGATTATTGTCCGCTGCCCTCCGGGGCGATGGAGCTGTGCGGCGATAGGCGCACTAATCGGACTACCGACCCGGTGGGACGATTGGCTATAGCTGTGGCAGACGCATGTATGCGCCGCAGGAAGCAACTGGAGGGCGGGCTTGAGAAATTGCAATCCGAGAAGCAAGGAATTGAAGCTTGTATAAATACTTTGAAAGACCGACGGCATAGGGATGTATTAGTTTATAGGTACTTGCGTGGCATGAAGCGCTACCAAACAGCGGCAGCTATGAACTATAGTGAAACTCAAATAAGTCGCATGACACAAATAGCTTTAAAAATGGTACACTCTTTTGTTGTATGTGAATTATAATAGTATTATCAAAATTATGCAACTACGAAAACCGCCTTCGGGCGGTATTTTTCTGCCTTATTTTCAGGTCGAACAACGTTAATAAACGTAAATAGAAGGAGGTGACCCAAATGCTATCAGCCAAGCAGAAAAAGTGTCTTGAACACATGGTTCTGGGCGAGTTATCGCAAAAACAAATAGCCGAGCAGATTAACGTAGCTGAAAAAACTATTTGCGAATGGAAGAAAAATTCCGAATTCATGGAAGAATTGGACACGCTAATTAAATTAAGCATAAGGTCACTTGCTGCAAAAGCGTTTAACACGCACAAAAAACTCCTTGATGCAAAAAGCGAAATGGTAAGGTATATGGTTGCGAAAGATGTCCTTGACCGCGCCGGGTTCAAGCCTACTGATAAAATTCGACATTCAGGGGAAATCAACAATCCGTTCGAGGAACTAACCACGGACGAATTGAGGCGCATCGCGGGTATTTCAAATGATGACACTTAAACAAGGAGCACTTTGCGAATTAGCAAAACGCGACTTTTTTGAATATTGCCACATAAAAGCCCCGGCATTCTACCAACGCAGCAGAAAATTCCTCATACAATTTTGCCGCGACTTACAAGACTTTTATGAATCAGATGACGAAGTGCTTATTGTGAATATGCCGCCGCGTCATGGGAAAAGCCGAACGGCAAGTTGCTTCGTTGAGTGGGTTCTCGGACGCGACCAAACCCAAAAAGTGATGACAGGTTCATATAACGAAACCTTGTCAACCAACTTTTCAAAGAGCGTCCGAAACACCATCATGGAACTCAAAGCTGACGAAAGCCGCATTGTATTCTCTGATATTTTTCCGCAAGTCAAAATTCAGCGCGGCGATGGCGCAATGAACATGTGGAGCTTGGAAGGTGGTTATAACAACTACCTCGCCACTTCCCCGACGGGTACAGCTACAGGATTCGGGGCGACAATCTTAATTATCGACGACCTAATAAAGTCGGCTTTAGAAGCAAACAACGCCGACACACTTGATAAGCATTGGGAATGGTTCACCAATACAATGCTGTCAAGGTTAGAGGAAAACTCCAAAATAATAATCGTTATGACCCGATGGCACAGCGAGGATTTGGCAGGCAGAGCGTTACAGCACTATAAGGATGCAGACGCAAAGGTGCGTCATATTCTTTACAAGGCGGTTCAGGAAGACGGGTCAATGCTTTGCCCCGAAATCCTGTCCGCGAAATCATATAAAGGCAAAATTAGGGCTATGGGCGCAGATATTGCGTCGGCGAATTATCAGCAAGAACCAATTGATATTAAAGGTCGATTGTATTCTTCTTTCAAGACCTATACCAATTTGCCCACCGACGGAGATGGTAACCTCTTATTCACTGCCGTTCGGAATTATACTGACACAGCTGACGAAGGCGATGATTACCTTTGCTCGATTAATTACGGGGTGTTCAACGGCGAAGCCTACATCTTGAACATCATCTACACAAAACAGCCGATGGAAGAAACCGAACCCGCCGTTGCGAAAATGTTGTACGACGACGGGGCGAACATCGCCGATATAGAAAGCAATAACGGCGGACGCGGATTCGCGCGTTCAATTGAACGCATCTTAAAAGAGAAATTCCACACAAACAGAACGTCGGTGAAATGGTTTCATCAATCCAAAAATAAAGTGGCGCGTATATTGTCCAATGCAACATGGGTGATGGAACACGTTTACTTCCCTGCAAATTGGAAAGAACGTTTCCCTGCTTACTACGATGCTATGATTAAATATCAGCGCGAGGGCAAGAACAAGCACGACGACGCGCCGGATTGCACAACTGGCATCGCTGAACGCGTTGGAGCTAAGCCGCATGGCTTTATAGCATACGTATAGGAGGTAGGATGCTAAATCAACCACAAACAGTACATTTTGAGCAGTCAGGCGCGAGTAACGCCCAAATAGCCAAAAATATACTCGCGGAATACCGCGAATCCGTTTACATACAAGATATGGAAACCGCTCAAAACTACTATCTTGTAAAAAACGCTAATGTTAGTAAAAAATCTCGCTCATATTCCAACAGCGCAGGCGGCGCAGAGTATAAAACGCTAGCAAATTCGCGTTTACCTTCTGCCTTTCTGCGCTTATCGGTAGACCAAAAAATAAACTATGCTTTTGGCAAGCCGTTTGTTATAGAAATCACTGCGAAAGACAAAAACGAGCCTGATGAACGTTATTCAACAGAATGGCAATCATTCTTGACTGATGAAATTCGCAACACCATAGCGCGCATCGCCGAAGACGCTGTAAACAAAGGTATAGGTTGGGGTTATGTGTACATCGATACAAAAGGACAGCTCCAACTCGTTGATGTTGAACCAGAAACAGTTTACCCAGCGTGGGCGGATAAGCCTCACACTACACTGGACGCTGTCGTACGCGACTACAGCCAAGTAGTTTACGAGGATGAAACACCTGTCAAAGTGAAAAAGGTTGAATACTGGGACGCAAGTGTAGTGGAAAAGTATATCGACGACAACGGAGAGCTTATACCCGATATACAAGCGCATTATTCACAGGACGGTGTCATACAGGAGCTTCCGGACGATATAGCTACAGCGCACATGTTAAAAAATGGCGACCCTTACGGATGGGGGCGCGTTCCGTTTATTGCACTTAAAGGGAATAATGACGAGTTGCCGCTGCTCAACATCATTAAGGATTACATCGACGCATATGACATGCTGTCCAGTAAGTCTGTGGATACATTACTTGATGACATTGACGCAGTGCTTGTTTTAAAAGGCTACGCACCAGAGCTGGGCAGTCTCGCGTCACAACGACAAATTATTCAAAATAGCCGAGTTGTAGCGGTTGCAGAGGACGGCGGAGCGGAATACCTAACAGTGAAAACGGATATATCAGCCGTACAGATGAAGCTTGAAGCTTTATATAAAAATATAATGCAATTTAGCAATACCGTTGACACAAACGATGTCAAATTCGGCACAAACAATAGCGGCATTGCGTTAAAAGCAATGTACCAAAATTTGGACATTTATTGTAATGGGTTGGAGAAACAATTCCGGGCATTTATCGGCAATCTAAAATACTTCTTCGACTTATGGCTTGAGTATCGCGGCATAGGTAGCGCTGCCAAGTGGCAAGAGTACAAGGTTGCTGCAACCTTGGACAGAGATATGCTCATTGATACAACAGCGTTAATTGACCAAACGGTGAAGCTGCAAGGACTTGTATCGCAAGAAACCCTCGATAACTATAATCCTGCTGTCAAAGACCACGAAACAGAGCAAAAACGCCGTGAAAAAGAAGAAGAGTTGCAGACCCAACAAAACGGCATGTACAACCTTCGCAAACAAATACTTGCAGATGAGCAAAGGTTAGCAGATGAAGAGTAGTGAATATTGGGTAAACCGTGCAGAGCGTATAATTCACGAGAACGAAAAGACCGCGGAGCAAATACTCAAGGCTTTGCAAAGTAACTACGAAACCGCTTTAGATGATATACGGAAAGAAATCGAGGCGTTTTATGGTAGATACGCCTCCGAACAAGGTCTTGCTTATGATGAAGTAGTAAAGATGCTAAGCAAGTCGGAACTAAAATCCTTTAAGGAGCAAGCAAAGAGTTACTACGATGCTGTATCGGAATCAGAATATGAATTCGACCCTGCATACAAAGCTAAACTACATCGTTTACTGTCTGCAAAAGCCTATATATCACGCTTACAAGCATTAATAGCAAATATTGAGTGGTATATCGAGCAAATATACGCCATGCAGCAAACTCAGCTGTCTAATGGGCTGGAAACGAGCTATAGTGAAAGTTATTATCAAGCAGTTTACAATATACAGAAGGGAACTGGCATAGGCTTTGACTTCGCCAAACCAAACGCGGCCGCTATATCGAAAGCAGTTAAAGAGAATTGGTTAGGCAGCAACTACTCTGAACGTATATGGGAAAACAAGGATAAGCTCATTGCGGTGCTTGAACGTGAAATACCTCGAGGATTCGTATTAGGGCAAAACCCTAAAAAGATTGCTAAAAGAATTGAATCCGCTCTGTCAACCGACTACAGCAACGCTATTCGTCTTGCTCGTACAGAGTTTATTCATATAGCCAACCAAGCAACGCTAGACGCATACAAAGTTACGGGGGTGAAAGAGTATGAAATAACCGTAACACTAGACGAACGCACTTGCCCTATTTGCGGCGAAATGGATAAGCTGAAATTTGAAGTAGGGAAAGAGAAGGTAGGTGTTAACTACCCGGTATTCCACCCTAATTGTCGCTGCACGACAATCCCCTATTTCGCGCCTGACGAGATTGATGCCATGTTTGATGTAGGAGAACGGTTAGCTAAAGGCGGCGACAAAAAGTATTACAACGTACCTGCCGATATGACATTCTCTGAATGGAAAAAGGCTTTTCCACAAAAACGAATTATTACACCAATGGCGGTTGACAGGATAAGAACAAAAGCGTATAATAAAAACAAAGGGCAGCCAGTCGAAGCCGCAGAAATGCAATTACCCGGCAATGGAACTCCAAAAGGAATGCCAATACCGCCGAAAAACAAAAAAGGTTCAAAATTCGAGGATAGAGTGAAGTCCAATGTAGAAAGCGGCATTCAGCCGCTCGGCGTAGAACAAGGGCAACAAAACAAGCACATTGTTGGTACGCATGAATTTAATCAACATAAAAAGAAACTGACTGATGCAGGGCAATATGGTCCCAGTGAGTTATACGGCGGTATGGCTGAAGCTCAAAAGCTTGTAGATGAGTTCTCAGGCAAAGGTACATGGCGTAAAAATAAATCCGGCAACTACATACCCGAGGAAATAATCATAAACAATGATTTACCTATCGGCATTGTGGTTAATAATATAACAGGGGCAAGGGCGGAAACGACCGTCTTCAAAATAAAGTATAGCGTGAAAGGTACTCACGTTGTGCCCGATTACCCAAGCAAGAAAAGAGGTGATAAGCAGTGATGCCATTACATGAATTCATGGATAAATATGTATCCGTTACAACCGATGAAGATGAAATAATTACAGGTTTTTGCTGCGGTGTGTATGGCTCTGTAGACTGTCAAGAAGATTACGGCAGAGATGAAACGGCCATTGATATCGATAACGGAAACGATTTCATAATGCTTTTCGAGAGCGATATAAAAGAAATAACTGTGCTTCAAAAGCTAGACCTTAAGCAAGCTATATAATAGTATATTCCAACCACTCAAATGAGTGGTTTTATTATTTCATCTAGGGGGTTTATCATGTCACGTATAACTTGGTGTCTAAAACAGTTGATGCCCTTGCTTTATTTCACAGAGTATGGGCAAAATGGCGAATGGTATATATGCAAGTGGCGTATGTGGTTTGGCAAGTGTTTCGACATACAAACATGGAAAGTAATTCGTAATTAACAAAGAAAATTAACTAAACGACGACATTTCTATAAAAACCACCCACACATTTGAGTGGTTTTTTATTACCTAATTTAAGGAAGGAGCAATAATGGATAACGAAACACACGCAATTGAAAACGAAGAGCAAGAAACCAACAACACAACACAACAAAACCAGCCACCTGTGCATGATGCAAACATTAAACAGGAGGCAGAAAAAGAGCTCATGTCTATGCTTGGCATAAAAACTAAAGATGAGCTCCAAAAGGTAAAGGAGGTATACGAGAGCTCTTTAACACAAGAGCAAAAGCTCAACAATGATTTATTAAACTTGCAATCGCAAGTCAACAACTTAACCAATCAGCTCAATGAAAAAGACGTTATCATCGCCACTTTAAGCGGCATGTCCGGCATAAGTATCGATAAGATAAAGACTATCACAAAGATGGCAATGGGGCTGAAAGACGAGAACACAAGCATTGAAGATGCAGTAAAAACCGTTATAAACATGGTTAATCAGCAACAGACACCAGTAGGGAAGCCATTGGAGCAACCCGGGACGCACAATCCTCCTGCGCCCAACCCATTCAAGCGCGGAGAACACTTCAACATGACCGAGCAAGCTAAATTATTGCGCGAAGACCCGGAAAAGGCTCGGCGACTTGCTAAAGAAGCAAACTATAAACTAAATTTCTAGGAGGTAAACATGCCAGCAACAAAAATAAGTGATGTAATTCAACCCGAACTTTTTACGCAGTACACCATCGAACGTACAGCAGAGCTTTCTCGCTTAGTTGAGAGCGGGATAATTACCGCAAACCCTTTGCTTAACGACCTAATCACAGGAGGCGGAACAACGCTAACGATGCCACGTTGGAACGACTTAACAGGTCAATCCCAAGTACTTACAGACAGCGAAGACATTGCCGTAAGCAATATTACAACAAGCTCAGATATAGCAACACTGCTTATTCGCGCTAACGCATGGGGCACTCACGAGTTGGCCGGAGCATTAGCCGGCAGCGACCCAATGCAAGCGATAGGAGACCTTGTTGCAAAATGGTGGGTGCGTGACGAGCAGCGCACGCTAATGTCGATACTCAAGGGCGTATTTTCTTCGGCAACCATGGCAGCGTTAGCTGCGGATTACAGCACCGAACCAATAAGCGCAAGCGTAGTGCTTGATGCAAAGCAATTGTTGGGCGATGCAGCGGAAAGTTTAACTGCGATGGCTGTACATTCGGCAACGTACACAGACTTGCAGAAAAAGAACCTTATCGAGTTCGTTCCGGATTCTCGCGGCGAAGTGCGCATACCAACATACTTGGGCTATCGCCTTATAATTGATGATGGAATGCCTGTCGAGGGAGATGTTTATACAACTTACCTATTCAGCAGCGGTGTAATCGCTCGTGGGGAGGGTGTGCCTGTATCCATTACACCAGTTGAAACATCTCGTAACGCGTTGGGCAGTACCGATTACCTCATCCACCGCCGCGCCTTCGTCTTGCATCCCATGGGCATAAAGTGGAAGGGCACGCCCGCAAAACCAACTCCATCCAATACAGAGTTGGCAACTGGCACAAACTGGGAACGCGTAAATGAAACCAAAAAAATCGGCATGGTGAAACTAACCCATATTCTAACCGTATGAAACCTGAAATAATAAACACAGTTAAAACTTTGCTGTCCATAAATGATGATGCGCAGGATACTTTAATTAGTATATACGCCGATATGGCTTACCAATCCATATGCAACTATTGTAATATATCGGAGCTGCCCGAACAATTGTTGTATGTGGCAGCAAACATGGTTATACAGCTAATCAAAGATAATACTTCCGCGCCTATAGATACCGGCGCGGATTTACCTGTATCGAGTATATCGGAAGGCGGCAGAACTGTCACGTTTGCAACAGGCGCGGCAGCTGCCGCTGCACAATCAAAAGCCGACGCGCTAGTGGGGACAATTGCTCAACTTAAACAGTATAGGCAGTTGTATAGGTGACATTATGGCATTTAATTTCGGTCAAATAGGCGGTATAGTTGCTAAATATATGGACACCGACACAATGGACATATATAGGCAAAAAACGGTAATACAACCAGACGCCAGTACCATAGATGTCATGCCCGATGAGCCTTTATATTTGTCCGTTCCATGTCATATCAGCTACAGTAATACGGATAATCCAAAGCCGGAAAACTCCGACATACAACCTATTATTGTAAGCGCGGTAATTAATTGTGCTGTAAATGTTGATATACAAAAAGGCGACTATGTATTTGCAAGGAAGCTTGCGAATGACCTTGAATTGGCAACATACAAAGGAGTAGTCGGCTTACCTGAGGTATACCAGAGCAGGAAAACTGTAGTATTGGCGGTGAGATAATGGCTGAAGAATTTGATTTTTCACAGTTTGAAACCTTCGTTAAAACGTTTGAAGTTTTGCAGAAAAACTTTGAGCAATTTTTGCGGCAGTTCCTGCTTGAAATGGCGAACCGGGTTATAAGCAAGGTTAAACCTAAAACTCCTGTAGATACCGGCGCGCTCAAAAGCGAGTGGCAAATAGGCGAGGTCACTATAAGCGAAGATAAACTGGAAGTTGAAATCATCAACGGTCAGGAATACGCTAGCTATATCGAATATGGGCATAGGCTGACAAACGGTAAGTGGCAAGAAGGCAAATTCATGTTAACCATTTCCATAGATGATGTGAATCAGCAAATACCTCTTCGCTTTCGTAAGGCTTGGAATCAATTCTTGTTGCAGGGGGGCTTTGGAAATGGGTAACATCGTAGTAGGGGATATGATAAAGAGCGGCTTAACGAGTAAGATTGCGGAACTTTTCCCTAATATCACTGTTTACAAAGAAGCTGCTGCTATACCTAGATACCCCCATTTTTTCGTGCAGCAGTTAACTATGAGCTCCGAGCGGGAACTGAACGGCCGCTATATGCTTAATTACTTGGTAACCGTACGATACAGGGCTGTTGAAGACCCAACAACATTGGATTCGTTACAATCCACACTCGACGACGTCGCTCTGAAGCTCTTAGAGATAGATTATATAAATTTATGGAGCGAAAAGCAGCAAACAAATGAGTTGACGCTCATAAAAAACCAACGCTATGAAAAAATTGAAGGCGTGTTGCACTATTTCTGCAACGTGACAATACGCGTGCAAAAAGAGGTTGCAGAGGTCGAAAAACAAAGAGAGTTAGATTTAACACACTATATAAAAGGAGTATGAACATGGCCGGAGGAACGTTTACGGGGCAAAACAAAATACGTCCCGGGGCATATCTGAATTTTGTTGCAGTGCCTAAACCTAAAATGACGTTAGGTAATCGCGGCATTGGTATTATCCCTCTATCTCTGCCTTGGGGCAGCACCGAGGAATTGATTAAGGTATACAGCACCGATATGTATGATGGCAAAAGTCTTGCCAAAGTAGGCTTTACTGCATTTGACAAGGACGGTAAGCTGTTGAATCTTATGTTATCGAATTGTCATACGGCGTTAGTCTATAGAGCGAATGCCAATGGTGAGCGCGCTTCTGTCACCATTGGCGATTTGCTTGTGAAAGCAAAATACCCGGGTACTTTGGGAAATGCGATAACAGTAGCTATTAAAAAAGTTGACAAAGAGTTTGATGTTAGCACCTACTTAAAAGTCGTACTTAAAGATACACAGCGCGTTAGCTCTATAGCAGAGCTTGAAGATAATGCGTTTGTATCTTTTTCTGATACCAAAAGCTCCGCAGAACCCGAAGAAGAAGGCGAGGGCACAACCGTTTCTGTCAAACAAGGCATATTACAGGATGCAGCCGGTGAACCATTAGTCGGAGGTACAGACGGTAAATCAGAGCCTTCAACGATGCTGCCGACGTTTCTGGATTTAGCCAGCCTAGCGCAATGGCAGACTATGGCCGTCCCCTTAGACGACCCGGCAATAGGTGAAAGGGTCAAGAGTTTCATAGAAGACCAACGCGACAAACAAGGTCGTTATGTGCAAGCAGTGCTCCCGAACTTTGCGGAAGCAAACTACGAGGGTGTTATATCCAACTTCCAAGCCGTAACCATTAACGGCGAACAAATAACTGCAGCGGAAATGTCTGCTTGGATAGCCGGAGCAACAGCGGGTGCAGGAATTACGGAATCATTAACCGGCAGAACTGTCTTGGGCGCAACCAATATCATCAATCCGCTCCAACATGATGAAATCGAAAACGCGCTCAAGGAAGGTAAATTTACGCTATCATATAAACAAAACGGCGAGATACAATGCGAGCAGGACATTAACACACTAACCCAGTATCCCCAAGAGCGAAGCGAAGCATTCAGCAAGAATCGCATACTGCGCACGCTTGACGAGATAGGCACAACTATCAAAGATATGTGGGAACGAGTGTACATGGGTAAGGTTAACAATAGCGAAACAGGTCGCGCTGCTTTTCGGGGTGACGTTATAAATTACCTTACTAACGTGCAAAACATTGGAGCGATTCAAGAATTCAACGGTGCGGATGATGTAGTTGTTGAACGCGGGGAAAGCCTTTCCTCTGTGGTTGCAACTGTTGCCATCATGCCTGTAGACAGCATGGAATATTTATATCTTACTGTAAATGTAAGCTCATAGGAGGTATACAAGTGGGGAAGTACATTACAGCCAACGAAGTAATAAGCGGTACAGAGGGAGAAATTTGGGTTAATGTAGAGGGCTCGTTACGCCAAGCCGCTGAAATCAAGAAGCTGACGGCGACCGTCGAGAAAACAAAAAACACCTTCAAGGTTATCGGATACCGCGGGGAGCAAAATAAGTCCACCGGATATAAAGGCAGCGGCTCGATGACGATGTACTACGGAACGTCAATATGGGCTAAGATTATGGAGCAATACACAAAGACAGGCAAAGACACCTTCTTTACCATGATTGTAACCAACCAAGACCCAAGCACTACCGTAGGCAAGCAACGAGTGCAGCTAAACAACTGTAACATAGATAATTTAGATGTCATAACCATAGACGCGGACACGGAATTCCTTACTACCGACGTCAATTTCACATTTGACAGTTACGACATACTCGAACAATTCACAGGAGGTTGAATATGAGCGCATTACTTGAATTCTTGGCAGCAAATGATGTATCTGACATAACCGAGGAAGTCAAAGTATCCAATCGCTTCCCAGAAAAATTCAAAATCAAGGCTCTAACGCAAAGCAAATTCAACGAGATACAAAAGAAGTGCCAAAGCCGTGTCAACAAGGACGGTGCAAGCTTTGACACCGGGAAGTTTAATATGAATTGTATACTCGAGGGCTGCGTTTATCCCAATTTTTCAGATGTAGGTTTCGTGAATACTTTGAAGGCGTCCACTCCGACAGAAGCGATAACCAAGTGCATGTTGCCCGGAGAGATAACCGACTTGGCAAAAGCCATATTAAGTCTTAGCGGCTTCGATGACGATATCAACGATGATATAGAAGAAGCAAAAAACTGATAAGGGAAGGCGGCGAAGCGGCGTATTGTCAATACGCCGTTTTGAATTTACATATGTCGCCTTCCCGTTTCTCTGAGCTGCCGCAGAAGGAAAAGGCTTTTATCATAGCTTGCATTGATAACAAAATAGAAACTGAGCAAAAACAAGAGCGAGAAATGAAAGCGAGAACACCCAGAAGGAGGTAAACATGGCTACAGTGCAGTCCACATTAGCGTTGCAGGATAGAATGTCCAATACGCTAAGAGTTGTAACGAAAGCAATGAATAGCACGTTAACGGCCATGAGAGCAGTTAAGGGTGTAAAGTTGGGACCCGAGTTCACTAAAGCCGCGGGAGATATAAAATTAGCTGAACGTGCTCTTGAGCAGATGGATAATGAGATGAATAGTTTCTCGACTAAATCCCAAAGCTCAATGAGTAATTTCTCGTCTAGCGTTAAAAAAGCAACCAGTAGCGCAGCCGAAGGTTTTACAGTGATGAAGGGCGTAGCTGTAAATGCAATAAATCAGATAGTGAACGCTGGTCAAAAAATGGTTAGTGATTTTATATCATTTGGCGATAACATAATCAATATTCAATCACGCCTTGGCAATATTGCAAGCGAATCTATGAATGTAGCTCAAATGCAAGAGCAAATATTTTATGCCGCGCAAAGAAGCCGCGGTGCTTACCAAGACATGGCAAATAGTGTCGCCAAACTTGGTTTATTAGCAAAAGAATCGTTTAAAGACCAGTCAGAAATCATTAGTTTTACTGAACTAATGCAAAAAACCTTTAAAATAAGTGGCGCGGCGACACAAGAGCGAACTTCGGCTATGTATCAATTGTCGCAGGCAATGGCAGCAGGGAAGCTACAAGGCGATGAGTTTCGCTCAATAATGGAAAACGCTCCTATGTTAGCAGATGCCATAGCAAAATACACAGGCGTATCTAAAGGCGCGCTTAAAGAAATGTCATCCGACGGCGTTATAACAGCTGATATAATCAAAAACTCACTTTTTACTGCCGCAGACGAAATAGAAAGCAAGTTTGCAAATATGGCTGTAACATTTGAAGATAACTCTACAAGGATAAAGAATAGTTTCAGCTATGCTTTTAGCGGTGCTGCTATTGAATTCAACCAATTTGCATCCGATATAGTGAATCAGGGTTTGCAATGGATAATAGAAAATATTGATGCAGTGGTAACAGCTTTGATAATTCTTTCTGCCATAGTCGTTGTTGTTGCTACGATATGGCTTGTATCATGGATGATTGCAAATTGGCCTTTGATGTTGATTATTATGATAGTGATTATGCTCGCTTCTAGCATGGAGGAGTTGGGGCTTACTGTAGCGGATGTAACCGAATTCATTGGAGGGCTCTTTGGCTGGTTGTATGGTATCATATACAATATATTTGCTGTTTTATGGAACACGATTGCGGCATTTGTAGAATTTTTCGCTAATGTGTGGCATGACCCTTTAGGTTCGGTAGCTAGATTGTTCGCTAGCATATTTGATGGTATTTTAAGCATAGTCCAAACAGTCGCAAGCGCGATAGATGCTGTACTGGGGTCTAACCTCGCAGGAGCTGTTTCGGGTTTTAGAGGGTGGTTTAGCGCGGCGGTCGATGCTAAATTCGGAGAGCCGAAATTTAAAATTAAACGAATGGAAGAGAAAAGTGTTGTGGAAACAACACGGCAAGGAAGGGAAACGGGCAGGGATTTAGGTAATAAAATTCAAGAGTCTAT
This sequence comes from uncultured Eubacteriales bacterium, assembly GCA_964479875.1. Taxonomy (GTDB): domain Bacteria; phylum Bacillota; class Clostridia; order Monoglobales; family CAYZNM01; genus CAYZNM01. The sequence goes on from CAYZNM010000018.1 coordinate 49,560, forward strand.
AAATGATATAAAGGACTTTGGCAATATGAACGCCGGTGGATTGAATCCTAATGGCGTTGGCGGAATACCCCCTGCGGCTATAACAGACGGCGGCGGAAGTGGCGGCAAGGCTGTAAAAACAAAAGAGGTAAACCCGCAAATAACTGAGGAAGACATAAAAATGCTACTTGACATATCAAACAAAGCCTACAAGCAAAGCTACAAGCAGCTCACTCCTGAATTATCACTCGCCTTGAATCCAAATATAACAAACAGCGTAAACCCGGAAATAGCTAACAACAACCAAATACTTAGCCGTGTTAATCCTGAAATATTCGTTGAAGTTAACCCGAATATAAGCCTCGATTATGCTCAGGAAGTAGAAACAAGTCCTGCAATGACCGAATATACTAATGCCCCTTATGCGACGCAAAGCACGAATGCGGTTGAAGTAAATACGGACATAAATGTTACATTCAGCGGCGACATTAGGGAAACAGCCGATGTAGACGATATAATAAACCGCACTGCAGCTGTTTTTGCAGATAACATAGAGGAGATAATGAGCAATAGCCTCGTTAACGCTTAATTATGGTTGAATTTTATCTTAATGATTTGATACTGCCTGTGAACCCGTCGGAATACAGCAAAGCTAGAGAGGGCAGCAATGAATTAGCTGATATATTATCTTTGGGGCAGGTGGTAATCCCCGGTGGGACTAAGCTTGCGACAATGACAATTGAGAGTTTTTTCACTATAACAGAAACTGCTTCGCCGATGGACGCAGTCTATGCCATAGATGAGATGTGGCTAAGTAAACAGCCTGTACGTTTTGTAATAACAGAATTGAATCAACAAGATATGCTTGTGTTGATTCAAAATTTCGACTATACAATAAAAGCAACAGAGGAAGGAGATGTATATTTCAAGCTTGATTTAATTGAATATAAGCCTTATGGAGCGCAAACTGTGCCAATAGCAGAAGACATAGCGCGTCCTTTGTCTCCTCAACGCACAGAGGAAAATAAACCGCCTGTCAATAGAGAGTACACGGTAAAAAGCGGCGACAGCTTATGGGCTATATCGCAGCAGCTGAACGGCGACCCGAACGCTTGGCGTGAGTTATATCAAGCAAACAAAACCGTTATTGGCAATAACCCAGACCGTATTCACACAAATACTGTCTTGTCTATCCCGGAAAGCTGGGTGACTGCATGATTTATAATGTTATACTGCAAAACAGCGAAACAGGGCAAGTTTATGAAATTACAAGCTTATGCACAGCTATAAAGCACGATACTTTTTTAGACGGTCAACCCGGTAAACTGGAGTTCGACATAAAGAAAGACCCGAACGAAGCTCTTGAGCTTTCCAATGGCAGTGTTGTGGCGTTTAATGTCGATGGCGAAGGTATATTCATGGGTTACATTTTTAGTATGTCTACTAATGAATCTGGGACTTATACTGTTAAAGCTTACGACCAACTACGTTATCTTAAAAACAAGGATGTATACATCACCAAGGACGCTACTGCAAGCCAAATATTTGAAACGATATGCGGAGAAGCCGGATTGAGCTATAAAACAAAGTTCAATGCAAGCTATGTATGCCCAACTTATCTGCATGACAACCAAACGCTTTACAGCATGATAGAATACGGTATACAGCTTGAACTTATAAATGCCGGAAATAAATGCTTTGTGCGCGATGATTACGGCACAATCGTTTTTAGTGAGCTTGAGCAAGAAAAAACAGACCTTGTAATCGGCGACGCTTCCCTGCTAACCGGTTATAAGTATGAAGTCGATATCGACAAGGACACCTACAATGAAGTTAAAATAGTCAAGGACAATGAAGAAACAGGCAAGAGGGAAATATGGATTGAGTACGACAGCGAAACCCAACAGAAATGGGGCAAACTCCGCTTGCTTCAAAAAGCAGCCAAGGACGATAATGAGGCTCAAATAAAAGAATTAGCCGATAAGCTGCTGCGGTTAAAGAATAGCGAAACACGCTCCATGAAATTATCCTCGCTTGGCGATAATCGCATAAAAGCAGGAAGCGGCTTCATACTCAATATAGAAAGTCTAGGTGTACAAGAATACATGTGGGTATCTAGCGTAACTCACACTTACGCAAAAGACAGCCACAAAATGGAACTGGAGGTGTTTGTGTGACAGTGGATTATAAGCGTATAGCTCAAGCTTTGGTACAAACTCCTAAGCAAATAGCGCAAAGCGTAGGTAGTAGTATAGTTTATGGTACTGTCATATCAATAGAGCCGCTCGTTATAAGCATTGAAGATAAAATCGAACTCCCTGCGGAGTTTTTTGTTTTGTCTGTCTTTTGTAAGGATTTCGAGGTTGAACTTGAAATCGAAACGCAAACAAGCGAATGCGAGGGAGAAAAACACTCCCATGAGATTGAGATAGAATCCGAAAAAATAATAACAGATGAAGTAGAAACGGGTATACATGCCCACGAGGTGAAGTTAACTAAAAAGTTAAAGTTGTGGCGCGGCCTTCGAGAAGGGGATGTTGTTAACATGATAATGCAATCTGACAAACAGAAGTATTACGTTATAGAGTATCAGGGGTTAACCAATGACACCAGTGATAAAAACTAGTAGCCTGCCATTTACGAGGGTAGAACCTTATCCATCTCTAACATACAAGGATAGTACAAATCAGATAGCGGGTCTTGTTGATGGACTAGCTGCAATGCAGCAGACCGTGCGCCACATACTATCCATAGAGCGTTATGCTTATTCGATATATGATAGCAACTACGGCGTGGAACTTGCCAGATATGTCGGTAAAAATTTTGCTTATATTAACGCCACCATACGCAACACAATCCGCAATGCGCTATTACAAGATGACAGGATTGTTGATGTCAAAGACTTCAAAGTAGAACAAATTGGTGGCAGCAAGTGCAAAGTATCATTCACAGTAATAACAAAGCTGGGAGATTTTAAGGAGGGTTTAGACATTGACATTTAACGAGATATTAAACAGAATGCTATCTAAAATCCCTAACACAATGGATAAGCGGCAAGGCAGTATTATCTATGATGCGCTTGCGCCGGCAGCGGCTGAATTGGCGCAACAGTATATCAACCTTGAGATATTCAAGGAGCAAACATATCTGTTAACTTGCAGTGGGATTAACCTCGATAACCGTGCCGCCGACTTTGCTATGTCGCGATTCCCGGCGACAAAAGCATTGCGCATAGCTAACATGTACAATCGTGCAGATGAGCTTACCGATATTAACATAGGCAGCCGTTTCGCGGCGCCCAATGAGCAGAAGAACGTAATTTTTGCTGCTGTCGAAAAGCTCGGCGTGGGTCAATATCTATTGCAAGCCGAAGAAGTAGGAACACAAGGAAATGAATACTTCGGTTCAATCCTGCCTATATCAGTTTTAAACCACTTAGGGCGAGCCGAGATAGTAGGTACGCAAACACCAGCGCGTGACAACGAAAACGACGATGATTTTCGTGCAAGAGTGGTTGAGCGCATGTCGCAAAAAGCATTCGGCGGAAATGTCGCTGACTATAAAAAATTCGTGCGAGAAATAGAAGGCGTGGGCGACTTAAAGGTTTTCCCTGTGTGGAACGGCGGCGGCACAGTCAAGCTTTCGGTTATTGACGGCGAATATAATCCGATAACATCAGAGTTTGCCGCAGCTTTAAAAGCGCGCATCGACCCGGGCGAAGAATCAGGCTTAGGCATAGGGATTGCACCTATCGGACACGTAGTTACAATCGACACTCCTAGCATACTCAATGTAAACGTCTATGCAGAAATCACCCTTGACAACAAGACCGTCGGGCAAGTGCAGCAGGATGTGGAGCACAACATTACCAACTATCTTTTAGGCGTACGTAAAACGTGGGCAGCCAGCGAATCAGTATATGTGTACGTTGCAGCAGTATCAAGCCAAATACTTAGAACCTGTATTCATAAGCGACGAAGCAAGACGCAGAGATGTGCAACAATC
>CAYZNM010000019.1:0-49582 GCA_964479875.1 uncultured Eubacteriales bacterium
TTTACAAAAACTAGGCGGCTTACCCTTACGGCAATGCTGCTCGCGGCCGCGATTGTGCTTGCGATAATCGAGGGCTCGCTTCCGCCTATTGTGACGTTTGCGCCCGGAGTTAGGCTTGGGCTTTCAAATGTTGCGGTGATGTACGCGCTGTTTTTTGCGGACATGCCGCTTGCGCTTGGCGCAGGTGCGCTCAAGGCTTTTTTTGTCGCGGCGACGCGCGGATTAATTGCAGGAATTTTATCCCTATCCGGTGGAATACTATCCATTGTAGTGATGGGGCTGCTAATGCTGATATTCAAGAATAAGGTATCTTACCTTATTTTAAGCGTCAGCGGCGCAGTTTCGCACAATATAGGGCAATTCTTAGCAATTTCCGCGCTTTACGCCGGATTTAACATGCTGCCGTATCTGCCGGTGCTGCTAATCGCAGGCATTGTCGCAGGTACGCTCACGGCAATGCTTCTGCGTGTTATAATCCCTGCGTTAAGCAAGGCAAGCTTAACAAAGGAGAAAAGATGAAAAAAGCAATAATCGCAATCGCACTAACATTAATGCTAGCAAGCTGCACGTCAAACACAACCCCCAGTGCAAGCCCAAGTGCAACTCCCACACCCACGCCGACCGCTGCCAATACCACAACAGGCGCAGAGGTTAGGACAGGCTACGCAATCGTAACAACCGCCGCACGCTCGAAAGACGCAGCGGAAAAAGGCGGCGTCGCGCAATGCGACACCGACTTCATCGCCGTAATCATAGACAGCGACGGCGTAATCGAAAACTGTGTAATCGACGGCGTACAAACCGCGATAACCTTCTCGACGACAGGCGAAATCACCTCCGACATCGAAAAGGAATTTCTCACCAAAAATGAGCTAGGCACAGCCTACGGAATGGCAGGAGCAAGCGGCATCGGCAAGGAGTGGAATGAGCAAGCGGCAGCATTCGCCGAATACGTGCGCGGCAAAACCATCGACGAGGTGCGCGGCATAGCAATAACCGAAAGCGGCGCGCCCATTGACGAAGAGCTATCCTCCTCCGTCACAATCTCGGTGAAAAATTATATTGACGCAATCGCCAAAGCCGTAGACGAAGCACACAACATCGGCACAAAATCCGGCGACAAGCTAGGCATTGCCGCAATCACAACAGCTTCCGCCTCGAAAAGCGCAGGCGAAGGTGACGGACTTGCACAGCCGCACTCAACCTACGCGATAGTCACAACAGATTCCGACAACCGAATCAGCGGCTGTATAATCGACGGCACACAATGCAACGTCACCTTTGACACCGCAGGCAAAATCACCTCTGACACATCAGTAAGTATCCGCACAAAAAACGAGATGGGCGAAGCCTACGGCATGAAAAAAGCCAGCCCCATAGGTAAAGAGTGGAACGAGCAAGCCCAGGCCTACGCCGAATACGTGCGCGGCAAAACCATTGACGAAGTCAAAGGCATAGCCGTAACCGAAAGAGGCGCACCTGCCGACACAGAGCTGTCCACTTCCGTGACAATCTCAATCGGCGCATTCAACGCCTGCATTGAAAAAGCAATAAATGCGGCGAGATAAATAATAAAAACTACGGGCGGATAATATCCGCCCCACATTAGGAGTTATATGGTCAAAGACAAATCCTTCTACATATCGCTGTTCAAAATAGCCGTGCCTGTCGCCCTGCAAGGGTTTTTGTCGGTGTCGGTGAATATGTTGGACAGCATAATGGTAGGCTCTCTCGGCGAAATAGAATTGAGCGGAGTTGCAATCGCTAACCAAATCGCGGTATTCATGACAGTATTCATCAACGGAATATGCGGCGGTCAAACGCTTATGATGTCGCAATATTACGGCAAGGGTGAGCTTGACAAGGTGAAGCTGATTTATGCAGTCGTGCTGCGGATTGTGCTAGGCGTAATTGCAGTTGTGGTCGCGGCATTCTTCATCTTTCCGAATAACATATTGAGGTTGTTCACCGACGATGTCGGAATGGCTGCGGCAGGCGCGCAGTTTCTGAGAATAATGTGCCTAAGCTTTATTTTCGCGGCGGTGTCGCAGACGCTTATCGCAATGCTGCGCAGCGTGGAGGTCGTGAACATATCGCTTGTGACTACAACTATTTCGCTTGCGATAAATCTTGCGCTCAACTATGTGCTGATATTCGGCAAGTTCGGCTTTCCGCAAATGGGGATACAAGGCGCGGCTGTCGCGACAGTCGCGACGCGTATCGCGGAATTATCCGTTATTTTGTTTTATGTAATATTCAAGGACAAAAAGCTGCGGCTGAAATTCGCAGAGCTGCTGCAATTCGACAAAAGATTGTTTTCCGACTTCCTGCACTTCGGTATGCCTATTGTGATTGGCGACTTGCAGTGGGGCATGGTCGGCGTTGTAAAGTCGGCGGCGATAGGCAGGCTCGGCACCGTAATGGTGTCTGCGAACAGCATTGCCGAAAATGTGTTCGGCATGAACTATGTGCTGTGTCTAGGGCTATCCTCGGCTGCATGCGTAATCATAGGCAAAAGCGTAGGCGAAGGCGACTACACCAAAACGCGGCAATATGCAGGCACTATCCAAGTCATCTACGCCATAACAGGCGTAATCCTCGGCATAGGCCTAATGCTTACGCGCAACATCCTCCCCTCGTTCTACAACATATCGGAGGAAGCGCGAACGCTTGCCGCAACGTTCACATTCATATGCGGCTTCTCCATCATGGGCACGGCATACCACGCAAGCTGCTTCGTCGGCATAAATCGCGGCGCAGGCGACAGCCGCTTCGTCTTCAAAGTAGACATGGTCTGCGGCTGGCTTATAGTCGTGCCGGCGACATTTATATCGGCGCTAGTGCTGCGATTGCCGCTGCCCTACGTATACTTCGCGACACGCTGCGACCAATTCTTCAAGTGGATTATCGCATTCTTCCGCCTGCGCGGCGACAAGTGGATTAAGAATGTGACGCGGTAGACAATTCAACCCCCTATACGATAGGGGGTTGAATTGGTATTTTCCCGTGCAGCGCAAGAGATGTCGCCGCACGTTTAGGCATTCCGCATTTTATCATGTTGTGCCGCATCACAATTTTATAGACAATAACCTTCACAAGCAGCCATATAGCCAAAATCGGCAGCAGTAGCAAGAATAGTATTAACAACACTATCAGCTTTGCAATTCGCAGCGTTGTAATTATTTTATCCGCAATATTATTGCTGCTCATTTTTTTGCGATTCGCCGGAGGTTGAATTTGTGTCCGGTTTTGAAAAATTGTTCATTAAGTCTTTTACGGAAATCATGTAGTCTTTCGCCATTTTTAGTGCGTCTTCATTCGGGATTCCGGCTTCGATAAGCTCTTTGTAGAGGTTGCCTACTGCTTGCCCCATGTTTTTTCCGGCTTCAGCAGAGTAGACAACATTTACCACGTTTCTCAACATAGCAGGGAGCGATGTGCTCATCTCGTCCATTAACGCAGATATTTCTTTTACAGGAATGTTTTCCATATTAAATCCTCCTTAAAATATTTGCAAGGTATAGCGTTTGTCGCATAATGTCCGTCGCATTGCGCAATGCGTCGATAGCGTCGGCGTAGGTGTAGACCTTGCGCTGCGGCAGCTTTGCGAATGCAGCGGCGGTGATATGCGGCGGAGCCTCAGTTTGCAGCTGCGACTTTAGCTTTAGCAGGAAGGCGATTTCGCGGCGGCAATCCTCGCACTTCGCGACGTGCGTGATAATCTCGCAGTTTTGGGCGGCAGTCAACCGCCGATTGATGTATTGCTCTAGCAGCTCCGATTCGGGGCAACTGTTCATTTACGCTCCTCCTTCCAATTGTTTTCGCAGCTTTGACTTAATTGCGTGCATTCTGCTTTTGATTGTGCCTGTGGGTATGCCTGTTATTTCGGATATTTCAGGGTAGGTCAGCTCGGCGTTGTAGATTAGCGTGAGCAGCTCGTGCTCGTGCGCGGACAATGCTTCGACCGCGGCAGATAAATCCAGCGCGGCGTCGATGTCGCTGCTGTTTGCTGCAATGTCGGCGTGGTCGTCGATGTCGTCCGTATCCGCACGATATGTTTTCCGGAAGTGGTCGGCAATCTTACGCCGCGCTATGCCGAACACCCACGTTTTAAGGGATGACTGTTCGCCGAAGCTAGGCATCCCTTGCCACGCAGAAAGCATGGTGTCCTGCAAAATATCCGCCGTCGAATCCTCGCCCACGCTGCGCACTATGTAGCCGTGCAGCGGATTTATCAGCGGCAGCATAAGCCGCTCGAACGATTGCGTGCAGCCGCCTTTCGCCTTGGCAAGCAGTTCTGATTCATTCATCACATGCACCTCACCTCGCTATCCCTTACATATACTTAGTCGCGAAAAACGCGGCTGCGGTTCGGTAAAAATTTTACTTCCTGTATAAAAAATAAAAACCGTTGCATCATTTGTCAATGAATTACAACGGTTATTATAAGCTATTACAAATATATATTTCAACCCACAGTGATTAATCACTGACTAAAAATACCCAGTTTAAAGAATAACATGTTATTTAGGTCTTGACAATTAGAAATATATGTTATTTAGGTCTTGACAATTAGGAGTACATGTTATATAATGTAGCTAATACTAATATATAAATCTATATATCAATTAACAATCTTATAAATCTTCAAAAGAAAGGAGTTACGTATGCACAACTTGGTTTTGTTGATTTGCATTTTAACCTCTCTGGTGGGTCTTTGTCATTTTTGTGATCCTGGAAAAATGATTGAGAAGTTCGTGTCAATGTTGCCCAAGCTAATTATATCAAAAGTCCATCCATCAGTCAAGCAAAAAAAGACAAAGAAAAGTATTAAGATATACATAGATATTGATTTATAGTATCCGTGTATGCCTTGCAATATACCTGCGCCATGGCATCTATGGCGCAGGTATATTTATTAGCTCTGTATGCTAATCCAATTTCGCATAAGACATCGTTCAATATTATCACAAAAATTTCGCAAAGTAAATCTTTCCATTACCTCCCAACTGTGATATAATAAACAAAAAAGGAGGGGATTTCATGAAACAGTACATACTATCACTAGACCAAGGCACTACTTCGTCGCGCGCGATTTTATTCGAGGGGGACAAGCCTGTGCAGCAGGCGAATGTGCCGCTGCCGCTTATATATCCTCAATCGGGTTGGGTCGAGGCCGACCCGTTGCTGATTTATTATACGACTATGCAGGCTGTGGACGAGGTGTTGCGCCAAAGCGGCGTTTCGCCCAATGAGATTGCCGCAATCGGAATCGCGAATCAACGCGAAACCACAATTTTATGGGATAAGCGTACGGGCGAACCTGTCTGCAACGCCATAATTTGGCAATGCCGCCGCAGCGCAGGAATATGCGACAGCCTAAAAGAGCGCGGCATGGGCGGCTACATCGCCGAAAGCACAGGCTTGGTCATAGACGCATACTTCTCCGCCACAAAAATAAAGTGGCTATTGGACAATGACGCAGCATTAAGACAACGTGCGGAATCGGGCGAAATCGCATTCGGCACGGTCGATTCGTGGCTGCTGCACAAGCTCACAGGCGTGCACGTCACCGACCGCACAAACGCAAGCCGCACAATGCTCTACAACATAAATTCCCTCAAGTGGGACGAAAATATATTAGCAATGCTTGATATTCCGCGCGCAATGCTGCCGGAAGTCGCGGAAAGCTCCTGCGTCTACGGCTATGCAAACATAGGCGGCGCACGAATCCCCGTCGCAGGAATAGCAGGCGACCAACAGGCGGCATTGTTCGGACAAGGCTGCTTCTCGTATGGACAAGCCAAAAATACCTACGGCACAGGCTGCTTTCTCCTAATCAACACAGGCGACACAATCGTGCGCAGCCGAAACGGACTTATATCGACAATCGCAATATCCCTCGGCGGCAAGGTATCCTACGCGCTCGAAGGCAGCGTATTCGTCGCCGGCGCGATAGTGCAATGGCTGCGCGATGAAATGGGCTTAATTGGAAACAGCAGCGACATCGGCAAAGTATCGGCGGCAACCGAAAACACAGGTGGCGTCTACATCGTTCCCGCATTCACAGGCATGGGCGCACCATACTGGAACATGCACGCACGCGGCACAATCACAGGCATAACACGCGCCACTCGCCGAGAACACATAATCCGCGCCGCCGAAGAAAGCATAGCCTACCAAACCAACGACCTATGGCAAGCAATGCGTCAAGACCTAGACTCTGCGCCCGAATCACTAAATGCCGACGGCGGCGGAAGCAACGACAGCTTCCTAATGCAATTCCAATCCGACATACTCGGCGTGCCGATACAACGCCCTGCCGTTAGCGAAACTACAGCACTAGGCGCGGCATACCTTGCAGGATTAGCCGTAGGCGTATGGGGTAACATCGACCAAATAAAGCCGCACTACGCCGACACATTCGCCCCAACAATGTCAAGCGACACGCGCGAACATTTACTAAACGGCTGGCACAACGCCATACGCAAAGCTCTACACGAATAATATGTTAAAACTATACATCGCATTTTTCGACATCAACGAAAAATTGCAGGAGCGCAAACACGCACACTCGCTAGCAAAATACGCTGTACATTCCCTCTTAGGCATTCCGTATAATATGCAGCGACACGCGAAAACTAAAAGTGGCAAGCCATATCTCGAAAACGACCTTTCCTTCCATTATAATATATCGCACACCGACGGCTGCGCAGTATGCGCCGTCGCAGATTGCGCGGTCGGCGTGGACGTGGAATTGCTGCGCGAGCCTAACGAAAAAATCGTGCGGCGATTTTTCGCCAAGGGAGAGCAGCAGCTCTACGACAACGCCGCCGATAAACCACGAGCATTCTACAAGCTATGGACGCAAAAGGAAGCCTACGTAAAATGCAGCGGCACAGGATTCACCTACGCGATAAACTCCTTCGACGTAACCGCGGCAGAGATTAAGCCGACACTGCTCACGCTCTACACAAACGGCTACACAATTTCAATATGCAAGGGAACTATTTGGCGCGCTCGATAGTCATATGTAGGGAACGCATTAATGCGTTCCGCATTTTCAACACGAAAGGCAATTATGAAAGAGATTATCATAGATATACAAAACCTGCGCAAGGAGTATCGCATTCAATACGAGCGAATCGTTGCGCTCAATCGCATTGATTTGCAGATTCCTAAGGGCGAGATATGCGCACTCGTAGGCACATCAGGCAGCGGCAAGTCGACGCTGCTCAATATGATTGCAGGGCTGGAAAAGCCTACCACCGGCACGGTAATGGTGAACGGTTACGCTGTACATACCCTAAAGGAGAAAAAGCTTGCGGATTATCGGCAGCAATGCCTCGGCTTCGTTTTCCAGTCGTTCAACCTCATGCCGACGCTTACCGCGCTTGAAAATGTCGCAATGCCGCTTGCGTTTATGGGTATGCCTAAAAAGAAGCGCAACGCTGTCGCAAAGGAGATTCTGCACACCGTAGGCTTAGGCAATCGCATTAAGCATTTGCCTACGCAGATGAGCGGCGGACAGCAGCAGCGCGTGGCAATCGCGCGCGCGTTTTCCTGCACGCACCCTGTGCTGCTTGCGGACGAGCCTACGGGCAACCTCGACTCCAACACTACGATTGAGGTTATGGAGATGATGGTTAAATTCGTGCGCACAAACGACATCACAATGGTGCTGGTCACTCACGACGCAGAAATCGCACAATACGCCGACCGCATTATCCATATCAAGGACGGCAACATCGAAAAAGAAGAACGAAAAAATACAGCACAATCAAGCAACATATAGAAAGGACAACTCATGTTAAAAAAAGCAACAATCTTCGCGATTGCAATACTCATAATCGGCTGCGTAGCGTACGCCCTAGGCGATATTCCAACGCCCACGCCTACACCTACGCCAACGCCTACACCCACGCCGATTCCACAGCTTATCGTACAAAAGAACGACATTCAAATAGAAGCAGGCAGAGCGCAAAGCGTCGGAATCCTGCTGCAAAATATAGGTACAGGCACAGCGTTAAACCTAACAGGCTCGGTAACTTCAAGCAGCTCCGACTTGTTTATCACAGGGCAGTACGTTCCCTCTTTCATATATTCAAGCTCAAGCGGTGCTGTATCGTTCAACCTCAACACCGCCCCTTCGATTAAGACAGGTACATACAATGTAAGCCTGTCCGCTAAATGGTACGACAACGACAGGCGCGAGTATACTCTGAACGAAAGCATATCCGTGTTCGTGTCCAACACCAACGCAATGCCGCGCATGGAAACAAAAGCCGGGACTAAGCTAGAGCCTATGGCTTCGGGCGCAAGCTTTGACTTTACGCTGGAGCTCCGCAATCCCACCGTGTCGCCCCTGAAAGGCATACGCATAGCCTATAACCGTGAGCTGAAAGAGATTCTGGTAACTGACGGCGACGGCACTAAAAACATCGAAAACCTAGGCGCAGGGCAATCCGCAAGCGCAACCTTCAAGTATAAAGTAACCGACGCAGCAGCGGACGGCGTATATCCGCTTAAATTCGACATAACCTACTACGATGCACTCGGCGCCGAATACACCCACAAAGCCGAGTTCTACGCCGAAGTTTCCAACAAAACAATCTACACCCCCCAAAGCCCTAAGTTTATCATCGACGACTACTCCATGCCGAATGTGATATACGGCGGCGACAGCATTACAGTGTCGATGGTAGTAAAAAACATCGGGCAATCAGCGGCATTAAAAAGCAAGGTTGCAATGGATAAACTCGCCGACAAGCCCTTCACCTTAAACGAGGTAACAAGCTACAAAGACGTGCAGACAATAGGTGTAAACGGCATGGCGGCCGTAACCTTCCGCGTAAACGTAGGCGGCACTGCCGAAGTCAAGGTACACGAAATCCCCATATCCTTCACCTACGAAGACCAAAGCGGCAAGACCTACAACGACACAATCCCAATCTTCATCGAGGTGACAAAGCCTGAGGAAGCAGCCATAGGCAAGCCGCGCATAGTTATCCAAAACCACAGCATTGACGTAGACAAAATCAACGCAGGTCAGCAGTTCACCGTGACACTCACCGCGAAAAATACAAGCGACGTTGAGCTTAGCAACATAAAGCTTGCAATAAACGGAAGCGGCGTATTCCTCCCTGTAAACAGCGCGGACGCAATAGTCGTGCCGAAGCTTGCCCCTGGTGAAACCACAACAGCGTCATTCCTGCTCATGCCCAAAAAGGAAACGCAGACAGACATACATTCCCTCACCTTCAACCTTGAATATGAGGACACCAAAAAGACGCTGCACACCACGCAGGAAAGCATAGGACTAAACGTAATCGGCATACCTCCAACTCCCACGCCCAAGCCGTCGGAAGACCCAAAGCGCGGCACTCCGCGCCTCATCATCTCCGAATACGAGCTAAGCGTGCCGCAAATTACAGCAGGCGAGCAGTTTACGCTGACCTTTACGATAAAGAACACCTCCTCCTTTGACCTATCCAACATCAAGGCGACAATATCTTCAAACTATGGCACAATAGGTCAAATTTATATTCCCGTTGACAGCTCCGACAGCATATTCATGCCCTCGATAGCTTCCGACGGAACAATTACCCAATCCGTGCCGCTTATCGCCAAGCGTGATGTTGACAACGGCATTTATCCCATAACCTTCACGATGGCGTACGAGGACAAGGACAAAAAGGAGTACACCTCCACCGAAAGCATAGGCTTGTCCGTAAATCAGCCGATTAAGGTTGAGTTCACCAACGTAAACGTGCAGCCCTTCGCCAATGTAGGCGACATGATTAACGTAAACTTCGAGTACATCAACAAGGGCAAGTCCGCGCTTGCAAACTTATCCGTGACATTCGGCGGCTGCCTTGAATATGCCGCGGGCGAAATGTACGTCGGCAACTTTGCCGCGGGCTACAGCGACTACTTCGAGGACATGGTTTCGGTCGTAGGCGAGCCGGGCGAGCAAAAAGGCATAATCACCCTAAACTTCGAGGACAACACAGGCAGAAAATACACGGTCGACAAAGAAGTCAACATCTCTGTCCAAGCAATGCCTGAATTTAACCCCGAAGGTATGCCGATGGAAGGCGAATTCGGCGGCGGTGAAATGATGCCGGGCGAGTTTATGCCTGGCGATGTAATGGGCGCGACTGACGAAAAGGCCGGCGGCATATTCGGTTGGTTTATCGCGATGTCGCTGCTGTGGAAGATACTCACAATCGCAGGCACAGTGGTAGTCCTAGGCGGAATAGCCTTCGGCGTAGTAATACTGATAAAGCGCAAGGAGAAATCCAAGCTCCAGCACCTCACAGAATTCATGCAAGAGAACGAATCTACGGAAATAAAATAATATATGAGAATATTAGATTTACTAAACTTAGCATTCAAGAACTTTTTCCGGCGCAAGATGAGGACTATACTGACGCTACTCGGCGTTGTGATAGGCTCTGCGTCGGTCGTGGTAATGGTTTCCATATCCATTGCGATGGACATACAGATTAAGAAGAATATCGAAAGCTGGGGCGACTTGTCCCTAGTTTCGGTAAATTCGTGGGGTACGTACGACAGGGAAACAGGCGAGTGGAAGGAGTCAATTCCACTCACCCAATCCTCAATGGAGGAATTCCGCGCACTGCCCAACGTTATCGCAGTTACGCCGATGATGAACGAGTACATCAAGCTAGTCAGCGGCAAATATGTCTACAGCTGCAACGTCTACGGCATAGACCCCGAAGCAATGCCCTACATCAAAGGCATGAACGAAGTTGAGGAAGGTGCGTTGTTGGAGGTTGGCGACGATAACGCAATCGTGCTAGGCTATGAAATCGCCTACAGCTTCTACAATCCCAAAAAGAATAACAACAACAATAACATGGGAGGATACTACTTCTACGGCGGCGGCACTTCAAAGGAGTATACAGAAGAGCGCGAAAAGGTAGTCGACCCCATGAACGCCCCGATAAAAATGACCTTCGACTGGAGCTACGGCGAACAAATGCCTCCTCCCCAAGAAGGTCAGCCAATCCCAAAGCAATACAAGCCAAAGTTACTCGAGGTAAAAGGCACGCTCAAGCGCAACAACGACAACCCTTGGGAAAGCTCCAACGCCTACATGGACTACCGCGTTCTGATGGAGCTTAAAAAGGAATATAATAAATTCATGGGCATAACCGACCAAGGCAACGGCATGGATATGTCGTCAGGCAGCGGACGCGGCTCTAGCAAAAAGAAGGAGCAAACCTTTCAAGAAATCCGCGTAAAAGTCGACGACATCACCAACGCCAAAGCAGTAACCGAAACCATCAAAAACATGGGCTACACAGTAAACGACTTTAACGAATACATTGAGCAAATTCAAAAGGAAAGCCGCAATCAAACAATAATTCTGCTATTGGTAGGCAGTGTAGCATTCTTCGTAGCGGCATTAAACATAATCAACACAATGCTCATGTCGATGTACGAGCGCACGCGCGAAATCGGAATAATGAAGGTGTTAGGCTGCAAGCTCGCCGACGTACGCAACCTCTTCCTGTTTGAAGCAGGCTTTATAGGGTTCATCGGCGGCGCAATCGGAAGCCTAGGCAGCGCAGGCGTATCAACCTTGATAAACTTCTTAAACGAGCAAAACCAAAAGAATAGCCCGTGGTACTACGAGGGCATGGAAATCGCAAAAACCTCAATCGTGCCGCTGTGGCTCATACTCGTAGGCACAGGCGTAGCCGTGCTAATAGCGATAATTTCCGGCTACTACCCATCTCTACGCGCCATGAAATTATCCACCCTCGCCGCAATCAAAAACGAGTAGCTCATTATGAATTTGCATTTATCATTTGTTTGTGTTATTATATAGAATGAAAGCAACAAATTCTTTTTTGGAGAAGATATGAAGATAGTTGGCAGGATTGCAAAGATATTTTTGATAACAGTGCTAATCATTATGCTGATAGGAATCGGCATAGTCGCAGGCGCGCTGTTTGGATTCATCGACAAGACGTCGGATATTGACATCGGCGAATTTACCTTTAACCTTGATTTAACCTCCTACGTTTACTACACTGACCCGCACACAGGGCAGGAAGTGGAATATGAAATGCTGCACGACGTGGAAAATCGCGTGCAGGTGCGTATATCCGAGATACCGCAGCATGTCATCGACGCGACAGTCGCAATCGAGGACGAACGTTTTTACTCGCACATAGGATTTGACCCAAAGAGTACCCTTTTCGCGGCATACAACTATGTGTTCAAGAAAAGCGCGGCACGCGGCGCGTCCACAATCACACAGCAGCTTATCAAAAACATCACGGGGCAAGACCAAATCTCGTGGGAGCGCAAGGTGCAGGAGATTGTGCAGGCCGTAAACCTCGAGCGCAAAAAGTCTAAGTCCGAGATTATGGAGTTGTACCTCAACACTGCCTACTTCGGCAACAACTGCAACGGCATAGGAGCAGCGGCGAAAACATATTTCGGCAAAACAGCAAGCGAGCTTACCGCAGCCGAAGGCGCAGCAATCATCGGCATAACACAGTACCCTGTGCTGTACGACCCCTACATCAACCCTGACAAAAATAAAGAGAAGCAAGAGCTTGTTCTAATGAAGATGAACGAGCTTGGCTACCTAAGCGATTACGAATACAAGCAGGCCGTTGACGAAACGCTGTACTTTAAAACAAGAGAAAAGACAGTGCAGCAAAGCAAGCAAAGCTATTTCGTAGACCAAGTTATCGAGGACGTACTGCGCGACTTGCAGGAGCGCTCTGGCTTATCCCTCGCAATGGCGAACAATCTGCTGTACACAGGCGGACTAAAAATCTACTGCACACTCGACCCCGAAGTGCAAGCAGTCATGGACGAAGTGTACCGCGACTACGAGCGTTTCCCTGCCAACGGCGACAAGCAAACCGAATCGGCAATGGTTATCCTCGACGTGGAAACCGCGGAAGTGCGCGGCATAGTCGGCGGAATCGGCGAAAAAACTGCAAGCCGTACGCTAAATCGCGCGACACAATCCAAGCGTCAGCCCGGCTCTACAATAAAACCGATTGCCGTTTACGCAAAGGCAATCAACGACGGCTTAATCACGCCCTTCTCCGTATACGAAGATAAGCAGCTCGTCTACAACATTCCCGGCTACGGCGAATGGAAGCCTAAGAATTACTACGATGGATTCCGCGGCGCAATGACCGTAACAAAAGCAGTCGAAATCTCCACAAATCCTGTGCCGATACAAATACTCGACCGCATGGGAATCACGACTTCCTTCAACTTCTTGCGCGATAATCTAAGCATAAGCTCCCTCGATGAAGCCGACAAAAACCTAGCTTCATTGGCACTTGGCGGACTTACAAACGGCGTATCGGTATTGGAGCTTACCTCGGCGTACAACTCCTTCGCGGCACGCGGCGTATACACGCGCCCGCGCACCTACACACGCGTGACTGACCAAAACGGCAAAATCATACTCGACAACACACCTAAAAGCAACATAGCAATAAGCGAACAAGCCGCCTACATCATGACCGACATGCTGCACAAGGTTGTGCTGTACGGAACAGGTGTAAAGGCAAACTTCTCCGGCGACTACACAATCTGCGGCAAAACAGGCACTACCGACGAGGACAAAGACAGGTGGTTTGTCGGCTACACCCCCTACTACTCCGCCGCCGTATGGATTGGCTTTGACACACCCGAACGCATGTCCTTCCTAGGGGGCGTCAACCCAACAGTCCCTGTATGGACAGACATAATGCGCCGCGTCCACGAGGTTAAAGCATTACCTGCAAAATCCTTCATCGAGCCGCAAGGCCTAGCGTCGGTAGAATACTGCACCGTAAGCGGCCTCGCCCCCACCGACCTATGCCGCCGCGACAACAAAGTTTCGCGCAGCTCCACCATCAAGGGCATGGCACAGCTCGCCCCCTGCGCAAGCCACAAAACAGCTATATTCGACAACACCACCAACATGATAGCAACACAATACTGCCCGCCCGAAGTTCTCGAAGAACGCGTAATCATAAGCTACAACGAGAAAATCATGGGCGAATGCAACGTCCACACAGGCGAACAGCCAATCGAAGAAGGCGAAGAATTCAACGAAGTAATGGACGAAGAGTACCAAAACCCCAACGACTTCTTCAACGAAGAGCAGCCCACCGACCAACCCATCGAAGAATGGGAAGAAAATCCAACTGAAGAACAACCGACAGACCAACCAATCGAAGAACAAACCGACCCCGAAGTCCAATACGACTAACCAATTCACCATTCACACCTTACATCACCCCCTGCATACTATGTAGTATGTTTAAAGGGGGTATGTGAATGAGCAAAATTGTGATAGAGGGTAAAAAGGTTTTGGCAGGCAAGGTGCGAGTGCATGGAGCGAAAAATTCCGTGCTGCCGATTCTTGCCGCGACTGTATTAAACGGCGGGCAAAATGTGATATACGACTGTCCGCGGATAAAGGACGTTTATTCGTCCCTTGAGATACTGCGTCACATCGGCTGCACATATACATGGGAGGGCAACAAGCTTACGGTGAACTCCGAGAATGTGTTCTGTCACCACATTCCCGAAAGCTTGATGAGCGAAATGCGCTCCTCCGTGATATTCCTAGGCGCATTGGTAGCACGCTGCAAAAAGGCATTGATAAGCCTACCGGGCGGCTGTAACTTAGGCGACAGGCCGATAGATATGCACACAAAAGCATTCGCAGAGCTTGGAATTTCAATCGAAGAGCTGCACGGCTTCATAAGCGCAAGCTGCGACAGCGTAAAGCCTACCGACCTGCACCTAGACTTCCCAAGCGTAGGCGCGACCGAAAACATCATGCTCGTAGCCTGCATGTCGAGCGGAACGACCAAAATCTACAACGCCGCGCGTGAGCCGGAAATCGCAGACCTTGCTGAATTCCTGAACAGCGCAGGCGCAAACATCAAGGGCGCAGGCACGCCCGTCATCGAAATTACAGGTGTAGAGAGCCTCCGCAACGTATCCCATACCTTAATCCCCGACAGGATTGTCGCCTCTACATATATGATTGCAGCCGCAATTACAGGCGGCTACATCGAGATACAAAACGTCGTATATGAGCATATCGCAAAGGTAGTGGCAGTGCTTCGCGAATCCGGCTGCAGCGTGGACTACTTCAACGGCAGCATTATCCTTCGCTCCAACAAAATCATCAAGCCGATAGACTACCTCCGCACAATGCCGCACCCCGGATTCCCAACCGACGCGTCGCCTCAAATAATCGCGCTGTTATCAATCGCAAACGGCACAAGCATAATATACGAAAACATATTCGACAATCGCTTCACCCACGTGACCGAGCTTAAAAAGATGGGTGCGGACATAAAGGTAGAAGGCAGACTCGCCGTAATAAAAGGCGTAGACTCCCTCTACGGCGCGAAAGTCACCGCACCCGACCTACGCGCAGGCGCAGCCCTCGCAATCGCAGCCTTGGCAGCCAACGGCACAACCGAAATCAACGACATACATCACATCGAACGCGGCTACGAAAACTTCGTAGAAAACCTACAAACATTAGGTGCTAAAATCCAATTGATAAATTAATCAAACATCGATTCATAATTCCACATTGTGTATTGTGCATTGTGAATCGTACATTGAAAAGGGTTCTATGGTTAAGGACAAAGAGATAGTATTGCCGGAGGGAGTGCTAGACACTCGCCCCAGCCGCGATAAACTCCTTAGGAAAAGAAGAAGACAGCGTGCGGCGCGTATGCGTGCGCTGCTCTTTTTCGTGCTGCTTGTTGGACTTGCTATATTCTTGATGTTTGCCCCGCTCTTTAATGTGGAAAACTTTGTAGTGGAAGGCAACAGCGTTGTGTCCGAAAGCAACATAGTCACGGCTATGCAGCTGTCGCCACGCAACAACTACTTCCGCACCAACACCGAAAAGCTTGCAGAGCGCATACTGTCACTGCCCTACATTCGCGCAGCGTCCATCAAAAAGAAGCTTCCCAACACCTTCGTGATAACTGTAACCGAGTGTGAGCCTTACGCAAGCATTCCCTATAAAAGCAACTACGTTTTAATAGATGAAACGGGCAAGGTTCTGGAAGTGTCGCAGAACAAAAAAAGCGCAATCCCCGAACTGCGCGGAATCTCAATCAAAGACACAATGCTCCCCAATCAACTGATATTCCACGACGACAGCAACGATACGGAAGCGCAAGCACTCGCCGAAATCGAAAACTTCAAGATAAAGAGCGCACTATCGCTTCTCGCCGAACTCGAAAGCTTCAACCTACTGCAAAGCGTAAACAGAATAGACACAGAGCAAGCACAGATTAGCTTTTTATACAAAGACAAGCTAGTGGTGCAGCTCGGCAGCGTAGACAGCCTTGAGTACAAAATCTCCTACTTCTCGCGCATACTAGACGCAAACCTAAAAGACAACATAACCGCATCAGAACTTGACTTATCC
Source organism: uncultured Eubacteriales bacterium (assembly GCA_964479875.1). GTDB lineage: Bacteria > Bacillota > Clostridia > Monoglobales > CAYZNM01 > CAYZNM01. The sequence goes on from CAYZNM010000019.1 coordinate 16,463, forward strand.
GTAGTAGGCAAAGGCTACTTCAAAGAGCTGTCGTCCACCCCGACCCCATCGCCCACGCCCGAATCAGAAGGCGAAAGCGACACGCAAGACAACGAAGTAAATCCCGACACACAAACCGAAAACGACCAACAACCCACGGAGGATTGATGAGCCAGCTTAATGAGTATCTGCACAAAATCACAGCCGAACGCCCTGCGCGCATCATACTAAGCTGCCCCTCCCCCTCCTGCCAATACAAAAAAATCACAATATCGGACAAGCAATCAAGCTACCAATCCGAAATGTTAACGGGCAAGCAAGCCTTCCACGAAACAGTAGCAGCCGATACACTGCACGCCTACCTGCTCGCGCAGATGGAGCAATTCTCGCAGCTTAACTCATTCCACAGCGGCTACGAGTGCAGCGTTCGCATAACCAAAAAAGGCAAGCCCCTTTTCCTCAAGCAAAAATCGCAAAACAACTTCACAGCAGAGCAAAGCCATAACCGCGAAAAAAACTATATCCTGCGCGAAGGCGACGCAATTCCGCCCCTAGTCGACATGGGCATTTTCACAAAAGAAGGCAAAGTCGCCGCGCCGATGTACGACAAATTCAAGCAACTCAACAGATTCATCGAAACAGTCGAGGACACCCTCGGGGACAATCCGCCGCAGCAGCTTAACGTAATCGACTTCGGCTGCGGAAAATCCTACCTCACCTTCGTGCTGTACCACTACTTCAAATTCATCAAAGGCATAGACATACGCATGACAGGTCTAGACCTAAAAGCCGACGTAATCGAAAAATGCAGCGCAGCAGCAACAAAATACGGCTACGACAATCTTTCCTTCCGCGTAGGCGACATTCAAGGCTTTTCCTCCACCGATAACGTCGACATGGTGATAACGCTGCACGCCTGCGACACCGCGACCGACTACGCATTGTATCACGCAATAAAAGCGAACGCGCGCATTATACTATCTGTTCCGTGCTGCCAGCATGAGCTTAACGCACAAATTAAGTCGGAGCGGCTGTCCATCCTCACACGCTACGGCATAATCAAGGAGCATATCGCTTCCGCGCTCACCGACGCTATCCGCGCAAACCTGCTCACCTGCTGCGGCTACAAGTCGCAGCTGCTCGAATACGTGGACTATACGCACACCCCCAAGAATATACTAATTCGGGCGACAAAAGCCAACATCCCCCACGCAACCAAGCAAAAAGCACTCGCCGAAATAAAAAACACCCTCGACGAGTTTTCCATAAATCCAAAGCTTTACGAGCTATTGCAAAATGAAATTAACAAAGATAAGGAGCAAAGATGAAGGTATCTAAAACCGCGCCGTATGCTATCGGCATAATCTGCCTTGTAATGTCCTTCGTTATCACGGTGCAGATAAAGAGCGTACGGCGCAACACAGCAATGAGCAGTGCCGACACCGTCCGAATCACCGCCCTGCAAACGCGTCTGCAAAACGAAACCGAACGCTACATCGCACAAGTAGAAGAAACCAACCGCTACAAAGAAGAAGTGCAGGAGTGGCGCAAAAAAGCGATGGATAGTTCGGAAACAAGTGCAGTCCATTTAAAGCAGCTTAACCACGCCGAAAATCTTGCAGGTCTTACCGACGTTACAGGTCCCGGCGTAATCGTCGTAATGCGCGACAATCCCGAAAAGCGTGAGTATTTTTTAGTAAGCGAGGACGACATCGTGCATTACTCCGACTTGCTGTTTGTAGCGAACGAGCTGTGGGCGGCAGGCGCAGAAGCAGTTTCTATAAATGGAGAGCGCATTATCGCACGTTCAGAAATTCGCTGTGTAGGCAACTCTATAATGATTAACGCAAGGCGACAAACTCCGCCCTTTGAAATAAAAGCAATAGGCAACAGTAAAACATTGGAGGACGGCTTGCTCTTCCCCGGAGGAGTAGTCGACCAAATCTTACAATTCTACCCAATTGATGTTACGATTGAAAAAGTTGCAAGCCTAGAAATTCCGGCGTACAAAGGCATCCCCAACTTTGAATACGCCGTACCGATAACGAAAAAATAGAGTAATAAGGAGCAGCCTTATGGCGATAATAATTATATGTATAGCTCTCGGAATCGTAGGCGGATTGATTGCGCCGACCTACATTCCATCAACATACACAACATACGTAGCTATTGCGATACTCGCAGGAATCGACAGCGTTTTCGGCGGAATCGCAGCAAACGTCAACAACAACTTTAGGCTTAGTATCTTCGTGAGCGGTCTGCTCGGCAACGCAGTGCTTGCCGCCGCGCTTGCATTCTTCGGCAACCTGCTAAACCTCGACATATACCTCGCGGCGGTTGTGGTATTCGGTACACGCCTATTCCAAAACTTCGCGATAATCCGCCGCTATTTTATGAGCGACTCATTCCGCAACAAGTTAAAATATCGCCCCGGCGAACAATAACATGGAAAAGATAATCGAGCAAATCACGGCTTCAAAAAAATATAAGAGCATATGTCCCGACACAATCCGTCGCATTGCCGCAGAAGAATTGCCAAAGTATAAAAGCGAAAAGGACACGTTGAAAGCGATAAAAACGCGGCTGCACTGCATAAGCGGCAGCTTCACATGTAGCGGCGGCACTCACATTTCGGGCAACGAACGGCAATCCTTTGAGAGCGAGCTTTTCGGTGACATCTTCATGTTTGCCGAAAAGCACGATAGCATACTCGACATAGCCTGCGGATTAAATCCGCTGCGCGTTCCGCAAGTGTATACAAGCTACTACGCAACCGAAATCGACGGAGAATTGGTAAGCTCCGTAAATGCCTACTTCAAGCATAACGAGCTAAACGGCAAAGCCGAGCTATGTGACATACTGTGCAAAATCCCTCAGGGCAGCTACGACCTCGCATTCCTGTTCAAGCTGCTACCGCTATTGGAACAGCAGAAAAAAGGCTACGCCAAAACGCTGCTGAACACCATAAACGCGCAATACATCGCAGTCACCTTCCCCACGAAATCGCTCACAGGCAAATCAAAAGGTATGCAGCAATTCTACAGCGACTTCATGCTAAACCTTCTCCCCTCGCTAAAGCCAACGCTAATTTTCCAAAAAATCTACCCCAACGAACAATTGTTCATCTTACAAAATACATGACACTTTATATTGTAGCAACCCCAATCGGCAACCTCTCCGATATATCGCAGCGCGCATTGGATACACTTGCCTCTGTAAGTCTTGTCGCCGCGGAGGACACGCGGCATTCTATAAAGCTGCTGAACCACTACGGCATACGAACGCCGCTCATCTCCTATCACAAGTTCAACGAGAAGGAGAGGGCGGCGCAGCTTGTGCAAAAAATGCAGCGTGAGCAAATCGACATAGCTATAATCTCTGACGCAGGCACGCCTTGCATATCCGACCCTGGATATACGATTGTGCGCCACGCACTAGACAACGGCATACGCGTTGTGCCGATTCCAGGCTGTTCAGCCGTCGCGGCAGCACTATCCGTCTGCGGCTTTGATACGCAGGAGTTCGCGTTCTACGGCTTTTTGCCGCGCGATAACTCGAAGCGCAGCTTTTTGTTAAAGCGGATAAAACAAAGCGATGTGCTTGTGTTTGTGCTGTACGAGTCGCCGTATCGCGTTATTGACACTTTGCAAGACTTGCAAAAGCATATGGAGCTTGACGCATTCATTTTAAACGACGCGACAAAGTTATACGAAACAGCAACTCACGGTGACATACAATGGTGCATAGACAAGCTGTCGCAGCAGGAGCTAAAGGGCGAATTTGCCATCGTGTGCAAAAAGCGCGACTTCGTGAGCGAGAAGGAACTGCCCCTTGCACCCGAGGCGTTGCTGCTTAACGCAATGCTGCAAAACGACTGCTCCCTAAAGGAAAGCATGGCGATTGTGTCACAGCAATACGGCGTTGGCAAGAATGAGCTGTATCCGGCTTCACTGAAATTGAAAGAGATGTTGAAATAAAATTTATGCGCGGGACGTCGAGGACGCCGTCCCCTACGACAAGGACGTACACATGACATATACACAGGCGCTTACATTTGTGCATTCGCGAATGCGATTCGGGTCGCGTCCGGGGCTTGCAACTATTGGCGAGCTTATGAATAGGCTTGGCAATCAGCATATGAATTTGAAGTATGTACACGTAGCAGGAACTAACGGCAAAGGCTCAACCACCACCACAATCGCGCAGATTTTGCAGGAAGCAGGTTACAAGGTAGGCAAGTACACCTCTCCTTTTCTGCACACCTTCACCGAGCGCATAGAGGTAAACGGCGAGCCTATCCCCGAGGACACATTCGCCGAACTAACGCAGCGCATAGTCGACGTTATCGACGACACACTTTGCCCCACGGAATTTGAAGTGCTGACCGCAGTTGCGTTCATGTACTACGACATGGTCGGCTGCGACTATGTCGTCCTCGAGGTAGGCATGGGCGGAAACTTCGACGCGACAAACATAATCCCCGCGCCGAAAGTCGCGGTAATCACGCGAATCGACCTCGACCACATGCAATTCCTGGGCGACACGGTGGAAGCAATCGCACGCGAAAAGTGCGGCGTTATAAAGCAAGGCTGCACGACGATATGCTATCCGCAGCAGCCCGAAGGTGCGCTCGAGCAAATACGTACGCACTGCCGCGGCATAGGAACGCAATTGATAATTCCCTCAATGCCCGAAAACATAATCAGCAGCTACAACGGCAACAGCTTCACCCACAGCGGCAGCAACTTCACCACGCCCCTAGCAGGACGACATCAGGCCTACAACGCAGTAGTGGCAATCGAAGCAGTCAAGGCACTCGGCTTAGGAATCTCCGATTCAACAATAGCAGCAGGAATGCGCGGCGTACACCTGCACGGACGCTTCGAGCTAATCCAAAGCGACCCAATCGTCATAGCCGACTGCTGCCACAACGAAAACGGCATAACCGCGCTAAAAAACTCCCTAGCAGAATACTTCCCCGAAAGGCGCATTATTGCAGTGATGGCAATTTTCGAGGACAAGGATTATGTAAAGTGCGTGTCCGAAATCGCACAAGCCGCAGATACCTTCATCGCCACGCAAACCGACGCGCCGCGCGTGCTGCCGTGCCACAAAGTCGCAAAAATTGCAGAAGCATATTGCAGCGACGTACAGCGCGTAGCCGATAGGCACGCAGCGTACAAACATGCGCTGTCACTTGCACAAAAAGATGACGTAGTGGTAGTGTGCGGCTCGTTCACGCTGCTTACTCAATTATTTTAACAAAACCCCTATGGCAACCATAGGGGTTTATTAATTAGAGTAATCCTCAAGCAGCATATACAGTTCGGTTAAATCCTTAACCGTAATTCCATCCTGCAACATCTGCCTGTCCGTTTTGCGCAAGCTCGAAACATCCACTTCCATTATATCGATCGGCTGCTCACCTCCGTTTTGGAAAACTGCAAGCTTTCCGTCGTACTCCATCAGCGTGAATGAATCAAGTCCCACTAGTTCGGCCTCGGCGTACGCAACGCTATTCACCGCGACGCTTCCTGCAATCGTGTTCCCCATAATCACTCCGACGCCAATGCAAAACAAAAACAATACAGAAATACTAAGCACTTTTACTGTCCTGTCCATACATACCTTCCTTTCTTTTTTTATGTTGAATATTACCACATCAAATTAAAGCTTATATTGCAGATAAATTATTGACATACTAACAAATAATAATACATTTTTAAATTTATCTGTAATAATCGGAGGACTTGATGAACGAAGAAATTTCAAACATAAAAGAAGTCGGTGTGCCGGAGCCGTCGCCGGGCGGAAGTGCGATACAGTGCGTGACTATCATTGGGCAGATCGAAGGGCATATCGCGTTGCCGCCGCACAATAAGACGACGAAGTATGAGCATATAATCCCAATGCTTATGGCAATGGAGCAGGACGACAACGTGAAGGGGCTAATCATCGCAATCAACACAATGGGCGGCGACGTGGAAGCAGGGCTTGCAATATCGGAGGTTATCGCAACTATGTCAAAGCCTACGGTGTCGCTTGTGCTCGGCGGAGGGCATAGCATAGGTGTGCCGCTCGCAGTATCGGCGCGGTATTCGTTTATCGCACCGTCGGCGACTATGACTGTACACCCAATACGCATGAATGGATTGGTGATTGGAGCGATACAAACCTACGACTATTTCGAGAAGGTGCAGGAGCGCGTGATTAACTTTGTCACGACAAATTCGCGCATAGATGCAGAAACGCTGCACTCACTAATGGTGCAAACAGGGGAGATTGCAAACGACGTAGGCACAATCCTGTTCGGCCCAGAGGCTGTCGAATACGGATTGATTGATGAGGTAGGCGGAATCTCGGCAGCACTTGCAAAGGTGCGGCAGATGATTGTCGACTACGAAAACGCCGCCGTATAATATGTAAAACCGCGACTAATCGCGGTTTTTATTTTATTGGTTTAACAGAAACTCAAACGCACCTTCTGCGAACGGAGAGCTTAGTCCTGCTTCGGTTATAAGCTGGGTGAAGGCTTTGCTGCCGCCTTGTTTTACTAAGGAGATATATCTATCCCACGTCGACTTATCTTTCTGCATTGCTGCGTTAAATTGCAGTGCGCAGAATTGCGCAAGGCAATAGTCGATATAGTAGAATGGGCGTTGGTAGATATGGCTTTGACGCTGCCACGTGCCGCCTCGGCTTAGGTAGGGGTCGCCGTCGTAATCCATGTGCGGGCGGTACTCCGCTTCCAACTCCAGCCATTTTTGCTTGCGCTCGTCAGGGGTGAGGTTCGGGTTTTCATAGATGATGTGCTGGAATTCGTCCACCATGCAGCCGTATGGGATAAAGATGAATGCAGCTTGCAGCTGCATTTGCGCAAACTCGGTGGGGTTCTCGAAGAATAGGTGCATATACGGCGTCGTCATAAACTCCATCGTCATGGAATGGATTTCACACACCTCGTATGTGCCGTGCTTTAGCTCGTACACAGGAATGCTCTTGGATAGGTAGTTCGCCAATGCGTGTCCGCATTCATGCGTCAGCACGTCCACGTCCTCGCTTGTACCGTTGAAGTTTGCGAAAACGAAGGGCATGTCGTAGTCGGCGAAACCTATGCAGTAGCCGCCGCCGCTTTTATTTTGCTTTGCAAGGCAGTCGAACAGCTCGTTGTCGAGCATGTAGTTGATAAATTCGTTGGTTTCGGGGGATAGCTCCTCGTACATCTTGCGTCCGTTGGCGAAGATTTCGTCAGGCGTACCCTTGGGCGTGGGATTGCCGTGCGGGAAAAAGATGTCGTCGTCGTAGAATTTGAGCTTGTCTATGCCTAGACGTTTTGCGCGTTCCTCATGCAGCTTTGTTACATAAGGCACTAGCACCTTCTTAACCTGGTCGCGGAATTTCGCAACGTCGGAAGCGTTGTAGCTATTGCGATTCATGTGCAGGTAGCCCAGCTCGACAAAGTTTTCGTAGCCTAGGGCAAGCGCACATTCGTGGCGCAGCTTTACAAGCTTGTCGAAAATTTCGTCAAGCTTTTGCTCGTTATTCATAAAATACTCTGTGCGCTTCGAGTACGCGGCCTTTCGCACTTCGCGGTCGGGTGATAGCATGTATGCGCGCAGTTGCGGCAGATTCAATTCCTTTCCGTCGAACTCTATCTTCGCTTTTGCCAACAATTCCTGATATTCGGTCGTAAGCTTGTTCGCTTGCTGCATAAAAGGAATCGCGGCTTCATTCACACTGCGCACGGCTATGTCTGCGTTGATGAAGAATAACTCGCCCAACTCCTGCTTAAGCTCCACAAGGTGCGGCGATTGCAGCATAGTCCTGTACACCTCAATCGAAAGGTTCTGGAACAGCGGCGACGTTTCGTCGTAATACTCCATCTCCTTCTTGTAAAACTCGTCGGTGACATTAAGCGTGTTGCGCACGTAGCAAACGGACTCCATCGTGCTTACATGCTTGAAAACTTCGGTAATCTGCTTGTGCAGCGCAAGCACGGCCTGCGCATCAGACGCGGCTTGCATTTGTGCAATCAAGTCCTTGACCTTAGCTTCCGCGCCCTCAAATGGCGTACGTTCGTACTTCAATTCACTAAATTTCATATTACACCTCCCAGATTAGTATTAGCATAATTATACAACATTTATTTGCAATTGGCAAATAAAAACCATATGCTGTTTGCGCATATGGTTTTGGGCTGCTATTCAACATATTTTATTGTCACATCGCCGAATGATTGTACCATTACATAGAACGCGCCTTTTTTATATTCAAGCGGAAGCTCGTTGCCATTTGCCATCTGCGTCGTAGGCTTTGAATTCGCTTTGGTCGCGTCCTTTTAAGGCTAGTGTGAATGAGATAACAGCGCTGTCCTTGCCGAAGGTTTGCGCGAATGAAGCGTTTTTGTTGGAGGGATATATCGTTTGGCTGTTGATTGTGTCATCTTAAATTTTGTATCTGTCAGTTCTATCTTGCCGTCCGAGTTAAGACCTCAAACCTCTATGTTCTGCAAATGGCTTTCTGATATATTTATTCATGCTTTGTTTATGAAAATATCCTTTACGGCTTTTATTCCTGCAATAATTGTTCCTCACATCTGCGGTATCTTTGTTGAAGATAAGCTTATGTTGTATTCTCCGCCGTTAATGGTTAAAGTGCTGAGGCTTCTAATGCCATGCAGTGTAGCTCTGGGTCTATCGGGAAGAATTATATCAAGGCTTGCGCCTGCCCCGGCATTGATGGTCAAGTATGACTCTGTTTCAATTCCCGATTCCGCTATGGAGCTTTCGATTTTATTTTTACCTTTGAGGACGATTGTCAGAGCGTCGGTGGCATAAATGTGGTAACTTCCTTTTACTTTAGTTATGGTTGCGTTTTCTAGAGTGAGGGTGCCTGTGGTTGGGTCGAATGTGGCAGTGCCGTTGCCGCATTGGGCGGAGGTGGTGTTTGCGTCAAGAGTAACTCCGTTTACATCTACAGTGGATGCAGGTGCAGCTAAAGCCGCGACGGGTGTCGCGGCTTTGATTTGATAATCCGGCGGGGTTCGGATTATGCTCATTTAGTGGAGCAAATTACATTTTCTTTGCATAAATAATTACGTCCCTTGATTCATCATCAATGGGTTTTTTATCGAAATTTTCATATTCAAATTCGACAACAAAACCGGAATTGGATAACCATTCATGGATTTGTTGAAGAGTTGCATAATGCTTAATGCTTCCGGGTTCTTCGGTTTTGATTACTTTTCCGTTGGCAAGTCTTTGCTCGAAAAATCTTTTGCTGGTGAGAATACCGGTTTCCTCATCGAACGCCCCCTTTGTTAAGGAGTTTTTCTCGTAGTTCCCATATTCGTCTGTTCCGTCCCAGCTCCAGATTATGCTGCCATCGTCATCGCATGACTGCCCGGCTTTAGTTAAAGTGCGACCATTTGGAGCATACGGGGAGTATCCGATATACACATAACCTCCCGGTAAAAGTGCGCCCGATGCCTTTTGTATGAAAAGCTCCTGTGCTTTTTTGTACTCCATGTCAGACTCGATGTTGAACAAGATATTTCCGGCAAGTATAACCACATCAAAACCAGTGCCCCAATCATCATAAACTGCATCGGCTTTGCGCCATTGTATGTTTTTCAGCCCTTCGGCTTTTGATGGGATTCTGGCCATCATAGGTTCATCTATATCAAATCCTGTTACATCATGTCCGGCTTTTGCAAGCGGTATAAGAATACGCCCGCTACCGCAGCAAGCTTCCAATACCTTTTTGGGTTGCTTTCCGATGACGGAAAGGATAAATTCCACATCATCAGTTTCGGTTACATGCTGGTCGTATAGTTCAGCGCCTAAATCTTCAATTATTTCATTTTTAGTTGACAAAATATTTTCCTCCATTTTGTAGGAGGGTTAAAGTATAGTCGCCCTCCTAATATTTAAGAATCGTACTAATACTGTATTTTTCATAAGAAATCATCCTTTCGGTTTTATTTTATATTATAACGCATAAAGCGGTATAAGTAAGATTATATAAAAAATCTGTAGTATATAAAAAGTATATCAAAGGCTAACCATCATGTCAAACTCTTTCCGGCTCTCGCCTTCAATCAACCTTCCCCATAACCCTCCGCTTTGGCGAAAGCAAAAAGGGGATTGGAGTGACATTGCAACGGAATTGTAATAAAAAATCCCGATTGGCTTCAATCGGGATTTTCACTACTCGTTTACCGCTACAACTTCCGTTCCTTTATAATAGCCGCATTCGCTGCATACTCTGTGAGGACGGATAAGCTCGTGGCACTTGGGGCACTTGATTAAGTTGGGAACTGTAAGTTTCCAGTTAGCGCGGCGAGTGTCGCGTCTTTGTCTTGATACTCTCCTCTTGGGTACTGCCATTATGTCACCACCTTTTTGGTTTAGTTGTCAATGTTGGATTTTCAGCGAATGTAGGTTTTATTCGCTGCAATTGCAGTCGTTTTCGTTGAGGTTGCCGCCGCATAGGTAGCATAGACCTTTGCAGTTTTCACGGCACAAGAACTTGTCCGGAATGCTGCACAGGATTAAACTTCCCGCGAACTGCTTTAAGTTGAAGATTGCGCCTTCTAATCCGCCGTGCGCATCCTCATCGTTTAACACCTCGTTAAACTCAAGCGACATCGGGAATGATATATCGTCAAGGCAACGCGCACACTCACCGTTATAGGTGAAGTTTATGCTGCCCTTGGCTATAATCGAGCCGCTACAATTGGTAATGGTACAAGCAAAGCGAACGCCGGAGCATGACGAAATAGAGCCAAGCTCCTGCTCTATCTTATACTCATCTATACTTTTATTAATTAGCTCACTTATATCCACTCTCATAAATAGTATTATACCTCAAGTATTGTCTTTTGTCAAGGATAAATGTATAATTTCTTCAATTCGCTTTTTAGGATTCGACAGAGGGGTAGGGGGCTATGCCCACATCGTCCTGCCAAAGCCGCGACGACTTCCGCGGCTTTGGTTTGATAATCCGGCGGGGTGCGGATTATGCTCATTTGGCGAAGTTCTTTCAAACACGAATCATACCAACCTCTTGCAAAACTCTTTGCGATGCTTTATTATTTATATTTGTTTCGCAAATTGCTTTTTTACCATTTTCAAGAATATACTTTAAAATAAACGAGCAAACAGCCTTTGAATATCCTTTATTTAAGTGATTTGGATGTGTGCTACCTGCACACACCTCCCATTCTGTTGTGGATATAAATTCAACCCCACCAAACGATAATATTTCATCATTTTCAACCCAAGCACACAGTTTCCCTTTTGTTGGCTCAATTCCGGAATAATCATGCACATATATGCCGAAATACATTGAGTTTTGCTCTCTTGATTCTATATCAGCGTCGAATAGTATAAAGTATTTTTTTATCATATCATAATCTATTGAAACATCAAGCCATCTAACTTTATCTGAATGGTGATATTTTAATTGATTAACATTATTCATTTCACATTTGAAAGTAGTCTTGTCCATAGATTACATATCCTCCGTAAAATATAAAAAATCTGTAGCCAACTCGCGGCAAAGGTATATCGGAGAACGACCGTCATGTCGAAAGCAAAAAGCGGATTGAAGGTAGAATTAGTTCTCTTACGCCTTGCCGATCTGTTCGAGGACGCGGTTGGTGGCTGTACCTCCGGGGACGTCGCGGCGGTTTACGCACGATGTTAGGCTGATTGCGTCGTATATGTCGTCGCCGAATCTGTCGCAGGTTGCGCGCATTTCGTCTAGGGTTAGCTGTTCGAGTGCGATTCCGCGTGCGTGGCATATTCCTACTAGCTTGCCTGCAACTTCGTGTGCGTCGCGGAAGGGTACGCCTTTGCCGACTAGATAGTCTGCCATATCGGTGGCGTTGGTGAAGCCGCCTGCCGCCGCTGTGCGCATGTTGTCCGATTTCACAGCCATGGTTTCAAGCATTTTGGTGAAGATCGGGAGGGTGAGCAGGGCGGTGTCTATGCTGTCGAATAAACCTTCCTTGTCCTCCTGCATGTCCTTGTTGTAGGCAAGGGGAAGCCCCTTCATCGTGGTAAGCAGCGCGATAAGGTTGCCGAAGGTGCGACCGCATTTTCCACGCGACAGCTCGGCTATATCGGGATTTTTCTTCTGTGGCATGATGGAGCTGCCTGTGGAAAACGCGTCGTCAAGCTCGATAAAGCCGAACTCACTGCTTGACCATATCACGATTTCTTCTGCAAAGCGCGATATGTGCATCATAATTACGCTTATGCTGTACAGCATATCCAGCGCAAAGTCGCGGTCGGACACTGCATCGAGGGAATTTGCGGTAATGCCGCTCATGCCTAGTTGCTGCGCGACAAAGTCGCGGTCTAGGGGGAATGTGGTACCTGCAAGCGCGCCTTGCCCCAACGGCGATATGTTGGCACGCTCGGCAGTTTGCTCCACGCGAATTATGTCGCGCCCGAACATTTCGTAATACGCCATAAGGTGGTGCGAAAACAAAATCGGCTGCGCACGCTGCAAGTGTGTGTACCCTGGCATTATTACGTCGATGTGCTGCTGCGCAAGCACGACAAGGCATTGCCGCAGCTCGGTTAAGCGTGCGGCAATCGCCTTGGCTTGCGCGACAACGTATAGGCGGCAGTCGAGCGCAACTTGGTCGTTGCGACTGCGCGCCGTGTGCAGCTTTTTGCCAACGTCGCCGATTCGCGCGATAAGCTCCGCCTCGATATTCATGTGAATATCCTCGTTGGCGATAGTGAACTCAACCTTGCCTGCTTCGATGTCGGCTTTAATCTCGGCTAGGGTTGCGCATATCAGCTCGGCTTCGGATTGCTCTATAATAGATTGCTTGCCCAGCATGGTCGCGTGGGCAATGCTGCCGCTTATGTCCTCGGCGTACAGGCGTTGGTCGACTGTGATGGATTGGTTGAATTCCTCCGTCAGCTTATCGGTGGATTTGGAGAATCGTCCGCCCCACAGCTTTTGGTCGTTCTTCATTATAATCCTAAGCCTTTTTGTGCGCGAACCTTGAGCGGCAGGCCGAATAGGTTGATGAAGCCTTCTGCGTCCTTTTGGTTGTACACTTCGTCTTTGTCGAAGGTTGCGATTTCTTCGGAGTAGAGGGAGTTTGCGCTTTGTATGCCTACGGCTTTGCAGCTGCCTTTGTATAGGCAAAGCTTAACTGTGCCTGTGGTGTACTCGCTTACGCTGTCCACGAATGCGGATAAGCCTTTGAGCAGAGGTGTGAACCATAGTCCGTCGTATACAAGTTCTGCGAATTTTAATGCAACTTGTTGTTTGTAGTGGAGGGTTTGTCTGTCGAGTGTCAGGCTTTCGAGTGCTGCTAGGGCTGTGTACAGGATTGTGCCGCCGGGAGTTTCATACACGCCGCGCGACTTCATGCCTACTAGACGATTTTCCACCATGTCGTCGATACCGATTCCGTTGTCGCCGCCTAATTTGTTTAGCAGCGTGAGCAGCTCTACAGGCGATAACTTTTTGCCGTCCACGGCAACAGGTATGCCCTTCTCGAAAGATACCTCGATGTATGTTTTTGAGTCGGGAGCTTTGGAAGGAGGTGTGATTAAGTGCAGCAGCTTTTCTAAGTCCGGCTCGTTTTCGGGGTTTTCAAGGTCTAAGCCCTCGTGGGATAAGTGCCAGATGTTTCTGTCCATGCTGTAGCTTTCTTCGGCACGGAATTGCAGCGGGATTCCTTTTGCTGCCGCGTAGTCGATTTCATCTTGACGCGACTTCAAGTCCCATATACGCCACGGTGCAATTATTTTTAACTCGGGTGCGAGTGCTTTTATTGTAAGCTCAAAGCGCACCTGGTCGTTACCTTTGCCTGTGCAACCGTGTACAATCGCGGTCGCGCCTTCGGCTTTGGCAACCTCAACCAAACGCTTTGCTATGCAGGGTCGCGCCATAGATGTGCCTAGCAAGTATTTACCTTCGTAAATCGCGCCTGCTTTTAAGGTCGGGTAGATGTAGTTTACAATAAAATCTTCTGTTAAGTCCTCAATGTAAATCTTCTCCGCGCCTGTGTTTATAGCTTTCTCGTTCAGCGGCGCAAGCTCCTCGCCTTGCCCAACGTCGGCTGCCATAGCAACTACCTCAACGTCATAATTCTCCTTCAACCACGGAATTATTATCGAAGTATCCAAGCCACCGGAATACGCCAGTACTACCTTCTCTTTCATAATTAATATATCTCCTTTCGAAAATTTAATTGTCAATTTTAGAAAAATCCCATAATGGCCGCACCACTATGGGATATTATTAACCGCTTATTTTGTTTAACTTTTTAGCAAGCTTGCTCTTTCTGCGGGCGATTGTGTTCTTGTGCATAACGCCCTTTGCGCCTGCTCTGTCCAGTTTTGCTGTAACTGTGGATAATTCCTTTATAGCTACAACCTTATCTCCTGCCTCGATTGCAGAGGTGGTCTTCTTTATATAGGTCTTTAGCTCGGACTTAATCCTTCTATTTCTCAGAGTTTTGGTTCTGATAACCTTAACTCTCTTTTTAGCGGACTTAATATTTGGCAACGTTTCACCTCCTTGCTACCATGTGTAAAATTCTCTAAGGTATATTATAACACAATGTTTTTTGAAATGCAAGCTTTTTTCGAGTTATTCTTTATCGTGCAATCGTACAATTCTGTTTACGCTGTCCCAATTATATTCTAGGCGGAATAGTTCGGCGATAAATTTCAGGGGGACGTACATCGTGTCGTCGATGATTAGTGATTCCGCGCCCATGTCGAAGGTTGTGCCGCCGTAGTCGGCTAGGGTTTGACCTTGCGGTACGGTTAGGGTGGTGTTGTTTATTTTTATGATGGTGGCGCGGGCGTTTTTGTCCCAGCGCATGTCTTCGAGGTTTGCGCCTAGGGCGGCAGTTGTGGTGCGTAGTGGCACGTATGTGTTGCCGCCGCGGATTAAGCCTATGCCGTCGATTGCATTGCCGCGAAGGTATACTGTGACGATTTCGCGATTGGGGGAGATTGGTTTTGCGGTGGAGGCCGTGTATGCGGCCGTGGGGGATATGTCTAGGAGGGTGTACTCCATTTTGTTGTAGTAGCGGCGGATTATTGTGCCTTGTGCGAACTCTTTGTCGGCTTTGTCGACGTAGTAGGTCGAGCCTGCGCGTAGGACTACGCTTCCTGTCAACGGATGTGTCAATGTAACGGCTTCAGTCAGGTTCTTGCTTCTGCTGTAATGCTCGTGTCCTGCGATGTATACGATGTTGTCGTACTTGCGCAGTATGCGCGTGAGCTTGTCGATTACATCGTCGGGCAGCGAATTTTTTAGGAATGGGTAGTGCGACACGACGAATATCGGCAAGCCGCGCGAAGTTTCTTGGCAGCGCGACAATTGCGTGTCGAGCCATGAAAGCTGTGTGTCGTCGAGCATACCCATGCGGTTGTCGTACATACTGCGGTCGTCGCCTACACCCAACACTATAAAGTCGTAGCCGTTGATGTTGCGGCTGTAGTAGTAGTTAGCGCCTGCGTATTCGCGGAAGATTGCACGTGCCGCGTCCACAGGCATGTTGTCGTAGTCGTGGTTGCCGATTGCCCATACAATTTCGACGTCGCCTAGGTATTCGCGGATAAGCTCCTGTATTCGCTTGTAGCCGCGGTCCTTCCATGTATCGGAGTTGTCGCCTGTGTTTATCACGATGTTGGGGCTGTATGCTGCGGCTTCTTTTAGCAGCCGGCGGAATTTTTCCTCATTGTTGCCGCAATCGATGTGTATGTCGCCTAATGTGAGTATAGTCTGCATTGGCGCGTCATTGGCGTACACACGCAAAAACGGCAACAGCAAAGCAAAGGCGGCGATAATTGCAAACGCCGCCCACTTTACTGCTACCGTTTTCTTGTGCATCGTTTTAACCATTTAATAATCTGCAAACCTGTGATAATTGCTTTATCTTGTTTTCCTCATGCTTTTCGTTGAATAGGCGTGAAGCTACGAATACTGCGTACCATTGTGGGAAGGGAGATAAGTCAAGCTGGGATATCGCGGCGTACTCGCGTAGAAATTCTGTTACTATTGTATCTTTGAATTGCGAGATAAACTCGGTGATTATCGGCGGCATACCTTGGGGCATTACGGCGTATTCCCACGAGAAAGCGTAGGCGGCCAGGTCAAAGTAGGGGCTGCCGCTGCAACAGTCGCACCAATCGATTAGGCGATTGCCGTGCGCTGTTTGTATCACATTTGCGGAATTTGCGTCGCCGTGACAAACTGTGTTGTCGTAGGGGAGGGAATGCGCGATTGCGTACAGCGCGGACTTTTCGCCCTCGGATAGGTCGCCGCTGTAGCTTATGTGCCGCGAAAATGTTGCGGCGGCAGTATCCATAAGCTCGCACTTTGTTTGGTGCAGCTCACACAATAGCTGCGCCGTCTGCTTGACAAGCGGAAGTATGTCGCTGTGAAATGCTTGCTCTAACGAAACGCCATTCGCTTCGCTTGCGAATATACTCGCTCTCATCAGCTCGGCGAATGAGCTGCCGCTTACCTTTTCCATCACAAAACCGTAGCGTCCATCGACTTCTACAAAATCGTACACGCACGGGGTAGGTAGTCCGTTGTTGCAGGCGTTTTTGGTTTTGTCGTACTCCCACTTGGCGTTGCCTTTGTCCGCGGGATTGATGAACAGCTTCAGCACCTTGTCACTGTCGTATTCGTATACCTCGGCGGACGCGCCTGCAGCTATCAGCTTCAATTCGGGCGAACGCAGTTCGCCCCTACACATCCAGCTGACGCAGGATTGCTATGCCAAATTTGTCTACCACAGCCGTAACCTCTGTGCCTTCTTCTAAATGCTTTTCTTCCTTTATCATCGCGACTTTGCGTAACTCGCCTAAAACCTTGCCATCCTTGTACGGGATTGTAACCGTGACAGTGTAACGCTGCTCGGGCAGTGTGCCGCAGATTCTGTGCAGCAGCAAGTCCATGTTGTAGCCTGTTTTGCAGCTTATGCCAAGGCAATTTTCAACGTGCGGCAGGTTCTGCTCGTTCTCCACCTTGTCCATCTTGTTGAAAACTGTTAGTATCGGCTTATGCTCCGCTTTAAGCTGCACGAGCATGTCGTTTACGACCGCGAGGTTGCGCTCAAGGTCAGGGCTGCTTGCGTCGGCGACGTGCAGTATCATGTCGGCAAGCGTAGCTTCCTCCAACGTGGACGCGAACGCCTTTATCAAATTAGTAGGCAGCTTGCGTATAAAGCCTACAGTGTCAATCATTATGACGTTGCTTCCATCGGGAAGTGATAGGCTTTTCGCCGTAGGGTCGAGTGTTACGAATAGATTATCCTCCGACAGCACTCCTGCGTCAGTGAGACAGTTTAGCAGCGTACTCTTTCCTGCGTTGGTGTAGCCGATTATCGCGATTTGCTGTAGGTCATTCTTTTTGCGCAGCACGCGTGCGTTTTGCCGCGTGCGCTTCAATTCCTCAATCTCGCGCTTTAGGTGCGCGATTGTGGTTTTGGCTACACGCTTTTGATGCTCCAGCTTGCTTTCGCCAGGACCGCGCATTGCGCTGCCTGCGCCTGCGGCTCCGCCTACTAGGCGCGACAGGTGCTTGTTGCTTCCTGTTAATCGCGGCAGCAGATACGTTTGCTCGGCAAGCTTAACCTGCATTTTGCCCTCGGCAGTTTTGGCGTGCTTCGCGAATATTTTAATTATAACTAAGCTGCGGTCGTATACGTCGATGTCGAGCAGCTCCTCAAGATTGCGAATGTGCGACGGCGTAAGCTCGTTGTCGAAAACTACCGACTCGATGTCGTGCGCCTTACAATACTCTGCAAGCTCATGTGCCTTACCCTTGCCTATAAAAAATTCATTATTTATCTTCTCAAGATTCTGCGTCATCACATGCACAATGTCAAGGTTAATCTGCTTGGCAAGCGTGCGCAGCTCCTGAAAGCTTTGTTCGTCCGAATCAACAGCAGGGTCGCCCATCATGATGCCGATAGCGACTGCTTTTTCAATATGTGTACCGTCCAAAAAATCACCGCCTCATAATTAAATTGTAGTTCGTCCGTTTAGGGCGCGGATTAGTGTGGCTTCATCGGTAAATTCAAGGTCGCCGCCTACGGGAAGGCCGTTGGCTAGGCGCGTTACGGTTATGCCTATGGGTTTAATCAGCTTGGAGATGTACATCGCAGTGGCTTCACCCTCTATTGAAGGGTTGGTGGCAAGGATAACCTCGGTTACGCCGCCTGCTTGTAAGTTGCGCATTAGCTTTTGTATGTCCAAATCTTCGGCGGATATGTTGTTTATCGGCGACAGTACGCCGTTTAGCACAAAGTAGCTTCCGCGATATTCGTGTAGCCGCTCAATTGCGAGTAAATCCTTCGAGGATTCCACGACGCAGATTGTGCTAAAGTCGCGCTTTTGATTTTGGCAGATGTCGCATAATGGGTCAACCGATAGATTGTTGCAGCGTTCGCAAAAGCGAAGGCTGTCCTTTGCCGCGATTAAGGCTTCGGCAAATTCTACGGCTTCGCTTTTGGGGCTGTTTAGTATGTGAAAAGCCAGCCGCCGCGCTGATTTATGCCCTACTCCGGGCAATTTTTCAAACTGCTCGATTAAATGCGCCAGCGGCGCGACAAACTCTGTCATTCCTTAAAAGGGTAGGCTGTATTGCCCTAATCTCTTCTCGGTTTCGCCGTCAACCTTTGTCAGGGCTTCATTCACTGCGACTTGGATTATATCCTCAAGCATTTCGATGTCGTCAGGGTCAACGATTGCAGGGTCTAGCTTTATCGAAAGCAGCTCCTTCTTTCCGTTTACCTTAACCGTGATTTTACCGCCGGCGGAGGTTGTTTCAAACTCGGATTCGTCAAGCTCCGTCTTCGCCTTCTCTATTTCCTTTTGCAGACGTTGCGCCTGCTTTAGCATGTCGTTCATGTTGCCTCCGCGTGGGAAGCCTTGTCCTTTTGCCATTGTTCCTCCTTATTGGTTCTCTATATCAATTATGCTAAGTTGTATGCCGTTATTTTGGAATTGGTTTATTAGGTCGTCGAGCGGGTCTTTGCCTTGCTTCTGCTGTTTTGCATGGAAGGTGCAGCCCTCGAATAAGTTGGGCAGCTCCTTCAATCTTGGTTCGAGAAGCGGAAGCATTTGTGCAGCTACGTAGAATGTGACTGCGCTTCCTTCTATTATAATGTCGCCGCCGCTGATTAGGGCGTGCATCGATGGATTGGCTGATTCTAGCGTGTGCAGGATAGTGTCGCGGGTGAGTGCACCGAGTTGCGGCTTTGGCTGCTCTTGTTTAATCGGCTCAGGCGGTTGCTCTTTCGGAGGCTGCGCCTGTGGTTGTATAGGCTTTTGCTCCTGCTTAGGTGGCAATTGCAAAGGTGGCGCAATTGGGGCAGGTGCAGGCTGTTGCTTTATGGGTGCGCTTACAGATATTGGGGGAATTGGTTCGCGTATAGTATAACCCTGCTCCAGCTTTTTTAGTCGTGCCGCGAATGCTTCGTGCGTCGTATCGACCCACGGCATGGTAAGCTTTACCAATAACGCTTCCAGCGCGATAATCTGCTGCGTCGCATACTTTATGCTTCCGTCGGATAGAAGTGATATTGCGTGCAAAATAAATTCGGGCGATACGCGGCGCGATTGCTCGATAAGCGCAGCCAGGGTTTCGTCGTCGGTGTCTACTAATTCGGCGGCGTCCTTTACGCTTCCGCATAAAAGCAGCTCGCGCAAATGCAGCAGCAGCTCGTCCGCAAGGCGCGTGACTTCTCTTCCTTTGTTGATGATTTCATTCGCGGCGACAATGCTCGCGGAGGTATCGCCTGCCGCGATTGCGTCTATTAGTGAAAATATGGCAGCTTTGCTGATTGCGCCTGTAGATTGCTCGACTATGTTAACGGTGATTGTATCGCTTCCCATACATTGGTCGAGTAAGCTTAATGTGTCGCGCACACTGCCGTTGCCTAGCTTGGCAAGCAGATTTGCCGCATCTTTTTGCAGCGTAACACCTTCGCGTGCCGCGATTTCGACAGCGTAGTCAGAAAGCTGCGTTCGCGTGAGCCTATGCAAGTCAAAGCGTGTGCAGCGCGACTTTATCGTCGCAATAATCTTATGCGGCTCGGTCGTCGCAAAGATGAACACTACGTGCGGCGGCGGCTCTTCCAATGTTTTAAGCAGCGCGTTGCACGCCTGCGGCGTGAGCATGTGCGACTCGTCGATGATGTAAACCTTGTATTGCATTGCGGAAGGGGTGTACGCCGCTTCCTCGCGCAGCTCACGTATAAACTCCACGCCGTTATTGCTCGCCGCGTCGATTTCCTGTATGTCGATGTTGTTGCCGCGCGCGACATTGTCGCAGACAGCGCAAATTCCGCACGGGTCGCCAAAATCAGTAGGGGATAGGCAATTTATCGCGCGCGCGAATATTTTCGCAAATGTAGTCTTACCCGTTCCGCGCGTGCCGCAAAAAAGATAGGCATGGTTGACATTGCCGGATTTAACTTGATTTGTAAGCGTAGTCACAATATGCTGCTGCCCCACAAGCTCGCTGAACTTCTGGGGACGGTATTTTCTGTATAAAGACATATTTAACCCAAATTTTTATTTTTCTTGCATATGTAAAAAATATATGTATGCACCTACTCCGCGTCGAAAGTAGGAAATAGGTGGAACTAATGCAGCCGACTCCTGCTCGGCGACCTCGCGGCACATGGAAGATACTGCTTAGCGCTGCTGCATTCCTGCCCTGACGCGGTTCACAGCTTTCCATTGCACAAGACCGAACAATCAACATTACTTACATTAGGCAAGCCCTACCTCCAAGCTCCCTTGGCGGAGTAATAGCCCCCTTTGTAGCGGATTAAGGGTTACAAGGCACCGCTAGCGCCCCGGTTGGTGCTGGTATTATAATGCGCAAGTATGCGCAAGAATAATCGGTCATAATACTATTTGCATTGTGTTACTTTTTATATTATAATATATATGATGGAAAAATGCAAGCATTTTTTTGAAAGGAACGGAATAATGGCAACAAAAATATTGGACGGCTCAACAGGAATCGCGCTTCTTGCGCGAGGTATGCCCAAGGACGCGATACCTTCGGTGTGGGCATTGGATAATGCAAAGGTGCTGCAAGAGTTGCAGCGTGAGTATATGGAGGCAGGCAGCGACATTGTTTGCTCCTGCACAATTTCGCTAAATCCGCTGTATATGCAGAAGCATAAGATTGATTATGGTGTGATTGATATAAATAAGCGACTTGTGGAAATATCGAAGCAAACAGGAGCACTAGTCGCAGGAGATATGTCGACCAGCGGCGAATTTATTGAGCCTGTGGGCGACGTGACGTTCGATGAGATGATTGCGATGTATGAGCAGCAGGCGCGCGGCTTATTCGAGGGCGGCGCGGATTATATTCTCATCGAAACGATGATTGACCTGCGCGAAACTATCGCGGCTGTGTCGGCCATAAAGCGCGTGTGCGATTTGCCGATACTTGTGACGATGACGTTTGCTGAAAATGGGCGAACGCTCAGCGGCGATACTGCGGAGGGCGTTGCTGTTGCACTCACTAATATGGGTGTACACGCGGTAGGTGTAAACTGCGGCTTCGGTCCCGACCTTGTGCTGCCGATACTAAAGCGTATGCGGCAGTATACGCATTTGCCGCTTATCGCAAAGCCTAACGCAGGCTTGCCGAAGTATGTTGATGGCGACGCTGTATTCGACACCACGCCGGAGCAATTCGTTGAAACCGCGCACGAATATGCCGCGCTGGGCATAGCTTACGCCGGAGGCTGCTGCGGCACACTTCCTGCGCATATTAAGGAGTTATCGAATAAAATAAAGTCCTGCGAACCTGCGACTTTCGAGCCGACGCAATACATCACCAACGGCAGGAAGGTTTGCGAACTTTCGGCAGAAGCTTCGCCAATTATTCCAATCTACGAAGCGGAGGACGCAGACCTCGACGACTACGACTATGCGGTTATCGCAGTAGAATCTAGCAGCGACATTCCTGCACTTCTAGAATTCGCCTACTCCTGCCCTCTGCCGATTAAAACACTCGCACCTGCGGAACTGCTCCCCAAAATAAAAGAATACGGACTATACGGAGAAATCATATGATTACAACTATTACCATAAACCCATCGCTCGACAAAACCTATATCATCGAGGACTTCAAGCCCTACGAGATAAACCGCGCACGCAACATAGTCTACAACGCAGGCAGCAAGGGCATTAATGTGTCGCGCGTGCTTACGCAGCTTTGCGAGAAGTCGGTCGCACTTGGATTCGTCGGGGGTATGTACGGCGACATACTGCTGTCGCACCTAAAGTCGGAGGGCATAGTCGAGGACTTCGTGCGCGTACAGTCAAGCACCCGCATTAACATTAAAATCGTCGACCCTGTTTCGGTTAAAGTGACAGAGATAAACGAACGCGGCGAAGCTGTTACGGACAACAACGTCAACGCCCTTTTCGCGAAAATCGAGGAGTGGACGCAAAAGTCGGATGCGA
This sequence comes from uncultured Eubacteriales bacterium, assembly GCA_964479875.1. Taxonomy (GTDB): domain Bacteria; phylum Bacillota; class Clostridia; order Monoglobales; family CAYZNM01; genus CAYZNM01. The sequence goes on from CAYZNM010000019.1 coordinate 38,944, forward strand.
TTGTGCTGTCAGGCTCGATCCTTCCCGAGATGAAAACAACCGTGTATACAAATATCGCAAAAACAGTTAAAGGCTTGGGCAAACCCTTATTCCTTGACTGCGGCGGCAGCCTATTGTCCGACGGAATGCGCGGACAGCCCTACTGCGTAAAGTGCAACCTGCACGAATTCACTGAAATGTACGGCAAGCAGCTCACGAGCGACGCGCAAATCGTGGAAGTCGCGCGCAAGATAATCGAGGAAAAGGACATCAACCGCATAATAATCACAATGGGCGACCAAGGTGCAATCGGCGTAACGGCAGATGAAGCCCTGCGCGTGAATCCACCCAGTGCGGCGGTTTCCTCCACGATCGGCGCAGGCGACGCGTTTATGGCAGGCTTGGTTTACGCCTTCGTGAAGGGGCATAACTTCAGCAAGCAGCTTATTTTCGGCACATCATGCGCAACGGCGAAGGTCGCAAAGGAAGCGAACAATATCCCGTCGCTGCTTGAACTTCTGGGCTACCTTGAAGGAATCAAGACAAAACCTGTCGACATGGAAAACAGGAGTACAAACTAGATGAAGAAGCTTATAGTAATCGGCGGCTTTTTGGGCAGTGGCAAGACTACGGTGATACTTGGGCTTGCGAAGCTGCTGATCGATAGCGGCAAGAAGGTCGGAATTGTCACCAACGACCAAAGCGTGGGGCTTGTGGATACGCACTATCTGCAAAGCAATGGGCTTACCGTTATGGAGGTGACAAACGGCTGCTTCTGCTGCAACTTTGATGAGTTTATCGCGAAGATTAAGACGCTTGCACTGTCGGATATGCCTGATTATATTTTGGCAGAGCCTGTGGGAAGCTGCACGGATTTGATTGCGACTATATTTAAGCCTATGCTGAATAATCGCTACTTCCTTGAGGATTTTACGCAAGAGTTTTCGCTTGCGCCGCTGACTATTCTTGCAGACCCGCGAAGGCTTAAACGGCAGACGCTTGGTTTGCCCGAAACAGAGGTAGACTACCTTTTCAAGAAGCAGCTTGAGGAAGCGAACAATATCGTGATAAATAAGTGCGACACCATAGATGAAGCGGAATTATGTAAACTAAAACAGTATGTGGCAGATACGTGCAAGGGTGCGGCAATCTCCGCGATTTCCGCGAAGGAAAGCATTGGCTTGACAGGGCTGCTGCACAGCATAATCGGCAGCGAGATTCAAGACCTGCGCACCCTCGACATCGACTACGGCATTTACGCCAAAGCCGAAGCGGATTTAGGCTGGCTCAACAACAGCTACCTCATCAAAGCCGACGCGCCTTTCGACGTAAACGCGTATGTGTCCGCGATATTGGAAGGCATTGCGAATGATTGCAGAAGCGGCAATCGTGACATCGCGCACTTGAAATGCTACGCAGTGGCGCAGCACGATTATTGCAAGGGCAGCATTACAGGCTTAGACGACCCGTTGCAGCTCAATCACAAAATGTCGCGCGACTATGCAGAGTTCAACCTCATCATAAACGCGCGAATTGAAGCAGAGCCTAAGCAGCTGGACGAAATAGTTTCGGCGAATGTAGCGAAGCATTCGCAGGGCAAGCAGGTGATTGTGTCGGCGCAAAGCAGCTTTAGTCCGCTTCCGCCTAATCCGACGCATAGGCTCGCATGAGCCACATTCGCTACATGCGCGCCGCATTGCGCTACGCCAAAAAAGCAATGCGCCGCGACGAAGTGCCAATCGCCGCCGTAGTCGTACACAACGACACAGGCGAAATAATCGCCCACGGCATAAACATGCGCGAGGCAACAAAGTCGCCCCTAGCTCACGCGGAGGTTATCGCAATCGCGCGCGCCGCGAAAAAGCTAGGGCATTGGAATCTGCACAAGTGCAGCATTTATGTTACACTCGAGCCATGCCTGATGTGCCTAGGCTGCATACTCGAAGCCAAAATCAAGCACATATATTTCGGCGCGTACGACACAAAGCCTAAGGCGTACACCGACGGACTAAACAGCATTCGCAAGCAGCTGCACAAACGCGTGCATATCAAAGGCGGCATACTCGGACGCTACTGCGCCTACCTCCTCCGCCGCTACTTCAAGCATAAGCGCAAAAAATAATATGTAAAATAGGGAACGGTCAAGACCGCTCCCTATAATTCTGTAATAATCAATCTTGTCATTGCAACGCCTGTGAGATCGCTCTCGTATTTTATAAGCAGGTCGCTTTCTGATAACAAAGTTGCGATTCTGTTTATGTCAACAAAATCCAGTTCTATTGTGATGTATGTGATAACAGCGTCCTCGCCCTGTTCGAGTTGCAGCATTTGCGTTATAATTTCAGATGCGGCGTTTACGTCGTTTACATAAAATGTCACTTGACGAATGTCTTCTTCTTGGGAAGTGCCGTCGTCGTAGACTGCGCCGTCAAAGGTTTCAGCGGAAGCTTTTGCGACCTCGAGCGCTTCGTCCTCAAGAGGAATGTCGGTCGCTGCGGGAATGTCGACAGGGGTGTCATCTGCCGCGGCGATTTCTTGCGCAGTATCTGTTGTGGTAGCGTTGGCTACGTCGTTCGGGGGCGCGTAGTTGCTTTGCGTGTTTTCTGCGGTTGCCGAATTGTTTGTTTGAGCATCGGCGACGTTGTTCGCCGTGGCATTTGTTGTATTATGTGTGTATGCTTCGGCTTCAGGTGGCGTTTGCTCGGCTTCAAACGTCGCGGGAATTTCCGCCGCAGGCATTGAGCGCACCTCCGGCGCACCTGTGTCGGCCGCGCCATAAGCAGCAGACTTAGGCAGCGCGTACAATTCCGGCAGCGACACCCATATCGTCAGCGCAAGCAACGGCACACATACAGCGGCAAGCCCAAACGTAAGCTTGCTATACGCAAAACCGCCGCGCCTTTTCACATTTCCGTCAAGCACCGCCCTTCGTATAAGCCTAAGCGACTGCGGCACTTCCACAGGCGGCAGCATATGCACTTCCTCAATCGCACTCATCAAGTCCGCGTAATGGAGGGAACATTTGCAGCATTTGTCAAAATGAACAAGCAGCTTCTCACGCCGTTTATTGTCCAGCATATCGTCAATAAACAACGATATGTCTTTTTTGTATCTATAACAGCTCATTTTCTCCCTCCTTTGCTAGTTTGACGATGAATGCTCTCGTTTCGTTCCATGGAAATTATTGCGTTTTTAAGCGACTCGCGGGCGCGGCTTAGGCGCGATTTTACTGTGCCTAGGCTTATGTTAAGTATTTGCGCGATTTCCTCGTAGGGCAAGCCTTCGATGTCGCGGAGGATTATTATGTTCCTGTGCTTGGGCGATAGCTTTTCGATTGCATCGCGCACCTTTTGTGTCGCGGCTTTTTGCTCGTAGGCTTCGTGCGGCGACGGTGCAGTGTCGGGAATATCAAGCCGCGTGTTTCCGTCGTCGTCGAAGCGTTCGTCTATCGACATGACGTTGTGCCGCTTATTCTTTCGTATGTGGTCGATACAGCAGTTGTTTGTGATTCTGTATATCCATGTGGAAAGGGAGCTTGCACCCTTGAATTTGCTTATGTTGTTGTAGATACGGATATAAACTTCCTGGGCGATGTCGAGCGCTTCGTGGTGGCTGCCTGTGAATCTGTACGCAAGCCCGTACACATTCTTCTCGTGCAAAGCCATCAATTCCTCAAAAGCGTCGCTGTCGCCGTCTATAATCCGTTGAATCAGCGGATCGGACAAAGATACACCCCCTTTCTTGATTGGGCATGTTGGTATGCGGAACGCATAAATGCGTTCCCTACATGTAGGGTTCGCATTTATGCGAACCGATTTTCAACATACCCAATTGTCAATTTGTCTTGTGCCATGATTTTATGTCGCTGAATATGTTGAAGCTGTCGTGACCGAAATTCGCCGATAGGGATTTGTCGTACATGATTATGTCAACGTCGTAGAATAGGGGAATGCAGGGGAGCTGCTCCGCGAATTTTTCGGCAATTTTGGCGTGCTGCACTTTGCGCATGTGGTCGGTGGTTTGTTGATTTAGGGAGCTTACTAATGGAAGGAATAACAGCTCCATATCGCTGTAGGAATTTACGCCTTTGCCCGATGTGGGGGCTGTGTATTTTAGAAACTGCATTACGTCTACATCGGGGGAGAATGCGTATTCGCCGATGTACAGGTCGTAAATTCCGTACTTTACTTTGTATTCGTATACGGAGGGTTCGGCTGCTTCAAGAGTTACGGTAACGCCTATGTCCGCCATGTTGTCGATTATTCTGTCGGCTAGTTGCTTTTGCAGCTTGTTGCCTTCGGCTATTAGCATTGTCAGAGGTTCGGGGGTTGCGCGGACGCCTTCAATTAGGGATTTTGCAAGCTCTACGTCGTATGCGTTTGTGAATTCGGTGGGCGTGTAAAACCACCATGCGGGGTTGATGTAGCTGTCCACTAATTTTCCGTTGTTTAACAGTATGTCGGACAGCAGGCTGTTTTTGTTTATCGAATGCGACAGCGCGCGGCGCACTGCAAGGTGCGACAGGAAGCTGTTGGTCATGTTTATGCCGACGTAGTTGAAATGCGTGGTGTCGTGTGCGCTAAGGCGATTGCTGCTGTGAATTGTGAAATCGGAAACTTCGGTGAGCTTTGTCTTGATGTAGTCAAGGCCACGCGATTCGTAGGCGAAAAACGCAGCGTCGCGTTCAGGCAGCAGCGTCACACGTATGTTGTCGAGATACGGCTGCGGCACTGCGTATTCGTTGCGCGACAGTATAAGATACTCGCGATTCACCTCGGTAATTGCAAACGCGCCTGTGCCGATTGGGGCGAAATCCTCAAACTTTTCCGCTTCGGTTGCTTTGACTATCGGAATGTCCAGCATTGATATAAAGCCGGACTGCGGAGCTTTTAGCGTTATTAGCAGCTCGTAGTCGCCGATTTTTTCTATCCTGTCGATGTTCGCAGTCCAGCTGCTGTAGTTTACGCTGCCTTGGGTTCGTGCAATTTCCAGTGAAGCTACAGCGTCGTCGGCAGTAAAAATCGTTCCGTCCTGCCACAAAATGTCGTCCCTAAGCCGTATCGTCCAGCTCAATCTGTCGCCGCCTACGCTCCAGCTTTTGGCAAGCAGCGGCTGCGGACGCAACGTGCTGTCGACAAAAATTAGGCTGTCGAACACAAGGCGCAGCATTTCGCGGTTGGCTTCGATATTGGTTAGCAGCGGATTAAATGTGTCGCGGTACAGCGAATAGATGTTCAGCGTACCGCCGTATTGCGGCTCTGCGTCCTCCGCTTGCCAATAGTCGATTCCGTGAATGCGCGTCACATAAGCCACGTCCTCGATTACAGGCGTAGGCGTTTTCGTTGGAGTAGGCGACGGCGACCCCGATACCTCTATGTCCTTTAACAGGAAGTCGGTGACGTATGAGCAGCCGCTGCCGAATGTGAGTATAACAATTACTGCCAATATGATTTTCTTCATTAATATATCTTATTTTTGAGATATTCTGTGCGCTTGTCGTGCAGGAACGCGAATAAATCCGCAGTGGCGTTGGGTTTGCCGTAGTAGCGGATTGTGTTTTCCAAGGCCGCGTATCGCTCCTTGTTGCAAAGCAATTGGTATATACATTCTTCAAGCGGAGTGGTAGCCGATGCCATCATGGCTATTCCGTTGTTGAGCAAAAACTCGGCGTTGCGATTCTCCTGCCCCGGAATTGGGGTGGTGAGAATGAGGGGCAAGCCTTTTGCTAATGCTTCGGAAGTTGTAATGCCGCCCGGCTTTGTTATAATGCAGTCGGACGCGTCCATCATCACGTCGACGTTGTTTACGTAGCCGTAATTGTATATGTCGTACTTTATCGAGATTTCGTCAATCTCACGCTTTGCTTTGGCGTTGTTGCCGCACACGGCTAGGATTTGCAGGTCGCGGTCGAGGTTTAGGTCGCCGATTGCTTTTATGCTTTTGGAGAGGTTGCCGTAGCCCATGCTGCCGCTGATTAGCAGGATTGTGGTTTTGTCATGTATGCCTAGCATTCGGCGCGCTTCCTGCTTGTTGATTTTGCTTGCGAATGTTTGTTTAATCGGAATGCCTAGCGGCAGAATCTTCGCGACAGGGATTCCCTTCTTCTGCATTTGATAGTTTAGCAGCGCGCTTGCCGTTACATAGTAATCAATCGTCGTCCCTTCCCAGAATGGGTGCGTCGTGAAGTCAGTCACTATGCCGACAGTTATCGGCTTGCTGAACAGGTGCATGTGCGATATTATGTGCGCCGAAAAAACGTGGGTGCAGATGATAATGTCAGGCGACATCTCGTTGATGTATATTTCAAGCTTATTCTTAAGTATGCTTGAGGTGAACTTCGCAAGGGTGTTGCGGTCGGTGATTGTGCGTTTTTCGGCAAGGCGATAGAAGCCGCCGTATATAGGCGGCGAATACTCTGTCGCCACGAGATAGCCGTTGGCGACAGCATCGCTTATAATCGGATTGATGAAATGGAGGGTGTCCAGCATTTCGGTATGCACGCCGTTTGCGTTGAAATAATCGCACACGGCCTTGCCGCAGGAGTGGTGCCCCTGCCCTGCTGTGACGGATAAAACTAAAGCTTTCATAAATTAACTCCGTAATGTCGTTTTGCCGCGGTCACTGTGTTTTTCATTAACATTGCGATTGTCATGGGTCCAACGCCTCCGGGAACAGGCGTGATGTATGCCGCCTTTTGGCTGCACGAGTCGAAGTCTACGTCGCCGATTATTTTTTTGCTGCCTTCGGTGCGATTGATTCCTACGTCGATGATTACGCTGCCTTCCTTTATCATGTCGCCTGTGAGCAGCTTGGGTACGCCTACGGCCGCGACTACTATGTCAGCATTGCGCGTATACTGCGCAAGGTCGACTGTGCGGCTGTGGCACATTGTCACGGTTGCATTTTCCTTTTGCATCAGCATAGCCATAGGCTTGCCTACAAGCAGGCTGCGTCCGATTACAACGCAATGCTTTCCGCTTATTTCAATATTATAAGCCTTTAGCAGCTCCATTATGCCGTAGGGCGTGCAGGAGATAAAGCCGTAGTCGCCGGACATGATTCGCCCCATGTTGACTAAGTGGAAGCCGTCCACGTCTTTTTCGGGCAGGATTGCGTTTTGCAAGGTCACGGGGTTAATGCTGCTACCTTTGGGGAGCGGCATTTGGATTAGTATGCCGTGGGTGTTTTTGTCGTTGTTCATTGTTTCGATTATGTCCAGGCATTCGCGCTCGGTCGCGGTATCAGGGAGAATGTACTCGGTGAAGCGTATGCCTGTGGCTTCGCTGTTTTTCTTTTTTGAGGATACGTAGATTTGGCTTGCGGGGTCGCTGCCGATTAGCATTACGCCGAAGCCTACGCCGCCATATTGTTGCAGTGCAGCTACTTCCTCCGCTGCTTTTGCTTTTATTTTTTCTGCTAGGGATTTGCCGTCTAGTATTGTCATGTGTAGCTCCTTTTGTGCTAGTTTATTTTTGTTCCGTCGATTAGAATGCTGTCAATGCAGATGTCGATTTCGTCTGTCCATTCTATGCCGCACCAAGTCGGCCGCACTGTTTTGAAGAATGATTTTTCTTTTAAAGGCGCAAAGACGTTGGTGTTCAACAATGGTTCTACGTTGTATTGAATTTGCGTTCCATCGTCGAGTTTTATTAGTAGGTTGTAGTTTTCGAGGGGGGTTGCTTCGATTATCTTTTTCATATACTCATTTCTAAAACCCGTCCAGACATTGTGTCATCTCGCGGACGCTGCGGATATAGTTTGGCTGCCACCACGGCAGGTATAGCTGCCGATATTCCTCGCGGAATAGGCGACTGTCAAGCAGCAGCAGCGAACCTTTGTCGGTGTCGGAGCGGATTAGTCTGCCTGCGGCTTGCAACAGCTTGTTGAATCCGGGATACACATACGCATAGTCGTAGCCGTTGCCCGATTGCATGTCGTAGTATTCGCGAATGATGTCGCGCTCCACCGATAGCTGCGGCATTCCGACCGTGACTATAGCAACACCGCTCAATCTATCGCCTACCAAGTCGATTCCTTCGGAGAAAACGCCGCCCAAAACTGCGAACGCCACTATCTTGTCGCCGCTGTCGAACATGCGCAGGAAAGATTCGCGCTCGGCAAGCGATTGCTCGCGCTCTTGCATTACTATGTCCGCGTCGGTGATGTCGTAAATCATCTGCATGTAGGCGTATGAGGGGAAGAATATTAGGTAGTTACCCTCACGCGCCGTGAATTTTGTGATGTACTGCGAAAGCTCCTTCGCGGTGCGCTGTCTGTCCTTGTACACTGTGGAAATGTCCGCCACCATCAGGCAGAGGTTGTTTGGGTCAAAGGGGCTGCGCAGCATGAGCCGTGGGTCTTTTTCACCGCCGCCGCACATCTTTATGAAGTAGCTGACGGGAGTGAGCGTCGCGGAAAAGAATACCGCGCTGCCGCCACGCTTCAGCATTTTCTGCAAAAACTCGGACGCGTCCACGCAGAACAGGCGCACCACTATGTCGTTGTTGTCGTAGCTGTAGTAGGTCGTGTAGGCTTCTCCATACAGCTCCGATATTTTAGTAAACTGCACGAGGTCGAAGTAAAGCCGCTGCAACGCTTCGTTGCTGCGCTGCATAAGCTCACCGTAGATAAGCTGCGTCAATCCCGACACCAATTGCAGCAGGTCGGAAGGCTGCTCCTTTTGCTTCACAACATTTTCCTCCTGCTGCTCCAAAAAGAATGCCCGAATAAGCGTGAAGTAATCCTCAATCGCGTCGGAGTACATACCTGTGAACATGGAGTAGCTAAGCGTCGCCGAATACATCTCACGCGCCCTATCAGGCAAATTGTGCGCCTCGTCGATGAGGAAAGCGTAGTCGCCCTTCCCTTCCAAAAAGAAGCGGCGCAGGTACACGTTGAGGTCAAACAAATAGTTGTAGTCACATATAATTATATCAGAAAACAGCGACAGGTCAAGCGAAAACTCGAATGGGCACACGCGATGCTTTTCCGCGTACTCGAGTATGACCTCGCGCGTGAATCGATTTTCGCTGTCGAAGATGTCGATTACAGCTGCCTTGTTGCGGTCGAAGTGTCCGTTGGCGTATTGGCAGTGGAATGGGTTGCACTCGGTCTTATCGAGTGGGCATATGGTTTCCTTGGCGGTGATTACGATTGACTTGATGTGCAAGCCTACTTCTTCCATAACGCGCACTGTGTTTATTGCAACCTCGCGCCCGATAGTTTTCGCCGTGAGGTAGAATATTTTGCCACACGCATTTTCACCCATAGCCTTCACAGCAGGGAAAAGCGCGGACACGGTCTTGCCGATGCCTGTAGGCGCGTTGATGTAGCACTGCCCCTTCGCCTTGATGTTGCGATAAACAAGCGCAGCCATATCACGCTGTCCCTTGCGAAATTCGCCAAAGGGGAAGCTAAGCGTTTCAATAGTAGTCTGCCTAAGCCGCGCCGACACATCAATCTTATCCTCCCACGCCGCATACTCACGTATGAGCGGCATAACAAAATCGCGCAAGCTGTCGATTGTATGTTCCTCGTAAAAGTGCCGGATATTGTGGTCCGGCTTTTGGCAATATGTAATTCGGGTGCCGATTTTCTCAAGCCCCTGCTCCGACGCGTACATGAAAGCGTAAAAATAAGCCTGCGCCTGATGTTGAAACGACAGCGGCGCGGTCAGCCCGTTTATCTCTGCGCCTGTCGACTTTATCTCATCAATTATAACATCACCTGCCGACATAATTATTCCGTCGCAGCGCCCTGTCACCATAAATTCTTCGCCGTCGATGTCTGCGATATAGCGCATAAAATATTCCGGCACATAGTCCTCAACATCAAGACGTTCACGCTCACGCCGCTGTATCATCTTATGAATGCGCACGCCCTCGCTTAAATCATCATCCTGCATTCTGCCGAACGATGTATCAATGCTGCCGCCTTGCAAACAAAACTGCACAATCTCCAAAACCGAAGCTGTCATACGCTGTCCTTTTTCTTCTATTATATCCCCATTATATCAAATAACATAATAAAAAGCAAGGAAGGGAAAAGAGGGAGTGTTCGTTTCACACCGACAATATGCAAAAATAGCCAAAGCCGCGACAGGTGTCGCGGCTTTGGTGTAATTATCTAGTAGGTACGGATTATGCTCATTTTGCGAACAAAGCATTATTCCAAGTTGTATAGAACTCGTCTATGGAAGAATATCTTTCGCCTCTTTCCATAGCAGTAGCTTTTAGTGCAACATTGTAGCTTTCTTTGTTTAATTCCCAATTTTCAAAAGAACACGCAGCAAACGCATTTTTTTCGTATCTTTGGCTTATTTCGGCATTTGTATAGTTACCAAAATAAGAATTAAACAATAATGCGCCAAGTGTGTACACGTTCGTAGCTTCATCAATGATAGCTCGATAACGATATTCTTCGGGTGCTTTTAACCTCTTTGTTCCCCAAAAATTTTCGCCCATATCATTGAAAGTCGGTTTTTTCCTAAAAAAGTCTATATCACATATTGTGGTTGTATCTGTTCCAAAATCGTACATTATGCTACCGTCATAGAAATCTACAGCAACATAATTACTCTTTGAAACAGCCCCCAAAAAAGAAAACAAAATATTTGCTGATTTTATGCGTTTATCAAGCGACATTTGCTTAAATCTTTCAC
>CAYZNM010000020.1:0-39771 GCA_964479875.1 uncultured Eubacteriales bacterium
TTAAAATAATGTAGAGAGGGGGTGGTGTTTTTATGGCACTGCTTCTCTACTAACATCTGCGCTACATATAAAGATAGCAACAAAACAAAAAACTATTGAATTACGGAATATTTTATGCTATTATGTATACTAAGGCTTTAATGATTTGGTTGGCATGGGCGATAAACGGATATAATTTTTTGCAGGAGGATTGATATTATGCAGGATACATTCATTACAAAAATCCACATTAATAAGGTGCGGCATTTAACCGATGTCGATATTATGCTGTCGGATACAGAGCGGAAGCACCTTATTATCACCGGGAAAAACGGGAGCGGTAAAACGAGCTTGTTGGAAGCTATGCAGTTTATAACATCGTATATGCAGAATATCACTTTCAAAGGAGGTGAGCATTTGCATATAGTATATGCACGGAATTACTTAACCTCGGAGAACAAAAACTATGTAGATGTTTCATACTCAAATATTAATTTCAAGCCTTATGATATTATTTCTGTATATATCCCTGCCAAACGCAACAGCTTTGCATTACCTAAAGCAATCGAATTTGTTGAAAATAAAGATAAAAAAAAATAAGCAGCAATAAAAGCACGGACTTCTTAAAATATATCCTTAGCTTAGACTATCAGCTTTACGGAGCGCAGACTGATAAAAACAAAGAGCTCGAAGCAAACTTGAAAGAATGGTTCGACAATTTCACAAAAGCTTTAAAAGAGATTTATGCTTGCGAGGAACTAGAACTAAAACGGGATACAAAGAACCTCGCATTCAAGATTGAAATACCGGGACGCGAACCGTTTGCACTTAATGAAATGGCAGATGGGTATAAAGCATTCCTTGAAATATTCATGGAATTGATAATGCGTTTTGAAAGCGCAGATGCGGTAGTTGAATATGGTAAACCGGCGATTGTTTTAATTGATGAAATCGAAGCACACTTGCATGTGGAGTTGCAAAAACGAGCATTGCCATTCCTGACAAAATTATTTCCTAGCGTTCAATTCATCGTTACGACACACTCGCCGTTCGTAATCACATCACTGTCAAACGCTGTGGTGTATGATTTAGAGAAACAAGAATGCCTTGAAAACCCAAGCTTTTATTCGTATGAGTCAGTCGTCGAATCCTTCCTTGATACGAATATGTATTCGGAAGAAATGCGCCGCCATCTTGAGCGTTACAAGGAACTTTGTTTCAAGGAGAGGACAGAGAAAGAAAATAAAGACTTTCTACGTGCCAAGACAGAGCTTGAACTCTTGGCACCGGCTTCAAAAGAATTATACAATGAGTTTCGTGAACTTGAAAAGAAACGCAAGGAGGCAAAAAATGGTCAAGCTAAATAAACGCCCTATGCCTCCTAAACCTATATCTTCCGAAATGGATTATAGGAATGATCTGAATTTTTCTGCGATTGCCGAAGACTGCTATAGTAAATGTTATATTTGCGAGTACAAAGCTACAACGTTTAATGTAGAACATCGCATTCCTCATCGCGGTGATGAAAGCATAAAGTACGACTGGCAAAATTTATTCTTAGCATGTGGACATTGTAACAATACTAAACTGGATTGCTATGATAATATTATTAACCCAACGCAATGCGACCCGGAGGATTGTATCGCGCTTTCATTAACAACAGATACACTTGTGGAAAACGTGGTGGTTGAAGCGTTGACTGATGATGAAAGCGTTTTGCAAACCGTGGATTTGTTGGGGGTTGTTTATAACGGCGGTAAGACTGCTATCAAAAAAATTAGAAAGCACTAATTTAAGAAATGCGCTATCATCTTCCATTGCAAGGTTTCACAAGTACATAGAAGGTTATCGCGAAGAGCCGGAATTAGGCTATGACGTTATCATAAAAGAGGAGATTTCGCGTGATTCTGAGTTTGCCGCCTTTAAACGGAAAATAGTGCGCGACGATATTAAATTATCAGCTACTTTCGGAGCATTTCTTGTGTAATTGGCGTTATTCATAAAAACAAAACGGTGGTGATAAAATGGCAAGAGCAAAAGCTAAAAGCATGGTTGACGACAGAAAGGTAGCCGTCTACGCCAGAAAATCAAAAGTAACAGAAACAGGCAAAAGCATTGAGATACAAAAGGAAAAATGTATCGCTCTTGCTTGCGCTCAATTTAACGTTGCCGAAGATGACATACTAATCTACGAGGACGAGGGCAAGAGCGGCTTTTACGCCGACAGACCGCAGTATCGCAAAATGCTAAAGGATATAGAAGCCAATAAAATCAAGGCGGTCGTATGCTACAAGATAGACCGCATATCTCGTCGTACCGTGGATTTGCTTAATCTTGTTTCGCAGATGGATCAGAAGGGTATTGCGTTTGTATCGGTGAGTGATAGAGAGTTAGACACAAGCTCACGTACAGGGAAAATAATGATTTCGCTGCTTAGCGCCATTGCTGAGTTTGAACGTGACATTATCGCCGAGCGTATCACAGACAATATGTATGAGCTTGCAAAGGAGGGCCGATGGTTAGGCGGCGAATGCCCTCTTGGGTACTACTCTAAAAAAGAAAAGCTGATGGTTAGCGGTAAGAAAACTACTGTCAACCATTTAGAGCCTGTAGAAGAGGAACAAAGAGCTGTCAAAAAGATATATGATACTTTTCTTCAAACAAGTTCTCTCACAGGTACGGCAACAGCTTTAAACAAAGATGGGTTTAAGACTAAAAAATATAAGGACTTTACTTTGATTGCTGTTAAGAACATATTGCAAAATCCTGTGTATGCAGTTGCTGATGCTGATATGAGAAGCTACTTCATGTCGTTTGATGTTCCTATTTGGGCTGATGATAAAGACTTTGACAATGTACGTGGTATAATGGCGTACAATAAAACTGAACAGACCAAGGAAATGGATAAGGATTCACGAACACTAGACCCTAAGTATACACAGAAGAGTACACGCAGGGATATAAAGGACTGGATTATTGCCGTTGGAAAGCACAAGGGTATTGTCGGCGGTGCAGATTGGATTAGGGTGCAGAATATCCTATCAGAAATATCAGAGCAAAACTCCGCTAGACCTAAGGAAGTATCTAAAGCATTGCTGTCTGGACTTGTACGTTGTTCAGAGTGTGGAAGCCGTATGTTTGTCCGTGCGGAAACAGGTAGGTATAATCCCGATGGTTCTTTGCGCTTTGGTTATCGTTGTGATGTGAAGTATAGAAAAAAGGGAGGCTGCGAAAGCTCTCCTAATGTAAAAGGCTATGAGCTTGATAATTTTGTAGTTGAGCAGATCTGCGCTATGAGTTCTGAAGATAATGAGTTTTATAGAGAGCTGCTCAATACGAAAAACACTCTGATGTTAAAGTCAAAGGAAACAGAAATAGAACAGCACACATTAAAGAAACGACTGTATGAAATTGAACTTGATATACAAAACCAAATCACAAACTTGCGTTCAGCTCCCGACAGTATAAAACAATCCATATACGCTGATATAGAAGCACTTAACAAAGAACGTGACGAGCGACAAGAAAGACTTAGTAAAATACATGAGGACATGCACTCGCATGATAGCCATATAGCTGATATAGAAAAAGCTAAGCAGACCATTATGGACTTCCCGCGGCTGATAAAGTTAGTCGACTACGAGGGTAAGCTTCAACTGCTGCGGCGTGTGTTAGAGTACGTGATAGTTAAGGGTGATACGGTGCATATTTTTCTAAAGGGTACAGATGATAGTCGTTCTTTCGCGAGGGAACATGAAGAGGGTGATGTGTGTCACACAGAACAGAATAGCATTATCAATACATCTAGCAACATATGTAGATAACCTAGACCCCTTTGTCATGTCAAAGCTTGTTATGCCCTTGATAAGCCCAATCGTGCCGATGGACACAATGTCGTCAGGGTCGACCTTTAGGCTTTGGTATTTCTTCGCCACATGGGCGACAAGCCGTAGGTTTCGCTCAATCAATAAATCCTTCGCCTTGTAGTCGCCGCCGGCATATGCCTCCAGCGCCTTCTTCTCCTCCTCGGCCGAGAGCGGCTTCGGGAAGGAGTTGTTGTTTGAAATATACGCAATTAAAAATATTAACTGCTTTATAATTTCTGTAAGAAAGAACGGTACCACCACATCACCCCCGAATAAATGTAAATAAAAATGCCAACCCAAATTTGTATATTTGTTTAATTGGATTGGCATTTTAGGAAGAAAGTATTTTATTTTGTGTGCGTAAGCGGAACGCATTAATGCGTTCCCTACATGTATATGCGAATGCTAAGGATAATTTAACTTATCGAATAAAATAATAAATCAGTCCGTATATGATTGACGCCGATACTCCGTAGAGGATTACGCCGCCTACTATCGAGAACATCTTTGCGCCTACGCCTACGACTATGCCCTCGCTCTTAAACTCCATCGCAGGGGAAGCCATTGCGTTTGCAAAGCCTGTGATAGGCACAATCGTGCCTGCGCCGGCGTAATTTGCAAGCTTGTCGTAAACGCCGATAGCTGTAAACGCCGCGCCTAGGAATACAAGTATAATCGTAGTGAGCGTTTTCGCCGATTGCTCGCCCATACCAAGGTAGTGTATCCAATCGAACAAGCCCTCGCCCACAATGCAAATAAGCCCGCCGAATAAATATGCAAGCAGCATATCTTTGAGCAGGCTTGACTTTGGGCTTTTTCTTTCGACGTAGTCTTTGTATTCTTTGTTTGTCATATCCATGAATGTACCACCCGAATAAATAATATATTTATTATTCTCCTATATGACAAAAATATTCTTGCGGAATTGAACACGGGCGGATGTGGGCATCCGCCCCTACCTTACGCCAACATAATCTTGCGCATTTGCTCGATTACCTTTTTTTCAATGCGCGACACTTGCACCTGCGATATGCCTAGCATTTTCGCGATTTCTGTTTGGGATTTGTTGCCGTAGTAGCGCAGCATGATTACTTGCTTTTCGCGTGCTTTGAAGGTTTGCAGGATTTCTTTCAGCACGACTTTGTTTATGCAATCGCCTTCCAAGTCCTCGTCGCTTGCTACTTTGTCTATGAGCGAACGGGAATCCTCGTCGAACGCGCCGGATAGGGAGTCCGGCTGAGTGCAGGCATCCATTGCCATGACAAGCTCCTCCGGGTCGACGCCGATATGCTCGGCTACCTCCTGCAATGTAGGCTCGCGCAGCAGCGACTTTTGCAGAAACTCTGCGGCATTTCTGCCTTTTATCGAAAGCTCCTTCAAGCTGCGGCTGACCTTGATAATGCCGTCGTCGCGCATGAATCGCTTTATCTCGCCCATAATCATAGGCACGGCATAGGTCGAAAACTGCACGCCGTAGCTTTCGTCAAACTTGCGCACAGCCTTAATAAGCCCGATACAGCCTAGCTGATACAGGTCGTCGCTTTCATATCCGCGCCCTAGGTATTTCTTGACGATAGACCAAATAAGCCCGACGTTGCGCGTTACTATCTCGTCTAAGGCGGAATCGTCGCCGCTGTTCGCGGCTCTTATCAAACTAAATATGTCCATTTTAATTATCATCATAATCCTCCGGCGAAATTATGTACTGCCGGAGGCGGACCTCATCGTTTTCCTCATGGTGACTGTTGTGCCGACGCCAAGCTCGGACACGACCTCCACCTCATCCATGAAGGTTTCCATCACGGTGAAGCCCATTCCGGAACGCTCCATCTCGGGGCGCGTGGTGTACAGCGGCTCGCGCGCTTTGGCTATGTCGGCAATGCCTTTGCCTTTGTCGGTGACGATTATTTCGGTGGTGCGTCCGTTTAGCGTACATTCGATGTCGATGCTGCCCATGGTATCCTCGTAGCCGTGAACTATGCTGTTGGTTACGGCCTCGGACACTGCGGTCTTAATGTCCGCCATCTCCTCAATCGTAATGTCAAGCTGCGACACAAACGCAGCGACGGCGACGCGTGCAAAGGCTTCATTCGTCGACTTACTGACAAAGGTTATCTTCATTTCATTGTCGTTGTCTTTTTTCAGGTGCATAAAATCCCCCATATAATAAGTGAAAAGTGAAGAGTGAAAAATGAAGAGTGAAGGACTGGTTTTAAAGCTTTTTGCTAAAATTGAAACGGCGCAGCCGTTTCTTCATTAACTTTTCACTTTTCACTCTTCACTTTTCACTTTATTTTAAAACTGCGTCTGTCATCTTGATAATCTTTTTAATGCCTGCCATGGTCAGCAGCTTGTCCACTTGCATTGACGCACCGCATATTTCTACGACGCCGCCCAGGCTTTGCATAAGCTTGTACCTGCCTAGGATTGTGCCTATGCCTGAGCTGTCCATGAATGTAAGCGAGGATAGCTCAAATATCACGCGGTTTGTGTTTTCCTTCATTATCTCGCTGTCGATTTCTTCCTTGACCTGCTTTGCGTAATGGTGGTCAAGCTCGCCGACAAGCTGTATGATAAGCGTCCCATTGTTTCGTTTAAATTTAGCCAGCACAAAATACCTCCGATTGTATCAGCCTTAAATGTGTTTGATGTGCATAATAAGGTTCATATACTATATTCTACATGCATTTGGAAATTCCTTCCAGCAAAACAAATATAATGTTAGCTTGACTATTAGATGTTGAATATGGTAAAATATTATAGACTTCTTTACAACGTATTAAGGATGTGATTTTTTGGCGAGAGCTTCTGTGATGACGACCGGCGGCAAACGTATAATCGTTTTGGACTTTAGCAAGCTTAAGTCCAACAACGAGATTATTAAAGTTATGCAGGAAGCAAGGGTTATCGCAAACGGCGAGCAAAAAGGCTCAATCCTGTTTTTGACTGATATAACCGACTTGCGATTTGACCCTGCTACGAAAGATATATTTGTTAAATTTTGCAACGACAATAAGGCTATAACTAAAAAGTCGGCGGTGTACGGCGTGACGGCGCTTACGTCGATTATGATGCAGGCTGTGGTGAAGCTGTCGGGGCGGACGAATATTAAAAGCTGCAATGATAAGAATGAAGCGGTGCAGTGGTTGCTGTCGTAGGAATGTGTATGTAGGGAACGCATTTTGTGCGTTCCGTTTTTGTTTTCATTTTTTATATTTGATTGATTCCGTTTACATAACAAGCTTCAATGTTTAGGACATCGTCGCAGATTAGAAAATCAGCGCGGCGGCTTTTGGCGAGTGCGCCTATTGTGTTTTCCATGCCTAGCATTGTGGCGGGGGTTAGGCTTGCCATGCGGATTGCGTCTTCTAGCGGAGTGCCGTTGGCGGCTGCGTTTTTGACGCCGTTCCATAGTAGGCAGACGCTGCCTGCGATTGTGCCGCTGGCTAGGGTGGCTTTGCCTTGGTTTACGAATACTTCTTGTCCGCCTAGGCTGTATTTGCCGTCGGATAGGGCGGCTGCACACATTGCGTCGCTTATCATTACGACTTTTTCGGGCGTGAAGGTGCGGATTGTTTGGAGCAGGGTCAGTGGGTGAATGTGAATGTTGTCCATGATTTGTTGGACGTAGATTCCGCTTGCAAAGGCCGCGCCTATGATTCCGGGGTCGCGGTGATGGCATGGGGCGTGGGCGTTGTACATGTGGGTGACGCAGGTTGCGCCGGTGGCGATTGCTTCGGTGGCGATTGCGAGGTCGGCGGCGCTGTGTCCGATGGATACTACGGCGTTTGTGTGTACGCTGCGGATAAAGTCCATGCCGCCTTCGACTTCGGGAGCTACTGTTACTAGGCGAATGTGGGGGTATTTCCCGAATTCCTCGATGTTTGGCGGAATGATGTAGTCTTCGTTTTGTGCGCCTTTGTATTTTTTGTTGATGTAGGGACCTTCCATGTGATAGCCTAGGACGCGTGCGCCTTGGGAAAATTCGGCGGGGTCGATTGTGAAGATTGCGTCTAGGTCGCTCATGGGCAGCGTCATTGTCGTGGGCAAAAATGAGGTGACGCCGTATTGGGGCAGGGTTTTTGCGATGTGGGCGATTGCTTGCTTGCCCTCGGTTACGTCCATGCCTGCTGCGCCGTGAATGTGTGTGTCGACTAGTCCGGGGAGCAGCATTTTGCCGCGCAGGTCTAGGGTGTGGCAGTCGCGTTCGATTTGGGGGCATATGTCGACGATTACGCCATCGCGGATTAGCATGTCGGCTTTGCGGAAAATAAAGTCGCTGTGCAAAAGTCGCGCGTTTTTCAGCAGCAGCTCATTCTTTTTGTCTGTGTTCATCTAGGTTTACACTTCCTTCCTCGGTAAAGGTTACTCCCTCATCCTCCAGCATTTTGCGCTGCATGTTTATGCCGCCGAATGCGAACGCAGGGGATAGGTCGCCGTTTCGATTTACGACGCGGTGGCAGGGGATTTGGCTGTTGTCGGGGTTTACGTGCAGCGCGTAGCCGACTACGCGTGACATGCGTGGGTTGCCTATGCGCCGCGCGATATCGCCGTATGTGGCGACTTTGCCTTTGGGGATTTGTTTGACTTGCTCGTAGATTTTCTCGAATGTGTTCATGGGTATATTATATACTTGTTGCAGGGTTTATGCAAGAGGTCACAGACAAATCCAATACCGCTGTACCACAACGCCGTCTTCCTTCACAATTTCATTCTCAAGCACGCCGCCATTATTTTGCATAACCTTCGCCGAGCCGATGTTGTCTTTGTCGCAGGTGATGAGAACCTTCTCCAAGCCCAACTCCCTGCACTTATCTAGTGCAAGCGACAGCATTTTTGTGCCGTAGCCTTTGCGCCTTTCCGATGGGGCTATGCCGTAGCCGATGTGTCCGCCTATTTGCAGCAGGTATTCGTTTAGGCGATGGCGTATGCTTATTGCGCCTAGGATTTTGTCGGCGTGCTCGTCCATGAGGAAGTATGTGGTTGATTGTACATATTGTTCGGGAATGTTTACATCATTTTGATGGTCAATTATAACTTGCAGGAAGGATTCGTATGTGCCGTCACCGCTCATTATTATGCCTGGGTTTATGCGTCCGCCGTTTTGGATTAACTCGTCTTTGAAGCTGTGCCAAAGCAGCTTATGCTCCAGAGCAGGGAAAACCAGCCGTAAATTATTCATTGTCAACCCTCATTTCAAATATATTTGAGTAGCGCTGCCCTTCCTTGTACAGCTCGTGCCATTCGGGCAAGCGTGCCTTTCGGATAAGGCGTGCGCCTAGCTTTTCACAGACGCGGCGTGACGCTGCGTTGGTGTGATTGTTTGTGATTAGCGCGACGTTCATGCCGTGGGCGCGCATGATTGGGGCTAGGAGTGCGCAGGCTTTGCCGGCGTAGCCGTTGCCGCGATATTGCTCGCGCACGTTGTAGCCGATTTGTCCGCCGTAGTATAGGCCATCGGTGTAACCTATGCGCAAGCCTATGTCGCCTACGACCTCGCCGCCTTTGCATATGTGGAAGATGTAGGAGGGGACGTACTTCTTCTCTGGGATTGCAGGCTTTTTGTCGACGCAGACAAGGCGTACCTCGCCGTCGAACAGTTCGGGCACGTCGATAAAGCCGTCGAAAACTATCGGCAGCGCGTTGTAGTGCGCAATCTCCTTTTGTATGTCCCATTCTTCGGCAAGTATCGCGTAGATTAGTCGGTCGCGCCATTCGCCGCGGTTGTGGTAGGCGTGTAGATGCAACGCTTCGCGGCGCATTCCGCAGTTTTCCATTATGCTGTATGAGCCTATGTTTTCGCTGTCGCAGAATGCGTAAATCCTGTGCAGATGTAAATCCTCAAAGCCGAAGCGGACGAGTTCGCGTGCAAGCTCGCTGCCGTAGCATTGCTTCCAATGGTCGCGGTGCAGGATATAGCCGATGTTCGCTTCGTCTGCGTTTCCTGATTTGCATACTTCGCAGCCGCCGATAACTGCGCCGGATTGCTTCAACGTTACGGCGAATACATAATCGGCAATTGGGTCGGCGTCCCATTTCGCGATGGAGCGGTCGAGGAAGCTTTGCGTTTCCTCGATTGCATTCGGGCCGAACTGCATGTAGCGTACGTTTTCTAGGTCGCTTGCGTATGCGTGGACTGCTTGCAGGTCGCTTTGCTGCCACTTTCGCAGGATTAGTCTTGCTGTTTCAAGCTGTGTCATGTTACCTCCATCTGCATGTAGCCTATTGTGTAGGGTACGCCGTCGAATTTTTTTGTTTGTATGTGGGTGAAGCCTAGGGATAGATACCAATTTTTGAGGACTGTGTTTTCATCGATGTAGCTTAGTTTTATTGTGCCGCCGCCGTAGGATTTGACTAGGGAGATGAAGTGCGACACTAGTTCGCGTCCTATGCCGCTGTGTCTATAATCGGGCAGTACGGACAGTTTGCGCATTTCGTACTGATTGTCTGCTTCTTTCAGCAAGCCGATGAAGCCTATCATCTCGCTGCCTACGAAGTAGCCGTACATTTGCACTCCATTGTCGTAATCGGCTTGCAGTTGGTCGAGTTCCATGAAGGCATTAAGACGCAGGCAGTTTTCGCGCGTGTAGCCTAATTCGTCCGAGACTGTGATAAAACTGCGGCGTATCACGTCCAAGGCTTGCGGAAGCTGCGGCTCGATGATTTGCCTAATCTCTGCGCGTTTGCACACGAATATAAGCTCGCGGTTGGCTTGCTCGATTGTGCTTTTGTCGTACCAGCCGAATTTTTCGGCGGCGAATAATCGCGCGGTGCGAATTACGGCTTCAAGCTGCGGCTGGTAGTAGTATTTCAGCTTTAGCTTTTCGCTGTAGTTGGACACACCTTGCGTGTCGGTGACTTCGTACCTGAACGATGGGTAAATTATTTGGTTGTCCGCGTCGATTTTGTCGCCGCTGTGGTATTTTGTGACGCGTCTGCCTGTAGCTTCATCTACGCGTTCCCACTGGATTTTCTCGGGATAGCACCAGCTTTCGTCCATGACTTGGTATGGCTTGAACACGTTTATGATGAATGCGCCGTCGTCGCTTAAATGTTCGCGTATGCACGCAAGGCAGCTTGCAATGTCCTCCTCCTCGGTCAAACCCTGAAATACACGAAACGGCGCGATTATCAAGCCAAACTTCTTGCCCAAGTCAAAGCTCACCATGTCGCCGTACACTAACTCAATCCGCTCGCGCAGCTGCGGCTCATCGTCAAGCTTTCCCGCGAACACATCAAGCATATTCGGCGACAAGTCCAAGCCTGTAACACGAACCCCTTCGCGCGCCAACGCCATCGCGACCCTGCCCGTGCCGCAGCCTAATTCCAGCACCTCACCGCCGCACGCTTTCGCATATTCAACGTAAAACGGAATATCCGCCGTGAGATTATCGCGGTTGTCCATGTCGTACAGCCACGCGGTGTCCTTGTATAAATTTTCCATATAACCTCCCTAAAATAAAAACGGCTAAAAGCTTTGTATGCTTTTAGCCGTTTGGTTTATATGCCAAAAATTTCTAAGACCTATAACGCGCAAAAGGATAAAAGCCTGTGCATGAATACGCAGACGTTTTATGATTGCAACCGGCGTTATGTGTAAATGTGAAACGCATATGCTTTCTCCTTTTGCTTTTTTATTAGTGTAGCACGAATTTTTGGTTATGTCAATAGATTTGTTAGATATATTTGGAAATTTATTTTGTCCAGATACGTTGTAATACCAACTGTAACTTTACTTTTTGTCGCTTACGACGCGCATAAGTTGTGCGGTGTGACCGCACTCCTTTTTGCATATTTATCCTATCGCCTTGCATTTATTTTGTCAATTGTTTTGTTGAACATTCTTGAAATTTATTTAATGGATAGTGCAGAATCTGAGGGCGGATAATATCCGCCCCTACGCCTTTTCTTTTTCTTCTAACAATGCCAAGTAGCGTTTTAAAACAGTTTCAATAAAATTTGATAACGACCTATTTTCTAATTCCGCATATTTTCTTGTTTTTTCTATTAACTCTGCGTCCATCCGCATACTTACAACTACTTTTTCTATACCCATTTTATCACTCCTGTAATTTGCTATTTACATTTTACTATAGGTGTATTACAATAGTATATGATTATTTTGTATTTCTAAAAAAATTTAATTCTTTCTATGTAATAAAGGAGATAATATGAAATGTGAAAATGTTTACTGTGTATACTATAAGAAAGGCAAGTGCATATTGAAGCGGATTGCTGTAGATGTGAGCGGCATGTGCGATTGCTGCATTTTGGTTAAGGTTGAGGAAGAGATTTTGGAGGGGGAACGCGCTAAGCTCCTGGAGCTTTATGAGATCGATGACAAACTTAATATGAGCAAATAAAAAGAAGGCGTACGCCTTCTTTGGAGTGTGCCTATTTTATTGGTGTGTCCCAAAGCTCTTCGTAGTATAACGTTCCTTCGGTTTTCTCCATCTCTCTGAATTTAGCAAAGACCTGCTTGCGCCTTGTGTACTCGGTGTCTTCGAGCGTTACATCGGTGCGTGACCAATATGCGTATCCATCTAAGTAATTATCATTTGCTTCGTCCCACGACGAGAATGAAGCTTGCATTTTTTCAGCCATTGGGCGAACAAGCTCGATTGCTTCGGTCAGTTCAATGTATCCTGCCAAGTATGCCCACATAGATAGGTTCGACATGCGATATAAATCCCATGCGATTATTCCTCTGTCGCCCCACTTTGCGCTTAAATCTTTGACGTATTTCCACATAAACTTGTCGTTGCCCTCGGAAGTTGCTATCAACTCTGCATACTCATCATCGGAAAGGGAGTTGACTACGCTTGCGTCATATAAAAAGCCGGAGTTATGCCCGCTGCTAGTCATTCGCTTAATTAAGGAGATTGCCTCTTCGCGCGTGTCGCAACCCCATGTGTTGGACATAGCTTCTCGATATATTTGCGCGACTTCCTTCGACCTATTGGTTACAAGCCAATTATACGGCGATTGTCCGCAGCAGTCGCGATAAAATGCGTTCATGCCATTAATCCACATGTTTATGTTGCTGTCACTCTCAAGCTTTGAAAAATCTTCACGCACTTCAATTTGAACTGAATTTTCGTCAAGCTTTCGCATAGGAACAACTTGCGAAAATTGCTCCACCACAGGAACAAGCGGAATATATGTTTGTCCATCGATAGTGGTTGGCCCAGTTTCAAGTTTAACCTTCTTGCCGTTTACTGTCATTGTTTTGCTGCCTATTGTTAGCTTGATTGTTTTGGAGGCTCTTGTTAATGTCACAGTCTTTGTCTTGTTGTTCCACGATACATCGCCGCCAATGTTCTCGATAACGCCGCGCACAGGCACCATCCACTCTGTCGTATGAATGGCAGTTATTGGTGGGTCAAGAGGTTGACTATCAACAACAAACAAAGTATTCTCAAGGTCGGCGTAACGCCCCTCCGCAGACACAACGCTGCACATGGATATTGCGCAAGCAAGCGCGATAATTATTGCCAAAGGTTTTTTCATTTAGGACGCTCCTTTTATGGAAAAATTAGGGATAGCAAATGTACATCTATGTAAATAATATACCATATAAGTTAATATTTGTAAAGTCTTTTTGTGAAATATAATCAAGCACATTTTAAAATAAATAAAAAGAAGGCGCATGTTGCCGCGCCTTCTTCGTTTATCTATATTAATACATTCCGTCCATGCCGCCCATTCCGCCGCCGGGCATTGGAGCTGCCGCTTTCGGCTCGGGCTTGTCAGCTACCACTGATTCTGTTGTCAGAATCATGGAAGCTGCGCTTGCAGCGTTTTGCAGAGCGGAACGTGTAACCTTCGTCGGGTCTACGATACCGCAGGAAACCATGTCGGAGTATTCGTCAGCCATTACGTTGTAGCCTACGCCTACAGGCTTTGTGCAGATGTTGCTGAATATTACAGAACCTTCTAAACCTGCGTTTGCAGCGATTTGACGTACAGGCTCTTCCAGTGCGCGCAGCACGATTTTGATACCTGTCTTTTCGTCGCCTTCCGCTGCGTCAACTAACTTCGCTACAGCAGGGATTGCGTTTACGAATGCTACGCCGCCGCCTGCTACTATACCTTCCTCAACTGCAGCTTTTGTAGCGGCGAGTGCGTCTTCGATGCGCAGCTTCTTTTCCTTCATCTCGATTTCAGTTGCAGCGCCTACCTTGATTACTGCTACGCCGCCGGACAGCTTCGCAAGACGCTCTTGCAGCTTTTCTCTATCAAAGTCAGAAGTTGTTTCTTCGATTTGTACACGGATTTGCGCAACTCTGTTGTCGATTTCGCCCTTTTCGCCAGCACCATCAACGATGATTGTGTTTTCTTTTTGAATCTTAACTTGACGCGCGCGTCCGAGTTGGGAAATGTCTGTTTCTTTTAAGTCTAAGCCTAATTCGTCAGAGATTACTTGACCGCCTGTTAAGATTGCGATATCTTGCAGCATAGCCTTGCGTCTGTCGCCAAAGCCGGGAGCTTTAACCGCTACGCATACGAATGTGCCACGTAACTTATTAACGATAAGTGTAGCAAGTGCATCGCCTTCTACGTCTTCCGCGATTATGATTAACTTTCTGCCTTGTTGAACGATTTTCTCAAGTACAGGCAGGATTTCTTGAATGCTGGAGATTTTCTTTTCTGTGATGAGGATATATGCGTCGTCGATAACAGCTTCCATCTTTTCGGTGTCTGTCACCATGTAGGGGGAGATGTAGCCGCGGTCGAACTGCATTCCTTCAACCACTTCGCTGTATGTTTCAGCTGTTTTGCTTTCCTCTACTGTGATAACGCCGTCGCTTGTTACCTTTTCCATAGCGTCAGCGATTAGGTTGCCGATAAATTCGTCTGCTGCGGAGATTGCTGCTACCTTAGCGATGTCGGACTTGCCGTTAACCTTTTTGCTGTTGGACTTGATTTCTTCTACAGCAGCTTCAACAGCCTTGGAGATACCCTTCTTTAATACCATTGGGTTTGCGCCCGCTGCTACATTCTTTAAGCCTTCACGAACGATTGCTTGTGCAAGCAGCGTAGCTGTTGTTGTACCATCACCTGCTACGTCGTTTGTCTTTGTAGCAACTTCTTTAACGAGCTGTGCACCCATGTTCTCGAACGGGTCGTCTAACTCAATTTCCTTAGCGATTGTAACGCCGTCGTTTGTGATTAGTGGTGAGCCGAACTTTTTATCTAAAACAACGTTGCGACCCTTAGGTCCAAGTGTAATTTTAACAGTATCCGCAAGATGATTAACGCCGCATTCCAAGGCTTTTCTTGCTTCTTCACCGTATTTAATCAGTTTTGCCATGTGTTATCCTCCAATTAATTAGATTAGTATTTGTCTAACTATTTATTGAACCTTAGCTAATACGTCGGATTGTCTTAAAATGGTGTACTCAACTCCGTCGAGCTTCACTTCTGTGCCTGCATATTTGCTGATAAGCACCTTGTCGCCTACGGCAACTTCCATTTTGATTTCCTTGCCGTCAACTATGCCGCCTGGGCCCACTGCTACGATTTCAGCCATTTGGGGCTTTTCTTTTGCGCTTCCGGGCAGTACGATACCGCTTTTGGTTGTTTCTTCGCTCTCTAACATTTTTATAACAACTCTGTCTGCTAAAGGTTTGATATTCATGTGTTTCCTCCCGTATTCAAGATTGTTTCTGTTAGCACTCATTTAAGTTGAGTGCTAACAACTCTATTAATATAATATACAACTCAAGTGAAATATACAAATTGCAAATTTTATTGCAAAACGCTATATTTGCTTATTGTTTTATATTATAGCCGAATTACTTTGAAATACTCCGTTTTTCATGCCTATTTATTAATCAATGCCGCAGCCATGCAGATGATTGCGTTGCCTTCGCCTGTGGCGTCCATGCCTTCGTTGGTTTTGGCTTTGATGCTTATGTTGTCTATGTCTAGGGATAGCGCGGTTGATAGGGATTTGCGCATGGGGGTGATGTATAGGGCAAGCTTTGGCTGCTGGGCGATTATGGTGCTGTCGATGTTGGCGATGGTGTAGCCTTTATCGGACAGCATTTGTGCAGTGGTGAGCAGTAATGCCATGCTGTCTGCGTTTTTGTAGGTTGGGTCGGTGTCGGGGAAGTGCGTTCCTATGTCGCCTAGGGCGGCTGCGCCCAGTAGGGCGTCGATGATTGCGTGGACGAGGCAGTCCGCATCGGAGTGGCCGAGTAGGCCGCGTGTGTGCGGAATGGTGACACCGCCTAGGATTAGCTGCCTGCCCTCTACTAGCTTGTGTATGTCGTAGCCTGTGCCTATTCTCATGTTGCCCCCTGCTTGTGATGTTATTGTTTTGTTATGGTAGGATTATGCTCATAATCTACACTGCATAGAGATTATAAAATACTTTTCACCATCTGTAATTGTTTCAGACCTTCCAATTTCTACAAACCCTATCTTTTTCCAAAATTTTATCCCTTGTACATTGCTTTCATAACAACCTAATTCAATTTTCTCAAGCCCCAATTCTTTCGCCGCTTTGAAAACAGAGGTTATCAATTTCTTGCCAACTCCTTTACCTTGCAGATTGTATGCCACTACAAAAAAACCTAAATACCCGATTTTTTCCGTTGGATAGCTATTTATAAAGTCTATTACTGCAACGCAATTTTCTTTGTCATAGACTGCGATATAATATTTATCATTAAGACTTTTATTCGGAGGTATTGACGAAATGTCATTAACACACTCAGCCAAAGTAACTTCATGTTTTTGTATTGAAGAAAAGAAATCTTTGTTGTCTTTAAGTAATCGGTAAACATCTTGAATATTTTCTTCAGATATGCAAATCAATTTATAATCAAAAATATATTGTGATAATATAGTTAAGAACATCATTACACCTCGCCAAATATAAATTATCTTCGTAAAATCGCAATATAGAGATTCAATCCTCCACTGTTGCGGTTTCAATCCATGCGGGAGTGAAGCCGCACTTTAGTGCGATATTCCATGAGTGCAGGTTGGACAGGCTTGTGCCGTAGTATGGAATTTTGCCGCGGCGGATAATCTCGGCTTTGAGCAGGCGCACGAGGCAGCTTCCTAAGCCGTTGCCGCGATACTGCGGCATTACGTCAATGCCAATCTGCCACAGCATGTTTGTGTCGGCACTGCAGCCTGCCATTGCAATTATGCTGCCTTTGTCGATTGCGGCGACCGCGAGTACATCGGGGCGCAGCGGAGAGAAGGGCTGATTGAACGCGTTTGGGAATTTGCTTGTTTCACCGAACAGCGACAGCTCCTTCATGTCAAGCCATTGGAGTTGATAGGGGCATGATACTTCTTCTGCTTCAAATGAAGTAGGCAGGAACATGTGGTGCGTTTGCCATATGTGCTTGCCGCTTTGCTTTAGGCGATTGTCTATCTCGGTGAGGTAAGTATGCTCGAACAGCGTAAAGCCAACCTTGTCACCTACGTAATTGCGCAGCCATGCGTGTATGCTTTTGTCGGCGGAGATAACCGCGTTTTCGCCGAAGGTCGCCATCTTGAAAAAGAATGCGTTGTTGCGGAATACGCGCCGCTTGTCGGAATTTATCGCTTGGGTGATGACGTTGGTGTCGCCCGAGAAATCGTCGGGCGAGCAGTTGTATTCATGGGCAAGCTGGCGTTTTACTATGTTGTGCAGTTCTGTTTTCGTGTACATTATTTATGCCTCGTTGTGCAATGCTTCGTCTGCACGATGGTCTGTGTGCGCATGTTTGCGCGTGTTATGCTAATACTTGTCGTTGTTGTTGTAGAAGTCTTTGTTTGCACGCAAGGGGGTGTATTCTTCGTTTTGTTGAAAGTTTTGGGTCTGGTTTATATATTTGAATTTTGAGATGAGCGATTTTAGCAAGCTTGCTTGGCTTGAAAGCTGCTCGCTTGCGGCGGCACTTTGCTCGCTGGTGGAGGAATTTGTTTGCACCACGGCGGAAATGCTATCGAGGCCTGTGGTGATTTGTGTGATGGCTTGGGCCTGCTCGTTGCTTGCTGCGGATATGTCCGATATTAAGTCTGTTGTGGCGGAAACACTCTCGACTACGCCTAGTAAATCCTTCGCGGTAATGTCGGCGCGTGACACGCCTTGGTTGATTAGGATAACCGAGCTTTCGATTAAGTTTGTTGTGTCCTTGGCAGCTTCTGATGATTTTGCCGCGAGATTGCGTACTTCTCCTGCGACTACGGCAAAGCCTTTGCCGGCTGCGCCTGCTCTGGCGGCTTCTACTGAAGCGTTAAGTGCAAGTACGTTTGTTTGAAATGCTATGTCTTCGATTGTCTTGATGATTTTTTTGATTTCTGTTGATTTTGCGTCGATGTCGTTCATTACAGCGACTAGTCTTTGCATTTGCTCGTTGCCTAGGTTGATTGCCGATTTTGCGCTGTCTGCCATATTCTTTGCCTCGGCGGCTTTTTCGGCATTGATTTTTACGCGGGCGGAAATTTTGTTGATTGAGGAGGATAACTCCGAAACCGAAGCGGCTTGCTCGGTTGCACCGTGAGCGAGTGCATTCGCGCCGCTTGATACCTGCGCAGAGCTGTTTGATACTTGGTCTGCTGTTACGGAAATTCCGCTTAGGGTTTCAGACATCTTTCTGCTTAGGTCGGTGAGCGAGCTTTCGATTGTGCTGTAATCTCCTATATAATGCTGCGACACAGCTACGTCAAAGCTGCCTTTCGCCATTTCGGAGGTTATTCTGTCGATGTCCTTGATGTAGGTGGAGATTAAATTTGTGGTCGAGTTGAGGGAGGTGATGAGCTGATTCATCTCTTTGCTGTTTCTTCTTATGTGTCCCGTGTTGATGCTCAAATCTCCGTGCGCCACAGACTTTAATACATCGGCAGCCTGGACGATTGGGGTAAAATACATCCGTGAAAATAACAAAAGGACAACGATTATAGCTACAACGGCGAGGAAAAAGATTGAGGTTTCAATTACAATTTCTTTAAACACCTCTTCACCTAAATAATCGATAGAAAAGGCGGAAACTACAAACCAACTTGTATTTGGAATAGGCGTTGAAGCAAACAAACGCTCTTTGCCGTCGAAATCTTTTATTTTATATCCTTCTTGTGTGTTGCCACCTAAGGTTTGCATGAATTCGCGGTATATTCCGCCGGACGCGTTGGTCAGGCTTATTGATTCGCTACCGGTAGGGCGAAAGGCTTCGATCGGGTGAGCGATTACTTTGCCGTTTTTATCTGCGATGAAGGAATATGAGCCGTCGTCCGACATTGTGCCTGTTATGAAGCTGACCAATTCGTCTATGGTTATATCAAGTGCCGCCACGCCTAGCATTTTGCCGTTTTGCACTATCTTCCTTGAAATGGATACGACAGTTTGCTTTGTGTCTGCGTCGACATAAGGTTCTGAAACAACCGTGCCGCTTGACGCGACGGCGGCAATGTACCATTCGCGCGTAGTCGGAATATAGTCGCTGTCAGGCACCCATAACGTTGAGTCTATCCATACATTGTCGCCGCCGTACATGTACAGAGTTAGAATTTCGCTTTTTCCGCTCAACCGTTTGTTGAGGTAAAGCTCGTATTCGCGCGGATTTTCAAAGGGGTTGTTTATCTCGGCGTCCTCGACAAAGTGATTCACAAATTGAATGTGATTTTGCATATACGCTTCTGCTGTAGCGGAAGTGTGGCGTGCTTGTGCGTCCAGCTTTAAATTTGCTTGATGGTAAAGCGACGCGCTTGTGGACGACGACTGTAGGAATATCACTGCGAAGCAGGTTATCAGCAGCACGGGGATAACCATTATCATGAGTTTTTTGTTAAGGTTAAGGTTCATGCTTTCTCCTTTGGCTTGATGTTTATATACATTAATATGCCCATTAATTTTTTATATAGAAGTTAATGTGCTTTACCATCTTGACATCAATATCATCTCGATTAGAGCCAAATCCTGCGGAGAGGTTAGTTTTATGTTGGACGCGCTGCCTTCTACCATGCGGACGCTTGTGCCGCTTGATTGAATGATGGCGCAGTCGTCGGTGGCTTCAGGGTCGAAGTGGTTGTCGTAGGCGTTTTGCAATATGTCGAAGCGGAAGCCTTGGGGGGTTTTGACTTGCCACAGGCCGCCGCGGCGAACTGTGCCTGTGATTATGTTTTCGCTGTTGACGCGCTTGATTGTGTCGGCGACAGGTACGCCTACAGCGGCAGCTTTGTGTTGGCGTGCGGCTTCGATTACGGCGGTGATGTCGTGGTCGCTTACGCAAGGGCGTGCTGCGTCGTGGATTAGTATTATGTCGCTTGCGGCGGCTTTTAGCGAGCGTATGCCGCTACGGACGCTTTCGGCGCGAGTGTCGCCGCCGCGAACTACGTTGCCTACTTTGGGTATGCCGAATTCTTTTACGGTGTCCCAGATATAGAGCATATCGCTGTCGCGGGTGACTACTACGATTTCGTCTACCTCGCTGTGTGCAGCGAATGCTGCGAGCGAGTATGCAATTACGGGCTTGAAGTCGATTTCCGCGAATAATTTGTTTGCGCCGAAGCGCGTGCCGCTTCCTGCCGCCATCATCAGGCATGTTGTTTTCATGTGTGCCTCCAAATATGTAGGGGCGGATATTAATCCGCCCGTGTATTATTAGAATTGATTCAACAGTTGTGTTGCGCGTTTTACGTAGTCTGCCATGTCTTTGCTTTCCATTGAGCCGTGGCAGATTCGCGCCAGGTCGTAGACTAGGCTTGCTACAAGCGTTTGCTTCTCCTTGTCCTCGATTGTGGTCAGTTTCTTTATAACCTCGCTGTTTTTGTTGAGGACGAGGGTGCTTTTCGTGGGGAAGGCTTGTCCGCCGAAAAGCTTCATCGTGTCGCTCATACGGCGTTGCTGCTCATTTTGCATGATGATTGCAGGAAGCTCCGACGAGATTGTGCCGCTTTTAACTTCCGCTTTTTCCTTATCGATTATGCTCTCGAATATCGCGGAAAGGTCGCTGTCGTCGTGAGTTGTAGCGGTGTCTGCGTCAATGCGCGTGAACTCCCACTGCTTTTTGCTTTCAAGGAAGGTGATGAAGTGCAGGTCGATAAGATGCGGCATTATGATTGCGTCCTTGCCTTCTTCCTTGAAGATGTTGATGTAGCTTGCTTGCGATGTTTCGCTTGTAACGTAGGTGAATTTTTTGTCGTGTGTGTTAGCGTATTCGTCTAGTGTTACATAGTCGCCGTTTATGGTTTTGGCTTGGAGGATTGGGGAAACCTTGCCGAAGAAGTCCTCGTTGTTTAAGCAGCCGTATTCGATAAAGGGGGATATGTCGCCCCAGAATTCGTTGAACTTATCGCGCTCGGTGTTCGCTAGGGAGATGAGTTTGTCCGCGACTTTGCGCGTGATGTACTGCGACACCTTTGTCACATAGCCGTCATTTTGCAGGAAGCTGCGCGATACGTTGAGCGGCAGGTCGGGGCAGTCGATTACGCCTTTAAGCAGCATTAGGAATTCGGGTGTTACTTCCTTTATGTTTTCGGCGACGAAAACTTGGTTGTTGTACAGCTTTATTTGCCCTTGCGCGGACTCGAATTCGTGCGTGAGCTTGGGGAAGTAGAGGATTCCGCTTAGGTTGAAGGGGTATTCAACGTTTAGGTGAATGTAGAACAGTGGGTCGTTGAAGTCGCTGAAAAGCTTGTGATAGAAGCTTACATATTCCTCGTGGGTACATTTGGAGGGGGACTTCGTCCACAGTGGGTCTTTCGTGTTAACCGAATGTTCCTCGCCGTTTAGGATTATATCGTAAGGGAGGAAATTGCAGTATTTTAGCAGCGTGCCGCGTACCTTTTCGGCTTGCAGGTAACTGTCGCTTTCGTCGTCGATGTACAGGGTGATGGTTGTGCCTATGGTGTCGCGCTTGCCCTCGGACATTTCAAATTCGGTGCCGCCGTCGCATTCCCAGAACGCGGCAGGTGCGTCAGTGTAAGACTTTGTGTCGATGGTTACTTTTGTGGAAACCATGAATGCGCTGTAGAAGCCTAGGCCGAAGTGGCCGATGATTTGGCTGTCCTCGCCTTTGTCCTTGTATTTTTCGATGAATTCTTCCGCGCCGGAGAATGCTACTTGATTGATGTAGCGTTCGATTTCATCTGTGGTCATGCCGATTCCATTGTCGGAGATTGTGATAGTCTTTGCGTCTTTGTCAACGTCGATTTTAATAATCGGCTGCTCGTCCGATTGTTCAGCCTGCCCCATGTTGCGTAATACCTTCAGCTTGGATATAGCGTCGCACGCGTTGGATACAAGCTCGCGCAGGAAGATGTCCTTGTCGGAATACAGCCATTTTTTGATGATAGGGAATATGTTTTGCGTGTGTACTTCTATGTTGCCTTTTTTGTGCATATGTGTGTTCTCCTTTGTTTGTTGTTTATATTCACAAGCAATATTGCTTAGTGACATTCAATATTTCGAAGATACTCTTTAAGTTTAGGTATATCTTCGACAATCGCTTCCCAAACCTGCCTTACATCAAGCTTCCAATAGCCATGAGCCGCGATATTTCTGACGGCGATAATTTGAAACCACGCTATGCCATCGTATTGATTAGTAAATTCCTTGCTGAAATGCTTTACGCAATCACCTATCGCAATCAAAGACATAAAAAGCGCGTGCTGTAATATTTCATCATCTAGAAAATCCGACAATGTCTTATCGAATGCTGCATTTTCGACAAATGCTATTTCCTCCAGGATTCTATCGATTATGGTCGCGTCCCTATCTCTCATACACCACAACCGTCCTTTCAATTTTCAGCTTTGGATTTACAATCGGCAGTGTCACAACATCGACCGAAACATTCAACGCCTTTTGCAACTCATATTGCAAACCTGCCACCTTAAAAATAGAAGGCACGTCTTTTTTGAATTTAACCAAAAAATCAATATCGGATTGCTCTGTTGCATTCCCATTAGCGTATGAACCAAATATCTCCAATCGTTCAAGCTCATATTTATCAGCTATTGGCGTAACCCTCGTGATAATTTCCTCATTCCTCATTCTAATGCGCGAACCCCTCTATATATTCGATAAAATTATGCAAAACTCCTGTCGCCATAAGCACGCCCATTACTACCAAAAAGCCGCCTGCGATTTTGTGCATTTTGCCGTGGTTATCCTCCATGAAGGCGAAGAACGACTTCATCTTCCCGATAATCATAGCCGTCACTATAAAGGGAATCCCCAAGCCTGCCGAAAACGCGGCAAGCATAAACAAGCCCTGCAGCCTATCGCCCGAAGTCACAGCAAGTGTCAGCGCGGAGCTTAAAAACGTATGCACGCACGGACACCCTCCCAGCGAAAATATCAAGCCGAAAACGAACGCGCGTATCACCGACGTAGGCTTACTCCTTTGGCTCACGCTTATTCCGCGTCCAAATATCGGCAGGTTTATCACGCCCATATAGTTCAGGCCGAACAGTATCACGACAATGCCAAGCACTATATTAATGTAGAAAATATTATCAATCACAAACTCGCCGATAGTCGCTGCGAACAGCCCCAGCGTCACAAACACAATCGAAAATCCAAGCACAAACGCGATAGAGTTAACAAGCACACGACCGCGCTTGCCCGAATCATCGCCTGCGAAATACGACGCGTACAGCGGAATCAGCGGAAGCATACACGGCGATATAAAGGCGATAAAGCCCTGTGCAAATTCTAAGAGATATATCATTCTTCCTCTTTCTTACTTTCGGTTAATAATTTTTGCAGGTTCTCTTTCTTTTTTGCTGCGTTTTTGCGATAAAGCAGCAGCGCGACTACGACTATCACGCCGATAATGAGCAGGAACGGAAGCGCGCCTGCAAGCCCGATTATCGCGCCCTTGCCTATATCATACAGCGCGGCACAGGACGACACAAACGCCGCGGCAATGCGTCCGCCGTAGGTTTCAGGCTTTTCGGTAGGCGTGGTCAGGTCGTACACCTCATTGATTGACACGTTGAAGGTGCTGTAGCTTACGCTGTTGTCGTACATACGAATCTGGCTTTTCATGCTCTCGATTTCATAGATAAGGTTGGATATGCTGCTTTCTAGGGTGATAACGTCCTCGAGCTTATCGGCTTTATCCATGAGCGAGTACATGCGTTCGAGCTGCTTTTCCAACGCTTTAATGCGCTCCTGCACGTCGTAGTAGTGCGCGGAAACATTGTCGGCGTTTTTGTTGAGGGAAAGCACGTTGCCGATTAGGCTTAAATCCTGCTCCATCTTTGCCATATTTTCGGCAGGGATTCGCAGGGTGTAGTTTGCGTAGCGCGTACGCTCGGCGTTGCCGTAGATTTTTTTGCCCGATACGTTGGAGCTTTCGATAAAGCCGCCGTAGGCTTGCGTCAAGTCCGCGACTTTTTGCAAGGATTGGTCGTAGGCTTTGGTTTCGATTTGCGCGCTGTAGGTGTAAATCATTTTCGAGTACATACCATTTGTTGACGCGGTTGCGACATCGCCGCCTGCATCTGCGCTCGCGGCAGATTCGCCCTCGTAGTATTCGTACTCGTAATTGTCGGCGGTATCGTATGCAATCTCGGACGTGGCTGCCATAGGTGTGCTGCTGTAGTTGCCGCTGCTGCTTCCAGTGCAGCCTGTGTAAATCAGCAGCAATGCGATTGCCGGAATGATTAGCTTTTTCATAAAGGTCTCCTATTTAAGCATTATTAAATATAAAATCCCCATAAACAGCGGCTGGTGGATTAAATATATCCAAAGCGAATGCTTGCCGATAAACGTAAGCGGCGTCGCAGCAGCACGCAGCCACGGCACATCAATCCTTGTCCGCCTTTCCTTATATATCGCGCGAAACAACACAATCCCGAGGCAGAACACGCCAAGGTAAGGCACAAGCGGATAATAATCCAGCGACACAAAGCCGCTGTAGGTTATGCCAAAGGGTAGCAAATACTTTATATCCAATCTGTCAAATATTAGACTAAGCAGGAAACAAATTGTTCCGACAACAACAAGCCACTTGCTAGAAAGCCGCCGCAGCCCAATCTCGTACAGCAATATGCAGCAGCCAAGCAAATGCAGCACACCAAAGCGAATATACGTGCCGCTATCCATAATATATGTTATAACTGTAATCGCCATGCCGCACAGCAGCACAAACAGTCCCCGCTTCAAATTGCGCCGCGACAGCTCGCACATCGCGCCGCACAGCAGCATAAATATAGTCGAAGAAGCAGGTGCAAGCCACGCGATATTGCGCCCGATTCCGTAATAATACGTGAGGTCGAACAGCAGGTGGTACATTGCCATCATGATGATGGCGACGCCGCGCAGCGCGTCCAACTCCCATATTCGTTTGTCGCGCATGTTAATCCCTTTCGTTGTGCTGGAACAATTTCTTGTGTACCTTGTTGTAGAAGTTGTAGTCGGGCTTTCGCATGAAGGTGACGTTGCCGCCGCCAACTACTGTTATCTCCTCGCCGGCGCATAGCTTGTACATCTC
Organism: uncultured Eubacteriales bacterium; assembly: GCA_964479875.1. Lineage (GTDB taxonomy): Bacteria > Bacillota > Clostridia > Monoglobales > CAYZNM01 > CAYZNM01. The sequence continues at coordinate 25,295 of CAYZNM010000020.1, forward strand.
TTGTCCGTCCATTGTCAGCAGCGGATTGTCGGAGTGGGTGATGGATATGGTGAGGGGCATTTCGCCCGGCACGATTATGCTGCGTGCGTAAAGGGCATGGGGGCATATCGGCGTGATTATCTGCGTGTTAAGGGAGGGGTCAGCGATTGGGCCGCCTGCGGAAAGTGAGTAGGCGGTAGAGCCTGTAGGCGTGGACACGATGATTCCGTCCGCCATGTAGGAATTTATAAGGCTTCCGCGCAGGGCTATGTCGAATTTGATAAGCCGTCCGCTGCTTCCGCGGTGAATTGTCACGTCGTTGACCGCGACAAAGTTATTGTGCATTCCGCAAAGCGACGCGGTTACGGACAAACACATACGCTTGTCCTCGACATAGTTGCCGCTTAAAATATCGTCAAGCTCCGCGTAATTATGCGCATTAAGCTCGCTCAAAAACCCAAGCCGCCCATGATTCACGCCCAGTATCGGAATATTATCCGGGAACAAAATCCGCGCCGCCGTAAGCAGCAGCCCGTCGCCCCCTAAAACAATCGCGAAGCGGCACTCGCGCACATTCGCAAGCGGCATACACTCGCAGCCAAACAGCACGCACTGCTGCCGCTCCAGCATCACAGGCGCAAACCCACGCCGCTTCAATATATCGATAATCTGCCGCGTATCCGCGATACAATCCTCCTTGTAAGGATTGAATATGATAAGGATTTTCATCGTAGCCCCCGAATGAAACTTTTTATAGATTATATCATCATTTTATCAATATTGTCAATTAATTGAAATCAACACCATGTTCGTTTTTATGTTGTAGGGGCGCGCTATTAGCGTGTCCGCGCACGTGTGCAGACGGCGGGACGGACGCGCTAATAGCGCGCCCCTACATTTTTTGTGCATATGTGATTTCTTTTTAATTAAATTGAGTTAGGTTTCATGTTCGTACTAAAATATTTCTCATATGTATATCTTTTACATTCAATTTGGTTTTTACGATATGTAGCTTTTGCTGAATTACAGGCTCTATATTTTTGTCTACTACCACCGCGGTTAATACAAACCAACGCATTCCACGATTAACGCCCAAATCTCCGGCTTCATCTATATAGACAGTGCTTTGAATTTTATTTTCCGCAAGTAGTTTTCCGTCCCTTTTGTTTAATAACTCTTGCTTATTATACCTCTTTTTGTCGAAGTACGCAAGAATTTTTGCCGCATTCATTTAATTGTACGTACATTTTCACAAAACGCTTGACTTATCGGCGGATTTGTTGTAAACTTAAATTAACTTTAACAAGGGAGCGAACACATGTATTCAAAAGAGATATTAGTTTCCAATCAAGTGGGCTTGCACGCGCGTCCGGCTACTTTCTTTATACAAAGGGCTAATGAGTTTAAATCCAGCATTTGGGTTGAAAAGGACGAGAGAAAAGTTAACGCAAAGAGCTTGCTCGGCGTGCTTTCGCTTGGCATAACCAAAGGCGTGAACATAACAATTACCGCCGAGGGCAACGATGAAGAAGCGGCAGTTAACGCACTCATCGACTTAATAAACAAGGAATTAAAGTAAGCACATAGATGTATATCGACGACTTAAAGAATTTGCCCCTTAGCCCCGGTGTTTACATCATGTACAACGCAGAGGATACTGTTATTTACGTGGGCAAATCTAAGTCGCTCAAAAAACGTGTATCTTCCTACTTCATGGACAGCAAGCAGCAGCTTCCCAAAGTTGCGGCAATGGTGTCCAATGTTGTGCGCTTTGAAATAATCGTAACCGATACGGAATTTGAAGCACTTGTGCTTGAGTGCAGCCTTATCAAGCAGCACATGCCCAGGTACAACATTCTTTTAAAAGACGGAAAAGGATACCCTTGCATTCGCATTACCTTCAACGATGACTTCCCCAAGATTGAGCTTGTGCGCAAGGCGGCGCGTGACGGCGCAAAATACTACGGTCCGTTTCTAAGCTCGATGTATGTAAACGAAACGATCGACGTCATAAAGAGGGTGTTCGGCGTGCGCACATGCAATCGCGTATTACCTCGCGACATAGGCAAGCATAGGCCTTGCCTTAATTATTATATCAAGCAATGCAAAGCCCCCTGCGACGGCAAAATCTCACAGGAGGATTATCGCCGCATTTTCTACGAAATCGACGACTTCCTGCAAGGGCGCAGCACTGACTTGGTAAAACAGCTGTCGCAAAAGATGATGGAGTATTCCGAGGCACTCGAGTTCGAGAAAGCCGCCGCATTGCGCGACAAGCTTAACGCAATGAGGATAATCAACGAGAGGCAGAAGATAATCTCCCTCACCGAAAGCAACATCGACGTAATCGCCACAGCCTCAAACGGCACTACGCTGTGCGTCTGCATACTCTATATACGCGCCGGCGCAATCAAAGGCAAAGAGCAATACTTTCTAAACGACGGCGAGGTCGACCAAAGCGAGCTAATCGGCGACTTCATCAAGCAACACTATTTCAAGGAAAATATCCCAAGCAGCATACACCTCTCCGCGCCGATTGACGACATGGACATACTGCAACAGTATCTGTCCGAAGTCGCAGGAAGCAGCATAAAGCTGCTCACCCCGCAGCGCGGTGCAAAGAAAAGCATGGTGGATATGGCGTATCGCAACGCGCTCGAATCGTTGCAGCTGCGCGCCCTAAAAGCCGACCGCAGCCTAAAAAAAGCGGAAACGCTGCTGTTCGAGATACGCGACACACTAGGCATACCCACAGTCCCTTACAACATCGAAGCATACGACATATCCCACGTCGCAGGCGCACATTGCGTCGGCGTATGCGTAGCATACCACAACGCACAAAAGTACAAAAAAGGCTACCGCCGCTTCAACGTCGAAAACAACAACGACTATCATAATATGAAGGAAGTGTTGTATCGCCGAATTGAAAACGCTGTCAACAACGACGAGAAATTTCTGCCGCTGCCCGACGTTATATTGGTCGACGGCGGAATCACGCAGGTCAACGCCGCAGTCGAAGTCTGCGACTTCTTCAAGGTAAACATACCTGTCTTTGGCATGGTCAAGGACGACAAACATAAAACCAAAGGCTTAATCAATCAAAACGGCGAGCTGGCTCTAAACCGCGCCAAGCCCGTATTCAACTTCGTCGCTCAAGTGCAGGACGAGGTTCATCGTTATGCAATTTCCTCCCACAAAATCAAGCACAGCAAAACCATAGGCTCGGAGCTCACCAAAATAAAAGGCATAGGCGACAAAAAGAAGGACATGCTGCTAAAGCACTTCAAAAGCATAGGCAAAATAAAAAAGGCAACGCTGGACGAGCTAAAGCAAAGCGGCCTAGATACACGCACCGCCGAGGCAGTGGTCGCCTATTTCAACGATGTGTCTGAATGATTGGGCGAAGGTTTTATATATTTGAGGAAAATAAATTTCCGCATAATAGCAATAATCGAAAGTCAAGTTAATGTAGGAAAGAGAGGAAATAAATGAACAATCCAATCGAAAACTTAAAATCAGCCAAATCAAGGACATCTGAATTAGTTATTACTACTGTATTGATTGCAGCAGGTGTAAATTTGGTGATTTTCGGGGTTTGCACCCTGTTGGTGGAAACCCATATATATTTTTTATTAATTATTGGTCTTGCATTAATTTTTTCATCTGTTTTTTTCATGCTATATCGAAGTTTTGTCCAGTCAAATCGAAAAGAAATAATTAATGCAGTGGTTTTTTATGACAAATACGAAAAATCTGTTATTAAAGTTGAAAATTACGATTTCTCGGAAGAACTTTATAAATGTCTCATCGCTGCAATGTCAGAAGATTCAAATATAAAAGGAATGTGGTTACAAGATGAGTTAGGATTAACTAATGTTTTTAATAATATTGACTCTGAAAAAACTTATATTGGACTTTCACGTTCTGCTGCGTTACTTAATCATTTAATTGAGTACCTTTTGCTAAAAAAACTTTCATTGCTAACGACTGATTACTTTAATACTCGCACTTTGGACAAAAGAAAAGTTAAAATAATATCGAGAACTGATGTTGCAGAATTGATCTCTACAAATTGTTTTCTGAATTTATTTTCCAAACCAACATATGAAAGAACCGCTTTCAATAACAAATCTACACAAATGGTATATGGATATGGGAAAAATGGCGCAATTTATGATAAGTTTGAAGTGTATCTTCCTGAAAACTGCACCTTATCAAGAGGCGAACTTAATACTATTATCATAAAACATAGATACTTCAAACTAATCATTACTCCTGCTTTTTCAGGATTTGGGCAAGTGATTCCTAGTAGCTTCATAAAAAAATATATGAAGATAAGTGATATTCATAATATTTCTACCTTTAAAGTTTTTATAGGAATAGAATTGAAATTTTCATGGAATTCCTTTTTTATGAAAAAGACAGAATATTTTAAGTGGATTGATAATTTTATTGATTCCGTTAAAGAATTTGCATCATTCCAAATGTTTTTTGATAAAATTCAATGGAATATAGTTGAAGCAATACTATCAAGTGAGCGTAATTAGTTTGCCATAATGTTTATTATAATTGAAGACTTTGCGGACATTTAATAATAGGTGGGAATCACTAGTATACCCCATAGCTAAAAATAACTTTTAACAGCCGCAGATTATAAACATTTTGCGAGTTAGCTTAATTCGCTCACAAGCACAACATTTGCCAAAAGCTGCCGGATTTTAATGCGGCAGCTTTTTTATTTTTTGACAGTATGTCTGCACAACTCATTTTCTATAAAATAAAAAACTGTTGCATTTATATTTCCACCTGTGGTATAATTATGGTACAACTCACCCGGAGCTGCTGTTTAGTTTGCGCATTTTGCGTTAAAAGGCAGCGAAAGCTTTCGGGGACGGCGCGTATATCGCGCACTAAAACTTAGGAGGATTCACAAATATGGGAGTAATCTCAATGAAACAGCTGCTTGAAGCAGGTGTGCATTTTGGTCATCAGACCAGAAGATGGAACCCGAAGATGGCTGAATACATCTTCACGGAGCGTAACGGTATATACATTATCGACCTCCAAAAAACAGTTAAAAAGATTGAACAAGCCTACAACTTCGTTCGCGACGTTTCAGAAGGCGGCGGCGACATTCTTTTCGTCGGCACAAAAAAGCAAGCGCAAGACGCAATCTGCGAGGACGCTAAACGCGTAGGCATGTACTACGTAAATACACGTTGGCTCGGCGGAATGCTCACAAACTTCAAGACAATCCGTCAATCCGTTAACAGACTGTACCAATTAGAAAAGATGGAAGAGGACGGCACATTCAACCTGCTGCCTAAAAAAGAAGTACTGCGTCTTAGAAACGAAATGATGCGCCTTGACAAAAACTTCGGCGGTATCAAAGAGATGAAGGGTATGCCTAAAGCTCTCTTTATCGTTGACCCACGCAAGGAGCGCATTGCTATATTAGAAGCGAAAAAGCTAGGTATTCCGATTGTCGCTATCGTTGACACCAACTGCGACCCGGAGGAAGTTGACTATGTAATCCCGGGCAACGACGACGCTATCCGCGCCGTTAAGCTTATCGTTGAAACAATCGCCAACGCCGTAATGGAAGGCAAGCAAGGAGAGGCTATGGCTAAGGAAGTAGAAGTTGAAGCTCCCGTAGCAGAAGCTACAGTTGAAGCAGAAGCAGCTGCGGAATTAAAGAACGAGTTCAAAGAGGACAGCTTCAAGAAGTAATCATCACGCCGCGCGCGTTATTATATAAGACTATGAAAGGAAAATATATATGATCACAGCTCAAGCAGTTAAAGAGTTAAGAGAAATGACCAACGCAGGCATGATGGACTGCAAAAAAGCCTTAGCTGAAACTAACGGCGACATGGAAAAAGCAGCCATACTGCTGCGCGAAAAAGGCCTTGCAACAGCCGCTAAAAAAGCAGGCAGAATCGCAAGCGAAGGCACAGTTACAAGCTATATCCACGCCGGCGGCAAAATCGGCGTGCTAGTTGAAATCAACTGCGAAACAGACTTCGCAGCACGCAGCGACGAATTCCAAGCCCTAGCAAAAGACGTAGCAATGCAAATCGCAGCAGCAAAGCCCCTCTACGTTAACCGCGACGAAGTTCCCGAAGAAACCCTCGAGTTCGAGAAAAACATCTTAAAGGCACAAGCCCTAAACGAAGGCAAGCCTGAAAAAGTTGTTGAAAAGATGGTAGAAGGAAGAATCGAAAAATTCTACAAGGAAGTTGTTTTAACAGAGCAAGCCTTTGTTAAAAACCCTGACATCACCATCAAGGACTTAGTTGTTGAAAAAATCGCTAAGATTGGCGAAAATATAAACATCCGCCGTTTCGCTCGCTATGAGAAGGGCGAAGGCCTAGAGAAAAAGGAAGACAACTTCGCAGCTGAAGTTGAATCCATGAGCAAGTAAAACGCTTTTTCATACAACACATTCTTTTAAAACACCAACCTCCAATCACGGAGGTTGGTGTTTTTTACAACTCCTCCATTGTTTCGATAACCTTCCAATAAGGCATGTCGCGGTCGTCGCTATAATCCTTCACATCGCACAAAATATTGATATGCACATAGTGTTCCTTCCCCTCTGTCAAAATTATGGAAAGGTGCGCTATCTGCCCATCGTTAACATCTAAAAGCATATTATCCCACTTCATAGCAGGCTTGCCGTTAATAGTAATTTCCTCAGCCGAATCATCAATAGCAAGAACAGTTATTCCATCCATTCGGCTGTAGTTCCCCATGATATAATCGTTAATTTCCTTGGAAAATTCAATCAATGACAAATCAGGAGAAATTTCATCCTTCAACAAGTCAAAGGCAACAACAACCTCATCGGGTATATTTCGATTAGGCGCATACGACAGCCTAAGCCTGGAACTATAGTCCGACTCCAACTGCTTCCAGTTAACATTCAATTCGCGCGGCTCAATCACAACCTTTAACGTCTTGTCCGGATTGAACAAATTGATATGGTCCGCATTAGTGCGCACATACAGATTGCCTGTTATGCTGCCGATCATAACAGACGGTATTATCAGAAACGACAACAAAATTTGCTTTATCATTATTTCAGCCCCCTAATATTTTACATTGTAGACGTGCCACCAATCCATTTTGTTCCTTTTTTGTGAGCACAGAAATACTTACCTTACAATTTATTGACAATTTCCGCGATGCTTGCTATAATTAATTCGTTGGGTTAATTTGCACAATATAGGAGGAATAAAATGGCAGGATATATAGGAACGGTGTCGCGCGGATTGCGTGCGCCTATCATAAAGAAGGGCGACAACCTAAGCGAAATCGTCGCTGGCACAGTGGTAAAAGCCTCGCAGCAGGAAGGCTTTAGCTTAAGAGAAAAAGACGTAGTGGCGATAACCGAAGCGGTAGTCGCTCGCGCCTACGGCAACTACGCAACCTGCGACGACATCGCGGCGGACATACGCGCGAAATTCCCCTCCGGCGAATTCGGCGTAGTATTCCCAATACTAAGCCGCAACAGATTCTCCATGTGCTTAAAAGGAATCGTGCGTGGCGCGAAAAAGATTTACTTAATGCTGAAATACCCAAGCGACGAAGTGGGCAACCAGCTTTTCGCCGAAGAAAAACTTCAAGGCAAAAACATAAACCCCTACAGCGACTTGCTTGACGAAGCGAAATACCGCGAGCTGTTCGGCTTCGACCGCCACATCTTCACAGGCATGGACTACGTAGAATACTTCAAAGAAATCGCAAAGGAAGAAAACTGCGAAATCGAAGTATTGTTCTGCAACGACCCACGCCTAATTCTCAATTACACCAAAAACGTCCTGTGCGCAGACATACACACGCGCGAACAAACCAAGGCGCAAGTATCGGCAGTAGGCGCACAAATCGCATACACCCTCGCCGACATACTAAGCGCACCGATAAACGGCAGCGGCTGCAATCCTGACTACGGCCTACTCGGCTCCAACAAAGCAACCGAGGATTCCGTAAAGCTCTTCCCCAACAACTGCAAGCAATTCGTAGACGAAACGCAAAAGAAGATAAAAGAAAAATCCGGCGTAACCGTTGAAGTTATGGTATACGGCGACGGCGCATTCAAAGACCCCGTAGGTAAAATATGGGAGCTTGCCGACCCTGTGGTATCCCCTGCATTCACCGAAGGCTTGCAAGGGCAGCCAAACGAGTTAAAGCTGAAATACCTAGCCGACAACGACTTAAAAGACCTGCAAGGCGACGCACTCAAAGAAGCAATGCAAAACCGCATAAAACAAAAGCCCGCCGACTTAGTAGGCTCAATGGCAACCCAAGGCACAACCCCTCGCCGATTCACCGACCTATTAGGCTCACTCGCCGACCTCACAAGCGGAAGCGGAGACAAAGGCACACCAATCGTACTAATCCAAGGATACTTTGACACATATGCAGATTGAGATTAAGCAAGCAACAGCCGCGGACATTCCAGCATTCGAGCAAATTCTGCTTGAAGCCGTAGAGTGGATGGACTCTACCGAAAAATCTATGTGGAAGAAAGAAAATATCACATGGGAATATCAGCACGAGGTGTATGGGTTTAATCAGGAGGATATTTATATCGCGTACATCGACGGCGAAACAGCAGGCTGCGCAATAATCATGGATTACGACCCTAGCTTTTGGCCAAACATAGAAAAGGGGCAGTCGCTATTTGTGCATAGGCTAGCCGTACGGCGATTCGCCTCAGGCAAAGGCGTATCCGTCGCGCTGTTAAATTACGCCAAAGAAATGGCAGCGCAGCAAAACATTCCCGCCGTACGCCTAGATTGCAGCAAGCTTCGCCCAAAGCTGCGCTCCCTCTACGAAAGCCAAGGTTTCAAATGCGTAGACGAGCGACTTATGTTCGAGCATTACGAGTGCGCGTTTTACGAATGGAATTGTTAAACTAAAAGTGAAAAATGAAGAGTGAAGAGTGAAGAGTGAATGAACAAACGGCTTCGCCGTTTACATAACTTTTCACTCTTCATTTTTCACTTTTCACTTACTCATTGCAACATACCCACATTTGTGTTATAATATATATAGAAACACAAAACAAAAAAGGGGGCAAGCACATGGATGGTTACATGATTTTTTGGATAGCTATGCTTGTACTGGCAGCAGGCATTGAGATTGCTACGCAAAATCTGGTGTCGATATGGTTTTGCGGCGGCGCGATTGCTGCGCTGGTGATGACCTCGCTTGGGCTGACGTTGCCGTGGCAAGCAACAGCGTTTGTCGTGGTGACAGCATTGCTTTTGATTTGCACACGCCCATTCGTCAAAAAAATTAGCGTGAGAAAACTTATCCCCACGAATGCCGACCGCAACATCGGCGAAACAACAACGGCGTTGCAGGACATAACAGATTTAAGCGGACAGATTAAAGTAGGCGGCAAGGAATGGACAGCGATTACATACAACGGCACAATCCCGAAAGGCGAGCTTGTCACCGTTGTAGAAATCAAAGGCGTCCGCGCAATCGTAGAACGCGCACGCGTTGCCAAAACCCCAGTCGCAGCGAAATAATCAAAAAAGAGCTGTACATTTTAAGGAGGATATTTATGGAAATTTTAATTGCAGGTCTGGTCATTGCAGCATTCATCATCGTCCTCATCATTTCAAACATCAAGATTGTGCCGCAGGCGCACGCATTTGTAATCGAGCGGCTAGGCGCATATCAGCAGACATGGAGCACAGGGCTGCACGTGAAGATGCCCTTCATCGACAGAGTTTCCAACAACGTAATGTTAAAGGAGCAGGTTATCGACTTCAAGCCGCAGCCTGTTATTACCAAGGATAACGTTACTATGCAGATAGATACGGTTGTTTATTTTGAAATAACCGACCCGAAGCTGTTCACCTACGGAATCGACCGTCCCGTTATGGCAATCGAAAACTTGACTGCCACGACGCTGCGTAACATCGTAGGCGACCTCGAGCTTGACCAAACGCTCACAAGCCGCGACACTGTTAACACACGTATGCGCGCAATCCTAGACGAAGCCACCGACCCGTGGGGCATAAAAATCAACCGCGTAGAGCTCAAAAACATAATTCCGCCCGCCGAAATTCAAGACGCGATGGAAAAGCAAATGAAAGCCGAGCGTCAACGCCGCGAAGCAATCCTCCGCGCAGAAGGCGAAAAAGCCAGCGCAATCCTAGTAGCCGAAGGTAAAAAGGAAAGCCAAATTCTAAACGCCGAAGCCGACAAGCAAGCCACAATTCTCCGTGCCGAAGCTAACAAGGAAGCGCAAATCCGCGAAGCTGAAGGTCAAGCCGAAGCAATCCTCCGCGTGCAAAACGCCACGGCGGAAGGCATACGCCTGCTAAACGCGGCAGCCCCATCCGGCGGCGTAATCCAACTAAAGAGCCTGGAAGCATTCGCCAAAGCCGCCGACGGAAAAGCGACAAAGCTGATTATCCCAAGCGACATACAAGGCCTCGCAGGCCTAGCCAGCGCCTTCAAGGAAGTCGTAAGCACCGACACTCCTGCGTAACAACGCGCAATAAGTATTAACCACGCGCACGCGACGCATAATGTTAGCATATGCGCCGCGTGCGCGATAAAAAGCAATTATAAGAGAATTCTCTTATAATTTTTCAAAAGGAGGTTTTATGGCATATATTTGGTCAAAAGACTTAGAAACAGGGAATGAGATGATTGATAGTCAGCACAAGGAACTTATAGATGCAATAAACAATATGCTCAAAGCATGTATGAAGCTCGAGGGATTGGACAAGTTGACTGAAACGGCTGAATTTCTGCAAAATTATATAATCAGGCATTTTAGCCAAGAAGAAAATTTGCAGCTTGCTACAAACTATCCTGATTATCAAAATCACAAGCTGTTACATGCAAATTTTAATAATATAGTTAAAAATCTAGTTTCGGAATTGCGAGCGAAAGGTGCTACGCCCAAGCTTTTGAAAGACATAACCTCATTGGTAGGGGAATGGTTTATAAATCACATAAAAACTGATGATAAAAAGGTTGCTGAGCATGTTAGAAATTATGGCTCTTGATAAAACTTTATCAAGGTAAGCGAGAAAAATCCAAGAAATAAAGGAGAACACAACATAAATGGCAGGTCACAGCAAATGGAAAAACGTACTACACAAAAAGAATAAAACCGACGCACAACGCGGCAGCCTATTCACCAAGCTAGGCCGCGAGCTTGCAGTAGCCGTAAAATCAGGCGGTCCCGACCCCAACAGCAACTTCAAGCTTGCAGAAGTTATCGCAAAAGCACGCTCGAACAACATGCCCAACGACACAATCGCGCGCAGCATTAAAAAAGCAGCAGGCGACGGTGACGGCGTAAACTACGAAAGCGTGATGTACGAAGGCTACGGCTTCGGCGTAGCAATAATCGTCGACGCGCTCACCGATAACCGCAACCGCACCGCCGCAGACATGCGCCACTATTTCGATAAATACGGCGGCAACCTAGGCACAAGCGGCTCATGTGCATACATGTTCGAGCGCAAGGGCAGCATTATAATTGAACGCGGCGACATCGACGAAGAAGAAATCATGGAATACGCCCTAGAAGCAGGCGCGGACGACATCGTAACCTCCGACGAATGCTATGAGGTATTAACTGCAATTGAAGCCTTCAACGGCGTACGCGACGCTATCGGCAAAAAATACACAATCGCCGAAGCCGAGCTAACCTACATCGCCGACACAACAATAAGCTTAGGCGACGAGGACGAACAAAAACTGGACAAACTAGTGGAAATGTTGGAAAGCTTAGACGACGTACAAGGCGTATACACCAATGCCGAATAAACTCGAGATACTAGACACCTCCCTCCGCGACGGAGCGCAAGGGCGCGGCGTAAGCTTCACGGTCGCAGACAAGCTGCGCGTATGCCGCCTCCTCGACAACATCGGCATAGACATAATCGAAGGCGGCAACCCAGGCTCAAACCCAAAAGACCGAGCCTTTTTCGACGACGCACAAAGCTTGCGCCTACAAAACAGCAAGCTAGCCGTATTCACCAACACGCACAGACTAGGCGTCCTGCCGCAAAACGACGCAGCAGTCGCCAACACACTAAGTGCAAACACCGAATGCGTCGTACTATTCGGCAAAACGTGGGACTTGCACGTCACCGACGTACTAAAAATCTCACTTGAACAAAATCTCGAGATAATCCGCAGCACAATTTCCCACTATATAAGCATGGGCAAGCGCGTCATATTCGACGCGGAGCATTTCTTCGACGGATACATACACAACAGCGGATACGCAATCGCAGCAATAACCGCCGCACACGATGCAGGCGCGGACACAATTGTGCTGTGCGACACCAACGGCGGCAGCTTCCCGCGACAAATCGCGTCAGCAGTCGCATACGCACGCGGCATAATCCCCCGCATAGGCATACACTGCCACGACGACATGGGGCTTTCGTCAGCCTGCACAATCGCCGCAGTCGAAGAAGGTGCGTGCCACATTCAAGGCACATTCGGCGGCTTTGGCGAACGCTGCGGCAACGCCGACCTCACCTCCATCATTCCCACGCTGCAACTAAAGCTAGGCTACGACTGCATTCCCGCCGACAAACTCGAGCTCATCTCATCAACCGCACGCAGCGTCCACGAATGCGCCAACCTCTCCATGTCCTCAAGCAAACCATACGTAGGCAGCGCAGCATTCTCGCACAAAGCAGGTATGCACAGCGACGCCGTACTAAAAAACCCACAATCCTACGAGCACATCAACCCCGAATTAGTAGGCAACGCACGCCAGCTTCTAATCAGCGAAGTATCAGGCCGCAGCGCAATCCTCCCCATAATCCAAAGCATAGACCCATCCCTAGAACGCACCTCCACCGAAACCGCCGCAATCCTTGAAAAACTCAAAGAACGCGAATTCAACGGCTACTCCTACGAAGGCGCAGAAAGCTCCCTAGAAATGCTAATCATACGGGAACTGGGAATCTACAAGCCCCACTTTGCCCTAGACAACTACAAAGTAACCTCCGACCTCCCCGTAAGCGAAACCTCCTGCTACGCCGTAATCAAAATAAAAGTAGCCGACGAAACCGAAATCACAGCAGCCGAAGGCGACGGCCCCGTAAATAGCCTAGACACCGCTCTGCGCAAAGCTCTCTCCCGCTTCTACCCGCAGATCGACGGCGTACGCCTAATCGACTACAAGGTGCGCGTCCTAGACGCTGCCAAAACCACAGCAGCAAACGTACGCGTAGTAATCACAAGCGAAGCCAACGGCAAACAATGGAGCACCGTCGGCGTATCCACCGACATAATCGAGGCCTCATGGCTAGCAATCGTAGACTCAATCGAATATTTCCTTCACATAATCTTACAATAAAAAACAAAACTCCAACAACTTTTTTGAAAAAAATGTTGACATTATACAATATATGTGATATTATAACATTAGAAGAAATTGCAGTGCGGTTTCTTCGTTAATATTTTGAAGCCGCATATCGGCTTATACAGGTAGATTTTATCTACTAAAGTTTTTGGAGGATAGTAAAAAATGCAAAAAGGCAAAGTAAAGTGGTTTAACGCCGAAAAAGGTTATGGTTTCATCGAATCAGAAAACGGCGGAGATGTATTCGTACACTTCTCAGCAATCAACATGGATGGCTATAAGTCATTAGAAGAAGGCATGGAAGTAGAATTCGACGTTATCGACGGCGCTAAAGGCCCCCAAGCGGCAAATGTTTGCCGTTGCTAGTATAGGGCGCCCGTAGGCGTTAACATATAAGTTGTATATTGTTCTCGCTTGGCTTTGTGACAAACGAAATACTAATGTAAAATCTATGTGTGTGCGTTAGCTACGGTACATGTTCGGCTCTTAGCAGCAATACGGTTTCGCAGAGCGTAGGCTCTCGAAACCGTATTGTAAAGATTGCATAAGACAAATATTATTAGCAATCGACAATTATTAAAAATAACGGCGAAAAAACGCTTGACAAACAGTGCAGAATAAGCTATAATAATATTACAGTAAGCAACACGAAAGCAAAGCAAAAAATAAAGTTGAAAAAAATGCTTGACAAACCAAAAGAAACCTGCTATAATAAATAAGCGGTTAAACGAAACAACATACGAAAGAAGTTACGGCCCAGTAGCTCAGCTGGTTAGAGTGCAAGCCTGTCACGCTTGAGGTCGAGGGTTCGAGCCCCTTCTGGGTCGCCATTTTAAACTGGCAAGCAGAGCCGTAACTGATAAAAGTTTTACAAACATGGGCGCATAGCTCAGCTGGGAGAGCATCTGCCTTACAAGCAGAGGGTCATAGGTTCGATCCCTATTGTGCCCACCATGTGTTTTACAAAGCAGTACAGCAACAAAGTTTCATGCCTCTGTAGCTCAGTCGGTAGAGCAAGGGACTGAAAATCCCTGTGTCGGTGGTTCGATTCCACCCGGCGGCACCACTTACTATCACATATGCGGGAGTGGCTCAGTGGTAGAGCGTCACCTTGCCAAGGTGAACGTCGCGA
>CAYZNM010000021.1:0-38433 GCA_964479875.1 uncultured Eubacteriales bacterium
TAAAAAGGACACGGCGCGCCGTGTCCTTTTGTGTTATTCGCCTTCGTACACAATCTCGTATGTGCCGAACGCGTCAATCGGGAAGTGCATTCGTCCGTCTTTGTAGTATGCGCCTTCGACCTTCACTCCGTCGCGGTATACCGCGAATTTTTCAGGGTCACGCCCCTTGCGTGCAAGTGTAACTGATATGGTCGCGCTGCTTGCGTTGTAGGTTTGCACGAATGTCGCACCCTTGCGTGTAGGCGATACCGTTACGGTTGCGCCGCCGTTTTTGCGAGATACGCTTATGATTGGGTAAGACACACGGTCTGTAGGGGCGGGGCTCTGCTCCGCTTGTTCCTTCGATTCCGCACTGCCGTTGTTTTCGTTCGCGTTATACTGCGGCGGCGGAGCTTTCACAGGGTGGCGCATGTATACGGCGCGCATTGCGCCGTTGGTGGGAAATTCAAAGCCATTGCCATAGAATGTGAAAATAGCAAACTTTATGCTGTTTTCAGCGCTTAGAGCGGCGCGGGGAATACCACTCGAGCTATACCCCTTAAACGAAAGACGCGTTGCTCCGTCGTAGAAGCCATATCCGTTTTCAAGCTCTACTGCGCGTATGATTTCTTCCGAGGTTATTCCTTTATTGTTTGAGCCTATATCAATAGCACCGCCGTATTTTCCGTCTAAGCTTATATTTATGCTGCAGCCTTTTCCTATAATGAATTTAGGCACGCCGGTTTGACTTACAATAACAAGCCCCGAAACTATTGAATCTTGCGCCTTTGCCGATTGGGTGATGTTGATTGTGCTGTTGGTGATTTCCACATTGCCGCCAGTATTTAATATACCACGATAAATACTCCCACCTTCCTTCTCTTTTCCGGCTAGGTCGATGTTTATTGTTGCGTCAGTGATTGTTATATCGGTTGCATTGATGCCATAATAGTAGTCAGCTCCCTTATCCGGCGAACCGACTGTTATATCCAGAGAGCCGCCCTCCGCTGTGATGTTGAGGTTTCCGTATGCGACAATTCCTCTACAATCAAGCGTATAACTCTCGGAGCGGATTGTGTTTTTGCCTTTGAGGACGATGTTGAGGCCTCCGCCGAAGGCAAGTATTGAATAACCGTTCGTGTCTGTTTCGGTTATAGTTGCATTTTCCAGTGTGAGTGTGTTTGTTGCCGCGTCGTATGTTGCGCCGGGGACGCTTTTTCCTGTTACCGCTCCACCTTGAACCAAATCAACTCCGTCTACCCATAGCTCTCGTGGCGGCGCGGCGTATGCCGCTTGCGACAGGAACAGCATTAGCATAAGCATTGCCGCCGCTGTGATAATTTTTCTCATGTGCATTCTCCTTTTAGGGGTTTTTCATTATTATACCACATATAACAGAACATTACAATAAAGGTTTCAAATTTGTAACCTTTCGACGGAAAATGAAAAAAGTGTTGACTTTATATACCAAAATATAATATAATTGTTCATGTGAATATATTTTAACAAAAGCATTTGAAGGGAGCATTAGAATGACGACATCGTCAAAAAGCTTGACGCGTTTGTTTGTAACTGTTTTAATTATAGCAGTGATGCTGTATATTGCTTTTTTCGGCGTGCAGATCGGAAGCTTTAAGGTTCCGTCCGCGTTTGATAAGGAAAGCGGAATTAGGCAAGGCCTAGACCTCACAGGCGGCTCGGTTATCACATATGAAGCCGAAGCGGAAACTGTTACCGACGACGAAATGAGCACCGTTGAAAGCATGATGAGAAAACGCTTAGACAGCCTCGGTTATACCGAAGCGACTGTGGCTAAGCAGTCGGACAAGCGTATCCGCATTGAAATACCAAGCATCAACAATCCAGAGGAAGCAATGCAAATGCTTGGAAAAACAGCCGCGCTCACCTTCACAGACCATGAAGGCAACGTAATCGTTGACGGCAAGGATTTGTCCGATGCAAAGGCGAAGTTCGGCGCACTCAGCAACAACGGCCCCAATGAGCATTATATCGAGCTGTCGTTTAACTCCGAAGGCAGAAAGAAGTTCGCCGACGCTACAGAAGCGGCAGCGGCACTATCTGGCGACGGCAACAACTATATAGCAATTATGATGGATGAAGAACAAGTTTCACGCCCCTCTGTTAAAGAGAGAATAGATTCAGAATCCGCAGTTATAAGCGGTTATTTTACCGCTGAATCCGCAGGCTATCTCGCCGGAATCATCCGCGCAGGACAACTGCCCTTTAGCTTAACCGAAAAAGAGCTGCGCGCCGTAGGCCCCACGCTTGGCGAACGCGCGCTTGAATCATCGCTGTTGGCAGGCGGAATCGGCATACTGCTGGTTATGTTATTTATGCTGTTTATGTACAGGCTGCCCGGATTTATGGCTGACCTGTCGCTGCTTGCGTACATCGGAATCGTAATGCTTGTTATGACAGCGTTCAGAGTTAACCTAAGCCTTCCGGGAATCGCAGGTATTATTCTGTCGATCGGTATGGCTGTTGACGCAAACGTAATCATATTCGAGCGCATGAAGGAAGAATTAGCGGCAGGCAAAACAATCGGTACATCGATTGAGGCAGGCTTTAGCCGCGCATTCACCGCTATCCTTGACGCGAACATCACGACGCTAATCGCGGCGGTAGTCCTAGGCTACTTCGGCACAGGCCCGATTCAAGGCTTTGCAATCACGCTTGGTATCGGTATCGTGGTGAGTATGATAACCGCGCTGTTTATCACAAAGTTCCTGTTAAAGCAAATGGTACTGCTGAATATAAGAAAGCCCACGCTTTATGCGCGCCGCGCTATAGCTGAAGCTAAAGGCAACAGATAAGGGGGTAGGAGAATAATATGTTTAAGAACTTCTCAGTAATGAACAACAAAAAAATATATTTCGCCATCTCGCTGCTGCTGATTATAGCTTCGATTGGCTCGTGGTTGATACAAGGCCTGTCGCTTGACATTGACTTCACAGGCGGCACAACGATGTACATGAACATCGGCAAAGAGTTCGACAACAACAAGATTTCACAAATAGTTCAGGATTCCATCGGCATAACTCCTTCGACGATTCAACGCTCCGGCGCAGAAGGCCTAGAAGTTGAAATCAAGATGAGTGAAATCAGCAGCGCGGACAGACAAAAGGTTTTTGAAGCAATTCAAGCCGAATACGGCTTAACCCAAGACGACCTGCTCTCCTCCGAAAACGTAAGCCCCACCATAGGCAAGGAGCTGCAAAACAGCGCGATATGGGCGACAATTGTTGCAGTAATACTGATGCTGCTTTATATTACGGTTCGCTTTGAGCTGTTCAGCGGTATTGCAGCGATTATCACGCTTATGCAAAACGTGCTGATTGTTGTAGGCATGTACTCGATTTTCAGGCTGCCGATTAACTTAACGTTTATCGCGGCGATACTGACGATTCTGGGTTACTCAATCAATGACACAATCGTTATCTTCGATAGAATAAGAGAGAATAAGAAGCATAACAGCAAGGCGTCCAGTGCGGAGCTTGTTAATATGAGCGTAAGGCAGTCGTTCCTGCGTTCGATTAATACTTCGGTGACTACGCTGTTCCCTGTTGTGATACTGTATTTCATGGGCGTGCCGTCTATTCAACAGTTCGCGCTGCCGCTGATGATTGGTATCATCGTGGGTACGCTGTCGTCGCTGTTTGTGGCAAGTCCGATTTGGGCGACAATAAGAGCGAAGTAAGTTAAGTGTTTAAATAAAAATGCAGGTGCGGGTATAAAATCCGCACCTGCATTTTTTATTTGTCTACTAAATGTTTTTTTGCGTTGTAGTCGAATATGACGCAGCCGATGATGATTATCGCGTAGGTCGCGACGACGACCTCGGCGAAAAGCAGCAGGTTGGTGTTTAGGCTAATGCTGTGGGGGAGTACGTCGTTGTTTATGTATGTCGCAGCGAAAACTATCAGCAGTAGTATGTTGCACAGCAGCAGTCCGTAGGTCGCAAGCTTTTGTGTAACTACTTCGAATTTGTTTACCATGGATAAGATTTTCATGTTACCCCCTGTATGTATGTGTTATACGTTAATTATATCAAAACCGCATGAATATGCAAGTGGAAATATTTGCATATTCATGCGGTTTTTGGGTGTGGTTGCTAGAAAATTGCTTAATTCACTAAATCAGAGTATCTTTTTAACACATCGTCGCTCCAAACGTGCGCTTCAACATATTTGAGATAGTCGCGGATTGATTTATCCTTTGGGAATATGCAGTTCAACATGTGGTATTCGGGGTTTTCGGGGTAGCCAAACTTTTCTATGATTTTCACAATTTCATCATAGAAATATACGTTCCCCCACCATTCCTCGCCTGTGTTTAGCTTGGGATTGAATACAGGGAGGGAATCTCCGTATGTAAAAGATACAGTTCGTAAATCGAACTCTGATATTGGTATTTTAATTACGGCAGGCTCGTTAAACCAAGTCAGCATACTGTCGTTCTCGCCGAGAGTGAAATATATAGGAGCTGTACGAGTGGGATTGCCCCCTCTTGAAATAAATTTATCCCGAACTGTTTTTTCCAGCTCGTACCTGCGCGAAAGAAAGAAGTCTATGTCAGGTATTTTGGAGCCCATTGCAACTAGTGCTTGGGCGGCTTCGCTTTGATTTAGTGATGTGATTGTTTGAAACGGCGGTCGGCTTTTTTCGTAGTAGTGACATAAGTGCATAAACGCATCTCCTTGTTGTAGAGATAAATATTAAGCTACTTCCACGGGGTGATTCCGCATTTTTGGTATATTTCCATTACGACAGGCTCTTTGCCTTTTATGTAGCTGTCGATGTCGTGCGGGAATTTATTCGCCATCTCTATTTTGATGTTGCTGTATTGTTCGCAGGCGGAAGGGTTTGCCCTTAGATAATCTCTAAAGGCTAGCTGCCTTTTGTGTTCTGCGCTGTCTTTTGGGCATACATATAGGTAGTGCTGCATTAAATGAGGTTTGTCGGAGTATTTGAAGGCTTCGCGGTCTTTTATGCCTAGGTCGCCTTGGTGGCTGTAGTTTATGCTTGACAGCTTGTCTATTATTGTTGGCAGCTTTTCCCTTTCGATTACTATGTTTAAGTCGATGATTGGTTTTGCCCATAGTCCGGGAACGGAGGTGCTTCCTACATGCTCAATCGAGATGATGTCGGTGGATATTATGGGTAGTAGTTCATTCTTTATTTTTGTGAACTCGCTTTGCCATTTTTCGTCGTATGGAGCTACAATTATTGTTCGCATTATGACCTCCTGTTTGTTTGCATGTTTTATGTGTATGCGCGAAGCAGCTCTAGTTTGCAGGCGGTGACGCTGCGAGGGCGTAGCGATGGGATTTGCGACTGCATTGCAGTTACTAGCAGCGACGGCTTTATGTTACAGCTGCCGCCTGCGGCTAAGGTTATCTCGAAGGCTATGCTGTTGCCGCATTGTACAGGCTTGTAGCCTCCGATGTGGTGCATGATGTTGATTTGCTCGGTTTTGGTTTTGCTTGATTTTTCGACCGGGACGTTTTCGCTTGCGAAGAAGGCGTCTAGGTCGGCTTGCGATACTGGTGTGTCGGAGGTTATCTCTATGGCATAGCGGACAGCGGTTACAGGCTCGCGCTTGGTTTGGGCTGTTATGTCGATTATTTTCATGCCGCTTGGCAGGGTGTCGTTGAGCCGCTGCTTTATTTCAGGCATGGGAAGGGGGATGTCGAACTGCATTTCAACTTGCTCGCATAGGCTTGTTATGCCTACGCCTGTGGGCAGCTCGAATGTGAGCTTATTGTGAGGGTTGAAGCCTTGTGAGTAGCTTATGGGAAGCTCGGCGCGGCGCAGTGCGCGTGTGAATGCGCGCAGTATGTCGAGGTGTCCGAGTGTGCTTACGTTTTCGCCTTTGGTGTAGGTGAGGGTGTATTTGAACATGTGGGGTTCTCCTTTTATAGTGGGAATCAATCAAATATTAGATTGGCAATAATTTCCGACGTTTTTTCTGTAAATTGTGTGAATTTTTCGTATGATATAAAGTGCTCGTGATATGTATCATCTATCGATATATCTTTGTATTGGTTGAACAAAATGTTGTCGCGGATTTTGTTTACTTCGTCCTCGTATATGATTCCGTCTAGGGTTAGTCCTTTGCTGCTGCTAAGGTAGCTCCATATTTCGTCGCGGAAATGCGACGACAGATATATCTTCTTGTCGGCGTGTAAAATATCGGATTGGTACATCTTTATAAATTCGGAGTCGTACCCTTTTTCATAATCGGGAATTGTTATCGAGCCATATAGCTTCATTTTGATTGGTGACGCTAGGTCGATGTTGTTTCGTATGTCTGTTAGAACGTGGGCGCAGTAGCCGTTGATGAAGTCTATGTTTGGTGAATCCTTGTGCTTGTGGAGGAACTGCATTACGTCGGCGATCCATTCGTCGTTTTTGCTCACTTCTGCCCAGCGTTCGTCGCCGAAATATAGGTGGGATGTCTTTTTGTCGTTTAATGAGCCGAAGCCGGCTCTGAAATGTACTGCGTCGGGGGCTAGGCTTCCTAGGTAGAATTGGGGCAAATCCTTGATTGCGTTTGGTTTAAGTGCACTGACGTTTTTTGCTATGCACATATGTGTCATTTGAAAGGGCATTTAGTTTTCCTCGCGATTGCTGCTGTATGTGGTTATAAAAATCGGGCGGATATGGAAATCCGCCCCTGTATTATTTTACCTTCTCAGGCTCGGGATATTCTACGCCGAAGGTTTCTACGGTCATTGATTTTATCTTTTGGTCAACCTTGGGTTTGTCTTGGGTGTTGCGCTCTACTGACACTATCTTTTTGGCAACGTCTAAGCCCTCAATCAGCTTGCCGAATGCTGCGTATTCGCCGTCGAGGTGAGGGCTGTCTGCAACCATTACGAAGAATTGGCTGCCTGCGGAATCTTTGGAGCGCGAACGTGCCATTGAAAGTACGCCCTCGGTGTGCTTTAGGTCGTTGGTGAAGCCGTTGCTGCTGAACTCGCCTTTGATTGAATAGTCGGGGCCGCCCATGCCTGTGCCTGTTGGGTCGCCGCCTTGAATCATAAAGCCGGGAATTACGCGGTGGAATATTACGCCGTCATAAAATCCGTTGCTTGCAAGGTGGATAAAGTTGTTGACGCTGTTGGGTGCGACATCGGGGTACAGCTCGGCTTTCATGATGTCGCCGTTTTCCATCGTGATGGTTACTACAGGGTTTTGTTTAACTTCGCTCACAGTTGAATCCTCCGTTGATATGGTTGGGCTTGGCGTTGGTGATTGCTCGGCGGCGTTGGAGCAGCCTGTTAGCATGAACGCCAGCAGTATTATTAACTCGTATATGATTTTCATCTTGTTCCCCTAAAATAAATTGTCAACCTCTAATGTGCGGCTAATGTTTTTGCGGATTGCTGCAATGCGGCAAGCTCTTCCGCGCTTAGTGTTAGCTCCAGCAGTTTGTTTACGCCGTGCGCTGTTACTACGGCAGGAACGCTTAGGCATACGTCGTTTATGTCGTACTGCCCTTCAAGCAACGTCGATACTGTTAGCACTGAATGCTCATCGCGCACTATGCACTCGACAATTCGGCTCACTGCTAAGCCTATGGCGTAGTAGGTTGAGCCTTTCTTCTTTATTATATCGTAGGCGGCGTTTTTCACCTGCTCGGCAACCTCGAGCTTGGACATGCCGTCGCATTTGCAGCAGGCGGCGCAGTATTCGCTAATGGTCATGCCGCCTACGTTTACGCTGCTCCACACTGCAACCTCGCTGTCGCCGTGCTCGCCTATGATGTAGGCGTGGACGTTGCGCACGTCGATTCCTGTGTGCTGCGACAATAGGAAGCGGAAGCGTGAGGTGTCAAGCACCGTGCCGCTGCCGATTACCTTTTCCTTGGGGAAGCCGCTGTAGTTTAAGGTGAAGTAGGTCAGCACGTCGACAGGGTTTGTCACCACCATGATAATCGTCTGCGGGTCGATGTATTTTAGCAGGTTGTCGAGTATTCCGCTGAATATCGCCTTATTTTTGTCGACTAGCTGCAAGCGAGTTTCGTCAGGCTTTTGTGCCGCGCCTGCTGTGATTATCACGATTTCACTTCCTGCCGCGTCATTATAGTCGCCTGCAAGAAGTCGCATCGGGCGCACGAAGGATAGTCCGTGGCTGATGTCGAGAATGTCGCCTGCCGCTTTATCCTTGTTGATGTCGATTAACACAAGCTCGGTTACGACGTCGGATAGCACAAGCGTGTACGCAAGCGTTGCGCCTACGTTGCCTGCGCCTATTACTGTGATTTTGCCTTTTTTCATAAATAACCCCTTTTGGACTAATGACTAAGGACTAAGGGTGAAGGGCTAAAAACCCTAGTCATTCACCATTAGTCATTAGCCCTTAGCCGTTTTCCCTATGTCTGTTCTGCAGAACATGCCGTCGAAGGATATACGCTGCGCGTTGGCGTAGCATTTGTCGAGTGCGTCGGCGAGGGTGTCGCCTGTGCAGGTTATCGCTAGGACGCGCCCTCCGGCTGTTACGACTGCGCCGTCTTTTGTTGCAGTGCCTGCGTGATGGATTACGCAATCGCGTACGTCGCCTAAGCCTTTGATAACCTTACCGGTTTCATATTTCAGCGGATAGCCGCCGGACGCCAACACTACTGTCGCGGCATTTTTGTTCTGCCATTCTATCGTTAGTGTTTCCAGTTTTCCGTCAATTATTGCATTAAATACCTGCAATAAATCGGTGGAGAGAAGGGTTAGCAGCGTTTGCGCTTCGGGGTCGCCGAAGCGTGAGTTGTATTCTACGACGCGCGCTGTGCCTGCGGCGGTGTCTAGCATTAAGCCGAAGTATAGCACGCCCTTGTAGGGTCTGCCCTCGGCAGCTATTGCTTTGACGGTTGGCAAATAGATGTGTTCCATGCAATAGTCGGCGATTGCGGGAGTGTAGGGAGGGAAGGGGGCGATTACGCCCATACCGCCTGTGTTTAAGCCGTTGTCGCCGTCTAAGGCTTTTTTGTGGTCGCGGGAGGATAGCATAGGTACGACAGTTTCGCCGTCGACAAATGCAAGCACTGTCACCTCGTCGCCCTGCATAAATTCCTCGATTACGACGGAGCTTCCGGCGTTGCCGAAGCTTTTTTGAAGCATCATCTCTTCGACGATTGCAACAGCTTCGTCATAATTTCCAGCAAATACCGCGCCTTTTCCTAGGGCTAGTCCGTCGGTTTTGATGTACTGCGGATATGTGCAGCTGCGCAGGTATTCCTTTGCGGCCGCGCAGTCGTCGAAGGCTTCGTATGCCGCCGTGGGTATGCTGTGCCGTTTCATGAATGCTTTGGAGAATACCTTGCTATGTTCAAGCTCGCTCGCGGCTTTTGTGGGGCCGAACGCGCGTATTCCTGCGGCGGTGAGCGCGTCAACCATACCAAGCGCGATTGAATCATCGGGTGAAACCACGCACAGGTCAATCGCATTGCCCACGCAAAACTCCACAACTCCTGCGACGTCCGTCGCCTTAATCGGCACGCACTCGGCAATCTCGCCGATTCCTGCATTGCCCGGCGCGGCATACAATTGCACGCCCTCGCGTGCAAGCCGCATTGCGATTGCGTGCTCTCTGCCGCCACCGCCTACTACTAATATCTTCTGCATATTACCTCACATGTTTGTATTTATCCTGCGTTAATTCCGCAATGCGCGCCCCTACGGTGTGTTTATCGAACTTATGAATGGGAATGCAATCTCCCACATCGTGTCTATGTCTTCCGAGCCGTAGGTTGTCACTGTTGCCGTGTATACGTTGTTGTTGTAGATGAACATGCGTACATATACCGATATGTCTACGCCGTTCATGTTGGAGTGAATGAGCGCATCAAAGCAGCGCAGACCATCGACGGTGACTTCCTCGCTTGCGATAGTGCGACTGTTCGCGCCTACCTTTCCGGCAAAGTCCGCGATGAAGTTGTGCACGATATTCTTACGCTCATCGTCTGTGTATTTGGCGAAGTTTTCGCCCGGATACTGCGTTTGTTTCAGCACATACGCCGTCGCTTTAAATTGCAGCGACTGCATTGACACAATAGACGAGCCTCCCTCGGTCGTATTGTCAAACGACTCAAACTTAGGCTTCTCCGGGAATTTTGCCGACACATCGCTGATGTAGCTGACAACCCAATCCTCCGGCGCAACGTCCTTCTTGTTCAACATAAACGCCATAAGAATAATAACAGCCATGCCAAACAACAGAACATATCGAAATGGTTTAGCTTTATTTTGCATATATACCTCTTTTTGGCAAATGGGGAAATTACGTCTGCCTAGCTTAATTATAAGCAATATTCGCGTGCTTGTCAACAAAACGGATGAAATTATGGAAAAATATCGGAAATAAATTAATTTATGTGGTGTATGTTAATCATCAGCTCCGATTAGTAGACATGCTGTGGAATATTCCACAAAAATTATTGACAAAATAAAGCCAAAGTGATACAATAAATATGTAAGAAGGAGTGCGACCAACACTCCTCCCGGCAGGCTTTCTGCATTCGGCAGATTAGGCTAACGGCTTTATTTTTCTTGCTAATTACGACAACCGCTAGTCCTTGCTATGGGGGCGGTTGTTTTTGTATATTTTATACATATTTCTTATTACGTCAATAACAAATGTAGCGTTATCAACTAAGAAAATTGCTAATACAAGAACTATTTCCCTGCCTGTCATACTGACATCCCTCCTTTCCCATAAGACATAGTCTTACAGTATTACGGAGGTACCCTATGATACATCATGGGCGTCACGTCCTTTTACAGCCGTTAGCCCAATACACGCCTAAGCGTATTCGCCTGCTTACATAAATGCTACCATAATTCGACAGGAATGTAAAGTTACAATTGTGTTACAAATATTACAATCGTGTTACAAACGCTCGTTGTTAACAAAAATGTTGAAATTTGCGGCGGCTTGTGGTATAATATCCACGGCAAAGTTGCACCTTGCCTAATCAATTATTTTAAGGAGCGTTTTAATGAGAATTAAGAAGGTTGCTGTCCTCATGCTTGCAATCTCCCTGCTGCTTTTAATCGGCGGCTGCGCGGCGAATGAAGCAAAGGATACATCGTGGGAAAAAGCTAAGGAAAAAGGCGTATTTGTTTTAGGCTTTGACGAAAACTTCCCCCCTATGGGATTTATCGATGAGAATAAGGAACACGTAGGCTTTGACATAGACCTAGCGCGCGAAGCTACAAAGCGTGCAGGCCTCGAGCTAAAGCTGCAGCCGATCGACTGGAGCGCGAAAGAGCAAGAGTTAAACTCCGGCAACATCGACTGCATATGGAACGGCTTAACAATGAATCCCGATAGAGAAGAAGCAATGGGCTTCACTCGCCCGTATCTCGCGAACAAGCAAGTCCTAGTTGTACGCGCAGACAGCGGCATCACAACTCCTGCTGACTTAAACGGCAAAGCTGTAGCATTACAAGCAGGCTCTTCCGCCGCAGAAGCACTGGATAAAGCAACCGACTTCAAAGCGACAATTAAAGACGGCAAGCCTATAGAGCTGAAAGAAAACCTCACAGCCCTAATGGACTTAGAATCCGGCGGCGTTGACGCTGTTTTAATGGACGAAATCGTAGCACGCTACTACATCACAACATCAGGCAAAGCCTTAGTCGTACTCGACGAAGCAATCGCCTCTGAAAAATACGGCATAGCATTCCGCCGCGGCGACTACGCCCTGCGCGGCAAGATAAACAAAGCCCTCGACGACATGTGCAACGACGGCACTATGGCAGAAATATCCAAGAAGTGGTTCGGCGAAGACATAACAGTTTGGTAATACGCTGATATTATATCAATCAAAGGGGCGTCATCATCGACGCCCCATACATATTAGGACGCGGGACGGGAAACCTGTCCCCTACAGAGGATATATGAACATACTATCATTTCTGCAAGAACAGTGGAATCAACTTGCGCTGCCTTTCGCGGAGGCGTTGCCTTACACGCTCGGCATATTCTTTTTTACCATTATTTTCTCGATTCCCTTGGGGTTGTTTGTTGCGCTTGGGCAGATGTCGAGCAAGAAGTATATCAATCTGCCGCTTAAATTTTATGTAATGGTGCTGCGCGGAACGCCGCTTATGCTGCAGCTCATATTTGTTTATTTTGCGCCGTATTACATATTCGGGGCTATGAACCTGTATGACAGATTCACAGCGGCGATTATCGCGTTCTCGCTCAATTACGCGGCGTATTTTTCGGAGATATTCCGCGGCGGCATTGCGTCTATACCGAAGGGGCAGTATGAGGCCGCCTATGCGCTCGGCCTGTCGCGCACGCAGACGTTTGTGTATGTGATACTGCCGCAGGTGATACGCCGCGTGCTGCCGCCTGTGTCGAACGAAATCATCACACTGGTAAAAGATTCCGCGCTCGCTCAGGTCATCGGCATATCGGAGCTATTGCGTGCCGCACAAAACGTCGCAAGCCGCACAGCCAACATATCCGCTCTATTCATGGCAGGGCTTGTCTACCTATTACTAAACTCCATCGTAACACGCGTGCTGCACTTTTTCGAGAAGAAGTACGCCTACAGCGAATAAATGCAAACACAAAAAGCAGGGGGCGAACCCCTGCTTTTTTTGCGTAACATAGTTGTAATATTTGTAACACAATTGTAACTTTACATTCCTGTCGAATGCGACGCGCGTAGGTTGTGCCATGTGACCGCACTCAAAAATCGCGCCAACTGCCGCGCAATTTTTTCGCCGCTCATTTGCGGCCCGTATTTTTGGGTACCTCCGTAGTTTTCTGTAAGACAAAATCTTATGGAAAGGAGGGATGTCAATATGACAGGCAGGGATTTAGTTCTTGTATTAGCAATTTTCTTAGTTGATAATGCAGTTTTAATTATCAACACAATAAGAAATATGTATAAAATATACAAAAACAACCGCCCCCGTTCTCAAGGTTAGCGGTTGTTGTAACAAAGCTTTAAAAAAATAAATAGCCGTGACGCCTAATCATGCTGATTGCAGAAAGTCTGCTAGAAGGAGTGTTCGCGCACTCCTTCTTATATATTTATTGTATCACCATAACTTTATTTTGTCAATAATTTTTGTTTAAATGCGCGAGTTGATTGAGTCGGTTTATTCGTCTTCCGTAGGAATTATTTCTTCTGCTATTTTCGCCAGCTCGGCAATTTTATTTATGGTTTCCTCCGATTCTTCACCTCTCGCTAATTCGGCAATGTAAGCAATTGTAGAAAGGTGTTTCACCTTGAGTTCTCCGCTTGCCATTACGGCAGCATACTTTTTCGGATTATTCACGATATTTGCCATAGCTTTTTCGTATTTAGCCGACTTGGATTTTTTGTACAGGGACCCTTCTGAAATTTCAATTTTAGCAAACGCGACTTCAACGTCTTCTTCTGTTGCAGGGGCGTTTAGGTCGACGGTGGTATTTTTGGCTTCTTTGGTAACTTCCGATATGAATTTCTCTGCGTCTTCAGCATTGACAATCAAAGTTGTTGCATACTCCTTTTGGATACTCGCAAGCACCTTGCTAGAGCCAAAGGCTAATGCTGCTTCATGTAGCGCTGTGCCCTTCTCTGCGCCTTTCACTTCTATTTCGTCGCCGATATTCAAAGCGTAAAGCACTCCGCCGTCCGGTATTGCCTTTAGCATTTCTTGTTCACCTAATAAGAGTTTATTTTTTGAAGTAGTGTAACTTATCTGTTGTAAAATACCGCTTTTGCTGGCCGCAATAGCAATAACCCCAGTCTGTAGGCTTTCTGATTTTTTAATCTCTTCGATGTCTGAACTCAGTATTTCTGATTTTTGTGTATTGTTCGCTGTGGCTATAGACACCGTGGATTTTACGGTTGATAAAAGTTTAGTGACTTCCGACACTGTGTATACAGGAATACTGATGTAGTCATAAGTTTCATTGTATTTGACTTCGCCTAGCTTAACCTTTTTTAAAGGTTGCATGTAGTCTTCTGTGGGTTTTGTTTCGTTGTCTGCGGTTGTTGGTTCATCGGTGACGGTTGTTGTGATGACAGGCTGCGGATTAATTATGTGCTGCGGCGGCGTAGGATAATCACTCTCTGTGTCGTACGCCTTAAGGCTTGCCGCTGGGGCTAGCAGCATTGCTGCTGCTAAAGCTGCTGAAACTATCTTTTTCATGTTGCACCTCACTTTAAAAATATTATAGCTGTATTGTATCATATATACTATATTTTTTCAACAAAAAATTCTAGAAAAAGATGGTACGATTTACCGCGGAAATCGTACTTGTTTTGCTTGCAAAATCACAAAAAATCCTGTATAATTAATTATATATACACATACTAAAGATTTGAATTTTTACATAAGGAGAGGTTCTTTTGAAAACCATTAGAGATGTATGGGAAGCTGCCATTCCGCGCATACAAAATAGTATTTCGGTGACGGGGTATAAAACCACCTTCCCGAATTTGTTCCCTATTGAGCTTAACGGGAGCACACTTGTTATAGGGGCGAAGCATGAGCTTTTTAAAAGCATGGCAGAATCCATGTACGTTGACGTTATCACCAAAGCTATTATGGAGGAAACAGGGCTTATGTTAAACCTTGAGTTCATCGTTTCCGAAAAAGAGCCGGAGCCTCCCCCACAGAAAGAACCTATGAATGAAGTGCGCCGCAGCAATAACCTAAACCCAAAGTTTACCTTTGAGGACTTTGTTGTCGGCTCGCACAATGATTTTGCGTGTGCCGCTTCCTTCGCGGTCGCGGACGCGCCTGCGCAAAGGTATAATCCGCTGCTGATTTACGGCGGCTCAGGCCTTGGCAAGACGCACCTGCTGCACGCCGTAGGCAACTCTATCTATAAGCAAAAGCCCGGCTGGAAAATCGTCTGCACGACAGCAGAGCAATTCATGAATCACTTCGTTGAAAGCATACGCAACGAGAACAATCAGGAGTTCCGCGCAAAGTACCGCGACATCGACCTGCTGCTTATCGACGACATACAATTCTTCGCAGGGAAGGAAGGTACACAGGAGGAATTCTTCCATACCTTCAACGAGCTAATCAACTACAATAAGCAAATTATGCTTACGAGCGACCGCCCTGCCAAAGATATATACCCCCTAGAGGAACGATTGCGTACACGCCTTGCAGGAGGCCTTACCGTGGACGTAAAGATGCCTGACTTTGAAACACGCCTAGCCATTATAAAGAAGAAGGCCGAAAGCGAAAATTACAGCAACCTGTTGTCAGAGGAAGTATTCGCCTTAGTTGCGCGGCAGGTGAAAAGCAACATCCGTGAGCTTGAGGGCGCAATTAAAACAATAGTCGCCTACAGCCAGATTTCTAAAAAGCAAATCGACGGCAAAGTCGCAAATAAGATATTGATGGACTATTTCTCCTACACAGAGGAGAAAAAAGTGGACGCCGAATTGATTATAGAAGAGGTTGAGCGTTTCTACAATTTAAACAGGGGGATGTTGATAAGTAAGAAAAGGGACAAGGAATGCAGCTATCCGCGCCAAGTTGCTATGTTTATAGCACGCGAAATGACCGAAATGTCGCTGCCGGAAATCGGCTCAAGCTTCGGCGGACGCGACCACACTACAGTAATGTACGCTATTAAGAAGATTAAGGGCGATGTGGATAAAAATGTTGATATGTTTAAGATTGTTAACAGCATTATGGATAACATTCGTTCGGCTGCAACCTAAACCGGTTTTGAGGTAGAAACTGTGGATAAATTTTGACTGTTATAAACAAGTTTATCTACAGGGAAGTTTTAGCTAAAACCTAGTGGTATTGCACTTTCCACAGAACTAACAGCACCTACTACTATTACTAATAAATTATATAGTATTTTTAAGAGAAAACATGAAAAAAAGATTTTCAACCTGGCAATACTTTAAGGAGGAAAGATGAAGATAATTGTAGAAAATACAATTTTTAACGAAGCCATATTTAAGGTGCAAAAAGCTATCTCCTCCCGGCCCGCGCACGTTATATTGGAAGGTATATTGGTTCGGGCGCAGGGTGATTCGGTGACGCTCACCGGAAATGATTTGGAAATAGGAATACAAGTGACGATTCCGGCAAAGGTTGAGCAGTCGGGAAGTGTAGTTGTGAATTCGCGCTTGATAGGCGACATCACGCGAAAGCTTGAAGGCGGCGAGCTGGAAATTTCGATTGACGATAAAAATAATATTACGCTAAAGTGTGGGCGTTCGCGCTATAAGCTGCTTGGGCTTAACCCGGAGGATTATATAGATATTCCGGCGTATGAAATGCAGAATGAGATTATATTTACAAAGAAGCAGTTTAAGGATTTGATTAAGCATACGATATTCGCCGTTGCAACTAGTGATGCTAAGATTACGCTGACAGGCTGCTTGCTTGAAGTGACCGAGGACGAATCCAACATGGTTGCGATTGACGGCTTCCGTCTTGCGATGAAAAAGGTGCGCACGCCTAACAAGAATCCGTGTTCCTTCATTATACCGTCGCGTGTACTCAACGAGTTGACCAAGATACTTGAAGATAGCGACGAGCAGGTTAGTATATATAATAATGTAAAGAATGCCGTGATAAAGTTTGACAATGTTGTGATAACTTCGCGGCTTATCGAGGGCGAGTTCATCGACTATCGCAAGATAATCCCTGCGTTTTATAAGACGACGATTGTCGTTGACGTGAAAAAGCTGATAGACGCAATCGAGCGCGTGGCAATCGTGATAACCAAGGAATCGGCGAAAAGCCCTGTTATCATTCACATGGTTGAAGAAGAGATGACGATTAAATGCGAAACGCAGATTGGCAACGCAGAGGAAAGTCTGCCTATAGTGATAACAGGCGATAGGTTTGAGATATGCTTTAATAGTAGATACTTGTTGGACGCGCTCAAGAATGTGCCTGATGCAAAGGTGCAGATGAACATCGTGGGGCATATAAACCCTTGCTTATTCCTGCCGACTGAGGGTGATGAGTATAAATACCTTGTGCTTCCTGTACGTCCGCCTAACAGCCCTAATTAATGTATGCACTTAAATAACCTCACATTGATAAACTACCGCAACTACGTTAAGGGTGAGATAGAGTTCGGCGACGGAGTTAATCTCATCTACGGCGCAAATGCTGCGGGCAAGACGAATATTCTCGAGGCAATATATCTTATGTCGACAGGGCGTTCGCACAAGAATGCGGCGACTAAGGATATGGTGCGCTTCGGGCAAAGCTACGGCGGATTCGCCGGAAATGTGTACGCGCTGAATAAGCACAATCGGTATGAGTTCGCGCTTTATCCTGATAAAAACTGCGGCATTAAGATAAACGGAGTGGATATAAAGCGGATTAGTGAGCTGATTGGCAAATTTGACAGCGTTATGTTTCAGCCGGACGATTTGCGGCTTATTAAGGGAAGTCCGGGTGATAGGCGGAAGTTTATTGACCTGTCGATCAGCCGAATGAACAGTTCTTACTTTAACACGCTGATACAGTATTCCAAGGTGTTGGACAATCGAAACAAGCTGCTTAAGATGAAAAAGCGCGGCGACGATTTGTCTGTGTGGAATGAGATGTTGGTTAGGGACGCTGTGGAGATTTTCGCAGTGCGGCATGAGTATGTGCAGCGACTGGAGAAGCGTGTGCAAAAGCTGCACGAGGGCTTGCGCACCGAGCAGGTGCAGCTTCAATATAAAAGCGGCATCATCAACCAAGAGCCGCCGCCCTCTAAAGATGAGCTTGCCGCGATATTTTTGCGGCAGCTGGAGGAAGAGGAAGCTAATAAATTCATCGACACCACGCGGCACGGACCTCACCGCGACGACTTTGTCGCTTTAATCAACGGCGTCGACGCGAAAGCGTACGCGTCGCAGGGGCAGCAGCGCACATTGGTGACGTCGCTCAAAATCGCGGAGGTGAAGGAGCTTGCCGAAAGTAAAAACGCTCCGCCAGTACTGCTGCTCGACGACGTATTCAGCGAGCTGGACGACTACCGCCGCAACTATATCATCAGCAACATCACCGACATACAGGTCATCATCACCTCAACCCACCCCGACCTTTCCATTGACAACGTCAACAAAATAGATATAAAGGACGTACACCAATAAATGTACACACATATAGGCGACAACGTAATCGTAAACTCAAGCGACATAGTGGGAATATTTGATATAGAGTTCTACAACGAGGACATCACAGCTACACATAAAAACAAATACTCCAACGACATGCGAACATTTGTTATATGTAGTGAAAAATGCAGTGACAACGACAAACTGTACGTCTATTTCACAAAGGTATCAACCGCAACATTAAAAAAACGCACACGCAAATTCTGAAATAAATTTGTAAGGAGAAAACATGGAAAACAACGAAATCGCCGTAAACGACGAAATCGAAGTAATCAGCAGCTATGACGAAACGCAGATACAGGTGCTCGAAGGCTTAGAAGCCGTACGCAAACGCCCGGGCATGTATATAGGCTCGACCGAAGCAAAGGGCTTACACCATTTAGTTTACGAAATCGTGGACAATGCCATCGACGAAGCGTTGGCAGGAGTCTGCAAAAATATACACATCACAATCGAGAAGGACAACACCGTCACAATATCCGACGACGGTCGCGGCGTGCCTACCGCGCCGCACCCTAAAATGGGAATCTCTACCGTGGAGGTTGTATACACAATCCTGCACGCAGGCGGAAAATTCGGCGGCGGCGGATACAAGGTGTCGGGGGGATTGCACGGCGTTGGCGCGTCGGTAGTTAACGCGCTGTCGGAGTTTATGGAAGTTACCGTACACCGCGACGGAAAAGTTCACTATATGAAGATGGAGCGCGGCACTCCTGTTGAGCCGCTGCAAGTTATCGGCGACAC
Organism: uncultured Eubacteriales bacterium; assembly: GCA_964479875.1. Lineage (GTDB taxonomy): Bacteria > Bacillota > Clostridia > Monoglobales > CAYZNM01 > CAYZNM01. The sequence continues at coordinate 18,850 of CAYZNM010000021.1, forward strand.
TGACCGCACAGGTACGACTGTGCGCTTTAAAGCCGACGCGGAAATTTTCGACACTCTCGAATACGAGAGTGACACGCTGCTGCATCGATTGCGTGAGCAGGCCTTCCTCAATGCGGGAATCAACATTGAGTTCACGGACGAGCGCGGTGAAGAGCCTGAAATCACACAGCTAAAATACGACGGCGGCATTTCCTCATTCGTGTCATACATCAACCGCACCAAGGAAGTCCTGCACAGCGACGTAATATATATGAAGGGCGAGCGCAACGACATGATTGCCGAGGTTGCGCTGCAATACAACGACGGCTACAGCGAAAGCCTGCTAAGCTTTGCCAACAACATCAAAACAGGCGAAGGCGGCACACACGAAACAGGCTTCAAAAACGCACTAACCAAGGTAATCAACGACTACGCCAAAAAAGCAGGTCTGCTAAAAGACGACGACAAGCTAAAAGGCGAAGATGTGCGCGAGGGTATCACCGCGATAATCAGCGTCAAGCTGATGGAAGCGCAATTCGAGGGTCAAACCAAGACTAAGCTGGGCAACGCCGAAGCACGCGTGTTAGTCGACACAATCGTGAGTGAAAAGCTTGCGGTATTTTTAGAAGAGAACCCAATGGTTGCGCGGCAGATACTTGATAAGTCGATAACGGCAGCGAAAGCGCGTGAAGCCGCACGCCGTGCGCGCGAGCTTACGCGGCGCAAGAATGCACTCGAAAATACGCAGCTCCCAGGTAAGTTATGGGATTGCCACGAGCGCGACATCACCCGAACCGAGATTTATATAGTAGAGGGCGACAGCGCAGGCGGCAGTGCAAAAGGCGGACGCGATTCTAGGTTCCAGGCAATCTTGCCCCTGTGGGGCAAAATGTTAAACGTAGAAAGAGCGCGAATAGATAAGGTATATGAGAATCAAAAGCTTGCCCCTGTAATCATGGCGTTAGGCACAGGTGTAGGCGCGGACTTCGACCTAAGCAAGCTGCGCTATGGTAAAATAGTTATCATGGCCGATGCCGACGTCGACGGTTCGCACATTCGCTGCCTGCTGATGACATTCATCTTCCGGCACATGCGGCCGCTCATTGAAAACGGCAACATCTACATCGCAATGCCGCCGCTTTACAAAGTTTTCAAGGGCAAGAAGGAGAAGTATTGCTACAACGACAAAGAGCTAAAGCTTGCAATGGCCGAAATCGGCGAAAATGCAAAGGTACAGCGATACAAAGGTCTTGGTGAGATGAACCCCGACCAACTATGGGACACAACCATGAACCCCGAAACGCGTTTCATCAAAAGAGTAGAGATGGAGGACGTTGTTGCAACGGACGAGTTGTTCACAGTCCTAATGGGCGAAAACGTAGAAAACCGCCGTAACTTCATCGAACGCAACGCGAAATATATTACCAACCTTGATATATAATTGAAATTGTTCCACGTGGAACAATTTCAACCACGCACCACAACCAATGAAATAAAAAAGGATATATATGTCAGAAAATACAGAACACATTAACAACGTAATAAACGTCGACATCGACCAAGAGATGAAGAAGTCCTTCATGGACTACTCTATGTCGGTTATCGTTTCGCGTGCGCTGCCTGATGTGCGCGACGGCTTCAAGCCTGTGCATAGGCGTATTTTGTACGCTATGCACGAGGGTAACTACACTCACGATAAGCCGTACAAAAAATGCGCGGCGACTATCGGTGACGTATTGGGTAGGTATCACCCGCACGGCGACGCTGCGGTTTACGATGCAATCGTGCGCATGGCGCAGGATTTCTCCTTGCGATACCCGCTAGTCGACGGTCAAGGCAACTTCGGCAGCATAGACGGCGATGGCGCGGCAGCTTATCGTTACACCGAAGCGCGCATGTCGCGGCTTGCAGGCGAAATGCTCACCGACATCGACAAGGACACTGTCGACTTTATCCCGAACTATAACGAGGAACACCTTGAGCCGAGCGTGCTTCCGTCGCGCTTTCCGAATTTGTTGTGCAATGGCTCAACGGGTATCGCTGTTGCGATGGCTACCAATATGCCGCCGCACAATATCGGCGAGGTTATCGACGGCGTTGTCGCAACTATCGACAATCCGGACATCTCAATCGACGAGCTGATGGAGTACATCAAAGGTCCGGACTTCCCCACCTACGGCTCTATTTTAGGCTACAAGGGCATAAAGGACGCGTACCACACAGGCAAAGGTCACATCATCATGCGCGGCAATGCCGTAATCGAGGACATGACCGAAAGCAAGCAGCGCATAATCATAAACGAGCTGCCCTATCAAGTAAACAAAGCGCGCATGGTTGAAAAAATCGGCGAGCTTGTAAAAGATAAGCGAATCGACGGCATAACCGCGCTGCGCGACGAATCTGACCGCAATGGAATGAAGGTCGTAATCGAGCTGCGCCGCGACGCCAACGCAAACGTAATCCTAAACCAACTATACAAATTCACGCAGCTGCAAGAAACCTTCAACGTAATAAACCTTGCGTTGGTTGACCTAAAGCCGCGCGTGCTTACATTAAAGCAGCTAATCGACTGCTACCTAGAGCACCAAAAGATAGTGACAATCCGCCGCTGCCAATTTGACAAAAAGAAGGCGGAGGAGCGCGCGCATATATTAGAAGGCTTGCGCATTGCACTCGACAACATCGACGAAGTAATAAGCATAATCCGCAGCAGCTACAGCGACGCAAAAATGCGATTGATGGACAGATTCACGCTGTCTGATATTCAAGCGCAAGCAATCCTCGACATGCGCTTAGCGCGTTTGCAAGGCTTAGAGCGCGAAAAGATAGACGAAGAATACAACGAGCTGAAAAAGCTAATCGACTACCTAAACGAGGTGTTGGCGAGCGATGCTCTAATAATGGGTATCGTCAAAGAGGACTTACTTAGAATCCGCGAACGCTACGCCGACGAACGCCGCACCAAAATCACCTTCGACGACAGCGACATCAACATCGAGGACTTAATCGAGGACAGCAACAACGTAATCACCCTCACGCACTTCGGCTACATCAAACGCCTTGCCACTGACACCTACAAAGCGCAAAAGCGCGGCGGCAAAGGCATAAGCGGCCTATCCACGCGCGAGGAGGATTTCGCCGAACACCTGCTAACCGCGAACAATCTAGACCACATTTTGTTCTTCACCGACCAAGGCAGAGTATTCAGTATAAAATCCTACGAAATCCCCGAATCCTCACGCACTGCCAAAGGCACAGCCATTGTAAACATCCTAAACAACAACGGCGAAAAAATCACCGCAATGATTGCCGTGCGCAATTTCAGCGACGACTTATATTTAACGATGGTGACGAAATGCGGCATAATCAAGAAGGTGGAAATATCCGCATTCTCACGCGTGAACAAAAGCGGCCTGCGCGCCATAACCTTGCGCGAAGGCGACAGCCTGCTGCACGTTGTACTCACCGATGGAAACAAGGAAATGATAATCGGCACAAGCAACGGCTATGCGATACGCTTCTGCGAAACGCAGCTGCGTCCGATGGGGCGCACATCTATGGGCGTGAAGTCGGTTAATCTTGAAGATGACGACTATGTTGTAGGCGTGGACACAATCGTCGACAACTGCGACCTGCTTGTCGTAAGCGAAAACGGCTTCGGCAAACGCAGCGACCTAGAGCTATACCGCTCACAAAAGCGCGGCGGCAAAGGCATAAAGACCTACAACATCACAGAAAAAACGGGACGATTGTGCGGTGTCAAGGTGGTAAATGACGAGATGGACATAATGTTCATCACGCAAAACGGCGTAATCATACGCATATCTGCCGCCGACATATCCCGCGTCGGACGAATCACAAGCGGCGTAACCCTAATGCGTTTCGACGACAACAACAAAATAGTTGGTATCGCAACAGTGGAAGCCAACAGTTAAGCGAGGGCTTATGTTTACAGATTTACAAAGGCTAACGGCAGACGAACTCACGTTGGTAATCAACGAGATAGTGAAAAGCCCTGTCCGATACAAGACAGAGGAAATAGAAACAGTGCTTAACGCCGCGATTGAAAAGCAGATGGACGAGAGCAACATAGCCATAATGCGGCAGCTTCTCGACAACGCAATCAGCAGCGAGAAAATCGCCGGCGTAAAAATCGACGCCGATGTGTTAAGCACAACAAGCGCAACAAGCACCAAAACAAAGCAAGCGGAGGAAGCACCCGAGAAGAAGTCAATCTTCTCCACCCTCCGCTTAAAGCCGATAAAGACCGAAGAAGAAATTCCGGAAAACAGAATCCCCGAGCCGGAAGCCTACGACGACGAGCCGGAGGCTGAACCATTCCCGATACTGCGCTTCCTTGCCGACTTCTACAAAACCTTAGGCTGGCTCATATTCGCAATCTTTCTCGCAGGCTTTGGCTATGTCGCGCTCAACTTTTTAAAGGACAACACAACGCTGCAAATAGTATCATTCGTGTTGTTCGCGTTCGTTGGAGTTATCATGCTGATTGTATTTTACTCAAAAGCTGAAAGCATACAGCTTCGCCTTAAAACAGAGGAACACCTGCGAAAGTTAGTTAAACAAAAATTCAGTTAACGATAATACGGAGAATATATGGACAAAATGATTAATGCAACTGTCGGCAGATTTGTCAAAGAAATGGCGCAAAAACACCCCGACAGCGAATGCCTGATTTACAGAAACCGCGACATTCGTTATACATACAAAGAGTTTAACGAGGTTTGCGACAAGACCGCGAAGGGCTTTTTAAAGCTTGGCATAGGCAAAGGCGACAATGTAGCAATATGGGCGACCAACTACCCCGAATGGATAATCGGTGCGTTTTCCCTGATGAAGATTGGCGCAATTGTTGTAACTGTCAACACCAACTACAAAATATATGAAGCGGAATACCTGCTGCGTCAATCAGATTCCAAAGCACTCATACTAATCGACGGCTTCAAAGACAGCAACTACGTTGAAATCATAAACACGCTATGCCCCGAGCTAAAGGACTGCGAAAAAGGCAACCTTCACTCAAAGCGTCTGCCACGCCTGCGCACAGTTATCTCGATTGAAAACGAGCATGAAGGTATGTACAATTTCAGCGACCTAATCGAACTAGGCAGCGACATACCCGACAGCGTACTCGAGGGAATAGAGAAGGAGCTTGACCCACACGAGGTTATCAATATCCAGTACACCTCCGGCACAACAGGCTTCCCCAAGGGCGTAATGCTCACCCACTACAACATTCTAAATAACGGCTTCAACATCGGCGAGTGCATGAAGTTCACCGAAAAAGATAAGCTGTGCATACCAGTGCCGTTTTTCCACTGCTTCGGCTTAGTGCTTGCGATAATGGCGTGCGTCACTCACGGAACGGCGATGGCGCCCATATACGCCTATCGCCCCACCGAGGTTCTAGAAGTAATCGAAAAAGAACGCTGCACAGCCGTACACGGCGTACCCACAATGTTCATCCTAATGCTGGAGCATGAAGACTTCGGCAAATACGACCTCTCATCGCTGCGCACAGGAATCATGGCAGGCTCGCCTTGCCCCATCACCGCAATGCGCGAGGTAGTCGACCGCATGAACATGCGCGAAATCACAATCGCCTACGGTCAAACCGAGGCTTCCCCTGTAATCACGCAAACCACCACCGATGACCCACTCGAGGTTCGCGTTGCCACTGTAGGCAAAGAGCTTCCTGGAATCGAAGTAAAAATCGTAGACCCCGAAACAGGCAAGGAAGTAGGCAACAACGTAAAAGGCGAGCTATGCGCACGCGGCTACAGTATAATGAAAGGCTACTATAACATGCCTGAAGCAACCGAAGCTGCAATTGACTCCGACAACTTCCTGCACACAGGCGACCTAGCCTACCGCGACGACGACGGCTACTATCACATTTCCGGCAGAATCAAGGACATGATAATCCGCGGCGGCGAAAACATCTACCCACGCGAAATCGAAGAAATGCTCTACCTGCACGAAAGCATAAGCGACGTACAAGTTGTAGGAATCCCCTCGAAAGAGTATGGCGAAGAAATAATCGCATATATTATACTAAAGGAAGGCTGCAACCTGACAGAGGAAGATGTAAAGAAGTACGTGCTTGCAAACATGGCACGTCACAAGGTGCCGCGCTTTGTCGAGTTCGTAACCGAATTCCCACTAACAGCCAGCGGCAAAATCCAAAAATTCAAGCTGCGCGAGATGGCAGTAGAAAAATACAATCTGCAAGACGCCGCCGCAATAGAAACAGCATAATCGATTGCGGATTAAAAGGAGGAGCACATGGACATCAACAAAACAGACATGTACATCATGACATTCGCCAAATACTTCCCCACCGAAAACCTGCCAATGCTGCGCGACCGTTTAATGCATGTTGACGACACAAGGCTTGCGCTGCTTTCATCCTCCGACTTAAAAGACCCTGACACCATGATTATCATCTCGATTTTCTTAGGCTCATTCGGAATCGACCGCTTCATCATTGGTGACATTGGCATGGGCTTGCTAAAGCTGCTCACCGTAGGCGTATGCGGCATATTCACAATCGTAGACTTGTTCCTCATACAAAAGCGCACCCGCGAGAAAAATTTCGAGAAGGTATTGCAGCTGCTGTGAACGTGAGTAAAAAAGTCGCGCTCGGACTTTTAGGCGGCTTGATTATCTTCCCCTTTTTCGTGTACATCGCGGAAAAGGGGATTGTTATTTGCGTATTCAAGCGAGTGCTGGGGATAAACTGCGGCGGCTGCGGATTAACGCGCGCGTTTATCGAGATACTGCGGCTGAATCTACTGCGGGCAGCGCAGATAAACATTGCCGCGATACCGCTGTTCGCCGCCTTCACGATAATATTTGCCGCCGCGATAATCGACGTGATATTCGGCAAGCAATTGCTAATGAAGTTGGAAGGGATATTTTACAACAAGGCGTTCATCGCGGTGTGCGTTGCATTGTGCGTTGCATCATGGATATACAACGTATTCTACAATACACTTATTTGAATGAGAATGTTTTACAAAATTTATTGACAAAATAAAATCAAAGTGATACGCTTTTTCTGTTTATGAAACAAATGTGCCAACAACAAAATAAGCCTTGACATGTGCGCGTTTTTATGGTATAATAAAATACGTTGAAGGGGTATAGTTCAGCTGGTAGAGCAACGGTCTCCAAAACCGTAAGTCGTGGGTTCAAATCCTACTGCCCCTGCCATGATTAAAGCCGCCGGAGTTTTCCGGCGGCTTTTTTGTTGCGCTTGGATTTATCTATATTTGTCAATTGTTTCGTCGCTCCAGATGTGTGCCTCTACGTATCTTTCGGGTCCGTGCTTTCCGTCGTCGTTCCAATTTTGAGGCAGTCCGTATTTCTTGATGATTGCCAGTATTTCGTCGTAGGTGTAGAGCTTTCGGCGATACTCCTTCCAATCGTCTGCTCTCGGCCGTGGGCTGAAGGTTGGGTGCGAATCGCCGTAAGTGAAGGAAACTGTCGTTAAATCAAACTCATCTATCGGGATTTTTATGAAGCTGCAGTTTTCAAACCACGTGCTTAGCCAGGGGCTGTGCTCGACTACCATGTAGTGCGGCGATTTCCTCTTGATTACGCCGCCCTTCTTTGTAAACTCCTTCCTTAGGATTTCTTCGTAGAAGTGCCTGTCTTCCATATATGTTGAGTGCCGCTTTGCGCTTTGGACGTTGGGTTTGTTGGCTTTTATGTCGTCGAGAATTGCTTTTGCTTGTTCAATTGGAATGTCGCATAGGTTCGTGAACGCGCCTATGGTTTTGTCGAAGTAGTGATATAGGAACATGACAGTCACCTCGAATGAAAGTGTTTTATTTATACCAAAAAAGCTGTCGAGTTCTCGTTCGACAGCTTTTTACAAATCATACAATTCTTTTTAATCACACTGATCCGTTGGATTCTGGGTTATCGTTCAAATAATCATCGCAGTTCATGAACATCTCTTCTGTAATCTGCTGCGATTCCTTGAGCCTTTCCGTAATGGCGACAAGCCCCTCTAATGCCTAGATGGCAATCGACATTTGTCCTGCTAAATGATAGCACATAGCCTTATAGTCTGCCACAGAAAAACCCTTAATTTGTTGTGTTTGTGAAATCAATAAAGCTAACACGAGTTTATTCTGACTTAATTGATTTTCGGTGGTTTTTATATTCTTGAATTGTAATCTGCAATCCTCAATGCTCGCATATTAGTTCGTCTCAAATAAACTTAACATCTCCGTACATGTATCCTTTTCCTTCGGAAGATGAAAAGTCAAAATTAACAGCCTCATCTGACTTGCTATTTACAATTTCTGAGCATCTTAGCAACTTTATAATATTGTTGCATTTAGGACGGTAATGCTTTCTGAAAAGGTAAACAATATCCCAGGTTCGCTTGACATTTTTAATCATTACTCATGTTAGACAGTTTTTTACAAAATTATGGTGCGCCCGGAGGGAATCGAACCCCCGACGAACAGATTCGAAGTCTGCCACTCTATCCGCTGAGCTACGAGCGCGTGTTGTATATTTATTTTACACCATTGCATGGGGTTTGTCAAGGATTGTATTTGCGTAAATTGCGACAAAATACTGTAGGGGACGGGTTTCCCGTCCCGATAGGATGTGCGTTTACGATAATTTCTCCATTACGTAGTTTGCGAAGTCGGCGCATGTGCAGCCACTATCGCGTCCTGTGATGGATATGCGCTTTTCGGTGTACATGCATACGTCGAGTGCGGCGTTTAGTTTGTCAGCTTTGTCTTGGTAACCTATGTGGGCTAGCAGCATTGCTGCGGCGCGGATTATGCTGCATGGATCGGCGTATTTGTCGCGGCCTTCGTCTACCATGCGTGGGGCAGAGCCGTGGATTGCCTCGAACATGGCGTAGCGCTTGCCTATGTTTGCGCTGCCTGCTGTGCCTACGCCGCCTTGGAATTCGGCTGCTTCATCTGTTAATATGTCGCCGTAGAGGTTGGGCAGGAGCAGCACTTGGAATTGTGTGCGGCGTTTTACGTCGATTAGCTTGGCTGTCATTATGTCGATATACCAGTCATCAAATTCGATTTCGGGGTAGTCTTTTGCTACGTCCTTGCAGATGTCTAGGAATTTGCCGTCGGTGGTTTTGATTACGTTGGCTTTGGTTACGGCGGAAACGCGTGTTTTGCCGTTGGCTTTGGCGAACTCGAATGCGGCTTTGGCTATGCGATAGCTGCCTTCGGTGGTGGTTACGCAGAAGTCGATTGCGATATCGTCGTCGACGTTTATGCCTTGGCTGCCTAGAGCGTATGCACCTTCGGTGTTTTCGCGGAAGAATGTCCAGTCGATTCCGTCGGCTGGAACGCGTACGGGGCGTACGTTTGCGAATAGGTCAAGCTCCTTGCGCATTGCTACGTTTGCGCTTTCAATGTTGGGGTAGGGGCTGCCTTTTTGGGGAGTGGTGGTGGGGCCTTTTAGGATTACGTGGCATTGCTTGAGCTCGGCCAGTACGTCGTCGGGGATTGCTTTTTTTACTGCGGCGCGGTTTTCGATTGTGAGGCCGTCTATCACCTTGAAGGTGACAGGCTCGTTTGCTAGCATGTGCTGCAGTATGCGGTAGGCTTCATTGGTGATGGCAGGGCCTATGCCGTCGCCGCCTACTATGCCGATGATGATGTTGTCTAGCTTGGTGTAGTCAACGAAGCTGTCAACTTGCTTGATTTGTTGTACGCGTTCTTGTTGCTTGATGAGTAGTTGCTTGAAGTGTTCGCACGCTTTTTCGATGTTGTTGTTCATTTGTGTCCTTTCGGGTTTACGCCATCTAGGGCGATTTTGTTGAGTAGGGTGTCGATTTCGGCGTTGGTTAGGGGTAGGTGTACGCGAATGCCTGTTTCGCCGTTGTCGATGAAGATTCGGTTGTTGTCGATGGATTCGGCAACTTTGAAGATGTCGATTGTGTTTCCTGCGAAGATTATGGGGTAGTCGCGTGGGTTGGCGAAGGTTAGGGGGAGTATGCCGTTTGCTGCTAGGTAGGAGGCGTAGCCTTTTGCGTAGGATAGAGCGGCTACGGCTTTTACGCCTGTGTAGAGCTGGGGCAGGGTTGTGGTGTCTATTGCGCCGTTGCCGTAGTTGCTTCCTGCAAGTATTACTGCGGTTTGGGCAGGGGCGTGTTGGGCGATTTCGGCGGCGGAGATGTTGTCGCCTAGTTTAATCGTGAGTTTGGTGTTTATGTCGGGAATGTATTTGTTTGGGGGTAGTGGCATGTGTACCTCGGTTTTATCGATGTTGTTAATCGCGCACAATCATTGTGCCGATTCCTGTGTCGGTGAATATTTCCAGCAGTATGCAGTGGGGTATGCGGCCGTCGATGATGTGTACGCGCTGCACGCCTGCGTCGAGGGCGTCTATGCAGCCGCGGGTTTTGGGAATCATGCCGCCTACGATTTTTCCGTCGTCAATCATGTCGTATATGCCTTTTTGCGATATTTCGTAGATGATTTCGTCGGTGTCGGGGGATTTCTTTAGTCCGGGGGTGTCGGTGAGCATGATTAGTTTTTCAGCTTTTATTGAGGCAGCGATTCTGCCGGCTACGGTGTCGGCGTTGATGTTGTAGCTTTCGCCGTTTTTGCCTACGCCGATCGGGGCGATTACGGGAATGTATTGGTCCTCGGCTAGCATTTGCAGGACGTGGGCGTTGATGTGGGTGATTTCGCCGACGTAGCCGTAGTCGGAGCCTTGCTTATCGGTGTATTTTTCGCACTCGATTAGGTTGCCGTCGATTCCGCATATGCCTATGGCTTTGCCGCCTTTTTGGTTTAGCAGGCTTACGATTTCTTTGTTGGTCTTGCCCACTAAAACTTGCTGCGCTACGCGCATTGTGGCTTCGTCGGTGACGCGCAGGCCGTTGACGAAGCTGCTTTCTACTTGATAAACTTTTAGGGCTTCGTTTATGTCAGGGCCGCCGCCGTGTACTACTATCGGGTTGACGCCGACGTATTTTAGCAGGGTGATGTCGTCCATTACGCTGTTTTTCAGCTCGTCGTTAATCATGGCGTTGCCGCCGTATTTTACTACGATTGTTTTGCCTGCGAGCTTTTGAATGTAGGGTAGGGCTTCGATTAGGATGCCGGCTTTGTAGATTAATTCCTCCATTTAAATTCCTTTCTGTGAAAAATATGTTGGGGTGGGGCGGAACGCATGAATGCGTTCCCTACAGGTCAATGCGGCACATTATTGTAGGGTTCGCATTTATGCGAACCGCGCATCGAACAACCAAATTGTTAATTGTTGGTTAGTGCGTTGTACGCCGAGCCGATTATGTCGCGTAGGTCGGTGAAGCGTGGCTTCCAGCCTAGGATGGATTGCGCTTTTTCGCTGCTTGCGATTAAGGTCGCAGGGTCGCCTGCGCGGCGAGACATGTATTTCAGGGCGATGTCCTTGCTTGTGATTTCCCGGGAAATATTGTATATCTCAAGGTTGGAAAAGCCTGTGCCTGAGCCGAGGTTGAAGTATTCGCATACTGCGTTATTTTGTAGAAAATTGTAGGCTAGTATATGTGCGTCGATTAGGTCGGTGATGTGGATATAGTCGCGTATGCACGTGCCGTCGGGGGTGTCGTAGTCGTTGCCGAATAGGGTGAATTCGGGATTGTCCTTGTCGGCTAGGTTTAGTATGATTGGGATTATGTGGGTTTCGGGGTCGTGACGCTCGCGGATTGTGCCGGAGGCGTCCGCGCCTGCTACGTTGAAGTAGCGCAGGCTTACGCTGTTTATGCCGTATGCACCGTGACACCAGTACAGCATTTTCTCGATGGCAAGCTTGGTTTCGCCGTAGGGGTTGCGCGGTTGTTTTTCGTCGTCCTCGCAGATCGGAATTCGTTTGGGTTCGCCGTATACTGCGGCGGTGGAGGAGAATACTATGTTTTTCACTCCGTGATTGACCATGGCTTCGATTAGGTTTATCGCGGAGGTGATGTTGTTGCTGTAGTACAGCAGCGGATTCGCTACGCTTTCGGCAACTAAGGTGGACGCGCCGAAGTGGAATACGCCCTCGATTTTGTTTTCGGCGAAGACTGCGTCGACTGCGGCTTTATCCTTTAGGTCGCAATCATACAGCTTTGCGCCGCTGCACGCGTCAGCGTGTCCTTTTGATAGGTTGTCGACTATGATTACGTGGTAGCCTTTTTGTTGTAGCTGCAATACGGCGTGGCTGCCTACGTAGCCTGCGCCGCCTGTTACTAATACGCTCATGCTTCCTCCCGCACTTCGCATACGCCGCCACCGATGTCGCTGATGTAGAATGTAGGCGCGTAGCCGATTTTCTTCTCGTAGCCTTTTTGCACGTGGCTCACGTAGTCGCCTACGCAATCGGTGCGCACAATTGCAACTGCGCAGCCGCCGAATCCGCCGCCTGTCATGCGTGCGCCGACTACGCCTTCGACTTCGTAGGAAAGGTCGGCTAGGGCGTCAAGCTCTTTGCCTGTTACTTCGTATAGGTCGCGCAGTGACGCGTGCGAGCTGTTCATCAGCAAGCCGAATTCTTTTAGGTTGCCTGACTTTAGCGCGACGATTGCAGCTTCCACGCGCTCATTTTCCGACACGACGTGGTGTGCGCGATTGGCAAGCACCTTATCTTCGATGTTGACTGAGTATTTGCCAAGCTCTGACATGGTTGTGTCACACAAATGTTTTATGTTTGGCAGTGTTTGCTTGATTATCTCGAGTGCGCTTTCGCATTCGCTGCGGCGCGTGTTGTATTGGCTGCTGCTTAGTTTGTGCTTTTTGTTCGTGTTTATTACGATGATTTTATGTTCTTTTAGTGTGAGTGGGATATGTTCGTACTCAAGCGTGTCGCAGTTGATTACGATGAGGTTGTCTTTTTTGCCGTGGGCGGAGGCGAATTGGTCCATGATTCCGCAGTTTACTCCGACGAAGTTGTTTTCGGCTTTTTGGCATATACAAGCGATTTGCGTGAGGTCGATGCCTTTTGCGTGGTGATACTCGTTGTGCAGCGTCGCGATTGCGTAGGCGGTGGATACTTCGTATGCCGCCGAGGAGGAAAGTCCGCTTCCGCCTATCGGCATGGTGGAGTGATATAAGATGTCGCAGCCGAAGGTGGTGAAGCCTGCCTTTTGCATTTCGTCGAATACGCCGATTTGGTAGTTCCCGAAGCTGTGCGCTTTGCCGCTTTGCAGGTCGCCCATGTCTGTTACCCATGTATCGGGTAGGTCTGTGGCGGCTATGCGGATTGTTTGCTCCCCGTTTAGGCGCACTACGCAGTAAATACCCATGGTCAAGGCGGCAGGCAGTACGCGGCCGCCGTTGTAGTCGATATGCTCGCCAATCATGTTGACGCGTCCTGGGGCGTAGAATATGCGTATACCTTTTTCGTCGCCGCCGTAGCGCTTGATAAATTCCTTTTTGTAGTCCATTTTAGTTCCTTCCTATATTTTAATCAATTCACAATGCACAATTAATTGCTTGCGATGAATTTTTCTACCTCTTGTGCGGGGATTGTGCCTGAGGTTGCGCCTACGGATAGGACGCATAATGTGCCTACGGCGTTTGCGAATATGCAGGCGTCGTGTATGCTTTTGCTGTTTGCTATGCTGTAGAGGAAGCCGCTGCAGAATGCGTCGCCTGCGCCTGTGGTGTCGATTGGTGCACCGGGGAATGTGGGTACGATTGTGCCGCTGTGGGATAGGCTTTCTCGGTAGTAGCAGCCGTCTGCGCCTAGCTTTATTACTACGTGCTTTACGCCTGCTTCAAGGAATACTTGCGCCATGTCGTAAGGCTCGCTTTTGCCCGACAGCATTTTTGCTTCGTCGTAGCTTGGCAGGAAATAGTCGAGGTACGGCAAGCATGGGCACAATACCTCCATCCACTTGCCTTTGTCGTCCCAGCATACGTCTAGGGCAGTGATTTTGCCCATAGCTTTGATTTTGCGCAGGGCGACTGCGGTTTGGTCGCCGTCGAAGGTTTTAAGCAGGTTTGTACCTGCGACGAATACAAGCTTGCTGTCCGCTACTATGCTGTAGTCGATGTCGGATTCGGTGAATGCGTCGTTGGAGTTGGCGCAGTGCAGGAATGTGCGCTCGCCGCCGCTGTCGCTTAGCACTACCGACGCAGAGGTGGATACGCCGCTGTCTGCTACTATGCCGCGCGTGTCTACGTTGTACTTGTCTAACTCCGAGATAAGGTATGCGCCGAAGTTGTCCCTGCCCACCTTGCCTATTATCGCGGACTTTGCGCCAAGCTTCGCGAGGTTGATCGACGCACTCATAGCGTTGCCGCCGCTATACAGCTGCACCGAATCCACAAGCCCAAGCTTGCCGCGCTCCGGCACTTTGTCAACCGTCCTAACAATAACATCAGCAACAAGAATACCGATGTTGACTATATCAAACATATGCTTCCCGCCTTTATGTGTTTATAATTTAATTATAGCTTTATTAGGGGGAATAGTCAACATCTATTGATTTCCTAGCCGGTGCGCATGTAATATTTGTAACACAATTGTAACTTTACATTTTTGTCGAATTATGGTAGTATATATGTATGCAGACCAGTATGTCTAGGCATGGATTGGGCAGTGCGGCTGAAAGGTTGTGACGCCCATGATGAATTATAGGGTACCTCCGTAACACTGTAAGACTATGTCTTATAGGAAAGGAGGGATGTCGCGATGACAGGCAGGGAAATAGTTCTTGTATTAACAATTTTCTTAGTTGATAATGCAGTTTTGATTATTGATATGATAAGAAATATGTATAAAATATACAAAAACAACCGCCCCCAATAGCAAAGGTACGCGGTTGTTCGCAATTTTGTAATTAAAATATAAGCCGTGAAGCCTAATCAAGCCGAATGCAGAAAGTCTGCTAAGGGGAGTGTTGACGCACTCCTTCTTACATATAGTATATCACTTTTATTCTATTCTGTCAATAAATTTGTAAAATTCGCACGTTCGTTTCAATAAATACGCACTAACTGTAGGGGACGGGTTTCCCGTCCCGCGTGTGATTCTGAATATGCTACATCTACGAAATAAACCCGTCGTCGCCTATCCTAAACCTTGACACAAGCCCCATCAGCATATCTGCTTGCTCGGAAAGCTCGCCGCTTGTTGCTGCGCTTTCTTCGCTTGCGGCAGAATTGGTTTGCACCACGGAGGAAATTTGCTCTATCCCTATGTTTATCTCGGATAACGCTTTCGACTGCTCGTTTATCTGCGCGGATATTTGATTTATAGCTTGCCCTGACACCGAAGCTCGCTTTGCAACCTCGGATAAAGCTTCGGACGTTGCGTCGGCAACAGCGACGCCGCTGTGCGCTGCGCTTATCGAGCCTTCTATCAACGCGGTGGTATCCTTGGCGGCTACTGCGCTCTTGTTTGCGAGATTGCGCACCTCCTCTGCTACAACGGCAAAGCCTTTGCCGGCCGCGCCGCCTGCGCGAGCAGCTTCAACAGACGCGTTTAGCGCAAGCATATTTGTCTGGAAGGCTATATCCTGAATCGTCTGTATAACCTTGGAAACCTCTGCCGAACGATTGTTGATGTCCGCCATAGTGGTCAGCAGCTCCTCCATATGCCCCATAGCTTCCGCAAGCTTATCCTTTGCGCTTTCCGACGCAGAAGCGGCTTTATCCGAATGCTCGGCTACTTCATTGACTTGCTCGGAGATACCTCTTATCGCCTCGGACAATTCCTCAACAGAGCTTGCCTGTTCTGTTGAGCCTTGCGACAACGACTGCGAAGCCGAGGCTACCTGCTGTGAGTTATACGACACACGTTTGGCAACAGTTAAAACATCGCCGATTAACTGCTTCAACGACCCCTTTATCTCTTCCTCGGACAATTGCATTCGCAAAAAGTCGCCGCGGTATCGCACAGAGTTGTTCTCCGACGTCATATCGCCTGCGGCTATCTTGGACAGCCGTTCGCCTATGTCGGAAATCATATAGTTGAACCCTTGTATAAGCTCCTGCGTAGTTTTTGCAAGGACAGCTATTTCGTCCTTGCCCTTTACCTCTTCCATAGGCGATGACAAGTCGCCCTGGGCAAGCTTTGCAAGCCTTTGCGTGCATTTGACAATCGGCTTAGATAAAGCCGCGCCGACATATGAAGCAAACAGCAAGCCTATGATACATATGGCGATTGAAAAGCCTGTCATCCACTGCGCGCCCCTGTTTGCATAAGCCTTAAACTCGTCTTCGTTTATGCAAACGGCAATGCTCCAGCCGTCGCTTTCCGGAATGGGCGTGTAGGCTTGGTAGGTTTGTATACCATTATAGACATAGCGTCCAAAGCCTGTTTCGCCGCGAACCATTTTCGCTTCGATGTCCGCGAGGTCTTTCAGGTCTTTATCCGATGGGTCTGCCTTTGAATCCTCCATAGCGTTTGATTGATTCAGCACAACAGAAACATCGGTGTACGCAATGGTCGCTCCGTTTTTGTCCAATATATACGCGTCGCCCTTTTCGCCAATGCCTATATCTTCTATAATCTCAGCCAATACCTTGGCGTCGCACAGGAAGTACAGGACAGAATCAACGTTGCCGCCGCGCATTACAGGGGCGGACACCACTATGTGCATATCGGTTCTGCTATCATTGACATAAGGCGCGGACATGTATGTTTTACCTGACGCCGCCGCCTTAAAGAAGTCCTCGCCCGCCACGCTTTCGCCTGTGAATACATCCCGGCCTGAAAGGTCCGCTAGCCCCAGGGAACGCATACGGTATACGTCCACCCTGCTTTGCAGAAAGGCTTTCTTATCTTCCGCCGAGGCAGCTTCATCAGTCAGCACAGGAGCCATGGCTATTTCTCCCACTGTATATGTGTAGGTGCGTATTGTACTTTTCGCGGAATTTGACGCTACCTTAATAGTTTCCGATAAGATTGAGGTGATAGTCCCATCAGTGGCTTTCTTTGTTATCTCTGTAGCCATGAAGCCCAGAAACAAAGCCGTGACAGCAATGGCTGCCACTATGGACAGCATGATTTTTGTTTTGATTTTTTTCATTTATGCCCCCTGTTTGAGCTGTATTTGTTGAAATATTATTTCTGCCACGCAGACACTACCTTTACGTAACTCCTAAGCGGATACTGTCCGTCGTGCGGCTCGGCCGCATACGCTGACGACATATTGCTTCCGCTTGTGACACGCACAACTCCCGCCCTCCACAGCATATGCGTCAATGTATCGCACTCATGCTCTCCGCATAGCAGCCCTGCTGTTTGCAGATGATTCTTATGCGGACGAAGCGTAGCGAGTAGCTTCCGCCGCGGCAAAGGCTTGACCCATAGATTGCGGAATTGCAGCGACGGCTCTAGGCTGTAGTCTTCATTCATTGTAAGAGAGCAGCCGTTTCCGCGCATAATTCGGCTGCCTGCCTTATGCTCCAACTCTACAGTGTATAGCTGCAACGTAATCTGCGCCCGTATGCCAATGCTTGCGCCCCCGGCAATTTCATCGGCGGTCTTTTCTAATATCGGCAGGAATTGCTCACAGAACTCGGATAAATCCTGCATGTCGTCGGTGTCTACATAGATGCCCTGACATGAGCTGCATAGCAATCCGTTGGTTTCGCAGATATGCCGCGCCAATCCGCGCATAGCTTCGGCGGTCGCGCCTTGCTTGGTCACATACGCAAAGCTGACCTTGTGTCCCCATTCAATCAGCCTTGTATTAGGCTTCACCGTCTGCCTAAGCGCACTCACGGCGGCATCTCCGCCCCACACAATCACGCCGTCCGCCAATTTAATCAGCTTGCCCATAGCCTCTATATCCTTGGAGGAATAATCGAATACATATATATAATCTGTAAGACGTGGCTCAATTTGTATCAGTTCCATCAACAAATTAACAGACAAACCACCGTCCACCTGCGGCAGCTTGAGTATATTGATGTTACCTGTAAGCAGCCCCTCAAGCACACTAAACGCCGGAAGTCCATCAGCATTCCCTGCCGCAACATGCAGCAGCACGCCCAACGGCTCTATGCTCTCACGCACCAATTCCGCGCCGTATAACGGAGCGAATATTTTATCCTTGTCATAGTCCGCGCCAAGCTCTACCTCAAGCCGCGACTGCAACGCCTCGCGGTTGAACATAGCCTTAGCCTGTTGCAGATAACGCGCACCCATCTCCGCGCCGATACCCAATTCCGCCATCTTAGCCAAATACGCCGCATCATCAATAGAACGAACCAATCGGTCGCAGGCCTCAATCACAGTCTTAGGCTGCAAGGGTTCACCCGAAAGCGCAGCAAGTATGCGCTCCGGCAAAGTATCCAACACGCGGTGACTTTCTGCCTGTGTGATAATGCGTCCGCCTGCCAAATTCATAGCGACACCCCTTTAAGCAGCTCGGCCGCACCTGCGGCGCAAGTCTTTATCTCCTCCAGCCCTGCCCTGCCCAATATCTCAAACCACGGCGAATCAATGCCGCAGCCGCAGCTTTTACCCGAATACATCACCGCCACATCGTCAGTCATCACGCTAGTCAGCGGCATACTTCCAATCATCGGCGTAATCAAATTCATAATACCAGGGGTTTCATACCCCACAGGCTCAAGCGTATCCACATCACGCAGTATAACCCTGCTGTATATCGGAACATGAAAGTGATGATTCTTGCAGTCGCAATAAACAATCGGATGTTCGACTGCGCCGAAAAAGTCCTTGCAGTTATGCTCCTGTATGCCCAGCACCTCTTCCGCCATCGCATACAATGTCTGCTTATCTGTTTTCTCGCGGAAGAACTTCTTCCAGCCTCCGGCTAAGAAAACCTTAGACTTGCTATGCAGCCGCAGTTTTATTCCCTTCTCTTGCAGCATTTCCAGCATAAACAGGAAGTAAGCAGGGAATCCCATAAATCGCACAGGATGCCCTTGCTTCTCATATCGCAGCAGCGCATTGACAATGCCGCCTTGATTTAATTCGTACGAATCTCCCGTATCCTTTAGTGCATACTCCCTATGCAGCGCAGGCGCGGCCAACGTCGTGCCATATGCAGTTTGCGCTACGCCCATGCGATTGTGCTTGCTAGGCTCATACCCAAGGACGATATAATTGGTAGGCCTAGGAGAGATTAAGCCATAGTATGTAAATGTCTTTAACACCATACGCAATGCCGCAAGCGATGTGGCAATGTCGATACCGACGCGGCTCGGCATACCCTTTGTTCCCGATGATTCAGCCTTAAACAGCAGCTTCTCATATGGAAGCGAAAACATGTTGTTCCCCTTTAGATAAAGCGTAGGCAGTGGCGGTATCCTGCAAATATCCTCATACGACGAAAGACAAGACAAATCAAACCCCTGCCGCTGCAACAGCTGCGCATACTCAGGGCAGTGCCCTATGTGAAACTGTAGATTTTCCACCACGGCGCGGTAAAACAACGCGTCTGTGCCCGCGGTATCATATAGGTCGCGATGAGAGAATAGGCGTCTGCGGTATTTCATAGAAGTTTGCCTTTCGGACGTTTAAAGTTTAGAGGCGAGTGTGATTGACGTGCTGGGGTAGATTTAAGATAGAAGGAAACGTGGTTGACTAGGTCGTGTTCGTAAACCCCTTTCCCCTATATCATCTCAACAAAGTCAT
>CAYZNM010000022.1:0-37774 GCA_964479875.1 uncultured Eubacteriales bacterium
GATTGTTGCACATCTCTGCGTCTTGCTTCGTCGCTTATGAATACAGGTTCTTACAATAACTTACGAAAAACGAGGGAGACATGTACGATTACATAAAGGGGATAATTGCGGAAAAGGGTACGGCGTGGGTGGTCGTGGAGGCAGGCGGAATCGGCTATCGCATTAATGTGTCGGCGGCGGATGCGGCGGCTATGGGCAACGTGGGCGACATCGTTATGCTGTATATATATCAGCTTATTCGGGAAAATATTAACGAGCTATATGGCTTTTTGCAGAAGCAGCAGCGTGTTGTGTTCCTGCAATTGATGAGCGTTAAAGGCGTGGGCGCAAAGGTTGCGCTTAGCATACTTTCGATTGCGTCGCCCTACGACATCGCTGTCGCTATCATCAACAACAACGCGGGACTCATCAAAAGTGCGCCGGGCGTTGGAGCTAAGACTGCCGACCGCATTATCCTTGAGCTGAAGGATAAAGTGAGCAAGGGGCAGGGAAGCTTCGCCGACAGGGCAGTTTCCGCCGCGGCAGGAAGCGGCGACGTCGTGACCGAAACAATAAACGCCCTGCTGTGCCTAGGCTATAGCGCGGACGTTGCAATCGCCGCGGCAAAGGATTTGCCGCCCGATATTACAAGCGAGCAGGCTGTAAAGCTTGCGTTAAGGAAAATGTTGTGAGAATACTTATTCTGTGTGTACTGCTGTTATTTACAGGCTGCGCCTTTGGCAAGCAGCCGCAGCCTAAGGCTGTGCAGGAAACCTTCAAACAAGTGACAAGCCCCTACCTAAAGGTAGTAAACATCTACATCAACGACCACTTGGTGGAGTTATCGCCCGACGCACGCTTTGACGACGACGGTGCGACAATCTACCCCGTGAGCGGACTTGACAAATTCAACTTAAAATATAGCCTCAAAGAAGGCAAGGTCGTAGTGTCAAACAAAGACGGCACAGAAGCAATCGACGTCACCGACCTCTACTACATCGACAACTCCATCTTTATCCCAATCCGTAACATCTTCTACAACTACTGCGACGACTTCGCGTGGAATCCAAAAACGCGCAGCGCATACCTATACTTGTACGGCATGTCGGAGGAGTATCCCATTAACGAATCCCTCGCGCCCGAATTCACCTTCACCGAAACAGGCGTCACAGCATACCTGAACGAGCTGTCAGACTGCCTGCACATCAACAAAGATTGCAGCGCCTACGGCAACACCTCCGCCGACCACATCAAGGAGCTGGAGGTAATCGACCTGACCCACGCACGAGAACTAGGCCATAAGGTCTGCCAAAGCTGCGAACAAACCCTAGCAAAATGGCAACAATAACGTAGGGCAAGGGCTCTGCCCTTGCCGCCACACCGTCTGCACGCGCCATAAAAATAAAATTCCGAAGGGAGCAAATATGAAAGCAATAGTTTTAGCAGGAGGCAAAGGCAAACGCCTGCAATCAGAGCAGTTTGACATACCCAAAGTGCTGCGAATCGCAAACGGAAAGCCGCTGCTGCACTACGTTTTAAACAGCATACGGTTTGTTGATAAGACAGACATATACATAGTGGTGGGCTACAAGCAGGAGCTTGTGCGCGAATTTTTGGGCGCACCCGCCGCGGAATGCGACAGCGTAGATTACGGCGGCTGCAACATCGTCGTGCAGACAGAGCAACTAGGCACAGGACACGCTGCTATGATGCCGGAAAAATACTTGAAAGACTATGACGGCGACATACTAGTGTGCTTCGGCGACATGCCGCTGTTTACCCAAAAAACCATGGGCGACCTTCACTCCGCGCACAAAGTAAGCGGCAACGACTGCACAATCCTCACCGATAATTTTACAGGCGACGAGATTCCGCACTACGGCAGAGTAGTTCGCGAAAACGGCGCAATCGCCGCCATAATCGAGCATAAGGATTGCACCAATGAGCAGAAGCAGCTGCGCGAGCTTTCCGTCGGACCGATGGTGATAAACAGCAAGCTGCTGTTTCACGCGCTGTCGCTTGTAGGCAACGACAACGCGCAAAAGGAGTATTACCTCACAGCTGTGCCGGAAATTGTAATGCGGCTTGGCAAACGCTTGGGGAGCTATACCACGACAGGCTCGAACGAGATTTACGGCGTGAATACGCCGGATGACTTGGAGTTTTGTAACAAACAGCTTAGCAAAAACTGATGAAAAGGGGGCACACATGAAAGCATTAGTCACAGGAGGTCTGGGCTTTATCGGCTCGCATCTGGTCGACGCGCTGCTGGAGCAGGGGCATAAAGTCGCGGTCGTTGACAATCTGTCAACGGGAAGTATGCATAATCGTCATCCAAAGGTGAGGCACTTATATCTCGCGGACGTGGCCGGCCACGAACTGCAATACGCATTCACGGAATTTTCGCCGGACGTCGTATATCACCTCGCGGCGCAGGTCAGCGTCGCAAAGTCGCTGCAAGAGCCGTTGGTCGACGCAGCGTGGAATGTGCTTGGCACCGTAAACCTGTTGGAGCATTGCAAGCGAAACAACGTGCGCAAGCTGATATACGCCTCCTCTGCTGCAATCTACGGCACGCCAAAGCAGCTTCCAATCACCGAGGAGCACCCGATCGAGCCGCTTTCCTGCTACGGCATATCCAAATACACTCCGGAGCTGTACATCAAAACCTACGCAAGCCTGCACGGCTTAAACTACACAATCTTCCGCTACGCTAACGTCTACGGCAGCAGGCAGCCTTTCGAGGGCGAAGGCGCGGTAATTCCTGTATTCATCAACAGCCTAATCGAAGGCGTAAGCCCCAACATAAACGGTGACGGCGAACAAA
This sequence comes from uncultured Eubacteriales bacterium, assembly GCA_964479875.1. Lineage (GTDB taxonomy): Bacteria > Bacillota > Clostridia > Monoglobales > CAYZNM01 > CAYZNM01. The sequence continues at coordinate 2,807 of CAYZNM010000022.1, forward strand.
CCCGCGACTTCATCTACGTCAAAGACGTAGCCGACGCCTGCATTCTCGCCGCTGAAAAAGCCGACGGCGCAACCCTCAACCTATCCACCAACGCACCTGTCACAATCAACGAGCTTTTCGATATCCTGCGCTCCATTGCAGGCAGCGACATCGCGCCCAACCACAACGCCCCACGCGTCGGTGACATAAAAGACAGCTACCTAGACAACGCCAAACTAAAGCAAGTCCTAGGCTTCGCGCCGAAATACACGTTAAAGCAAGGCCTTACCGAAGCATATGAATATTACAAGCAACAAACCGGCTCTGCCGAATGATATATACGAAAGCGATTTTTTGAAGCGGCGCGGTCGTGCAAGGGTGCGGCTTGCGCTGCTTATCGCGCTTTTTTGCGCGGTTGCGTTATACGCAAGCAGTAGGTACAGGATTGCCGCCGCTCCGCTCGAGGTTGAGCTGCGCCCTAATACTTATGCCGCGCAAACTATACGCGTACATGTCGAGGGCAACGTAAATTCGCCGGGGGTGTACAGCTTGCCCAAGGGAAGCTATCTCGCGGACTTGCTGGAAATTGTAGGAGGATTCGCGGACGACGCCGCGCGTTCATCTGTGAACATGGCGTACAAATTAGATGACGGAATGCTGCTGCACATCCCATATCCCGCTGCCAAATCCGTCGCTGTCGACTTCAGCGTCACGACCGCACTGACAATCCCCACGCCCGAACCACAGCAGGAGCAATCACCGCAGCAAGAGCAGCCGCCAATCGCCCAAACCGAAGCTGCTGCCGCAACATCAGAGCCAACCCAAACGCAACCCCCCACCAAAACCCCAAAACCAACCAAACCGCCCCTAGGCATAATCAACATAAACAAAGCCACAGCCGAGGAGTTGCAAGCCCTCCCCAAAATCGGCCCCGTGCTATCCCAAGCGATAGTCGCATATCGCGAAGCAAACGGCAGCTTCACCGACATCGAGCAGGTAAAAAACATAAAAGGCATAGGCGACAAGATATTCGAGCAAATTAAAGAAAACATCACAATATAACTGTGCCTACGGGAGGATTATGTCAAAGACAATCGCGGCAATAGCAACCGCCATGCTTATTTTATGCTGCACTGCTTTTGCCGCAGACAAAAATTCGTTAGAGAAGGAATATGGCATAGTCATAAAGTTCGAGCAAGGCATAAGCCAAGACGAATATCTAACTGCAATAGGTGACGCGCTCAGCATGATTCCCAAAAGCGTGCACGATGTAATCGCCGCACACCAACTGCGAAAGGGCATTCCACTCACGTTTGACGTGAAAAAGAATATAGACATCAACGTTAATGTTCCAACCTTCGCAAAGCTCGCTGCCATGACTGACACTGCGAGTATGACAATTTCGCTGTACGCCGCCGACGCTTCCGTTATCGCGCACGAATACGGACACATACTGCACACCGCATTGTGGTACGGCTACAGCTATGACAAAATCCGCGAGCAGTGGCAAGAAATAAACGGCGACTTCGAGTACGATGTCTTTTACTATTTCGATGTGTACGATAATAAAAAAGGCAGCAGAGGGCTGCCCAATAATTGGCAAAGCGCATTCGCGAACAAATACGCCACTACGGATTACATCGAGGATTTCGCCTGCACCTTCGAGTACGCTGTAGTGAATAAAACAAAAGAAGCAGAATTTAACAGACTGTCTGCGAAAATTATTTACATAGAACTGTTGGTGAAATCACAAACGCAAGCTTCGGGAAGTTTGTTTAGTCGCGGTACGTTTTTTGATTTATTAAAGTTTTTGTTAAAGAACGCTTGATTGCTCTGCTATTCGCTCGTCTATTCGGCGCACAAGGCCGAACGTGTACGCGCGGAAATGCTTGAGCCAAAAGCTATTTGCTGCAGGGTTTATGCTTTCAAAGTCAACGCCGAGGTGTGTGTAGCCTTCGGCTTTTATTTTTGCGGCGGCGTAGCGCAGTAGGTTTGAGAAGTTGTTGTTACCTCTGTGCGATGGCAGGCAGTATGCGCCGCACGCGTGCAGGTAGCCTGCCGCGTCTTTGACGAAGGTTTCGCCTGTTACGGCTAATCTGATGTAGGCGACCACTTCATCGTTTTGCTGCATGATGAAAATTCGGCTGTCGTCGTTGTCTTCGGCGTAGTCCTCTGCTGTGCGCTTTGTGTAGGGCATGAAGCAGGGGCTGTGGGATAAATGCTCGCTGTTTAGCTCGCGCAGGTGTACGACTAGGGCGTGCTGCTCACTAGGCAGCTCGCGATATTCGTAGCTGCTGTCGGTTATTGCAAAGTCGCCGTCCGGCGACATAATTCCGTCGACGCAGCGGCAGCCGAACCCGTTTATGAAAAAGCTGTTGATTGCAGCTGCATCGTGGGTGTACAAGCTAATGCAGTGCTGGAATATTCCCTGCTGCACCCACTTTTTCGCCGCTGCTTGATACATGTAGCTGTAGATTTTGCCGCTGTCGCTTGCGACAACTCCATTAGCGTGGCACGGCGAAAACGTGCCGCGCACATTGCCGAACAATCCGTCCCACGGTGAATAGCAGCATAAATAGCCAAGCATATCCTCTCCGTCGAATGCCGCAACTCCAAGCCCATTCGCCGCAAATTCATCAAGCGGCGGCAAATCATCAATATGGGGCAACGCAGGCGTAAACTCACGCTGCCGCTCATAATTCGCCGCAGCCAATGCTTGCGCGCGCGAAATATGCCCCTGCGAAAAGTCAAGAATTTTCAAATGATTCTCCCAATATTTTTGTGCATATAAATTCTGTTTCTGTTTCCGACGTAATGCTGTATCCTAATTTTTGGTAAAGTCCCGCTGCCGCAGCGTTTATTTTTCTGTAGCCTATGTTTATTTTGTTTAGGACGAATTTATCGCGCAAGTAGGTTTCCATAAAAACGATTGCCCGAGCTGCTATGCCTTTGCGTTGGAACGCTTTATCAATCATAATGGGGTTGATGAAGCAGCAATCGCCTTCGGGTTCTATGCCGCCGCCGATTAATCCTGCGTATTCTCCGCCATACTTTATCGCAAAGAGCTCGCTTTTCTCCTCGTAACGGCTTATGCCTATCCAATACACATTTGGTATGCTGAATATCTGCTTCTGCTCCTCTGTCACCGACAAATCACACACTTGCAGCCAATTATTTACATCCAACGGCACGATTTCAACTATCATTTTCTCCACTCATCTTTGAGCAGCGTAAACACAAGCTGCGCCTGTTGCTCGCCGCCTACGTTTATCCAGCCGCGCAGCAATCCGTCGCGGTTGAATCCCAACGACCGCAGCAGCGCGTGCGACGCGTAATTGTTAATATGCGTATACGCGTACACGCATTCCACCTTCAACTCGCCGAAGCATATATCAAGCAGCGGCGCAACGCATTCCTTGCCGTACCCCTGCTTCCAATGCTGTTTCCATATGTCGTAGCCAATCTCGACGCGGCGATTCGCCTTATTCCAAAAGTGGTAGCCGCACGTGCCTATGAAGTCGCCCGTCACCTTATCCACCACGCAAAAGCGCAGCTGTGCGCTGCCTGCCTTATATTTGTACACGTCGATAATCCGCTGTGCTTCTTCGATAGAGCAGGGCGGGTCGCTGAAATAGCGGCACATCTCCGCGTCGGAAAACTGTCTGTATACATCAACCAAGTCGCTGTCCTCAAGCTGCCGCAGCAGCAATCGCCGCGTGTATATGTTTTTCATGAAATCAACTCTTTCCATTAAGTGTCTTTCTCATATTTTATCACATCTGATATGTCGCAGTCTAGTATAAAACATATTTTATCCAACGTCTTTGTCGTTATAGCCATCCCGTGCTTAATCCTGTGCAGCGTATAAGCAGGTAGACCTTGCTTATATATAAGCTGATACTCTGTTATATTCTTCTTGAACAATGTAGAATAAAAAGGTTTATAGATAATCATACGCACCTCTTTTTTCTTTAATTGTATCATTTAGCAAGAATAAAATATGCACATTATATTGAGTATATTTGCTTGACATTTAATTGCCCCATTTCATTTATGATGTCCTGAAGCAATTTTAACACATTTTACACACCTAAAATACACCATTTTTTACACCCATAAATATAGGTGTAACTGCACATAAATCTACTCAATATATTGAGCCTATTTTTTCGTGAATTTATTGTATAATATTGTCGAGGTGATAAAATGGATTATAAACAAGCATACTTAGCACTGTTTAACGGAATCACGGATTTAATCGAGGACTTGAAAGAGTTGCAACGGCAGGTTGAGGAAATTGCGATTTGCGACGACGCGGACGAAAAAGAATAAGGCGCATATTTGTAGGGGCGCGCATTGCGCGTCCGCGGATTCTGCACGCATTCGCGATAAACCCACGGACGCGCAATGCGCGCCCCTACATTTGTGTGGTTTGTGTGTTTCTCGAATGCGAAATATTCAGAATCCAACACGGGCGGAGCAGAGCCCCGCCCCTACTTTAATTAAACTCCGCGAAAGATTCGCGTTTGCTTTTTTCGCGTTTCTTGCTCCATTTGGCAATGTTTTTGTTGCGCTCGGTTTTGGCTTTGATGAACGCGGCCTTGTTGTCGACGTAGCGCGCCTCGCGCTTTAGGTTGAGGTAGTTGGTCCAACGTTTGTAGTCGAGTTCACCGCTTTCAAGTGCGGCTTTTATGGCGCAGTCAGGCTCGTTGCCGTGGGTGCAGTCGGTGAAGCGGCACTTTCCTAGGAAGTCCTCGACGTCGCCGAAGGTTTCGCTTAAGCCCGTGCTGACGTCCCACATGCCTAGCATTCGCATTCCTGGCGTGTCGATTAAGATGACGCCGCTAGGCAGCAGGATTAGCTGTCGGTGGGTAGTAGTGTGCCTGCCCTTGCTGTCGCCTTCGCGAATATTTTGTACATACATCAAGTCCTCGCCATATATCGCATTGACTAAGCTCGACTTACCTACGCCGCTTGAGCCTAGGAAAACTATGGTTTTACGCGGCTGTAAATACTGTTGAAGCTCCTCCATGCCTTCGCCTGTAACTGCGCTTACAGCATGAACATTTACACCCGGAGCAATTCGCTGCGCGTCCTTTAGCTGCTGTGAAAAATCCTCCACCAAGTCGCGCTTAGTCAGCATAAGCACAGGCGTTGCGCCGCTTTGCCACGCCTGCGTGATATATCGCTCAATGCGCCACAGCAAAAAGTCGTGGTTGAGCGACACTACGATAAACACATAATCGAAATTCGCCGCGATTGCTTGCTCACCTGTAACCGAGAAGTTGTTGGTGTCGCGCCGCGAAAAGTATGAGCTGCGCGGCAACGTCTTTGTGATAAGGCTGTCGCCCATGCTGTTGTAGATGATTTGCACGAAGTCGCCCACGGTTGGCACCTCCACCTCCATGCCTGTGAAGTAAATTCCAACCTTAAGCCGCGCATGAATAGTGCCATGCTCACAAACAAGCTCGAACCGCTCCTTATGCACAGCGATAACTCGCGCCGCAATATTGCCCTCGTCCACAGCCGTATCTTCTTTAAATCCATATAATGCAAGTTGTGACAATGTTTCTCCTCCTAGTATTTGGGCATAGAAATACCGCGTAAAGCAGCCATTCTACGGCTGCAATACGCGGCATACGCGAGCAGTTTATTGTTAGAAAGGATACTTGAGCGGCACGGCGAACAAAATAAAGCCTATACGCCTATGCCCTATTTAATTTTAACGGATTAAAACCTCTACACGTCCATTCATATTAAATATTCTCCTTTCAAAATCGATTGTTATAGTCTTACAAAAACATCATAGCACAGCAGCAAAAATTTGTCAACATTTTTTCAAAAACCTTATGCAAAGAATCGTCAAAGCCGCGACAGCCGCCGCGGCTTTGGTTTGATTGTCTGGCGAGGTACGGATTATGCTAATTAGCTTGTGTAGGGCTCTTCAAAAAATCTTGGTAAAAATGTTCCTGTATTATAATAATCAATTATATTTTTATTGATATGCGGTAAAATATTTAACGAAAGCAAATCTTTTATCGGTACCCATTTAGGCAATGATATTAACATTGGATTATTGGGGTCAATATCTGGCAGTACGGGTGTTTTAATAATATCGTCATCAACTAACTCACATCGAAAGAAAAAGCTAATATGATGACCGTTGCCATAAAATTGTTTTCCTGTATGAGGCTCATATTCCAAAGCAAAAATCATTTCTTTTGCAGTAACGATTAAGCCTGTTTCTTCTTGAACTTCTCTCACAACAGTTTGTAGAGCGTTCTCATCTTTCTCAATTCCGCCACCCGGAAAATTATAGTATTCACCGTCCCCAAAACTATTCAATAATAACTTATCATTGTTGAATACAATGGCTCTTGCACTTACTCTTACTTTATAGTTGTTCTCAAACATAATACCCACCTCACCTAATATAAAAACTGTAGCTTAGACAGTAGGGGCGAACAAAGTTCGCCCCTACTGTCTAACAAACCATAACTGTTACGTCGTGGTGCAGTTGCAGCAATGATGCAGGTACATCGGTTGTGATTTTGCCGTTGAACATCTGCTCGGTTATCGGCTTTTTGTTTTCGCCTGAGATTAGCATTAGGATTTTCTTCGCCATGAATATGCTGCCCATGCCCATTGTTAGCGCGTTTTTCGGCACTTCGTCTTTGCTTGGGAAGAAGCGCGCGTTGGCTTCGATGGTGGATTCAGTTAGGCTGCACATGTGGGTGGCGTAGTTTAGTTCGGCGGCAGGCTCGTTGAAGCCGATGTGTCCGTTTACGCCTATGCCTACTACCATGAGGTCGATTCCGCCGAGGTCGGCGATTTTTTTGTCGTAGGCTGCGCATTCTGCGGCCGCGTCGGTTGCTTCGCCGTTGGGTATGTTGACTTTGCTTTTGTCTACGTTTATGTTGCCGAATAAGTTTTTGTTCATAAAGAAAGCGTAGCTTTCGGGGTGCGACTTTGCTATTGGGTAGTATTCATCTAGGTTGAAGAAGGTTGTTTTGCTAAAGTCAATGCTTCCATCGTTAGCCATGCTTGTTAGGTTTTTGTACATACCGATAGGTGTGCTGCCTGTGGGTAGGCCTAGGATAAAGTTCGCCTTGCCGTTGACTTCGTTTGCGACAAATTCTGCCGCCATCTTGCTCATTGCTTCGTAGTCCTTGCACTCGATTTTTACCATGTTAATCCTCCTATGATATATCAGATATTTTGTTCCCTCGTAGAAATTCGTCGGCGGTCATTACGCGTTTGCCTTCGGGCTGAAGGTGCGTTATGCGCACGCTGCCGCTGCCTGCGGCGATAGTTATGCCGTCGGCGGAAGCGTTGATTAGTGTGCCTGCGGGCGCGGAAGCTTCCGTCGCGTAGGCTTTTGCAACCTTTACCTTTTTGCCGCCGCTTATGAAATAGCAGTATGGCGCAGGGGATAAGCCGCGCACTAGGTTCACTATGTCGCGGGCGTTGCTGCTCCAGTTTATTTTTTCTAACTCTTTTGTGAGGAGTGGGGCGTGTGTGGATTCGCCTTGCTGTTTGATTGGGGTTATGCTGCCGCTATGCAAGCCTTCGATGGTGGAAAGCAGCAGGTCGCCGCCTAGCTCGCCGGATTTGGCGAATAGGTCGCCGCTCGTCATTTCGGGCGGAATCGGTATGTGTATTTGTTCCAGTATGTCGCCTGTGTCTATCCCTTCGTCCATCAGCATTGTGGTTAGACCTGTTTCGGTTTCGCCGTTGATGATTGCCCACTGCATTGGCGCAGCTCCGCGATATTTGGGCAGCAGCGAGCAGTGCAGGTTTACGCAGCCGTAGCGCGGCAGCTCCAGCACTTCCTTTGGCAGCAATCGTCCGTATGCGACTACCACGATTATATCTGCGCCTACGCTTTTGATGTAGTCGAACGCTTCGTCGTTGCGCAAATTCAGCGGCTGATAGCACTCGATTCCGTGCTGAATGCACAATTCCTTTACAGGAGGCGGCGATAACGTCTTGCCGCGCCCCTTGGGCTTATCCTGCCGCGTAATTGCTGCTGCAACCTCGTGTGCAGGCAGCAGCTTTTCAAGGCACGCCGCTGCAATTTCGGGCGTACCCATAAACAAAATCCGCATTATCTGTTGTTCCTTTTTAATTGTATACGCTGTCTAGTATTGATTGTATCACTGCGCCGCCGTCGCCTTCGTTGTGACCTGTTAGGGTCACGACTGTTTGCTTGTCGGGGAAAACTATGCTGTATTGCCCATATAAGCCGTCGGCGCGGTAGGCCTCAGTATCGCCGCAACGCCATAGTTGGTAGCCGTACCTGTCGCCCCATGTTTTCACGGTGTCAGTTGCCGCAATATTAATATATTCTTCATTTACAAGGCGTATGCCGTTGTACATACCCCCGTTTAGCATCAGCACACCTAGCTTGTGGAATTCGCTTGTGGTGAGGTAGAGCTGCGTTGCGGAAAGTGTGTGCCCTCCGGGACATTCGCCCCACATGGGATTGTATATCTCCATCGGGATGAATAGGCGCGGCATGAGGTAGTCACGCAGCTTGCTGCCGCTCACCTTTTCGATTACACGCCCGAGTGAGTAGGTGCATAGGTTGTCGTAGTGGAAATTAGCTCCAGGGGAATATTTCATGGGGGAAGCTAGGAAATATTCGAGCCAATCTACTTGCTGCAATTTGGGGTCGCGATTCATCGCGGCGGAGCGCCCTGCGTATGTTTCGCCTTTGCCCGAACTCATGTGCAGGAGGTCGACAAGCTTGATGTTCTCGCTGCCTTCGGATGCTTTGTCCTTAAATTCAGGGAAGTAGTCGAGCAGTTTATCTTGAATCGATAGCAAACCTTCCGCTTGCGCTATACCTACAGCCATCGAGGTGAAAGTCTTTGAGCCGCTGTAAATGCACTCGCGGTCGTCCGCGTAAAAGCGATACTCCCTATCCTTGCCGTTTTGATGTACGACTACGCCGAAGGAATGTATGTTGCGCTCGCTTTGCAGCATTCTGATGTTGTTGATGATTTTATCCATGTGTCCCCTTTCTAATGCGTGCAGAATCCGCGGGCGGATAATATCCACCCCTACATGTGTCCGCCGTATAAATATCCGTGTTGTTCAGGCGTTAGTGTGTCGATTGTTATGCCCATTGTCGAGAGCTTTAGCAGTGCAACTTGCTTGTCGATTTCTTGCGGAACTGCGTATAGTTTGCCCTCTAACTTGTCGTGGTTGTCTTTGATGTAGCGCACGCACAGCGTTTGCACGGAGAAGGACATGTCCATGATTTCACAGGGGTGTCCGTCGCCGGAGGCTAGGTTTACAAGCCGCCCTTCGGCGATTACGTTGACTGTACGACCGTTTGCCAATGTGTAGGCTGTGATGTTGTGGCGCGCTTCGGCTTTATTAGTTGCAATCTTATTCAGTGTCGCCATTGCGATTTCCACGTCAAAGTGTCCCGCGTTGGAGAGCACCGCGCCTTCCTTCATCAACAGGAAGTGCCGCTCCGTTATAACGTCCTTGCAGCCTGTTACGGTGACGAAAAAGTCGCCCAAAGGTGCGGCTTGCTCCATCGGCATAACCTCAAAGCCGTCCATCACTGCCTCAATTGCGCAAACAGGGTCGACCTCGGTGACAACTACACGTGCGCCCATGCCTTTGGCGCGCATTGCAACGCCTTTGCCGCACCAGCCATAGCCTGCTACTACGACGCATTTTCCGGCAACGATTAAGTTTGTCGTGCGATTGATTCCGTCCCATACAGATTGTCCCGTGCCGTAGCGGTTGTCGAACAGGTACTTGCACTTTGCGTCATTCGCTGCCATCATTGGAAATTGCAGCTTACCCTGCGACTGCATAGCTTTAAGGCGCAGTATGCCTGTGGTAGTTTCCTCGCTGCCGCCGATTATATGCGGCAGCAACTCGCTTCGGCTAGTGTGCAGCATGTTCACCACGTCGCCGCCGTCGTCTATAATAATGTTCGGCTTTATGTCAAGTGCGGCGTTTATATGGGAGAAATACTCCTCCTCCGACGCGCCGTGGATTGCGAAAGTATGCACGCCGCTTTCACTTAAAGCCGCGACAACGTCGTCCTGCGTCGACAGCGGATTACTCGCGCACGCGGCGACCTCCGCCCCTGCTTCGCGCAGCACCTGCGCAAGATACGCCGACTTCGCCTCAAGATGAATGCAGACAAGCACGCGCGTACCTGCCAATGCCTGCTCCGCCTTCATCTTTTCCGCAAGGCTTCGTAGCATAGGCATATTCGCCTTCGCCCACGCTATCTTCTTACACCCACTCGGGGCAAGGTTAATATCTTTTATAACGCTCAATTATTTACCTCCTTCAAGCAAAATACAAACAAAACCCAGCCTTGGCCAGGTTTTATATTCTTTAATTGTGATTTTTTTGCCGCTTTATCTCGTTCGCTTTTCTGACATAATGTATGACATATATTATCCCCGACGTCATACTAAGCACAAGCGTACTAGCAACCATAATGTTTGTGATATAACCAGGGATAATATCCCCTGCGCAAAGTATGCTCAATATCACAAGGTAAAACAACGCAGTCGCCGCCTTGCCGTATTTATTCGAGTTTACAACAATGTCGCGCCGCCTATACAAGGTTATGCCTCCCAGAATCATCAGCATTTCCTTCACAAGCAGAATGTAGAACGCGAACCACATCACGAATATACCCTTTAACGCTATGCACAGCACCGTGACAATTTGTGTCGCCTTGTCGGCAATCGGGTCGAATACGGCGCCCCAGTTTGTTTGCATGTTGTACTTTCGGGCTATGTATCCGTCCAACACATCAGTGAGTCCGGATATAACAAAAATAGCCACCGATACAGGCGTCATGTCTGTATACATATAGAAATATACAAATAATGGGATTAGAAAAAACCGTATTACCGTTAACGCATTGGGTATATTCATATTTACCTATTAGATGGATAAAATTTTTGCAAGTTCTATTAAATCTTCTTTTACTTCGTACTTCATCTCGAGCGCCTCGAAGATGTCCATGTCGATGATTTTGTCCTCGCGCATACAAACAACTCTGTTGAGGTTGCCTTCCATGAAGGCTTTCACGGCGTGGAAGCCCATTTGGCTCGCAACAAGTCTGTCGCGTGCAGACGGAGTGCCGCCGCGTTGCAGGTAGCCAAGCGTCGTTGTACGTGTGGTAATTCCTGTTTCTTCCTCGATACGCTTTTCGAGGTTGTCGGAATCTGCCACGCCTTCGGCTAGGATTATGATAAAATGCTGTTTGCTACGGCGTTTGCCTGCGTAGATTGGACCAAGTATGTCCTTTTCAAAATTGATTGGACGTTCGGGAATAAGCACGGCTTCCGCACCCGTGGTAATGCCCACGGCTAAAGCGATGTTGCCGCTGTGTCTGCCCATAACCTTTATGATATTGCAGCGTTCGTGGCTGGACGCAGTGTCCCGAATTTTGTCAACAGCGTCGATTGCCGTTGTAACAGCTGTGTTGTAGCCGATCGTGTAGTCCGTGCAGCCGATGTCATTGTCAATCGTACCGGGAATGCACACGCAGGGCATACCTTCTTTGCATAGGTCGCGCGCGCCCTTGAATGAGCCGTCGCCGCCTATAACTACGATTCCGTCGATTTCGTTGTACTTCGCTGTGGCTATGCCTTGCAGCACGCCGTCGCGTTCGATAAAGCGTTTGCTTCTCGCGGTTTGTAAGATAGTGCCGCCTCGGTTTAATGTGTCGGATACGCTGCGTGCTGTCATCTCGAACACGTCGCCGTGAAGCAGACCCTCAAACCCCTTGCGGATACCCATTATCTTTAGGTCATAATATTTACATGTGCGAACAACTGCTCTTATCGCGGCATTCATGCCAGGAGCGTCACCGCCGCTTGTCAATATGCCGATAGTGTTTAATTTGCTCATATACCAAGCACCTCCTCATATATATGTATATTTTACACTAACCGCCAAAAAAATGCAAGCATTTATGCAAAGGTGCGATAAATACATGTGAACAAACATCGAAAAAAATCGGGACGGGTTTCCCGTCCCCTACATTTGTGAGAAGATTGCTGCGATTGAGGATATTGCGTCGGATATGAGGTGAGGTGTGTCGGCGCGTAGGTCGGCAATGCCTGCTTCGGCGGCGGCTATGCCTATGATTATGATTAGGCAGAAAAATAAGATTAGGTAGATGGTTTTGCTCATTCGTGAATTTGTTCTCCGCATTGTGTTTATTTAATCCGCAGCAGCAGCTCGCCTAATGCGTCGGCGGCAAGCTCGGCTCCTGCTATAGCTTCTTCTAGAGTGTTTACGCTTGTGCCTACTTCCAGTATGAAGGAGGCTTTCGTGGTGTGGCAGTTGTAGCGTTCTTTTGCAAGGAATACAGGGCGTGCAAGTCCCGGGTAGAGTTTGTTCATTTCGCGCTGATATTTCATGGCGAAGGTTAGGCCGTCCTGCCAATTGTCGTTGGGCAGGCCTGCTTGGTTTGTGCCGCTGATTAGCATGACTTGGGCGACTTTGTTGCCGTCGATGGTGGAGCATAGCTTCACCATTTCATTGTCGCGCGTTACGGCGTCGCGGTGTACGTCTATAACTACTTTAATGCTGGGGTATTCCTCCAGATAATCCTTTATGCGCGACAACATTCGTGTGTATGAACCATTGTAGGAGGGGTAGTCGTTGATTGTGCGGTCGTGGACTACGCTTATTCCTTTTTCGGTAAGGACGCGCGCCATTTCGTCGCCTACGCGGACTACGTTGTAGCGCGTATCCTCGGTGCGGTCAGGATCAGTGGGTAGGTAGTAGTTCTTGCCTGTGGGGGTATAGCTTTCGCTGCTGTGCGTGTGTACGATTAATACCCTTGGACCTTCGTCGTCAAAGTTGAATTGCAGCAGCCCATTCAGCAACGCGGAAGGATTTAAGTCATAGGTTGTATTGTTGTTGATATAAACGCCCTCGGCGGAAAGCTTCGGATTGGTAGGCATAAGCAACGACATCTCGCGAATAGCCGTAGCGTCAGCAGGAATCTCGCCTTCCTCGAAAGTTTCCGACGTCAGCTGCTCGTCCGCGTACAAAGCATAATCATTCACATACGACCACGGCTCACTCAACGGAATCGGCGGCGGCACAATCTCGTCGTCCTCGATTACCTCCGCTTCCTCATTATCCGCCTCAGGAACCTTCTCCGCCGTTATACTGCTCTGCCGCGAAAATGCAGGCAACGCCTCGTCCATCACATACAACAACCCTTCGGTTATCGGCTTATCCGCAATACTCGGCATAACCTTCATGCAGACGCAAACTGTAGCAAATATACAAACTATCGCAACAATTGCGTTTGTTATGTAAATCTTTCCCTTTTTCGGCTTGATGAATACATCATTAAAAGCGCTCTTTCTCTTGTTCATAAGTTGCTCCTATGTAAACCGGAGCGGTACGCTCGCTCCTTAATTCATTGTGTATTGTGAATTGTCATTTGTATTTGTTTATGTCATCAAAGGTTAAGCCTTTGTGCATGGAAATGTTTATCGCATTGGCGATAATACTGCTTATGTCGTTGATTTTTACGTCGATTTCTTTGGGCGTGACGATTAGGCTTTGCTCGTACGCTTTTGTTAGTAGCTTCTCAATAATATATGCTTTGTCCTCGTCGTTTATAACAGGGCAGTTCAGGTGCTTGTCGTCGTTGTAATACTCCTCGGTAAGCTCGATTGCTTCGTCTGCGATTACGGATACGTCTATAACAGTGGGTACGCCGATGGCGATTACAGGTACACCAAGGCTTGCGCGAGATAGCTCGGCACGTTTGTTTCCTACGCCGCTTCCAGGGCTTATGCCTGTGTCGGCAAGCTGGATTGTGTTGGCAACGCGGCAGATGTTCCGTGCTGCAAGCGCGTCTATCGCGAATATTATATCAGGCTCAACCCTATCGGCTACGCCTCGGATTATCTCGGCGGTTTCTATGCCTGTTACGCCTAATACGCCGGGGGATATTGCCGATACGCTGCGCAGCTTGTTCGTGATTTCCCTCGGAAGCTCGCCGTATAAATGCCTCGTCACCAATACCTGCTCGACGCTTTTCGGTCCTAGCGCGTCGGCGGTTATCGCAGAATTGCCAAGACCTACGACAAGCAGCTTGTCATTCTCCTTCACCTTAATCATATTAGTAAGCTCGTGGCACATCGCTGCTATTGCATTCTCATACTCCGTATGCTGCTTATGCAAATCCGACGGCAAAAACATAGTTGAGTACAGGCCAACGGGCTTGCCCATCTCCTGCGCCGCCGCATCATCATTTATATAAACGCGCTTAATTTCAATCTCGCCCACGCGTTTATCCTCGATAAATGTACCTGCCGTTTCCACATCCACGCTGCGGTAATAGTCGTGCGCCTCTATCGCTAAATCCGTTCGTCCCTTTATCATATAAGACCTTCCGTATTGTTTTTTGGTTAGTTTTTGCATTAAAAGGAAACTTATACTGTTAGGACGAAATATTTAATAAAAAGTTTACATATTTTCAATTTGAATAATTGACATGCGGACATCTTTGTGCTATCATATGAATGTAGTTAATAAATGAATAAGGAAGGTGCATAATGGTTAAAATAACTGAAAAATGCATTAGCTGCGGAATCTGCGCGGACGAATGCCCGCAATCCTGCATTAACAAGGGCGACAGCAAGTATGTTATCGATAACGACGCGTGCGTTGAGTGCGAGCTGTGCGTAGGCTCTTGCCCAGAGAGCGCAATTGTTGTTGAATAATACCGAAACATATTAAAGGGGCAGATTGCCCCTTTAGAATTACATATATGTGACCGCAGGACTAATCCTGCGGTTCTTCTTCTTTTTCTGCATCTTTGCGCATTTGTTCGATTTCTTCTTCGGTGAGGAAACGGCTCATTTTGTCTACGTATACAATGCCGTCCATGTGGTCTATCTCGTGGCAGAAGGCGCGCGCCATCAAGCCTTCGGCTTCATACTCGAGTTCGTCGCCGTTTCTGTCTGTGGCGCGGACTTTTACTTTTTCGGGGCGTTTTACGTAGCCGAATTTTCCCGGGAGGCTTAGGCAGCCTTCGGATTCCTCCTGCTCGCCTTCAGCTTCGATTATTTCGGGGTTTATCAGTACGAGGTATTCGTCTTCGTCTAACACTATCGCTACGCGGCGCAGTACGCCTACTTGCACCGCAGCCAGACCTACGCCGTTTGCGGCTTGCAGCGTTTCAATCATGTCATCGATTAACTCTTGAATGCGCCCGTTTATTTTTTCAACTTCGCGGCTTCTTTTTTTAAGCCTGTCGTCGCCTACTTTTACTATTGTGCGTGTCGCCATTTTTTCTCCTATAGTCAAAGATATTTAAAATTGTGAGCAAGTCAATCGCGTTTCCTTGATTCCATCGGCATTAGTCGTAGTTCTGTAGTAGCGAAGTGAAACGCGATTGACTATATTAATTCATGTTCGTTGGATTTACGCTCGCGGTTACTATGCCGCGACCATGTTGCTTTAGTATGTCGCGAATCGCTTCGCTCAGCGAATACGCGTCGTTTATTTTTATTATCGCGCGGTAGCGGTACTTGTCCTTGATTTTGCTGTAGGGGCAGGGGCTTGGGTTTAGCAGCATTGCGTTTATGTTGTGCGCGACGACGTAGCGTTTGAAAAAGCTGATTACTTGCTCGAGTGCGGATTTCGCGGCGGCTTCGTCCTTATCCTGCGACAGGAAGTAGAGTATGTCGCAGAATGGAGGGTAGTACAATCGTTCGCGCAGGGCGATTTCGTTTTGGTAGAAGTCAACGTAGTCGTGCTGCTTTGCAAAGGATATGACATAGTGGCTCGGCTGGTAGGTTTGTATTACCGCTCTGCCGATTTTGTCTGCCCTGCCTGCCCTGCCTGATAGTTGGATTAGCTGCGCGAAGCAGCGTTCGCCTGCGCGGTAGTCGTCCATGTTTAGGGTTAAGTCCGCGTTTAATACAGCGGATAGGGTTACGTTGGGGTAGTCCAGCCCTTTGATTACCATCTGCGTGCCGATTAATATGTCGGCTGCACCTTGCTCGAATCGGCGGAGCATGTCGCGGTGGCTGTTTTTGCGCGACGTGGTGTCGCTGTCCATGCGAATGTATCGCGCGCTTGGGAATAGCGCGGTTAAGTCTTGCTCGACGCGTTCGGTGCCCGTACCCATGTAGCGGATGTATTTGCTGCCGCATTTGGGGCATAGCGTCACATTCGGCATAAAGTAGCCGCAGAAGTGGCATTGCAGGCTTTCGCTGTACTTGTGATAGGTGAGCGGCACTTCGCAGTGGCGGCAGCGTACAGGCTCGCCGCAGGTGCGGCACACGACCGACGAGTGGAAGCCGCGCTTGTTTAGGAAAAGTATCGTTTGCTCGCCGCGCGTTAGGTTCGCGTTGATTTCCTCGATTAGCAAGCGTGAGAATATGCTTTTGTTGCCTGCGGATAATTCTTGGCGCATGTCTGCTATTTTTATGGCGGGGAGTGCGGCTTGGTTTATGCGCTTTTCCATTGTGAAAAGTTGCAGATTGCCGTTGATTGCAGCGTAGTATGTGCGTATCGACGGCGTTGCGCTGCCTAAAACTAAGGCTGCGCCTTCGTTTTCGCAGCGGAAGCGCGCTACGTCGATTGCGTCATACTCGGGTGCGCTGTCGGAGCGGTAGGTCGTTTCATGCTCCTCGTCCACGATGATTATGCCTAGGTTGGACAGCGGTGCGAATACCGCGGAGCGTGCGCCTACTACGACGCATACCTCGCCGTTTAGTATGCGCTCCCATTCGTCGTATTTTTCGCCGACGGATAATCCGCTGTGCAGCACGGATACTACAGAGCCGAAGCGTCCTGCGAATCGCTCAACGGCTTGCGGCGTCAGAGATATTTCGGGCACTAGCACGATTGCTTGCTTGCCTTCGGCGATGTAGCGGCTGATTAAGCGCATGTAGACTTCGGTTTTGCCGCTGCCTGTTATTCCGTAGATTAGTGCATTCGGTGTGCCGCTGCATTGAGTTATTCCGTCGAATGCGGCTTGCTGCTCATCGGTAAGCGGCGGCGCAGGCTTTTCTGCGATTGCGTTTATGTCGTAGGCGAAGCGTGAGATTCGGCGCACGCCTTGTTGCAGTATGCCGCGCTTCACCAGTGCGGCGACTGCCGCGCGTGCGCCTTTTATGGTTTTTTCAAGCTCGGGCACGGTGCATTCGCCGCGGTCGCTTATGTGCTGCAACACCTTGTGCTGCACTGCGGCATTGACTTGCGGCAAGTCGTCGCTTGCAATCGAATATACCGCTATGCTTTTCTCAAGCTTGTCGTGCGGCTTTATGCGGATTCCGGCAGGCATACACAATCGCAGCGCGGCGTAATGCGTGCATAAATACCGCTCCTTGATGTATTCGGCAAGCTTAAGCAAGCCCTCGGTAAGCAGCGGACGCGCGTCCAACAGCCTTGTGATAGGCTTGAGCTTTCCGTCGTAGGTTGCATCGTCCGAAACAGACAGCACAACCGCCTCGGCATTACCTCTGCCGAACGGCACAAGCGCGCGAATTCCTGCGCATACCTGCATATCCTCCGGCACAGTGTATTCGTACACCTCGTCAATCTCCGCAGCTTGCCGCGATATAATTACCTTAGCAATCATATTTTCATTCCTAATTCCTCATTCATCATTGCACTTATATTATATATTATTGCGCAACAAAAAAC
Organism: uncultured Eubacteriales bacterium; assembly: GCA_964479875.1. GTDB lineage: Bacteria > Bacillota > Clostridia > Monoglobales > CAYZNM01 > CAYZNM01. Next base: position 20,471 of record CAYZNM010000022.1, read on the forward strand.
AAGCACCGGCGTAATTTGCCAATGCTTGTTTGTTGTTAACCTTTTATCGCGCCAATCATTACGCCCTTTACGAAGTACTTTTGGCAGAAGGGGTACATCAGAATGATGGGGCCTGCTGCGATTAATACAGTCGCTGCTTTTAATGATTCAGCCGTTACCATTGTTTGCTCGCGCAGTGCCTCGAAGCCTGTGCCGCCGCGGGATACATACTTACGCAGCAGCTCCTGCGTGCTTATCATTTTCCACAGCAGCGTTTGCATCGGTTGCAGCTTTACCTCGGATACATAGTACACGCCGGCGAACCAATCGTTCCAGTGACCAACACCGTTGAACAGAGCGATAACCGCAAGCACGGCCTTCGAGAGAGGTATTATAATCGACATGAATATACGGAAATCTCCCGCGCCGTCGAGCTTTGCCGATTCCTCAAGGCTTATGCCTATGCCCTCGAAGAAGGTTCGCATTATAATCATGTTCCAGAAGCTGTACAAGCCTGGAATGATGTAAACCCAGAAGGTATTGTACAGGCCGATGTTTCTAAGCAAGATGAAGTAAGGAATCAATCCGCCGCCGAACAATGTTGTGAAGAATATTCCGAAGATTATTAACGACCTTCCCGGAAGCGTTTTGCTTTTTAAAGCAAAGGCAGCAGCGGCCGTTAAAAACACCGATAGAATAACACCTATTACTGTTCTTGATATCGTTATAAAGTAAGCGTTCGCTATATCGCCGTTTTTGAGCACTTCTGTGTAGTTGTCAAACGTAAAAATACGGGGGTAGATTGTGATACCGCCCATAGCTGTATCCTTGCCGTCATTCAACGAAATGGCTATTATGTTTAGGAAGGGAAGGATTATTGAAATGCAGAACAAGGTCATGAAGATATAGTTACAGATGTAAAATATCCTTTCACCTGTAGAAACTTTGATAAAATGTTTGTTTTTATTCATAGTCCACTCCGATGATGATCTTAGAATATGTTCGCCCCGCCCGAAAGCGGGGATATTGCTGCTTTATATTTCTTAGAATGTTTCAGGAATCCAGAACATGATGTTTTCGCCTGCGTCAACCTTTTGTTGCAGGAAGTCACGGTATGTGTCAAAGCCTGCCTTGATTATGCTGTCGCGGTAGGAATCCAGGATTTTTGCAGCTTCGTCTTCTGTCTTAGCAACAACTGCTTGAACTAATACCTTAGCCCATTCGTTTCTGTCTAACAGCGGGTCCAGGTTTGGTGTAACGTCTGTCATAGCAGGGTCAGACATGAAGGATGTAGCGTATTGTCCGTCTGTTAACGGATATAACGGAACGTTGCCAACTTTTTCTACTATTCTGTCTCTAACCTTAGCTGCTTCGTCAAAGTCATAACCAACCCACTTTTCGCCGAAGTCCTTCTCGAAGTAGTTGTCGGTTGAACCCCAGAGGTAGCCAGCGATGCCGCCGTTCGGCACAAAGCCCCACTTATCTTTGAACGCCATGCCGTCAGCTTGGTATTCTTCATAGATGTCTTGGCGGATACGCGGATAGCCGTCGGAGTTGTAGTCAAAGGTTTGACCTTCGATACCATAGTTCCAAAGTGTTTTGCCTTCTAATGTAGCTAAGAAGTCAGCGTACTTGATGATTTCTTCAGGCTTTTCTGTGCCTGCGATAACTTCCCATGTGTTGTAGCCTGTGCGGCGTGTTTCATATGGTTGACCGCTCTTGCCTTCCCAGTTGTTCAGGTAAGCAAGCGGAACATAGCGATAGTCGCCTTTGATTTCGTGCATACTGATGGAGCAGCCGATTGCCCATGCGCCGTTCATTTCGCCTTCTTCAACACGTGTGTTTTCCATCGTGAAGAGCTCTGGGTGAGCGTAGTCTTTAGCGATAAGCTCGCGCATAGCGTTAACTTGCTTCATAGCCCATTCTGTTTCTGTAACGTGCTTAACTTTTCCGTCAACTAAGCCCATGCGTGTGCCATTGCCCCAGTTTTTGTCAAAGTACAGTGTGGAAACAGGTTGACCGCCCCATGTGCGCGGACCGATTACATAAACAGGTCTGCCGTTGGAATCGGTGAAGCCGCCGTCATAGATTTTTTGGCAAAGCTCCATGAAGTCGTCCCATGTAACGATGTCGGAGGATTTAACTCCAAGAGCGTCCATGATGTCTTCGCGGATTTTCATGTCGCCGCCGCCGTCATACTTTCTGTCTGTATCGGGGCGCAGTCTGTCGATGTTCATGTGAATCATGTATACAGCGCCGTTAAATTCAGGGCGATACATGATGTTATCCCATGTGTCTGGCGGCAGGAAGTCTTTGTTGAGGTATTGGTTGTAAACCTTTGTGTCTGCAAGGTAAGGCTTCACGTCTTCAAACATACCTTCGCGAGCTGCTTTGAATAAAACGGAAGCTTCAGGTCTGCCGGAGTGGTTTAAGTAATTCTCGATAAACTCGGGAACGTCTCTAGCTGCAAGAGCAAGTGTCAGCTCTTCGATAGACGGGCTTGCTTGTGTCGACTTAATTTGAGCGGTTATACCTGTGCGCTCTTTAACAGCTTGAGCGAACGGGTTGTTTTGTTGGTCTGCGGGCAGCCATGCGCCGTCGTTGGAGAGGAAGATTCTACCTTCGATGTGGCGGTCGGCTATCCATGTGTCGGGTTTTTCATCTGTTGTCGCTGTGTCTGTTGTGTCGGTTGTTGTGTCTGTGTTTTGTGTTTCTGTTACTGCCGGTGTTGGCGTTGGTGTCGGTGTTGGGCTTGATGCAGTATTGCCGCCGCAACCTGACAGCGATGCCGTGAATACGCTCGCGGCTGCCAGTAGTGCAAGTAGTTTCTTCATTACTAACTCCTCTTAACATAAAAAATTAATATATAATAAAACATATGGCTTCATTTGCGATTGCAATTAGCATTGCGCCTGCGCGGCAGTATCCACAATAAAGCCGCGCGGAGCTTGTCTTTGTCAAACTATGCCGTACATCTTATTACCAGTCCTAGTTTTACCAAACGCTTATTTCTGCTACTCTTTTGCTTGTGTAGTTTGCTGCTACAATCAGTATTAATCCGACTACGCCTTTCATCAAGCCTACGGCTGTAGCGTAACCGTACTGTCCATCGCGCAAACCTACGTTGATTACGTACAAGTCCAATACCTCGGAAACTACTGCGTTACCGGGTGTTCCTAACAGGTACGCTATCTCGTAACCACTGTTTAACAATCCGCCTAGACCTAGGATAAAGAGAATACCCATCGTCGGACGTATGCAGCTTACGGTGATGTACCATATCTGCTGCAGCTTGTTCGCACCGTCGATTTTCGCGGCCTCGTAAAGCTCGGCGTCGATATTCGCGATTGCGGCAAGGTAGATGATTGAGCCCCAACCCATACCCTTCCATATATCGATGAAAAATACCATTGGGTACCAATAATCAGGGTCCATCAAATAGTGCGTTCTAACTGTTTTGCCTGTAATCATGCCGATGACATCATTTACAAGCCCTGCGTCAGGCGCAAGTATGGACTTAACTAAGCTGGCAACAACAACCATTGATATAAAGTGCGGAAGGTATGATATGGTTTGCGTTACCTTTTGGAACTTTTTGTTGGTGATTTCATTGATGAGTATTGCGAAGATGATCGGGAACGGCCACTCAATGAACACCTTTAAAACGCCAAGCGCAAGAGTGTTGCCGACAAGCTTCCATGCGCGGTTGAACGCGAAATAACGTTCAAAGTAAACAAAACCAACCCATGGGCTATCGATAATACTCATGTCAAAACGAAACTCTTTGAAGGCAAGCAAAATGCCGACCATCGGGATATAGCTAAAAATAATGAAGGACGCCACGCATGGAAGCAGGAACATATACAGCACCCAATGCTTATGTATCTCCCGCCCAAGCCTCGCCCACCTGCCTCTTTTGACTAAATCCATAAAACCTTCCTTTCGCCGCGTAATCATATAATACAAAGCCATTGTGCAATCTACATATAAATATATCACTTTCATGTTGACATTGCAAGTGAAATTTTACTATTAATGAGTATTTTACAAGTTTTATTTACTATTACACAGATTTAATGTAGTATATACAAGTATATTCCAGTAATTTTTTGGGCAATTAGTAATTAAAATTCCAGATGTAATTCTATGAATCATACAAGAGGGCGGCATTTGGCCGCCCTTGTCTTAGGATTTTATTGGCAGTTACCTTTAGTTAAAATAAATCGGGTTGGTGATGGTCAAGGCTTTGTTTGCGCCTTGCAGTTGTCCGTGCAGCTCGCATTTGAGCCAGCCGCTTAAGTCTTTTAGTTCGGCAGTGTACGTTTCGCCTAATTTGAAATCCCACTCTGCTACAACCTTGTTGCCGTTGCCGTGGAGGTAGATTTTCTCGGGGACTATGCCGTAGGCTTGCCATATCTCCTTGCGATGGTCTTCGGTGAAGGTTACGGATATTGTTGCATCGCCTGACGGAAGTGTGTCGCCGATTGTGCCGCTTTTGCCGCCGCTTGTTGCTGTTAGGTCGATGTTGTGAGCCATGGAAACGTAGACCTTGCCGCCGCGAATTGCTTGCTTGGCTTGTTCTGTGATGTCGGCGTCTTTGTCCATGTAGATGTAGGTTGTGCCGTACATGTTTTTGTCGTCGTGCGGACCGTGCCAATCGCTGGACGCTACGCCTACTAGGCGTATGCCTTTGTCAAGGCACTCAATCCATTTGTCGTACGCGTGTTTGTTTGAGGTGAAAAACTGCGGGCTTGGGCTTGACCATATCTCGATAAAGTGAGGCAAGCTCCAGTCCTTTAGCTTAAACTCCCAACCGCAGCCGCAGCATATCGGGTCGCCTACAACATAAGGGTGCGCAACTCCGCACACTCCATCGGCGGCGCGAACCTCGGCAAGCTTTTCGTCTATATTGTCGGGGGTGGCAGTGCGCCAGTCTACATATTTATTTGTGCCGTAAACGAGTACATGCCCGAAGTAGGTCGTCCACTCGATGCCGCGTATTACGCGTACGGTTTCCGCTTCAAGCTCAGGCGTAACCTCGAACAAGCCCGATTGCGTGTTATGGTCTGTCAAAGCGATAACGTCGAGAAGGCGTTTCTTAAAGCCCTGCAAATGAACGGGAACAGTAGCGCGTCCGTCGCTGTGCAGCGTATGTGTGTGCATATCGCACGCAAGCCATTTCATCATTTACCCTCCTTCTTAACGCCCGTGATGAGAAGGTGGTAGTGCACCTTTTCGCTCACGATTGAATTTACGTTGCAGCACGCGCGCCATTTGCCGCGCTCGATTTTGCCTTTGTACAAGCCGTAGGTTGCGCCTTCTTCGCTTATCTCGAAGTGCGACGTATTCGCGCCGCGATGTGCGCAGCCGCGGTATTGGTCGTTGCACTCGATCGAGAAGCACACCATGTTCGTAAGCGGCAGCGCGCCCTCGTATTCGCCAGGCTCAAGGTCGCTCACGTCAACGTTGTACCTAACAAGGCAATCCTCCAAAATCGCTCGGGATTTATCGTATTCGTAGCAATGCTTTGGGAAATATGCCGCGTCGATGTATAATTTCGAGTAGTCGTCGTCGACGTCGAACTCAAAGAAAATATTTGTTTTACTATTTTCCGGCGTAAGAATCAAATGCTGCTCAAGCAGCGTCACCGCCGAAGCGCGTAAATCAGACATACAGTTACCTCCATGTGTTTTGTATATTGTATCATATTAATATAAAATAATCAAGAATTTTATATGAAATTTCTGTATAATTGTTGGAATATTCTATAGTTATTTTGGTAGTTTATCACACACTAATTGTAAAATTGATGTAATGTTCATTTAAATACTAATCGGTCAAAAAATGGGAAACCTAATAAACAAATATTATTTTAAGGAGTTAACTATGGACAAAAACGCAGAACTATTAAATTATGTATACCAAAACGCACAGATGGGTGTGGACACGATAACGCAGCTAACGGAGATTGTGCAGGACAGACCGTTTCTGGAGCAATTGCGCGCGCAGTTGTCGGAATATCAAGCTATATATAATGAAGCAATAGCGCAGCTTGACCAAATGCAACAACGTGAAAAGGGAATAAGCAACATGCAAAAGATTACGGTTTATCTAAATATCTCTTTGCAAACGTTGACGGACAAAACCCCCTCGCACATCGCCGAAATGATGATGCAAGGCAGTTCCATGGGAATAATCGACGCAACCAAGCGGCTGAAGCAATACCAAGACGCCGACCCAAAAGCCTTGCAGCTTGGGCAACGGTTGCTTAAGACGGAGCAGAACAATTTTGAAACACTAAAACAATATCTTTAAGCAAAAGGCTTGCGCAGGCAAGCCTTTAATTTACTTTTTATTCACAATTCCCACTTGACAATCATATAATATTGTGCTACTATATTGTTAGCACTCACATAAGATGAGTGCTAACAGAAAGAACGGTAGGTGAATCATGGAACTTGATGAGCGCAAAAAGTTGATTCTAGGCGCGATAATAGACAGCTATATCAGCAACGCAGAGCCTGTGGGCTCGCGCACTATTGCTAAGATATGCAGCCTTGGGATAAGTCCTGCCACCGTCCGCAACATAATGGCCGACCTCGAGGAGATGGGGTTGCTTGAGCAGCCACACACATCGGCGGGGCGCATACCCTCTCACCTCGGCTACCGCATTTATGTTGACCAACTGATGAACAGGTATATCCTAAGCCAGTACGAAATCGCTAAGATGAACGCAATGCTGGAGCTTCGGATTGCCGAAGTGCAGGATTTAATACGAGAAATTACCAATATATACTCGCGGTTCACCAACTATGCCGTGCTGTCGTCGATACCTGACGCGTCCGCGCAAGGGATAAAGCATGTACAGCTTATTCCACTGGACGAAAAGCAGCTTATGGTAATATTGGTAATGGACAAAAATATAGTTAAAGATACAGTGATAAGTGTAACAGAGCCGCTTGACCCTCGCGCCGCGACCGAATTATCAATCGCGCTGACGAATAAGCTTGCGCGGCTTAGCTATGACGAGCTGTGCGCAGTGAAGCTGACCGACGCTTTCGCATACGGAAGCGGCGAATATGCAATCGCGCTGTCTGTGCTGGAGTTTATCAAAGCAAACCTCCACGTCGCAATGGCCACAGAGGTATTCACAGGCGGCACGACAAACCTCCTAGACTTCCCCGAATACAATAACATAACAAAAGCAAAACGCCTGCTGTCGTATCTGGAAGATAAATCCAATCTATCCAACGTCATAATGACAAAACATAACGGCAGCATTAAAATATTGATAGGTAACGAGAACGAGGCTATCGAGCTGCAAGACTGCTCCCTAGTCCTCTCCAACTATAAAATCGGCAACACTACAGGCACAATCGGCATAATCGGCCCAACGCGCATGAACTATGCCAAAGCCGTGTCAAACCTCGACTTCTTTACAGGCGTAATCAACGCCGTAGTAGAAAGGAACGTGAGCGACTATGAAAAAGAAACAAAGGGGGAAATCGACGGAGATGAATGAAAACGAAAAAGTAAACAACGAAGCCGCGAATGAATCTGCGCAAGACGAAGCCGCGGCATATGAATCCGTTATACAAAAGTTTGAAGAAAAGCTAAAGGAAGCGGAGGATAAGCACCTGCGCCTTCTCGCGGAATTTGACAACTATAAAAAGCGCACGCAGAAGGAAAAGGTTGCGATTTACACTGACGCTACCGCCGACGCAATCACGGCGATACTCCCGATTGCCGACAACATAATGCGCGCAATCGAGATGACCGAAGGCATTGAGGCAGACGCTAAAACCCGCGAGGGCTTGCAACTAATTCAAAAGCAGCTAGACGAAACCTTCAACAACCTAGGCATAAAGCCAATCGAAGCCGTAGGCAAAGAGTTCGACCCAAACCTGCACAACGCAGTCGCGCACATCGAAAACGACGATGACGACGACAAAAGTATAATTGTAGAGGAATACAGCAAAGGCTATATACTAGGCGAAAAGGTAATCCGCCACAGCGTCGTAAAGGTTGCAAACTAACAAAAAAACAGAACCAACATATAATAAGGAGGAAACATTTCATGGGTAAAATCATAGGTATAGATTTAGGCACAACAAATTCCTGCGTAGCCGTTATGGAAGGCGGCGAACCTGTAGTTATCCCCAATGCGGAAGGTGCGCGCACCACGCCTTCGGTTGTTGCATTCACAAAGAAAGGCGAACGCCTTGTAGGTCAAGTGGCAAAGCGTCAAGGTATCACAAATCCCGAGCGCACAATAAGCTCAATCAAGCGCGACATGGGTACAGACAGACGCGTTAAGATTGACGATAAGTCCTACTCTCCACCAGAAATTTCCGCGATGATTCTGCAAAAGCTTAAGGCAGACGCAGAAAGCTACCTTGGCGAAACTGTTACGCAAGCCGTTATCACAGTTCCCGCGTACTTCTCCGACGCGCAGCGTCAAGCTACAAAGGATGCGGGCAAAATCGCAGGCTTAGAGGTTCTGCGCATAATCAACGAGCCTACCGCGGCAGCTTTAGCTTACGGCTTAGATAAAGATGAAAACCAAAAAATCATGGTGTACGACCTCGGCGGCGGCACATTCGACGTATCGCTGATGGAAATCGGCGACGGCGTGTTTGAAGTTTTGGCTACTAACGGTAATAACTTACTCGGCGGCGACGACTTCGACAAGCGCATAGTTGACTTCCTCGCGGAAGAGTTTAAGAAAGAAAACGGAATCGACCTGCGCAATGACAAGGTTGCACTGCAACGCCTTATGGAAGCTGCGGAAAAGGCGAAGATTGAGCTTTCAGGCGTAATGAACGCTAACATCAACCTGCCCTTTATCACAGCTGACGCAAGCGGCCCTAAACACTTAGACGTAAATCTGTCCCGCGCGAAGTTTAACGAGTTAACCGCTGATTTAGTTGACAAGACAAACGACCCAATGCGTATGGCATTAAAGGACAGCGGTCTTGCGTCTGCAAACGTTGACAAGGTGCTGTTGGTAGGCGGTTCGACGCGTATTCCGGCGGTACAGGAAGCCGTACATCGCATGGTTAGCAAAGAGCCTACAAAGGGCATAAACCCCGATGAATGCGTAGCTATCGGCGCGGCAATCCAAGCAGGCGTGCTCGGCGGCGACGTAAAAGACGTGCTGCTGCTCGACGTAACTCCGCTGTCGCTCGGTATCGAAACTGAAGGCGGTATCTTCAACAAGATAATAGAGCGCAACACAACTATCCCTTCCAAAAAGAGCAGAATATACTCCACAGCGGCAGATAACCAAAACAGCGTGTCCATCAACATTCTGCAAGGCGAACGTGAGATGGCTGCCTACAATAAATCCCTCGGACGCTTTGAGCTTTCCGGTATTCCACCAGCGCCGCGCGGTGTTCCGCAAATCGAAGTAACCTTCGATATAGACGCAAACGGTATCGTTAACGTGTCCGCGAAAGACTTAGGCACAGGCACGCAGCAGAAAATCACAATCACAGCTTCCTCCAACCTCTCCGACAAGGACATTGAAAAAGCTATCCAAGAGGCAGAGAAGTTCGCAGAAGAAGACAAAGCTGCCAAGGAGCAAGTTGAAGTTGTAAACAACGCTGAACACCTCGTGTACCAATGCGAAAAGGCAGTCAAAGACGTAGGCGACAAAATCTCTGACGCCGAAAAAGCCGACGTAAACGCAAACATCGAGGAAGTTAAGGACGCACTGAAAGACAAGAACATCGACAAAATCAAGACCAAAACCGAGGAGCTGCAAAAGAAATTCTACGACATCTCCCAAAAGATATATCAAGCGCAAGGCCAACAAGGCGAAGGCGGCAACGAAGCTCACGGTCAGTTTGACACAAACTCCGGTGGCGACGACAATACTGTAGACGCAGACTACACTGTCGAGGACGATAAGTAAAATCCATGTATAAGGAAGCGTTAATTAAGAAAATCGATGAGCTGCCCCCCGATGTAGTTAAAGCGTTATTTGACATCGTAAACTCAATCGACACCAAGAAAAGAGTGAGCGAGATAACCCTTTTAAGCGAAGCGGCACTCGCCGAGGATTGGCTTTCGCCGGAAGACGAGGAAGCATGGAAGGATTTGTAAAAGGCGATATCGTTGTTGTGAAATACCCCTTCTCGAACCTCACAGGCACAAAGCGCAGACCTGCGTTGATATTGCGCAAAGCATACGGAAACGACTATCTTCTATGCTCGATAACAACAAAAACAGTGAGAAACTCAATAGAACTAAAGTTAGATGATTGCATCGAAACTACCTTGAAGGTTGACAGTTATATAAGACCTTTAAAAATCTTCACTGCCGAGGATAGCATAATATACTATAAAGCCGGAGCTGTGAAAGATTATAAGATAAACGAAGTTGTAAGCACGATTGTCAATGCTTTAAATAAAGATTAGGGGGTGATAACATAGCGGAAAAACGAGATTACTACGAATCGCTGGGGCTGTCCAAGGGAGCCTCAGCCGACGAAATAAAGAGCGCGTATCGCAAGCTTGCGAAGAAGTATCACCCTGACTTAAATCCGGGCGACGCTGCAAGTGAAGCTAAGTTTAAGGAGATAAACGAAGCCTACGGCATATTGTCGGACGATAAGTCGCGCGCACGCTACGACCAAATGGGGTTCGCAGGTGTCGATGAAAGCTACGGCGCGCGCAACGGCGGATTCGGCGGAGGTTTCAATGGCTTCGGCGGATTCGACGGCGAAATCGACCTCGGCGACTTGTTCGGCAGCTTCTTCGGTGGCAGCGCACGCACGCAAAGCCGCACAGGTCCGCGCAAGGGCAGCGACATAGAGGTTTACCTCGACTTATCCTTCGAGGAAGCCGCGCTAGGCTGCGAAAAAACAATCAACCTGTCGCGCATGGAAAACTGCCAAACATGCGGCGGCGACGGAGCAAAGCCAGGCTCGTCAGTGGACACCTGCAAAACCTGTAACGGTCAAGGTCAGGTACGCCAACAGCAGCGTACAATGCTTGGCGCAATCACCAACATAGTGACATGCTCCACATGCCGCGGCACAGGCAAAATCATCAAAGAGCCATGCGCAACATGCCATGGTGAAGGTCAGGCTAAAAAGCAAACAAAGATAAAGGTAAAAGTTCCTGCCGGCATTGACAGCAACCAAACAATGCCACTGCGTGGCGAAGGCAACGGCGGCTTACGCGGCGGCCCATCGGGCGACCTATATGCAACCGTACGCATTCGCAAGCACACCTTCTACGAGCGCAAAGGCGCGGACGTATACTGCAACGTGCCGATAACCTTCGTGGAAGCCGCACTCGGCTGCGACTTAGAAGTACCCACGCTAACAGGCAACGCCAAAATAAAAGTTCCTGAAGGCACACAAAACGACGCAACCTTCCGCCTGCGCAATGCAGGCATAGAGCGGCTAAACGGCGGCGGCAAAGGCGACCAATTCGTCAAGCTGCAAGTAGAAGTGCCGCGCCATTTAAACGACAAACAAAAAGAGCTGCTGCGCCAATTCGGCGACGCACTCAACGACAAAAACTGCCAAAAGAAAAAAGGCTTCCTCGACAAGATGAAGGAAACCTTGGGATTATAAAAACAAGCGGGCGCAATGCCCGCTTTATTATATTGAGGTGATTATAGTGGACTACGAAATAATCAGACTGGATTTGCAAGGCGTAAACAGCTACCTCGTAAAAACAAACAAAGGCTTGATTCTTGTTGACACAGGCGGTCATTTAATTTTAGACAAGCAATTCGATAACCGCCGCGATATTTTGATTGGTCTGCTTGATAAATATGGTTGCACACCTGAAAACTTGCAGCTAATCGTACTTACTCACGGCGACAACGACCATGCCACCAACGCACTGCACATAAGCAAAAAGTATCAAGCCAAAATCGCTATGCACAAAAGCGACATATCCCTTGTCCAAAAACCCAATATCGATGAAGCGATGAAAAGCTTCAACTATCGCAGCCCGATTTTCAAAATAGTTTTTGCCTTGATGAAAACGAAAATTAAAAAACTGATGCAGAAAACCATAGAGGATTTCGAGCCGTTCACCCCCGATATACTGTTAAGCAACGGCGACAGCCTGATCGACTACGGATTCGACGCAAAAATCATCCACATTCCGGGACACACAGATGGCTCAATCGTAATACTTGCCAAAAACGGCGAACTTATCGCCAGCGACATATTCGCCAACATCAAAAAGCCGGAGCTTGCGCCCAACGCCTACGACTTTAAGCTGCTGAAGCAAGGCGCAGAAAAACTAAAAAGCATGAACGTTACAACAGTCTTCCCAGGACATGGTGACGCATTCAAGATGTAATATCCGTTAAGCAAGCAGCCCAACTAGCAACGCCGCCACCGCTGCTTGCGCAAGCTTTGCGCAAACGAACAAGCTCATATTAAGCTTATGTTTTTGCACAATGCCGAACACTTGCAGGAAAATACATACACCTGACAACGACAATTGTATCGCAGTAAGCGTAAGCTTCACCGACATAGGCTGCGCAAGCGAAGCGACCGAGGTTACGCCTTTGGTAAGCTCCAGCACTCCCTCCACCATCGACAGCGCAACATCGTAAGGCATAGCAAGCGACATCACCCTGGCTAGGATTATCGCAACGCCGAGCTGCTCTGTTATAACTATCACCGTGCTGAAAAAGATGATGAAGCCGCAGATATATCCTGTAAGCTCCACGCTTTCGCGGATTGCAGCAGGCAAGCTTTCGCTTATCGGCGCAGGAGCGTGGGTGTAGTGCATCTTCTTCACGGTCGGTGCCTTGCCGTCGCTATAGATAAAGCGCAGCGCGATTGCCACTATAACAGCGGCGGCGATATGCGTAGCATACAGCAATATGCCATAACGCAGCGACCCGTACATAGACACGCCCACCACACCTATGATGAAGATAGGCCCCCCATTGTTGGAAAGGCACAGCAGCCGCTCTGCCTCCCTCTTAGTACACATGTCGCTTTCGTACAGCATAACAGTGGCACTCGCCCCAACAGGATTGCCGCTCACGATTCCCACTATCAGCGCGAATATCGAGGTATCAGGCAGCCCAAACGCCATTCGCATAAACCCATGCATACGCCTAGCAAGTGCCTGCACAAATCCGCTTGCAAGCAGCAGCTTGGACAGCACAAAAAACGGAAACAGCGTTGGCACAATCACCCGTACGCACAGCTCCAGCCCCTCTTTAGTCCCTGCAATGCACTGATTAGGAAAAATCACCAGCGCACCAATCATAACGCAAATCCCAATAATCACAAGTTTTGTCTTCATAATAGTAATAATTATGCGGACAACCCCCGATAAATTACAGGCATATTACGCGTTCATACTAAATAGTTATAAACGAATATATGTTAAGGGGCGTTGCTATGCGGCGGTTGATAAAATATTTCACATTGTTTCTTTGGGGCGGATTTATGTACTACTGCGTGGAGATGCTTGCGCGCGGATACTCGCACCCGAGTATGTTTATCGTGGGCGGAGCTTGCTTTGTCTTAATCGGATTAATAAACAATTTGCTGCCGTGGGAAATGCCTTTGTTGCTACAAATGCTGATGGCCGCCGTTATAATTGTAGTCGCGGAATTTATCGCAGGCTGCATAGTCAACCTATGGCTTGGGCTAGGCGTATGGGACTACAGCAATTTGCCTTTCAACATAATGGGGCAGGTATGCCTTAGCTACTTTATGGTGTGGTATTGCCTATCGGTCGTGGCGATTGTGTTCGACGACTATTTGAGGTGGTGGATTTACGGCGAGGAGAAGCCACGGTATGTGCTGTGGTGAAATAAAAATCTGCTAAATAGTTTTATATTAGCGGAATCGAACTAAGCGGGATATATGTGATTTATTCATACCTACCGCATTCCGCGCATATATCTTGCGCCTTGTCCCAATCACCTATTGTGCCTCTATCTTCTTCTAGCAATACATAATCCTCGGCTATATTGCATAACTCATAACAATACCCGTCGGGTATCTCTTTGCCCATCAACGGACAGTAAACCATAGTGTTTTCTACTACTTTGTACGACATGCACCAGCACCTCCCTTGACCAAAAAAATAAACCGCATAAAGTTTAACCTTATGCGGTTTTTATGTTGTTTTGACCATACCTATAAGCCGGGTTCTGTATTAAACAGTCATCTATCTAGGCGGCGCATTTCTGCGTCGCTCGAGCCACCTTTTGGGGTTAATGCCGGGCAAGCCCCCGCTCGGTGTTGCTTCGGGTGGGGTTTACATAACGAGTAAGTCGCCTTACCCTTGGTGAGCTTTTACCTCGCCTTTCCACCTGAACCCTTACCTAGCGGCGGCTGTGCAGGTCCATCAAAGTTGTAAGATGGCATTCATGTGTGCCCGATGTTTGACAACTTTTGACCCCACAGCCCTCGCTAGGCAAGGGTTGTCTATTTCTGTTGCACTTTCCTTGGGGTCGCCCCCACCGGCAGTTAACCGGCACCCTGCCCTGCGAAGCCCGGACTTTCCTCATAGCTTACGCCACGCGACTGTCTGGTATACTCAAAACAATGTACAATTCATAATTCACAATCTACAATTAATAATGGGGAACTGTGCATTTTTATTTTAATCTATCGGGATAATTCTCAATTATATAGTCTACGTCTTTGTCGCCGCGACCACTGCAATTTACCAGAATTGCGTGAGCCTTTTTAGCTTTTGCAGCTTTAATTGCATAGGCTACAGCGTGTGAGCTTTCCAATGCAGGGATTATGCCTTCGTAGCGCGACAAGGCGAAGAATGCGTCAACAGCTTCCTCGTCGTCGATTGCGACATAGTTTGCTCTGCCCGAATCCTTCAAGTGCGCGTGTTCGGGGCCTATCGCGGGATAGTCCAGTCCGCTTGCGATTGAGTAAACCGGAAGCGGTTCGCCTTGCTCGTCCTGCAATAGGTAAGACATAAAGCCGTGCAGTGTGCCTGGCTTTCCATATGAAAGCGACGCTGCGTGCATACCGATTTCGCTACCCTTGCCCAGCGGCTCAACGCCTACAAGCTCCACGTCATCGGAAAGGAATCCGCTGAATATACCCATCGCATTGCTGCCGCCGCCCACACACGCCACAACCATATCCGGCAGTATGCCTGTCATTTCCACGAATTGGTCGCGCGCCTCAAAGCCTACCACGCTTTGGAAATCGCGCACCAGCAATGGGAATGGGTGAGGTCCAACCACGCTGCCTATGCAGTAAATCGCGTCGTCGAACTGCTTTTGATACGACATGAAAGCGGAATCCACAGCTTCCTTCAGCGTCTTAAGTCCAAACGACACAGGCACAACCTCCGCGCCAAGTATCTTCATGCGCGCCACATTGGGAGCTTGCTTCTTTATATCAACCTCGCCCATGTGAATCTCGCACTCAAGCCCGTAAAACGCCGCCGCGGTCGCAAGCGCAACGCCGTGCTGCCCTGCACCCGTTTCAGCGATAAGCTTCTTCTTGCCCATAGTTTTCGCAAGCAAGCCCTCGCCCATGCAGTGGTTAAGCTTATGTGAACCTGTATGATTCAAATCCTCACGCTTCAAATAAATCTGCGTATCGCCCAACGCGTTGGACAACCGTTCGCAGTGATACACAGGCGTAGGACGCCCTTGAAACTCCTTACGAATACGCCGCAGCTCGTTTATAAACTTAGACGAGTGGCATATCTTTTGGTACATTTCATCTATCTCTTTAAAAGCAGGAACAAGCTCCGGCGGCAGATAAGCTCCGCCGTACTGCCCGAACATACCGTTTTGGTCAGGATACTGCTTAAAATATTTTTCCATATCTCACCTTTGCAACGATTAATCTTCGACTAATTATAGCACGCTAAGAGAATTACGTCAACAAAAAAATCGCTATATTCTATTATTTCTACGCAAATTAGACTGACATCATTCCTCAACTACCGATTGCTTCCTCCACAATCATATTGCGCAAATCCTGCACTCGGTCTTGCGCCATCTTGGTTAGTAATATGTTCGCACTGCCGCACTTCAAGGCGGCGAAGAAATTCTTTTTTGCTTCGGCGATGTTGCCTTTTTGGAAGTTGAGTTCGCCTAGCATTAGGCAAATGCTTTGCTCCTGCTCACTCGTCAGGGTGTCGGAGCTGTACAGCGCGGATTCGTAATTCGTGTAGGCATTGTCGAGGGAGTGCCGCTTCATCTCCTCATCCTCCATGTCGCCATAGAGCCACGACAAATTCATGTAATAGCGCGCAAGCAGCAGGTTGTCAGGCTTGCCTGCCTTCGCGCAATAAATCGCAAGGTAATACTTTTTCAGTATCACATTTATGTCAAGGTCGTCAACAAAAGGTATCGGCGGCGACGATTGCAGCTCGCCAAGCAGCTGCGTAAGCGCAACACGCGCACGCGGCTGCAACGGATTGGCAAACTCATTGAAAAAATGCGAGTAATAACAATCGGCGCAGGTGTATATATTGTAGAAGGATTTTTCAAAGTTTTCATAGCGTATGCGGAAGTCGTTTTCGGTTTTCAGCGTCTTTAGCTTGGATAGGCGCGGATTCCGCACAGACGTTTTCTTTTTGCACACAGGACACACTACCTGCACGTTCACGAGAAATTCCTTGTGGCTGTCGGAAATATACAGCGCGTAATGCTTATGCCCCTGCGGCATAACCTTGTCGATTCCGCCGGACTGCATAGGCTGCACGGCGGTCTGCCGACGCTCCTCCGATTGCATCGTATGCACAAGCATAGTCGCCGGAATATTGTCGCCCGAAAGGGATGCCTGCTCCGCAAGGCTTTGCATTACGGCATAAGCAAGCTCCGGCTGGCTCTCGACCATGCTGCTTGCCTTAGAGCGATTTATCACAAGCAATCCCGTTCCGTCCTTTTCCGCAATCGCAGTGAACGGACTGAGCAACTCGATAAAGAGGTTGCGTTCGCCGAAGAAGCTACCCTCGCGCAATGTCGCAACCTTTGAGATATGCTCGGTTGCGCGCGCTGTAAATATGCATACCGAGCCCTTTAAAACAACATACATGCTGTCCTTCCTGTCGCCCTGCGAACATATAACCTCGCCGCGCTTAAACTCGCGTATCGCGCCGCATTCAGTTATTCTTTGCATATTCACCATAAAACGCCCTCCAAAATATATATCCATTATAAACTATAATGTCGATGTAGTCAAATATAAATGTTGTAGTCACAAAGAGTTTACGATTAAAAATCCATAATTTACTCTAAGGAATTTTTGATTTTGACTTAACAAATTGATTGCAAAATTAAAATGAATATGTTATAATTAAGTTACTCGAAAATACACAGGGGGAGATTAATAAATGA
>CAYZNM010000023.1:0-30761 GCA_964479875.1 uncultured Eubacteriales bacterium
GATTGTTGCACATCTCTGCGTCTTGCTTCGTCGCTTATGAATACAGGTTCTAAGTTTGACAATTTGACTTCCTCATTATATGACTATTCAGAAGAGGAATTAGACTTCATACTGGATTTAGCTAAGTTCCTGAGAAGTAAGCAGATTTATAGATATACCCATGACCATGAGCAGCAGTGAAGAGAACTCTTGCGCATTGCCCTCATATATGAGTTTATCTAGGTTTGATTCAATATACTTTTGCAGAGTGCTGATAGTTTGGTAAAGCTTGATAAGCTGCTCTTTCTTGCTTTGTACGTCCACGATGCGCCCTCGCTTTTTGGTTGATTTATGTTACAATAGCGTTTTGTGTATATACATAATAACTCCTCAACAATAATAACCTCACCTGCGGCACGCTCTCCTTGTGCCGTCCCTTCCCCATACCAAAACAAAGCTCACCCTTGCCATTGCCAAAGGTGAGCTGCTCTCGTGCGAATACGGTCTAGGTAAACGGTACGTGAGAACGTGAGTTTGGGGGTTGCCCTTAGTAAGTCAGGCTTAAATAAATACAACTCACGTATTCACGTTACTTTTTGTAGGGGTCATTCCCTAGATATCGCTTCATCCGGTTTAATTAGAATATTATTCAGCCTATCGGCATATCCCTTTTGATTGAGATAGTGTATTAAGGCTATCTCTACAACATCTCCTTGTTTTAGCTTCCTTTCTTCACAGAAGTCTGTAAGTACCTTTTGTATATCTTCGCTCATGAAGATAGTTTTTGTGCTGCGTTTGCCTTTGGTGGAATAAAGCAGAGGAGGGGCGTCTATGCTCCCACTAAGTAATACTTCTAGTTTTGTTTTGTTCTGCATAAGGAATGACAGGAATGCTTCATTGTCTGTTTCTGGTGATGACATGGGTATTTCATTGCCGTTGATTGATAACTCTCTTTCGATAGGTCTTTCTTTTGTTTTTTCCATAGGTATTCTCCTTTTTCTTGGATTACGTAATGTATATACATTATTATGATATAGGCATGTAAATCTGTTTGATGCGCTCGGTTGGAGTATTGCATTTCTAATGTTATCATGCTATAATACACTTATAGATACGATGGAATGAAATGTTGGGTTGGAAAGCGCATTGTGGAGCTGCAAAGCAGCTTATCGCTTGTGAATTACTTTTGATTTATACTGGTGATAGTTGGATATGACTGATGAGATAGTATCAGATTTTGTCTGATTATGTAGAAGATGGTGGAGGTGTTGTGGTGTGCTCCGCCTCCACCATGAAAAGATTTATTTATGCTCACAACATGCTGTAGTTGTGAGCTTTTGTATTACATTTAATAAAATCAAAGAAGGATCGACCTTTCTGATGAGCGGATTAATTTTCGATATACAGGGCTTCTCTGTGCACGACGGGCCCGGGGTGAGAACTACGGTGTTTTTAAAGGGCTGCCCTCTCGCGTGCAGATGGTGTCATAACCCCGAGGGGATTGGGTATGAAAGCGAGCTGATGTATTTTGGTGAGCGTTGCATTTTGTGCGGGGCTTGCGTTGGTGTTTGCAAAAATGATGTACATAGAATAGAAGATGGTGTTCATGCGGTTGACTTTGAAAAGTGCGCGATGTGCTTGGCTTGTATAAAAGCTTGCCCTAGTGAGGCTGTTACAAAAAATGGCGCGGAGTATACTCCCGAAGCTTTGGTCAAGCGCGTAATGCGCGACTTGCCGTTTTGGGGAGATAACGGCGGCGTAACCTTTTCCGGCGGCGAAGCGATGACGCAGGTTGATTTCTTGCGCGAATGCCTGATATTGCTAAAGGAGCGCAACATACACACGGCTGTGGATACAAGCGGATGTGCAAGCTGGCAAAGCTTTGAAAAAATATTGCCCTTTACAAATTTATTCTTATATGATATAAAACATGTAGATGATGATAAGCACAAGAAATTCTGCGGGGCAAGCAATCGATTGATACTTGAAAATATAATGAAGCTGTCCGAAAAAAATGTTGATGTTTTAATAAGGATACCCTTAATCGGCGGCTTTAATGATGACGACGAAAGTGTTGAGGGCATTTGCGCGTTTTTGAAGGGGCTTAACAAAAAATACGCCGTGGACGTAATGCCTTATCATGTTTTGGGCAAAAACAAATATGAGCTTGTGGGACGCAAAAGCTGCGCTGACGACACATATTATGTGAGCAAGGCAAGAGCGGATGAGTGCAGGAAAAGAATAGAGTTAAATTAAAAATTCTAAGTGGGAGATTCATTATGAGCAGAACCGAATTGTTGAAGCAGGCCGCTTTAAACAGAGAGCATACCAAGGTTAGAATTCCGATTGATAAGTCGTATAAAACATACGATATGGCGCTTAGTCTTGTGGAGCGCAAGGCGCACGCTGTCGGCTATATGTTGAAAACCATGCCGCTGTACATAGGCGAGAATGAGCTAATCGTCGGCTCGCGCACATTGTACGGCGAATTTAACGACCCAAACAATACAACAGATAAATCGGCAATGAACCTCTGCTCCATGCCTGAATATATCACCGACGAAGAAGCCGAATATTTCGGCACAAGAAACAAAGGCTCAAAAGGACACTATGTCGCAGACTACAGCATAATCTTGGAAAAGGGCATCGGCGGAATAATCGCCGACGCACAAAAAGGAATCGAAAAGCAAAAGGACAACCCAAACAGCGACGGCCGCGACTTCTTAAACGCAGTCATAATCGGCTACAACGCCTTGTCGGAATACATCAAAAGATACGCCGCATACGCAAACGAGCTTGCGCTTGCCACGGCAGGCGAACGAAAAGACGAATTGCTGAAAATCAAATCAGTGTGCGAAAAAATCTCCTGCGAAAAGCCCGACACCTTCCACGAGGCTTTGCAGCTTTATTGGTTTGCTCACATTGCGCTGCTCACCGAGAATTATATGTTTATGAATTACGGCAGATTAGACCAAGTGTTTATTCCCTTCTTAAACACATGCGAAAGGGAAGAGGCACAGCAGCTTATCGAATGCTTGCTGCTTAAATTCTACGACATGGCAGATATATACGATTGGTCGGCAGGACGCTACAACGGTCAGCACAATATGGTGCTGGGCGGACTTAAGCGCGACGGCAGCGACGCAACCAATGAATTAAGCTACATGTTTTTGGACGCAGCCGAAAAAACACGCTTGCCCGAGCCTCAAATATCCATAAGATTCCATAAAAACAGCCCTCCTGCTTTGATGAAAAGGGCTTGCGAGTTGTCCGTGCAGGGGCTTAACTTTATCGCGTATTACAATGATGAGATATTTGTAAATTCTATGGCAAGGGGCGGCGTTGATATTGAAACGGCGCGCGACTACAGCTTCGACCTTTGCCAAGACGTGAATTTCGCAGGCAGGGGCGACACGTATATGTCCGGCGCGGTATCGCTTACCGATGAGCTTTTGCGCACCGTGAAAGCAGCTGACGACAGCATGAGCTTTGATGATTTTATGGCTGCTTACAAGGAGAATATATCCGAGAAAATAAAAAGTTCGATAGATAGCTATAACAATTGGGAAGAAGCCGTTATCCGATACAACAACGGCGACAAGGATTATTTTATCAGCAAAGTGAGGAATGGCGAGCTTAGCGCAGATGTTCTGACGTCGCCGCTGCCTATTACCTCCGCACTTTATCACGGCTGCATTGAAACGGCTACCGATTTAACGCGCGGCGGCAATGAATGCGTGCATAAGGGCTTTATGATAAGTATGCCTGTTATAGGCATAAACGGAATTGCCGCTATAAAAAAGGTTATCTATGACGAAAAGAGATATACAATATCAACACTCAAGGAAGCTCTCGAAAAGAATTACGAGGGCTACGAGGAGTTAAGGCAGCGGCTTTGGAACTCCCCCAAATGGGCGAATGACGACGACTATGTCGACGCACTCGCGAAGGAGATTATCGAATTCGCAGGCGAAAATATTTTGAAGTATAAAACTCCGCGCGGCGGACTGCATATGTCAGGCGTTCACCAGCCGCACCCTGTCGGAAGCAGCTATTATTTGGAAGCCACTCCCGAGGGTCGCTTTGCGCATATGCCTGTGCCTGTAACGCTTTCTCCTGAAAATGGGACTATGAAAAACGGACCGACTGCTGCATTTTTATCGGCGGCTAAGATAGACGACAAGTATATACAGTGGAACAACTGCGTAATGCTGTCGTACTTTGCGTCGTCGTTCGACAACGAAAACGGCGCGGACGCTTTCGCGAATTTGATAAGCGGATACTTTAAAGCCGGCGGCGCACAGCACCAGCCGAATATTATCAATGTTGAAACATTAAGGGCAGCGCAAGCCGCACCGGAAAAGTACAGGGATATAACCGTGAGGTTATGGGGCGTATCGGCACACTTCGTCGACCTGCCTAAGAATATGCAGGACGAATTTATTGCGCGGTTTGAAGGGATATAGGAAGAGCGGCTAATGGCTAATGACTAAGGGTGAATGGCTGAAGGGCGGGTGAAGTAATGGCTAAGGCAAAGACACAAGCGTATATGTGCTTTAGATGTTACGGCGAAACGCAAGTGCCGCTTAGTTGGCAGCAGCCGCGCAGGAGCGGCACTGTGCTTCAACTGGAGTGCAAAGCGTGCGGCTGCACTACAGCGCATATGGCGCAGAAATACGTGCCTGCGCCAAAGAAAAAACCGCCCAATCTGCCCATCAAAAAACCCGATGAAAACAAGAAGCCTCAAAAGAAGTCGCAGAAAAATAAAACCATAGACGCCGACGAAAGACGAATCCTCGCGCTTTGTAAAACGCACAAGCTAAACTGCACCATCATCGTGAACCTCGCGTATATTAAGACAAATATAGCGCATTGGGTCATAAACTTTCGCGCTCTTCCGCTTATTCTTTACCATGAAAGCGTGCATTCCAAGGGCAAGCTGCGCCGATACCATGTGCAGGATAAATATACGTTCGACAGCATTTCGCAAGCTATATCCTATATCGTGCAGCACGATATAGGCGCGGCAAAGCGTATGCAAGCCGAAAAGGAGCAGCAGGAAAAAGCCGCGCGGATTCTGGCGTTGAAGAGAAGCAGTATGCCGCAGCGAAAGGCTGAAGATGTTGCGGCCGCCAAGGCAAGAAGGCGTCACCGAATCGCGTGCGAGAAAAAGCATAAGGGCATACAAAGTTAACATAATGTGAAAATTTACACTATGCGGGCGGTTGACAATTTTCATACATTATAATATAATAAAAATAAGTAGATTCACAATCCTTCGGTTTTAAACGAGGGGGTATTTTAAAGGAGAAAAAATTATGGCGATAAATTTAGCTATAGTGGGCGCGACAGGTAATGTCGGCAGAACATTTTTGCAAGTTCTTGACGAGATGAACGTACCCTTTGACAGCATAAAAATGTTTACATCAAAACGCAGCGCGGGCAACACCTTGCAATTCAAAGGCAAAGACTACACTTGCATTGAGCTTAACGAATCATCCTTCGACGGCGCAAGCAAGGACGACATAAACATAGCACTGTTTTCCGCAGGCTCTGACGCAGCGAAGATATATGCGCCTATCGCGGCGAAAAACAACTACCTAGTAATCGACAACAGCAGCTGCTGGCGCATGGACGAGAACGTGCCGCTTGTTGTGCCTGAGGTTAATAAGGAAGATATATTTAAGCACAAGGGCATTATTGCAAACCCCAACTGCTCGACAATTCAAGCAGTGGTTGCATTAAAGCCGCTGCATGACGCATACAACATAAAACGCATAGTGTACTCAACGTACCAAGCAGTATCCGGCGCGGCACGCGAAGGCATCGAGGACTTGCTCGAGGGCTACAAAGGTGCGCCGCCGAAAAAGTTCCCGCACCCGATTGTCGGCAACTGCATACCGCACATCGACGTTTTCCTTGACAACGGATATACCAAGGAAGAGATGAAGATGGTGAAAGAAACCAACAAAATCATGCACTCCGACATAAAGATAACAGCGACGACAGTTCGCGTGCCTGTACTAAACGGGCACAGCGAAAGCATTAATGTTGAGTTCGAGAAGCAATTCGACTTAGCCGAGCTGAAAGAAATACTGGCAAAAGCTCCCGGCATAATAATCCAAGACGACCCAACCAAAAACGTATACCCCACCGCGCTGCAATGCGACGGCAAAAACGAAGTTTTCGTAGGACGCATTCGTCGTGACGAAAGTGTCGACAGCGGCGTAAACCTATGGGTAGTAGCCGACAACGTGCGCAAAGGCGCGGCAACAAACGCCGTACAAATCGCAATCGAATACATTAACGCAACGCTGTAGGGGCGGATATTATCCGCCCGCACGATGCCGTATAACAGAGAGGACAATATAATGAAGACGACATTGTTTGAAGGCTCAGGCGTAGCCATAGTAACGCCCTTTACCAAGGACGGCGCGGCGGTTGACTATAACCTATTAGGCAGCCTGCTGGAGTTTCAAATAAGCAACAAGACAGACGCAATAATCATCTGCGGCACAACAGGCGAAGCCTCCACCTTGGACAACGAGGAACACCTCAACGTAATCAAGTACACCGTTGACAAGGTTGCAAAACGCATACCTGTAATCGCAGGTGCAGGAAGTAACGACACCGCACACTGCCTATACCTAAGCCAAGAAGCAATAAAGGCAGGCGCAGACGCATTACTGCTGGTTACCCCCTACTACAACAAGACGAGCCAAAAAGGCTTGCTGCGCCATTACCAATATGTAGCGGATAGGGTAGACAAACCCATAATGCTGTACAACGTACCTGCGCGCACAAACCTGAACATATCCGTTGAAGTATGCAAGGAGCTTTCCAAGCACCCGAACATCGTCGCAATTAAGGAAGCAAGCGGCTTATTAGACCACACTGCTATGATTGCAGCAGCCTGCGGCGACGACCTGGCAGTCTATGCAGGCAACGACGACATCATACTGCCGGTTATGTCTTTAGGCGGTAAGGGCGTAATATCAGTTGTAGCAAACATGCTGCCTGAAGTTACCCACAACATAGTTGAGCTTTACAACAAAGGCGAATTCGACAAGTCGCGCAAGCTGTTCTTCGACCTGCTGCCTTTGATTAAGTCACTATTCTTCGACGTAAACCCTGTGCCGATTAAGTATTGCATGAACAAAATCGGCGTAAACGCAGGCGACTTGCGTATGCCCCTATGCGAAATGGACGACAAGATAAAGGCGTCCGTAGACAAGGTGTTAGACGAATATTTAGCAAAGCATAAATAAACAAAGGGAACGCATTCTGCGTTCCCTGCATTTCTATGTTTTCTGCATATGGTAACATTTGACACGAATATTCCCACATAAAAATACAAATTCACAACTATTTACAAATTTATCAAGCAAAAAGTTGAAAAAAACTCTTGCTTTTTCTTCCAATTAATGGTAATATAGAAAAAAGGAAATTATTTACATTTAGGAGGAACTAAAAATGCAGAAGACTACTATTATAATAATTGACGATAATAAAGAATTCGCGGTGCTGATGTCGGATTATCTTGAGCTGCAAGATGATTTTACGGTTGCAGGAGTTGCGCACGACGGCTCGACAGGGCTTGGGCTTGTTGAGCTTATCGACGCGGACATGATTTTGCTTGACAACGTAATGCCAAACCTCGACGGCCTTGAGGTTATGGAGCGTATGCAATACTTAAAATTCAAGGACAAGGCTCCGCTTGTAGTACTTATCACAGCTTGCCCCACCGATATCGTGCAGCGCAACGCTGCGCGTTTAGGCGTATCCTACGTTCTGTCACACCGCACCGACCTTGAGGTTATCACCAAAACCCTGCGCAACGTCATAAACACAAGCAGACAAACGCAAGTTGACAATCGCCAGGTAAACGAATTCGACATGGAAGCGCGTGTCACCAACGTAATCCACGAGGTAGGCGTTCCTGCGCACATCAAAGGCTATGTATACCTGCGCGAAGCAATAATGCAATCGATAAAGAACGCGGACTTTGTAAACAACGTGACAAAGCTGCTCTACCCCACAGTTGCGGATATGTATCAAACAACATCAAGCCGCGTAGAACGCGCAATCCGCCACGCAATCGAAATCGCATGGGACAGAGGCGACACCGACGCGTTATTCAAGCTGTTCGGCTACACCATAAATCAAGCCAAAGGCAAGCCTACCAACAGCGAATTTATCGCAATGATTGCGGACAAGCTCCGCTTGCAATCAAAAGAAGTAGCAAGACTGTAAAACGGCTAATGACCAAGGACTAATAGTGAATGGCTAAAAGACTATAAAAGTCATTCACCATTAGCCATTAGTCATTAGTCATCATTGTCTGTATCTGCCTAAACACAGGTGCAGCAGACAACGAACCCCAGCCGCCCCCCTCTGCCACTACCACGACTACATACTGAGGGTCGCGCTCGGGAAAGAATCCGGCGAACCAACCGTGGGTTAGGGTTTCGCCTTCTTTTGATATTCCGGATTCTGCGCTGCCTGTTTTGCCGCCTGCGCCTGCGCCTTCGATGTAGACCGCTTTGCCTGTGCCGCTGCGTACTGTTTCCACCATCATGGCTTGCAGGGTTTGCGCGATTTGTTCGGACATTATGCGCTTGCTGGAGTTTGCGCGCGCAAGCACAGGCTCGCCGCTTTCGGCTACATAGCCTTTGATGAAGCCTAGCTGCCTGTCGATTCCGCCGCTTACTATTGTGGTGATAAGCCGCGCGATTTGCAGCGGCGTTGCTTGAAGGCTGCCTTGACCGATTGACATATTGGCAACGGCCCGCGGATAGGTGCTGACCTCGCCTTTCGGCATATTGCCTGCTTGCTCGTTCATGTACTTTATGCCGATTACAGGCTTGAAGAAGCCAAGCCGTTGCGCGGTTTCTACAATTATATCATAGCCGAGCCGCTGCCCAAGCTCAAAGTATACGCTGTTGCAGGAAAGCGCGAAGCCTTGCACAAGCGTGACCTTGCCGTGACCTTCCTTTCTGTTGCAAGGGAAAGACATACCGTCGACCATTGTGTAGCCGACGCACTCGAATTCGGTGTCGGGCGCGGCGATTCCGTGTTCCAGTGCGGCGATTGTCATCACGATTTTGAAGGTTGAGCCTATGTCGTAGTTGAGCAGTGCGCGGTTGATTAGCTCGCCTGCGTCGCTGTTTAGGTAGTCTGCCATTTGCAGCGGCTCGAAGTTGGGGCGGCTTACGATTGCTTTGATTTCGGCAGTGAGTGCGTCGGCGATAATGCACGCTCCGGCGACTACGTTGTTTTCGTCCATTGCCCGTTCGGCGATTTGCTGCATGTGATAGTCTAGGGTTATCGCGAGGCCGCTGTAGTTTGCTTCGCCCGGAATCACTCCTGATAGCCCGGGGATAGGTTCGCCGCGTGCGTCGTTGAAGTTGACAATCGTGTCGCCCGAGTTTTCACGCGTAAGCAGCGCATCGAAAGCTTTTTCCAAGCCGAAGCCCTCGCCTGTGTCGGTGATAAAGCCTAGCGTATGCCGTGCAAGCTTTGTCGCGGCGAAGCGTTCAATTCCTGTGACGCTGCTAGTCAGCGGCATAAGGTTCGCGTCGTAGATAATTCCGCGCGACGTTTCCTCGCCTGACGCGTCATACCGCTGCGCAACAGCGGCTTTCGCAAGCTCATACTGCATAGCGTACCCAAGCGTGTACAGCCTAAACCCAAGCAGCCCAAACATAAATGTAATAAAAATAGCAACAAAAAACAATCGTCCATAATTTTTCATAAAGAGATTATTACATAAATTTTGAAAATTTATACAATTGATGTAAGTTATGGCAATAAATAGGTAATACTGTAAAGGAAGACTATGCGAACAGTTTCTGTTAACAAAAATGACGCGAATATTCGGCTCGACAAATTTTTGTCGCGCTACTTCAAGGCTGCAATCACACAGCCGCTGATTTACAAGTTTATTAGGAAGAAGCGCGTCAAGGTCAACGGAAAGGGCAGCAAAATCGATTATATCCTGCAACAGGGCGATACAATCGATATGTACATCAACGACGAGTTTTTCGACAAGGAGCGTGTGAACTATCAGCACATAAAAGCCGACATCGACATCGTATACCAAGACGCTAACATTCTAATAGTAGATAAGCCGGCAGGGGTAGTAGTCCACGCCGACGACCAAGGTACAAAGGACACGCTGATTGCCAAAATCACAGCCTACCTAATCGGCACAGGCGAGTACGACCAAAGCGAAAACACCTTCGCCCCCGCACTCGCGCACAGGCTCGACCGCAACACCAGCGGACTGCTTATCGCCTGCAAAACAGCCGAAGCCCTCCGCGACATGAACTACATCATAAAAGAGCGCATGGTCGACAAATACTACCGCACCGAAGTTCACGGAATTGTGCAGAGCAACAGCGGCACATTGCGCGGCTACCTGCTAAAGGACGAAAAAACCAACACCGTCAAAATATACAATAATCAAGTAAAAGGCAGCAAGGACGTTATAACAAAATACAAAGTTTTGCGGCGAATGAATAACACCACCGAGCTTGAAATCCTGCTCGTAACAGGGCGCACGCACCAAATCCGCGCACACCTCGCATACATGGGACATCCCATAGTAGGCGACGGAAAATACGGCAAATCCGCGAATCTGCCCATGAAGCTGTGCGCATACAAGCTAAAATTTGCGAACAATTTGGACGGTCTATGCGTCCAAAATCTAGCAGGCAAGCAGTTTCTGTCGAAGCTGCACACCTAGCAAAATGCACATTCAATCAAAAAATATTCGTGCAACATTTTACTTGACACTATTTTTCAGCACATGATATAATCGTAAGCTAAGACACATAGGCATTTTTATAATCAACAATATACCTGCGTTTGCCTACTTCGCAAGCGTGGTTTGAAATATATATTAAGCTTGAAATTCCAGGGCAAGCAATTGCCCCCACATCAAGGGAGGTTTACTTATTGATGCACGAGATTAAGCTTGGAAGAAATACCCGAATGAGCTTCTCCAAGATTAAAGATGAACTGGAAATGCCGAACCTGTTAGAGGTACAGAAGAATTCGTACCAATGGTTCTTAAACGAAGGGCTGCGCGAGGTTTTCAGCGATATTTCAAAGATTACGGATTTTACCGGTAATCTTGTTTTGCGTTTTATCGACCATTCGCTGGACAGCACCCCCAAATATACCGAGCTTGAAGCAAAGGAGCGCGACACAACCTACGCTGCCCCCTTGCGAGTTAAGGTTCAGCTTGAAAACATGGAAACAGGCGAGATTAAAGAGCAGGAAATCTTCATGGGCGATTTTCCTCTAATGACCGACAACGGAACGTTTATTATAAACGGCGCAGAGCGCGTTGTCGTAAATCAGCTCGTCCGCTCCCCCGGAATATACTACACAATGCAGTATGACAAAAACGGCAAAGCTTTATTCAACAACACCGTTATCCCGAACCGCGGCGCGTGGCTTGAATATGAAACAGATTCAAACGACATAGTTTCCGTCCGCGTTGACAGAACGCGTAAAGTGCCGATAACAGTATTCCTCCGCGCGATGGGCTTAGGCAGCAATCAGCAGATAACCGAGCTTTTCGGCGAAACAGAGCAAATCCTTGCAACGCTAACGAAGGACAACTGCAACAACGAAAACGACGGCCTCGTTGAAGTTTACAAGCGTCTGCGGCCGGGCGAGCCTCCTACGGTGGAATCAGCTTCCTCCTTATTAAACTCACTCTTTTTCGACCCGAAACGATACGACCTGGCAAAAGTCGGCAGATACACATTTAATAAGAAGCTGAACATCAAGAACCGCGTAATGGGTCACGTTGCCGCCGAGGATATAGTATCCCCGATCACAGGCGAAATAATCGTGAAAAGCGGTGCGGTAATAAGCAAGGAAGACGCGCACAACATCTTCATGGAAGACGTAAACCGCGTGACGCTGCTTATCGACGGACGCGACATTGTTGTATTCTCCAACAACTTCGTGCATATCGAAAACTATATCGACTTCGACCTAGGTTTTGACATAAATTCGCGTGTGTACAAACCTGTACTTGACGAGCTTATCGAAAAATACGGCGACAACGAGTATGAGTTAAAGCAAGCGATAAAGGATAACCTAGGCGAGCTTGTGCCAAAGCACATCAAGCTTGACGACATATTCGGCTCGGTTAACTACCAATTCGGCTTACCATATGGCGTTGGCGTTACGGACGATATCGACCATTTAGGCAATCGCCGTCTGCGTTCCGTAGGCGAGCTGCTGCAAAACCAATTCCGCATAGGCTTATCGCGCATGGAGCGCGTTATCCGCGAGCGCATGGTTGTGCAGGATTTAGACGTAGTAACTCCGCAAACGCTTATAAACATTCGCCCCGTATCGGCAGCGATAAAAGAATTCTTCGGCTCATCACAGCTGTCCCAGTTCATGGATCAGCCTAACCCACTAGCCGAACTAGGACACAAGCGTAGGCTTTCAGCCTTAGGCCCGGGCGGTCTATCCCGCGACAGAGCCAGCTTCGAGGTGCGCGACGTACACCATACGCACTACAGCCGCATGTGCCCCATCGAAACGCCCGAAGGTCCGAACGTAGGACTTATCTCACAGCTTGCCACATTCGCACGCGTAAACGAATACGGTTTCATCGAAGCCCCCTACCGCCGCGTCGACAAGGAAAAAAAGGTAGTCACCAACGAGGTGCACTACATGACCGCCGACGTAGAGGACGCATACGTTGTAGCGCAAGCCAACGAGCCGCTCGACGAAAACGATTGGTTCGCACACAAAAACGTTACCGCACGTTATATGGATAAAATCCGCGAGTATGAAGCGAACAGCGTCGACTATATGGACGTGTCGCCAAGGCAGCTAGTATCTGTTGCGACCGCGATGATTCCCTTCCTTGAAAACGATGACGTTACACGCGCCCTCATGGGTTCAAACATGCAGCGTCAAGCCGTGCCACTGTTAAAAACCGACAGCCCCATCATCGGCACAGGCATGGAATATAAAGCAGCACTCGACAGCGGCGTATGCCTTCGCGCACGAAACGCAGGCGAGGTAATCAAGGTTTCCGCCGACGAGGTATTCATTCGCCGAACCACAGGCGGCATCGACAAATACAAGCTAATCAAATTCGCACGCTCCAACCAAGGTACATGCATCAACCAACGCCCAATCGTTTCTAAAGGCGACATAGTTGAAGCAGGCGAAATCATATGCGACGGCCCTTCCACCGACACAGGCGAAATCTCATTAGGCCGCAACTGCCTCATGGGCTTCGTAGCATGGGAAGGCTACAACTACGAGGACGCAATCCTCATAAACGAACGCTTATTGAAGGAGGACACATTCACCTCCATTCACATAGAAGAATACTCCTGCGACTCACGCGACACAAAGCTTGGGCAGGAAGAAATCACGCGCGAAATCCCCAACGTGGGCGAGGACGCACTGCGTGAATTAGACGAACGCGGCATTATCCGCGTAGGCGCAGAAGTTCGCAGCGGCGACTTATTAGTCGGCAAAATCACGCCCAAAGGTGAAACCGAGCTCACAAGCGAGGAAAAGCTGCTCCGCGCAATCTTCGGCGAAAAAGCACGCGAGGTTCGCGACACATCACTCCGCGTACCCCACGGCGAAAGCGGAATCGTCGTTGACGTAAAAGTATTCACAAGAACCAACGGCGACGAATTACCCCCAGGCGTAAATCAAGTCGTACTGGTATATATCGCGCAAAAGCGCAAAATCTCGGTAGGCGACAAAATGGCAGGACGTCACGGCAACAAGGGTGTTATCTCCCGCATACTGCCTGACGAGGATATGCCTTTCCTTCCCGATGGAACTACGCTTGACGTTGTGCTTAACCCCCTCGGCGTTCACTCCCGAATGAATATCGGTCAGGTACTCGAGGTTCACTTAGGCTACGCCGCAAAAGCATTAGGCTACAAAGTAGCAACCCCTGTATTCGACGGCGCGACCGAAGTCGACATAGCCGAAAAGCTAACCGAAGCAGGCTACAACCCCGACGGCAAATCCGTACTATACGACGGCAGAACCGGCGAGCCATTCGACGACCGCGTAACCGTAGGCTACATGTATATCCTAAAGCTGCTGCACTTAGTTGACGACAAAATCCACGCACGCAGCACAGGCCCGTACTCACTCGTAACGCAGCAGCCATTAGGCGGTAAAGCGCAATTCGGCGGACAACGTTTCGGCGAGATGGAAGTTTGGGCGCTTGAAGCATACGGCGCGGCGTACACCCTGCAAGAAATCCTCACCGTAAAATCCGACGACATCGTAGGACGCGTAAAGACCTACGAAGCAATCGTAAAAGGCGAGTCAATTCCGCAGCCTGGTATCCCTGAAAGCTTCAAGGTATTAATCAAGGAGCTGCAATCCCTAGCCTTAGACGTAAAAGTGTTGGACGAAAACGGCGACGAAATCAAGCTATCCGAAACACGCCACGACGACAGCGACTATGTATTAAACGACAAGCACAAGCTGCTTGACAAATACACAGGCGCAGACGAATCCGACTACGTAACAGTTATCGACGAAAACGAAATCAACGAAAGCGACCTAATCATCGAGGACGTACTCGGCACAACGGACGATTTCAATATAGACGACGAATTCGACATCGACAAACTGACAGGCATTGACGGCGACAAGGAAGACTTCGGCGACGAGGAAATATTCTAACGGAGGAATAAATTTGGACTTTTACAATTTCGACGCTATACAAATCGGGCTTGCTTCGTCAGATAAAATCCGCGAATGGTCACACGGCGAGGTTAAGAAGCCTGAAACGATTAACTATAGAACACTAAAGCCGGAGCGCGACGGATTATTCTGCGAGCGCATATTCGGGCCGCAAAAGGACTGGGAATGTCACTGCGGCAAATACAAGCGTGTACGCTACAAGGGCATAGTCTGCGACAAATGCGGCGTTGAAGTAACGCGCAAGGACGTACGCCGCGAGCGCATGGGGCACATCAGCCTTGCCGCGCCGGTATCGCACATCTGGTACTTCCGCGGAATCCCCAGCCGCATGGGCATTATATTAGAAATGAGCGCGCGCGACCTTGAAAAGGTGCTGTACTTCGCCGCTTACGTTGTAATCGACCCAGGCAGCGCAGTTGAAGATGATTTAAAGAAAAAAGATATATTAACCGAAAAGCAGTTCCGCGAGCTGCAAGAAAAATACGGCGACACCTTCACGGCGAAAATGGGCGCGGAAGCAATCCGCGAACTGCTTGCCGAAATCGACCTGCCCGTGCTGCAAGCCGAGCTGCGCTCCGAAATGGCAGACGCAGTAGGACAAAAGCGCACGCGCATAATCCGCCGCCTAGAGGTAGTGGAAGCATTCCTGCAAAGCAACAACCGCCCCGAATGGATGATACTTGATGCCGTTCCCGTAATCCCGCCCGAAATCCGTCCCATGGTACAATTAGACGGCGGACGTTTCGCGACAAGCGACTTAAACGACCTATACCGCCGCGTAATCAACCGCAACAATCGCCTAAAGCGACTGCTGGAATTACGCGCCCCTGACATAATCGTACGCAACGAAAAGCGTATGCTGCAAGAAGCCGTGGACGCACTAATCGACAACGGCCGCCGCGGCAGAGCCGTTACAGGTCCCGGAAACCGCGCATTGAAGTCATTATCCGAAATGCTGCGCGGTAAGCAAGGGCGTTTCCGCCAGAATCTACTTGGCAAGCGTGTAGACTACTCCGGCCGTTCCGTTATCGTAATCGGCCCCGAGCTAAAGATGTACCAATGCGGTCTGCCGAAGGAAATGGCGCTCGAGCTTTTCAAACCCTTCGTGCTAAAACGCCTAGTCAACACAGGCCTTGCTCACAATATAAAATCCGCAAAGCGCATGGTTGAACGCGCAAAATCCGACGTATGGGACGTACTCGAGGACGTTATCTCCGACCACCCCGTACTGCTTAACCGCGCACCCACGCTGCACAGACTTGGCATACAAGCCTTCGAGCCTGTACTGGTAGAAGGACGCGCAATCAAGTTGCACCCACTTGTATGTACCGCCTTCAATGCGGACTTCGACGGCGACCAAATGCCTGTACACGTGCCGCTTTCCGTTGAAGCACAAGCAGAAGCACGCTTCCTCATGCTTTCCATCAACAACCAATTAAAGCCGCAAAACGGTAAGCCCGTAGTCGTACCCACAAAGGACATAGTCCTAGGCATATACTACCTAAGCTTAATCAAAAAAGATGAGCCGGGCTATCGCGGCGACCGCGACGAAGACTTATGGTGCTTCCGCGACTTTGACGAAGCCTTAATGGCATACCAAAACGGCGACCTAGGCATACACACGCTAATCAAAGTGCGCGCAAGCAAAGTCATAGACGGCGTGCTGCAGCACAAAATAATAAAAGCCACAATAGGCTTTATCCTGCTAAACGAAAACATCCCGCAGGATCTAGGCTTTGTCGACCGCACCAATCCCGACAATTTGTTCGACCTTGAAATCTTCTTCAAGACCGACTCCAAAAAGCTAAGCGTAATCGTTCAAGCCTGCATTGAAAAGCACGGAACAAGCAAAACCGCGATAATACTAGACGAGATGAAAAAGCTCGGCTTCAAATACGCAACCAAGGGCGCAATCACAATCTCAATCTCAGACGTATCCGTGCCGCCCGAAAAGAAGCTATACCTAGAGGAAGCAGAGGAGCGCATCGACAAAATCTCCCGCGACTTCAAGCGCGGCTTCATCTCCGACGACGAACGCTACAACCTAGTTATCGAAACTTGGAACGAAACCAACGAAAAAGTAACAAAAGCCTTAATCAACAACTTAGAAGAGTTCAACCCCATCTTCATGATGGCAGATTCCGGCGCGCGCGGCAGTATCTCGCACTTACGCCAATTAGGCGGAATGCGCGGACTTATGTTCAACACCGCAGGGCGCACAATGGAAATCCCAATCCGTTCCAACTTCCGCGAAGGCTTAAACGTACTCGAGTTCTTCATCGCCAGCCACGGCGCACGTAAGGGACTTGCGGACACAGCAATCCGCACAGCCGACTCCGGCTACCTAACCCGCCGCTTAGTTGACGTTTCACAGGACGTAATCATCCGCGACATGGACTGCGGCACAGAGGGCGGAATCGTCGTACGCGAAATCCGCGACGGCAACGAGGTAATCGAAAAGCTGTTCGACCGCCTAGTAGGACGCTACCTAGCCGAAGACGTAATCGACAAGGACGGAAACCTAATCGCCCAAAAAGACATGATGATAAACGACGCCGAAGCCAACGACATAATCAAAGCAGGCGTTGCCGAAATCAAAGTGCGCTCCGTTCTCGCGTGCGAAAGCAAAGTCGGCATATGCAGCAAATGCTACGGCTCGAACATGGCAACAGGCGGCCCAATCCACATCGGCGAAGCCGTAGGCATTATCGCCGCGCAATCCATCGGTGAGCCGGGCACACAGCTCACAATGCGTACCTTCCACACAGGAGGCGTTGCCGGCGACGACATCACTCAAGGTCTGCCGCGCGTAGAGGAAATATTCGAGGCACGCAAACCAAAGGGCTTGGCAATCATCAGCGAAACAAAAGGACGCGTTTCCATCTCCGACAATAAAAAGAAACGCGAAGTTACAATATTAAACGACGAAATGGGCGACGCCAAAACCTACTTTATCCCCTACGGCTCGCGCATTAAAGTTCAAGACGGACAGCAAATCGAAGCAGGCGACGAGCTAACCGAAGGCTCTGTATACCCGCACGACATTCTGGCCATCAAGGGCCCGGAAGCCGTACAAAACTACTTCATACAAGAAGTACAGCGCGTATATCGCCTACACGGCGTTGAAATCAACGACAGGCACATCGAGGTAATCACCCGTCAAATGATGCGCAAGGTGCGCATAGACGACCCGGGCGACAGCCTATTCCTCTCCGGCTCACTAGTTGACAAAGCGGAAGTATTCGCAAAGAACCGCGAAATCGAAGCCGAAGGCGGCAACCCTGTAAAGTGGGGTCACGCGCTCCTAGGTATCACCCGCGCGTCCCTGACGACCGATTCCTTCCTCTCCGCCGCTTCCTTCCAAGAAACAACCAAGGTACTGACCGAAGCCTCCATCAAGGGCAAAATCGACCCACTAATCGGCTTAAAAGAAAACGTAATCATCGGCAAGCTAATCCCTGCCGGAACAGGCATGAACCGCTACCGCAGCATAGAAGTAATGGAAAACAAATAAGCAATCGGGCAAATCAAACGGGCGGATAATATCCGCCCCTACATACATCATGCGCAAAAGCAACCAAAGAACCCTAGGCTGCATAGGCGAAGTCGTAGCAGCACGGTATCTGGAAAGCAACGGCTACGCCATACTAAAAACAGGCTACAAACGCGGATTAGGCGAAGTCGACATCATTGCAATACGCGGCGACACAATCATATTCGCCGAAGTAAAAACACGCACCAACGATTCATTCGGCGAACCCTCCCGTGTAGTAGACCGCGACAAAATCGACCGAATAAACGCCGCCGCAAAAAACTACTTATCCCAAAACGACATACTCTTCGACGAAAACTACAAGCGCCGCTTCGATATAATCGAAGTATACCTAGACATGAAAGCAGGCATAGTGAAAAAACAGCGTGTCGAACACATAATCGCCGCAAGTGAATTTGAGTAAACACCTTCACTACGAAATGCAGAAAAAAACACTTGACAAATCCCTCTCAATGCGATATAATAATAACGTTGTCGAACACAGACAAGCACACGCGCCATTAGCTCAGTTGGTAGAGCAATTGACTCTTAATCAATGGGTCCTGGGTTCGAGTCCCCGATGGCGCACCATTGAGGTATAACACGAACACCCACTGCTTTCACGGCGGCTTTGCCGTTGTAGTGAAGCTGTGGGGGTAAGAAAAAAAGAACGGTTGCCATTGTAGCCGTTCTTTTTATTGTGTACATGCATGTGTGTCTAAATTAGCATGTTCCTGCCAATTCGCAGAACCTTCCATCTCAATAGTTGGTTTAGCTTCTGATAAACCAGATTGCGAAAGATTGTAACCCATTTCTTCAGATACTATGTTGGGTACGTTGTGGATGAAGCCTTGGAGCATTGCTTTTAAACCATCGGGTTGGACTTTTTTTATGCTAAAATCTATGCCGTAGTTGGGAGTTTCGCCTGTTTCGTCAAACTTAGTGCCGCCTGTATCTATACTACTACTCGAGGTTATGCCGTAGATTAGACCGGGTTCTTTGATTTTCTTTATGAGAGCATATGTTTCACCGCCATTTTCCATTACTAACTCGTTAAATTCTTCGGAGTTGGGGTCGGTAGATACAATGGCTTCATCGTATTTCATTAGGCTTTCTGTAATTTTGTCGTTAAGGATTTTAAACCATTGCCATTGTGCGCCATTGAGAATTTTAGAGGGGTTGTCTTTGTCACCTAGTTTCATGTTGAAGCCTGCGGAGAAGATTGTTTTTACACCTTTATGGTCGTATAATTGGGATTTTTCTGGGTTGTAGGCTACTGCCATGCGATGATTGGATAGTAAGGAGATGGTGTTTGAGGAATCGTAGGATTTTGCGGAATCATCTCTTAGGCGATAAGTGATTCTGTGTTGGTCGGAATCAATTCCTTCGGGGAGTACACCTACTTGTCCTGCTAAGGCTTTGGGTAAATCAGATAAAAATGTTGAGTTTTTGGCTTTTAGTGCTAGAGAGTGGTCTTTTATTGAGGTGGAGAGTTTGTCGGTGGGGAGAAATTCGACATTGAAACTATCATCTATTTCTACATCACCGTAGTATTCTTGTGCAGACATGCTGTTGTGTTCGATTTTTTCTAGCGCGGATTCGTAGGATTGTTGTAGAACTTCTTCATTTGAAGTAGTTTGTGCCCTTATTGCATCGATTTCGGTGGCTGCGTCATCGCGTAGGAGTAGGCGGGTGTCTGCGACAGTTTTATTGGGAAGCATTATGTTGGAAATTAATATTTGGGAAACGGATTCCTCGCTTGCTACCTCGTCTAAGGTTTCGTGGAGAGGAATTGTACCCCAACCGATTTTACCGTCCTCTGAAGTGCAGAAACCACCCCCTTTATCCTCACTTTTTGGGCCGTTATAGAAGATTTTGGAAGCGATAGTTTGCTTGTTATCATTACTTGTTTTACTTAGGTTATCTTGCCAATCAAGTAGGCCTGTGATTCTATGGAGCTGGTTACCCCAAATGTCATCAAAAGCAACTTTGTTTTGTTGCATGTATAATTCAAGATTTTCATATCCGATTATTGGTGAACCACCAACGGACATTACAAAATCATTGACGGACATTAAGAAACTGTCTTGGAGTCTGCCTTGAATTTGCAGACCGACCATTGGCTCGACAATTAGGAAGTAATCAACTGGTACATTACCTTTGCCGTTAGCAGCAGAGATAAGTTTGTCCGCTTCTTGTAACCATGAATCTACATAACTTGCAGCTTGAGGAACAGCTTTTTTGTACTGCGTATATCTGTCCTTCATAATGTATAAGAAAGCACGAACAGTAGCAGACCTACGAGCTAGGTTTTCCTTATACGCTTTCATTTTATTGGGGTCATTGTCAGTGGGTTTTTGTACATACTCAATACCTAGATAATCCTCGATGCCATTCTCGAAGTCTATCGAACTCCACCAATTTAGTGATGAAAATGCCCCACCAATTTTACCGATTTGTTCTTTTGCAAGTTTGTCATTTTCTGGAATTATACTTGAATCAAAAGAAGTGATAAGTAAATCATTCACATCAGTTCGATAAATTGTTTCGGTTGATTTCAGTGACGTAGCTGCTATTAAACCATCAGCCGTTCCAGCAGTACCTATTGAGAAGAAAATCGGCATAATCCCATAAATACCATCATCACTAGGAGATGAAAAAGGGTTAGAACGTGTTGTTTTAAGAATTTTTGATAAATCAGAATTACTGTTTAAAGAAACAGCAGTGGGGGTAAGTGCAGTTAAAGAACCAGTATTATAAGTACCCTTGTTTACATATGCTAATGATACTTTTGTGCCATATAAATCAGTTTTATACACAATTGCACCAGAACCAGCAGAGCCTCCGCCTGATTTATTTGGTCTACTATCACTACCACCTATTTCTAAACCAACGCCTACACTATAAGCTACATTATTGAATAATAATAAAATTGCTAGTAAAATACATAAAATCTTTTGTTTCAATGGTGTCACCTTCTTACATAGAGGAATAGATTTGACTTAATTACCACGAATTGTTGCATCTCTTGAATCTCTGGTTGCGTATCTTTCTAGTAAAGCTACTAGCTCGGCGCGGGTTACAGGGCGATTCCAATCGGATTTTACTCCGCCAGAGCCGTCAGGAGTTCCCTTCATTACACCTATTTCATATAAGGCGATTAAAGATGGGTAATAATTATACCAAGTGGATTTGCCGTTTCCGTCTACAGCATTTGTAGGAATAATACCTTTATCAAAAATCATCTGTTGGAATTTTGTTTGGTTTTTTGCAAAATCTTCTTTCTTGAATCCGAATTGTGATGTTATTATTTCTAATGACCTATCTGAATTGCCGCCAAAATCTAATTGCTCCCTTGTGTCGGAGAATGGACTGCCGCTTCCACTATATTTTCCTTG
The DNA here is from genome assembly GCA_964479875.1 of uncultured Eubacteriales bacterium. Lineage (GTDB taxonomy): Bacteria > Bacillota > Clostridia > Monoglobales > CAYZNM01 > CAYZNM01. The sequence goes on from CAYZNM010000023.1 coordinate 21,637, forward strand.
AGCTAGTTCGTAATATTTACCACCGGGTTTGCAATCGGGGTTTTTATCCATTAATATCATTGCTATTTCTGCTCTTGTCATTGGAGAAGCATAATATTCTGCTGTTGCCCCTGCATGTGTATCTAATAAACCACTACCTATTCTAGTTGCAACTCCATAAGCAGCCCATTCAGGTACACCTGCTTCTATTACATTATCATAGGTAACATTCTTAGTTATATTTGTAGGTTCACCACCAAAATATTTCGCTACCATTAAAGCCGCTTCTTGTCTTGTAACTAGCTGTGAACCCCTAAAAGTACCGTCTTCGTAACCTGATAAATAATAATAGGAAGCAAGGGATAAATTTGGGAGATACCACTCGTCACCTTTTAAATCATTGTAAGTGTTTAAAACAGCTTCGCGTAATTGAGATTTAATGTTGTCATTTTTAAGTAATTCTTTTAGATTTGGATTTCCTAATGCAAAATATAATGAATAATTTTCTTTGACACCTAACTTTGATGATGTAGTTTGATATGGGTCTTCAAATAAATATCCTGTCTGTAATATGCCACTCTTTTTGCCGTTGATGATTCTTGTGCCGAAGATTTGGTCGATTTTGTCGCGTAATTGCTCGAGGTTGGATTTGTTAGAGGTGGAAGCTACGGATAAATTAGAGTTGGGATTTGTAGTTGGAGTGTTAGAATTGTTAGAAGTGTTAGAAGTGTTAGAAGTGTTAGAAGTGTTAGAAGTGTTAGAGTTAAGGTTAGAATTAGTTTGAGTATTGGCTTGATTTGTGGTGGTGGTTTTTGCGTTTTTGTTCTCGAAAACGGCTACGGAGATGGTGGGAGAGTTTGAGATGGTGGATTGGGAAGGTTGTAAACTTTCCATTGTGATTGTTTGTGAAGGGGATGCGATTAGATTTTGTAATGTTGATTCTGCTAAAACAGATGTTATGGTGGAGCAGGTGAAAATTGCTACGATTAGGGGGATTACGGTTAGTTTTTTGACTAGGAATTTTTTAACATGATGTGTGTCCTTTCTTTTTTTGGTGGGTAGATTCTTTCTTAAAATCATTATATGATGAAGATGTCGAAAAAGCAAGTATTTTCTTTCTTTTTACTGTACGATAAACCACCCTCATATAGTTGCTTTTGAGAAGTCTGTATTGTCTTGTAAGCCAGCGCGTGCATTTAGGGGGATTTTTGGGATTTTAGTTTTATCTTCTTTTGCTTTAGCCATACTATCAAAAAGCATGTATGTTTTTATGTCCAACTCAGTGTATTTTCCAACGTCTGTAAAATGAATCACTTTATGAATACGGCGGATAAAAGCTTCCCAAAGGGCGTGATATGATATTTTTTTATCTAGATACTGCTCCGACAAATCTTTGTTGGAAATGATGTAGACTTTGGTATAACATGCTATTTTGTTTACATATCTACAAGGGAGCGTGAGGGGGTAGCCATCGAGGTAATTGTTCATATCCTGTAAGGTGAAATGGTCGCAAAACTCATCTAAAACTAAAATGTCTTGCCCCTCATAGGAGTCAAAAGGATGTTTGTAGTCTACTACTCTGTAAACGCTCCCATAACCATGCTTTTCCATAACGTGACGTGTCTTCCCTGTAGCAGTAGCTCCCCAGATGTATGTCACCTCTATATCTCGCCATTTTGTTTTATGTTCTTCCTGCAAAAGAGTTTGTCGGGTTCTTTCTATGTCGGTCAAATTCTTCATAAACTACGGGTTTTCTTGCAATATTTCACTGTTGCTTGCACCATCTTTGATTCTCTCATAGAGGTAGTGTAGGTCACTCCTAGAGCCGGGGCGTTCTATGGGGAGTTCTCCCCATTCCTCAAAAGTACCTGCTACGCTTGTTGAAGCTTTTTCTGTATCTTTCCATTTGCCGGATTTTTCGACATAAGCTCTGTTGCTTTCGGAGTTACCCTTGGGTTTTTCAAAATGACCCTGCTTGTCAAAGCTCTCCAGTAAAGTTGAGAATCGCACTGGGCTTTTGAAAACTACATAAATGTGAGTATGCGGAGTTCCTTGCTCTCCTATCTCATCTGACATGCAGTAATAGACAAGTCCATCACGTTCATTTAACTTCTCTTTTATTTTATCATGGGTGAAGCCTTTGTCGAGAGGGTTGTTTATCACCATCAGATACTTTCTGCTTCTTGTGTCTTTTTTAGGTTGTGGGTTGGTATTGTTAATGTTGTCTGTTTGAGTGTATGTTACTGTGCTTTCAATTACTGTTGTATCTATTATGTTTTCTATTGTATTTTGCACTGTGTTTCCTCCTTGATTTATTATGGTGGCACATGACACATGTGGTAGGGGGGTGGTGTGTCGGGTGATTTGTGTAGGTGGGGTAAGGGATTATTGAGGGTGGTACAGAGGTCGGGTAATACTAGACCGACCTCTCACTCATGTTCACGGCTATGCGATAGCGGCTAAGGCTGCGCCCCGCCGCTACGCTCGCCTACTGCCTTGTTACTACTCGTTCTATTGCCCTTGCAAGCCTACCCTCATTCCTCACAGTGGGGACAGTGATTCCTCTAGGCGGTTGTCCCTCGAAAAGCACGTACCCTTTACCCCTAGGGCATGGGTGCATGAGGGAAGATTCTTCTTTGTCGCAGAAAGAGCCGATACTCTCTTTCGATGGAGAACCTAGAAAAATTACCCCACCAAGACAATCCCTAGCTCCACCCGAAAACTGCGTAGCCATAGCACGTTGACACGAGATTATAATAGAAAAACCCAAGGCTCTTGATAGAAAAAGCAAGTTAGCAACTTTTTTCATTAGTTCATCAGCAACTTTTTTATCTTGAGCATTTAGCCAAGATGCATATTCTTCAATTAAAACAACTATTGACTGAAGCTCACTATTTCCTTTAAGACGCTGTTCAAAAAGTTGATATACCTCGTTGAAGCCATCAATAACACGGTCGTAACCCCAGTATCTTGCGTTAGGAGTGCCTTTTAGAAAACGATAATCGACGTTTTTGTAGTCTAAAACAAAAGCTAGTGGCTTTTCTTTTGCCAGTGCGCACTTACCTAAAATTAATTTATTAAAGTATGTCTTCCCACTTCCTGTGCTTCCGATTACCAACAAGTGACTATATATAGATGAATTCCAAAATACAGGGTGACAAATGCCACCCTGTATTAAATTAGTGTCGAAACCTAAAGGTATAATCATATTAAAAATCCTCGTCTATTGGACATTGAGGTGGAAGCTGTGAGTTCTTGTTGCGAACATAGTCTAATGTGACTTTATTGTCAACAAAAATCACGACAACTTCTACATGAGTACCCATATCGATAACCTCATCAATAAAAATTATTGGATGAATGCCGTCTATAGAGGGTGTAGGTATGCCTGCAATTTTTCCTGTGCGAAGCATAGAATTAATCTCTTGTTGGATAATTTTCATTACAATTTCAGTCCAATCTGCATTACAAGAGCCACTAGGGTTTTGCACCTTCATGCGGAAAACCATTCGTTTTATCCCTTCGGGACTTACCGATGAGCTAACTATACTATCGGCTTCCTCGTCACGGTCGATAGGTCTTAAACCTACTGTTTTGTAGATTCTATTCACGGCATCTACTATAGCGCGAAATACGATTAGTTCGTATGGGACAGGCGGAGCTTTGGTTTCCTTCTTGCTTGGCATGAAGATTAGTGCTATAACTGCGGCAGTTACAGCGTAAGGAAGAATGTGGATGATTCCTATAACTGATGCAACGATTGTCAAGGCGGCGATTATCACCGTTAGCACAGTTGCTAAATCTTCTCTTTTTGCTTCACCTTTTAGGAAGCGAAGGATTATATCTCGCCCTGTTTTGAATAATTCCATTAATTTTTTATCCATAAGTTTTCCTCCTATTTATCTGTTTTGGTTGTAGTAGTTCTTGCGGACACTGTCTCGACTTTCCCTTTTCTATTAAAAGTGAGAGAAATCTCACTGCCCGGAGTTAGCTCGGGCAATTGTATAGAATCATTGATGAACATACGTTCACAGCGCAGTCCCACAACGTTTTCATCGGGGTATGAGATAAAAATTGACGTTCCTTTTACTGACTTTCCATCACTGGAAATGAAATCGAACTTCTGAGAACCTAGTAATTTTGCTAACATAATTTAGTACCTCCGAAATAAATTTTTTTATATACACGCTTTCGCGTAGTATAGCGGCTTGAACAGAGTTGTTCATTTTTGTTACACCTACATATCCGATACACGCTCTAATAATGTACAAAACAACGCTCCAAACAACGCTCATGCACTTTTTTCATGTGTAAATTTGGAAGTTTCTTGCTTCTCGCTTTCTTTTTTCTCATTTAGATATGAGATAATCCTCGGATAAACTGCTGCGGCGATAATTTTCGCTTGCTCTTTGCTGATGACTATTTTCATGTAAACCTCTCTCCGGCAGACCCTGCCAAAATAAAATTTACAAATTTTTAAAACAACGTATAAAACAATGCATAAAAATGAGAAAAATTGTATAACAAATTTTGATGGTAGTTTTGAGCTATTATTGTTCAAGTTGCATAATTAACCGTGGTGGGGTTGTGATTTGCCCGCTATGGTTTTTCTTTTGTCAAGGCAAAGGGCGTACCTTGACAAAAGAAAATCGGCGTGCTGTCGATAGGCGCGACGGGGCGGACGGATAAGCAAGGATAAAGCTTAACTGCCCCATCGTTTCGCTAGTGTAGCACGCCGAACCCTCCGCTAGAGTGTGCGATGTGAAAATATCGTTGCTCGGGGAGCAAAGCGAAAAGCAAGTTTTTTTATTTCATTGACGTTTAATGATGATGTTTGGTACAATAGATACAATACAAATGAGGTGAGGTGTATATAATGAAGAAACAAGCTAACCACAGCGTTGATGGCATGAAAGCCGTGTTGTATTGCAGGTTTTCATCGTCGAGCCAAAACGAGCAAAGCATAGAACGGCAGCAGCAGGTATGTCGACAGTATGCTGTCAATAACGGCATTGAGATAGTGGGCGAATATATCGACCGTGCAGCTTCTGCGACTACGGATAATCGCATGGAATTTCAAAAGATGCTGACAGATAGCGCAAGACAACAATTTCAAGCGGTGCTTGTGTATTCTTTAGACCGTTTCGGACGCAACGTTAATCAAGACATGCAAAATCAGATTATTTTGGCGAAAAATAATGTTATTGTGCTATCGGCAACAGAAGCTTTTACGGCAGATTCGTCGGGCGTGTTTCTGAAAAACATCTTGATGTGCGTTTCGCAGCTGTACAGTGATGAACTGCGAGAAAAAGTGACCAGGGGTAAAGAGCTTAGCGCACGGAAGTTGCAGTTTACAGGCGGGACTGTGCCTTTCGGGTACAAGTCGATTGACAAAAAGCTTGTTCTTGATGAAGATAAAGCACCTTATGTATTAAAGATATTTGAGATGTATTCAAGCGGGAGCAGGGTTACAGATATATGTAATTACCTTAATGAGCGCGGGATTAAGACGGCGAAGGGTTCAGTATTCAATAAAAATTCTATACGCTATTTGGCACAAAATCCAATATATATCGGAAAATATGTTTACAAAGGCGAGGTGCTATCAGCCGATGCTATACCCCGCATTGTTAGCGATGAAATGTTTTACACCGTAGGCGATATATTAACGCGAAACAGGCAAGCCCCGGCAAGGCTGAAAGCGAAGGAAGAATACATTTTAACTCCTAAACTTTTTTGCGGTTGCTGCAAAGAACGTGGACATGAGCATATTCTGATGACAGGGTATAGTGGGTATGGCAAAGTGGGGAAGCTGCATCATTATTATGCGTGTGTCGATGCGCGGGGAAGTAAGAAGAAATGCACCAAGAAAAATGTGCGTAAGGCATACATTGAGGATTTGGTTATACAGCAGTGTTTGGCTGTGCTTACGGACGAAAATATCGAACGGATAGCGAAAGAAATAGTAGCTATTAGCGAAAAGACAGCGACGAATTATGAGCTAAAGCGGCTTCAAAAGTTACTTAAGGAAAATGCGGTTGCTACCGAAAACCTGTTAAAGGCGATAGAAAGCGGACAGGCTATCGATGCGCTGCTGCCACGGCTACAGTTGAAAACCGATGAAAAAGCGGAATTGGAAAAGCAGATTGAACAGGAAAAAGCAGGGCGAGTTGAGCTGTCGACTGATGATATTATGTTCTTTTTGAATAGCTTACGATATGGGGATATTAACGACCTGGAATATCGCCGTATGTTGGTTACTGTTTTAGTTAATAGGGTGTACTTATATGACAACAAATTAGTATGTATCTTTAATGCGGAATCACGCCCTGTTACAGTGACGGCGGACTTGCTAGATGAGATAGAATCCAGCACTGGGGCGGGGTCTGGGGGTTCGTGTTTGAGAGGTTGCACTGCACTGCACTGCACTGCACTGCACTGCACTGCACTGCACTGCACTGCAGTGCAGTGCAGTGCAGTGCAGTGCAGTGCACCACAATTAAACAATCCACGCTAAATCCATTTTAGCGTGGATTGTTTGTATTCAGCAGAATAGTCAAACGTCAAGGCTTCTCATCCCTAAATCACTAATATCAAAGCAAGATATAGTCAATCACGTTTGAATCAATTATAACAGAAGTTCGATAACTGCAGCTAGAACCAAAAAACGCGATTGACTATACGAATAACAGGAGGTTGCGACTGCCATGGAGCTTACGACAAAAGCGAAGGCTTCACCGTTTGCGGAATCGACATAAACAAAAGCGATCTCGACCTAAAAGGCACAAATATAAATTAATTTAATATTGCACAAAATGACGCATTATTTTGTAGGCGCGCTATTAGCGCGTCCGCGGGTTTGCCGCGAATGTGTGGGTTATCCACGGACGCGCTATTAGCGCGCCCCTACATTTTGCATATTGTCTGTTTATGGAACGAACGTGGAAAGTCATCACGGCAACAGCATTTACTTTTTTAGCACTAAAAATGGTGTTTTGTAGGCGATAAAATCTTTCAAAATGATGTTTCGAAAAAATTATCGCTCTCTATCGTTTCCTACGAGGGATTTTTGAAATAGATTTCCACAAAATAAAGTAAATGCTGTTGCCCTGGGAAAGCCATAATTTTTACTTGACATTTATTCAATCATGTGCTAGAATATGTAAGAACTATATGCAAGGGTAAGTTTTACGGAGGTGTAGCGAAGCGGTCATAACGCGGCGGTCTTGAAAACCGTTTGGGTGCAAGCCCACGGGGGTTCGAATCCCTCCGCCTCCGCCAATTTATAGAAGCCTGTCGAAAGACAGGCTTTAATTGTACGATGAGTTTGAAGGCTTTTGGTGTATAAGCAAGGATTGTTTACTCAACTAACCGTATATGAGGAGCGGATTCATATGCTGCCAAGGGCAATTTTATTTGATTTAGACGATACTATTATTTCATTTGAAGGTGTTTCTGGGGCGGCGTGGGAAAAGTGCTGTTCAGATTTTGTAAATCAAAATACGCTTGCTTTTAGTAAACAAGAATTGCTGTCTCAAATCAATGCTATCCGAAAATGGTATTGGAGTGATGCCAATAGGCACACAATCGGACGAGCCAATATTATAGAAGCGCGCCGCAATATTGTGAAAATTGCTTTATCAAATTTAGAGGTTTACGACGAAAATTTATCTAATGGTCTTGCTGACATGTTTTCCTCCTATCGTGTTGAACTTATTTGCCTCTTCCCTAATTCCATACATACATTAAAAGAGCTAAAAGCACAAAACGTAAAGCTTGCCCTATTAACAAATGGCACTTCGCATGACCAAAGAGCAAAAATCGATAGGTTTAATTTATCAGATTTCTTCGATGTTATTTTGGTTGAGCATGAAGTCGGTTATGGAAAACCGGATACAAGAATATACAAACTAGCGTTAGAGCGTCTCGGATTAGGGGCTAAAGACGTTTGGATGGTTGGTGATAATTTGGTGTGGGACGTCCAAGCTCCGCAGCAATTGGGCATTTATTCTATATGGAATGATTATCAAAATTCAGGTCTGCCAGAGGGTTCAGAGATTATCCCTGATAGAATCGTGTCCGATATTTCTGAACTTCTAAAATGATTATCCCACGTTAGCTCTTTTGAATCACAATCACATAATTTTATAGAAAGCTGTCGAACGCAATTGACTAGCAGATGGTTTTAAAGTTGATTAAGTATAAGCGGAGAAAAATTTAATAGGAGGTAAACATGCCATTTGTAAGAATCGAAGTCATAAAGGGGAATTCAAGGGAATACAAAAAAGCTCTTATGCAAACAATTCATGAGGCTTTAGTAAATAGTCTATCAATTCCGGATCATGACCGCATCCAAAGACTTTATGAAATTGATAAAGATTATTTTGAACTTAACGATACAAAAACAGACAAGTTTACTTTAATAGAATTAACTTTTCTTCCCGGAAGAAGTAAGGAAATGAAGGGAAGTGCAATAAAAGAGATTTATCGGCTATTGGGCGAACGGCTTGAAATTGCACAGTCGGATATCTATGTGATAATAAATGAGCCGCCCCTTGATAATTGGGGCATACGTGGCAAGCAAGCAAGTGAGTTAGGTTTAGAGTACAAAAAAGAATAGATATATTCAATCACGTTTCATTCAATTACATCAGAAGTGCGACAAATGCTGATATAATCAATGAAACGTGATTGACTAGCAGGTTGTTTTAAAGTTGTTTGACTATACAAACGCTGAAATGTTGTTGAAAGATTTTCCCGCAGAATTAAAGGCTTCCGTAGAGTATTCACTCGTTATGATAAACTTGATATAATGTACCTTGGTTTTGTCGTGTTCTCTTTAATTTTTCTTTATTGTAAATATTGTAAACATGCTATGGATATGGGTACTTGATGCAAATCTTAGAAATATTGGAAGAGGTGTATCAAGATGGTTATTATCACGGAGATTTGCATTACGCAAGGCTCTGGAACGCTAAGAGATTTATTTTCGTATACATTGCAAATATTATGGTTTTTAGAACTCGGGGATGTATGTGGTTGCGATTATTACGCGCTCATGCAAAATATTATTATTCCTTCAGAAAAACAATCTGCTAGGTCCTGTTCGTAAACAAAATCTTGCACAACCCCTCTGGGTCATGTTA
>CAYZNM010000024.1:0-30456 GCA_964479875.1 uncultured Eubacteriales bacterium
ATATGAGGACGATGGCTATTCGGGCGTTGATTTTGAGCGCCCCGACTTCAAGCGCCTGCTTGCCGATATTCAAAGTGGCAAAATTAACTGCGTCATAGTCAAGGACTTATCTCGCCTTGGCAGAAATTATATCGAAACGGGAAAGCTGCTTGAACGCTTCTTCCCTTTTATGGGTGTACGCTTCATTGCAATCAACGATAACTACGACAGCCAAAGCCATAACGGGCAGACTGACTCACTCATTATCCCTTTCAAAAACCTCATTAACGACGCTTATTGCGCCGATACATCACGCAAAACCCGAAGCCAATTAGAGGTTAAGCGGAAAAAAGGTGACTTCATTGGAGCTTTTGCGGCTTATGGTTATATCAAATCGGAGGATAACAAGAATAGATTGCTCATCGACGAAACCGTTGCCCCTGTGGTTCGGGATATTTTCCGATGGAAGATAGACGGCATGAGCCAGAAAGGTATTGCGGATAAGCTAAATGAGCTTGGTATCCCTTGCCCTGCCGAACATAAAAAGAGTTCCAACTGCCGTTATGTAGCTGCATTACAAGTAAACCATGTTGCTAAATGGGATGCTATGGCTATTGGACGCATACTCAAAAACGAATTATACATCGGTGTTCTAACGCAAGGCGTGACTTCTACACCTAATTACAAGATAAAACAGCGTGTCAAAAAAAGTGCAGACGAATGGGTGCGTGTTGAGCAGTCACATGAACCCATTATATCCATAGGGGATTTCCGTCTTGTTCAAGAGCTTTTGAAAAAGGATACTCGCATTGCGCCGGGTGAAGATAGTGTTTATCTCTTTTCTGGTATGCTCTACTGCGATAAGTGTGGGCAAAGCCTTGTCCGCAAAATTGTCCCAAGTAGTAAAAGTAAGTATGTGTATCACGTTTGCTCGACCAATAAAAAGGGAGAGGATTGCACCAGTCACAGCATTAGCGACAGAGCATTACAAGAAGCTGTGTTGCAAGTATTGCAATTCCATATCCGTGAATGTGCAAGAATAGGCACTGTCTTAGAGTTTCTTGACGAGATGCCATATCATCAGCTTGACGCTCAAAAGCTTCAAAAGCAGATAGACGATAAACAGGCTGAGATTGATAAGCTCACAAAACGCAAGCTAAAGCTCTATGAGGATTACAAGGACGGTATTCTCAACAAGGACGAATACATGAGCTTTCGAGATGTTTTCGCAGCACAGCACACGGAAGCTGAATCCTCTCTTGAAAAACTCAGACAAGAGCATGACAATATCATAAATAACAGAACCGAGAGCTGTTTATGGATTGAGCATTTCAAAAAACACCATGATCTACAATGTCTTACCCGTGCCGTTGTTGTAGAGCTTATTGACCGAATTACCGTTTATGAAAACGGCATGATAGATGTGGCATTTCGCTATCGTGAAAGTTATGAGCAAGCAATACGTTTCATAGAAACTTTACCGGCCGACGAAAAGCAAGCAGAAAGGGCGGTGAGCTAAATGGCGCGTGTCAGCAGAAAGAAGCCGCAGACCACTAATGAAACCGCACCTATTGTTATGAGGTACAAAACCGCCGGATATGCTCGACTCTCCATTGAGGATAAAGACACTGACGGTGGCTCATTGGACAATCAAATGCTGATGATAAGCAACTACATCAATGAAACGCCGGATTTGGAGTTATGCTCTTTTCACAGCGACAACGGGCAGACCGGCACTAACTTTGACCGTAGCGGCTTTGAAAATCTCATGGAAGAAATCCGTCAAGGCAAAATAAACTGCATTGTCGTAAAGGATTTATCCCGCTTTGGCCGTGACTATGTGGAAGCCGGAAACTTCCTTGAGGTTATCTTCCCTCGTCTTGGTGTTCGGTTTATATCCATTAACGACCACTACGACAGCTTTGACCCTCGTTGTCAGGGTGATGGATTAGCTATTGCTTTGAAGAATATGATAAATAGCTTCTACTCAAAGGATATATCCGCGAAAATGAGGGCAGCTCACGCAACAAGACAAAGAAACGGCGAATATGTAAGCGCAAAACCTACTTTTGGATATGCAAAATCGCCTGACAAAAGAGGTAAGCTCATTGTTGATGAAGAAGCTGCCGAGATCGTGCGCCAGATATTCCGCTTGAAACTTGACGGGTTACCGGTACACCAAATATCAGCATGGCTTAATGAACGTAATGTCCCAACGCCCGGACACTATCGGTATATCAAAGGCATATTCTGCGATAAACGGTATGCAAAGCCGCAATATTGGAATGACACGACAGTTATTAAGATACTGCAAGGTACTCAATATCTCGGTCATTTATCACTTGGGAAAACAAAAGCGAAGTCCCATAAATTATATGACAGAGTTATTCAACCAAAAGAAGATTGGATAATAACCGAAAATGCTCATGAAGCATTAGTTTCGCAGTCTGATTTTGATAAGGTGCAGGAATTGTTAAATGAAACGCACCGGCGTATTTCGGAACGCCAGTACAAAAAGTGGGATAACCCCGAAAACATTTTTAAGGGACTCGCATTTTGCGCCGAGTGTGGCCATGTATTTGGACGCAGACGCATTTCGTCACCAACGGGACACACATCTTACTCATACACCTGTGCATCTTGTAAAAAGGGCAGCGATAATAAGAAAAGCAGACCATATCTCAAGCAAACCGTGTTTTATGATGTAATCTTTAAGGCGCTAAGGCAGCAGATAGACATATGTGCCGATGCTCGTCAAGTTATTGAGCGTATACACATGAAGCAAACCGGTAAGCAACATAAAAGTCGGTTGGAAACTGAGATTAAGCGTATACAAGGACGGCTCTCTCGTATCCCCGCCTTACGAATAAAGCTCTATGAGGACTTCTGCGATGGTATCATAGATGAAGCTGATTATCAGCTTTTGGGTAATCAGAACGAAACTGAAAAAGTTGAGCTGATTGCACAGCTTGAGCAGCTCTCTACCGAAAAAAGCAAATATCAGCCAGAATTTGTTGATACAAACAAGTGGGTTACAGCATTGGAGCAATTCAAAGATTCGGAAATACTCACACGGGATATGCTACTCGCACTGGTTGAACGCATTGAGGTTAAGGGCGATTTATCGGTGCATATCATTTTCCGTTATCAAGACGAATACCAAAAGCTATACACATTCATTACAGAAAGCGAGGGGCAGAGCAATGAGTAATCAAATCGTTATCTCGTCTTACCTCCGTATTTCTGTGGAGGACGGTGACACGAACGACAGTCAAAGCATTAGTGGCCAACGTTCATTGATTATGGATTATATTCGCTCACAGCCAGACTTGAAAGATGCCGTTTGCTTAGAGTTTTGTGATGATGGTTATTCTGGCACGAACTTCAACAGACCCAGCGTTCAACAGCTTTTGAGCAAGGTAAAAGGTGGCGAAATCCATTGTATCATAGTAAAAGATTTTAGCCGTTTTGGACGCAACTACATTGATGTGGGTGACTACTTAGAGCAGATTTTTCCATTCCTGCGGGTACGGTTTATCTCAATCAACGACGGTTACGACAGCGATAAACAAGCATATGCCGCTGGTGATATTAGCATTGCTTTCAAAAATCTATGCAACGACTACTATTGCAAAGATATATCCCGTAAGATAAAAAGTAGTTTGCAAACTCGCCGTGAATCCGGCAAGTTTTTATCCTCTTATGAAGTATATGGCTACGAAAAAAGCAAGGAGGACAAACACAAACTTGTCATAGACAAAAATGCCGCCGGAGTTATCCGTCGCATATTTGATATGGTATTAGCTGGCAAGTCCTCAACAGAAATAGCTTTGGCTTTGAATACTGACAGTGTGCCAACGCCTGCTGCGTATAAAAAGTCAAAGGGTGTAAAATGTAACTGGCGCACATTAAATGGTAATCCAATATGGACAGGGCCTAATGTTCTTCGGCTTATCAGAGATATTCGGTATACCGGTGCGGTTGCTCATGGTATGTATGAAGTCCTTAGCGTTGGAAGTGACAGAAGTCGGATGCTACCCCGTGAGCAATGGCACATCTGCTATAACCAACACGAACCGATTGTTTCAAAGGAGGAATACGAGCAGGCTCAGAATTGCATTAAGAAAAGGCCTCAAAATGGTGCAAAGCGTGTTCGTAAACCTCAGACAGAAACCCCGTTGTCACAGATAAGTATACGGTGTGGTTGCTGTGGGTACACATTGAACAGGCATAGCCGAAAAGGGACGGAGTATTATTGTAGAAACGGTAGTTTCATTGCAGATAACGGTTGCTTTACTGGCTGCATAAACAACGCTGCTATCGAATCCACTGTCCTCGCGGCCATTCAAAAGTTATTTGCCGTTTATTCCTCTCAACAAGCAGTAGTGCAAGATGTAGACGGAATATCACCTACCGCCTTATTTGCACAAATACAACGGCTTCACAAAGATATTGAGCGTTTGAATGGAACAAGGGTTAATCTTTACAAGGATTACAGTGATGATAGGATAACCCGTGAAAAGTACCTAACGGAGAGAGAGGTGATAAATGCACAAATCGAGAACTTGACCATGCAGGCTTCGGAGTTAGAGCAAATCTACGAGCAAGTACAAAAAAATGCTACCGAAACCAACCCAGTCGCAGAAGCATTTGGAAGCATTAACGCTGTTACGCACTTAACCTCTCGATTTGTTTCTGCTTTGGTTGACTGTGTTTATGTGTATAGTGCAGATAGGATAGAAGTGAAGTTGAAAGTGGCTGAAAATGCGGAGTAGTCAGTAAAGAATTTGTTAATTTTTTTAGTCCTGTCTTGACATCACCGTACTCCATTGCTACATCAATTACTTTCTTGCCGTGAGATAAGTCATACAACGCAAATTGCATTTTGCGCCATGTCACATAGGACATCGGAGATATTCCGATCGCTTCTGTGAAAATTCGGCTGAAGTGATAAGCGGAATACCCGGCCTTTTCCGCTATCATGGCCATGCTTATCTCCTCGGTTATGTTGTCGTCGATGTAATCAAGTACTGCTTGCAATGTTTGAGTGCGATTCATTTTAATCACCTCTTTCCGTACGGTGATTTTATTATAACATAATATAATCCTCTTACTTATCCGAAATTGCTATTTTATTTATTTTAATTTTTATTAAAATTTGAGCATAATCTACACTATCAAAAACAAACACCGGAAAACGAATACGTTTTCCGGTGTTTGTTTTATATGAACGCAATGCGCTCTTACGATTGCGGCGGCGGCAGGGTGCTGTCGTCGGGACTGTTCTCCTGCCGTGCGAAGAAGTAGCCCATGCCGCGGCGGGTGATAATGTAGCACGGAACCGACGGTTCGTCCTCGATTTTCTCGCGCAGGCGGCGGATTGTTACGTCGACCGTGCGTACGTCGCCGTAGTATTCGTAGCCCCATACCTTTTCCAGCAGCGACTCGCGTGAGTATATCTTTTCCGGCTGCATTGCTAAAAACTTGAATAGCTCAAACTCGCGCATGGTAAGCTCAATCAGCTTGCCGTTTTTGCGAAGCTCGTATCGCTCGATGTCGATCTCAAGCGCGCCGTGTATAATGCTGTGCGTTTCCACAGGCATATTCATAAAGGTTAAATCAGTCGAGGCGCGGCGCAAGTTGGCGCGCACGCGTGCCATAAGCTCCTTGGTGGAAAAAGGCTTGGTGATGTAATCATCAGCGCCGAGCGCAAGCCCGAGCACCTTATCCACCTCCTCCTCCTTAGCAGTAAGCATGAGAATAGGCGTGGACATTCGCTCGCGAAGCCGCCTGCATACGGTGAAGCCTTCCACCTTTGGCAACATGACGTCTAGAAGAATCAAGTCGGGATTCTCCTCCTGCGCCATCTTTAAGGCTTCCTCTCCGTCATATGCAACAATGACGTTGTAACCTTCCTTTGATAAATTGTATCTCAAAATTTCAACGATTGGCTTTTCGTCATCTACAACAAGAATTGTTCTTTCCATGCAAACCCCATTTTTGAATAGTGAAGAATGAAGAATGAAAAGTGAAAAGTTAGAAGCGGTTACGGCTTGCGCTGCAAGCCCTTGGTTTTTCACTTTTCACTTTTCATTCTTCACTATTCACTTTTAGTTTAGATAGTTGGACGGATCCTGCGGCTGTCCGTTTTTGCGTACCTCGAAGTGGAGGTGAGGACCTGTGCTGTTGCCTGTGCTGCCTACTTTTGCTATTTGCTGACCTGCGGAGATTTCTTGTCCGTAGGAAACTAATAATTTGCTGCAATGTGCGTAGTATGTCACGTAGCCGTTGCGGTGGTCGATTTTAACTAAGTTGCCGTAGCCGCCGCTCCAGCCTGAGAATACTACTACGCCGCTGTCTGCTGCTTTTATCGATGAGCCTGTCGAAGCGGCTATGTCTAGGCCTGTATGCTGTCCGCTGCTGCGTCTGCCGTAGCGGGAGGTTATTGTGCCTGCAAGCGGACGTGAGAATATGCCGTTGCCCTTTTTAGGCACAGGCTTTGTGCCTACGCGAATCACCTCGCGCACAGGCTCTTCCAGCATTTCCTCGCTATGCACAATTACGTTTACGATTTGTCCATCCCGCTTTTCGATTGTTTCGGATACGCGCTTTTTGCCCAATGAGCCTGGCTCTACAACCTCGGTTGTGCCTTCAAACATTGAGGATTCCTGTATCTTTTCAACGTCGTAGGGAATGTCTTTTTCAACAGTGTGCGACAAAGTTGAAACGATCGAATACTGCGGCACACTCTTTTTCAGTACGATAGGGTCGCCCTCGTGGATAATGTCGGTTAAGTCTTGGTTGAGCTCCATGATGTCGTCTATCGTGAGGTCGTTGGTGCGCGCGATTTCCCACAGGGTGTCGTTTTCGCCGACGTAGTATACTTGCTCGCCTTCCTTGGTCGCGGTGAGGTCGCTTATCATGCTGTCGATGCTTCTTATATTTGCTAGGGTGGTGTAGTCTTTTTCGATTGTAATCTTGTCGATAAATTCGACAATCTCGTTCGGGTCGCCGTCGTTTTTGACGATGTAGTCTTGTTTTACGAACTCTATTGCGTCCTCGATGTCTTTTACGTCGTAGGCGGCGAATAAGGCTTTCCCGTTTATGCTTAGCACATGCGCGTATACTGTTTCGGTGTTGCTGCTTCTGATGTTGTCCTCGAGATTGTGCTTCGACGTAATGTCGCTGGTTGCCATAATGCGCGGGATATAGGTGATTTGCCTGTTAATCTCGTGATTGTTGCCGAAGAATGCGCGTGTGTCCGCATCGACGCGCTCGAGTATATTGGAAAGCTCGCGCTTATCCGATACATAGCCGACGCTTCTTCCGTCGATGATAACCTCGTTCGCAAAACGCAGCCTCATGTTAATTTGCGACATCGTGCCGAACACGAGCAAAAAGGTTATCGCAAAAGCCGCAGCGTAGATTACAAAGCTTTTCGCTTTTGAAATCGCTGCGCCCGCTTTAATCAGTTTTACATTTGTCTTGCCGCTTGCTTTATTATATACAACGTCAAGGGAGGTAATTTCCTCCTGCGTTTTCTTTGTCTTGTCCTTTTTGTAATATTGCTGCTCAGACGACACAGATAGCGATTTTGCTTTTGTATCGTTTTTAACGCTAATCTCCATTTCGGGAAGGAGAATCTTTTCGTCGATATTCTTCTTAACTTTATAGTTTTTAGCTGAGTCGGTACTCTCCTCATCCTTGCCTTTAACTATAAAATTCATTTTATCACCTCGCTTGCAGCCGTAAATGCAGTTAATCCACGTGATTAGGATTAGTAAAAAAATTACTCTATCTTATTATACAACATTTATTAGGAAATTGCAATACAATTTTAATTTATATTACAGAAGTGTTACAAAATAGCGTATTTTGTAATTTTGTTGTAATATTTCTCTTATGTAGGGGCGGATATTATCCGCCCTTGATACTTGTGTATTAATATTTGCCGAGGTACTTTTTGATTTCCCATTCGGATACGTGGTAGCAGTATTCGCTCCACTCGATTTGCTTGGCTTCGATGTAGCGGTCGTAGATGTGGCTGCCTAGGGTTTCGTGGACGAACTCGCTGTTTTTCATGAAGCCTATGGCGCGGCCTAGGTTGGGAGGGAGGGTGTCTATGCCTAGGTTTGCACGTTCGGATTCGGTTAGGTCGAATATGTTGCCACTTACGTCTGCGGGGGGTTCGATGGCGTTTTGTATGCCGTCTAGGCCTGCGTTTAGGCATAGAGCTAGCGCTAGGTAGGGGTTGCAGCTTGGGTCGGGATTGCGCAGCTCTAGGCGTGTGCTGCTGCCGCGTGCGGAGGGGATTCGGACTAGGGGGCTGCGGTTTTGTGCTGACCACGCGATGTATACGGGGGCTTCAAAGCCTGCGACTAGTCGCTTGTAGGAGTTTACCAGCGGGTTTGTTATGGCTGTCATGCTTTTTACGTGCTTTAGTATGCCGCCTAGGAAGTGGTAGGCTACTTGGGAAAGGCCGTGCTTGTCGCTTGGGTCATTGAAGGCATTTGTGCCGTTTTTGAACAGGGACATGTTTACGTGCATACCGCTTCCGGCTATGCCGTAGATTGGTTTGGGCATGAAGGTGGCGTATAGTCCGTGCTGCTGTGCGATTAGCTTTACTACTTGCTTGAAGGTGATTATGTTGTCGGCTGTTTGAATTGCGTCGGCGTATTTGAAGTCGATTTCATGCTGTGCTGCGGCGCATTCGTGGTGTGCGGCTTCGATGGAGAATCCCATTTGCTCTAGGATAAGGCAGATGTCGCGGCGTGCGTCCTCGCCTTTGTCGATTGGGCCTAGGTCGAAGTAGCCTGCGTTGTCGTGGGTTTGGGTTGTGGGATTGTCTTGCTCGTCCTTTAGGAAGAGGAAGAATTCGAGCTCGGGGCCTACGTTGAAGGTGTAACCCATTTCGGCGGCTTTGTTGACGATTCGGCGTAAGACCCAACGTGGGTCGCCGTCGAAGGGCTGACCGTCTGTGCCGTAAACGTCGCAGATGAGCCGCGCAACTTTTCCGGGGGCTTCGCGCCATGGGTATATTTCAAACGAGTTAAGGCAGGGGCGTAGATTTTGGTCGGATTCCTCTATGCGCACAAAGCCTTCGATTGATGAGCCGTCGAACATTACTTGGTTGTCCAGCACTTTGTCGAGTTGGCTTACTGTGAGGGCTATGTTTTTTTGAGCGCCGAATATGTCGGTGAATTGTAAGCGAATGAATTTTATGTCGTTTTCGCGGACGAGGTTTCGTATGTCGTCTTTGGTTAGGGTGTAGTTATCGGGGTTGCCGTTGGTGACTTTGTTGATGTAGTCCGCTTTGGAGATTGCCATGACGTGATTGCTCCTTGTATGATTATTTGCGCTTCCGTCTGATATGTAAACGGTTGGGCGAATTAAAGAAAAAACGACCCTGCGGTCGTTTATCTGATGTATAAATAATTATTTGGTGACCCATAGGGGAATCGAACCCCTGTTACCGCCGTGAAAGGGCGGTGTCTTAACCGCTTGACCAATGGGCCGTATGTGGGTGGTGCATGGTAGCGGCAGGTGGACTTGAACCACCGACCTAACGGGTATGAACCGTTTGCTCTAGCCAACTGAGCTATGCCGCCGTGCGCTGACTACTTTTTTATTATACACGTAGGCGATGTGTTTGTCAAGCCTTTTTTTCGCCCAAAGCGACAAAAGCTGCCGCTTTGGGGATTTGTTGAATAAATTTGCGCTGTATAAATGTTATTTCAGCAACATGTACAAGCTTACGCGTTGTCGAACATAGCTTTCAAATTGCGCGGTAGGCTTTCGTACAGCCAACCCATGTCTAGTGGGTTCATTTTATCAAGCAGCGGAGGGGGGAGTTGCTCGAACGGCGTTGATGATAACAGCAGTGCTGTTTCTTCGTCGTCGAACACGACTGTTTCTTTGGCACTGTCGAAAATTCCGGCGTTTAGCGGGCATATGCGTTGGCAACGCCAGCAGCCTGTTATGGAGTGGTGTGCGGACTTCGGAATCCAGTCCGGGAATGGGTCGCTGCCCCACTCGTTGTGGCGCGTGAGGCATTTTTCGTTGTCGATTAGGAAGCGTTCGGGTAAAATTGCGCCGGTGGGGCAGTTTGCGACGCATTTGTTGCAGTCGCCGCAAACGTCGGAGGCCTTCGCTTCCCTCCATGTGTAGTCGTCGCACTCCATATCCGTCAGGTAAGCGGAAAGCTCGAAGAAGCTTCCTAAGCCGTCTATGTATGTGATGTTGTTTCTGCCGTATTCTGATAGTCCGCTGCATACGCCTAGGCGTTTCATCGGCAGCCACTCTATTGTTTCAATTGTATGCCCTGCCCCTTCCGCTAACTCCTTTATGCAATCATATGCGCCTGTCGGGCTTACCCCAAGCACATCGCGTACGCTTTTGCCGTCTTGCTTAAACTCGAGGTTGACAAGCCTAAGAGGCATTGCGGCTATTATGATGGAGCGGAAGCTGTCCTGCGGCGCGTCCAGTGCATACTTCTCTTGCACAATCCACGATTGGAAGCTGTTTAAGTTTCCGCTTGCCGCTAACTTTTGCAGATCGTCCTTGATATACGACAAGCAGCTTATCGGCACAACGCGAAGCTTTACGCCGCGAGCATCTGCCTTGGAGATGAAATCTTTTATCACGAATATACCCCCTTTAAATAAAAAGTGCGCGTAAAACCGCATTGGCTTTACGCGCAGTATATCTTACTTGCAGCAGTCGCAGTTGCCGTCTACGCAAGCCATGTGTTCGCACAGCATTACAACCTTGCAGCTGTAACCCCATTCGTTGTCGTACCAAGATACGAGCTTAACGAAGTTGTCGTTCAAGCTGATGCCTGCGCCTGCGTCGAATACGCTTGTTCTTTCCTCATGGATGAAGTCGGAGGAAACAACTTGGTCTTCGGTGTAGCCGAGGATTCCGTTTAATTCGCCGTCAGCGGCAGCTTTAACAGCCTTCTTGATGTCTTCATAGGAAGCAGCCTTCTCTAAGCGAACAGTTAAGTCTACAACGGATACGTCCAGTGTCGGAACGCGGAACGCCATACCTGTCAGCTTGCCGTTGAGGTGAGGTATAACCTTACCAACAGCTTTAGCTGCGCCTGTGGAGGAAGGAATGATGTTGCCGGCAGCAGCACGTCCGCCTCTCCAGTCCTTCTTGGACGGACCGTCAACTGTCTTTTGTGTAGCAGTTGTAGCGTGAACTGTTGTCATTAAGCCTTCAACTATACCGAAGTTGTCGTCGATAACCTTAGCTAAAGGAGCTAAGCAGTTTGTTGTGCAGGAAGCGTTGGAAACGATGTTCATTTCCTTAGCATACTTGTCGTGGTTTACGCCCATTACGAACATAGGAGCATCGTTGGAAGGAGCTGTGATGATAACCTTCTTTGCGCCGCCTTGAATGTGAGCGTTAGCCTTTTCGATTGTTGTGAATACGCCGGAAGACTCGATTACGTAGTCAACGCCGTTTGCGCCCCACGGAATTTCCGCCGGGTTCATGCATGTTGTAACTAATATTTCCTTGCCGTTAACAACTAGGTTGTTGCCCTTAGCTTCGATTGTGCCTTTGAATTGACCGTGTACTGTGTCGTATTGGAGCATGTACACCATGTATTCAGCGTCAACGAAAGGGTCATTGATAACCTTGATGTCGATGTTGGATTTCTCCAGTGCCTTTCTGAAAACCAGTCTGCCGATTCTTCCGAATCCGTTAATACCTATTTTGATACCCATTTAATTCCTCCTTAAAGATTTATATCTTAATTATACACTATCTTACAAAAATTTTCAAGCATAAAATTAGGATAGCCACTTTACGGAATTTTATGTTTTAAGGATTCTGTGAATTTCTTGGCGGTTTCTGATATTTTATCGAACTTGCGTTCGTGTACGTGTGTCATGTTTAGCAGTGAGCTGCCTGCGCCTACGCTGCACGCGCCTGCGTTTATGTAGTCGCGGGCGTTTGCGGCGGTGATTCCGCCTACTGCCATTATGCTTAGGTTGTCGAGTGGGGCTAGTATTTGTTTGATGTAGTCTGCACCTAGGGTTGCGGCAGGGAATAGCTTTACGATTGGTGCGCCTAGGCGTACGGCCGTCACCATTTCGGTCGGCGAAAATACGCCGGGGATTGCAAGCTTGCTGCTGCGATTGCATTCGGCAATCATGCTGCTGTCTAGTATCGGCGAGAGTAGGAATTCCGCACCTGAGGCGATTGCTGTTTTAGCAGTGTCGCAGTCTAGGACTGTGCCTGCGCCGATGAGCAGCTTGCCGTCGAATTGCTGCCGCAGCTTGTAGATTATATCCGCTGCGCCTTCTGTGTTGAAGGTTACTTCGAGAATGCGCACGCCGCCTTGATATAAGGCGGCGGCGGTGTCGATTGCAAGCTCCGCAGGGATTCCTCGGAGTATGCACACAAGTTTGTGTTGTTTTATTTGTTCAAGCGTCGTCATTATTCGCTAAGTATCGACTGCGCGAGGATTATCTCCGCAGCTTTCATTGTTTTTAGAGAATTATCGAAGCACGCCATGGGTTGCTTGCCTGTTTGTATGCCTTTTACGAAGTCATCAATTGCGGCGTAGTCGCCTGTGTATACGTGGAATTGGTCGCTGCCTGCGCATTCTTTTACGTCGTAGTCCACGCCTTTTACGTCGCCGTCGGCGAACAGCGTCGCCTTGATTTCATGCTCGGCTGTGACGTAGATTCCGGGAGCGTGCATTTCAACCTCGAACACGCGTTTGCCGCTGCTCCAGCTGTTGATGATGTAGCCCGTTGAGCCGTTGTCCATATAAAGCGTTGCGGAGATAAAGTTGATGTCCGGAGTTTGTATGCGCTTGGTGTGGCTTTCGATTTTCACGATTTCGCCGCCTAACATCCAACGCACTGTGTCAATCGAATGCACGCAGTCGTCCATCATATGGCAGCGCGCGCCTGTCATAGGCGTGAGGTCGTACTTATAGAAGCGGCACACGGCGTGGATTAACTGCCCACGCTTTAAGCATTCGTCGCGCATTTGCGTAACCATCGGCGAATATCTGCGTTGGAACGCAACCTGCGTAATGCAGTTATTTTTGTTCGCCACATACGTAAGCATTTGTGCTTGGTGATAGTTAAGACCCAACGGCTTCTCGATAAGCAGGTGGCAGCCCTTTTCCAGCGTCCACGTCCACAGGTCGTACATAATATGCGGCTGTCCGATAATCGCCACAGCGTCCGGCTTCAACTCATCAATCATCTGCTGATAGTGATAGAAGCTGTAGCCGTATTGCTTTGGAATGCCGTATTTCTCAAGCGCGATGTCCATGCGCTCTTTATCCATCTCGCATACACCCACGATTTCCACGTCCGGGTGATCGTGGAAGGAGGGATAAATAACGCTCATGGCGCGTCCGCCTGCGCCAACCATTGCTACTCTGACTTTGCTGCTCATGTTAGCCCCCTGTTAATAAATCTCGTTTACAAGCGATTTGATGTATTCGATGTCGATTGCGATGTACTTTTCAACATTGTGTTCGTCTGTGTATTCCGCAGGCAGGCAGAATGTGCCTGTATAGCCGCGCTTTTTAAGCTGAGCGATTGCGCGGCGCCAGCTGCATTGTCCGTTTGCGCCTGTGGTGAAGTGGCGTCCCCATTCTGCTTCGGCAGCTTCCGGGCCGTTGGTGCGGTAGATGTACGCGTTTTTGAAGTTTGCTAGTAAGAGGTGACTCCAGATTATGTCGATTGCTTGTTCCGGCTCTTCACCTGCCATGCCTGAATGTGCCGCGTCCCAAATGCCGCCGACGTAGTTTGCGTCGTATTGTTCAACAAGGTGCAGCATTTCCATGGTGTTGTTCACGCCAGGGCCGCAGTGCTGCTGCATACCAACTTTTACCTTATACTTTTCGCACAGCGGCAAAAAGCCTTCAATTGTGCGCTTTAGCTCTGCTTCCGTTTGCATGTAGTCGCCGCTTAGGTCGTGTCCGCCCATTATGCGAATGAGCGGAATGCCGCTTTCCGCGCACGCTGCGAATATGTTCTCGCTGGTTCCGCTTGCCACCGACATAATTTTCACGCCGTAATCGCCTAAAGTTTTAACTAACTTCGGCAAATCCCTCTCAGCGTTCGCAGGTTCTGCCTGATACCCATCGCGCAGCGGAAACTCAACCCCATCGAATCCCAAGCCCGACACAAATTCGCCTAACTTTTCAGCGGTAATTGTACGCCACGGCTTTGTAAAAATTGAAAATGAAATCCCCTTAACCATTGCCAATCCTCCTAATGTGCCTTTTTTGTGAGTATACAGCCATTTTCTCTTCATAACGAAAATGACTTGCTCTCACTTTTAATATGAATAAACTATATCACGGCGCATTGGCAAAGTCAAGATGTATATACACATTTACGTGTACATATAGTATACAGCGTGTATACATTAATAATTATTCCTGTATTGGACACCCTAATAAAAAAAGGAGAGTGTTCGATGAAAAAATTATCTTTATTATTTGCGTTAGTTTTGACAATATGCGCGACTGTATACGCGGACGGCTGGGGCTTTCGTAAAATTCCGGGCAGCGAACCTGAGATTCCCTCGTCAATAGTTGAGATGCTGAAAAAATACAACGGCTACTACATCGGCGACAACACAAAAAAGGAGCTGTACCTCACCTTTGACAACGGCTACGAAAACGGCTACACGCCTAAGGTGCTTGATATATTGAAGGAGAAAAATGTACCCGCCGCATTCTTTATCACAGGCGACTACCTCTTAAAGGAAACAGAGCTTGTAAAGCGTATGCTTGCCGAAGGTCACATCATAGGCAACCATGGCCTAAAGCACAAAAAAATGAACGAATGCACAAAAGAGCAGCTTGACAAGGACATACTAGGCTTTGCAACCGAGTACGAAAAACTAACAGGTGGCAAGCTAACTTATCTGCGTCCACCCTGCGGCGAATACAACGAGCATTCGCTGAAATATGCAATGGACAACGGCTACAAAACGATGTTCTGGTCGGTAGCATACGTCGACTGGAAGACCGACGACCAAAAGGGCAAAGACCACGCCTTCAAAAAAGTAACCGAGCAGCTCCACAACGGCGCAATAATCCTGCTGCACACCGTGTCGAAAGATAACGCCGAGGCTCTAGGCGACATCATCGACCACGCACGCGCACAAGGCTACGAATTCCATTCCATGGATAATTTAAAGTAAAATATAACCAATTTATAGACTTTATGTTTTGCTAATTTCAAAAGAAATTTACAGCATTAATCCCTTTGTTTCAGGTTAACTTATATGTGAGTGATTTTGAGCCGCCGAAGTTTACTCGAAAATTTTCGGCAGCACAATAATTGACAATTGTCAATCGTCAATTGTCAATTACTCAAGCAAAGCTAAAGGAGGGCGAACTTTGCGAAAAAGGGATACAATGCGGTTTAGCACTTATTATCTCTTGATACTGTCCTTGCTCCTTTGCACCGTAGTATTGCAGACATTTTACAGCAGCGAGCAGACCATAGCGGAAGCTCCGACGCCGCGCGAGATACTTCTCGGCGGCGATACGGTGGGGGTAAGGATTAACTATGAAGGGATATTAATTGTAGGATTCAACGACATTACCACGCAGCACAAGAAATTTACATCTCCCGCGAAACGAGTTGGCTTGCGAAAGGACGATATAATCCTAAGCGCAAACAACATTCCGATAAACTACACGGCAGATTTAACCAATATAATAAAATCCTGCGAAGGCAGGAACATACAGCTCACAGTTTTGCGCGGCGAAACGGAGCATAACTACATTATTACGCCCGAGCAGGGCGACGATGGATATAAAGTCGGCATATGGGTGCGCGACAACGCGGCAGGTATCGGGACGGTGACGTTCTACGACCCGCAGACCGGTAAGTATGCGGCGTTAGGTCACGGCGTAACCGATGTCGACACCGGCAAGATGATTGACATAAGCGAAGGGCAGATTATGCACTCGGTAATCGTAGGCATAGACAAAGGCGAGCGAGGAAGTCCCGGTCAGCTCAAGGGTGTCTTTGACGAAAACGAAAGCGTAGGCGTAATCAGCTTCAACAGCGAGTACGGCATTTACGGCACGGTGGACAACAAGATAATCATGGATAACGCCAAGCGCACAATCCAAACGGCCGCCGCCGAGGAAATACAAACCGGCGATGCCTACATCATGTGCAACATAGACAACGAAGGCGTAAAGCAGTACAAAATCGAAATACAAAAACTGCTGCCTAAAGCCAACGACACCAACAAAAGCATGATAATCCGCGTAACGGACGAAACGCTGCTTGCCAAAACAGGCGGCATAATCCAAGGTATGAGCGGCTGCCCAATTGTGCAGAACGATAAGCTAGTTGGCGCAGTGACGCACGTATTCGTGAACGACCCAACGCGCGGCTACGGCACGATTATCACGCATATGCTGAAACAGTTATAACAACGGACGGCCAATGGCCGCCCCTACATATTTCGTGAAAATTCTGCTTGCATTTTTGTAATATATATGCTATAGTATATGTATGGAACGCAAGCGTAGGATTTAGCCTACCCTCGCTTTAATACTGAATTGCATGAAGGTAGCCCGTCTTTGAGCGGAGGGCTACTTTTTTAATGTTTCGATAAGCTTTATGAGTAATTGTAATATTTCCTTGACTAAGGTTAATATCACAGCATACATTATCAGCTCAAACATCTATCGCGACCTCCTTCCCGTTTTATTTTGTGAAACAAAACTTTGCGGGAGTTGCGTTCCCTCGAAAGGGAGTAGTGGGTAGCGAAGGTAAGCCTTCCTCTTGTTACGCTTGCGTCTTTCTACATTATAACATATATTTCTACATAATCAACCATATTTGGAAAATTTAATATAATTGTAATATAAGCTTGCGCACCGAACACGAGTTGCTTTATTTAACAGTTGCGTTTTTCCGCTGTCTTTGTTATAATGGATGTATCTTATTATAAAGGAAAAAATACATGACAGCGACACAGAAAATATTAGCGGCGGCATGTGGGAAGGATAAGGTAATTGCAGGCGAAATTATCAACGCCAACCTCAGCTTAGTGCTGGGCAACGACATTACCGCTCCACTTGCCATCAACGAATTTGAAAAGATAGCGACAGAGGTTTTCGACAAGGATAAGATTGCCCTTGTTCCCGACCATTTCTGCCCGAACAAGGATATCGTTTCGGCGCAGAATGCTAAGCAAATGCGCGAGTTTGCGAAAAAACATAATATAAAGCACTATTTTGAAATAGGTGAAATGGGTATCGAGCACGCGTTGTTGCCTGAAAAGGGATTGGTGACAGGCGGCGACGTGATTATCGGCGCGGACAGTCATACCTGCACATACGGCGCATTGGGCGCGTTTGCTACAGGCATAGGCAGCACCGATATGGCAGCAGGCTTGGCTACAGGCAAGTGCTGGTTTAAAGTGCCGCCTGCGATTAAGTTTAACCTTCGCGGAATCTTGCAAGGCATGGTAAGCGGCAAGGACGTTATCCTGCACATCATCGGCATGATAGGCGTAGACGGCGCGAATTATAAGTCTATGGAATTTTGCGGCGAGGGCGTTGCAAGCCTTAGCATGGACGACCGCTTCACCATAGCCAACATGGCGATTGAAGCAGGAGCTAAGAACGGACTATTCCCCGTAGATGAAATCACAATGCAGTACATCAAGGAGCACGGCGCAAAGCCGCCTAAATCCTACACTGCCGACAGCGACGATGACTACGACCAAATCATAGACATAGACTTATCGCAAATCCCCTACACAGTTTCATGCCCGAATCTGCCTTCCAACACAAAACCTGCAGCAGAGCTTAACCACATCACAATCGACCAAGTTGTAATAGGCTCATGCACCAACGGCAGAATCACCGACTTGCAAGCAGCTGCGAAAATTCTACAAGGCAAGCATATCGCGAAGGGCATTCGCGTAATAATAATTCCGGCGACACAAAAGATATATAAGGAAGCGGTAGAGCAAGGCTTAATTGCTACATTCATCGACAGCGGCTGCATAGTAAGCACACCCACATGTGGTCCGTGCCTGGGCGGCTACATGGGCGTACTCGCAAGCGGCGAACGCTGCATAGCAACCACCAACCGCAACTTTGTAGGACGCATGGGCGCAACCGACAGCGAGATTTATCTTGCATCGCCTGCGATAGCAGCAGCTTCAGCTCTTACCGGAAGAATCGAGGTATTACCATGACATTTAACGGAAAAACACATATATTCGGCGACAACATCGACACCGACGTAATAATCCCTGCGCGTTACCTTGCGACCTCCGACCCTGTAAAGCTTGCGCCGCACTGCATGGAGGACGTTGACCCCAACTTTGCTAAAGTTGTGCAAAAGGGCGACATAATCGTGGCAGGCGAAAACTTCGGCTGCGGCTCATCGCGTGAGCACGCGCCGATTGCGATAAAGGGCGCGGGCGTATCCTGCGTAATCGCTTCATCATTTGCGCGTATATTCTACCGCAACGCTATAAACATCGGGCTGTGCATACTTGAGATAAAGGATGCAAAGGATTTCTTCAACGCAGGCGATATTGCAAAAATAGATATACAAAGCGGCATAGTGCTTAATGAAACATCAGGCAAGCAGCTTAACTCCGTGCCCTTCCCTCCATTCATTCTGGAGATAATACAGAAAGGCGGACTACTATGTCATCTAAAACAATAGCTGTAATCGAAGGCGACGGAATCGGCAAGGAGATTATGTCCGCGGCTGTAGCTGTGCTTGACGCAGTAGCTAAAAAATTCGGCGACAGCTTCACATACAAGCCCTGCCTTTTAGGCGGCGCGGCAATAGACGAATGCGGCACACCTCTGCCGCAGGAAACGCTTGACATTTGCAAAGCAGCCGACAGCACATTGCTTGCGTGCGTAGGCGGCCCTAAGTGGGACAAATGCAGTGTACGCCCCGAGCAAGGCTTATTGGGCATACGCAAAGCGTTGGCAGTATTCGCAAACCTACGTCCGGTAAATTTATTCGACTGCCTCGCGGATAGTTCCCCCCTTAAAATGGAAATAATACAAAAGGGCATTGACCTTATAATAGTGCGCGAATTAATCGGCGGCATTTACTTTGGCAAGAGCGACAATTTGGGCGACGTTGCCTACGACACCGAGCAGTATTCGCAGACCGAGGTTGAGCGTATCGCGCGGCTTGCGTTTGAGATTGCGCAAAAACGCAGGAAGCAGCTGTGTTCAGTCGACAAAGCGAACGTGCTTGCTTCATCAAAACTATGGCGTGGCGTAGTTGATTCACTTGCGCCCGAATACCCAGATGTGGAAGTTTCGCACATGTACGTAGACAACGCAGCAATGCAGCTAATACGTCAGCCGTCGCAGTTTGACGTAATAGTGACCTCCAACATTTTCGGCGACATACTGTCCGATGAAGCAAGCGTACTCACAGGCTCAATCGGCCTGCTCCCCTCCGCGTCAATCGCGCAAGGCGGCTACGGCTTATACGAGCCAATCCACGGCAGCGCACCCGATATCGCAGGCATGGGCATAGCAAACCCCATAGGTATGATACTCTCCGCCGCCCTAATGCTGGAGCTATCCTTAGACATGAAGGAGCAAGCCGAAGCAATCCGCTCCGCCGTAGCAAAAACGCTGGAGCAAGGCAACCGCACAAAAGACCTAGACCCACAAAACTTCCTCTCCACAACAGACATTACTCAAAAAATCATAAACAACCTATAGGTTTAGAAATGTCGATTAAAACAAAGCTTCTGCTTTCCCTAATCCTCATATTGGGCATATTCGCGAACGCATACGCCAAAGATGTGGTGGTTGAGCTGATGATTGACTCCAACAAAGCAATCATCGACAATCAGCTTTATTTAATCGACCCCGAAATCAAAAGCCTAACCGTGATGATGTCGAACGGAACAGCTCTTGTGCCGATACGCTTCATGGCAGAAACCTACGGTTACACAATATCGTGGCACGACACAGCGAAGGCCGTAACCCTAACCCAAGGCAAAAACACAATCTCCTTCAAGATGGATTCCAACGTCATGAGCGTGAATACAGGCGGCATAATCGAGATGGTGCGGCTTAACATATCGCCGCGCAATATCGAAGGGCGCATATATATTCCGCTGCGTGAAGCCGCGAAGGCATTGGGGCAGGAGCAAGTCGTATTCTTTGAGGAAGAAAACTACATCAACATTAGCAAGGATAAAACGCCTGGGCTGACAAAGGCGTACCGCGATTCGCGCGTCGCTATGCTTGAGCCGTCTTATGAAGCCGCGCAGTTTCCGCGCGTAACGGTCGCGGACTTAAAGCCGGACTTCATCTACGACTACACGGCGAAGCAGCTAGGCATTTGCCTAGACAGCGCAAAGCAAACAGCGTCGCAAAAAGAAATACCCGATGCACTTTCCGCATTAGCCAAAGGCGACACAGACATAGTTTTCGCCTCCTACAAATGCCTTGACAGCAAGCAATTTGCAAGCATGAACGCGACGCTGATAGCACGCGATGCCATCGCTGTTTTCGTCAACAAAGACAATGCGATAAGCAACGTATCGGTGAAGCAGATACAAGACATCTACACAGGCAACATGACATATTTTACCGGCAGCAGCGGCAATCGCATTCCGGGCGAAATCGCCCCCTTCCAGTGGAACGTCACCGAGCTAAGCAGCGCATTCATGCAAAGCGAGGTAATGCAAGGGAAGCGAATGGTCAAGCAGGAAGCCAACAAAACCATCACCCTGCCCTTTGTGCCTAACAGCAGCAGTCCTTACTACGCAAACATTTTCGGCTACGCGCTAATGTCGACCAACGCGCACAAAAGCCAAAGCCTAAAGCTGCTATCCGTCGACAACATAGCCGTGAACCGCTTCACAATCACAAACGGCACATACCCGCTCTCGTTCGACATCTACGCCATCACGCGCAAGAACCCCACGGCCGCAACGCAGCATTTGATTGATTATCTGCTAAGCGACGACGGGCAGGTGCTGATTGAATCAACAGGATTGACGCCGATAAAATAAATGTAGGGGCGCGCATTGCGCGTCCGTGGGTTTACTCCAATGTGCGGGTAATCCACGGACGCGCAATGCGCGCCCCTACAGTTTTATTTTTTACTCTGCGCTAAAGTTATAGAAGGGCAGAATCGGCAAATTGCCGTCGTTGTCTTTTGGGAAGAACACATTCGGGTGAGTGCCGTCGCCGCAGTGAATTGTGATTGCGCCTTCAAGCTTGCGCGCTGTCGTGATTGTGATTGTGTTTATTTCCGTGGTGTAAGATTCGATGTCGACCTTGCCTGAATCGTCGTTGATTGTGAAGGGCAATTCGCACGCCGGCATGTCGTAGGTGTAAATGCGCTGCTTGATGTTGTCGAACGCAAGCTGCAATTGGTTGTCCGACAGCTTTTTCGCGGATGCTATCTCGGGAGCTTTTGTGCAGTACAACGCCATGCGCGCCAATCTTTCGCCCAACACCATGTTGCAAGCGGACGAAATGTGTATTCCGTCATACAGCGTTAAGTCGATTGTCGGCACGACGAAAACGTTGTCGATTGTACGCGCCGCTTGACGCTGCACCTCGCGGATTATGTTCCAGCAACGCTTTGTTGTATCGTCGGCGTTGCCTATTACGCGGTTTATTTGCACTGTGTAGAAAGGCAGGCTGTCGTCGTTTATGTCGCGGCGCAACGCTGACACGAATTGCTCGAAGCGTTCAAGGTATGTCGCCGATAGTTCAGGGTTAGTATCGCTGCAGCCTTGATACCACAGCACACCCTTAATCTTGCCGCCTGTCGCCTTAACACTTGCAAGCATTGGGCGATACAGCGTGCCGTCCTCCTGCGGATTCCACGCGCTAAGCGGCGAGCCTCCAAGCGCGGATTGAATCAATCCGATAGGATAACCAAGCGCACGTTTCAACATTTTCGCAAACGCCAAATAAGGCGAATGCCCCGGATTACCGCCTTCGCGATTTTCTATATGGATTGAGTTGGTGGATTCGTTGAGCGGATGTGCAGCCATATCCCACTTGCCGCAATTGCGGTAGAGGTGTACGCCTGTTTCGGCAGGGTCGTATATCGGGTCTTTGCCGTAACCTGCCGAGTTACTCTGCCCCGCAATCACATACAAATCGCCCGCGCCGATATGCAGCACCATGTCGCCGCGCACGCCCCACTCAATCTCCTTCTGTCCCACAAACGTAATGCTTGTTTCAATGCGATACAATCCGCCGACGGGCATAGCAATCTCCGCCTCCCAGCGGCAATCGCCAAGCTTTTTCGCCGCAGTCCATGCCACAACTGTTTCGGTGGTATCCTCCTTAACAACCCTAGTGTTAACGATAATATCCTCGTCCGCCCTATCGCTAAAGTGGTACGTTCCACCAAGCGTCACGGCCGCAAAGCCGTTCACCTGCTGAAAAATCTGCCAATCGCTTGCGCCTGATTCTATAATAACTCCGTATTTCATGTTACACCCCTTTTAGATTCACACTGGTATTTTATTTAAGGATATAATAAATGCTTTGAAATGTCAATGACTGCACGCTTATATTGTTGAAGCTTGGCTTTTTTTATTTTGTTCTACGAATTTTTGGTAATCTTCAAATGTAAGGTTTTCGGTTTCCTTTTCTTTTTCAAGTGTGTAGTCGCCGCTTCCTTGTTCGTACTGCCTGAAAAAGCACGCCATACCGATGGGGGTTAGCTCCCTTGAAAGTGCTTCAATACCAAGTTTCCTAATTATTATGGGATTTCTATAGTCTATTGCGATTTTATTCATAGTCCAATACCTCCGTTACCCATTTTAATGGATTTATTACTTTTATTTTTAATCCAAGATTATTTGCTCGAAGAATTAATTTGTCATCTGTGGTAAGAAACACATCTACATTATTCGCGATTGCCACCGACAAATGCACGCTGTCGAGCCACTTTATACCATTTTTCTGAAGCTCATTGGCTATAATTGCTGATTGTTCATTATCTGCAAGTTTGCAGTTCGCAATTTTTGATAGCTCTGCAACTTTACACCGTTTTTCCATGTTTGATATATTGAGTATCTCAAACTCTAAAGCGTCACTGGTATAAAGTTTATAATCGTCCGATTGACACCTCTTTAAAATTGAAATAATCGCTTCGGCTTCTAGAAAGACTCTATCTTGTGTTTGGTCGTCAAACGGACGATTATAGCAACAACAATCCATATATACTTTCATAAATTATGCTCCATTAATGTCATTATTAAAATAATGCTTATCGAATATTCCCCACCATAAGCATATCAAAAAACCATCATTAATTCAAGTAAAAAAGTGTTGCATTATTTTTTTGTTTCAATTATAATATAGTTAAAATTTATTAATAGGAGTTCAATTATGTTTGAGAAGGCAAAGTGGATTGCAAGCCGTGAGGTTGGTAAGACAGAGGCTCCGATTTTTCGTAAGGAATTTGACGCTAAGGCTGGTGTGAGCAAGGCTGTGCTGTATGCGTGCGGGCTTGGGCTTGGCATGTATTATGTGAACGGCAAGAAGGTTACTGATGAAGTGCTGCTTACGCCGCTGACTAGGTTTGATAAAAGGCTGCTGTTTAATGAGTTTGACGTTACCGCGCTTGTGCAAGAAGGCGGAAACTGCGTCGGCGTTGAATTGGGCAACGGTTGGTATAATGACATTGGAGCAGTATGGGACTTTGAAAAGGCCGACTGGCGTCATCACCCTAAGCTGATATTGCAGCTTGACGTGACATATGCCGACGGTTCTGTCGAAAGCATAGTGAGCAACTCAAGCTGGAAAGCAAGCACAGGTGCGCTGGTGTACAACCATGTGCGCCACGGCGAAAAGTACGACGCACGCCTTGAAAAGTGCGGCTGGAATACATTCGGCTACAACGAAAGCGATTGGTGCGACACATTCGTGTGCAGAAGCCCAGGCGGCATAATGTACCTCGCGGTACATACGCCGATTCGCATTACAGGCACATTCAACGTGCAAAAGAAAATCGGCAACGTGCTTGACTTCGGTCAAAACATGAGCGGTTGGGTTAAAATCAAGGGCAAGGGCAACGCAGGCGACACAGTTACATTAATCTACTCCGAACGCCAAAACGACGACGGAACGCTTGATACCGAAAACATAAACGCGTTCCGCGCAGGCGAGCAGCCGCATACCGACATCTATATCTTCAAAGGTGAGGGCGTGGAGGAGTATGCGCCCAAGTTTGTGTACCACGGCTTCCGCTATGTGGAGGTTCAAGGTGCGCCGGAGGGGCTTGAGGTTATCGCGGAAGTTGTGCATACCGACTTCACTATCGTCGGCGAATTCGAGTGCAGCGACGATATGCTGAACAAAATCCACATGCTGGGACGTTGGGCTACGCTCACAAACTTCCACGGAATACCGACAGACTGTCCGCACCGCGAGCAAAACGGTTGGACTGGTGACGCGCTAATCTCGACCGACCAGGCGTTGATGAACTACGACATAGTGTCCTGCTACAAAAAGTGGCTGAACGACTTCAAGGACGTGCAACGCCCAAGCGGACAGATTCCGGGCATAGTTCCAACATCAGGCTGGGGCTACAACTGGGGCAGCGGCCCTGCTTGGGACAGCGCAATGGTGCAAATCCCCTACCTAATCTACAACTACACAGGCGACAAATCCGCAATCGAGCAGATGTGGGACAATAACGAGCTGTACATGGGCTTCATGGACAGCATGGCAGAGGATTATATTGTAAACTACGGCTTAGGCGATTGGTTGCCGCCCAAGGGCGCGAAAATCTGCCCCGAAGTTGTTACCGACACAGGCTACTACTACGCCAACGCCATGTTTATGGCGAAGTCCGCGAAAGCGATTGGCAAGTGCGCAGCGAAGTATGAGGAGCTTGCAGCGAACATCAAGGCTGCATTCCGCGCGAAGTTTATCAAGGACGGAATCGTCGAGAGCGATTCGCAAACATCAACGGCTTGCGCGATTTACTGGGGATTATACAACCAAGATGAAATCCCTGCGGCTGCGGCTCACTTAAACGAGTTGGTGAAGGAGAAGGACTACCACATCGACTGCGGCATACTCGGCACGAAATACATCTTCACTGCGCTAAGCGAAAACGGCTACATCGACACCCTCTACAAGATGGTGACAAACCCCACAATGCCGAGCTACGCATATTGGGTTCACCAAGGCATGACCACAATGGGCGAAGAGTGGGACATGACAAATTCGCGCAACCACCACATGTTCAGCGAAGTTTGCCTGTGGTTCTACAAGCACGTTGCAGGCATACGCCTGTCGCCCGAAGGGCTTGTAATCCGCCCCTACTTCATCAGCGAGTTGGACTGGGTTAAGGCGAAGCACAAGGATATCTCCGTTTGCTGGAACAAGGAGTACATCGAGGTGACATCGCCGACCGACTTCACATTGGAGCTGGGCGGCAAGTCGATTCCTTTAAATTCAGGAACACACAAGGTGATGAGATAAATAAAACGGACAGGAGATTGCTCCTGTCCGATTTTTATTTTGCAGCGGGGCAGTTTGCTTTCGGTCCTCTGAACCACTTGCAGCCGTTGCATTTTAGGCATGGATTCGGCTTTTCGCCTGCGATTGATTTGGGCAGCCAATCGTAGTCGGCGAGGATTGACTTGCCGATTGAGGCAAAGTCTAAGTGTCCGCCATCGACTAATGCTTTCGCACGT
Organism: uncultured Eubacteriales bacterium; assembly: GCA_964479875.1. Classification (GTDB taxonomy): domain Bacteria; phylum Bacillota; class Clostridia; order Monoglobales; family CAYZNM01; genus CAYZNM01. Next base: position 25,681 of record CAYZNM010000024.1, read on the forward strand.
TCGAGGGTTGTTATTTCGTTGGACGCGATAACAGGTATGCGCACATGCTTCTTTATCGCTATCGCAGAGTAGATGTAGGGGTTGTAATCTGCGAATTCGGGCGGCACTGCCGCTTTGTCGTCAGGCGATGCGCCGTGGGATATGTGCAGTATGTCACAGCCTGCGGCTTCAAATTCCTGTGCAAGTGCTATTCCATCGTCGAGCGTCGGAGACGCGCCGCCGTAGCGTATGCCGATGATGAAGTCGTCGCCGCATTCGGTGCGCACGCGGCGCATTATGTCGGTGGTAAGACGTGCGCGATTTTGCGCACTGCCACCGTATTGGTCTGTGCGCAAGTTTGTGTTGCTTGAGTGGAAGTAGCTAAGCATGTAGCCGTGTGCGGCGTGCAGCTCGATTCCGTCCAAGCCTGCGGCTTTTGCGCGAATCGCTGCGGCTACGAATATGTTTTCGAGCTCCTCAATCTGCGCTATGGATAATTCATGCGCAGGAGTTTTCCCGTCCTCGCCTACAGTATCGGACGGGGCAAACAGCGGCGGCGTTACCGACCGCACGCCTGCGTGCTGAATCTGCGCAATCACAACTGCGCCTTCGGCGTGGCAAGCTTCCGCGATTTTCGCGAAGCCCTCGATAAAGCTATCATCGTATATGCCGATTTGGTTTAAGCCTAGACTTCCCGTGGGCGAAATGCACGCGGCTTCGGTTACGATTAAGCCTACGCCGCTTTGCGCTACTTTTCGGTAGTGTTCGATTGTGCCTTCCGCGATATGCCTATGCTTTGGCAATTCAAGCACGGCTATCGGCGGAAATACGATTCTGTTCTTGATTGTTTTACCTTTTAAATTGTAGCTGTCGAATATCATTTCAACAAACCTTTCGCTAATTTATTTTCGCGACACACATAAATATTCCGCCATCCACCGCAGCACCATGTTTTCGTAGGGGAAGGTGTCGCCGTCAGGTGCTGGTAGTTCGCCGTATATTTTTATGGCATCGGTCTTTTTGTAGCCTGTTGCGCTGCATTTTTCTAGCCAGTGGCCTATCTCTATCATCTTTTGGGATTGTGCGCTGTCTTCGCTGCTGCGTGATTCAAGCAGCAGCTTGACCCACTTTTGCGTGTTAGCCGATTCTAAGTCGTCCACGAGCGATATGTCGTATACCGCATTGCCGCCTTGCTTTAGTATGCGATAGCCCTCGCGGAAGCCGTCCATCATTTTGTGCTGCATACTTTCAAAGCCGGCGTGCGATGTTACGCAGTCGATTGAATTGTCGACAAGCGGAATATTGGCGCAATCGCACGCTAGGTACACCATGTCGATGTAGGGGTTGTACATATCTTCCGAGAAGAAACGTCTGTTATACTTCAACACCCTGTGCGATAAATCGCAGAGGATTACAGTGCAGTTCCAATTAATGCGCTGCATGACGTACTTTATTCCGCTGCCTGTGCCGCAGGCTACGTCAAGGATAACGCGCGGACGGCGCTTCTCGATTTCGCGCCACTTTACCTCTTGGCTGAACACCTCCCCTCGGTTGTACACAGGCAAGCCCGGGTGATTTTGCTCTAGTAGGTAATGCTCGTAGTTGCGAAAGTACAGCGACCATAGCTCCCCTTGGATTTCGCGCGTGTTGAAGTAAACAACGCCGTCGTCGACTTTGTAGCTGTGATTGCCGCGGCATGTGAAGGAGGTGGTTTTGCCGTCGTCGCTTTTTTGTAGGTGCAGCTTGCCGCGGCATTCGGGACAGCGCATGTATTCGGCGACGCGCTTTAGACCTCTGTCGACCGCTCCTGTGTAGTCGGCCAATGCTTCCGACACAGCAGGCGCAATCTCGATCAGCGCATTTTCAGACAAATGCGCCATCGGCATATGCACAGTTTTGTTGTACTCCGCCTTGTCATCCTGCACCTCGGCTGTTATGCTGCACTTTAGCGTGCCGTTGGATATACGCAGCGCAATGTCGCGCAGCTCCCCCTCGGAAAAATAAGGGTGCAGCGCGGCGATAACACGCTTCTCGTTCTTTGACTTTAGTATGCCCTCGAATTTTTCAGGCAGCTTTGCGCTGCTTATCGCAGCATAGCTGTTGAACTTGTCGCCGCCTTCAAGCAGCCCGTTCAAGGATATGTCGTACAGCCACGATATTTCAAGCATAATTTCCACGTCGGGCAATGCCGCGCCTGTTTCCCACTTGCTCACGGCCTGCGTGGACACGCCGAATCTCTCGGCAAGCTCCGCCTGCGAAAATCCTGCACGCTTGCGCAGCGTCAGCAGCCTTTTGCCGAATTGTTCCTTATCTATCATAATGTGCCTCCCATAAAGTTCGACCGGTCGTGTTATTATAATACCACAATCGGCGAGCGATTTAAATGGGTTTGCAGTATAATAGCACGTTCGGTCAATCAACCTGTGGTTGATATTGCTTTATCGGCAGCTTTGAAGAACTGCATAAAAATGCACTTTAGCTTTGGTTGATTGTTTGGTTTCTAGCTAATTCTTCTATTTCGTTTTGACGCGATAGATATTCCTCGCCAAGCATTGCTAACATTTGGGTTGCAAGTAAATGTGGGTTTTCACCTAATTGTATCCCCAGAATACCTACGGTCATTATAAGTCTTTCCAATAATGGCAACCCGGAATAATTCCCTGATATTATCAAAGTATACAAAATTCGTTCTACCTTCATAGGGTCTGCTCCATCAAGAATTAATTGAAACCCAGTCTTGAAAAATGAGTTTTTTTCTTTGTTCGCAACTTCTTCCAAGGGTAGAAGACCATCCCGGCGCGCCAGATACACAAGCCCAATGAAACGTTGAACGAGAGGAACGCAATTCTCTTTTTCTTCATTTGTAAACTGTGTGTTTAATTGTTGCATTAACATTTCCGTTTGCATTTTAATTTTAACCTCCTACTTTATAAACAATCTATGCTTCAATGTCTTTAATCAGAATATTTAGTATATTGTCATACTCCTTTTGAAACACTTCCTTTGTGCGTTCGCTTAAATCGTCGAAGTCTTCTTGCAATCCTTGGCGCAAGCCTGCCTTAACTTCCTTTAGGCTTTTCTTGTGCAGGACAAAGCCAACTTGAAATATCATGGGGATATTTGCGAAGTGAGCCAGAATGTCGGCGTCGGCAACGCAGGTTTCCTCTATGCTTTCGGCGTTGTGGCTGCTTCGGTGATTGTAGACGCATTTTCTCACTTGCTCTGTTTTGGTTTTGTCGTAGCCTAGTTGATTTAGCAGTTCGACCGCGATTGTTGCGCCTTGTGCGTGGTGGTCTTGCCGCGTGCCGACGTTTGAGATTGTCGCTATGTCGTGCAGCAAAGCTCCTAGGTGAACGACTTCCGTGTCGGCATTGTATTTTTGCGCTAGGTCGATTGCGTAATGCACTACTAGCTTTATGTGCTCGTTCCAAAAATCGAAATCGTTTACTTCATTTAGGTAATTTTGGTTTCGCTGCAATACTTCGGCTTTTATTTTTGATATGATGTCGTTCATGCGAATGCCTTTCCGCGATTATTTTGTGCGAAACTTTAGGGGGAGGTAGATTTGCTGTTGGGCTATGCCTAGGGCTTTGTCGATTGCGCCGTCGGCATTTGGCATGTTGCACATTCCGCTTTTTGGTGTGTCGCCGTATTCAAATACATCGCTGTTCTCTATCCATTTGAACATGCAGTCGATGGTTTCGTTGAGGTCGTCGTTGTCTTTTTCGTCGCCTGTGGCTACTAAAAACATGCCGCCTTCAAATTCGATGATCTCGTGTGGGTAAGTGTCGGCCTCGGTTACGTCGTCGTTGATTGCCAATATCCAAACGGATTGGTTAACGTCCTGGTCTTTGTGCCATAAAAAGTCCTGCGGTTCATAAAGGTGCTTCCTCAATAGGTTATTGTGACTCATCACCCATGACAAAAAGCTGTTTTCATTTCCAAACAGCTCATCAAGCGTTTTAGCTCCTGATGAAACCGCCCTGAATTTAGGAATTTCAATTAAACGCATATTTTGAAGCTTGCTCATTGTTATACCTCTGCTTTCGTATTGTTAATAATCTTCAATCACCCTTGTAGAAATTCTCGTTGTCAAGCTTTTCCGCTGTCATCCGAAACAAAACACATCCATCGGGACACACGACATCTTTGCAGTATTTACTGCTGCCTCCTATATTTTCTAAATCGCCACCGCTTCTGACCGCTTACATAATGGGAAACATAACTATCATCACTTTTTAGCAAATACCCTGCCGGTCTGCGTTGGCAGGGCAGCCATAAGTGCAGGTGTATTTATCTCCGATTTCTTCACGCTTTCTATAAAGCTTCTCTTAATGACAAAAGACGCTCCATTGCTTTTTGGTATGTTTCGTGCCCTGAGGCGAATTCGTTGTATTGCTCGCAGGGGAAGTCGCTGCACTCGCCGCAATGGTTTAGTTGCTTTTCCTTACAACACTTTAGCATGTGGCAGCCGCACTTGAAAAAGGAATCATCGTTGTCGCCCCAACAGCCGTTGCATAAGGGGGCTTTTTTCAATACTGCCTCGGCACCTTCGTTTTCGCCAATCCATCCTCGTTCCCTGTACCAATCTACTATAAGCTCTGCTGCGTCTAAGTCTTGATTTGCTGTGACTTTATAGGAGGCGCATTCGCTGCAATCAATGCCGCAGGCTGCTGTTTTTGGTGTGTTCATATTTAATCCCTCGACTGTACATTTGGTTATGTTACTTTGTGAAATCGGATTTTAGAACTTGTATTCATAAGCTGTTTCTGCTAAAATAGAGAAATGGAAAATACA
>CAYZNM010000025.1:0-18492 GCA_964479875.1 uncultured Eubacteriales bacterium
GTGATTGTTGCACATCTCTGCGTCTTGCTTCGTCGCTTATGAATACAGGTTCTCAAAAGAATTGCAGATTGATATAGTAATTGAAACGGACATACACGAATGGCAATCCGATAAAGATTATCATTATCTAAATAGTGATATTTCAGAAAAACACTGTAAAGAGTTTAATGAATACAATGGTAATTATCCAATAGGGAAAGATCTGCGATGGGAGAATAATGAAATTCTTAAAAACAGGTTACATAAAACACTTGATAAATATAAACACCTAACAAAGGTTATTGTAGTTTGTCATGGTATGTTGATACACTCTGTATTTCAAGATTGTTGGGCTGAAAATGGTGGAATTTTTGAATTTAATTATGGAGGGACGTAATGGATAGGATAAGCATAATAAGAACATATATGATTGAAAAACTAAAATCTCAAGCGAAAAACGAAGGTTCTTTACAAGCGGGGTATGCACATTCATACGGAGTGTCATATATGTGTGCATTAATTGCAGCTAAACGAAATGAAAATATTGAGTTAGCAACAATTGCAGGAATGCTTCATGACATTGTTAAATTCATAAATTTTGAGGAAACAGACGAAGAACACGGAGAACAAGGAAGCAGAATAGCGCATGAATGGTTGCAAGAAATCAATATAACTAAAGGAGACGAGAATGCGCTCATATGTAATGCAATAAAAAATCATGAAGATAAATCTAACGTAGGTACACCTTTTGATGAGGTTTTAAAAGATGCCGATGTATTGGCTCATGGGTTGTTTAATGTGCCGAACAAAAATTTTCGCACACACAGATGGAATGAACTGCTTGATGAATTTAAATTGAATATCGAATGTACGTAGTGAGCAAACACTCAATCAACAAGCTTTGACATTGCGACACATTAGGAATCGCACATGGGGCGGATAATCCGCCCCTTACATATAGTCAATCGCGTTTCATTCCGCGACTACATTAGTTCGACAAACGCCGATGGAATAGAGGAAACGCGATTGACTAGCAGATAGTTTTAAAGTTGATTGAGTATAGTGCTTGCATTTTAGAAATGTATGTGATATAATGTTATGTGCAAAGGTTTGATTGCTACATGAATGGAGAGATGACTTTATGGAAGCTTTTATAGCTGCCGTGCCGATATTCAATAAAGACATGTCGGTTTCGATGTATGAATTTAACTGCGAAACAGGCAGGAGAGCGTTGTATTCCGGCTCGCCGAGCCCGGGCTTGGACGGCTCGCTCAGCGCTTTTGCCATTGATGTTTTAAATGATGTTGGGTTTGAGCCTTTGTCCGGCGGTAAGCCTATCATTACCGAATTTGACCAGTTTTCGATTTTGTATCCCCTGACGACAGACATCACCTTCGCGCGGGATAACATGATTATTTCAATATCCAACAGCGTGCCGCCTACACAATCTTACATCGAGGTAATATGGAAGCTTAAGCTTGAAGGCTTTAAGTTTGCGTTCAGTAGATTTGACGGCAACCCTGACTATGACGCGTTTATCCAGATGATGGATTATGTGATAATCGATGCGCAGATGGTGAACTGCCTTGACGTGCTTGAAAGATGCAAGAAGGATTACCCGGGCATAAAGTATATCGCGAACAATGTTTCCACGCGCGTGATGTTTGCGCAGCTGCGCAACTCTGACTTTGACATGTTCGAGGGCAGATTCTACAATCAGCCGATAAGCATTAAGCATACGCAAATCGCTCCGCTTAAGATAAATGCAATTCAACTTTTAAATATAGTAAACAACGAGGACTTCTCGATGGAGGAGGTTTCCCGCGTTATATCGCAGGATACCGCGCTGTCGGTTGCGCTGCTGCGGCTTGTAAATTCGCCTGCGGTTGGTGTGCGGCAGAAGATTTCGTCGATAAAGCACGCGGTTGTAATCCTTGGGCAGAAGGAGTTTAGAAAGTGGGCGACGACGGCAGTTACGCGCAACATGAGCTTTGATAAGCCGAGCGAGCTTGTGCGATTGTCGCTTGTACGCGCGAAGTTCGCGGAAAATCTTGCGCAAAGCGTAGGATTGGTGCTGCAAGCCTCCAACTTGTTCCTCACAGGATTATTCTCCGTAATCGATATAGTTTTAGACACAACGATGGAGGAAGCGTTGAAAATCCTCAACGTAACCACTCCGATAAAGAATGCGCTGCTTGGAAAGCGCGGACCGTTAAGCTCTGTAATAGACTTAATCCACGCCTACGAAAAAGCCGATTGGTTCACGGTCTACCGCATAATGGCGACCCACGACCTCACAATCGAAGCAATCTTTGAAGCATTCATCGACGCGCTGCGTTGGTACAAGAAGCTGCTGGAATATTAAAAAAGCCGCATTTGCACGAAAATGTGCGTGATGCGTCCATAAACATAAATACCTCCCCGAACAGGGGAGGTATCGGCGAATTTAAGTGATTTTGTCCAATATATAGTCAATCGCGTTTCAATCAACTATAGCAGAACTACGACGAATGCCGCTAGAATCAAGGAAACGCGATTGACTAGCAGGGAGTTTTAAAGTTAAATGAATATAAACTAAAATTGAGAGAAGGTGCAAAAATTGAGCATGACAAAGGTATGCGTCATATTCGGCGGACGCTCGTCGGAGCATAACGTGTCGCTAATCACAGCGAGAAACGTGATAATGAACCTAGACAAAAGCAAGTACGACGTAATATGCGTAGGAATCACAAAAAGCGGAGAATGGCTGCTGTACGACGGCGACGTAAGCTTAATCGAAAACGGAGAATGGGAAAAGAAAAATACATATAAGACAATCATATCGCCCGACACAGGCGACAAAGCAATAATCAAGTTTAAAGGCACGACATATGAAAAGATTAAGATTGACGTTGCGTATTTAGCAGTGCACGGCGAGTTTGTCGAGGACGGAGCGTTGCAGGGGCTGCTTGAGCTTTCGGGCATTCCGTATACAGGACCGAAGGTGCTGTCGTCGGCGGTCTGCATGGATAAGGATATATCGCGGCTTATATTGAAGGAGCAGGGCATTCCTGTGGTGGAATGGCTTACGTTTTATGCGAGGGATTTGGTTAATATTGATGCGGTGGTTGCGCGAGTGCGCGATAAGTTTGATTACCCTGTATTCGTGAAGCCGTGCTGCGCGGGCTCTAGCATTGGCGCAAGCCGCGCTAATTCGGACGAGGAATTAATCGACGCGCTGAAATATGCCGAAGCTTACGGAAACAAGATATTGGTCGAGCAAAACGTAGACGCGCGCGAAATCGAGTGCGGCGTTATCGGCAACGACGAGCCGCAGATTTCCCTATTAGGCGAAGCTGTAGCCGCCGACGAATTCTACACCTACGAAGCCAAGTACGACAAATCCGTAACCCTCCCTCCAATAATCCCTGCCGAAATAGGCGAGGACTACACACAAAAAATCACGGAATACGCGCGGCAAGCATACAAAATATTGGAATGTCGCGGACTTTGCCGCATAGACTTTTTTATAGACAAGGTATCGGGCAAAATTTACCTCAACGAGCTAAACACATTACCTGGCTGCACAGACAGCAGCATGTTCCCCGTGCTATGGCAAAAAACAGGTAAAACCTTCACGGAAGTGCTGGACATTATAATCTCCTGCGCATTGGTCAATTAATTATATAACATAATTCGGGCGGACACCCGCCCCATTCTAATTTAATAGGACGACATATGAAAAAGAATGTATTAATCAAGGTAAAAGGCAGCAGCGAGCAGGAAGAATTCGTAGAGTTCATCACCCACGGTGAGCTTGTCAAGGATAACGACATCTACACCATAACATACAAAGAAACCGAAATCACAGGTATGGAAGGCACGACCACCACGGTTAAGCTTGAAGGCAAAAAGGTCACGCTGTCGCGCACAGGTGCTAACAATACCGTGATGGTGTTCGAGCAGGGTGCGAGGCATGTGAGCTGCTATGAAACGATGTTCGGTGCGCTGACGATCGGCATACTGTCGCGCGACGTGAAGGTTAAGGTGGACGACTGTGGCGGCGACGTCTACGCAAACTATATGGTAAATATTAACAACACAGGCTACGTCAACAACGGATTTTCCATAAACTTCAAAGAAAACGGTTAATTTTTTTATTAATTGGCAGAATAAGAGTGAAAACAATTGAAAAGGAGCACAAATGAAAAGGAAGATTATTGCTTTACTTATCGCAGTTATGACGCTTGCGAGTGCCATAGCGTATGCCGAGCCTGTGACAAGCAGCGCGACAATCGACAAAAACGACGCCGACGCGCTATACCAATTCTACCTTGACGTTATGGATTATACCGAGCTGTGGTACTTCCAGGACGTAAAATCCGAAGACTTGATGAAGCAGACCATAAAGGAGCTTATCAAGGAAGACCCAACAATCATAAATGACCTTATAAGCAAAGCGTACACTGCACTTGATGAAAACTCCCACTTTATAACCGAAGAAGAATTTGTAAGCATAAGCAGCCAAACGTTCGGCGAATTTTCAGGCGTAGGAATCTACCTGTTCAGCGATGAAGGCAAGGTGATTATAAATGCGCCAATTAAGGGCGGTCCTGCATTCCGCGCAGACATTAAAACAGGCGACGTTATTACAAAGGTTGACGATACTGAAACCAAGGGGCTGTCGCTAAATAAAGTTTCTGACATGATAAAAGGGCCTACAGGCTCTAAGGTTAAGCTTGGGATACAGCGCGGAAATGAGTCGCTGACGTTTGAGCTTACACGTGAAAATATTAAGATTAACCCGATTGAATATAAGGTGCTCGAGGATAACGTAGGCTATATCAAAATAGACTCATTCAATTTGAACACCGTTGACTTTTTCAAGGAAGCGTATGATGCGCTGAAAAAGGAAGGCGTTGACCGCATTGTGCTTGATGTGCGTGATAATTTGGGCGGCATTGTTGATGAGGCCGTGGAAATCGCGGACTATTTCCTGCCGAAGGACGCGTTAATCACAACTGTGGTGACAAACATCGGCGAAGATACGCATAAAGCAAAAGCCGACGGCGACGGCACTAAGGTTGTGGTGCTTGTAAACAAAATGTCCGCGTCCGCGTCGGAAATTCTTGCGTCGGCTATAATGGATAATGATGGAATTTTAGTAGGCGAGCAAACTTACGGCAAAGGCACAGTGCAAAACGTAATGCCGACGAAGCAAGGCGGCGTGCTGTGGCTGACATACGCGCAATACCGTACACCCAGCGGCAACTTCCTTCACAAGAAAGGCATAACGCCGAACTTCATTATTGAAAATGAAACCGAAAAGGTTGACACGAGCAAATTTATCCCGCTGACATTTGAGAATAAATTCAAGGTGGGCGACAAGGGTGAGCAGGTTAAGGCGATAAAGCAGCGTCTTGAAGCCTTAGGTATTGGGCTGACCGAGGTTGACGACGTGTACGACGAATTCACAGCGTCGCTAATCAAGGGTGTGCAAGCAATCTCCGACTTATACGCTTATGGCGTGGCGGATATTGCAACGCAAAAGGCATTAGACGAGCTTTTGCAAACTAAAGAGAAGGTTGTGGATAAGCAGTTGGAGAAGGCAGTTGAGCTAATCAAGCGCATGAAATAAAACTAGCCGGAGAATTTCCGGCTTTACATAAGGAGAGAATTATGTATAGAAATGCTGATTATCTGTTTACTGAGTATGCAGAGTATATGTATTTATACTATATGCTTATAGGAATTATTGTTGCGGCTTTGTTTCTTGTATCAATTGCATTTTACATTTTAGGCAGCATCGGTCTATATCGTACGGCAAAGAATCGCGGCGAGCGATCGCCCGGACTTGCGTTTGTGCCGTTGGCGCGTACATACCTTATCGGTAAATTGTGCGGCAAAATGCAAATATTCAAATTTAAAATAGGCAACATGGGATTATGCGCAATGCTGACAACTATAATCACCACCGTTATAATGTACGGCGTATTGATTGTGCTTATCATCGTAGCCATAATGTCGAGCGCGTCGTCCATAGATGCTGCTATGTATATATTTTCTATAGCATATATCGCTCTTATATTTTTATTTGCGTTAGTTATTGCGCTGCGAACTGCGATGTATACCGTTCTGTTTTCGGCGTACTTCGGCGAGTACGCCGAGCGCGACACGGCTATATTCAAAGCTGTTATCGCAATATTTATCCCGTACGCAAAAGAAATTATGCTGTTCACGTTAAAAAATAAACAAACCCTGCCCAAGCAGAATAATATAGTAAGGGAAATACTTTAATTTACATTCCAATAGGAGGAAACAGATAAAATGAAGGTAGTAAAATTTGGCGGCACATCGCTTGCCGACGCCAATCAAATAAAGAAGGTGTGCGACATTGTACTTAGCGACAGCGACCGCCGCATTGTGGTAGTGTCCGCTCCCGGCAAGAGGTTTTCTGCCGACACAAAGATGACGGATATGCTTATCGACTGCGCCAACTATCACTTAGAGGGCAAGGACGCGTCGCAAAAGCTGCAAAAGATAATTGACAGATTCGCGGAAATCGCAAACGATTTGGGTGTACCTGCTGTTATGGATGAAATAGAATCCGACCTGCGCAAGCGTATGCAGGTTGAAACCGACAACCTCGACCGCTTCATGGACAACATGAAAGCCGCAGGCGAGGACAATAACGCAAAGGTTGTAGCGGCGTACCTGTCTAGCATTGGCGAAAACGCAAAGTACATCAATCCGAAGCACGCGCGACTTATACTGCACGGCGAATTCGGCGAAGCGCAAGTTGCCGACATATCCTACAAATACCTATCAAAGCTCAAGGAAACCGACTGCATCTGCGTATTCCCCGGATTCTTTGGCTATAACGAAAAGGGCGAGGTAATGACCTTCCCCCGCGGCGGCTCTGACATAACAGGCGCAATTTTGGCAGCGGCAGTGGACGCAACTTGCTATGAAAACTTCACCGATGTGGACTACGTTTACAGCGTAAACCCCAACCTAATCAATCAGCCGCAGCCTATCAAAAGCATAACATACCGCGAAATGCGCGAGCTTTCCTACGCCGGCTTCAACGTGTACCAAGAGGACGCGCTGCTGCCTGTTTACAACGTAGGCATTCCTGTTAACATAAAGAATGTGAACAATCCGTCCTGCCCCGGAACGTTAATTCAGCCCGGACGCGAATCGGGCGACAATCCAATCATCGGCATAGCCTCCGACAACGACTTCTGCTGCATTCACATGAGCAAGTATCTGATGAACAAGGAGGTGGGTTTTGGCAGGCGCGTGCTTGAAGTGCTGGAAAGTGAAGGCATTTCATTCGAGCACCTCCCGACGGGCATTGACACAATGTCAGTCATAATCCGCGAGAATCAGCTTAAAGGCAGCAAGACCGAGAAGGTTATCAAGCGCATAACCAACGAGTTGGGCGTAACCGACATATCAATCCGTCACGGCTTATGTATAGTGATGATTGTAGGCGAAGGTATGCTGCACCATGTTGGCATAATGGCAAAAGCCGCGACAGCTATGGCAGAAGCAGGCGTAAATATCGAGATGATAAGCCAAGGCTCATCCGAGGTGAGCATGGTTTTTGTAATCAAAAACAGCGACAGCGACAGAGCCGTTCGCGCACTGTATCAAGCTTTCTTTGAATAAAATGCTTGCAATTTTTATTGCATTGTGATATAATGATGTAAATTCATACAAGGAGCGTAACAATGATTAGATTATAACTTAGATGAACAGACAAACAAATTTTAAATGCCTATGTTTGCGTAGGCTTAGTTTGCTGCTGGGAATTTGAGTTATATACATTGTTGCGCTATATTTATGCCATTTTGAGCTGACTAGTGTTTGTGTTAGCTTTGGCTTTGTTTGCGTTACGATAACTCCATTTCCGGCGGCGGGAATGGAGTTTTTGTTATGCAGTTATTTGGAATTGGCAATTGTGCTGCTCCGGTTAAGGAGTTTGTAAGCAGGATTACTGATGAGATTGTTAGACAGCTTGGTGAGAAGTTGGTGGGGGTTTATCTGCATGGGTCGCTTGTGTTGGATAGCTTTAATCCGATGAACAGCGATGTTGATGTGCTTGTTATAACGAGTGAGCGGCTTACGCTTTCGGAAAGGCTTGGGCTTGCAGGTTATTTCTGCGAGGTTTCTGGCAAGCCTTATCCAGTGGAGTTGTCGGTTATTGCGACAGAGCATTTGCGGCCGTGGCAGCACCCTATGCCGTGCCAGTTTCACTTTAGCGAGTTTTGGAAGCCGAAGTATGTTGAGTTTATGCAGTCACAGGATTACAGCCACTGGATATTGGCGACGGATTTTACCGACGGCGACATTGCGTGCCACGCCACGCTTACGAAGGAGCGCGGCATATGCTTGCACGGTGCGCCGATTGCGGAGGTTTTCCCTGATGTGCCGCAGCTTGATTTTTGGGATTCTATAGCCTACGACATTGATGAGATGGATATAGGAGGCGACGGCAGGGTGTACGGGATATTGTCGTACTGCCGAATGTTGTACTACGCGCTGCATCGTAGGATTATTTCCAAGACACAAGCGGCGGAATGGGCGATGGAGCATTTGCCCCACGAATATCGCGAAGTGCCGCGCCTTGCGTTGATTGAAAAAGTGACTGATGTTAAACAAATGTATGACACTGCCGAGCTTGACACTTTCAAGGCGTATATGTTAGGCAGGATTAAAGAAAGTGAGCCAAGATGAAAATAGATATGAAGCAATTTCAAGATAAGCTGCTTGAGTTTTACGAGGAAAGTCCGTCCGAATAATTCGGCTTTGCGCTGTGGAAAACGCAAAAGATGACGGGTGAGGGGGAGGCGTTCTACTTGCCCGAACATGATTGCTACTATGCAATCCGTGATAAGCAGCTGTTGTTCTACCACTCCCCTGATGGCGTGTGCCACATTGCCTCTGATGAGTTAAACGCACTTGAGTGCATACACGTCGACATGGAGTTGTTTGACACATTCAAGGATAAATTGGTAGGCTTCAACATAAACAGCGGCTGGTCGCTGTTCTACGACTTCGACTATACACCAAAAGGCGTAAGTGGAAACTACGCCGCAGTGGATTTCGATTTTAACAATGAGCAGCACTTCCTAGCGGCCGCGCGGATAATAAACGGCGGCGAGGATGGTGACATCAACCCCGAGCGTTTGCGCAGATGGACGAAATTCCCGACCTTCGACCCAAGCTTGTGGGTGCTCATCGAAGACACACATACGCACAATCCCGTAGCCGTAGGCGTATGCACCTATCACAAGCAAGCAAAAGAAACAGACCTTGACTGGATATACGTGCTGCCCGAATATCACGGCAAAGGCGCAGGACGCTTCCTAATTGAGGAAATAATTCGCCGCTCAATTCATCGTTCCGCTGTAATACGCGTGGGCGGACTGGAAGAATTCTACCTCCGCTGCGGATTCTATTGCAAAAAGCAGTGGGCGTGGGTGGTGAAACCAGGATTTGCAATGAACGAACAATAAGAAGGAGATTTCCCATGTTTCCAATTGATAAGCAAATATTTGAAGGTTACAGTTTAGATTTACCAAAAGATGTAAGCGAGAGCATTTTGGGAGCTTTCAAGTACAATAAATTCTTTGATTACACAGGCAAGGTATTCGTGGACGACATCGACCGTCCCAACATTTTCATAATTGACAACGGCTTCATCGTGGAAGCTTACGGCGATTCAAGTGTTAACTCATATGATGAAGACTTAGTAAGTCATATAAAGGATAAAAATCAATACTTCCACCTATATTTATCTCAACCCGAGCTAGAGCAAAAGTTTGAACACCTGATCAAAGATTACATTGTAAATCGCACCAACAGGCTTACCTATCGATTGAATAAGGAATTGTTTAAACAGCACGCAAATTGGCGCGATAAAATTCCGCACGGCTTCACCTTGGTTGAATTCGACGGAACATGCACGGAATTTTTGCAGAAGTACGGAAAGACAGAGGATTGGTGGAATCCTGAATCAAACAGATACGGCAGGCTTATACTTGATGACGCAATCGACAAGGTTGTGAGCGAGTGCTTTAGCGTGCAGATTATGGACGGCGTAGTTGAAGTTGGGATTTATACCGATGAAGCGTATTGGAAAAGAGGGTTCGCTTATTTGACGGCGGCAGCGTTTATTGAGTATAGCTTGCAGCGGGGGCTGGAGCCGAATTGGGGCTGCTATACGCGCGACCACGGCTCGATTGCCTTGGCTAAGAAGCTTGGGTTTGAGTTGGTGTCGGATAGGCGAACGCTTGAAATTAGTTTTGATAAATGACAAAAGGAGATTATTTTATGAGTGTGACAAAGAGAGAGTACAAAATGTTGGTTGACTTCCCGAAGGTGTATGCTTTTTTGGAGGAGATTTATAATACCGAAACATATAACAGCTACTTGTTGCCGCAGTATTTTGAGTATGCACATATGCACCCTTGGTTTAAGATTGAGAAGTCGTGGCGCAGCGGTGTGTGGGAAGAGGAAGGCAAGGTTGTTGCTGTGGTCATGATGGATATGAGTGTGGGCGAATGCGCACTTGCGACTGCACGTGGGTACGAGTATCTGCTGTCGGAAATGTTAGCTCATGCCGAGGAATATTTGTATGAAATAAAGGACGGCAAGCGCACTCTGTGCGTATGGATTACGGATAAGGAAGAGGAAAAGAAGAACTTATTGTTGCAAAACGGCTACAAGTTCAAGTTTAATGACCCTGTGAAAACTTTCTTCTTCGATAAACCATTTGTGGATTACAAGCTGCCGGAGGGGTACAAAGTAATCGACGGCACAGAGGTTGACTACCCGAAAATGCACGTGTGCCTGTGGAAGGGATTCGACCACGGCGACGATGTGCCTGAAGATTACGAGGGGCGCATTTTCGGCTGCAAAGCTCCGCACAACGACATGCGCTACACCTCCATAGTAGTAGCGCCCAACGGCGACTACGCTTGCTTCGCCGGAATGTGGGTGGATAAGCGCAACAACTACGCATACCTTGAGCCGCTGGCAACTCCGCCGGAATATCGCCGCAAGGGCATGGCGACCGCCGCGCTCATGCACGCCATGGCTAAAACAAAAGCAGATGGCGCACAATATTGCTTCTGCGGCGCGAACGATTTTTACACGGCGATAGGCTGTGAAGTCGCGGTGACACGCCAGCTATATTCAAAGGAGTGGGATGTATGACATACAAATTTGAGCGTGCGGGCAAGGATTTGTTCGCCGCTTATCAAGTGATACATTCGCAGGCTGACGTTGAAATGTGGTACAATTGGGAGGCGCAGCTCGACGATACGCGCTGGACTGACGACTGCTACTTTTTGTACGCGGACGGCGAAAAGATAGGCGGCGCGATAGTTACGTCAGGGCTTACAGTGCTGTATCCATTTTTGGTGCAGCCGTTTTGCGATAGAGAATTATTTTGGAAGCATACGCTGCGTTTTGCAGCAGAGGTAGAAGAGGGAGAGGAAATATTGCTGCGAGGCGTTCTTGCACACGACATCGACTTGCTGCAACGCTTCGGTGCGCGAATATGGGAGCAGCGGCAGATGATGTGCCGCCCGACCGAAAAGCTTGCGTATGAGTTGGACGACGAGTTTGAGATAAGCGTTGTGCGCGAGTGCGACATAGATGAGCTTGGCGAGGCTTACCGCGAGTCCTATATCGGCGGCATATGCTATGAATTGGGAGGCGTGCAAAGCGTCGACAAATGCAGGGCGAATATGCGCGAGGAGTTTGAGAGATACACAGATTCCAATTCACTTGAGTTGTTCGTCGTGGCAAAAGAAAAAGCCTCCGGTAAAATCGTAGGCTCATGTGTCGCAGGTCTTAATCCTAAGATGCCTAATGGATTCGCGGGAATAAGCGACTTTTTCGTGCTGCCGCAGTATCGTCGCATGGGGATTGCGCAGGGGTTGCTAAGGCATAGCATTACGGCGGCGCATGTGCATACGCCTGTGATAAAGCTGCACGTATTCGTGGGCAACACCGCCGAGCGACTGTATCGCAAGAATGGATTTGTCTCCGGGGCGAAGTTTACACATATGAAGTTGAA
Source organism: uncultured Eubacteriales bacterium (assembly GCA_964479875.1). GTDB lineage: Bacteria > Bacillota > Clostridia > Monoglobales > CAYZNM01 > CAYZNM01. Next base: position 12,053 of record CAYZNM010000025.1, read on the forward strand.
GAGGGAACTTGCGTTAAAGCTTTAGGCTTTGCGTGAGCTTGAAACTGCCGTTATCGTATTCCGCCGTGGCGTAGCTGCCGTTTACAAGCTGCAGCTGCGGCGGAATATGTCCGATGTCGCAGTCGTAGATTACAGGCACGCCGAGTTTGCCTACTGTGTTTTCGAGTGCGTCAACTAACGTAAAGTCGCCTGTGTCGCGGTAGCCGTCGGCTCTGCCGATTAGTATGCCGCTGCAATGTGCAAACCAGCCGCATTGTTGCATTTGCCACAGTGTGCGGTAGATGTCGCCGGCGTTCATTTCGCAGCTTTCTAGCGTCCAGATAATGCCATTATGCTTGTATTTGTTTATGAAGGTTTCGGCAGGTGCATACTTTGTGCCGATTAATTTACATAATACGTCAAGGCAGCCCCCGATTATTGCGCCTGCGAATTTTGCACTGCTTCCTTTTAATAGCTTGTATTCCGTGGGTTTATCTAGGTTGTAGATTTGTTTTGTGATGTCGTAGGAGTTGAAGCCTCCGTGAAATGGGAAGTTGTTTTGCTCTGTTTCGGCTTTGATCATTGCGTCGAACACGACTATGTCGCTCTCGTGTATGCTTGCGTAGCCCATGTTGGCGAAGTTTGAGCCGTGGATTGTTGCTATGTCGCACATCAGCGTTATTGGGAAGGTGAGCGTCGTTATGTCCGAGTAGCCGCATATCCACTTGGGCGGAAGGTACGCCAATAGCTCGAAGTTGAGCAGCGGCAGCATATCCATTAGAAATTCGCCGCCCCACGGGGGAATAATCGCGGCAACGTCAGGATTTTCGTACAGGCTCATAAATTCGTCGGCGCGAACTTCGGGCAGAGCGCTTACGCATTTGCTGTTGTCGCTGCGGACAGAGGGCGTTTCGATAACCTTGTAGCCTAATGCTGTGACGTTTTTCGCGGCATTGTCAAGGCGTTGGTTTGATTCGCGCGACATTCCTGCGGAGGGTGCGCATACGCCTATGGCGTCGCCTGCCTGTAGTAACTTTGGGTATTTCATAAATAAGCTCCTTAATCAAAAACCGCGCAAATTCTGCGCGGTTAATATGCTTTCAACAATTCTGTGTTGGTGAAATAGTGGGTTAGTATTTCGTTGTAGGTGAAGCCTGCTTGTGCCATGCCTTGTGCGCCGTATTGGCTTAGGCCGACTAGGTGTCCGTTGCCTCTGCCGTAGAATGTGAAGCCGCCGTTGCTTACTACGGTGGAGGTTATTTCGGCTGCGACCGTGGTGCTACCCATTAGGGTGACTGCGGTGGATTGCAGCTTTGTTGTGCCGCCAGCGGATTTTGCGTATACGTCGCTGCCTGTCAGCAGTCCGCTTGTGGTTGACAATACCTTGCCAGTGCCAAGCTTTAGGGTGTAGCTTTGGCTTAGCATACCGCCTGCGCCTAGGAATGTGCGGCATTCCTCGTTGTAGTAGGTTTTGCTGCCGCTTGTGCCTGTGACTTTAAGCTGCGTGACTGCGCCGTTGGGCGAAGTTTGCACTATTTCTACGGAGGTGACGTCGCCTATGTTTACGCCTCGTGCGGATAGCTTCGCGCCTAATTCTTGCCCTGTGTAGCTTTTTTGCCATGTTGCATCAGGGGCGGTTGGGCTTTCATAGGAATCGGACACTGCGGACAGGTAGGGGTACTCGTTGCTGCCCCAAACATACTGCACACTTTCGGTATATCCGCCGCTGCTTGAAAAGTAGAAAACGTCAATCGGTACGCCGCGGTATATTACGATTTGCCCTTGCGTCCACGAGATTGCGTCGGTGACTGCTTGCGTTTCGGAGGATACGCCGTTGTAGGCTTGGCAATGCACTGTGTTGCATAGGTCGAAGCCTGAGCCGCTGTGTTTTCCGATGTTTTTCATCGCGTATGTACGCGCGCATACAGACTGTGCTTTTAACGCTTCCGCTTCCCAATACGCAGGCATTTCGGACGGGACTACCGACTTTAAATAATCCTCAATCGCAATGGCGTTTATGCAATTTATTGCAGAGCCTGACGCCTTGAAGGTTAAGCTGCCGCGATATTTCTTGCCGTCTACCGATACATAACCGCCGTTCGGCGTTAGCGCGACTTGGCTGCCGTAGCCTTGTCCGCCCACTAAAATTTCGCCGCCGCTAAGGGATACGGTCGCCGATGTGCCTCTTATTTCAACGAAGCCGGAATCGCTGCTGACGCTGTAGCTTGATTTCGCGCCGCTGTCGTAGTGTATGCCTATTGTTAGCATCGGCTCTTGCGCGTATGCACATATCGCCGTTGCAACAATAAAAACTAGCAACATTACGCATTTTACAATAATTTTTATAAGCATTTGTATATTAAATTCTTGTCTTAATAAATAATGTGAGGATTTTTGAGATGTAGTTTAGTTCGGCGACTTCTTCGCCTTTCCATGTGCGTTTTGCGTTTATTTGGCTGAAGCAGGAGTAGCCTAGGGTGTTGCCTTTGTCTTGAAGCTGGCATATTACGCAGGACTTAACCGCGCTGCCCTCGAAAATTAGGTAGCACTCGGAGGTATCGTTGCAGTAGTAATAGCCGTTGCTGTTTTCGCTTGAGAATACGCTGTTTAGGCCTTCTTGTGAGATGATGTAGTCCGGGGCTTCGTGATTGCCGCGCCACTCGTACGTGCATACCATCTCGGGCTTGTTTTGGTAAATGCAGCAGTAGTCAAGGCCGTAGCGTCTGCCTACGATTGAGAGGATTGCGTTTATGGTGGTGTACAAGTCCTTGGTTTCGTACAGCATTTCAAAGATGTTGAAGATTAGGTCGTCGGCGTAGTAGTCGCTGATGTAGTTTTCGGTCACGGCTGCGTCTTTGCTTTCGCGGCCGTGCTGCTCCATATCGGGGCGGTAGAGGGTGTAGCAATCCTTGCCGCGGTGTTTGGATTCGTACAGCGCAAGGTCGGCGCGTGTGTAAAGCTCCTTGAAGCTTCTGCCGTGAGTGGGATACAGCGCGATTCCGATACTTCCGCTTATTTTGTAGTCCATCTTTTCGCCGCTGAAGGTTCGGCGGAAGGCATCGGCAAGCTCTGCGGCTTTTGCTTCGATTTCTTCTATGCTGCCGTAGTTGCGTATGAACACAGCGAACTCGTCGCCGCCTATTCTGCCTGCGATGTCGCTTCCGTTGAATAGTGCGCCGATTTTCCCTGCGATGTCGATTAAAACTGTGTCGCCGAAGTGATGACCCAATGTGTCGTTTACGCCCTTGAAGTTGTCGATGTCGACTAGCAACAAGGCGTGCGAGCTTTGACTTTCGGAAGCGATTATTCGTTTGATTCTGTCCTGCGTTTCTTCCTTATTATAGAGCTTTGTCAATGCGTCGCGTTCGGCCTTGACGATGAGTTCGGCTAGGCGTTTTTTCTGCTCTGTAACGTCGGTCATTTTGCCGATTGCGCGTACAGGCTCGCCTTTGCTTCCGTGGATTAGGCGGTAGCTCACTCTGTGCCATATGCTTTCGTTGTTTATGATAAACTCAAGCTCGGGTTCAATCTCCGTTATGCCTTCGTTCATTTTTTTGATTAGGTTGCTAAAGGTTTTAAGGCTCGCCGGCGAAAGTATGCCGTAGTCGAACAGCGACTGCGGGAAATTGCCGAATACCTTCGGCAGACTTATGCGCTTTGTGAAATTGCCCGAGAAGGATACGGAGTGCTGCTGTAAATCGTAGTCGAATAATATGTCGTCAGCAAGCCCCAGGATAATGCCGCTGTGCTGCTGTTCTTTTTTAAGTTGCTCGTATGTACGGACGCGTTCCGTTATGTCTACGATTACGGCGTAAATTTTGTCGCCCTCGCTTTGACGATTGTATATGCCGTCTATGCTTACCCATTTGTGTTCGCCTGATTTTTTTACAAACTGCGTTTCTATGTGGAATTTATCGCGTGTTTGCAGCTGACGCTTGAAGTCGTCGATGAAAACAGGCAAGTCCTCTTTTGTGATTAGGGCGAATGCGCTGTTTAGAAAAAATTCGCGCATTTCATATTTGGTGTAGCCTACAAGCTCGTAGAAGCCGTGGTTGGCGTAGGAGATTGTGTAGTTGTCGTCGGCTTCAAAGATGAGGATTCCGCCGGGGACGGATTCGTTAATCATCTCCAGCGTGGTGACTTTTTCGTTTAGGCTTTCGCTGATTTCCTTCTCGTATGTGATGTCGGAGATGGAGATAAACAATAGGCTGCGGCCGTTATCCTCTACATTTGTGCCTACGGCCATAATCCAGCCGGCGTTTGAGTTTTTGCCTTTGACGCGACATTCAATCTCGAATGAGGATGTGGAATCAAGCTGGTGACGCATTGAATCCAAAATACGCTCTGCTTCAGATGGATTAAAATATTCATACCACGTTTTGTCGTTGTTGAAATCAGGCAGCAGCTTATTCAGAGCGGAGTTAAAATATACAGTTTTATTTGTGCGCCTGTCCATGACAAGCAGACCTGTTGGGATAAATTCAAATAATCCGAAGTCCATCGAATACCCTCTTTTAAACGACTAAAGACTAATGGCTAATGGTGAAGGACTATTCATTAGTCATTCACCATTCACCATTAGCCATTAGTTGTAATTAATTGTATTGGCTGCGCTTTTGATAGTGTGTGTGTAATAGGTCGTGCGCTTTGTGAGAGCAGGGTTCGCCTAGGTATTCATTGTATACATTGATTACGATTGGGTTTTTGTGGCTCTTTCTGTATGCGGATTTTTGGTCTTCCTCATAGAGTGCCTTTGCGCGTTCAACTTGAATATCGCAGGATAGGTGCTTCTTCGCGCTTACGATTGGCTGACCGCCGCCGTTTACGCAGCCGCCCGGGCATGTCATAACTTCGATGAAGTGCAGGTTTTTCTTGCCCTCGCGAACTTCGTTCAGCAGCTTGCGTGCGTTGCCTAATCCGCTTACTACTGCTACGTTTACGTCCATGTCGCCGATTTTAACTGTAGCTTCCTTGATTCCTTGAGTGCCGCGAACGTCGTTGTAGTCGATTGCGTCGAGGTCTTGGCCGCTTAATTTATCGGCAACCGTACGCAGTGCAGCTTCCATAACGCCGCCTGTTGTGCCGAATATTGCGCCTGCACCTGTAGCGATTCCGAACGGCTCGTCGAAGCCTTCATCAGGCATAGCTGCAAAGTCAAGGCGGGATTCCTTAATCATCTGCGCAAGCTCGCGTGTTGTGATAACTGCATCAACGTCAGGCAGATTGTTCACGGAGATTTCTTCTCTGTCCGCTTCAAACTTCTTCGCGGTGCAGGGCATTACGGATACTACAAATATGTCTTTGGGGTCAATGCCCTTCTTTTCAGCATAGTATGTTTTAAGCAGCGCACCAAACATCGCATGAGGCGATTTCGCCGACGACAGATTCGGGATAAAGTCCGGGAAGAATGATTCGCAGAATTTTACCCAGCCCGGAGAACATGATGTGATGAGGGGCAGTGTGCCTTTGTTTTGAATGCGTTGTAATAGCTCTGTGCCTTCCTCCATGATTGTGAAGTCGGCGGCTGTGTTGGTGTCGAACACTTGCGCAAAGCCCATGCGGCGCAGCGCGGCAGCCATTTTGCCTGTAACGCGTGTGCCTACAGGTAAGCCGAATTCTTCGCCTAAGCCTGCTCTAACGGCGGGAGCTGTTTGTACAACAACGTGCTTCTTGGGATTAGCGATTGCTTCCCAAACTACGTCAACCTCTGTCTTTTCACGCAGTGCGCCTACGGGGCATACAACTACGCATTGTCCGCAGTTTATGCAGGGCGTATCTTTTAAGCCTTTGTCGAATGCGCCGCCTACCACTGTTTTAAAGCCGCGATAGTTTGCGCCGATTGCGTCTACGGTTTGGATTCCGCTGCACATGCTTACGCAGCGTTTGCACAGTATGCACTTAGCAGCGTCGCGTACGATTGCGCAGGAGCTGTCGTCGAGTACATTCGATTGTGGCTCTGATTCATAGCGTACATCTGTTATGCCTAATTCTTCAGATAAGGTTTGCAGCTCGCAGTTTTTGTTGCGTGCGCATGTCAGGCACTTTCTGTCATGGTCGGACAGGATAAGCTCCAGCACGTCCTTGCGCGACTTACGCACTGTTTGCGAATTTGTGAATACCTCCATGCCCGGTGCTACAGGATAAACGCAGGCGGCTTGCAACGCGCGCGCCCCTTTAATTTCAACCACGCACATACGGCACGCGCCAACCTCGTTTATGTCCTTCAAAAAGCAAAGGGTAGGTATATCTATATTTAATTTTCTTGCGGCCATTAATACCGTAGTGCCCGCAGGAACCTCGACTTCTTGACCGTTAATCTTTAGCGATACCATATTCATTTATTAATCTCCCCCTGTGTATTTTCGAGTAACTTAATTATAACATATTCTTTTTTATTTTGCAATAAATTTGTTAATTTAAAATCAAAAATTCCTTAGAGTAAATTATGGGTTTTTAATCAT
>CAYZNM010000026.1:0-15958 GCA_964479875.1 uncultured Eubacteriales bacterium
GATTGTTGCACATCTCTGCGTCTTGCTTCGTCGCTTATGAATACAGGTTCTAAGAGATGGATTACCGTATCCTTACACCGAAAAAGATGCAGAAGGTTTTATAACTGCAATGTTACGAGCCGATAAAAACACAGCTTATGCCTTTGCGATTACTGTCGACGACAAAGCTATCGGAAGTATCGGAGTGTTTCGCAAAAATAACATACACGCTCTAACAGCGGAGATGGGATATTATGTTGCAGAATGTTATTGGGGGCAAGGACTAGGGACGAGTGCTATTAAACAGACTTGCAAATACATTTTTGAAAATACCGATATAATAAGAATTTTTGCAGAGCCTTTTGCTCACAATACAGCCTCATGTCGAATTCTTGAAAAAAGCGGATTTGTGTGCGAAGGTGTACTTAGAAGTAATGCGGTAAAGAATGGACAGATAATCGATATGAAAATGTATTCGCTTATTAAATCGTAAAGATGAACCAAATGAGCACAATCCCCATCGGTGAATATGCTCGCTTTCGGCATAGGGTAGGGGCGGGAAATCCGCCCCTTATGCTTTTGTGACAAACGCGTCGGCCTTGGCATACTCCGGCGGAGTTGCTAGGCTTACGCCTACATATACCACTGCGGATATGGCTACGCCTACGATAACTTGCGTCGCCGACTGCATTTCCCACGCGGTGGGTAGGTCTACGCCTAGGAATACGAGTAAGTTATACATACAGAACAAAAAGCCTACCACAATCGAAGCAATCGCGCCCTTGGACGTTCCTCTGCGCCACACAAAGCCTGCAACCAGCGGCACGAATATGCCTGTGGTGATTATGTCCGACGCAATCCATGACACGTCCAAAATCGCGCGGATTCGCAAGGATATTACTATTGCGACCAGCGTTACGGCGAGGGTTGCTATTTTGCTGACTAACAGCCGTTCCTTATCGCTTGCGTCTTTTTTGTACAGGTCCATCACTATCGTCATCGCGCCTGTGTTTATCAGCGAATCCATCGTTGACATAATGGCCGCCGATATGCCGACGAAAACTATGCCGCCGATGATAGGGTTCATGTAATCTGTGATGATTGCTGAAACTATGCCGCCTTGCGGAAGCTTGTCGTACAGCACAAGCCCTGCCATTCCTGTGAGTACCACGATGAGGTACAGCGGAATGTAGGCGAAAAAGCTTGTGACAGTCATGCGGCGTGCATCGGCGATGTTGCGCGTTGCGGATATGCGCTGCCATACGTTCGCCTGAATCATCCACGCGCAGCCGAAGGTTATGACGTACGCCATGTATTTGCTTGCGCCGCTGAACATGTTGGTGTAGCCGCTTTTGCCTAATTGGGCAGCCTTGTCTGCGATATTGCCGAAGCCGCCTGCCGACACAATCGCCACCACGAACACGACAATCGCCGAGATAAGCAGCAGCACAAACTGCACAATATCGGTGAACACAACGCCGCGGAATCCGCCGAACACCGAATAGATAAGCACAATCGCCGTGCCTACAACAACCGCAAGCTCATAGTTAAGCCCGAGGTATGTACCGAAAAAGTCGCCGATTCCCACCATCTGCGAAGCTGCCGTAATCGTCATAAACAGCAGTATCATAATGGAAAGCAGCGAGCTTGCAAGCGGCGAATATCGCGCCTTCATCATCTCGCCCTGCGTGAGATAGCCCACGCGGCGAATCGCCTTTGACATAATTATCATCAGCAGCGTGGAGATTAGCACAGGTACGCCGTAGTAGAAAAACGCACCGAGTCCGTCCTCGTAGGCGAGGTCGGCGGTGGACAGCGCACTTCCTGCGCCCCACCATGACGCGATAAATGTTATCGCAAGCGCCCAGAAGGGCAGGCTTCTTCCGGCGAAAAAGTAGTCGACAACGCTGTTGTCCTTCTTCTCGCGCAGCACAACGAACAGCAGTACGCCGAAATAAATCAGTAGCCCAATTAATGAGAATAGCTGTAAATTGCTCATGTTCCTCCTTAAACAAAACGAGGCATGAAGGTAATAATACCCTCATGCCGAAATATGTCACACCTTGTAATTTTTTATCGCACGAACAAGCTCGCCTAAACTAGGCACCTTGCCGTAAAGCAGCACGCCCACGCGGTAAATCTTCGCGGCAAGCCACAGTATAAGCCCGATTGTCACTATCTGCGACACTATCGAAATCGCAATCTGATAGAACGGAACATCGGTTGCCGCAATGCGCAGCAGCATTACCATAGGTGCACACAGCGGAATGAACGACGCCACAAACGCTATCGGGTTGCTTGGGTCGCCCAGCGACATCATCGAAATCATGAATGTCACAACTATGAGCAGCATTACGGGCATTGCAACCATGTTGGATTCCTCAACCTTGCTTACCATTGAGCCTGCCGCCGCGTTTAGCGACGAATACATGAAGTAGCCGAAGAGGAAGAATAGGACGAAGTAGACGTAAACATCAGGCGGTATTACGCTGAAGTCGAGCGAAAATGGCCCTAGGTTCATTCCGCCGCCTACGGTAAGCATAATCGCGCCTACGCTAAGCAGCAGCGCAAACTGCGTAAGGCCTGCGAAGCCTACGCCTATAACCTTGCCGACCATAAGCGTAACGGGACGTGCCGAGGTTATCAGTATCTCCATAACGCGGCTGCTTTTTTCGTATACAACCGAGGTTATGATTAACGCGCTGTATGAGATAATCGTAATGTAGAGAAAGAACATCATAATGTATACAGGTACGAATACAGATTGAACATTTTTCCCTGCAAGCTCAATTAGGGTATGGTTTACGCCTGCTTCAAGCTTGCGGATTGTTTCCTGCGAAATGTTGTTGTCTGCGTACAGCTGTTGGTTGTACAGGTATTTTATCGTCGTGCCGATTGACGATGTGGTGTCCGAGTACATGCTGGATTGCTCTACGATATACTCAAATTCGGGGATTCCGTCTGCGTTGTAGTATACATTTATCGCGGACTTGTATTCGCCGCTTTCAACCTTTGCGCGTAAGTCGCCGCGGTCGGCAACCCACTTGTAGCCGCCGATTCCGTTTAAAGCTTCGGGCGGCACTATACCTGTGCTGTCGTTGACTGCGCTCATTCCGCTGTAGGAAACTGTGTTGCCGCTTGCGTCTGTTTCGGTTATGGCAGATTCGCTGGCGAAGCTTTCGCCTATGTTTGCGAATGTGCCGATGATGTTAGGCAAAAAGCCCATCGCGCACACGAACAGCAGCATTATTCCTGTGATTATTAAGAAGCTTTTCTTCTTTATGATTTGCCAGTACGAAAACGATATTACGTTGAATAAACCCTTCATTATTCATCACCTGCCTTCATTACGAATATTTCGTGCAAGCTTGGGCGTGCGATTTCTACGCCTACAAGCGATAGTTCGCTTGCGGCAATGGAGCGCATTAGGCGCATTGCTGCGGTTTCGTCGCCGCAGTTTGCTAAAATCGCGCTTGCTGTTTCTGCCCAGTCGCTTACTCCCTTGTCTTTTAGGAAGCGTGCTATTGATTGCTTGTCATCTGTTTTAATAAGTAGCTTGTTGCGTCCGAAGGAATTTTTTATATCGCTTAGATTGCCTTGTACTACAGCTTTGCCTTGGCGCATGATGATTACGTCGCGGCAAAATTCTTCTACATAATCCATCTGGTGCGAGGAAAAGACAAGGCATTTTCCGTCGACGATTAGCTCTTTCACCACATCTTTAAGTAATTGTGCGTTTACAGGGTCAAGACCGCTGAAGGGTTCGTCCAGTATAACAAGCTCCGGGTCGTGGATAATCGATTGAATAAGCTGCACCTTTTGCTGATTGCCTTTGGACAGCGTTTCCGTAGTCTTTTTGAGATTCTCCTCCATGTTGAAACGGGCGAACCATCTCTTTATTGAAGCGAGTGCGTCATGCTTGCTCATTCCGCGAAGGCGTGCGAAGTATAAAAGCTGCTCCTCCACCTGTGCGCGTGGGTACAAACCGCGCTCCTCCGGCAGATAGCCAATGCGTATGCCTGACTTTGCAATCTCCTTGTCGTTGTACAGCACCTTGCCGCTGTCGCACAGGATTATCTGCATAATCATGCGGATTATCGTAGTCTTGCCTGCGCCGTTACGGCCGAGCAAGCCGAAAGCAGCGCCTGGCGTTACGTCAAAGCTTATGCTGTCGACAGCGCGAAGCTTGCCGAAGCTTTTGGTTAGTTCTATTGTCCTAAGTCCTTGCATGTTACCTCCTTTATTTTTTGTAATTCGTTTAACCGAACAGCAATAAGTCTTTTTTAAGCTTGCGCTTTTTCATGTACAGGCGTATTACGCCCCAACCTACAAACAGTCCTGCAAATAAGTTTGCTAGGCTCAATGATAGCCTAACTGCTGATGACGAGTCTGCGAGGTACATTATAGTGTTGGAAAGTCCGAGCCACAGGTTAATAAAAGCAGGTGGAGATGTAACCAACAGTATGCGGTTTAGGTGGCGTATGCGCGAGGGATAATCAGAGTAGATGTAGAAGTCGCCGTCGCTTTTGGGCTTTTTGAAGTAGACCCATTTCCATATTGAGCCAATGTGCTCCGCGCCTGTGCTTTCGATGAATTTGATGTACTGCATACTTTCTGGGTGTGTGGGCATTTTTTCGAGAAGTTCCAGGCGAATGGTGTACTCGTCTGCTTCCGCTTCCTCGAATGTGAATTGGCAGGGGTATGCAACGTCTGTCAACGCCAAGCCTTTTGCTGCCATTTCATTGAGCCACTTTTCCTCCTTGTCGAAGTCCCACGCGAAAAATAGCTTCCATATCTTATGCTTCACTCTGCCACCCCCTTTAAAATTCGCTCGCCGTTTTCGAGAAGCTCACGCAAGCGCGATAATTCATGTTGCAGCACATTGAGCCCCTCTGTTGTTATCTTGTATTCTTTTTTGCGGCTGTCCGCTTCGCCGGACAGCGGGGTTATCCAACCCTTTTCAATCATAGAGCTAATCGCGCCGTACAATGTTCCGGCGGCAAGCTTTACGCGCCCGCCCGACAGCTTCTCTGCGTTCTGCATAATACCGTAGCCGTGAAGCGGCGAAAGCAGCGACAGCAGGATATAATAAACGGCTTCCGTGAGGGGCAAATTTTCAGTTTTACTTACAATTACTATCACCACCCGTTATATCGTCTAACGATATAACTATTATATCGGACGGCGATATATTTGTCAAGTGAAAAATTTTCAAAAGAAAATTTATAACGTACATACGTTTACCATGCGTGACAAAGATTGTCGCTTGAAAAAAAATATTCGGTATGGTATAATTACCTTAACAAATGAGAAGATGAAAGGTAAGTTTACATAGATGAAAATAGGTATTGATGTTGGCTCGACCACGATTAAGGCCGTGGCTATAGATGAGGCCGGCAATATCGCGTACAGCTCCTACAGGCGGCATATGGCGGAGATTAACGACATGGCTTTGCAGCTGCTTAGGGATTTGTGCGAGGTTGCGCCTAATGCTTCCGTGGCGATTACGGGCTCGGCCGGAATGGGCATCGCGGAGCGGCTGCACCTGCCGTTTGTGCAGGAAGTGTACGCTACACAAACTGCGGTGCGCCGTAATATAGAAAATGCGGACGCTGCGATAGAGTTGGGCGGCGAGGACGCGAAGATTATTTTCCTGTCCGGCGGATTTGAGGTTCGCATGAACGGGAGCTGCGCCGGAGGTACAGGCGCGTTTATCGACCAAATGGCGACGCTGCTTTCCGTATCGCCGCAGGAGCTTAACGCGCTTGCGCGGCAGCATAAGCAGGTGTATTCGATAGCGTCGCGCTGCGGCGTGTTTGCCAAGTCGGACATACAGCCGCTGCTTAATCAAGGCGCGCAAAAGCCTGACATTGCAGCAAGCATTATGCACGCTGTGGTGAATCAAACAATCGCAGGGCTTGCGCAAGGGCGTGAGATTAAGGGCAAGGTCGTGTACCTGGGGGGTCCCCTCACCTTTTTCTCGGAGCTGCGGCAAGCATTCGATGAAACGCTGGGACTGAATGGAATCTGCCCTGATAATTCGCTGTACTACGGTGCAATAGGGGCGGCACTTTCCAATGAAGCTGCCGAGGTGGATATTGCCGACGCAATAGCTGCGCTCGACAGCGCGATTAAATCGGACAAGCACATCGCATTCACACAAACAGGCTCACTTTTCAAGGACGAAGCCGAATACGCGACATTCTGCGAGCGTCACGCCAAGGCTACAATTCCGCAAAACGACAGCAGCGAAAGAGGCGAAGTATTCATCGGCATAGACGCAGGCTCTACAACCGTAAAGCTATGCGCCATAAACGCAGCCGAGGAAATCGTCTTCACGCGCTACCTTGCAAGCAGCGGCAATCCCGTGCCGATCGTGCGCGACTTCTTGCTCGAATTCTACGAGCAGCACCCACGCGCGAAAGTATCCGCCTGCGCCGTAACAGGTTACGGCGAGGACATCATCAAAAACGCATTTGGCATAGACTTCGGCATAGTCGAAACAATCGCGCACTTCACCGCCGCAAAGAAATTCGACCCAAACGTAACCTTTATAATAGACATAGGCGGACAGGACATAAAATGCTTCCACGTCAGGGGCGGCGTAATCGACAACATATTCCTAAACGAAGCGTGCAGCAGCGGCTGCGGTTCATTCCTGCAAACCTTCGCGAAAGCGTTAGGCTACCCTATTGAGGATTTTGCAAAGCTGGGACTGTACGCACCAAGCCCCGTAGACCTAGGCTCGCGCTGCACAGTTTTCATGAACTCATCGGTGAAGCAAGCACAAAAGGACGGAATGTCAATGCAGGACATTTCGGCAGGCTTATCAATCAGCGTGGTGAAGAACGCGCTGTACAAGGTAATCCGCGTGTCCTCCGCTGACGACTTAGGCGCGCACATCGTAGTGCAAGGCGGCACATTCCTAAACGATGCGGTATTACGTGCATTCGAGCAGGAGATTAAGCGCGAGGTGACACGCCCTGCCATCAGCGGCATAATGGGCGCATTCGGCGCAGCACTTTACGCAAAGCAACACAGCATTGGCAGCAGCTCAATCCGCGACAAAGCCGCACTCGAATCCTTCGCCCACGACGTACGCACAACCAACTGCAAAGGCTGCGGCAACAACTGTGCCCTAACGATAAACTCCTTCGGCGGCGGCAACAAATACATCGGCGGCAACAAATGCGACAAGCCAATCACAAACAAAGACGCCGACCACTCGCAAAACGTCTACCAATACAAACTCGAGCTTATCAAAAGCTATACAAACACCGATGGCAGACGCGGCAAAATCGGAATCCCACTCGGCTTAAACATGTACGAGCTGCTCCCGTTTTGGCACACCTTCTTTAACGCACTGGGCTTCGGCGTGGTGACAAGTCCGCTCTCCGACCGAAAGCTGTATCACGAGGGGCAGCACACAATCCCTTCCGACACAGTATGCTATCCTGCGAAAATAATGCACGGGCACATCGAGCATTTGATAAATTTAAACTTATCTGCCATTTTTTACCCATGTATGACATATAATTTAGATGAAGGCTTAGGCGACAACCACTACAACTGCCCCGTCGTGGCATATTATCCTGAGGTTATCGCCGCGAACACAAACGCAGCAATGCGCACCAAATTCATCTGCGACTACGTAGGCATACATCAGCAAAAGCACGTCGCGGCAAAGCTGCACACCATACTAAAAAAATACTTCGACGGCATTACGCAAGCTGAAATAAAATCCGCACTCGCAAAAGCTTACGCCGAATACGAGGCATTCATGTCGCGTGTACGCGTCAAAGGCGATGAAATCGTAAAAGCCGCAACTGCCGAGGGTAAAACCATAATCGTACTCGCAGGTCGCCCCTATCACATCGACCCTGAGATAAACCACGGAATCGATAAGCTGCTTACCTCCTACGGCGCGGCGGTTGTGTCTGAAGATACGCTGTCTGTTTTTGAGCAAAAGCAGCCGCTGTCGGTGCTGAACCAATGGACATACCACGCGCGCCTATACGCCGCTGCGCGGCATATCGCAAAGCAGGATAACATGCAGCTGTTACAGCTTGTATCCTTCGGCTGCGGCGTTGACGCAATCACCGTAGACGAAGTGCGCGATATACTCGAGCACGAGGACAAAATATACACCCTAGTAAAAATAGATGAAATTTCAAACCAAGGCGCGGTTAAAATCCGCATAAGAAGCTTACTGGAGGCAATCAAGCATTAATGGAAAGAATTGAATTTACAAAAGAGATGAAAAAGGATTACACAATCCTTTTCCCCGATATGCTGCCGATACACTTTGAGCTGATGGAGAAGATTTTTGCTTCCAACGGCTACAAGGTGGAGCGGCTCACAAGCGACGAGGGCAACGACCAAATCGTGCGCGAGGGACTAAAGTATGTACACAACGACACTTGCTATCCTGCACTGTTAGTTATCGGGCAGATGATAGACGCGTTAAACAGCGGCAAGTACGACACAAACAAGACTGCGCTTATGATAACGCAGACAGGCGGCGGCTGCCGCGCGTCCAACTACATACATCTGCTGCGCAAGGCTCTCGTCAAGGCAGGATATGGGCATGTGCCTGTTATCTCGCTGAATGTCGGCGGACTTGAGAAAAACAGCGGCTTTTCGCTGACTATACCGATGATTCGGCAGGCGCTAGCGTCGATGGCGTACGGCGACATACTTATGCTTCTAAGCAATCAGGTTGAGCCTTACGAAACCGAGGAAGGCAGCTGCCGCACTGTAGTATACTCGTGGGTGCAGAAGCTGTCATCGCTGTTCATGCGCAAGAAAGGGTACAATCTAGGCAATATCCGCAAATACATGAAGCAAATCGCAGCCGACTTCGCCGCGATACCCGTAATAAAACGCGACAAAGTAAAGGTGGGCATAGTCGGCGAAATCTACGTAAAATACGCAGCCTTAGGCAACAACGGCTTGGAACGTTTCCTTCGCGGAATAGGCTGCGAGGTAATGGTCCCCGGCGTACTGGGCTTTTTATTGTACACCACCGAATCACGCCTAAACGACAAAAAACTCTACGGAAGCGGCAGCATCATTGAACTCATGGTAATAAAATGGTTCATGGGCTACTTCACCAAAATTGAAAAAGAAATGCTAAACGCCGTATCGGCATACAAACGTTTCGTAGCACCATCGCCATTTGAAAAGCTAAAGCCACTAATCGAGGGAGTAATCGGAATCGGCAACAAAATGGGCGAGGGTTGGCTGCTCACTGCGGAAATGATTGAGCTTGTGAAGCTAGGCTATGAAAACATCGTATGCGCACAGCCCTTCGGCTGCCTACCCAACCACATCTGCGGCAAAGGCATGATGAAGCGCATAAAGGAGCTATACAGCAACGCCAACATAGTCCCAATCGACTACGACCCCGGCGCAACTCGGGTTAATCAGGAAAACAGAATCAAGCTAATGCTCGCCGTTGCGGGAGAGCAGAAACAAACGGTGAACGTGTAATTAATGGAAAGGACGCATTATGCCCTATACCTACTCCATGCTGCAAGGCGACATAGACTTGCTAAACAGCGCATACAACTTCGTAAAGGTATACCAAATCGGCAAAAGCGTACAAAAGCGAGCCTTGCACAGCATAGTCATAGGCAAGGGAAGTCAACACATATTCTACAACGGAGCGCATCATGGCATGGAGTATCTAACCTCCGCATTGCTGATGCGCTTTTTAAAAAGCTACTGCCGCGCCTTAGACAACGGCAAAGCAATCAACGGCAAGGACATATACACGCTCTACAATGAAACCACCCTTCACATCGTCCCAATGGTAAACCCCGACGGCGTTTATCTGCAACAAAGCGGCAAGGAAAAATACGCGCACTGGCAAGCAAACGCCAACGGCGTAGACCTAAATCACAACTACGACGCCGGCTTCGAGATAGGCAAAATGTTCGAGCAAGAGCAGCGCATAGAACCCGGACGCAGCGGCTACAGCGGCAGCTTCCCCGAAAGCGAACCCGAATCCCACGCTGTGGCCGAATACACGCGCCGCAACAATTTCTCCCACGTCATAGCGTGGCATTCCCAAGGCGAAGTCATCTACTGGAAATACCAAAACATAGTCCCACGCCACACCGCCGAAATGCTGGAATATTTTTGTCAAAAAAGCGGCTACCTCCCCGAAGAAGCCGAAGGCTACACCTCCTACGGAGGATACAAGGATTGGTTTATCGAAGCCTACGACAAGCCCGGATTCACAGTGGAAATCGGATTGGGCGAAAACCCACTCCCTGATTCCCAATTGGATACAATCTACCAAAAAACCCTTGATATTCTTCTCCCTTATGTGATAAAATAAGTGAAACAAAGAAATTTCATAAGGGAGATAATAATGTACGACACAATAATAATCGGCGCAGGGCCCGCAGGCCTTGCCGCTGCGATATACGCTGCGCGCGCAGGGCTTACCGCGCTTGTAATCGAGAAAATGTTTGTGGGCGGTCAAGTCGTGACTACGACGCACATTGACAACTACCCCGGAGCGGCAAATGTCGACAGCTTCGTGCTGATGGAAACTATGCACAAGCAAGCGAAGGAGTTCGGTGCGGAGTTCACAAGCAGCGAGGTAGTCGAAATCGACATATTAAGCAGCGTAAAAATTGTCAAACTCGCGAATCCGTACAAGGGCGAGAGCATACTCAAGTGTAAAGCCGTTATACTTTGCATGGGCGCAGTGCCGCGAAAATTGTCGCTGCCGAATGAGCAGGAGCTTACAGGCAGGGGAGTGTCGTACTGCGCAACATGCGACGGTGCGTTTTTCCGCGGCAAAGAAGTCGCGGTCGTAGGCGGCGGCGACGTAGCTTTAGAGGACGCAATCTACCTATCCGGCCTATGTTCCAAAGTCTACCTAATCCACCGCCGCAACGAATGGCGCGCCTCCCCTGCGATACAAAAGCAGCTGCAAAAATACATCGACGAAGGCAAGGTCGAGCCAATCATGGATTCAACCGTACAGTCAATCAACGGCGAATCCTCTGTTGAATCAATCACGATAACCAACGTAAAAACAGGCGGCGTAAACGTCATCAACGTTTCCGCACTATTCATCGCCGTAGGTTACCTCCCCAACACCGCACTATGCGCAGGCAAAATCACACTCGATGAATCCAACTACATCATCACCGACGACCACATGCGCACAAACGTACAAGGCGTATTCGCCGCAGGCGACATTCGCCAAAAGCCGCTGCGTCAAATCATCACAGCAGCAGCCGACGGCGCAATCGCGGCAAATTCCGCAATCAGCCATGTCAAATAAAGTACTTCCTATTATAATAGCGCTCATACTTGCAATCAACGGTGCGGCAAGCTGTATGCAATATCCCATAAGCGAGGAGCTGCGCGGCTTATGGGTATGCAGCGTGCTTAATTTAGATTACCCAAACGAGCGCACGACTGACAGCGAATCGCTTAAAGCTGACGCAATCGCCCTGTTGGACAAGGCTAAGGATATGGGCATAAACGCAATCTTCTTGCAAGTGCGCCCCTGCGGCGACGCATTGTACCCCTCCGCCTACTATCCGTGGAGCAAATATCTCACAGGCGAACAAGGACTAGCCCCCGACAACGACTTCGACCCGCTCCAATTTTTCATAACCGAAGCGCACCGCCGCAACATGCAGCTCCACGCATGGATTAACCCCTTCCGCATAACCCACACCACTGATAAAAACAAAGGCGACCCATCGCTATTGCATAGCACAAACCTAGCGCGAACCAATCCCGATTGGATAGTCCAAGCAAACGACGGCGCACTCTACCTAAATCCCGGAATACCCGAAGCGCGCCAATACGTCATCGACGCCGCCGCTGAAATCGCTAAGAGCTACGACGTGGACGGAATACATATCGACGACTACTTCTACCCCGAGCGCAACTTCCCGGACGAAGCAACATACGCCGCGGCAAACACAGCCCTATCCATAAGCGAATGGCGCGTCGCCAACATCAACGACTTCGTTTCCAAAATGCACAAAACCCTGCACAAGGTCAAAAAGAACATACAATTCGGCGTAAGCCCCATGGGCATATGGGCGAACAAGAAAAACAATCCCAAAGGCAGCAACACCACAGGCGGCGCAGAATCCCTCTATGTAAACTACGCCGACACCCGTGCATGGATTCGCGGCGGCTACGTCGACTACGTCGTACCGCAGATATACTGGTCAATCGGCTTCGAGAGTGCCGACTATGAAACTCTGCTAAAATGGTGGGCGAAAGAAGTCCGCGGCACACGCGTCACCCTCTACACAGGCATAGCAGGTTACAAAGTAGGCAGCGGCGAAAAAGGCTGGGATTCCCCCGACCAAGTGCAAAAGCAAATCGCCCTCAACCGCCGCACCGACGAAGTATCCGGCGCAATCCACTTCCGCGCCCGCCTATACTTCGACAACGCCGACTTATTTGAAACAGTAAAAAAGATTCATTAAGGAGCATACATGGCAAAAAGAGTTTGTCTTAGCACAATATTGCTCATAGTAATTTTGGCGACGCTATCCTCCTGTGCCAAAGACACAGGCGGCAGCTTCGCCGCTCTCGGCTTCCTCCCAAGCGGAATGGAAGCCGCGACAGGCCACAGAATCCTCTACAACACAAACTTCAACAGCTACGCCCTAATCCCAATACTCGAGCCTTTCATCAACATACTGATGAGCGTATTCGTCAACCTCATCGACTTCGCGCTATGGCTAATCGCGTGGATTCCCGGAATGAAGCAAGTAATCTCATGGATATACAAGCTCCCCGACCTAGACCTAGCCTATTCGCACATCTTCACCTACCACCGCAACATAATCACGCACTCAGCGTTAAACCCCCTCTTCCTAATCTCAATCTTCTCTTTCATGCTGCTGTCCAAATTCTTTCAGCCGCTACAATTCGCCGTAAAATTCATCGCCGCCATATTCCTAACGCACCTAATCGCCGACACAATGCCGATAGCATGGACAGGATTTGCCAACATCCAAGTAGGCCTGCTCGGCGTACACGTATACACCTTCAGCGCAATCCTATCCAAGCTATGGCTCTACGGCAACTGCTTCATAGTCTACCAAATATTCCTAAACCCCAGCGGCAACAAAACCGCAATGGGATTCCAACAACACAGCGTGTAACCTTCTTAATTATTTGTATTTATAAATCGAGGTTTATTTTAATGAAATATAATCACATTATATGGGATTTTGACGGAACACTTTTCGATTCATATCCCGTCATGGCTTCCGCTTTTAGCGAAGCATTAAATCAAATTGGGATATCAAAAACAGCAGAAGCTGTTATTCCTCATATGAAAATATCGATGGGGCATATCACGCAGCATATAAAAGAAACGTACAACCTTGGCGATTCATTTTTCACAAATTACAAATCACTGCGTAAGCAAGCAGAAATCGAAAACTTGCAGCCATTCGATGGAGTTATCGAGCTATGCTGCAATATTTACAAAAACGGCGGAAAGAATTACCTATTCACACATAGAGGCGAATCATCTCGGTATTTCTTAGATAAATTCCGTTTAACGCCCTATTTTGCAGATTTGATAACCTCAACGCAAAAGTTCCCTCGCAAGCCAAGCCCTGATGCAATAATGTTTCTAATGGACAAGCACGGGTTTGAGCCTAGCGATGCTATAATGATTGGCGACAGAGATTTAGACATCTTATCGGGCAAAAACGCAGGAATCCACACTTGCCATTTCACGGAGGGCGGACGACCTTCCGGCATTGCAGAAATCAACATAAACAATTTCGATGATTTATACCAAGTGTTAAACATTGATTTAACAACATAACAACTGCATACCTGCGAAAATCGCATAACATAAAAATCGGAGGACACACAAATGTTTGACAAAGCTGCACACGCAGAAAGAGTTAAGTGGTTCACAAACGACAGATTCGGTATGTTTATCCATTGGGGCTTATACGCAATCCCTGCACGCGGCGAATGGGTTCGCAACGCGGAGCGTATCTCTGTCGAGGACTACCAAAAGTATTTCGACGAGTTCGACCCAATCGACTACAACCCAAAAGAATGGGCTAAGCTTGCAAAGCAAGCAGGAATGAAATATGCAGTAATGACAGCAAAGCACCACGACGGCTTCTGCCTATTCGACAGCAAGCTAACCGACTACAAAGCAACCAACACAAAAGCAAACCGTGACCTCGTCCGCGAATACGTCGAAGCATTCCGCGCCGAGGGTTTAAAGGTAGGCTTATACTACTCCCTCCTGGATTGGCATCACCCGGACTACCCCCACTACACCGACTCAATCCACCCAATGCGCGGCAACGAAGCCTACAAGGACATACAGCATAATTTCGACAACTACGTCGACTACTTGCATGGACAAGTGCGCGAGCTTTGCACCAACTACGGCAAAATTGACATACTTTGGTTCGACTTCTCCTATGGCGATATGATGGGCGAAAAGTGGAGAGCCTCCGAGCTCACACGCATCGCGCGCGGCCTCCAGCCCCACGTCCTAATCGACAATCGCCTAGAAGCAAGCGGCGAAGGCTTCGGCTCATGGGCGACAGGCGACCCAAGCGAATACGCCGGCGACTTCGTAAGCCCCGAGCAAATCATCCCCCCAAGCGGAATCTGCGACAAAGACGGCAACCCCCTAGTGTGGGAGGCCTGCATGACGATGAACAACCACTGGGGCTACAGCTCCACCGATAAATTCTACAAGCCCGCATCGATGGTAGTAAAAAAGCTAGTAGAATGCGTAAGCAAAGGCGGCAACATGCTAATCAACGTAGGTCCCGACGCCAAAGGCAACATTCCCCAAGAATCCATCTCAATCCTCACCGACGTAGGCAAATGGATGAAGCTAAACAGCGCAAGCATATACAACTGCGGCCACGCCAACATCGACAAGCCCGAATACGGCAGAATCACCCGAAACGGAAACAAGCTCTACTACCACATAATGGAAGAGCAAGTAGGCTACGTCCCCTTAACAGGCATAGCAGCCGACCAAATCAAAAAATGCCGCGTACTAGCCACCGGCGCAGAGATACACATTAGTGCAGATTGGGCAACAAGCAACTACGCCGTTCCCTTCATCTCCTATGGTGAAAACCCAATCCTTCCCGACCCAACCGACTTCGTCGTAGAAGTGGAGCTGAAGTAGGGGCATTACTACGGATTATTCATATTATCAGAGGTTGCTATATGCCAATAACAAAACTTCAGCTATACTTGAAAAATTGTGACCAAGCAATCGAGCTTTACCAAAAAGCATTTGATGCTACCGTTGGTGCAATATATAGAAACGAAAGCAATCTAATTGTCCATGCAGAAATAAATGTCTTTGGTCAGTGTGTAGCATTTATGGAGCAAGAGTCAGATTGCATTATTGGGAACACAATGCAATTCAGCTTTTATTTTAATAAAGGCGACGAAGAAATTATAAAAAAGCATACGATGTCCTTAAAGACGGTGCAAAAGTTGAGTTTCCATTAGGTCCATGTGAATGGACTTCATTAATATTTTGTCTTGTTGATAAATTCGGGGTAAATTGGTTGCTTTGCATTGACTAATGAGCATTTTGTTTAGCGCCTCATCTTTAACCCTTAGTCAATCTACGTTGCAAACGTAGATTGTGATAAAACCCTCCAATATAGCCGCCGATAAACTAACATCAACCGCAAGCTGATTGACTAAACGCATTATACTATTAAAAACTCAACCTCTACCACGAAATCGAATTCGTCGTAGAGGTTGGTCTAAAGAAAGCATTGTCAACGTTTACTCATATTCTACGAAGGAGGTATCCATATGAAGTTCGTTTTCCCTTGTGCAGAATACGAGCAAAAAGCCATCGAATTCATTCAAGAATTTCATGACTATTCATCAGAGATAAATGGAGATGGCGGACTTGACTTCTATTTAGAAAAGCACACTTATTCAGATTGGCTTCAAAAGG
>CAYZNM010000027.1:0-14057 GCA_964479875.1 uncultured Eubacteriales bacterium
AATCTTTCTTACTATTTTTTATGATTTTAATTTCCATAATACAAACTCCTTCCTGCTCATAATATAAAAAATCTGTTGCCAATCCGTAATAACAGCATATCAAAAACCAATCCTCGTGTCAAACGCTTTTTGGCTCTCGCTCTCTAACTGACCTTGCTCACAATCCTCCGCTTTGTCAAAAGCAAAAGCATATTGAAGGTTAAATGTTGACCATATTCGAGCGCGCACATGAATTTCCAAAAAATGTATAACTCCCTAATTCGTGGCAATAATCCCATCAGAAATCAATATCCACGAAAGGAAGATTCAATGAATAAGGGATTTTTAAACGCTGACAAGCTGAAAAAAGTGTTTACAAGTAAGGGGTTTTACATACTCCTTGCACTTTGCCTAGGAGTTATGGCAGCGTCGGCGTATGTAAGCTACAACCAAAAGCAAGCAGATGAAATGTTAAAGCAAGCATTGGAAAAAGACAACATCAACTATTCGTACTCATACGAAGCGGACGTGCCTACAATGGCGCAGCTGAACAATACAATGAAGCCTAAGGCTACGATGTCGCCTACGACGAAACCTATGACGTCACCGCCGACCGCTCCCACAACATCACCGAGCGGCACATCGCCTAGCTCATACGAGCCGCGCGGCAGCATAACAAATCCTGCCGAAGCGGAAGCAAGCGTAGACACACCCACCAACGCAGAGCTAGCCATGATTTTACCTGATGAAAGCTCTATCGAGGTAACGGCGACAATCGACGCTAACGTAACCCTAATCGAGCCGCAGCAATCCGCGCAGCAGCCTATAATGCCTGCGCAAGGCGAGGTGACGCAGGAATTCGCCGCTGACGACTTGGTATTCTCCAAAACAATGCAGGATTGGCGCACACACTACGGCGTCGACATCAAAGGCGACATCGGCACACAAGTTAAAGCCACAATGTCAGGCGTAGTCGAAAAGGTATACACCGACGACATGAAGGGCGTAACCGTAATAATCTCCCACCCTGGTAACTACAAAAGCTACTACAGCAATCTGCAACCGGGCGTAGTGGTAGAGGAAGGGCAAAGCGTTGCCCAAGGCGACGTAATCGGCGGCATAGGCATGAGCGCGGCCTTCGAGATAGGCGAGCCTCCGCACCTTCACTTTGAGCTGCACGAAGGCGGCTCACCTGTAAACGCGGTAGCGCTGGTGAAATAAAATGAAAAAGGTAATAATTATCATCGCGGCAATGCTGCTGATAACCATGCCTATCACATTTGCAAACGATAACAAAAGCGAGTTTTCACTGGAATATCCCGAAAAGGTGCGGGCGAATACCCTTGTAAATGTGCGCTCCGGCCCTGCGACAACCTTCGCAAAGGTCGGCACATTGGAAGGCAACCAAGTTGCAGACTGCTACGGCAAGATCAACAACTGGTTTTTGGTTCACCTTGACGACAACACGATAGGCATGGTTTCGGGCGACTTTATAACGCCCTACTACACAGCCGATAAACCCAAGCAGGAGGGCGAGGTTAAGTCTGAAACCGCGACACGCGCGGCTACCCCCACTCCAAGCCCCTCCCCCGCCAGTATAACCATGGCGACCCCAATCCCAACTCCGACAAAAACTCCAGACCCAATAATAAAGTTAACGGAGCAGGAGCAGGAGATGGTCAACCTAATCAACAAGGACAGGCTTGCCAACGGCCTACAGCCCCTAATGGTAGATGCAGCACTAACCAACACAGCGCGCATTAAATCACGCGACATGGTGAACAACAGCTACTTCTCCCATGAGAGCAAAACCTATGGCTCCCCCTTCGACATGCTTGCCAAGTTTAACATCGACTATCGCTACGCAGGCGAAAACATCGCGGCCAACAAGGACGTACAAAGCGCATACGATGCCCTCTACGCCTCCGAAGGACACCGCGAAAACATGCTAAGCCCCAAATATCAAAAGGTAGGCGTAGGCATAGTCGAAAGCCCCCTGTACGGCATAATGATAACCCAACTATTTACCGGCAATTAACGACATGTAGGGGCGCGCATTGCGCGTCCGCGGATTACCAACACATTCGCGGTATGCCCACGGACGCGCAATGCGCGCCCCTACGTTAACACGACGGATAACATCATCTATTGAGTTTTTGTAATTGATATGATATAATAACCGTGAACGGACAATCCGCTCACGGTTATTATATTTTTCCTATAAGGAGAACCCGAATATGATTAGAGTACTAGTATGGAACGAACACACCGACGACCAAAAGCAAGGCAAAATTAAAGAAGTATACCCAAAGGGTATGCACCAAACAGTTGCAGACTTCCTGAATGCAACAGGCGAAATTACAGCGAAAACAGCAGAACTGTCCGAGCCGGAGCATGGACTTACACAAGAAGCATTAGACAACACCGATGTATTAATGTGGTGGGGACACTGCGCACATGATAAAGTTGACGACGCAATCGCAGGCAGAGTTGTTGAAGCTGTTCAAAAGGGAATGAGCGTTATATTCATGCACTCCGCGCATATGGCAAAGCCGTTCCGTTGGCTCATGGGCACGCCCTGCACATTAAAATGGCGTGAAGCTGACGAAAAAGCACGCCTGTGCATTACCGCACCGCACCACCCTATTGTTGCAGGCTTCAAGGACTACATCGACATTCCTGCCGATGAAATGTACGGCGAATGCTTCGCTATCCCAACTCCCGACGAGCAAATTTTCATCACATGGTTCGAGGGCGGCGATGTATTCCGCGGCGGCTGCGTATGGAATCGCGGCTTCGGACGCGTGTTCTACTTCAATCCGGGACATGAAACATACCCGATCTATCACCAAAAGGAAGTGCAACAGCTTCTGACCAACGCTGTAAAATGGCTCAAGCCTGTTTGCAGAGCAGAAATTGAATGCCCGAACGTTCCTATTACAATTAAATAATGAATGCGATTGATGATTTAAGTTTGGGCGAGCTTGTTGAGGTTGCGGCTTCAATGGGCTTGCCTAAGTTTAGGGCGGAGCAGATTTTTAGTTTTATTGCGAAGGGCGCGGCTTCTTTTGACGAGATGACTACCTTGTCAAAGGAGCTGCGCGCGAAGCTTGCGCAAAGCTTTTATGTAGCGCGACCCGTGATTGAACAAAAGCAGGTGTCGGCTGATGGCACTGTGAAATACCTCATGCGTTTGCATGACGGCAACTGCGTGGAAACTGTCGCAATGCGGTACAAGCACGGGCTGTCGCTGTGTTTGTCGACGCAAGTAGGCTGTCGGCAGGGGTGCAAATTTTGTGCGTCGACACGCGGCGGCTTGGTTCGCAATTTGTCGCCGGGCGAGATATTGGGGCAGATTACGGCTGTAATGCGTGATTTGTCGGAGCGACCCTCCGGCATTGTGCTTATGGGTATCGGCGAGCCGCTGGATAACTATGACAATGTGCTGAAGTTTGTGCGCATTGCCGCAGACAGCGCAGGGCTTGGATTAAGTCCGCGGCATATATCCCTGTCGACATGCGGACTTGTCGCGGAAATGCGGCAGCTTGCAGATGAAGGTTTACCCGTGACACTATCCGTGTCGCTGCACGCTGCGACCGATGATGTGCGCCGTGCGATAATGCCCGCCGCGCGATTCGCAAATATCACCGAAATAATAGCCGCCTGCGACTACTACTTTGCGAAAACAGGCAGGCGCGTGTCAATCGAGTATATAATGCTGCGCGGCGTCAATGATTCACTTGAGCAAGCGCGGGAACTATCGCGCCTATTGCGCGTCAAAGTAATACACGTAAACTTAATAGCCGCGAATTACGTCGAAGGCAGCGGATATTCCGCAAGCGACAAAGCCACAATCACCGCATTCATGGAAACCCTCACCAAAAACGGCATAAACGCAACAAAACGCCGCAGCCTTGGCGCGGACATAAACGCAGCGTGCGGCGAACTTCGCCGAAATCAATTGTAGGGGCGGATATTATCCGCCCGTGTATAAATTATCAAGGAGCAATCATGTCCAACAAAATCCCAATCCTAGGCATAAACGTCACCAACACCACCATGCCGCAAGCAGTTGAAAAAGCTATGCAGCTAGCCAATCGGCGGCACGGTCTTATCGTCACGCCCAACCCTGAAATCATCATGCTTGCGCAACAGGATAAGGAGTTCGCTAAGGTGCTGAACGATGCGGACATGTGTCTTGCCGATGGAATTGGTGTGGTAATCGCTTCCAAATTAATCAGGCAGCCGCTGCCCGAACGTTGCGCAGGCTACGACTTTGCGCATGAGCTATTCAAGAAGCCGCTGTCATTCTATCTATTCGGCTCAAAGCCTGGGGTAGCGGACAAAGCCGCCGAGAATTTACGCAAACAATTTCCCGGCATAAGAATAGTAGGCACCGATAACGGTTATTATAAAGACGACACCGAAATCAAGCAGCGCATTAACGCCGCGAAGCCCGACTGCCTTATAGTATGCACAGGTCCTGTGAAGCAGGAAAAGTGGATTTATGAAAATAAGGACAAGCTCGACATCGGCTTCGGCATAGGCTTAGGCGGCACAATTGACGGCATTGCAGGCGTCGTAAAGCGCGCGCCGGAGGCGTGGCAAAAGCTGGGGCTGGAGTGGCTGTATCGCGCGATTAAGCAGCCGCAGCGATTCTTTCGCTTGCTTGTGCTGCCGAAGTTTGTGCTGACAGTATTATTTAGAGGGAAACGATGATGGGTACGGCTTACATTGGCAATGATTGGGACAACATTTTGAAAGATGTGTTCGAGGGCGAAGAGTTCGCCGCATTGGCGCAGCGGCTTAAGCAGGAGTATGCAACGCAGACAATCTATCCATTTAAGCAGGACGTGTTCAACGCGCTAAAGTTAACTCCGCACGCGAGTGTTAAGGTTGTAATCCTCGGGCAAGACCCGTACATAAACGGCGAGGCGCATGGACTGTGCTTTTCGGTGAAGCAAAGCTATCCATTGCCGCCGTCGCTTAAAAATATCTTCAAGGAGCAGCTAAGTGACTTAGGCATTGAGAATAAAGGCGGCGACTTATCGCAGTGGGCGCGGCAAGGTGTGCTGCTGCTTAACGCGTGCCTAACCGTACGCGCAGGATTATCGCGCTCGCACAAAGACATAGGCTGGCGCGTAGTCACCGACCGCGTAATGCAGTCCCTGCGCGGACGCGGCATAATCTTCGTCCTATGGGGCAACGACGCAAAAGCGTACATACCCATGCTCCCGAACGAGTGCATACTAAAAGCAGCGCACCCATCGCCTCTTTCTGCAAACAACGGCTTCTTCGGCTGTAAGCATTTTTCGCAGATAAACGAGATATTGCAGCAACGCGGCGATACGCCTATCGATTGGCGAACATAACAAAAACCCATAACCGTTTCGGCTATGGGTTTTTGTTTTAGTTATAATCTGTTGCCAATAAGTACAATGGTTCGGCGTCTTCTTCAATCGCAGGAAAGCGTCCGCCTGCGTTGGCGAATCGGTTGTCGGCAGTGTCGTCATTCACCATCGATACCTCGCCGACCAGAACAGTGCCGCTGCCTTCCTCTCCCCAGAAGCTGTGGTATTGGAATTGCGGCAGCGTTATACTTTCGCCCGGCTGCAATTTCAAAATGGAGTTGGCAGCAACGGTAAACGTGCGTCCGTCCATATACACCTGCACATCGCTTGCCATATCAGGCATATCGTCCTCGCCGCGATTGCACAGCTGTATCATCAAGTTGCCGCCGCCGCGATTGATTATGTCCTCCATCTTATTGTAGTGATAGTGCATAGGCGTAACCTGATTCTCGCGCACCACCATAATCTTTTCGGCATACGGCTTCTTATACTTATCGCTTTGCTTCAAGTTGCCGTTGCGCAGAGTAAACAGCAGCAAGCCTACATTATAAAAGTCGCCGCTGCCGAAGTCTGTTATGTCCCACCCAAGCATGTTGTCGCGGATTTCATCGTAGTCGCTGCCTTTGCTTTGCCAATCGGCTTTGCTCCAAAAAGCAAACAAGGGTAACATGTACCCTTGTTTTGCCATGAAATCCGTCGCATGTCGCAGTAATTCGTTGACCTGTGAACGTTTCATATATATTTAATTATTCCTCTGATGTTAAGCGTTGTTCGAGGGCGTTCATTTCCTCTGTGATTGCCTTAGGCAGCTTGTCGCCGAACTTAGCGAAGAATTCTTTTTGGTTTGCAATATCTTCCAGCCACAGGTTTTTGTCAACGGAAAGCAGGTCTTCCATTGTGCTGTAGCTTAGGCCGAGTCCGTTTACGTTGATGTCGTTTACGTTGGGGACATAGCCGATAGCTGTCTTGCGAGCGTCAGCTTTGCCGTTGCAACGGTCGAGAATCCAGTTCAGGACGCGCATGTTTTCGCCGTAGCCTGGCCATATGAACTTGCCGTTGTCGTCTAAACGGAACCAGTTTACGTTGAATACCTTAGGCGGATTGGAGATTTTCTTGCCCATGTCGAGCCAGTGTGCGAAGTAGTCGCCCATGTGGTAGCCGCAGAAGGGCAGCATAGCCATCGGGTCGCGGCGCAGTACGCCTGCAGCGCTCATAGCAGCAGCTGTTGTTTCAGAAGCCATGATTGCGCCTACATATACGCCGTGTTGCCAGTTGAATGCTTCATATACCAGCGGAGCAGTTTTTGCACGTCTGCCGCCGAATACGAATGCTGTTATCGGCACACCGTTCGGGTTGTCGAATTCTTTGGAAATGCAGGGGCATTGACGAGCCGGAGCTGTGAAACGGGAGTTCGGGTGTGCGCCCTTTTCGCCTGATTCAGGTGTCCATTCGTTGCCTTTCCAGTCTATGCCGTGAGCGGGAGCTTCCACGCCCATGCCTTCCCACCAAACTGCTTTGTCGTCTGTTTGAACAACGTTGGTGAAGATTGTGTTGGATTGGCATGTCAGCAGTGCGTTGGGGTTTGTCTTCATGCTTGTTCCCGGAGCAACGCCGAAGAAGCCGCTTTCGGGGTTAATAGCCCACAGTCTGCCGTCTTTGCCTACATTCAGCCACGCAATGTCGTCGCCTACGCACTCAACTTTGTAATCCTTGAGTTCTTCCGGCGGAATAAGCATAGCCAGGTTTGTTTTGCCGCACGCAGAGGGGAATGCCGCTGCGATGTATTGTGTTTCGCCTTGAGGCGGTGTGATTCCGAGGATGAGCATGTGCTCAGCCATCCAGCCTTCGTTCTTGCCGAGGTAGGAAGCGATACGCAGAGCGAAGCACTTCTTGCCGAGCAGAACGTTTCCGCCGTAGCCGCTGTTGATTGACCAGATTGCGTTTTCTTCCGGGAAGTGAACGATGTAGCGGTCTTCCGGATTGATATCTTTTTTAGCATGCAAGCATTGCGTGAAGTCGCCGCTCTCGCCGATTTCGTCGAGGGCGATTTTGCCCATGCGTGTCATGATGTTCATGTTCATAACAACGTAGATGCTGTCTGTTACTTCAATGCCCACCTTGGAGTAAGGGGAGTTCGCCGGACCCATGATGAAAGGGATAACATACATCGTTCTGCCCTTCATGCAGCCGTCGTACAGCTTTTCCATCTTAGCTTTCATTTCGGCAGGATCCATCCAGTTGTTGGTTGGGCCTGCGTCCTCTTTGTTCTTGGAGCAGATAAAGGTTCTGTCCTCAACGCGTGCAACGTCGTTGATAGCTGTTCTGTGCATATAGCAGCCAGGCAGCTTTTCTTGGTTAAGCTCAATAACTTCGCCGGAAGCAACAGCTTCAGCTGTAAGCTTCTTCAATTGCTCCGCAGAGCCGTCAATCCATACTTCGTTGTCGGGGCGGCATAAAGCAATCATCTTGCCGACCCATGACAATACTTTTTTATTTTTTGTCATTCTAACCCTCCATATCTATTTACTTACTTATAAACCTATTATACTATAAAATGCAAAACAAAGGCAAGCTTTTTTTCAAAAATTATTTTTTCATATATTATTGTGCCAAGTTGTGCGGGGGAAAATACACGAAAAAATAGTTAATCTATGTGTTCTATGATAAACAGAAGTATCTCATTTTCTGTAATTTTGTTGTCTGCAATTGCAATTCCCAGTGTTATTAATTCGTTGTCGGTACATTGAACTTGTATACCGTTTGCTTCTAAAAATGACATCATCGCAAGAATGCCAATTCTTTTATTTCCATCTATAAACGGGTGATTTCTTATAAGTCCTGAACAAAGTTTTGCTGCTTTACTTTGAATCGTTGGATACAATGATGTGCCTCCGAATGTAGCGAAAGGAGAATTAATCGCCGACTCGAGCATTCCCTCGTCGCGCACACCAGACGAGCCGCCGCTGTACTTTACAATTATCTCGTGCAGAAGTAAAATATGCTCCTTGCTGACCCTTTTCATTTTGCAAGTTCCTTGAATGCGTGCAGGTGTTTTTTGATAATAGCTGTACCCACTTCTTCTATTGTTGCAGTGTCCGCGAACTCTTCTTCTAACAATTGGCTGTAATCAAGCAAGACATAACGAGGTACATTATTTTTTAGTATTACAGCCGCACCGTTTACATCTACTAATTTTGCTACTCGCGAAAAATTCTGATTTGCTTCAGTTATCGAAACTAAATTTTTTGTGTTTATTTGCATTATAACACCTCCTATATTGAAACGACTTTAAAACAATCTGCTAGTCAATCGCGTTTCCTTGATTATATCGTCGTTCGTCGAACTTCTACTATAATTGAATGAAACGCGATTGACTATATAATATTATATCACATAAATAGGATAAATACAACCTATTATTTGTATTATTGCAGTTTGACTAATTCTTCTATTTGTGATAGTATTATCATAATAAAGTTGCGGAGGTGGATTATGCAAAATAGGAAATTTAAGCATGTGATTGTTGTGGGGATTGACGGAGCGGGGGCGTTTATCAGGGAGGCTGATACGCCGCGCATTGATGAGGTTTTCGCGAATGGTGCGGTGACGTATCGGGCGCACGCTTCTGTGCCTACGATAAGTGCGCAGTGCTGGGGCAGTATGCTGATTGGTGCGTCTGCTGCTGTGCATGGGCTGACTAATTCTAGCGTGGACGCGCACGCGTATGATGTAGATTCCGCGTTGCCTACGGTTTTTCGCAGGATTCGGCAGCAGTATCCGCAGGCGAAGCTTGCTTCATTCTCCAACTGGCGTCCGATTAATACAGGTATCGCCGAAACGAATATCGGAGTTGTCACCGATACAGGCGAGGACGATGTGCTGACCGACCGCATTGTGTCCTACATCAAAAGCGACAAGCCGGACTTTTTGTTCATACAGCTTGATTCCGTAGACCACGCAGGACATCATTACGGCTACGGCACGAAGGAATACTACGCGCAAATAAATGAAGTCGACGGCTATCTCGGACGCATATACGACGCTGCCGCCGACGCAGGAATCATCGACGACACGCTGTTTATGGCAATCGCAGACCACGGCGGTACGCCCGAGGGCGGACACGGCGGCCTAACAGATTGGGAAAAATATGTATACTTCGGCGCAGCAGGCAACGGCGTTGTGAAAAGCGAGATTCCCAAGATGAACATACGCGACCTTGCCGCGATTATTCTACACGCCTTCGGCATTGAGCAGCCTGCGTACGACGCACGCGGTTGGACTGCGCAAGTGCCGAACGAGGTATTTGCCGACCTACCGCAGCACGATTATCTCGAGATTGAGCCGATAATCTACGAAAAGCAATCACGCCCCACTCCGGAAAGAGGCACAGACGGCTACATCACAAACTTTATCCCCGAGGATAAAATCGCAGCCGCACTGTTTTTGGACAGCAACTGCTTCGACCAAATGAGAAAATGTCGCACAGCCTCGAAGAATGTAGTAAAATACTACAGCGGCGGCGTTTACGGCAGCTATGCCGAGTTAGGCGGCGTAAACAAAGGCTACATTACACTCGACACCGAAGTAGGCGCAAACAGCTTCAGCATAGCTGCATGGATTAAAATGGACAGCGAAGTCGTAGGCGAAACAGTAATCGCCGCGAACAAACGCGAGCACACCAAAAAAGGCATATCCATAATCCTGCGCCAGACCGACATTTTCGTCAACATCAGCGACGGAAGCGACGACTACGACATAAACTACGCAATGCCCGACGACTTCAAAGGCGGTTGGCTGCACATGATTCTTGTGATGAACCGCGAGGACAACACCTGCGGCATGTACTACCAATTCAAAAACGCAGGCGCAGTAAAGCTGCGTCCGCAATATCCCTGCGCAAGCTTTGACGCCGAAGGCTTCACAATATGCAAGCGCGGCGAGGGCAGCTACGACGACGGCGTGTTAAACATAGACGATTTCATCTTCTTCAACAAAGCACTAACCTCAGACGAGGTTGCCGCGTTGGAAAAATATTACCTGTAACAGCAAAGGCGCATACACAAGTATGCGCCTTTCGCGTTAATCAATGGGAATGTAGTAATCCAGTATAATTTCGCCGTTTTCATCAGGATTAGTCCAGCGCGGGCAGTTGTACAGCTCCATGCTCCAGCGCATTTTATCGCAGGTGTGCCCCTTTTCCTTTAAAGCTTGCTCGGTCATTTGGTGCGCGTTGCCGCAGCAATCGCCTGTGTCCTTGCCCTTGACGAATGTGACAGCGGCTTTGGTAGGCTCGATCTCGTGCAGGGTGTGGCCTTCCGGCACTTCCGGCTTTTCCTTGAAAAGCATTCCGCATACGTATGAGAAGTCGCCGTCGCCTTTGTCCCAATCTATCATCAAGCCGATGTAGTCGTTGCTGTAGAGCTTATTCGCCTGCTGCTCCAGTGTGCTGAATACGTTTTCGGCGAAGCACTTTTCCCAAAGCGGTCCGATTCTGTTGTCGCCCTGCATTAGGGCTTCCATGCTGTAGCGCAGCTCTTTGCCTACTGCGTATAATTTTGGTAACTCTTTCACTTCAAAGTTTATAACCTGTGCCATGATTTTCTCCTTAGATTAATTTCGGCGGAACGCTCCCGTTCCGCCGCCCCAATATCATATACCCCGCACGCATTTAATTCGATGATTGACTAAATCGGACGCATTTTATAGATTGTCGCAATGCTGTAAAACAAAAATAACTTAACGTGTGTAAATTTTTGCGGGCGGATAATATCCGACCCTACAGTGCGGAGCGTTGTATATATTGTAACACATAAACTTGACAACAGTATGTCAAGTTTAAAATAAAAAACCACAATCCGCGGCGGATTATGGTGCAGTGAATTAGAAAATGTTTTTCCAGCTTAGGTTGCTGTGCTCGTGCAGACGCTGCGCTAGGTAGTAGACGGATTCGACTTGCGCGAGTGCGTCCTCCTTCTTTTGCCCTGCTGCGAAGTGGATTGCGGATTCCGCGGCGACCTGCATCATCTCGAGGTATACGTGGTCCTCAAGCAGCGCAAGCGTGCCGTGCAGCTTTTCAAGCTTGTCGCTTACTTTCTGCATATATTGTTCGGCTTGCTTATGCTGTTCATTCTGCAACGCTTCGCGTGCGCTGCTTGAGTTATCCATAATCTCCTTGGCATTTTTGCTTGTGAATCCCGATGCAATCATAGTAACTCCAAGCAGCACGACGAATAAGCAAGCGGCGTATATCACACTTTTCATTTCAGTTTCCTTTCTTCATTATCAGTGAGAATGTGCCGTTCGTTTCCATTATGCCGTAGCGCACCTGCAATATGTCGACGCAGCCTTGCTGCCGCAGGATTTCGCCGATGTCGTCGTGGCTTAGGCGCAGCTTTTGCATTTCCTTCATGTTCACGACTCCGTTGTGTATCACAATGCTGGGCTTGCCGAGTATCAGCCTGCGCATTTTCTTGCTCTTCATGTTGAGGAAGGAGATGAATATTTCAAGCACTGCGATTATATAAATAGGCAGCAGCCCCGAGGCTATCGGCATTTCCGCAGTTTGCATAGGTATCGCTGCTATGTCTGACATAATCATCATGGCGACAAGCTCCGCCGGCGACATCTCGCTTACCTGCCGCTTCCCCATAAACCGCACTGCCACCACTACAAACACATACAAAATTATA
Organism: uncultured Eubacteriales bacterium; assembly: GCA_964479875.1. Classification (GTDB taxonomy): domain Bacteria; phylum Bacillota; class Clostridia; order Monoglobales; family CAYZNM01; genus CAYZNM01. The sequence goes on from CAYZNM010000027.1 coordinate 12,020, forward strand.
ACGCGAACAAAAATAGCAATCATAACATCACCCAGTTTTAGTTTGGGTTTAGTTTGCGCAATTTACGGCAAAAAAATACAGACAGACCGAAGAACTAGGAGTTTGAAGGAAAAGCTGTTATGATTGGATTATGCTCATAATCTCCGTTGCGGCGGAGATTGACTAAAGATTAAGGGTGAATGGTGAAGGGCTAAGCAAAATGCTCATTTGGCTCTGCTGTTAACGTAATCATCAATCAATAATTTCATAACAATTTCAGTACCGTCCAATTCGCCAGTTTCATTAAATCCTAAGGATTTATATAAATGCTTTGCCCCATTGTTTTCGGGCACAAAAGAAGTATAGAGTTCTTTCACATTAAAAGTATCGATCATATAATTTATGGCAAGTTTTAGAGCGGCTTTTCCATAACCTTTGTTTTGATATTTTTCATCGACCATAAACCGCCAAAGGTCGTAATGACCGGCTTCTTCATAATAGCTCGTCATTATAAACCCTACCATCACATCATCAGCGTATATTGAGAAAGGATATGCGTCTTTTTGATAAACCCACGCTTGTGCCAAAGAGTACACATTTGATGCCACGAACGATTTTTGACTTTCGGCAACTTTCAGATTTAAACATTCTTCATAATTGTCTTTTGTAATTTGTCTTAGCTCAATCATTATATCAGCTTCCTTAGTGTTATATAAATTATCCGTATAAAAACATATTGCTTCTAGCTAATGATTATTGTGAGGGTGATTAGTGCAGCGTACAGCGTGAATATGAGGAAGCCGTGGAATCGGGAGAAGCGTTTGCGGTCTGCGTAGGAGCAGGCTACGGTTATGACTAGGATTGCGAGCGTTAGCGGGAATTGCAGCGTCAGCCAGTTTTTGCCTGCCGGTAGCGTCATAACGGCAGATGAACCGCCGATTACTACAAGTATGTTCAATATGTCCGCACCGATTATGTTGCCGATTGATATGTTGTGTGCTTTTTTCATCATTGCTGTGATGCAGGTCATCAGTTCGGGCAGTGATGTGCCGAAGGCCGTAAGCGTTATGCCGATTATTAGGTCGGGTACGTTGAAGAAGCGCGCGATTTTTTCGGTGTTTTCGATGAGGAGGTTTGCGCCGATGATTGTCATGGTTATGCCGAAGGATAGGAGGAGGGTGTTGATGAAAATTGTGCGCGGCGTATTCTTTAGCTTTTCGGCAGGAGCTTCTTCTTGGCTGCGATAGAATTTCGATTGCTTTACGTTGTCGAACATGTACCAAATCATAATTAGCAAAAGTCCTACACCTAATAACTGAGGCACACTTTTTGTGAAAATAGCAACTCCGTACAGCAGCATAAACAGCCCAACCAAAAGCTTGCCGTTGCGCTGAAAGCTCTCGCGGTTAACCCACGCCGGAGCGGAAAATACAACGCATATAGGCAGTATCAAGCCTGTGTTGCAAGCGATAGATCCAAGCGCATTGGAAAGCGCAAGCTCGGTATTCGGCGGCGTTTTCAAAACAGAGGTGACAGACACAAGCTGCTCAGGCAGCGTCGTGCATATGCTGACGAGCGTCGCGCCTATTATTATATCAGGAACGCCAAGCGTCCGCGCAACCCATATCGCGGACGACACAAACCAATCGCTCCCCTTTATTATCATTAACAACCCTATTGCAAAAAATAAAAACGGCAGAAAATTTTCCATATTCACCTTAGCATGTCCGATAATGTTTTATGTTTATATAAATTATATGCTTAACGTATGTGTTTATTAACAAAACAAAAAAACATAAACGATAAGTTTATGTTTATGGAGGCACCACCCGGAATTGAACCGGGGAATAAAGGTTTTGCAGACCTCTGCCTTACCGCTTGGCTATGGTGCCGCTTGGTTTTTTGGTGTATGATTTATTATATGCTGTAACTAAGTGATTATTACGAAAGAATGGGGGTTCGCGAGAACCCCCATCAGTTTGGAGCGGAAGACGAGATTCGAACTCGCGACGTTCACCTTGGCAAGGTGACGCTCTACCACTGAGCCACTCCCGCATAT
>CAYZNM010000028.1:0-11220 GCA_964479875.1 uncultured Eubacteriales bacterium
GTATTTTCCATTTCTCTATTTTAGCAGAAACAGCTTATGAATACAAGTTCTAAGTATTTTGCAATTTATGACGAAGCATTGGATTTTTTAAAGAACGAATACCTGAATATAATTCAAAACAGATTTCATAAAGGTAAGAACATAACAGTGATTCACGAAGATTTTCACCCCGGAAACACTTTTTTATCCATGAACGAGAATGAGCCTGTTGTTAAAATGATAGACTTTGAAGCTGTCAGAATGGGGCTTGCGACAGATGACCTTGCTATGTTTTTAGCGTTGCATATTGCGCCGACCAAAGATGAAGCTATGCCGTACCTTGAACATTATTACAATGCGATAACTACAAAAATCAAAGACTATAGCTTTGATGACTTTATTTCCGATTACAAGGCTTCGCTTGCCGATAATTTGTTTTATACTGTAAAGCTTATAAATAGCGGAATATCGGATTTTGAAATGGCAAAACGAGCTTTGCGCGCTTGTATTAGTTTAAATACGGCGATGTCGCGATAGGACTAACTGTTGGTTGAACTTGGGGTTTGTTTGTGATATGCTTTTGGTAAGAATTATTTATATAATCTTTATGTTGAAATCAGGAGATGTAAATATGAAATTTGCTACTTATAATGTTTGGAATGAGAATAAAGGCAGAGGAAATCGGTTTGAGCAATTAATTAATGAAATCCATTGTGTTGATGCCGATATAATAGGTTTACAAGAAATAACCGAGCATTTTTTTAACAACTTCTTGACGAAAAAAACTGGTTACAAATATTGTGAATTTAGGAAATATATAAACGAAGATGAGGGGCTTACAATTCTAAGCAAATATCCGATTAAAGATTGTTTTTTCTTGAATACAAGCGAAGAATTTGCTTATAGTGCTGCATTGAATGTACTTATAGAAATAGGTAATTCTATATTATCATTCACAAATGTTCATTTACCATGGCATTCAATAAAAGTTAGAGAAGAACAAATTATTGCTATTGATAAATATATACATCAGCAAAAAGACCAAGCAAATGCTCATATTCTTGTTGGTGATTTTAATTGTGGTTTTAATTCAAGTGTTCATAGATATTTATCCGGAGAGCAAACAATAAACGGTAATGAATCTCTGTGTTGGGAAGAACTTTCCATTGTAGCAAAAGAATTAAAAGGAATAGAAATAAAACCCACTCTTGATTTTGTAAATAACCCTCGATGGGGTGGTAAAAATAATATGGAAATTCCATATGTCGCCGATAGAATATATGTTTTAGCAGATTTAATACTAAAATCTTATAAAATTTTCGGAACAGATATATCGCTTAAGAACGGTCTTTCAGCAAGTGACCATTATGGGGTTTTTGTAGAGGCTGACATTATATTATGAGCAAAATCTCCGCCATCAAATATTGTCTCTGTTTGTCAATGAGATAATGAGGTTGATGTAAGATGTAACTGATATTAGTATGGGCGGATAATATCCGCCCATACTGCCTTATGCCGTTTCCGCGTAGTATTGCGCCTGCGCATTCCACAGCTCCTTGTATTTGCCGTCATCGTTAACAAGTGCGTCGTGGCTGCCGCGTTGCACAAGTGCGCCCTCGTGAAACACTGCTATGTCGTGGCAGAATCTGCATGATGATAGCCTGTGCGAGATGTAGATTGCGGTTTTGCCGCTGATTATTTCGTTGAACTTTGCGTATATCTCGTATTCGGCGATTGGGTCGAGTGCCGCTGTGGGTTCGTCCAATACGATAAATGGTGCGTCTTTGTAAAGCGCACGCGCGATTGCGGTCTTTTGCGCTTCACCGCCGGATATTTCTACTCCTGCGTCGTCGAAATCCTTGTACAGCGGAGTGTCGCAGCCTTTAGGCATTCTGCTCAAGCGTTCGCCAAAGCCTGCCTTGCTCAAGCAGTCTGTCGCAGAATCCGCGTCATATTCGACCGCCGCCGCGACATTCTGCCCAAGCGAAAACGAAAACAGCTTAAAGTCCTGGAACACAACGCCGAACAGCTTCATGTATTGCTCATAGTCATATTCCTTGATATTCACGCCGTTTAACGTAATCTCGCCCTCGGTAGGGTCATACAGTCTGCACAGCAGCTTTATCATTGTAGTCTTGCCGCTGCCGTTCATGCCTACGACGGCAAGCCGCTGACCTATATGCAACTTCATCGACAGATTGCGCAGCGCGTAGTTGTCGTTGCCCTGATACTTAAATGAAACGTTCTTAAACTCAATCTCGTAGCCGTCGTCGCTTTTTTCAACTTTTTTGCTGCCCTTTTTGAGAACATTCGGTACGTTCAAGTATTCGAGTGTATCCTGCTGACGCTTAGTCGTTGCGCCGAAATAGAACGAATTGTTCAGCACATCGCAAACGCTCTCGGAGAAATTGAACATCGCAGTAGCATAAAGCACGACCGACCCAATCGATAAGTCCCCCTCGATAGCACGAAGCACGACGAATAAGTACGAGCCGCCCTGCAATATCCCATTTGCAATGCCCCACGACATGCCCTTGACGTACATAACCTTGGAAATTTCCTTGACCCACTTTTTATATGCAGGCTCCTGCGACTTAAACTTTTCCTCGATTACACCTTTGGCGTCGTACACGCGAAAGTCCTTGCCGTGCCTGTAATCTACGTTTGTGCCCCATATGAAATAGCCGAAGTATTTCAGGTTATCGTTCATAGTATTGTACAAGCTTGATTGCTTTTTGTTGACGTAGATTGAATTTATCGCAGTGAAGATAATGCTGACCGAGAAAAGCCCGATGAAGAACAAAGCAGTAGACCAATGCTTGAACACGCTTGATGTGAACAGTGGGTACAACACAGCAAACGCAGCGATAACCCAAAATATGTTGTTGAGCACCTCGCCTAACATATAAAATACGTTGGCGAATCCTGCGCCTCTGCTGTTGTTTGCCTTAATGCGATTGCGTATATCGTTTACCTTTGGGCTTTCGATAAGCTCATAGTCCATGTTGAGCGTCTTTTTGCCGCATTCCATCTCAAAGTCGCGGTCGCTTATGTCGATGTAAAGGTCTATTTGTTTTGATACTAGCTTTTGGGAGGCGTTGACTGCGAAGTAAATGCCTACCCCTATAGCGGCAAGCTTTATTAGGTCAAGCCAATCCTCTCCTGCGGAAAGTCCGTCCAGTATATATGCGGATAAAACCACAGTCACATAAGGGCGCACGGCGTCTAACACAGAGTTGATTATTGTCAGAAACAGCGCAGGCTTGCTTAGCTTGTACGCCATTTTTAAAGTTTTACCAATCGAGCTAAAGGTATCTCTCATGCTGTAGCCTCCGTTTCTTCTTTGTAATAATGCGATTGTATCTCGAACATTTCGGCATAATCGCCGTTTTGCTCCATAAGCTGGGCGTGAGTTCCGTTTTCAATTATCGCGCCGCCTTTGAGCATGATGATTCTGTCGCAGAAGCGTGTGCTTGCAAGGCGATGGCTGATGTAAATGGCAGTTTTGTTTTGCGCGATACCGTTGAAGCTTTCGTATACCTCGCTCTCGGCGATTGGGTCGAGTGCGGCGGTAGGTTCATCTAATATAAGCACAGGCGCGTCTTTGTATAATGCGCGCGCCATCAGCAGCTTTTGCTGCTGACCTCCGGACAGGATTATGCCGTCGGCATGTATTCCCTTGGTCATCTCGCTGTCAATTCCGTTTGGGTGCTTTGCGATTTCATCCCACAGGCCTGCTTGCTTTGCGCATTGCGCGGCTTTCGCCTTATCGGTGGAGGCCGCAGGTTTCATGGATATGTTTTCTGCGACAGTCAGCGGCAGAAGCGTTATGTCTTGGAATACTGCCGAAAACAGCTTGAATAAATCCATGCTCTTATAATTGCTAATATTCGTGCCGTTTATCAGTATCTGTCCGCTGTCGGGGCGATAAAAGCCGCACAGCAGTTTTATTATTGTAGTCTTGCCTGCGCCGTTTACTCCAACGAGCGCAATCTTTTCGCCTGCTGCTATCTTTAGATTGAAGTTTTCGAGAACGTTGCCGGTTTCTTCGTTATACGAAAAGTTTACATTTTTAAATTCAATTGATAATGCTGAATCAAGGGGAGGTATCGGCATTGGCGAGGTTGGCTCTATTCGGTCGCTCTGCTCTAAGAAGTCGCGCATGTCGCATACTTGAAGATTCGCTGCGTTAAAGTTGTTTACATCCTCCACTATTTGAGTTATGAATGCCGAGAATCCGGCTATCGCGCCGAAGTATAGCACAAAGTCTGCCACGGTGATATTCCCTGCCGATACACTCCATATCAAGTAAGCGTAAGCCACTCCATCGCGCAATAACAGCGTCAGGCAGTTAACAAGCGTCGCTATGTATTGCCGATTGTATACCTTCCTCTGCACTCCTAAATAATTGTGCAGGAAGGTTTCGTACATAGCGATAAACAACCCTGCCATGTTGTAAAGCTTTATATCCTTGGCGGATTGCGATTGGTTCGCGCTTTGCGTTACGTAGTTTATCTTTTTGTTGTATGCCGCCGATTCGTCCTTTTTGCTATGCTCGTACTTGCGCGCCTTGCTCAAGGCTATGTAGTTCAGCCCCGATACTCCAATGAGCAGCAGCACAATCAATGGGTTCAACGTGGATATGATTCCCGAGTACAGCAAAAAGCTGCACGTGCCCACGATAATCGACATCATCGATGCAACAATGCCGCTTACACCTCCGCGCGTTCCGCCGTCCACGCTTCTGTAGGCTCTGCGGTATCGCGTTTGACCCGACGCGCTTTCGATGCGCATGTAGTCGCAGTCCAGCGTCTTGAAAAACAGCTTGCGCAAAAAGTGCATATTGAGGTTGTAGAAGTTGTTGAATTTGGTTTGAAAGGCCGCGCGCTGGAGTGTGACAATAATCGTGAGCGCCGCGACATATCCGCCCAGCGTAAATATCACATGCTGTGCCGATGCCTTAATCATAACAAGCTCGACCGCGAGCTTGGGCAGATAAATCCGCAGTACCGGGAATGCTATCGACAGCAACGCTTCCACGGATATAAGCACAAGCATGAATTTGAAATGCTTGGTAATCTCCTTGAATGTGTATGCCGCGTTGGAAAACGCCGAATACTTAGGCTTGTCACTATTATGCTTCAATGATACCGCCCCCTTTATATAAAACGTATGAACAATTACTAATATATCATATATTTTGTTTAAAAGCAACAATAAATCTTTTTTATTCGACACCTCCCTTTGGGTATATGGCTTATGTTGATTTTTACACGAGTGCTGTGGTATATTAGATACATAATTATCGCTGAGTTTTGCTTAAAGCAAAATCAGGGAGAGGAATAACGCATGAAATACGACTGCCTTATAATAGACGACGAGGTTGCACTTGCGCAATCCACCGCAGAATATTTTAACATGTTCGACATAAAAGCAATCTGCGCCACAACATACGAAGAAGGCATACAGCTTTTGAAGGATAACAAAATATCCCTGCTGCTACTTGACATAAACCTCGGCTCGAAATCGGGCTTTAGCTTGTGCAAGGAGCTTCGCGCCGTTTCACAGATACCTATATTATTCATAAGCGCGCGCCAAAGCGACGACGACGTTTTGATGGCGCTGGGCATAGGAGGGGACGACTATATCAAGAAGCCGTACACATTAAGCGTGCTGCTTGCTAAAGTCAAAGCTGTGCTAAAGCGTTACGGCGACAAAAGCGAATGCGAAGTTATACGAATCGACAATCTCGAGATAGACGAATATGCAGGCGCGGCGCGGCTTAACGGCGAAGACGTAAAGCTAAAGGCGATGGAATTTAAGCTGCTGCTGTATCTTGCCAAAAACAAAAACAAGCTGCTCACAAAAGACGAGATTTTTGAAAACGTATGGTGCGGCGGAATCGTCAGCGACAGCACGCTCAACGTACACATAAGACGCTTGCGCGAAAAGATTGAGCAAAACCCGAACGACCCGAGGTATATTAAAACCGTGTGGGGCACAGGCTATATCCTGGAGGCGAAGCAATGAGGTATAAGCTGATTATCGCTGTAATCTCGGCAATACTTACAATTGGGCTAATCGGAAGTATCGCGCTAATCAGCGGCATTTTGCCGCCTGAAATTGACGTGGTATACATGAATCAGGTGGTAAAGCTAGTGGAGCAAAACCAAGAGTACGTCGGCGAAAAAGTATACGACTACCAAATTGCAAACACAAACCAACTTGATTATCAAGACCTAGTAAATCAAGCAATCAAAAACAGGGACACAATAATAGACATAACCGCAGACAGAAGCATAATTGGCAAAGTCATATTCCGCACAAACTTTAATTCCGCGCAAAAGCAGCAGCGGCAAAATCTCACCCTTATAATTACCTCCATATTCATAATGCTGCTAATCACCTGCCTGTCATACATCATCTACCTGCAAAACAGCTTCTACAAGCCCTTCTTCAAGCTGCAACGCTTTGCCAAAAGCATAGCGGCAGGAAACTTAGACATTCCACTGACTATGGAAAAAAGCAACACATTCGGCGCATTCACCGAAAGCTTTGACATAATGCGCGAGGAGCTAAAGCAGGCAAAGCATAAAGAAAACCTTGCAAACATCAGCAAACGCGAGCTTATCGCAAGCCTAAGCCACGACATAAAAACCCCCGTAGCATCAATAAAAGCCGTAAGCGAATTGCTGTTAGCCATAACCGACGACGAAAAGCAAAAGCCGAAGCTTAACACAATCTACGAAAAAGCTGAGCAAATCGACAGCCTTATCACAAACATGTTCCACGCAACATTAGAAGAGCTAGGCGAGTTAAAGGTAAACCCTGCCGAGGAATACAGCACCATAATCTACGAGCTTATAAAAAACGCCGACTATGAAGCCAAAGCCACACCCTTCACAATACCCGAGTGCATTATAAAAGCAGACAGGCTGCGGCTTGGTCAAGTCATAGACAACGTAGTCGCCAACAGCTACAAATACGCAGGCACGCCAATCGATATAACCTGTCGCGCGACAAACACTCACCTTGAACTAGACATACAAGACTTAGGCAGCGGCGTAAACGAGGACGAATTGCCCCTTCTTTTCAACAAATTCTATCGCGGCAGCAACGTAGGAAAGCAAAGCGGCTCAGGCCTAGGGCTGTACATCTCCAAGTTCCTAATGCAAAAGCAAGGCGGCGACATGCTGTGTTACAATCACCCAAACGGCTTCGGCGTAAAAATAATAATCCCCCTTGCCTGACGCATTTAAGAATTGGTTAAGGATTGGTTAAGAATCAAGAAAAGACTTTTAGCCAAAGATATAGTAAGATAAGATTGCGGCAGATAAACCGCAATTTTTTAATAGGAGTAAAACAATGGCTAAAAACACAATATTGAAAACAAAAATGCTGTGCAAAAGCTTTTCCAACGGGGGAATGCAGCAGCACGTACTTAAGAACCTAAGCATCGACATATACGAAGGCGATTTCACCATAATCATGGGCAGCTCCGGCGCAGGAAAATCCACGCTGCTGTACGCTTTATCAAGCATGGATAAGCCGACGCTTGGCGAGGTATTCTTCGGCGATAACGAAATTTCCAAGCTGTCGGACGATAAGCTTGCGGTGTTTCGCAGAGATAACTGCGGATTCGTATTTCAGCAGATATATCTTAATCCTTCCATGAGCGTGATGGACAACATACTTGTAAACGGTTATTTGGTTAACAAAAACCATAAGCAGGTATTGGCTCGTGCAAAGGAATTGCTGACGCAAGTTGGCATCGAGGAAATATCCTGGAATAAATTCGCGGCACAACTATCCGGCGGGGAGGCACAACGCGTAGGCATAGTCCGCGCCCTAATCAACAGCCCTAAAATAATATTCGCCGACGAGCCTACAGGCGCGCTAAACTCAAGCAGCTCCAAAAACGTACTCGACATAATGACAAACATAAACCAAAAGGGTCAAAGCATAGTCATGGTAACTCACGACATACTGACGGCCTCGCGCGGCAACAGAATTCTATACTTGCGCGACGGCGTAATCGAGAGTGAGCTTGCCCTCGACAAATACAACGGCGCCGACCCAACGCGCACCAAAAAGCTGCAAAGCTTCCTCGAAGAGATGGGGTGGTAAAATGGGAAAGGTAATTTTCGGCAATATACGCAAAGCAAAAACAAGCATGATAATACTTGCCGTCCTAATCTTTTTGGCTTCAATGCTAATGAATATAGGGCTGACGGTTGCACTTAGCATAAACTCCTTCTTTGACGAAAAGGTGAAGGAATTGGATGCGCCTGATTTAATCCACTACGCAAGTCCTGCTTCTGATGAATTAAAAAGCGACTTGCTATCAATCAGCGGCGCGGATAAGGTTGTGTTGGAGGAAGGTCTATTAGTGGCCGGAGCAAGCATAAAGAAAGGCGACATCGACATAGCAAATTCCTTCATATTTTTAAACGCAGACAATACTCCCCCTGTGAAAATAATACATCAAGCAGATGAAAAAGGGGACAATTCAATAATACTGCCACTCTCATACAGAGATAGCTACGGCTACAAAACAGGCGACACTATCAAGATGAAGCTGTCCGGGCAAGATGTAACCTACAAGGTTTACGGCTTCTTTGAGGACATTTTCTTGGGTGCAAGCGCAGTGACACTAAAGCAGTGCTATGTATTTGATTCGGCGTATCGGTATCTCAAAGACGAGCTGCTTACCCAAGTATCGCGCGGAGTGCTTGCAAAGCCGTATCTGTCAGAAGGAACGAATCCCAACGACGCACTTGATGAAGTTGTAAATGCAATCGGCAAGCACGTTCAACAGGGCTTTTCATTCGGTCTAACTCGTGATATAGCCAAACAGAACAACTTTATGTTTGTCAACATATTGGTGATGATAATCATCGGCTTCTCCTTCATAATGGTTATCGTTTCCTTAATCGTGGTGGGATTCTCCATTATATCTTCTGTCGAGGACGGTATACAAAATATCGGTATGCTTAAATCGCTTGGGTACAAAAACTCGCAGGTATTGCTTGCCTTTATGGCGCAGTATGGAGGAGTGGCGGTTTTGGGCAGCGTGTTGGGCGTGCTGTGTTCTGTATTTGCGCTTCCGTCGGTAGGCGGAATCGTGGCGCAGTCGGCAGGATTTTTGTGGGAGCTTACCTTCAATCTGCCTGCTGTATATTTCAGCCTTGCACTAATTATAGGATTAGTCCTGCTCATCACATTTTTGTGCGCAAGCAAAACCAAAAAGATAACTCCCATAATAGCTTTAAGAAGCGGACTGCAAACGCATAACTTTAAGCGAAACCCCTTCCCGCTTTCAAAGTCAGGGATAAACGTAAACCTTGCAATCGCGCTGAAGAATTCCTTCCGCAACCTAAAGCAGAACGCTATGATTTTTGTGATTGTAACTGCGCTTGCATTCGCTAGCGTATTCTCGCTCAACATGTACTCCAACATGGTGGAGGACCCTACGGCATTACTGCAAAAGATTGGCGTGCCTTTAGCCGACGTTTGGTTTTGGCTTGAATCGCAGCCTGAAAAGCATGAGGGAATATTCGATGAGATTGCAGCAATGCCGGAAGTGGTACACGTTTCATCGTATCAAAATATAGCTCTTAGCGTACAAGATGTAAGTGGAATAAACGGCAATGCAAGCAAAGACTTTAGCGAAGTACCCAGAAACACAATATTAAGCGGCAGATACCCGATACACGACAATGAAGTTTCTGTTTCAAGCGTAATTTTAAACAGAATAGGCAAAACCTTAGGCGACATTGTTTCTGTGACGGCGCATGGGCAAACACTCGACTTCCTCGTATGCGGAATAACCGAGCAGCTTGCCGATAACAGCATAGTTGTAGACATAACCGAAGGCGGCGTAGCGCGATTCATTCCCGATTACAAGGTAAACGGCATAGTTATAAAGCTCGCCGATTCCGTAGACACAAAAGAATTTATAAAGCTGCTGGAAGAAAAGTACGGAGATTTAGGCGTAAGCGCATTGGACATCGAAACTACTCTAGACAACATACTTTTATCCTTTAGAGGCGGCATATCGGTGCTGATGTCGGTTGTGATAATCATCATGCTTATGGTTATAACCCTAATCCTCTTTATGATTATCAACATGAAAATCCGACGCGAAAAAACAAACATAGGCATATTTAAGGCAGGCGGATTCACAACAATTCAGCTGATGTCGCAGATTGCGCTAAGCTTCACTATGGTAGTATTCCTCGGCACAATTGCAGGCGCAACCCTGGGCGGAGCATTCTCCAACAGCTTTGTTGCAATCTTGCTAAGCAGCATGGGCGTGAGCAACATTAACTTTATGACCAATTATACGTATATAGCCTATCTGATTATCGCGATAACATTGTATGCTTTTGTAATATCCAATTTGATTTCCGTTAGGATTAGGAAGATTACTGCTTATCATCTGCTTGTGGAGTAAGGGGCATCTTCTCCATAGTATTATGCATCAAGGATATAAAACTGTTTTGGTTACCCCCTATACTTATCCGCGATATCGCTCCAACGCTGTATATTCAACCCTATCCCATAATGCTTTTTATAGCTCGCCAAAAACCGATTTTTCCAATTGGCAGCATCATTATGTGTTTTAGGGTTTTGATATACAGCTTCTTCTATTGCGGAAACGAAGTCCTCTAAGCAATCGAACATTGGATAGTTACCTGCTTTTGGGTTGAAACGAGTGCTATACCACACGCCCGGTCGAATTTTATGTACAACATTTTGTTTGACTTGCAAATTGATAGACCAATCCTTCATGCAGCGTGTTATTTCCCAAACCTTCTTTATCCATAAATCCTTGATGGTAACTACGCCTTCGTCGCTCATATCATAGCCGAAAATCAAGTAATCAACGTCAAGCATATATGGCTTTTCTATGATTTCTTCTTCGTACATTCTAAAATCAGCAATATCAAAGCCGGGTGAAGCATTGCGGTTAAATGCTTTCACCTCTAATAAATTGCTTGTTTCATCTCCTGGGGTTAAGAAAAAATCAGGCGGCATTTGTGTGTTCTCGCTTACGGCATAATCTATGCCGCGTTTTTCAAACCAACCTTGCATCCACTCCTGGATTATATTACCTACGACATCTTTTTGTCTTACGATAATATCTACATCTCCAAGGTAAAACTTAATTTGACCTTTTAGCTCTAAGAACTTGTATTCATAAGCTGTTTCTGCTAAAATAGAGAAATGGAAAATACA
>CAYZNM010000029.1:0-10746 GCA_964479875.1 uncultured Eubacteriales bacterium
TGATGACTTTGTTGAGATGATATAGGGGAAAGGGGTTTACGAACACGACCTAGTCGGGGAGGTAAATATGTTAAAAAATAAAAAAGAAATCGAAAGTACACTCGCTGCTTTAAAAGATGTTCCGTGTACACGTTTTAGCAGAGCAGCCAATATGCTGTGTGCCGGCTTTGGCAAAGATGTCCAGCGTGTTGATTTTACCGGCAAAAATAGGATTGTAAGCGAGTTCGCACTGCATGTGCAATGTGCATGGAGATTAACTTTCAAGAACCAAATTTTAATTGCATATGGTGATTTTTATATACCTAGAGAAGGTTTAGATTATACAGATTTTGTTTGGGATGTACAAGGCAATAATAGGTTTGATGAGAAAGCCAAAATGTTGTCTAGTAACTTTAGCTTAAATCCTGTATGTGTAACGAGCATTACTGCGGATGAAATTGGCGGAGTTAATATATATTTTAACAACGGGTATGCCTTGGAGATATTCCCGCATGATTCACTCGGGGATGAATATTGGAGATTTATTCGGTTTAATTCAGATGACGGCATAAAAAGCGAACACTTCGTTATGCCAATTCCGACTGGATTGCAACACACTCCCTGATGACCGAAGCGGAGAGGAGCAGTAACTATGGAAGAAAGGGATCTTCCCTTAATCAGCGTTGAGTTTAGCTTAGAGGGCGACGAATTTGATTTATGCTCTGTTACGAATGCTTTGGGGGTACTTCCGAGCAGGACATGCACAAAAGAAGATTGGCCTGATTCTATAAAGAATAATGCAGCTAATTTGCCAAGTGAGATCAGACCCCGAACTATTTGGGAGTTGGATACACCTAAAGTAACCAGTAAATCTGTAAGCGAGCAATGCGAAATACTGATGAATATATTCAAAGGAAAAGAAGGTATTGTTAATAAGTTGCGCGAAAGATACAATCTATCGGCACATGTGGAAGTGGTAATTCATATGGAAACCATGAACGGACCTGAGATTTCTTTGAGCGGAAATGTTGTTTCGTTTCTTGCTTCAATACATGCGGATATTGGGTTTGATTTGTATGCTTATTGATTATTGTGTTTTCCTAACGGAAGGGGTATAGAAATCAGATATGGAAAATAGAACTATCAACATGAATGAAGAGTGGGTTAAGTGGAATCCGACGGAAGTCCCGAATGGAAAGTATATCGTAACTAAGTTCATCCAGGACGCAGAAGGGGTAAAACTAATACTAGATGACGAAATAAATTTGGTTGAAATATTCTTTGATGGTGTACCTGTGATGATGAGGAGTTCGGACGAAGGTGTGCGGATGAGAACATGGGGAGAGGTTCAAATAAAGTATCAAGATAAATTCTTCTTCCGGGACTGGTTTCTCTATATCGTTAATAATTCTAAATTAACAAGCTGGGTATTAGAGGAAAGTTGCGGGTTTTACGATAATTCAGAAATAATACATTATTGTATTGTTACTCAAGATGATGTAATTGACATCCTGGCAACCTTCGAGCCTCAAATCAGAGTATCCCCAATGTAGACATATGCCTGACTACAAAATCAATAATAATGTTACAAATGATAAGGATGATTGGAGATATGCAGGGCAAGATGAATCCTTGCTCAATGTAAAGTTGCAATTCTGTACTTTTGATAAGTACATAAGGGACCATAACCGCATCGTGAGGACAATAAATGAATGACAAATTTATAGAGCAAGGCAATATATCCATAATTGAGGAAGTATGTAAACCCGCGTCGAGATTGCTTATGGTTCGTTATGAAGCAATAATGGATTTTTGCATGAATGAACCTGCATTTATTCATGTTTTTAAGAGTGAAGCCGGCGACAGAATTACATGCGAGCCCATCTTGAGAATTATGATTGATGTCCTGGATGAACATATGACAGCTCATACCATTTACTCGGATGAAAGGGAAGGATTTCAAGACGGGTTCTGTATTGTCTTAAGAAGTATCACTTGGGATAAGGCGAGTGATACTGAGATGATAAAACAATATCCCGAAAGACGAGAAGAGCATTTAGTGTCGTGGCCATCGATTAAGAGTAGAAATATCGTTTTTGATGATACCACTCAAATGAAAGAAATAATACAAGAAACGGACATGGTAATCAGAAATGGAATCACTCTTCAAGATAGAAACCATGACGAAATGCCCTTTTGGAGTGATGTTAAGATAATGCGCAGGTACGATTGGGGAGAAATGTGCTGTTGTTGGGGAACTTCTGTGGAAAACACCGAGGTAGAGCGGCTAATTTTTAGCTTGGCTGAGAAATTTTCATCGCTATCCGACAAACAATACGCAACGATTTACAAGGCAGAGCTGGATTATAGATTGCCTATTGATTTATACCATAAGATCGCAGTCGGAAAGAAAGTTTGAGCGATCGATGGTGACTTGTGCTAGGATGTTGGTCTATAAGCGTGTGGGTTCGGGTTGAGGTGAGGTAGGTTTGTATGGTGTGTAGTAGTCTATGTAGAAGTGTGTGGGTAACTGCGCACGGTCAACTGTGCAGGTATATTTATGTTGCTCTTTGGATATGTATTGTGGTATAATATGCACAAAGCAAAAGAAGCCGATTTAATGAGTGCGGCAGATGAATTGTACCATCGAAGAATTATATAAAATAATTTTATATTGCGATATGTCAAGATTAGCCGGATTATCGGGAAAGTTATTATATTACTGATTTGAAACAAGATATAAAAGCATGGAAGTATTACGAAATGCCGATTCCAAAAAATCAAAGAAGATATATTGGGTTTTATGAAAAGCAGCTGAGGGAACCAATCTGTCTTTGTCATTGTTATGAGAAGAAATGCGTTCAAATATTAGTCAAATGAACAGTAACTTCCGTAAGAGGGATGTGCCATGGACGAAATAGCTATCGAGCTCGTAAGCCTGCTATTAAATGAATGCGCCGCCTTGCAAAACATACAAAAACCTACTTCAACTTCACCAGATTTTTTATAACACAAAGGAGGCTATGATGAGAAACAAACTTCGGTCGCCGTTTACACGATTGATGGGCGAGGTCATGCGTGAATTCCCGCTGTATTCAATTAGTGTGCTGTCGACCATCGCGTACTTGGTGCTCAGCATGTTTATGCGCTCGATGACAGGTCAGGTCATGGACGCAGCCACGACACAGGATGGCAGCTTCTGGTTCAAGTTGGCGCTGATGGTTATCGCGCCGATTGCAGAGGCACCATTTCATACGTCGTCGATGATAACAAAGTTTTCTATGTCAGAGCGCGTCGTCAAAAAGCTGCGTATCGCGATAGGCGAAAAGTCGACGCGTCTATCTATGCCCGCGTTAGAAGAACAGCAGAGCGGCGACATAATGTCACACCTTGGCGATGAAATGCGCACGCTTTCGGGTTTCGTAGGCTATGGATTATCGATGATAACCACAGTCATCACGCAAATCGTCGGCGTGACATGGTTTATGGTCGTGATTGACGTGCAGCTTACTTTGGTACTTATGGGCGTGTCGCTGCTGATACTGCCGTTTAGCTTGATGATGACAAAGCCGCTTGCGAAATACGAGAAAAGTAAACGCGACGCATTAGGCGCGGCGGCACAGACGGCTAACGAGGGACTTAGCGCAACGATTGTAATAAAGTCATTCCGATTGGAAGATATAGTAAATACCAGATACTGGAAAGCATTGGGCGAAGCGCTCAAGGCCGACCTGCGCAGCCAATTCGTGCAGATACGCACGCGCGCCGCGAGCGTCGCATTGGGGCTGCTGCCGATGATAGTCATGCTCACATTAGGCGCTGTGCGTATCGCAAACGGTACGCTTACGTCCGGCGAATTGCTGTCGCTCGCGTTAATCGGCAACGGCTTCATCACTTGGCTGACACAAACGCCGCGCGTGTTTACGATTATCCAACAAGCGCGCGGCGCGTGCCAGCGCATTTACCAATACCTTGATTTGCCGGAAGAAGAGGGCGGTACATACGCCGCGCCGAATAATAATGCGCCCGTTGTCGCGTTCGACAAGGTGCGGTTCGCATACAAGGGTTCGGACAGGTTACTCGACGAAGTATCGTTTGAGATTAGCAAAGGCGAAACCGTCGCATTGGTAGGCGAAAGCGGATGCGGCAAAAGTACCATGCTAAAGCTGATATGCGGATTCCTTCACCCCACATCGGGAAGTGTGTCGGTATGCGGCGGCGCAGTGCGCGACTGGGAGCTAAAGCCGCTGCGGCAGCAGCTTGCGCTTGTAGCGCAGGATAGTTATCTGTTCCCCGGAAGCATACGCGACAATCTGCTTGCGGCGGATAATTCCGCTACAGAGCGGCAGCTGCTCGAGGTATGCGAACGCGCAGGATTATCCGACTTCATCGCCGAACGCGGATTAGACGCGCAGGTAGGTGAGCGCGGCATACAGGTATCGGGCGGTGAACGGCAGCGATTATCCATTGCCCGCGCAATGCTAAAGGACGCGCCACTGCTGCTGCTGGACGAGCCGACGTCGGCACTCGACGCCGCGTCCGAACATATCGTGCAGCAAAGCCTCGAGCGGCTGATGTTCGGGCGCACCACGCTCGTGGTTGCGCACAGGCTGTCGACGATTCGTCATGCCGACAGGATACTCATCGTCAAGGGCGGCGTTATCGCCGATTCGGGCACTCACGATGAACTGATTAGCAGAAATTCGTTCTACAAGAGCCTATATAATAAGCAGTTGTTGCAGGAGGAGGAAATATGAAAACCTTCAAAACGGACGTTAATTACCTTAAAGCAATAATATCCAATGTTAAGCCGTGGAAGGGCCGGTACGTCGCGGGACTATTAGCAAGCTCCTCCACCGGGTATCTCAACGCGCTGCTGCTCGGACTATTGATGGGCGGCATGTTGCAATTCGCACAGTCCGGCAATTATGCCGGCGTATTGGGTGAAGCTGCGAAATGGTCGGCATTATTGGCGGCAGCTTTGGCGTTGGAAGCGGCGGGCAATTACTGGGTGATTGACGCAAGCGTCAAGGCGTCGGCCGCGTTAAAGCGCAGATTGTTCGCGCACATGCTTAATCTGCCGTACAGCGTCACTAATAAAATGCACACAGGCGACAAGCTATCGCGATTAGACAGCGACGCGACTTTGTGCGCCGATACGCTCAAGTGGCTGCTTGGAACGTTAGCCGGCGCGGCGGTCAGCTTTGTGCTCGGATTAGCGACTGTGTTGGTTATTGATTGGCGCATCGCGTTGGCATTGGTCGGCGTAGGCGTCGTCATGTTTCTTATCAACATACAATTGGTAAGACATAGCAGAAAACGCTATGAGCAAAAGCAGGAGCAAACAGGAGCTACTATCTCCTACATGAGCGACCTTTTGGCAGGCTCTGGACTTGTGCGCATTTACGGCGAGGATACAGGGCTGATGCAGCGCTTTAGGAAATCGTGCGAGAATCTTTACAAGAAAGGCATCGCGGCGAATAATGTATCGGCGGTTTATTACGGACTTAACCAAGTCAACGCGGGATTAACTACCGCAGCGAGTATTGGATTAGGACTTATATTTTATCGCGCCGGATATATCGAGATAGCACTGCTGCCCGTGCTCATACAAGTTGCGTCGTCGGTTGTAAAGCCGCTGTCCGATTTAAGCTGGACGATTATTGAGTTACAGGAAAGCTTGGCGGGCGCAAAGCGTGTCGCCGAAGTATTAGATGAGCAGGAGGAAGCTATAACTGCGGCGACGAATACTGCACCGTCCAGCGTCGCCATATCCGCTGAAAACCTGTCGTTCACCTACGACGACGGCAAAGATGCGTTAAAAGCCCTGTCGTTCAACATACAAGGCGGCGCGGTATATGGAATTGCCGGACATAGTGGCAGCGGCAAAAGTACGCTGCTGCGGCTGCTTATGGGCGTAGAGCAGTATTCGGGCAGCCTGACGCTAAATGGCAGAGAGCTGCGCGATATTCCGCTTGCGGAATTACGCGGAATGTCCGCGTACGTGCCGCAGGAATGTCCGCTATTCGAGGGCAGCATTATGTACAACATCAAATTAGGCAATCCTACCGCATCGGACGAACGCATATATGCCGCAGCCAAAGCAGCCGACGCGGACGAATTTATCCGCAGCACTCCCGATGGCTACGATACTCTCGTGGGAGAAAACGGCATAAAACTATCCGGCGGGCAGCGTCAGCGCATCGCAATAGCGAGAGCTATATTGAAAGATGCGCCGATACTATTATTAGACGAAGTAACTGCGTCGCTCGACGGCGCTACCGAAGAGCGCATAAAATCCGCGCTCGACACGGCGATGCGTGGGCGCACCACTATTATCGTCGCGCACCGCCTATCTACGATAAAGGACGCGGACAACATCATGGTGTTAGACGCAGGCAGCATAGTCGAACAAGGGGCGCATGAACATTTGCTACAGCAAAGCGGACTGTACGCGCGCTTGTACGCTATGCAAGCGCAGGCCGATATGGCACTCTTGCGCGCCTGAATCGCGATGATGAGCGACAGAAGAAACGCTCATCTGATAGATAAGGTCGTCTATACTCACAGGAACTTAAAAATAAAACGAAGTCGTTAGCGTAGGGTTATCCTTATTGGTTCTCCTATGTTTAAGTTTACTAGCACTCTCGTGGTTTCCGGTCCCGGGGATTTCATCAAGAGCACGAATAGCATCCTCATACTGCCGGTTAGTGCTAAAATCTGCTCTTCGGCGACTTCTCCTTATCCTTTATCTATGTCGACAGCAACCCTGCTTACAGAGAGCAGGGTTTACGCTTTTCTAAGACGTTTGAGATGCATAAGTGCGACAAACTCTGATAGAATCAAGGAAACATGATTGACTAGCTGATTGTTTTAAAGTTGATTAACTATACCATATTTTCCAGATGAAACTAAATTTCCGTGCCAAAATAAAAAACTCTTGACAAGAAAATTATTACAGAGTATAATAATAGTAATTATTACTATTATTAGTTGGGTGATGTATATGCGATATTCCAAGCAGAGAGAGTTAATTGAATCAGCAGTTAAAAATAATAGAATTCATCCTACAGCAGATGATATATATACAATGCTAAAGCCAAATAATCCGGGGCTTAGCCTTGGAACGGTTTATCGTAACCTAAATGCACTTGCCGAGCATGGAGTTATCCGAAAATTGCCGATGCCAAACGGCTCCGACCGATTTGACGGCGAGCTGTCTGAGCATTACCACGTTATATGCAGCGAGTGCGGAAAAATTTTTGACATTGAGCTTTCATTAATGAGCGAGCTTGATGAAAAAATAAAAAAGCAAACCGGTGTAACCGCAGTATCACATCAGCTGATTATCAACGGCGTGTGTGAAGATTGCAAAAAATAATTATTTTGGAGGAAACAAAAATGAACGAGCAAAAGTTTTTCAGATGTAAGCATTGCGGCAATTTTGTAGGACTTATTAACAACGCAGGTGTACCGATGATTTGTTGCGGCGAGAAAATGGAGGAGTTGATTCCCAATACCGTTGACGCTTCTAAAGAAAAGCATGTGCCGGAGGTTGTTGTATCCGAAGATACAGTAACTGTGCAAGTTGGCAGCGTAGAGCACCCGATGGAAGCGGCGCACCACATTGAATTTATCTATCTTAACACTGAAAATGGCGGTCAACGAAAATCCTTGACTGTAGGCGGCAAACCGTCAGCGGTATTTAAGCTTGCCGACGATAAAGCACTTGAAGTTTTTGCATACTGCAATCTTCATGGGCTTTGGAAAGTTAAACTGTAAAGGAGAGGGTAAACAATATGAGCAACTTAAAAGGTACGAAAACAGAAGCAAACTTAATGGCGGCTTTCGCAGGTGAAAGCCAAGCCAGAAATAAATACACCTACTATGCAGGCAAAGCAAAGAAAGAGGGTTATGAGCAGATTGCAGCCTTTTTCCTTGAAACAGCCGACAATGAAAAAGAACACGCAAAAATTTGGTTTAAGCTGCTCCATGACGGTATGCCGGACACCATCGCGAACTTAACCGATGCCGCCGGCGGCGAGCATGGCGAGTGGACGGACATGTATGCAAAGATGGCAAAAGAAGCCAAGGAAGAAGGCTTCGATAAAATTGCATACTTGTTTGAAGCCGTTGCCAAGATCGAAAAGGAGCACGAGGAACGTTACCTTGCGCTTCTCAAAAACATCGAGGACGGTAAAGTTTTCGCCAAGGACAGCAAGGTAAGATGGCAGTGCGCAAACTGCGGTCATATCCACGAAAGCGATAAAGCTCCGGAAGTTTGTCCTGTTTGCAACCACCCGAAAGCATATTTCCAAGTAAAGGCGAACAACTACTAAAATTAAGAGGATATGGCACTGTGCCGATATACGGTGCAGTGCCATGCCTATTTGCGGAGGATTTATGGTTTATGGGTTAATCGCCGGAATGTGCGTGGTTTTGGCAAGCGTATTCGGCTCGTCACTTGGTTTGATATTCAAAAAAATATCGCACAAACTAAACGACACTATTTTAGGCTTTGCAGCAGGGGTTATGCTTGCGGCAGCTTTTTTAGGCTTGCTGCCTACCGCTTTCGGAAGCGGCGGTATGCCTACTATTTCCCTAGCTGTCATCGGTGTTATTGCAGGAGCAGCTTTCATCAGCTTAATCGACCGGTTCGTGCCGCATATTCATTTTGACAATGGTGAGATGAAAGAGAGTGAAACAAAGAGCAACGGAAGCAGGACACTCCTTTTAATCATAGCCATTGCTATACACAATATACCAGAGGGGCTTGCGACAGGCATTGTATTTGGAAATGGTGTCACGGACAGCGCATTGCTGGTGGCAATTTCGATGGTTATCCAAAAGATACCCGAGGGACTTATCGTTATTGTGCCGCTACTCAGCATGGGTTTAAGCAGAGCAAAGGCGTTCCGAATTTCTCTTGTTGTTTCAGCCATGATGATTCCAGGTGTTATAATAGGTATCATTTTAGGCAGTCTGCCTGCGCTTTTAACCTCATTCTTTTATGCTTTTACCTTTGGTGCTATTGTTTATGTCATCAGCGATGAAATTATTCCGGAATCTCATGAGCATGGCTATCAGAGAGCGGCTACATTTGCGCTCATTGTTGGAGTTTTAACTGTTACTGTTATGCAGTTTGTTTGATATAAATATAATCACGAAAAGGATAAAAACATGATTAAAAATCAATGGTATGCGATTATACCTTCAAAGGAAATACCGGTCGGTAAGCTTGTTGCTGTAAAACGATTGGGGCTGGAACTTTGTCTGTTTCGCAATGCTAAAGGCGAAATCGGCTGTGTGATTGATAAATGCACACACAGAGGTGCAGCGCTTTCAAAAGGCAAGCAAAAGGGTGACTGTGTTGCTTGTCCTTTTCATGGTTTGGAATTTAACAAAGAAGGGAAATGCACCTTAATCCCTGCCAACGGCAGAGCGGCGAATATCGAAAGTCGTTTTAATGTGACAAGTTATCTCGTGCGTGAAGCACATGATATGGTTTATCTTTGGTATGGTGAAAAAGAAAAAGCAACTGATGTTTTACCGTTTTTTGACGAGTTTATAGACGATAGCTATATATACAGCGAAATGAGCGAGCTTTGGAACGCGCACTATTCACGCTGTATTGAAAATCAACTTGATGTTGTCCACGTCCCCTTTGTGCATTACGACACGATAGGCAGAGGGAATAAAACAGTGGTCAACGGCCCTGCTCTGGAGTTTATTGACGGCGCGATTACGTTGACTGCAGATAACAGTGTGGATAACGGTCAAACACCAAAGCCTGCAAGCGAATGCACTATTAATCCCAAGATGAATTTGCGGTTT
Source organism: uncultured Eubacteriales bacterium (assembly GCA_964479875.1). Classification (GTDB taxonomy): domain Bacteria; phylum Bacillota; class Clostridia; order Monoglobales; family CAYZNM01; genus CAYZNM01. The sequence goes on from CAYZNM010000029.1 coordinate 9,814, forward strand.
AAGTTTCCTAATGTTTGGCAGAATCATATTACCGAGAACATTAAGGTAATCATATTTTTCGCCCCTGTTGACGATGAAAATACCATCTTTTATATAAGGTTTTATACAAATATGTTTAAGCTGAAGCTGATGAATAGGCTTATGGCTCAAATTGGCAAGATTATGAATAAGAAAATTGAGCGGCAGGATAAACAATATGTCGAAACGCAAAGACCAAAGGTTTCTGCGCTTTCCTGCGGTGAAAACCTGTTAAAGGGTGACAGTCCTATTATTATGTATCGCAAAATGCGACATGAGCTTCAAAAGCAAGGGGAAAATGCAAATTAAGAAGTATGAAGCGTCGATTTTAACAGCGTACTTGTGGGGAATCCTAACAGCGGCAAGACAACGATGTTTAACGCACGACCGACACCAATGCCTATGTGTGCAACTGACCGGGCGTGCCTGCAAGCAGCAACTTATACCTTGCCTTTGCGGCTAACTTATGCAGTGCTTTTGACTGTTTGGTGTTATGTGTCGTAATCTTGTGTTCTTCATCGGCCACAACGATGTCTGCATTGTAGTGGAGCAGTTCGCTCTCGAGCCGACATGCGCTCTCATAGTTGCAGATTACAACCTGTAGCGGAGAGCCTGTCGTATGCCGCAATGTATTTACTTAAAAGGCCACACTGAGAAACAGACACACGAAACATTCAAGGTATGCGTCAGTACCATAATAGAATGGGTTGGTCAATACAAGCAGCAAGGTCATGTAAACAAGAAACCATTGTTTACGTGGACGAAGCAGGTGTTGATACATACCTATACAGAACACACGCCAGAGCAAAGCGAGGCATAGTTTTGGAGTTGGCTAAAGCGTGAACTTCGAAGGATACTGTGTCACTTCCCTTCTTTTGATGAGGCTTTGATGGAGTGTTTTGGAGGGCGGTGAGT
>CAYZNM010000030.1:0-6662 GCA_964479875.1 uncultured Eubacteriales bacterium
TGTATTTTCCATTTCTCTATTTTAGCAGAAACAGCTTATGAATACAAGTTCTAAATTGGATTAATTTTAACTTGAATTATGCAGGAATATGTGGTATATTGTAGATGACCCTATTTGTCAAAGGGTTATGTAAACGGAAACATCAAGCATTAAGAGCGTAGGCGACTTCGCACCGACTAACTAATTGCTGCATCTCGTTTTTGCAGTCGTTAGGTTACGGAGGTGATATTATGAGCGAACTGGTAATTTTGGCAGTAATTCTAGCCGAATTAGTTGTACTGGTAATCGTTTCAAACAATAAAAAGAAGTAGCCATCGCCCGCAAAGTGATTGACTACTTCTTTGATTCATGTAATTAAGCGAAGTGTCTACTCCAGCTTTTTATTGCCGTTTATGTATATATTATAGCACAAGACTAAAAAATATGCAAGTATTTTTTGTTATTATATCAAGACTTGCAAAATATTATTAAATAAATAAGGAGAAAAAATGTTTTACGACAAAGACTGTAACCTCAATTTACTTAAATCAAGCAAGGTAGCGATAATCGGCTACGGCAGCCAAGGTCACGCGCACGCGTTAAACCTGCGCGACAGCGGCGTTGACGTAACCATCGGCCTGTACAACGGCTCGCCCTCATGGGCAAAAGCCGAAGCTCAAGGCTTAAAGGTAGCAACAGCAGCAGACGCTGCTCGCGACTGCGACGTTATAATGATTCTCATCAACGACGAAAAGCAACGCGCACTCTACCTCGAAAGCATCGAGCCGAACCTAAAAGCCGGCAAAACTCTAGCGTTCGCGCACGGCTTCAACATTCACTACAACCAAATCGTACCCCCATCTGACGTAAACGTTATCATGATTGCGCCAAAAGGCCCCGGTCACACAGTACGCAGCCAATACACAGAAGGCAGAGGCGTACCCTGCCTAATCGCAGTATACAACGACGCCACAGGCAACGCTAAGGAAATAGCAAAAGCATGGGCAAGCGGAATCGGCGGCGGCCGCGCAGGCATACTCGAAACAACCTTCAAGGAAGAAACCGAAACGGACTTATTCGGCGAACAAGCAGTGCTGTGCGGCGGCGTAACCGCCTTAATGCAAGCAGGCTTTGAAACTCTGGTCGAAGCAGGCTACAGCCCTGAATCCGCATACTTCGAGTGCGTACACGAGATGAAGCTCATCGTCGACCTCATCAACCAAGGCGGCTTTGCAGAAATGCGCTACTCCATCAGCGATACAGCCGAATACGGCGACTATGTAACAGGCAAGCGCATTGTTACAGACGAAACCAAAAAGGAAATGAAGAAAGTCCTCACAGAAATCCAAGACGGCACATTCGCCCGCAATTGGGTTCAAGAAAACATGGCTAACCGCCCGAACTTCCTCGCAATGCGCCGCATAGCGAAGGAACACCAAGTTGAAAAAGTTGGCGCAGAGCTGCGCGGACTTATGTCATGGCTGAAGAAATAAATTAAATAATAAAAACATGGTTCGCATAAATGCGAACCCTACATATTGTAGGGAACGCATTTATGCGTTCCGCGTTCTATAATAATTGAAACATGGAGCGACAATGGTAACAGTCAGTTTAGCAAAAGGCAGAATCGGCAAAAAAGCAATCGAGCGTTTCAACGAGATAGGCATAGTCGTCGACATGGATAATTCGCGCAAGCTATGCTTTGAGGACAGCTCGGGCGAATATCAATTCATTCTCACAAAAGCGGACGATGTATGTACATATGTCGAATACGGCGTCGCCGACATAGGCATCGTCGGCAAGGACAGCATACTTGAGCAAAAGCCTGACATATACGAGGTGCTTGACTTAGGCTACGCCAAATGCCGCATGTGCCTATGCGGCAAGCAAGGCGAAAGCCTGCCGGGAGGCATAGTCAAAGTTGCAAGCAAATACCCAAACATCGCCGCCGACTACTTCACCAACGTATTAGGCAGACACGCAGAGATTATCAAGCTGCATGGCTCGGTCGAGCTTGCGCCCCTAATGGGCTTGTCCGACTGCATAGTCGACATAGTGGAATCAGGCAAAACCTTAGTCGAAAACGGCATGTGCGTCATGGACGAAATATGCGAGCTTACCGCGCGTCTGGTCGTAAACCATGTGAGTATGCGCGTCAAGCATGAGCAAATCAAAAACATAATAGAAAGATTCGTGGACTATGACAATATATCCGGCAATTGACATACTTAACGGAAAATGCGTGCGGCTAACGCAAGGCAGTTATGATGAGGTAACGGGCTACCGTGACAATCCTCTCGACGCGGCGAAGGAGTTTATCGACGCGATGGGTGCATACATGCCGCTGCATGAAATGTGGCTGCACGTGGTAGACCTAGACGGAGCGAAAAACGGCGAACCTGCGAACAACGCCGTAATCGAGCAAATATGCAACCTCGGCTGCAAAGTGCAAACAGGCGGCGGCAATCGCACCGCGCAGCATATCGCAGACAAAGCCGCAATGGGCGTAAGTCGCGTAATCCTAGGCACATCAGCCTTAGACAGCGACTTCATTCGGCGGCAGGTAATGCTCCACGGCGACAAAATTGCAGTAGGCATAGACGCACGCGACAACATAGTAGCAGTAAGCGGCTGGCTGCAATCGACCCAAACCACCGCCCTAGACCTAGCCAAGGCCGTAGACGAAATCGGCGTACGCACAATCATATACACAGACATAAGCCGCGACGGCATGATGAAAGGCGTAAATGCCACAGCGATGTCGGAAATGGCTAATACAGTTTCATGCAACATAATCGCAAGCGGCGGCGTAAGCACACTAGACGACATCACCGCGCTGTGCAGCACAAAAGTAAGCGGTGCAATCATAGGCAAAGCCCTGTACACAGGTGCAATCAAACTGGAGCAAGCAATCGCGCTTGCCCGAAACGGAGGCGGCAATGCTGGAAATTAAATATAACCAAGACGGACTAGTTCCCGCGATAATACAAGATCACAACAGCGGCTGCGTATTGATGATGGCATACATGAACGCGGAATCCCTAGCGAAAACAATCGCCGAGGGCAAAACCTGCTTCTACAGCCGAAGCCGCAACAAGCTATGGACAAAAGGGGAGGAAAGCGGACACTTCCAATATGTAAAAGAAATAAGCGTAGACTGCGACTGCGACTGCCTATTAATCAAAGTCGAGCAAGTCGAAGCAGCCTGCCACACCAACAACTACTCCTGCTTCTACCGCGACCTAGACGGAGACCAACTGCCAACTAGCGCATACGCAGACGTACTAAAATCTGTCACCGCGACAATCGCCGACAGAGTAGCCAATCCCAAAGAAGGCTCATACACCAACTACCTATTCGACAAAGGCATAGACAAAATGTTAAAGAAGGTAGGCGAAGAATGCGCCGAAGTAATCATAGGCGCAAAGAACAACAGCAAAGAAGAAGTCACATACGAAACCGCCGACTTATTCTACCACCTACTCGTAATGCTGCACAAAATGGGATTATCCCCCGAAGACATCTACCGCGAACTCGACAAGCGGCACAATAAATAAAAAATCACCCAGCGGGTGATTTTTTATTTATCCGTTTATATACTCCAGCAGCTCACCTATAACCGCGTCCGCTTTATCCTCCGGCACTTGGCAGCCGCCCACCATCGGGTGTCCGCCTCCGCCGTAGCGCAGCATTATCGAGCCTACGTTTACGTCGCTGTTGCGATTGATTACGCTGTGACCCATTGATATTGCGCATGTGTTTGGCAGCTTGCCCTTGACAATCCACAGCGATATGTTTTTGCTTGGGTAAAGGGTGTACACCATAAAGCGGTTGCCGGGAACAATGTCGTCGACATCGCGCAGGTCGGTGACGATTGCTTGCTTTTTAGTCTGCGTGTGTTGCTTCAACATCTCCTTGAATTGCTTTTTGCTGTTGGTGTATAGGTCGATTCGCTCTTTGATGTATGGTAATTGCAATACTTCGTTTATTCCGCGATTGGGCAGATCCTCTACGAGTTTATACATAAGCTCCTGATACGTGCACGACATCGAGTGCCGTTCAAGCCCCGTGCGTGGGTCTAACACAAAGCCTAGCATGGAATATTCGCGCGGGTACAATATGTCGTCAATCGAGAGATTGCCTGTGTTTATGTTGTCAAGTCCGTCGAGTACAGGAGCAAGGTGCGGCATTTTGGATTCGCCGTTGTAGTAGTCATAGATAAGCCGCGCCGCGCTTGGTGCGACGCCGAATGCGCCGTCGTAGCTTTCATCTGCGACACGTTCGCTCTCGCTTGAGTGATTGTCGAACCACAGCTTGCAGCCTTTCACAAACGGCACTCCTGCAAGCACATCGTCCGCTGTCACCTTGACGCTGCCGTCCTGTATATCCTTCGGGTGGACAAAGCATACTTCCTCCGCCTCCCCTACTTCGCGCAAAATAACAGCGCACACAACGCCGTTAAAATCCGCCCTTGTAAGTAATCGCAAAATAACCCTCCCATATTACATTTGTGCTAACTACGCGCTTTTGCACTTTATGAATCAATCACGCCTTTTTCACAAAGACGTTTCTTATATTTAATCAAAGCCTTATTTAAAGCTTCCTCTGCGTCCAAGCCTAAGCTGCTGCAAAGGCACAGCAACGAGAATATGCAGTCGCCAAGCTCGCCCTCAACGTTTTCATCAACCACAAGCGGCATTTTGCCATATGCCGTCTGCTTTAATATCTCCTTCGCAAGCTCACCTAATTCGGAAGTTAAATCAAGCATACGCAGCTCGGCAGAGATTTTCAAATTGTTATCATTTACAAATCTATCCACAGTTTGTTGTGCATACTTCATAATTTATCTGATATAAACTTTGCAATCTCGTCTGCGCACCATTCCACAGAATTTAGGTGCGTGTCAACCGTAATGTCGTAGCCATCCTGCGGATTTAGGATTGACAGCTGCCCCTCGGCTTGACCGATGCCTCGGTCGCCGCGTGCAATCTCTCGCCGCCGCAATTCCTGGAGCGGACACGTCACGCGCACAACGCATAGCGGATATCCGCGCAGCAGCTCTATGTACTCACTGTACAAATCATGCTTTTGCACAGTAACCATAACTGTGTCAACGATAACATTCTTCCCATTATCCGAAAACAATTTAACAGCCTTGCCGAGCATAGACAATGCCTGATATTCCGCCTCGGGTTGGTCGATGTCCCACGCCTTATCCGGAATCATATCGCAAAAGCTGTCATTAGCAAGCCAATAATAAATCTCATCAAGCTTCGACTGCAACGCCCGCGACAAGCTTGTCTTGCCTGCACTGGACACTCCGTTTAGGATTATAATTTTGCCCTTGTTCATTTTATTCCCCAATTGAGCTCCCTACAAATTGCGCTTGTGAGTCAACAAAGCCATAGTCAATTAACTTCAAAAAATCCCTGCAAGTTAATCACGTTTCTTTTATTCCGCCGGCATTCATCTCACTTTTGATGCAGCGGAATGAAACGTTATTGGCTATAACAATAAATTGTATATTTTAAGCTGATGAATAACCGGTCTATAGACAGGCAGCGGAACAAGCTTCCCGTTTTCAATAGCTGTATCAATCCAACCCTTTTTAGCTTTCACCGCTTCGTTTAATGCGTCATAAGGAGTTTATCTGAAAGCAAAACAGTTTGGAATATCTGGCATATCACCAATATAGGCTTAATCATCTTGTTATAAAAATATTGATGCGGTAATCTTTCATTAACTTGCCTCCATCTATAGAATACACCAATTTAATAAAAAAGTCAAACAAAAAGCTCTCAAATTCACGTACGACAGCATCTTATTTTATGACATAGAGAGGTAGCCAATTACATTTCTTTGATTCTATCTTCACTCTTAGGGTAAATGATGTATATACTGTGGACACATGTTCACGTCAACACCTTAGCCCATAGATAAATACATCTTATCTGAACTGCAACAAGGAATGAGCTTGTGTTCTTTGCATACCTTGTTGCGATGCCTCTCCAACGTTTGAGATGGAGGAAAGCGTTTTCGACCAAATGACGCAGTTTGTATAGATACTCATCATAGTCGCGTTGGTCTTTTCTGTTCTTCTTTGGCGGAATGACAATTTGCATATTGTGTTTGGCTGCGTAATTGATGATATCGTTTGTATCATAACCACGGTCAGCAAGCAAAACATCGGCATTGATGCCCTCCATTAAGGGGATAGCTTCAGTACAATCCGCTGTTGTACCTGCTGTAATGCGTATTCTAACAGGCATACCATGTCCATCTACAGCGAGGTGTATCTTTGAATTTAGCCCCCCTTTGTACGTTCCATATCTTGGTTTCCACCAACAGCCCCAGTTGCGTGAGGGTGTACCTTTATATGGGAGGCGTCTATCATTGGCCATTCATAGTCGGGTTCATGGGCTAATCTTTCGAGTATCTTCTCCCACTGTCCATTGATGCACCAACGACGAAACCTTTTTGCAACACTGTTCCAATTGCCGTAAGTTGGTGGCAAGTCTCTCCATGGAGCACCTGTCCGTAAAATCCAAAATACTCCATTGATAAACTTCCTATTATCCTTCGCAATGCCACCCCATTGTCCCTTTTGTCCGAGCATCAGCGGCTCTAATAACGACCATACTTGATCGGAAATGTCGTGTCTGTGCTGTTGATTTTCCATGTAT
>CAYZNM010000031.1:0-5752 GCA_964479875.1 uncultured Eubacteriales bacterium
CTATGATGACTTTGTTGAGATGATATAGGGGAAAGGGGTTTACGAACACGACCTACTCTATTGCAACAGCAAGTGAACAACGCACAACACGAAGCGGAGTTACGCTCCATCAGCCAAAGTCTTGATAAAGACGGGAGTATGCTCAAAAGCCTATACGAGAGTATGGTGAGCGGTATCATCACCGCCGATGAGTTTGTTTTAATGAAAGCCGACTATGAAGCTAAGATTGAAGCTCTGACACGGCAGGCAGATATGATACGAAACAACAAATATGAAACAGCAAGCCAAGCTGCCGCCATTCGCAATACCCACGATGCTGTGAACGCTGCTCTGCGTGATAACAAGCTGACTGCTGAAATTATCAGCTTACTTGTTGACAAAATCCTTGTTAATCCCGATAAGAGTTTTGAAATCGTGTTAAACTTTCAAGATGAATACAGGGAGGTATGCGTAAATGAGTGAGTATGTAATCGCCAAATACCTCCGCCTTTCCATTGATGATAGCCAGTCCGACAGCATGAGCATAGAAAATCAGCGGCTTCTCATTAACAAACATATCGCTACGCTTGATGTTCCAAATACAACAGTTATAGAACTGGTTGACAACGGTTATTCGGGTACAAACTTCGAGCGGCCTGCCGCACAGGAGCTTTTAGAGCTTGTGCGAACAGGCAAGGTAAACTGCATTATCGTCAAGGATTTTAGCCGCTTTGGGCGCAATGCCTTAGAAATGGGATACTTTATTGAGCGTGTGTTTCCGCTATATCAAACGAGGTTTATCGCTGTGTCGGACTCTTTCGATTCTGCTGATTACAAGGAAGATACAGGAGGTATGGAGGTGGCGTTCAAATTCCTAATCCATGAATATTACAGCAAAGACCTCTCACGCAAGATAAAATCTGCTAAGCACGAGCGCATGCGTAGAGGTGAGTATCTGACGAAAAACTGTGCCTTTGGGTATATGAAAACAAAGGACAACCGGCTTGCTATTGATGAAATAGCTGCTGAAACAGTTAGACGGATATTTGAACTTTCGTATGAACGCCACAGCTTATCTGAAATAGCAACCCATTTGTACAACGAGCAACGCATGACCCCCGGCGCATACCGCAAGAGCAAGAAAACTGCGGTTAATGACGTATACAGTTGCGTGTGGGAAAAAGCAACGGTACTTAAAATCCTTAACGATGAGCAGTATATCGGCACTTATATTGCCGGAAAGACACACGGGACGGAGGTTGGCAGTCATTCACGCAAAAGAACTCCCGAAAGTGAGTGGTACAAAATCCCCGACCATCACCCTGTAATCATAGAAAAATCGCTTTTCTATGAGGTGCAGGACATCATCAGCGAAAAGGGTGAACCACTTCGTAACAGAAAAGTAGGCACATGGAGCCGATATGCAAAGGACTACCAATCACCGCTAAAAGGCAAAGTTGTTTGCGGTTGTTGCGGTCATGTTATGCGGTTAAGCTCCACTAAAAATGCCATGTTTCATTGTTGGTATACCTATTCTGCCCCTGACAAGGAATGTCACAGGTTGCGAATATCAAAAAGCGAACTGGAAAAGCTTGTGCATAAGGTTATCACCAAACAGGCAAAAGCTGTTTTAGGGATTGACAAATTAAGCGACACAGCAGAGCTTGAAATTGGAATCATTAAGCAATCCGAACATGAACGGCAGATAGGCGCTTGCAACGATAAAAAACGCAGTCTTTATGAGCGCTTAGTCATGGGAGAACTTACTGCTGAAGCGTACAAGGCTGAAAAAACTGATATTGAAGCAGAGCTTGACAGGCTGACACGTTCTCTTGCCCTGCTGAAAACCGAAGCAAAGCCAAAGGAATATAACCTACAAGCAATCACGGCCGATGCTTTGAAAGGCAAAAAATTAACACTCCCACTTGTGGAAGCGTTAATTGAAAAGATATTGGTTTATCCCATATCCGCAAACGGTGATAGCAGGGTGGAAATTGTGTGGAAGATAGCCGACTTTTGTAGCACCGGCAAGGCTTTGAAGATTTAGCAAATACCAAAGTCAAAGCCCACGCTAAAAAATTCACAAAAAATCTTTTAGCGTGGGCTTGACATATGGGTGGTCGAGGTGACAGGATTTGAACCTGCGACTTCTACGTCCCGAACGTAGCGCTCTACCAAACTGAGCCACACCTCGATTGCTTTTTTATTATAGCATAAACATGCGCGCTTGTCAACGTTGTTTTCATAAATTTTGCGCAAAACGCATGAACGTTTAATTCAAATATGTAGGGGCGCGCATTGCGCGTCCGTGGGCTTATTGCCAATGTGTGGGCAATCAGCGGACGCACAATGCGCGCCCCTACAAAATTCATTCGATGTAATAATGTAGCATTAAATTCCAAATATTAGTTATACTAAAAACCTAAGATAAAATGAGAGGTATTGTATGAAAAAGATTGTTGTTGCGGGGGCAGGGTACGCAGGGGTGCTTACCGCGAAAAAGTTGGCGAAACGGCTTCGCAGCAAGGCGAGCGTTACTATAATTGATAAGAATCCGTTCCACACTATGCTGACAGAGCTGCATGAGGTCGCGGCCGGGAGGGTGGACGAAAACAGCATAAAGATAGAACTGTCTAAGATTTTTGCAGGAAGAAATGTTGATGTGCAGCTTGGAAATATCTCTTCGATTGATTTTGACAAACAGTGCGTAATGTGCGATAATGGAGTGTACGAATATGATTACCTTGTGCTTGCGGCAGGGTCGCGTCCGGCGTTTTTCGGCGTGGAAGGGGCGGAGATGTATTCGCATACGCTGTGGTCGTATGATGATGCAGTGAAGCTGCGTGAGCATATAGTCGGCTGCTTTAGGGCTGCGGCGCGTGAAACCGACCTAGTCGAAAGGCATCGGCTGCTTACCTTCTACATCGTAGGCGCAGGATTCACAGGCGTGGAGATAGCAGGCGAGCTTGCGGAATATGTGCCGATTCTCTGCGAGAAATATAGTATTTCCCGGGAAATAGTGTCGATATACGAGGTGGACGCACTTCCGCGCAGCGTGACTATGCTGCCGCAGAAACTGTCGGATAAAGTCGAGCGGCGGCTTGAAAAGATGGGCGTGCGGCTGCATTTCGGCGCAAGTGTCACTGCTGTAGGCGCGGACTTCATCAGCATAAAGCTAGACGGAATCGAGCAGAAACGCCCCTGCGGCACAGTGATATGGACGGCAGGGATTCAAGCAAGCGAGATTACGACCGAATGTGCAAACACTCTCCCGGCCGCGAGCAGAGGGCGCATTAAAACAGACAAACACCTCCGCGCAATCGAACATCACAACGTCTACGTCGCAGGCGACAACATCTACTACATTCCCGAGGGCGAGAAGGATTCCGTGCCGCAGATGGTTGAAAACTGCGAGCAATGCTCCGACATAATCGCGCACAATGTCGCGGCGGAGATTTTGCAAGGGCAGCTCCGCGAGTATAAGCCTAGCTTCCACGGCTGCATGGTTTCGGTCGGCGGCAGATACGGCGTTGCGCGCGTCGGCGCAGGAAAGACGTGGGTCAACCTGCCCTCATTCTTCGCAATGTTCGTCAAGCACTTCATCAATATAATCTACTTCGCGCAAGTTTTAGGCTGGAACAAAGTCATCGGCTACATCGAGCACGAGTTTTTCACAATCCGCCACAACAGAAGCTTCGTCGGCGGACACTTCGCGAATCAATCAAGCACATTCCTGTTAGTGCCGCTGCGGATATGGCTAGGCTTGGTGTGGCTTTTCGAGGGCGTGCTAAAAGCCGCCAACGGGTGGCTGTCCGAGCCAAAGCTTGAGGAGTTTTTCGGAAGCGCGAACAATTGGTACAACGCGATAATAAGCGGCACACCGATAGACGCGTCGACCTCGGCGACTGTCGACACAGTGGTAAACCAAACCCACGCGCCTACAGGCACAATCATCTTCAACCTAGACATTCTCGGCTTATTTCGAGCGATATTCGTAAGCGGCAAGCAGCTTGTTACCGCGACGATAAACGACTACGCCTTCAAGATAGACGCACCCGCCGTGAATTGGATGGTGGAAAAAACCGTGCTGCCCAATGAAGTTTTCATGCAGTCGGTAATCGTAATCCTCGAGATTTTGATAGGGCTTGCGCTTATCGGCGGATTGTTCACCACGCTTTCGGCGGCGGTATCGCTTGGGCTGCAAGTGATGTTCTTCTGCACAACAGGGCTGTACCTCAGCACATTTTGGATGATATTCGCAGGCGTGGCAATGCTGTTTAGCGCAGGCAGAGTCTTCAGCTTGGACTACTATGTAATCCCTGCGTTAAAGCGTGGCTGGAAAAATATAAAGGCTGTAAGAAAGTGGTATCTGTATAATGATTAGTTACAATCAAGCATATTCGCGAATGTGTGCGCGGCTTGACGATACGCTTACGTCCGCGCCGCGCATTATTCGCGAGTATACCTCTTACTTGACGCACGCGCAGGGCAAGCATATTCGGGCGCGCGGATTGCTTGCGTGCGCGATAAGCAGCGACGGCATTGCGGAGGAAGCGGCGGATATTGCGGCGGCCGTTGAGCTTTTGCACCTTGCGACGCTTGTGCATGACGATATAATCGATGACGCAGACTTGCGCCGCGGGTTTCCATCGCTGCACAAGCAATTCGGCAGCCGCACAGCCGTAATCTGCGGCGATTACCTTATGTGTGCCGCGCTAAAGCTTGGCGCAAACGCGGCAAGCAAGCACGAGGATAAGCGCGGCAAATTCACACTTACAGACTACATCACGCCCATATGCCTAGGTGAATTGCGGCAACACATAAACAATCGCAACCTAAACCTCACCGTGCGGCAATACTTATCCATAATCCGCGGCAAAACTGCGGCAATTTTCAAGGGAAGCTTTTGCGCAGGCGCAATGCTCTCCTGCGACAGCGACAGCGAGGCAAAGGCCTACGCACGGCTGGGGCATTACGTAGGCATGATGTTTCAGCTCTCCGACGACTGCATGGACTACACAAGCACACAGTACCACGCCAAAAAGCCTGTACGCTCCGACTTCGAGCAAGGTGTAATCACCCTTCCGCTAATCCACGCACTCGCCGCCGACAGCTCCCTCGCCACCGCCATAAGCTCAAATGAACTCACGACGCAATCATTGTACGCGCGCGTGCTTGAATTAGGCGGCATACAATTCGCAAAAGCGATAGCGTCGCTCTACCGCGCAAAAGCACTGCGGCTAATGGAAAAACTAAATCCCATAGAAGAAAAGCGCGGACTTCTTATAAAAATAATAGAAAAAACGTGTAACATAGATGAATAGAAAATTCGTAAAGAAAATTGATATAATCGCCTTGGGCGTGATTGCAGCCATCGGCTTGGTTGGATTGCTACTTTATTTTACGCGCTCTCCTTCGGGCAAGAGCGCAGAGGTGTACGTCGATTCGCGGCTTGCGTATATAGTGGACTTGGACCAGGGCGAGCTTTCATTTAGCGTTCCGCAGCGCCCGAGCATAACCTTTCGCGTATACGAAGACGGCGGCATAGCCTTTGAATCCTCCGACTGCCCCGATAAGGTTTGCGTAAATACAGGAAGGCTGACGCATTCGGGGCAATCGGCGGCGTGCTTGCCTAACGCGACCGTGCTTAAAGTGGTGAAGCGCGGCGACGCGCCTGACCTCGATATGTAGGCGGCAGAGATGATGAACTCTTCCACATTTACAAAAACTAGGCGGCTTACCCTTACGGCAATGCTGCTCGCGGCCGCGATTG
>CAYZNM010000032.1:0-5454 GCA_964479875.1 uncultured Eubacteriales bacterium
TGATTGTTGCACATCTCTGCGTCTTGCTTCGTCGCTTATGAATACAGGTTCTAATACTTGCCGCTGTTTGGGTCGATGTAAATGTCGATTGTGTACGAACGCAGCAGCGGCTTTTGCCATAATAGCAAGCTTTTGCACCTGTGCTCAATATTATCGTAGGTATACGTGCATACGAGATAGTATGGGTGTTCACTCTTATTACCGTAGCTGGTGGTTGACATGTATATTACATCCACGACTTTGCCTTGCACGCGTACGCCGCGTTCTTTTAGAGCATACTTGTTTCGCACCATGCTTTTAGCTGATGTATGCAAAGCAGCGGCAATCGCCATAAAAACAGCAGAAGCTACAAAGCTCCACAGCAATGCGCCGCTGCTTGTTCCTGTAAAACTCCCATTAATAACTTGAATGAAGCAAGATAACGAACGATACAAAAAAGCAAAACAACCTAGTGTAAAAAAGATAACTGCTAGAATAGTGCGAGTTGATTCTGGCTTTTTCATAACGCACCTCTCATTAATGCGAATATTTATACTCTTCCATGTATGTCAATCCAATCCAAACATACAGCGTATTCACAAGGAGAATTGCCACTATATTTGCGGCGTCGTAAGCATCTATAAGATTAGCAATATCTACCCTCAACGCAATAGAAGCAATCGCGGGAACGAACATAAACAGCATAACGGTAATTGGTATGATAAATGCAGACGGCACAAGAATCTTTATGTTCCACCAAACAAAACGCATTATGCGCTTCTTTGAGATTTCGTTAAAATAACGTATCGCATTGAGAACACTTGTGTTCCTTTCGGCTGCATAGATTAAGGGGTAGGAGATAAGGAGTTCGGCTATCATTAACGCGTTGGATAGCGTGCTTAAATTTGAGTTTATCAAGTGGTTGACTTTTATGTATTCATTGATGAATTGACGTGTGGTTGAGAATATGAGCGTGACTACAGCGAACCAAATATACTTTGTGATGTTTTTCTTTGTGCTGTCCAGTATCGTGGCAGGCGTGATTGCTTCTTTGTAAAAGGCGTGGATTGAGGTTATTGTAATCGGCAGAACAATTAGAAATGTGGTGAGTATTGCGTCGCACAAGACGTTGTTTAGCAAAAAGGACGCAAACACTAGCGGGCTAAAGTAGTGAAATAAGCTGTAGACATTCACCTTAGGCAAACTCAGCAATTGATTTGCATATCCGAATACTAAACACAAGGCAATGCCTATGCCGAAGGCGATGAATGCGTATATCTTTATGTATCTGGTGAATACGCGGAAAATCTCTTTGTAGGTTGGGATTATTCTCATGCAGTTTCCTCCTTATAAAAACTAAAAGCAGGGCAAGGGCATTGCCCTTGCCCTGCGGATTGTTAGTAGCTTACTTTGATTGTTTTAATTTCAAAAGGCTTAAATGTTAGTGAAACGTTGTCGGTTGCAGGAAACTTTGTGATGGTTTCTTCCAGCATGTTTGTTTCTTCCGCGCCTTTGTTGCCTGCGAACAGGGTTAGGGCGGCGTTTGTGAATGTGCCTTCGCATTCGTACATACGCAGTATGAACGCTTTGTCGTTGTCCTCGCAGGGTTTTACTGTTTCGATTACGATGTTGCTTTGGTCAACGCTTGCGAGCGACGGCAGGTTCTTTTTGCCGCTGTATACTATCGGCTTGTAGTTTAGGCTGTAAGCTTCGCGCACTGTGTTGTCGGCTGCGAATTCACCGTTGTGGGGCAGGAAGGAGTATGTCATGTAGTGACGTCCTTCGTCGCCGCGCGGGTCTGGGCGGCAGCCGCCTTTGTGCAGCGACAGGCGAATGCTTCCGCCTTCGGCTGTTACGCCGTATTTGCAGTCGTTAAGGACTGCTACGCCGTAGCGTGTTTCGGATATATCTGTGAATTTTTGGTTGGCAACCTCGAACATCGCTTGCTCTAGGGAGTTGTTGCGTGTGGTTGGCTTTTGGCAGTTGCCGAATTGGATTTCGTGACGTGCGAAGCCGCTCATTACGTTGGTGTCGAAGCTTGCTTTTAGCAGTCTGTGCTTGTCGTGCCACTCTACGATTGTTTCAAAGTCAACGCGCGGAGTGTGTGCGTAGAAAATCATGTCTTGCATTACGCTGGATTTGTCGGAGATTACGTACTCGCTGCGTATGCGGAATTGTACGCTTCCGTCGGAAACTACGTTGCGGCTTTTTAGCACGGAGCAGGGCTTTAGCTTTAGTTGTACGTCGCAGTCGATGTCCCAGTTGTCCCATGAGCTTGGCATGTCTTCGCCCATTAGGAGGGTGTTTAATGCGTAGCCTTTGCCTACAACCTCGCGGTTCGCTGTTTTGTCGTAGAAGGAGCAGATTGTGCCGTCTGCACCGAATTCTACTTTTGCGAAGGGGGTTTCGAGTGTTGTGCCGCTGTAGGTGAATGCGGAGGATTGTGCTGCGCCGTTGGCTTTATCTGTAAGTTCAACTACAGCAGAGCCTAATGAGGGCAGGGAAACGTTGCCTACGCACAGCATGTCTTTGCCTTCCATGTCCTGTACATATTGGTATGTGAGGGATTTGTCGGCTGGGGCGAAGCTTTGCTTGCCGTCGAGGTATACTACCTCTTTGCGTGCGAAGCCTGCGTTGTTTAGGATTGTTACGGAGTTTGCGTCAGATTCTGTTTTAACTGCGCTTTGGATTAAGCCTTTGGTTTGAGCTATCATGTCGCGCATTTCGCGATGGCAGTCGTCGTGTGCGGCTGCTATACATGTTCCGGGGAGTATGTCGTGGAATTGATTTACCAGCAGCGTATTCATCAGCGGGCGGATTTTGTCGTCGGCGGCAACTGCGCCGTCGGCGATTGCTTGGTGCACGGTCGCAAGCTCTAGGTCGTGCATTGCGATTTCGCCTTTGCGATTGTTGTACTTAATTTCGTGTTGGTTTGTGAGTGTGCCGCGGTGTAATTCTAGGTATAACTCGCCGCGGTATACGGGCGGCTCTACAACTTCGGCTTCCATATCCTTCATGAAGTCGCCTACGCAGACATGCTCCGCTTTGGGGCAGCCTTCTAAATCTTTTACGCGGCGTGACATTTCAATCATTTCGGGCATTGGACCGCCGCCGCCGTCGCCGTAGCCGTATGACGCAATGCGTCTGCGGCTTACGTTTTTGTTTTGCAAGCCTACATCGTCGCCGATTCCGTTAGTGCAGCCGATGAGGGTTTGTGGGTCTGGCCATGCGTGGATTATGTTGAAGTGGGTGAATACGCGTGTGCCGTCTATGCCTTCCCAGTAGAAGGTTTCGTAGGGGAATTTATTTGTGTCGTTCCATGAAATTTTGGTGGTTAGGAAGTAGTCTACACCGCAGCCCTTCATAATTTGCGGAATAGCCGCGCTGTAGCCGAATGTATCGGGCAGCCAGAAGCAGTTAAAGGTGTAGTTGAAGTATTTGCGCGTGAAGCGTTGCCCCCATACGAATTGGCGCACCATTGCTTCGCCGCCTGTTACGTTGCAGTCGCATTCAACCCAAACGCCGCCGTTAGGCTCGTAGCGGCCTTCGGCAACCTTTTCGCGGATTTTCTCGAACAGGGATGGATAGTGCAGGCGGATTACTTCGGTGTGGTAGGAGGAGCTTTGTATAAATTTGTACTCGGGGAATTGCTCCATCAGGCTGATTTGGTTTGCGTATGTGCGTGCGCATTTTTTTACGGTTTCGGGGATTGTCCACAGCCATGCTGTGTCCATGTGGGAGTGTCCTACTAAGCCTACTACAGGCGCAGATTCGGAGTTTTTCTTGGAGAGTACGGGCTTCATAATTTCGCGTGCGTCGGCTAAGGCTTTGCGCCATACGCTTGCGTCGCAGTCTTCGGGGGAGTAGTAGAGGATTTTGTGCAGCTCAACTAGGCAGTTGTATACGTCGCCGCGGCGGAAGCTGCTTTTTTCGAGCGAGCTTGAGAGTTGAAGCACTGTTCTTAGGTCGAAGATGAAGTCGGCGATGTCTTGCTCTTTCGTCCATAGAGTAACGCCGTTGTATGTGAAGTTGAAGTTATTTTCAGAGCTGGTTTCAAGCGGGTCGCAGCCGATGATGTAGTGGCCGGCGTAGTATTCGATTGCTATGTCGATGGGCTTGCCGTCGGCGTTTAAGGTGATTACGTCGTGGGAGTGGTCGCCTGTGAGGATTCCGGCAGGTACGCCGTTTACCCACAGCATAGCTTCTCTGCCGCCCATATCTGTGTGAATGTAGACAGTTTTGCCGTGGTGTGCAGCGTCGATTGCGGCCGTGCCTGTAAGCCACGCGAATACACCTTCGCCGCCCCATTTGTCGCCTATTGCAATGTCCTTATAGCCGTCCGCAGGTATATTGTGCAGACGCTCTGTTGTTTCAAGGTACTTCAGCTGCATGTCACCAATCTTTGTATAAACATAAGGCTTCAAGGTATTGAGATACCTTTTCAGCTTGCCCTTCATTCTTTCCAGTTGCTTGTCGTTTAACATAGCACCCTCCTAATGATTTATAAGATGATTATAACAATTAGGGTGGTGATTGTCAATTGAATATTGTTGCTATTCGGCATATTTAATCAAGGGAATGTTTATTAAATTATTTGACAAAATAAGTTTGTTGTGATACAATTATATGTAAGAAGGAGTGTTGGAGCACTCCCCCCTTGCAGACTTTCTGCAATCGGCTTGATTAGGCTTTACGGCTTTATATTTTTATTTCTTAAAACAACAACCGCTAACCTTTTGCGTGGGGGCGGTTGTTTTTGTATATTTTATACATATTTCTTATTGCGTTGATAATCATTGGTGCATTATCAACTAAGAACATGATTGATACAAGAACTAAATCCCTGCCTGTCATATCGACATTACCTCCTTTCCTGCAAGATTTTGTCTTACAAGAATACTGCGGAGGCTACCCTATGTTTCCATGGGCGTCACAACCTTTCAGCCGCTTGCCCAATGCATGCCGAGGCGTATTCGCCTGCATACGTATATTCTACCATAATTCGACAGGAATGTAAAGTACAATTGTGTTACAAATTTTTTACATTAATTCATAATATCAAACATCGTCACCGTCAATCAAATATTCGTACGACACATCAAAAACCTTGGCAATGGCTTTTATCTCTATATCAGTGACATACCTCTTGTTTGTTTCAATGCGTGTGATTACATTTTTATCCATATCTATGCCTATGAGTTGCAATTCGTGCGCTAGGCCGCGTTGCGATAGCTTGCGGGATTTGCGTAGATTAATCAAGCGTTCGGAGATTAGGTTGCGCTTTCCGTTTTCATCTAGTGGGCGGGACATTATTTTCTCCTTTGTATCATTTTTTGCACTTTTTATTGATTTTATCAAAATAATATGATATAATCGGTTGTGAAAGTGATACAATGTAAGGAGATGAATAATGAAATTATTTAGGTCCTGTTCGTAAACAAAATCTTGCACAACCCCTCTGGGTCATGTTACACT
>CAYZNM010000033.1:0-3877 GCA_964479875.1 uncultured Eubacteriales bacterium
GGGGCTACTTTTTTAATGTTTCTATAAGCTTTATCAGTAATTGCAATATTTCCTTGACTAAGGTTAATATCACAGCATACATTATTAGCTCAAACATCTATCGCGACCTCCTTCCCGTTTTATTTTGTGAAACAAAACTTGCGGGAGTTGCGTTCCCTCGAAAGGGAGTGGTGGGTAGCGAAGGTAAGCCTTCCTCTTGTTACGCTTGCGTCTTTCTACATTATAACATATATTTCTACATAATCAACCATATTTGGAAAATTTAATCTATTTGTAACATTACTCGTCCACATTCTCTTTGTAGTAGTGGCTTTGCACGTCGAACATATGTGCGTACTTGCCACCTAGCTGCATTAGCTCGGCGTGTGTGCCTGTTTCCACTATCTCGCCTTTTTCTAAATAGAAGATTCGGTCGCAGAAGCGCGTGGAGGATAGGCGGTGGCTGATGTATACGCTGGTTTTGCCTTGTGTTAGCTCGTGGTATTTTTCGTATAGCTCGCTTTCTGCGATTGGGTCTAGGGCGGCGGTGGGTTCGTCTAAGACTATGACGGGCGCGTCTTTATACAGTGCGCGTGCAAGCAATAGCTTTTGCTTTTGTCCGCCGGATAGCTCTATCGAATCCTTGTTTATGCTTTTTTGCAGCATACTGTCGATTCCGTAGGGGTATGCCTCGATTGCTTCCCATAGACCTGCTTGCTTTAGGGATTTCTCCACCTTTGCGCGGTCGCATTTGTGCATACCGCTAAGGTAGTCGGCGATTGATACAGGAATCATGTAGGTGTCTTGGAATACAACCGAGAAAAGGCTGTAGTATTCGTCTATGTTGTAGTGGGTCATGTCTTTGTCGTCGACTATGACACGTCCGTCGGTAGGATAGTATAGTCCGCACAGTAGCTTCACTAGGGTGGTCTTGCCCGCGCCGTTTTCGCCTACGATTGCGATTTTTTCGCCCTGACGGATTTTCGCGGACACATTGCGTATGGTTGCAGATTCCGCGCCGGGGTATTGGTAGGTGAGGTTGTCGAATTCTATCGCGAACGGAGTTTGCTTAGGCAGCGGCACGCCTTTGCCGCGATTGAATCGGCTTGGGTAGCTGTGATATTCGCGCATGTAACCTATGTCTAAGCTATGCGACAATATTTCGCTGAACGACCCTGCGATTGTCGTAAGCCAACCGGAAAATCCTGCAACCGCGCCGATGTAAAGCACAAAGCTTCCTAGGTCAATGCTTCCGCTTAGCAGCATACTGATAAGTACAGCGTACGCAACTCCGTCGCGGATAAAGCGCAGCGCGCCGTCGACGAACGCCGCAATCAAGTTGCGATTTTCCACCTTCTTGTACCACACATACCTCTCGACGTGGGCTATACCCATCAGCTTGCTAATCCAGCCCGACATTCCGTACAGCCGAATATCCTTAGCAAAGTCGAAGGACTGAGTAAACTTGCGCAGATAGTCAATCCTGCGTTCAATCGGATTCCAATCGTCCTTATGCTTATCCGTATACCTCACGACGCTGCGCATTACAAAAAAGTTTATCAGCGACGAGGTAAGCAGCATAATGAGCACAATCGGCGAAAGCATTGCAATCACCGCGGCATACGTGAAGCTGCCGAATAAATTCGTCGCAAGCTTTGCAATATAGTCCAAAATCCATGATGCCCGTATTCCGCCCATCATCGCCTTGTTGCGCAGGTTATGCACCTCGGGGTTTTCATTGTTCTCAAAATCAGTGGTGAGGAAAAACTCCTCGCGCATGTTCTGATATTTTCCCGAAAACGCACGTGTGTAGGTTTCAATATACCAATTCAGCAATGTTTGCACAACCGCCGCTACAAGCAGCACTCCCGAATATGCCGCGATATTTTGCAAAAGCACAGCCTCGGACGCCGACTGCCCCAATAAATCCAGCAGCAGCTTGGGGAAATATATCGCAGCCAACGGCACTAGTATGGACAACGGAACCTTGAGTATCTGCGCGATAACGTAGGTCTTGCGCCACACCCATATATTTCCAATAGAATATACAATGTTGCTGACGTGCGAATATTTTTGTTTTTCTGTCTTTTTCATCTCGCACCTCCTTGTAACAGTATGATAGCATAAATAAATACGGCTGTGTTAATTTTTGCGCGAATTGCTGATTTTAATGCGCGAATTGCACGCGCTTGATTTTTCGGGCGGGTACGTGATATAATTTCTACATATTATAATGTAAATAGGAGCTATATGCAACAGCAATCTTTTTTCGGCGCGGACGAGCGCAATGTGCCGCTTGCAAGCAGAATGCGTCCCGCGACGCTTGACGAATACGTAGGGCAGCTGCATATCGTAGGAGAAGGCATGATACTGAGGCAGCTTGTCGAGCAGGATATGCTGCCCTCGATGATATTTTGGGGGCCTCCGGGCGTGGGTAAGACTACGCTTGCACGAATTATCGCGAACAAAACAAAATCCTCCTTCATAGACTTTTCCGCCGCGACAAACGGAATCAAGGAGATAAAGGAGGTCATGGCAAAGGCGCGGAGCAGCTTCGCAATGGGCGACCGCACGATTCTTTTTATCGACGAGATTCACCGCTTCAACAAGGCGCAGCAGGACGCATTTCTGCCTTATGTGGAAAACGGCAGCATTGTGCTGATCGGCGCGACTACGGAGAATCCATCGTTCGAGGTAAACGCCGCATTGTTGTCGCGCTGCAAGGTTTTTGTAATGCAGCAGCTTTCTGCGGAGGATTTGACGCAGCTGCTGTATCGCGCGATAAAGGTATGCGGCGACGCGTGGAATACTGAAATTGTGATAGACGAGCGGCTCGCGGCTTCAATCGCAGTGTTTGCCAACGGCGACGCGCGAACGCTGCTTAACACTGTCGATATGATTGTAAACAGCTGCGGTGTTTCTGATGGAAAGATGTTGATAACCGAATCCCTCGTCGAGCAATGCGTCAACAAGAAAATGCTGCTCTATGACAAAAGCGGCGAGGAACATTACAACATAATCTCCGCGCTGCACAAATCCATGCGCAACAGCGATGCGCAAGCGGCAGTATATTGGCTTGCGCGCATGTTGGAGTCAGGCGAAGACCCGCTCTACATCGCACGCCGCGTCACACGCTTTGCGAGCGAAGACATAGGCATGGCGAACAGTCAAGCTTTGGAAGTCGCAGTCGCAGCATACCACGCCTGCCACTTTATCGGAATGCCCGAATGCAGCGTACACCTCACCCACGCCGTAGTCTACTGCTCCCTCGCGCCAAAATCCAACGCGCTCTACGCCGCATACGGCGAAGCCAAAGCCGACGCACTGAACACAATCGCCGAACCCGTGCCGCTTGTAATCCGCAACGCCCCCACCAAGCTGATGAAGGATTTAAACTACGGGGATGGCTACCAATACGCCCACGAATACGAGAACAAGTACAGGAAAATGCAGTGCCTGCCTGATTCACTAAAGGAGCGCAAATACTACCGCCCCACCGACCAAGGCCTGGAAGCACGCGTCCGCGAACGCATGGACGAAATCGACCGCCTGCGGAATATGTAGGCAAAACGCTGACCGTGAACAGAAAGGCTACTCATGTTTTATTCGTTCGCTAATATAAAACAACCTTATTATCAATGCCGACATATCGTCTTTATGATTAATACCTCCATGTTTAAACAACAAATATAAATCGCTGTTTTCAGCAAGTATATTGTTACGTATCCATGTTCCGAGCATAAAATGATAATGATTTAAACTGCTGTACTTGCAAGAAATAAATTCATTTAAATTGTTTTCATCAAAAAGCTTTTCGATCATCGAAAAGCTTTTTTCAATTTCATTAGGTCGTGTTCGTAAACCCCTTTCCCCTATATCATCTCAACAAAGTCATCAT
>CAYZNM010000034.1:0-2099 GCA_964479875.1 uncultured Eubacteriales bacterium
CATTGCGCGTCCGTGGGTTTACCGCGAATGTGTGGGTTATCCACGGACGCGCAATGCGCGCCCCTACAAAGTTCATCCCTACGATGCCGCCTTTTCGTCGTAATACTGCGCTTGCGCGTACCAGAGCTCGTGGTATTTGCCGCGGTCGTCGGCGATTAGGGTGTCGTGGCTGCCGCGTTGGATTAGGCTGCCTTCGTGGAAAACTGCGATGTCGTCGCAGAAGCGGCAGCTGCTTAGGCGATGGCTGATGTAGATTGCCGTTTTGTCGCCTACTATTTCGTTGAAGGTTGAGTATATCTCGTACTCGGCGATCGGGTCTAGGGCAGAGGTTGGTTCGTCCAGTACGATGAATGGTGCACCTTTGTATAGGGCGCGTGCAAGCGCGATTTTTTGCGCCTCGCCGCCACTTATTTCTACGCCGTCCTCCTCAAAATCTTTGTAGAGGGGAGTGTCTAACCCCTTTGGCATTGTTTCAAGCCGCAGCGTCATTCCTGCTTTGTTCAGGCAATCGCCGGCGCGTGCAGCATCTACCTCGACGCTGGTTGCGACATTTTGCCCCAACGGGAACGAAAACAGCTTGAAATCCTGGAACACTACCGAGAATATGCTCAAATATTCGGCGTAGTCGTACTTGCGAATATCGATTCCGTTTAGGGTAATCTCCCCCTCGGTCGGGTCGTACAGCCTGCACAGCAGCTTAATCATCGTCGTCTTGCCGCTGCCGTTCATGCCTACAACCGCCATACGCTGCCCAACGTGCAGCTTCATATTTAGATTGCGCAGCGCATAGCTGCTCGCCCCCGGATACTTAAAGGAAACGTTGCGGAACTCAATCTCATACTGGTTATCCTGCCGCTTTTCCACCGTAAGGCTTCCGGGATACATCTCATTCGGCGTGTCCAGCACCTCGAAGTATAAGTCCAGCAGCCTCTCATTCGCCGAAAAAGTAAGCAGCGTGCCGAACATCTCGCTCACCGCCGGAATAAGCCGCGCCATGTAGCCGATGTACGTGATAACATTACCAATCGGAATAAGCCCACGCGCCGCGTTAAGGCAGACGAACGCGTACACGCTAAAGTTAATCCCCTGCGAAATCACGGTTTTCGGCAAGTCGCCCATAAGCTGCATCGTTTGCAGTTTCTCAAAGTTGCTCTCGAACAGTTGGTAGATTATTTTGTTTTTGTCCTTATAAATAGGCATCATGTTGTAAAGTCGCACATCCTTGCCCATCTCGTAATATTGATAGCCAAGCCAAACCTTATTTGCTTCAACAATTCTTTCCTTAAATACTTCAATCATTTGCACATAGCGTTTTGCGGCAATCTTTGTGATAAAGATATAGACAACAAGCAGCGCCGCGATAATTATAAGCAAATACATCGCCGCAAAGCTCTCGTAATTCCCAACGATATATCCAATCAAGCCTAACGACAGCGCAATCGCAAGCACGATATTGACAGTCTGACCGCACAGCTTTTTTATGCAGGTTATCAAGGCGAATATTCCGCCCCAATCTATAAACGTGTTCTCGACTACCTGTCTACGCTTCTGCTGAATCTCCGCGTTTTCCATGTTCGGGTAGTCCATGCCGAGCATTTTCTCTGCCCACATATGCAGCTCCTGCTGATTGAGCAGCTTCTCCTGCAAAGCCTCAAACCTTCGCAGCAAGCTTGAGATTATGACAATTACGAGATTGGCGCAAACAGTGACCGCGACAAGCATAGTGAGCCGCGCGACGTCACGCGCCCCTGCCAATTCATTTATAATAAACGCAGAAATGTATAAGGTGAAAAACGGCGCAAGGTTGCCGAACAAATTGTTCAGCACAATCGCAGGGATAAACCATCGCTGCTTATCCCAAATAAGCCGCAGCGCACGTTTGTTTGAGCTGATGCTTTTCATATATCCTCCTATAAAACAAAATTTTACTTGCATTTTTGCAGAGGATATGCTATAATATATGTATGGAACGCAAGTGTAGGATTTAGCCTACCTTCGCTGTAATAATTCTAATTTACTTGGAAAAGTAGCCGACTTTGGGAGAGGGGCTACTTTTTTAATGTTTCTATAAGCTTTATCAGTAATTGCAATATTTCCTT